>CAVUAE010000002.1:0-320523 GCA_963739395.1 uncultured Chloroflexia bacterium | reverse complement strand
GCCCGTTAGCGGAAAGACAACAGATAACTTTATTGAAAGAACTATCCCCCGACTTGCCCTCCGTACGGGCAGACAAGGATAGAATTAGGCAGACGATTATTAATCTGGTGCATAATGCCATCAAGTTCAATAAACCGGGCGGTACAGTCACTGTGTCTACTAGCTATAATAACAACTTGGTCACAGTCAGCGTCGCCGACACCGGCATCGGTATTTCCAAGGATGACCTGCCCCATGTCTTCGAGCGCTTTTATAAAGCCGATAAAGCCCGCGCTAGCGGCGGGAGCGGATTAGGTTTGGCTATCGCCAAACACACCATTCAAGCCCACAGCGGCGATATCCACGTTCAAAGCGAAGAGGGCAAAAGCTCCACCTTTACTTTCAACCTCCCCCGTTAATCACCCCCCAAATTTAACACAACCTTAACATTCCCTTAATTCGTCTTTAAACTCTGCGGCTTATAATTAATCATAGAAAGACATGATTGAATTAACGCAGAAGGCGATAAAGATGAAGAAATTTACTCTGGCCTTAATTGCCCATGATGTTAAAAAAGAGGACATGGTGCAGTTAGTTAAGGCGCATAAAGACGAGTTTTCTAGGTTTAGACTGGTGGCGACCAGAAGCACGGGGCAACTCATCATGGAAAAAACCAACATACCAGTAGCATTGATGCAGAGCGGCCCGCTGGGTGGCGACCAGCAAATAGGTGCCATGGTAGCCAATGAAGATGTTGATGCGGTTATCTTCCTGCGCGACCCGCTAACCGCCCATCCCCACGAGCCGGATGTCTCCGCCCTGTTAAGAATCTGTGATGCTCATGGAGTGCCCTTGGCGACGAATATAGCTACGGCAGAAGCAGTTTTACACCTCATAGCCGAGCACCCGGAAGCATTAAACGGGCATCACCTCATTGCAGAGTATCTCGAAGAAATAGCAACAACACATAATTGAGAAAATAAAAATAGAAGGAGAATAAATTGTTCAAATCTGTAAAAAAATGGTTCTTACCCCTGGCCCTGGTGCTGGTAGCCGTCGCGGTTCTGACAGGCTGCAGTAGCACCGTAACCACAACTGCAACGCAGACAACAACAGCGACAAACACCATCCTCGTCGGCTCATTCAAAATTATCGGTTCCAACACCATCACTCCCTTAAGCTCGGTATGGGCAGAAAACTTCATGAAAGCGAACCCACAGGTAAGTATCGCCGTTAGCGGTCCCGGCTCCGGCGTCGGCATCGCTGCCCTCATCGACGGCACCACGGATATTTGTCAGGCTTCTCGCGCGATTACCCCTAAAGAAATAGACCAGGCTAAAGCAAAGGGAGTTAACCCTTATGAAATCCAGGTTGCCACAGACGCTCTTTCCGTCGTCGTCAACCCAACTAACCCGTTGACCGAACTGACCTTCGCCCAGCTTTCGGCGATATATACCAACCAGATAACCAACTGGAAAGAGCTCGGCGGCAACGATGCGCCGATAGTCGTTTTCTCCCGTGATAGCAACTCTGGCACCTTCGCCTACTTTCTGGAAGAGGTAGTGCAGATGGCGGGTATGGCAACCGCAGATAAGACGCTGCAATACGGCGGTAAAGTGCTGATGCTTCCCTCTACCGAGGAAGGCATATCACAGGTTGCCAGCAATCCTAATGCTATCTTCTACTCCGGGCTTGGCTACCTGAACAACACGGTCAAAGCCCTCGGCATAAAGAAAACCGCTAATGATGCGGCAGTAAAACCAAGCGTGGAAACAGCCCTGAATAATACATACCCAATCTCCCGCCTGCTGTTCTACTATACTAACGGCACGCCCAACGGCGTAATCAAGGCTTACATCGATTACTGTCTATCCGTAGAAGGACAACAGGAAGTGCTCACCGCTGGTTTCGTACCGTTGTCAAAATAAAGTAGAATAAAAAAGATAATGCAGAAAAAAAATACTGCCCCCACCGCCGCTGGAGTCTCAAAAAAGGGACTAGGGTGGCGGCTGCGGTTGGGCGAAAGAGTCATCGAGGGCTGGATATTCCTGGCAGGAATGTTAACGATAGTAGTCCTGCTGGGCATTATATTTATACTTCTCAAAGAAGGTTTGCCTATCTTCGCTAATACTAAACCCTGGGATTTCCTCTTCGGCACACACTGGTACCCATATGCCGATCCGCCGGTCTTCGGTATCGCACCATTCTTCGTATCCACCTTAATGATTACTCTAATATCGACCATTGTAGCCGTCCCCATCGGCGTGGCTTGCGCGGCTTATTTATCCGAGGTAGCGCCCCCTAAAGTCGCCGAGACAGTGAAACCCATCATTGAAATACTGGCTGGCATACCGTCGGTGATGATGGGGTTTATCGGGCTGGCGCTGCTTTCACCATTCGTCCAGAGTCTATTTCATCTGAACACCGGCCTATGCGGACTGACTGCCGCCATCATGCTCTCGCTAATGAGTCTGCCGATAATTGTCAGTGTTTCTGAGGACGCTTTACATGCTGTGCCAAGAGAATACAAAGAAGCGTCATATGCACTTGGAGCGACGAAATGGGAGACGATATGGCACGTTTGTATACCGTCCGCATTATCCGGTATCGCTGCCGCCATCATGCTGGGGGTGGGTAGAGCTATCGGCGAGACAATGACGGTCTTAATGGTTGCCGGCAATGCCCTGGCGGTACCGGCCTCACCTACCGACCCTATGACCGCGATGACTGCGGCCATTGCCAACAGTATCGGCAACGCTGTACGCGGCGGGGTGCAATATCAAGCCATCTTCGCCATCGGTCTTATCCTATTTATTTTAACGCTAGGGGTAAATATCATCGCCGAAAGAGTGCTGGAACGTCAGAAAAGGAAATTTTCGAGGTAGATACTGATGACGACATACAGCTCACGTAAAATATCACAGCGCACCGCCTTTACTTTCCTAACGCTGGCGACAGTTATTGCCGTGACGCCGGTGCTGTTTATTATTATCTATACCATCGTCAAAGGAGGCGGCGCATTAACCTGGGACTTTCTGGTTCAGTTCCCATCGCAGGCAGGGAGGGAGGGTGGCATTTTACCTGCCATCATCGGCACTTTTTACCTGATGCTTGGCACCCTTGCTTTTGCCCTGCCGATAGGGGTACTGGCAGGGATATACCTAACAGAATACGCGCGGGATAACTGGCTGACCCGGCTTATTAATTTAGCTATCGTGAACCTAGCAGGTGTGCCCAGCATCGTCTTCGGACTCTTCGGGTTGAGTGTGTTCGTGCTGGCTTTCCACTTCGGGCTATCGCTGCTCGCTGCCAGCCTGACTTTAGCGTGCCAGGCGCTGGCGATGGTCATTACCACGTCGAGAGAGGCACTATTAGCTGTACCGAGGGAGTATAGAGAGGGCAGTCTCGCCATTGGTGTAACCAAATGGCAGACGGTCAGGCATATTGTTTTACCGCAGGCTATGCCGGGCATCATTACCGGGGCGGTGCTGGCGATAAGCCGCGCCGCCGGAGAAACAGCGCCGATACTGATAGTAGGGGCAGCCTTCTTGTTGCCGGCTCTACCGCAGTCACCTTTAGACCAGTTTATGGCGCTGCCTTACCACCTTTATACAGTCGCTGCCCATGTCCCCAACATGCCAAAAGAAACGGTATGGGGCGTGGCGCTAGTACTCCTTTTCGTAGTGCTTTCCTTCGATATCTTGGCGGCAGCTATAAGAATTAAAACAAGACAGAGGAAATAGTTATGAATATTAAACTTAATGTGCCGGATATTTCTACTAAGCCCGCAGACAAATGCGTCACCAAACTCAAAGCGGAGAATATTAATCTCTACTACGGGTCTTTCCAATGCTTAAGGAATGTCACGCTGGATATACCATCGTGCGCTATTACGGCGATTATCGGGCCGTCAGGCTGCGGGAAGTCCTCGCTGCTGCGTCTATTTGACCGTATGAATGATCTTATCCCCGGGGTTAAAGTGGAGGGGAATGTTGAGCTGGATGGTATTCCTATTTACGACTCAAAAATCGACGTCGTTGAGCTAAGGAAGCGGGTGGGGATGGTCTTTCAGAAGCCCAACCCCTTCCCGATGTCGGTATTTGAGAACGTGGCTTTCGGTCCCAAGCGGCACGGTATTAAAAACCACGGTGAGCTTACGGAAATCGTCGAAAAAAGCCTACGTCAGGCGGCGTTGTGGGACGAGGTTAAAGACAAACTGGGGCAGTCTGGCTTGGCTCTTTCTGGCGGACAGCAACAGCGTCTTTGCATCGCACGGGTACTGGCGGTAGAACCGGAAGTAATCTTAATGGATGAGCCGTGCAGCGCCCTCGACCCTGCGGCAACGTTAAAGATCGAGGACTTGATGCGTAACCTGGCCACGGATTACACTATCATCATCGTTACCCATAATATGCAGCAGGCGGCGCGGGTATCGGACACGGCGGCATTTATGATGATGGAGCCAGATAGAGCTGGGGTGCTCGTGGAGTATGGACCAACAGCCCAGCTATTTACCAATCCAAAAGACAAACGTACTGAAGACTATATTACCGGAAGGTTCGGCTAGAGTTCTAGGAGGTCAACATGGAAACGAGAACAGCCTTTCATAAAAAACTACGGGAAATACAGGACGATATCCTAGCGATGGGCAGCATGGTGAGTAAAGCCATATCACGTTCTATCGATGCACTAAAGAACCGGGACCTTGATTTAGCACATCAGATAGTGACGGATGATAAAAAGATAAATCAAAAACGTTTTGAAATCGAAGAGAAGTGCGTGGAGCTTATCGCCACGCAACAGCCGATGGCAAGTGACCTGCGTATTATCCTGGCAGTGCTGAATATCGTATCCGAGGTGGAACGGATTGGCGACTATGCTGAAGGGATAGCCAAGATAGCTATTATGATTGGAGATGAACCCCCGTTAAAGCCACTTATCGATATTCCCCGTATGGCGGAGCAGACAGTAGATATGCTGCGCCGTAGCTTGGACGCCTTCGTTAACCGCGATGCCGAAGCCGCTAAGAAAATCAGTGCCGAGGATGATATGGTCGACCAGCTTTATGACCAGGTCTTCCGCGAGTTGCTGACCTTCATGGCCGAGGACCCTAAAACAATTACACGGGCTACCCGGCTTATCTGGGTAGCTCATAACCTGGAGCGTAGCGCCGATAGAGTCACCAACATCTGCGAGCGTGTGGTCTTCGTCGTCACCGGTAAGATGGAAGAGATAGGGGCTTCGAAGTATTAGAGAGTCCTTAATTTCTTGAAATATTTAAACCTGAAAAATTACCATCAGCCCTCTCCTCTGTCTTAACAGGCTTAGAATATTTCGGTGAGATGGAGTTCGACCCTCCCCCGTCTCCACCAAGATATAAATTGGCCCCTCGGATTTAGTCCCAGGGGTTTTTTGATATCAAATAACCTATACGGAAAATCCGGGATATCTTCAAAGTAAAATTTCTTGATATTTTCTTGAGGTGCTGCTTTGTTTTCTTGACACTTCATTGACCAATACCCCATTACAATATGGACAGTGAATGATGTTGTCCCTCTAGTGTTGTTTATTTTGTTCTTTCTGATAACTCTAGGACTTATCACTATTTGCCAACGTTTGATGAGGTCATAGCATGAATGCTCTTTATATCATTGTGGGTATAATTTCGATATTTTTACTGATGTACTTGGTATTAGCTTTACTTAAGCCGGAGTGGTTTGAATGACATTCTATGATTGGCTACAAATCGCTCTATATGTCATCATTCTGCTATTGCTAGTTAAGCCGCTAGGGTCTTACATGGCACGTGTCTATCAGGGCGAACGTGTTTTCCTCTCGCCTGTCATCGGTCCCATCGAGCGTTTCATTTATCGCATTCTAAGACTGCATCCAGACGAGGAGATGGACTGGAAAACCTACGCGATAGGTATCCTCATTTTTGCTTTGTTAGGTATAATTTTGCTTTATGCTCTAGAACGTCTCCAGGCGCTTCTCCCCCTTAATCCCCAGAACATAGAGGCTGTTCAACCCGGGGTTGCCCTCAATACCGCAATCAGTTTCAATACCAACACCAACTGGCAAAACTATGGTGGGGAGACGACGATGAGCTATCTTACCCAGATGCTCGGACTGGCGGTTCACAACTTTCTTTCGGCGGCTATTGGCATGTCTGTCCTCGTGGCTATGATACGGGGTTTCAGCCGTCATTCTGTTAAGACAATAGGTAATTTCTGGATGGACATGACGCGGAGTATACTCTATATTCTGCTGCCGCTGTCCATTGTCTTGGCAGTGATATTAGTTTCCCAGGGTGTAGTGCAAGCATTCAGTTCCGGTCATACAGCGACGCTTGTGCAGGTTATGCAGGACACCAGCGGACAGACGGTTAGTCAACAGGTAATAACAGTAGGTCCCGTCGCCTCCCAGGAGGCTATCAAAATGCTGGGGACGAATGGTGGCGGTTTTTTCAACGTAAATTCGGCGCATCCCTTTGAAAATCCAACCCCGCTTACTAATTTCTTGGAAACACTGGCGATTCTGCTTATCCCGGCGTCGTTATGCTACACCTTTGGCAAAATGGTAGGGGATACACGCAAGGGCTGGGCGCTCCTCGCTGCCATGACTATTATTTTTGTCGTGATACTGTCAGTCTGTGTTTGGGCGGAGCAACATGGCAATCCTTCACTAACAGCCCTTAATGTTAACCAGTCAGCCAGTAGTATGCAGTCAGGCGGCAACATGGAGGGTAAGGAAGTGCGTTTCGGCGCCGCCAACTCGGCTTTGTGGGCAGTGGCTACAACCGGCGCCTCAAATGGCGCAGTGAACTCCATGCTTGATTCGCTCACACCACTAGGCGGACTCATGCCCATGTGGCTTATGCAGCTTGGGGAGGTAGTTTACGGCGGTGTGGGCTCTGGACTATATGGGATGCTAGCTTTTGTTATCATCGCAGTGTTTGTTGCGGGGCTAATGATAGGGCGTACTCCCGAATATTTGGGTAAGAAAATAGAAGCTTTTGAAATGAAGATGGCTTCCCTCATGGTGCTGATACCGGTGCTGCTAGTACTCTTTGGAACAGCTATCGCTGTTATTACTAAAGCTGGCAAGAGCACAGTTTTTAATCCAGGTGCTCATGGCTTCAGCGAGGTATTATATGCCTTCTCCTCTACGAGCAACAATAACGGTAGTGCCTTTGCTGGTCTCGGCTCGAATACTTTCTATAACATTGGCGAAAGCATCGCGATGTTCTTCGGTCGATACGGATTGGTAATTCCGGCGTTGGCAATAGCCGGCTCGCTGGCGCAGAAGAAGAAAGTGCCGGTAACTGCGGGTACATTGCCGACGCATACGCCTCTTTTCATATTCTGGCTAATCGCGGTAGTCGTTATCGTAGGGGCATTAAGTTTCCTCCCCGCCCTATCTTTAGGACCTATCGTGGAACATTTGCTTTTAGGGTAAAAATATGACACTGGATTCACAAAAAGAATTGAATAAAGTTGCAGATTCCTCAAAGAAACAGTCGCGTTTGGGACGCCAATTGTACCGACGGGCTATTATCGACGCTTTCATCAAGCTTAACCCGCGCTGGATGATACGCAAACCGGTGATGTTCGTCACGGAGATTGGCAGCGTCCTGACTACCGTTTTATGGCTACAGGCATTATTTGGTCACGGTGAGGCTCCGGCGGCTTTTATCGGCGGGGTGGCTTTGTGGCTGTGGCTATGCGTGCTGTTCGCCAATTTCTCCGAAGCGTTGGCGGAAGGTCGCGGCAAAGCACAGGCGGCGGCGTTGCGTAAGACGCGGAAAGAAACCCAAGCTAAGCGTCTCACCCAGCCAAAACATGGGGCTAAATATGAGTTGGTGTCTTCCAGCGAGTTACGCCAGAACGAAGTCTTTATGGTCGAGGCTGGTGATATTATCCCGGCCGACGGCGAGGTGATTGAAGGTATTGCTTCAGTCAACGAGAGCGCGGTCACAGGGGAAAGCGCACCGGTCATCCGTGAATCTGGTGGTGACCGAAGCGCTGTTACCGGAGGGACGCGTGTTTTATCGGACTGGTTAGTTGTGCGCGTGACCGCTAATCCCGGAGAAGGATTCCTCGACCGTATGATTAGTCTGGTAGAAGGCGCCAGGCGTCAAAAAACCCCTAATGAAATAGCTCTCAATATTCTGCTAGCAGCATTCACCATCGTCTTTCTCGTCGTCTGTATGACGCTGCTGCCTTTTTCTTTGTATAGTGTTGATGTTAATCATGCTGGTACGCCGATAACGATTACCGTCCTAGCGGCATTGTTGGTTTGCCTTATCCCGACCACTATCGGCGGGCTATTGCCGGCTATCGGCATCGCTGGCATGGACCGCCTTATCCGGCGTAACGTTATCGCTTTATCGGGACGCGCGGTAGAGGCGGCGGGCGATGTTGATGTATTGCTCTTAGACAAAACAGGAACTATTACACTGGGCAACCGGGAAGCAACGGAATTCATCCCCGTTGGAGGGGTAAGTGCGCTTGAATTAGCGGAAGCAGCGCAACTCGCCTCTTTAGCTGATGAGACGCCTGAAGGTCGCAGTATTGTGATACTGGCGAAAGAAAAGTACGGATTAAGCGGAAGCATAGCCACCGAAAAACAACTGAATATGCGTTTTATTCCTTTCTCGGCGCAGACGCGCATGAGCGGTGTGGATATAGATGGGTTAAGTATTCGTAAAGGTGCAGACGATGCCATTGCGACCTATATTCAAGAACAGGGTAAGAGCGTTCCGTCGGAACTTAAAACGATTACGGATAATATTGCACAGAATGGCGGCACTCCTTTAGTCGTGGCGCGTAACGGCGAAGCACTTGGGGTCGTTCACCTCAAAGACATCGTTAAAGGCGGTATTAAGGAGCGGTTTATCAAAATGCGGAAGATGGGCATTAAAACGGTTATGATTACCGGGGATAATCCGCTTACAGCAACGGCGATTGCCGCCGAAGCTGGTGTGGATGACTTCCTGGCGCAAGCCACTCCGGAAGCCAAACTGAAACTCATACGGGAGAACCAAGCAGGCGGCCGGTTGGTCGCGATGACTGGCGACGGCACTAACGATGCCCCGGCTCTGGCGCAGGCTGATGTAGCTGTAGCCATGAATACCGGCACACAGGCAGCCCGGGAAGCCGCTAACATGATTGACCTTGACAGCAATCCCACCAAGCTCATCGAAATAGTTGAGACGGGCAAACAACTGCTGATGACGCGCGGCGCTTTAACTACTTTCAGCATCGCTAACGATGTCTCCAAGTATTTTGCCATCATCCCGGCGGCATTTGCCTCGATATATCCTGCCCTTGGTGCATTAAATATTATGCATCTGGCGACACCGGAAAGCGCGGTGCTATCAGCAGTAATTTTCAATGCCTTGATTATCATGGCGCTCGTACCGCTGGCTTTACGTGGCGTGCCATATCGTCCCGTAGGGGCGGCTAGGCTCTTGCGTGATAACCTGTTAATCTACGGGGTCGGCGGGTTGATTGCCCCGTTTATCGGCATCAAACTAATAGATATGATTTTAGTAGCGCTACACGTGGTATAAAGAGGAGATGGCATCATGCTACGTCAGCTTAAAATAGCCTTGATATTCCTGGGTGTATTCACGGTAATAACCGGAATAATTTATCCTTTGTTCATTACCGGCATTGCCCAGGCATTCTTTCATCACCAGGCTAATGGCAGTTTGATTGAAACAAGCGAAAATATTACCGGGTCAGAGCTCATCGGCCAGCCATTCAGTGACCCGAAATATTTCTGGGGTAGACTTTCGGCTACGGCATCTTTTCCCTATAATGCCTCAAACTCATCCGGCTCAAATTACGGACCATCCAATCCGGCACTTGTTAGTGCGGTCCAGGCAAGAATCGATGCCTTAAAAGCTGTCGACCCTGATAATAACGAGCCGATACCGGTGGATTTGGTAACCTTTTCCGCCAGCGGTCTCGACCCGGATATCAGCATCGCTGCCGCCAATTACCAGGTTGCTCGCGTCGCAAGGTACCGAGGCTTAAGTGACGAACAAGTAAGGGTACTGGTAAATGAATATACCGAAGGACGGCAGTTCGGCGTACTAGGCGAGCCGCGTGTTAATGTTCTCAAGCTTAATCTGGCACTGGATGCTTTGAAATAGACTTCACCAATAACAAAGTATACAATGTCTTTTGGAGAAACGAACCATATGCCTGAAGATTATTCCCGTCCAGATGCCGACGAATTGTTGGCACAGATTAAAGCCGAAGAAGTGCAAACAGGGCGTGGGAAACTCAAAATTTTCCTCGGCTACGCTCCCGGCGTGGGTAAAACCTATACCATGCTTGAAGCGGCGCGCCTAAAGAAAAAAGACACGGATGTTGTCATTGGGATTGTAGAAACTCACGGACGGGTTGAAACACAAGCGCTTCTGGAAGGTCTTGAAATAATACCACGCCGCCAGCTGGAATATCGTGGTATCAAACTCACGGAAATGGATATCGATGCAGTATTGGCGAGACACCCGCAATTAGTACTTGTTGATGAATTAGCTCACGAAAATACCCCGGACTCGCGTCACTCCAAACGATATCAGGATATCGAGGAATTGCTGGATGCCGGCATCGACGTTTATACCACGTTGAATATCCAACATATCGAGAGCGGGCGTAATGCGGTCGCCCAGATTACGGGCATCTGGGTACGCGAAGCAGTGCCTGATAGTTTTATAGATAATGCTACAGAAATTGAGATGGTCGACCTTCCTCCCGATGAGTTGTTAAAGAGACTCAAAGAGGGTAAAGTATACATTCCTGAACAAATAGCGCCGGCGACCGATTCATTCTTCCGCAAAGGTAATCTTACAGCATTACGCGAGCTAGCTATGCGTACGGTCGGCAAGCATGTTGATGAGCAAACGCGGGCTTATATGAAGACCCATGCTATACAGGGTCCGTGGCCGTCCGGAGAACACTTGCTGGTATGTATCGGTTCTGACCCGGCAGCTGCACGTTTGGTACGCAATGCTCGTCGACTTGCCTATCAGCTAGGCGCCGAGTGGTTTGCTATATATGTCGAGACACCAGATGTGCATCCATCTCCCGAACAGCAAGAACGGCTGACCAACGCTTTGCGGATGGCGGAGAGGATGGGGGCTAAAGTTGCCACAATCCAGGGTAGTTCAATAGTTAACGCCGTCGTGGAATTCGCCGGTAGGAACAACATTACCAAGATAATGGTTGGCAAGTCGCGGAGAAGCTGGTGGCGGAATCTGTTAGGCACATCAGTTGTAAATCAACTCATGCGTCGCAGTGAACATTTTGACGTATATATCGTAGGCAGCCGGGGAGAACCAACAAAACCGGAAACGAGTAAAACAATAGGAAGAGAAACCCATTATAACTGGTTGAGGTATCTGTATGGTCTGGGCTTAGTGGTATTGGCAACTTTACTAGGCCAATTAATACATGACATTTTTACCCCCACGACCATTGCTATGCTATATTTACTATGTGTTGTTATCACAGCTTATCTTTGGGGTCTCGGGCCGTCTATCTTGGTTTCTGTTATCGGTGTATTGGCATTTGATTTCTTCCATGTACCGCCATATTTAACTTTTAGGGTGAATGATACTCAATATATTTTCACTTTTCTCGCATTACTTATAGTCGGTATGGTCATCAGTTACCTGGCGTTGCATGTTCGCCGACAAACTGAATCAGCCAGACGTCGCCAGCGGGAAACTTCTGCCCTCTATGCACTTGGTCGTGATTTAGCGATTTCCAACGACCTTGAATCTTACATCCGTGCCATTGTTAAAAGAGCGAAGGAAACACTCGGACATGATTCTATAGTTTTTTTATCCGACCCTCAAAATAAAGAGTCTTTAAAACCTTACGTTGATACTCTGGATATTAAAACGGATGAAAATGAATTAGCGGCTGCCATATGGGCATTTCAACACCAGAAAATAGTTGGTCATGGAACTGATACTCTCCCCAATGCTAAAGCACGATATTTACCATTGGTCACTTCTCGAGGCACAGTTGGGGTGCTGGCAGTATCAGCAGCCGATACCAGTGGTGAATTAACTATTGAGCAGGAACGCCTTCTGGAAGCCTATGCTGACCTCGCGGCGGTGGCTATCGAAAGCATCCGGCTGGCAAACGAGGCGCAAAATGCTCAAATTTTACGTGACACTGAAAAACTACAGACCGCTCTGCTCAATTCGATTTCTCATGACCTGCGTACGCCGATGGTATCCATCATTGGGGTTTTGAGTAGCCTCCAACAGGAAGGCATGCACCTGGATAACGCTACCAAGTTGAATTTGATTCAAGTCGCCCGTGATGAAGCCGAGCGTCTGAATGACTTGATCACTAACCTACTCGATGTATCTAGAGTTGAGTTCGGGGCGATTAAATTATTCTGTCAGCCATCGGACATGCAGGAATTAATCGGCGCTGCCTTGGAACAATTAGGCAGTCGTACTAGTAATCATCAAATTAACATGGAAATACCGGCGGATTTGCCCTTTATTTCGGTGGATTTCGGGCTTGTTTTACAGACCTTAGTTAACGTTTTGGATAACGCTCTAAAATATTCGCCGGAAGGTTCGACTATCGAAATTAAGGGGCTACAGGTGGGTCCCGAAATACAGATTGAGATAGCCGACCGCGGTATCGGTATCCCAACACAAGACCTATTACGCGTTTTCGATAAGTTTTATCGCGTGCAACGTCCCGAAAGTGTGACCGGCACAGGGTTGGGACTTTTTATCAGTAAAGGAATTATTGAAGCTCACGGCGGACATATTAGCGCGGCAAATCGCCCTGGTGGCGGCACGGTTATTAGAATAACTTTACTGATAGTTGCGCAGGAATCTAGCCAAGGAAAGCAGTCTCATGTCTAACGAACATGTCCTAATAGTTGATGACGAGTCGGCAATAAGGAAATTCTTGAGAGTGACTCTATCAGCACAAAGCTATACCATCCTAGAAGCGACCTCAGGGCAAGAGGCTCTTACTATGGCTGCCAAAGACAAACCAGATATCGTAATTCTTGATATAGGTCTACCGGATATCGATGGAGTCGAAGTAACCAGATTGCTACGTCAATGGACAGAGATACCAATAATCATCCTGTCAGTCCGCGGGTCAGAAGGGGATAAGATAGCCGCACTCGATGCTGGGGCGGACGACTATTTAACCAAACCCTTCGGCGTGGGTGAACTACTGGCGAGACTCCGGGCTGCCCTGCGCCGCGTAGCACAAAAAGCCGGCGGGCCGATTTTCACAAGCGGCAACTTGAAAGTGGATTTATCACGTCGGTTAATTACTATATCCGGACGTGAAGTGCAACTAACGCCTACCGAGTATGAATTACTCCGGGTTTTAGTAACTCATGCGGGAAAGGTTATGACCCATCATTTCCTTCTGCGTGAGGTTTGGGGGGCGGAATACGGCGACGAGTTACATATGTTACATGTGAATATCAGTAACCTCCGCCGTAAAATTGAGTCGGACCCAGCACGTCCGCAGTTCATTATTACTGAACCGGGGGTGGGTTACCGTCTCAGGGCTGACTAGAAAATATTGACTGTAATTTGATTATTTATTGAAATTGTGGGTAGGTGGAGTTCGACTCTCCCTCGTCTCCCCGTTCGGTTGAACAAATGTCCAGATTGTGCAACCAAGGCAACATTTGCTTGGTTTGTGTAATGCTGTACCGTCGTAGGATGAATTTTGGCAGCTATGGTAAAACCTTAATCTACCAACAGAAGCGGTGGCGTTGAATCTGATCATGGCGAAAATTTTGCCAGTTCATCCCATCTGATTTTATCGGGGGCTTGGGAGTGCAATACTGGTGAAAGATATTCTCGAGCTCGATTATTTTCCTCTCCTTTTTAGGAAACATAATCTGTTTACTTATGCTTCCCCATAGGAGTTTTAAAAAAAGGACTAGCTAGAAAATAGCTAACATTTAGCTAACAGACTAAATCAAACAAGAAGGCACTAAACGATATTTTACGCACAAATTAAGTTTTTCGGGGAAAATGGGAAAAGACCATTTTAGCTTCAAAAACACAGGTTAAGACAACATCTTACAGATTTCAAGACCGTCACCATAGGCCACTCGGACACCCCTCCAGACTTTAAGATTTTACCTTACGGCAATCTCAATAACAAGGGTATTTACAGTCTAGCGGATTGGCCGCCGTCTTGGACAAACACCTGCCCGGTGATATAGCTGGAAGCGTCGGAAGCCAGTAAAACAGCCAGACCTGCCAGCTCGCTTGCCTCGGCCATACGTCCCATGGGGATTTCAGCACGGCAGTATTCTTCCATCATCTTTTCCATCGCTTTTTGCATATCCGCGTTGATTGGCGGTTTAGGTCCCGGATTATTTTGGCCAAGCTCGGATTTGTGCATACCCGGGGCGATGCAGTTGACGCGGATGCCGTCTCTAGCGTATTCTATGGCGGCAATATTGGTGAGGAGAATAACGCCTGCTTTGGCAGCCCCATAAGCGGCAGGTCCGACCTCCGGCACCTCGGCGCGTAACCCGGCGATGGACGAGATATTGATGATAGAGCCACTCTTATTTTTTACCATATGTGCGAGGACATGTTTCAATCCCAGAAAAACACCGGTTAAATTCGTGTCAATAACCGCCAGCCAGTCCTCGGTAGGCGTTTCATGAATCCTGGTCGGCATTCTGGCGATACCGGCGTTATTGAAAAAGATATCGATTTTGCCCAATTTTTGTACCGCTTCTGCCACCATATTCTTTACCTGATTTTCATCGGTAACGTCAGCTTTGATGGCGATAGCGCGGGTCTTGTATTTACTGATTATTTTTACCGTTTCCGCCAGTTTTGCTTCATCGCGTCCCACGCAGGCGACATCTGCCCCGAACTGCGCCATTGCTTCGGCGAAAGCTCTACCCAGTCCGCGGCTAGCGCCTGTAATGAGGGCTACCTTCCCCGAGAGGTCAAAAATCCCTTTATCTGTCATCTTTTAACTCCTTAAAGTAACAACATACTGGTTTATTATATGTAGTTAGGCGAACGACGTCAAAAAATCAGTGGAATTTTATAAAGGGTAAATAACGAGACTTTTTAAATGTTTATTTTAAGTCAGCCAATTCTGTTTTTGCTTGTTGAATAAGAGAAGCATCAGTAGCTATCTCAAGACATTTGTTAAAATCAGCAATTGCAGCGGCTTTGTTGCCTAAGGCTTTGTAACATTGACCGCGGTATAACCAAGTGTAACTATAATTGGGTGCTAATGCGAGAGTTGCAGTAAAATCGTCAATAGCTTTAGCATATTCATTTTTTGCCATATAAATCCAGCCGCGTGCATTAAAATAATTAGCCGTATTTGCATCAAGTTCGATAGCTTTATTTGCGTAGGGAAGAGCATCATCGTATTTGCCTTGATCATAATAGACACGCGCCATGTTATAATAAGGATCTGCATAATTGGGACTTAAAGCTATGGCTTTTAATAAGTCATCTGTAGCTTTTATATATTCAGAATTCAGATAATAAATGTACCCTCGAAAGTCATAAGCCTCTGCAACCTTCGCTTGATCTACTTCATTCTCAATAACTTTAGTTAAGTCGGGGATAGCTATATCATATTTCCCCAGCCAGACATTGGCTTCTCCACGGAAACGATATGCATCATAATTATTTGCGCTGATTTCAATAGCTTTAGTGAAATCGAATATAGCCGTGTTATATTGGTATAGACTGTAATATGCGACGCCGCGGTCAAAATATGCATCAGTTTTATTTGGGTCAAGATTGATAGCTGTATCAAACATGGTAATGGCTTGTTCATATTTTTTGTCAGCGGAATAAGCTAAACCGCGCCGTATATATTCATCCGCTGGTGAAGTCGATGGAGGTGTTGTTGTTTCAGGTGTCGTGGATGCAGGTGTTGTTGATGCATTCGCTGTTGTTATAGGTGTTGTCGATGCTGGTGTTGTCGGAGATGTTGTTTCCGTCGGGGTATTTGTTAAAGACGACGATTCACTGGGGTTGTTATTAGCTCGGGTTAGCAATATGGGAACCAGTATAGCGGCAATTGCTACGACAATGATACAAGATGAAATTATCACCAGTGATTTATGTTTTTTAAACCATTGCCATATTCCTCCGGTACCATTATCCTCACCTGTATCGGGACGGACGGGGCTTTTTATTTTTTCCAGTTGCTCTATTATTTCCTTCAGTTTTTCAGGACCAATTATTTCTTCCAGTTTCTCACATATACGTTCTATACGTTTGTCATCAATACTGGCGTTCGGTTTGATATTAAACCCATTAATGCCCTCTAATATTTCGGGCAATAATGCTGAAATTCCTTTTTTAGGTACATCTATTGAAGTGGCAGAGCCAAATATTGCATCCCATTCCGGTTGTTGCCGCTGAAATTCATCATGAGATATGCCGCGCAATATTGGCAGAAAATTCCCCCCACTTTCATGAGCGCGTACTATTTCAGTGGTAACATGGCGGGAACTTACGGATTTATGGGAGACGATTACAATTATGGCGTCTGATTGGGTTACTGATTTAGTAGTACGTACGATGTAGGATTCGCCTGCTACTGAATCCACCTCATAACACCAGGTATGATAACATGCTTTTTCAAGTCCGAGGGCGATACTTAAAGCAAGATCAGCATCTTCGGCAACATGAGCAATAAAAATATGACTCATCGATGAACTACTCCGCTTGGAGTTTCCCCTTTTCTGGATAATAAAATTCTACACTACAACATATGTGAATAACAAGCGTTTTAACGGCTTGTTTTAGGTAATTTTAAACCACGAGCGGTAAGCGAGCCCAGTAAAGTGATGCCCGCGCTAACGTACATCAGCGTGGCGTAGCTCCAGGCTTGAGAAACCGCGCCCCCGATAAAGGGACCAAACATGCCGGAGAGCGCATTAGCCGAGTTCATCAAGCCGGACGTCGTACCGTATTCTGGATGTCGCCTTAATAGATAGCTTAATGCACCGACGAACATGCTGGAATAGGCAAAGGCAAGCACCATCTGAATGGGTATAAGCTGCCAGTACTGGTTGGCTAAGCCGTAAGCTATAAAGATACCCGCCGATAAGAGAAGACCTATCTGGAACATCCTGGCTGGATTGAATTTTTCGATTAAACGCATGAACACGATTTGTCCCACCATGTTGGTTACTTCAACGAGGGCAATCCATAATTTCGTGGCGCCGATGCCCGCCTGATAAAGAGGCCAGATTGCCCAGATGGCGTTGCCCCCCAGCTGCCTTAAGAAAAAGGCGAGGTATACCTTGTAATCGGCTTTTATTAACGCTACCGGGAACATGGCGATTCTCATACGCTTGGCAGGTTTTTCTTGAAGCAGGAAGGAAATCAGGAAAGCGAGGAAAGCCACGCAAGCGCTAACGATGAAAAGCGAAGCATAACTCTTCAAGATTAACGCCGTCACGGCGCCGATGAGCCATCCCAGGGCACCGTAAGAGATGAAACTGCCGATTTGCCGCTGATTTTCGTAGGTATAAGCCATCATTACCGAGGAGTTGATACCCAGACCGAAACCAATAAACGCTCGGGCGGCTAAAAGAGTCATCGGTGTTTGGGCGATAAGCTGGGTGAGATACGCTACGGCCGTTAAGCCGAGTCCAATGCGGATATAGGTCATCCTGCCGTAAATATCAGATAACCTGCCGAAGATAAAGGATGACAAGAAAAAAGCAATGCCGGAAGCCGCGGCGATAAAGCCTACCTCAAAATTTGAAGCGCCTTTTTCCTGGGCATAAAGGGCGATGAAAACGTTAGAGGATTCTACGCCATAGTTAGAAAGCAGATTTATCGCGGCCAAGCAGAAAGGAGTTGTGACCCACCAGGGAGAAGTGAAACGACGCATATAAAATATTATAACTTGGGAGGAGGGATTAAAGAAAGCACGAAGTTTGATATCTATTTCTTTACACGACGCCGAAGTTCAAAGATATTGCGCACCTCGCCATCCGGGCAGGCAATGGTGATAACACTCGGGTCTTCCTGCCAGGGGAAAGTGCCGCCGACACTTAGAGCTAAGGCGACAGGATAAATAGTGTTATATGCCAGACTGCACATATGTGGCGGTGTGAAGTAATTAAAAACCCATTCGTCGCCGATTTTATGGCCAGAATGGCACGGGTGCTGGTTAGATATTAGTTTAATCACTACCTCGTATTGTTTCGCTGCCATAATCTCACTCCTGTTATCAAGATGTTTCTGTTAATATTATATAGAGGAGCAGGATAAAATACTATAAAAAAATATAACGCCTCACTGCCGATGGATAATTCGGTGTGTTACCTCAGTGAGGCGTTTATATTTCGTTTTTTTTTAGTATTTTTAAGCTTTACGGAGTAATAGGTAGCCGCCAGCTGATAAGCCTACGCCTAGGCAGATGCAGACGATACCCATATACTGGACAAAATTACAAGTGCCTAAATTTGATTTAGCCAAACCGAGTAAAGCCCTCTGCTGGCCAAGATAGTTATACATATCACTTGGAAGGGCTTCTCCAGCCTGTATTTTAGGTTCTTCAGCTGCTTTAATCTGGCTATATTTGGCTGCTACAGCATCGTATTTAACACTGACCTGGTCGAGGGGTAAGGGAGTTACAGCAGTTTCAACTTCACTTCGGCCTGAAGCTGCTTGGGGGAAGAACATAGCGCCGAAGACAATGCTGACTAGTCCCAAAATGAAGATGGCTACTGCGAGTATGCGTACTACCATGAAATGATACCTCCTTAGCGACTTACATAGAATTACTAGGTATCATAACGAAAAACAACAAGTGTGTCAAGTAGCAAAAGCAACATATTTCCTGCATTTAGTAGTTGTTATAAAATGAGCCTATGAAAAGTCGGAGGTCAGTTTACCCTTTACCATAATGCACGGATAACTTATAATGGATGCATTATCGCGTTTATACATAATCACGCGACAATGAGTTGGTAGAGGTAGGTATCAGTTATGCCGTCAAGATCGGATGATATTAACGAACAGAGAAAACAAAAGCTGGAACGCCTCCGCGCCAGCGGGGTAAATCCTTATCCCCACCGTTTCGAGCAGACGCATACAACGCAGGAAGCGGTAAAACAGCTGGAGGCGCAGGAGAAAGACAGCAAGGCTAAGCCCAATCCGGTCAACGTCGCGGGACGCATTATGGCGGTGAGGAAAATGGGTAAAGCCTCTTTTATCGATATCCGCGATGGCTCCGGCAAGATACAGTTATTATTCCAGACAACTAATTATAAAAAAGCTGAACAGGAGCTTTTCAAGGAGCTGGATATCGGAGACTTTATTGGAGTTAAAGGCACATTGTTGCGTACCCGTACCGGCGAACCGACTATCTCGGTTACTGAATTTCAGCTGCTGGCAAAATCGTTGCGACCGCTGCCGGAAAAGTGGCACGGTTTAAGCGATGTCGAAACGCGCTACCGTCAGCGCTATGTCGACCTTATCGCTAATAACGAAGTAAAAGAAGTTTTCAAGATGAGGACACAGATTGTCACTGCTGTCAGACAGTTCCTCGACCAGCGGGGTTTTATCGAGGTAGAAACGCCGGTGTTGCAGTCAGCTGCCGGCGGGGCTTTAGCCACTCCCTTCATCACCCATCATAATGCCCTCAACCGCGATTTATACCTGCGTATCGCCACGGAACTGCACTTGAAAAGATTAATCGTCGGCGGCTACGATAAGGTCTATGAGATAGGGCGTACTTTCCGCAATGAGGGCATTTCCACCGAGCATAACCCGGAATTCACCATGCTGGAAAGCTACGAGGCATATGCCGACTATACCGACGTAATGAAAATGGTGGAGGAAATGATTCCCTTCGTGGCGCAACAGGTGCTGGGCACTACAAAAATCAAATACGGCAACGATACCATCAAGCTGGATACTTGGCGACGTATTACGCTACGGGACGCCGTTAAAGAATTCAGCGGCATTGACTATGTTAAATATCCCACCGCTGACGGTTTACGCGAAAAGATGCGTTCCATCATGAAGGATGTTGATACACAAAAGAACTGGGCTAAGCTGGTAGATGAATTATTAAAGACATTCGTCCGACCGAAACTCATCCAGCCGACCTTTGTTTATGATTATCCGGTCTCGATGTCGCCTTTAGCCAAGAACAAAGACGGCGAAGAGCGTGTAGCAGAGCGTTTCCAGGCTTATGCCGGCGGTCTGGAGTTAGGCAATGCCTATTCCGAGCTTAACGACCCCGTTTTACAGAGAGAACGCTTTATCGAGCAGATGCAGGAGCGCCACGGCAGCGACGCCGAAAAATGGACTATCGATGAGGACTTTTTAACAGCACTGGAGTACGGTATGCCCCCCACCGGCGGCTTAGGCATCGGTGTTGACCGACTTGTCATGCTGCTGACAAACCAGCAGTCGATAAGGGAAGTCATCCTCTTCCCCCAGTTGAGGGAGAAAGAGGGATAAACTACTTGACACCTTAGTTAAGGCAAGCGATACTGGAAATATATTTTTAAACAGCTATGTTAGATATAAAAATTATTCGTGAAAATCCTGACCTCGTGAAAAAAGCCATCGAAAATCGGCATGATACCGCGCCGATTGATGAAGTACTGCGCATCGATGCTTCACGCCGCCAGAACATTGTTAAATTGGATGGCCTGCGTCAAGAACGAAAAACCATATCGTCGAAAGAGCGGGAGAAAGCACAGGAAAGAGGGCGCGCTCTCCGTGGCGAAATACAAACTCTAGAAGACGAAGTCAACAAATTAGATAAACAGCTTGAGGATTTACTCCTTCAGATACCCAATATACCTCAATCTGACGTGCCTATTGGTAAGGACGACGCGGACAATATAACCGTCCGCTCCTGGAGCGAGCCAAAGAAATTCAGCTTTAAACCAGCGCCGCACTGGACGCTGGGCGAAAACCTGAAGATTATCGACTTCGAACGGGGAGTTAAGCTTTCCGGCACACGTTTTTACGTTCTTAGAGGGTTGGGCGCTAGACTCCAGCGTGCCTTGATTACCTTCTTCTTGGACTTACATACCAGTAAACATGGTTATCAAGAGATTTATCCGCCTTACATGGTCAAGCGGGAGTGTATGGTTGGGGCGGGGCAACTGCCTAAGTTTGCGGATAATATCTACCACGACGCCGAAGAGGACTACTGGTTCGTGGGGACGGCGGAAATACCGCTGACTAATCTGCACCGCGATGAAATTTTATCGAAAGAAGAATTACCAATTAATTATTGTGCTTATACCGCCTGCTTCCGCCGCGAAAAAATGTCCGCCGGTAAGGACACACGGGGGATTAAACGGGGACATCAATTTGATAAAGTAGAGATGTATAAATTCACTACGCCAGAGACGTCCAACGATGAGCTGGAAAAGCTTACCCACGACGCCGAGGATGTTTGCCAAAAATTAGGTCTAGCCTACCGCATCCGTTTACTTTGTACGGGTGAAATCGGTTTCGCTTCTATGAAGTCTTACGATATCGACGTCTGGGCGTCGGGATGTGAAGAATGGCTGGAGGTCAGCTCCTGTTCTAACTGTGGGGACTTCCAGGCGCGGCGAACCAATATCAGATATCGTCCCGCTCCCGATGCCAAACCCCAGTTCGTCCACACGCTTAACGGGTCGGGGCTAGCCTTACCCAGGATGATGATTGCAATCATGGAGAACTACCAGCAAGTGGATGGCTCTATCGCTGTGCCGGAAGTGCTGCAGCCTTACGTTGGGGCTAAAGTTATTAAGTAGATGAATGCCAGTACGATTGCAGCCATCGTAACTATTTTAGCTGTCCAGTCATATTATGTTATATCTGAAGTCGTAATGACCAGGCGTACCACGCGGGGGAAGGACAACTCAGTCGATAGAGGAACCCGCAAACTGGTGTGGATACTTACTGCAATAGCTTTCAACAGCGCCTGGCTCTCGGTGATATTTGATTACAGCAAGTTGCTGGTACTGGGCGATTGGTTGACTTGGGTCGGCGTATTTATCATGATTTCCGGCGTTGCCTTCCGGCGGTATGCTATCTATGTCCTGGGGAAGTTCTTTACGGCAACCGTCCAGATTCACAAAGACCACCAATTGATTAAAGCTGGTCCTTATCACTATATTCGGCATCCCTCGTATTTGGGACTCCTTATCTTAGCCCTGGGAAACGGTATCGCTCTGGCTAACTGGATTTCTCTGTTACTTTGTATTGTGCTTCCTACAATAGGTATTATAAATCGTATCAAGGTGGAAGAGATGGAATTATCTCGGTACTTTGGCGAACAATACCGGGATTATAAAAAAGGCACCTGGCGTCTTATCCCGTATGTATATTAAATAGGGCGCTTAAACTGTAGTCTTTGTTCCCTCAATGTATCCAGCCAGACGGCGGATTTAATCTCTTTTTCCAGCAGGTATTTATTTTGACTGCTGATGACTTTTTTATTTTTTACTAACAACTCAGTACGGTGGGACATATTTTTGTTTATTTAACATATTCATTACTCGTTCATTTTGTAGTTTTAAAAGTTTAACTTCGTTACTTAGAATGTAATCATCAATCCATTTTTTAAACTTATCTGGGATTTCTTGAGTATGATAAAAGAGTTTTCGTGGTATTAGTACGTTATTTACAGGGCACATATTATTGCTACATACGAATCCATCCTTTTTAGACCAAAAATAAAGTGGATGGACAAAATCAGCAAACTTAATTGAGGGTTGCTCACATGATAAGCAATAACTAATCATCCAACCGTCATAAATTTTAAACGATGGCCAGCCTTTATTGTTAATTAAGTCTGATACAATTGCTAGTAATTTATCCCAAGAGTTTTTTATTAAATAGGATTGACACCAAACCCATTTTTCATATTCATCCGAATCAACCAACGCAACTTTAGCAGGTAAATAAACCTTACATAATGTCTCTCCGGTACTAGAGATAATTTTAATATTTTCATATTCAAACATATTTACTTCCTGAATAGAGAAACATATTTTTTATTTGTTTAATTATAATACATGAGAAGTGACTTTAATATAGATTTAGCTTTTAAACCCCATCCTTTGTTCTCTCAAAGTATCCAGCCAGGCGGCGGACTTGACCTCTTTTTCCAATAAGTACTTAAAATAGCCGCCGATAACGTTTTCTATCGTATGGTTAAGGTCGGTGTCTATCTTAACGCGAATAGCCGCAGGAAATTCCTCATTTTGTAGCAGTCGCAGAACTTTCTGGGCGTTAATGGATAGGGGATATGAGAACGGCTTGTTCAGGTTGCAGTCAGGACATAGCATACCGCCGGCAGCGGGACTAAAATAGTTGGTGGTGGGGTTTAAGGGACGGTGGCAGGTCACACATTCCATAAGCTGGGGTCGGTAGCCCACGCTTTCTAATAAATGTAACTCGAAGTAGCGTAAAACCAACTCTTTATTTTCCTCATCACAAAGTCGATTATGCGTATCTAGCATCAGCTGGAAAAGCGGATAGTTTGCCTGGTGCTCGGGGGTAAACTGGTGGACAAGCTCGGCGACATAAAGTCCGCACGACGTTAGCCAGAGGTCGTTTTTGAGGGGTAAAAAAGCGTTGATGGTCTGCGCGCCGGTAATGGTATCGATACTGCCGCGACCACGTGAAAAAGACACCACGCTATAGGTGAGTAATTCAAGGTGGCCCGCCATTTTACTCTTGGGTTTACGCAGGCTTTTAGCGAAGCCCTGAATCTTACCGAGGCGGGGGGTAAAGAAGGTGAGGATGCTATCCGCTTCGCCTAACTTCGTCTTTTTAATGACGATGGCTTCTGTTTGGTATTCACGTGGGTCTGACATGAGTAGTAAAAATCTCCTTCAATCCCTCTTTATAAAAGAGGGACGAACGATTGAAATAAAGTGAAACTCCTACCAGTATATGACATCGTCTCCCTTTGTAAAAGGGATTCATCCTGAAGGATTCTTACTGAAGGAGAATGAGAGGGATTTTCCTAAAACTCCTGACGTCCCTCTAAAGCGCGAGTAAGCGTAACGTCGTCGGCGTATTCAAGCTCGGTGCCGAAGGGCAAACCACGCGCCAGGCGGGTGACCTTAACACCGAGGGGGGTTATCATTTGCGAGAGGTACATAGCAGTCTGCTCGCCTTCCATATTGGTGTTGGTTGCAAGGATAACCTCTTTGACCGTATTAGCTTGAAAGCGTGCGAGCAGTTCTTTAATCCTGATGTTATCGGCGCCGATGCCCTCGGTGGGGGATATCGCGCCGTGGAGGACGTGGTAAAGTCCTTTATAAGCGCCCGTGTGTTCCAGAGCCAGGATATCCTGCGGCTGCTCGACGATGCAGACCTGTGAAACATCGCGCTGGGGATTGTGGCAAATGGGGCAGGGGTCACTCTCGGTGACGTTACAGCAGACGGAGCAGAGGTTGACCCGCTTTTTAAGCGAGACCAACGCTTCGGCGAGGGATTTGGCTTTTTCTTCCGGCGAGCGCAGCAGGTGGAAGACAATACGCTGGGCGCTCTTAGGTCCAATGCCCGGGAGTTTGGCAAACTCCTGTACTAATCTGCCGATGGCGTCGTTAGCTGGGGTGGGTTCTTGTTTGGACACTGCTGCTCCTTTTTATATTTCAAGTGTCATTCTGAAGGAGTGTAGCGACTGAAGAATCCGTCTTATTAGACGATTGAACGGATTCTTCGCTACGCTCAGAATGACAGTCGTTACATCAAACCTGGTATTTTCAGTCCTCCGGTAAGTGCGCCCATTTTCTTAGTGGCGGTATCCTGCGCTTTAGCTTGTGCCTCTTTAACCGCGGTCAGGACCAAATCCTCCAACATCGCTACATCTTCCGGATTGACGACCTCTTTGGAGATTTTAACGGATTGTATTTGTAACTGGCCATTCATGACAACGGTTACCGCACCGCCGCCGGAGCTAGCTTCGACGTTAAGATTTGCCAGTTCTTCCTGTGCTTTTAAAAGCTGCGCCTGAAGTTTTTGCGCCTGCTGCATCATATTTCGATTCATCATGTTGTTTCCTCCGTATCGATAACGCGAGCGCCATATGTTTTTACTGCTTCTTTTACAAGGTGGTTATTCTCATGTTCGTAAACGCAGCGGATTTTGCAGGGACGCCCCATAAAACTGCTGACGATTTTCTCCGCTATCTTCAGATTTTCTATTTTTTCCAAATTGTTTTTATGAGACTCGAACCTAAAGGTCAAGATAATGGTGTCGCCCTGAATATCCGTAGGACGGGAGCCGCTACGTAATAAGGCAGCCGCAGGGGTCTTGCTCAGGCCGTCGGGCGATTCATTAATAATTTTAATCCATTTACTCTGTAGTTGAGCGATAGGGCTATTGGCGGTCAGAGAATCGGCTCCTGAACTCGTCGGTTTTTGAAGAGTGACTTTTTCTACGGCTGGTTTAGACGGCTCGGGGTTTGGGGTCTTTTTCTCCTCCGAGCGAACTGGTTTTTGTTCAGACGACGGTGAGGTTTTAGGGGGAATTTTTCGGGTCATCGGTTCAGGTTCAGCCCGACGGGTAGGTTCTTCTTTTACTTCGGCTTCCTGGAGAATAGAGTCAACTATCGCTAACTCCAGCGGGAGGGTGCTATAGTTATCGAGGCTTAACTCAAGCTGTCCGAAACGTTTAACGGTTTTTAATATTTGGGCAAGCGTGGCTTTGCCTGCTAGTTCCTTAAGCTCCTTCAGAGCATCGTCGGTAAGCTCGATAGACTCACTGGAGCCGGTTTTCACGAGGAGCAATAGCCTTAAGTATTCCACCAGCTCGCGATGGAACTGCCGCAGGTCGAGTCCATCGTTATTCACGTTATTTAGTGTCGTAAATCCGGCATTGGTGTCTCTATCGATAATGTGTTTAGCAAGCTCTACGGAACGACGGTCACCGGAAATGCCGAGCATCGCTTGTGCATGATGGAGGTCGAGTTCATTACCATAGAAAGTATTAAGCTGCTGCAAAAGATTAAGAGCGTCACGCAGACTGCCGGTTGCCGCCCGGGCGATGAGTTTTAGGGCTTCCGGTTCGGCTTTGATGCCTTCGCCCTTGCAGACGTGATTAAGCTCGGCGACGGTATTCGCCAGCGTGTGGCGGTGGAAATCAAAACGCTGACAGCGCGAGAGGATGGTCGGCAGGAGTTTATGTGCTTCGGTGGTAGCCAGAATAAAAATTACGTGGGGTGGCGGTTCTTCCAGCGTTTTAAGGAGGGCATTTGAGGCGCTGGTGCTTAACATATGGACTTCATCAATAATGTAGACCTTTTTTCGTGCTTCATTGGGGGCGTAGTTTACCTTTTCTCGCAGGTTACGGATATCATCGACACCGGTATTGCTGGCGGCGTCCACTTCAATAACATCCAAAGCCCTGCCTTCGGTAATTGACTGGCACATCGCGCATTTATTACAGGGCTCACCCTTGCCGTTTTTCAGGCAATTCACTGCCTTCGCCAGTATGCGGGCAGTGCTGGTCTTGCCAGTACCGCGAGGACCGCAAAAAAGATAGGCATGAGAAACGCGTTCGGTAGCCAAAGCGTTAAGCAGTGTTTTAGCCACGTGCTCCTGTATTTCCGAGAAAAGCTGTGGGCGCCACTTTCGATAAAATACTTGAGAAGCCATTACGGCTTTATTATACTCCAAAACAAATCGTTTCCCAAGTAAAAAAAGAAAAGATTTTTTATTATCATTTTATCGTGGAGATAAAAAGAAAGGGGGGCTTTAACCCCCCTTAAGTTCCCGGCAGTTTTAATATTTTTTATAACAGCGAAGGAATATCTTTGGAGGCATCTTCAAGAGACTTTAATTTATCTTCGGTCTCTTCTTGCCGTCTCTTTAACTCGGGGATAAGATTGGAGGAACGGACATAATAATTCCTGACCTTATCGGCATCGGAAAGTTCGGATAATAGAATAGTGACATCGATGACGCCTTTGTCCCTGGGATAATCGCCGTTACGTATAATGGCTTCTGGAGCGATATCTCTCATATAGTCGCCGATTTCCTTTATCATGTCGATACTCATATCTTTGGCAGAACCGGAAACCAGATATAAGGCTCGCCGCGCATCGGCAGGACTGCATTTCATGGAAAGCTCGCTAATGGCTTCGTCCATCGCCCGGATGCCTTTCTGGATTTCTAAACCTTTCTTACGGTAGTCATTTCCTAATTCGGGCATTTTGAATGTTGGTTGAACAGTTTTACCGTAGCCGATTGCCGTCCAGCCGACTACGGTCTGGATGATATCGCCGGCGTCAAGCAGCTTGGAGCCGATATGCTTGGATTTTTTCTCTTCGCCAGCGCAAAGTATATTATAAAAGGGGGCGACAATCATTTGGTTGATATTGGAAAGGTTGGATTGAATAGAGGAATCTTTTCTAACGTATCTTTGGTTATCAATGAGGAAAACGGCATCAGCGACTGAATAGCAGGACTTAAGACAGGTGGCTACGTTGAATACTGTTCTTTCTTCAGTCGATTCTTCATGTTCAAAAGGCAAAATTACTAAATCCCATACTGGTTTATCGAAATAGCGTTCTTTCAAGTGCTGCGTGATGACGGAAATAGCACCCGAACCGGTACCACCAGCCGCACCGGCGACAAGTAAAAACGCATCCGTTTCGAAGAATCTCTTAACATTACGTAGGTTTTCGATAATTTTATCAGAGTCCTCTCTGGCTATCTCGGCGCCTAGCTCGTTGACTTTGCCCACGCCATGACCGCTAGTTTTACGTCCGCCGATTAGGATACGGTGATGGTGGTCTCTAGGCATGCTTGTCAATCCTAATAAGTCAGAAGCGTCGGTATTTACCGCGAAACAGCCTGTAATAATTTCAATACCGCGCTGGACATGGGCTTTACCATTTAGTCGGGCAAACTCATCAGCGATTCTGCCGCCACATTGTCCTATTCCAACAACTACTAGCTTCACAGTTCACCTCTAATTTTGCGTTATTTTTCGTAAAATTACGCTATTTTTAGCATAATATAAGATAGTGCTAAAGTCAATTATTTACGATAAAAAGCTATATTTCCTAATTATATAACGATTGTCAAGCGAAATGGTTAAATAAATATTGTATATTTGTTGAAAAAGTAGCGTTTGGATAATATAATTAGTCTAATAATAGGTTATATTAACATAAAATAAAGAGAAAAAGGTGAATTATGTCTCCAGACATAAAGGACGAGAATAAAGGGAATGAAGCCGAACTCGAGAAGGCATTAGACAAAGCTGAAGCGATAAGCAAGAAAAGTAAAGAGGCAGCCAAGAAATCGACCGAAGCTGTACAGGATGCGATGCATCAGCTTGAAGAAATCGATAACAAAGTTAATGCCTACACTGAAGAATCTGCCAAAGCAGTTCAGGAAGCCCTTGAGCGGGCGGAAAAAATTAGCGAGTCTTCTAAAGAAGCTATGGTGGCAACCTTAAGAGCTGCTGACGAAGCTATCAAGAAAGCAGAAGAAGTTGCTAAGAGGCCGAAAGAAACAGCCGAAGCCATAGCGAAGACCTTTCAGGAGGCTATTGGCCGCGCGGAAAAGATTGGCCAGGACGCTATGACGGCAGCTGAATCTGCATTAACGTTATCGCAAAGTGGTTTAGCCCGCATCGAGGAAATAAGCCGTGAAGCTAAGAAAACAGCAGAATCGGCTAGGGAATTATCGCAGAAAGCGATAGATTCCGTCGAGGCATCGGTAAAAGCGTCAACGGATGCCGCCGAAGAATCGATAAAAGTATCGCGAGAGGCTACGGGGCGGGCAGAGAAATTGGCTAAGGAAGCCCAGGCTGCTGCCGAAGCTACGAATAAGATTGCTAAAGAGACCAACGCACGGGCAGAAAAAATGGCTAAAGAAGCCCAGGAAACAACCGAAGCCACAAACAAAATTACTAAAGAAACTAATGCACGGGTAGATAAAATCAATGAGCTTAGCCGAAAAACTATCGATGCAGCTGCGAAGACTGTAGAGGAAGCTATTACGCGGGCAGAAGCTCTAGGCAAATCTAATAACGAGCTTGCCCAAGCCTCCCAGAAATCGGTAGCTGAAGCGATGGAAAAAATTGCTAAAGAAGCCAGCGAACGGTTAGATAATCTCGAGGAGCTTAACCAAAAAACTGTTGAAACAGTTACAAACACAGCCGAAGAAGCGATTGCGCGAGCCGAAGAGATAGGCAAATCTGCCAAAGAACTTGCCGAAGCATCACAGAAATCAGTATATGATGCCATGGAGAAAATTGCCCGAGAGACCAACGAACGGATAGATAAAATCAACGAGATTAACCGAAAAACTATCGAGGCAGCCACGAAAACAGCCGAAGAAGCGATTGTGCAAGCGAATGAACTAGGTAAAACTGCCAAAGAACTTGCCGTAGTTGCCCAGAAATCAGCGAATGAAGCTTTAGAAAAAATTGAAGCGATTAGTGAGGAAAATAAACAAGCTTTCGATTCGGCAGAAAGACTAACTCAAGAAACCATAAAAAAGGTTGAAGAAGTAGCCCAAGAAGCGCGTCGGGCAACAGAAGTGACGATTAATGCCACCGAGGAAGCTATCGCCCGGGCTGAACAAATAAGCAAAGAAACCAAGGTAACAACGGATGCAGCAGTGCAAGAAGCTCATGAAGTGGCAGAATCGCTCATCAGGGATGCTAAAGTATCCGCCGATAGAACAATTAAATCCGTAAAAGAAGCTACCGATATGTCAGCTAAAGTGGCGAGAGAGGTTGCCGGACTATCCATGTCGGCGTTCCAGGAGGCTGTGAATCGTATCGAAGCCGCCAGAACTGTGTCTCGAGAAAATATTGATGCTATGTTAAAGCCCTACCAGGAAGCTGTGAGAGAGGGCCAAAAGAAAGAGCCAGTCGAAGAGACAAAGGAAGTTCATAAGCCGGCTCCCCGCCCCGTTACCGTAGACAGTAGAGCAGAGATAGAAGCTCTTAAAAAACTAATGGAACGATTGGATAAATCAAGCAAAGGCGATAAAACACAAAAAGAAACGCCTGAAGTCCCGCCTAAAGAAGTACCCAAAGAAACAAAGAGCAAGATGGCCGAAAGACTTGAGATATTATCCAAAATGTACGAAACCAAGAAGCAAAAATCGGACCAGCCAAAACCCCCCAAAGAAGAAAAATAGAAACGACAACAAGATTATTCCAATAATCGGGGTTTTGTATCCAGTGTCTTTATAATAACGAAGGAATGTCTTTTATTGAAATATCAATCTCTCGCTGGACGTTAACGATACCTTCCTGGCGTTTCTTCATCTCGGCGATAAGATCGATTGTCTTGGTGAAATAGTTCCGCACCGCTTCAATATCACTCATTTCCGAGAGAATTAAGGTAACATCAACATTGCCTTTTTCTCTCGGGTAATCACCGCTACGGATAATGGCTTCGGGCGCGATGTTTTTAATATATGTGCCAAGTTCTTTTACCAGCTCTACACTGATTTCTCTGGCTGGTGCGGAAATGATGTAAAGCGCTCGTTTGGAATCCAAAGGATTACACTTAACCGAGAGATTACTGACTGCTTCGTCGAGGGCATGGCTGCCCCGTTGTGTTTCTATGGCTTTATTGCGAAAGTCGCGGGATGTAAAAGAGAAAGGTGAAAATTTAGGGTTTAGCGACTGGCCGTAGCCGAGGGTTGTCCAGCCAACCAGTGTCTGAATAATATCGCCGGCATCGAGAATCTTGGCGCCGATGAATTGAGGCTTCTTTTCCTCGCCGGCGCAAAGCAGGTTGAAAAATGGATGAACTATTTTTTGGTTTATCTGGTTGAGGTTATGGGTGAGAGGTGAATCTTTCATGACGTATCGTTGGTTGTCGATTAAAAAGATGGCATCGGCTACCAGGTAGCTGGACTTTAAACAGGTAGCCACATTATAAATCGTTCTATCTTCGGTGACTATCTCGTGCTCGAAGGGGAGGACGATGAGGTTATAGACTGGTTTTTCGGAATAGCGTTCTTTTATCTGCTTCGTTAAAACAGATATCGCGCCAGAGCCAGTGCCGCCCGCAGCGCTGGCGATGAGTAAAAAGGCGTCGCTTTCAGTAAAGGATTCGGTGTTTCGAATTGCTTCAATGACTTTATCGGCGTCTTCGTGGGCAATTTCAGCACCGAGCTCGTTGATTTTCCCGACGCCGTGGCCCTGGGTCTTTTGGTTGCCAATAAGAATGCGTTCGCGAGCGGGTCGGATAGTGGTTAAACCGCTTAGGTCAGCAATATCGGTATTAACGGCATAAGCGCCAGTGATAATATTTAGTCCACGGGCGGAACGCGCTCTTTTATTTAGTCGGGCAAACTCATCGGCGATTCTGCCGCCGCATTGCCCGATACCAATAACAATAAGTTTCATATTTTACCTTAGAAAACCTCACTCTATTTTACGTTTAATACGACATAAAGTCAAATGATTACGAACAAACATTCTAATGTTACGTAGAAGTTTTTTGGCGTTATTGGACGAAAACCGTTATAGTCCCTTAGAAGCTATAAAAGCTACTAAGTCGCCCAAACGGCAGGAATAACCCCACTCGTTATCGTACCAGGCGAGTATTTTAACCAGATTTCCGCCAATAACCATGGTGCTGGGGGCGTCAATAATAGAGCTATGCGGGTTGCCTTTAAAGTCCATGCTGACCAGCTCTTCCTCGCAATATTCGATGATGTCTTTATAGGGTCCCGCGGCAGCTTTTTTGAACGCCTCGTTAACCTCCGCAACAGTGACATCTCTGGAAGTATTGCAGACAAAGTCGATAACCGAGACGGTAGGTGTGGGTACGCGCATAGAGAGGCCGTGAATCTTGCCTTCCAGCCCCTCGATTAGCTTGCCGACCAATTTTGCGGCGCCGGTGGATGTGGGCAGGATATTTAAACCCGCAGCACGGGCGCGGCGGATGTCTTTATGGACGGTATCCAGAACAACCTGGTCGTTGGTATAAGAGTGGACGGTAGTCATAAGTCCCTTGGTAATGCCAAAACTTTCATGTAATACCTTGACCGCTGGTGCAATGCCGTTGGTTGTACAGGAAGCGTTAGAGATGATGTGGTGTTTTTTAGGATCGTAAGTATTTTCATTAACACCCAGGACGATGGTGGCGTCTTCGTTCTTGGCAGGAGCCGATATAACTACTTTTTTAGCGCCGGCCTTGATATGAGCTGCGGCTTTTTCTTTATCTGTATAACGACCGGTGGACTCAATAACGATGTCAATTTCTAAGTTCTTCCAAGGAAAAGCGGCGGGGTCGCGCTCTGAAATTACCTGTATTTCTTTCCCGTCAATCACAATATTACTATCTTTAGCGGCAACTTCGCCGGGATAGCGACCGTAAACACTGTCCCATTTAAACAGATGAGCATTGGTCTTGGTATCCGTAAGGTCATTGAGTGCCACAACTTCAATATCGTTTTTATGACGCTGGAGAATAGTCCTTAAAGTTAGCCGACCGATTCTGCCAAAGCCATTAATGCTAATACGAGTTTTCATCACACCTCCTGAAGATGCTGATACCCTATTTTACTACTTTACGGGACATTTTTCTCTCTATCATATCCAGAAAAGCCTCGATACGGGTTTTAACATGCCCATCGAGGAAGAAGTTATTGTTGCCTTCCAGCGTTAGCACTGGCACCTTAATAACACTGCGCATGACAATATCGCCGATACCACGGTGGCAGAAAGCCTGGACATAGTGAATAATCCCGTGAATATTTCGTTTCTTTATCTCTGTTTTTATATCAGTAAGGCGTTCGTTAAGTGAGTAGGGGTAAGTATAATTTGTATATTGCGCGGCTAAAGACTTGCCCGGCTGCGGCATGGCGAATTGGCGTTGTATCTCGTTAAAAACTACCCGCGCGCCGTGTTTTTCAATATAGGGATAGAGTTCTTTAGCGTAGACCGGCGGCACCCCGATATACCCAAGCCTCATTTGATTTATATAAGGCTTACGATTAGCTAAAGTGTCCATTAGTTTATGCAAATCCTGTTTGTATTTTTGATAATCTCCATTAAAGTCGGAGGAGGATACAAGCCAGAGGTGGTTTTCACCCCCGCTGACTTTATCAGTTTTCCACGTAAGCTCATCCAGCTTAAGGACGAGGTCGCGTACCGGCTTAAGCATGTCGCGGATTTTTTCGGCGGCTGCCAGCGTCGTGCCGAAGGTTGCTGCCAGCTTTTCCAGGACGTAGTCCATTTCTTCTTCATTGGGTCGCTCCGGGTAAGCGAAAGGCATGGCGTTTTTACCCTTGAGCTTTAAAACCTCCATCAGCATGATGGTATTGGAGCAGTCGCCGCTAGTGACGCATAAAACATCATTGATGTTATTTTCTAGGCAGACGCCATAAATGCCTTTAATCCAGGCGCAGCAGTTTAGAGGAAAGCCATCCCGCTCAGCAATGGTGACGAACTTGGTAGGGTCGGGGGCGCTGACGAGGACGTTATTCAGGTCGATAGGCTGGTAGCCAGCAGCGAGTAGGATTTCCACCGGCACGGTAGTGGTAATGCCGATTTTTTTCATTACGGTTTATTATATCATCTCTGGGCGTAGTAAAAGACGCCTTTGCGAGAGACTTTATCCACGCGTTCTTCTGCCGCCATCATTTCCAAGTGCGCCAGCGTTTCAAAGACCGCCATACGCTTATGGAAGGGCGGCAGATTTTTCCAGGTGTTGTTATTACCCCAGCTTATCTCTTGTGCTATCTTGTAAGCCGTTTGAGCACCGAGCTCTAAAGTCTTTAGAATCTCTAAATTTCGCTGGTTATGGTGCTTGATTATCTCGTTGATACGCGTTTTCACGTTTTTAAAAGGCTGGTCGTGGCCGGGCAGCATTAGCTTAATGTCTAGCTTCTTTATCTGCTGCAGCGACTCAATATAGCGTCCGAGCGGATTTTCAATGGACTGTGGATGCAGGCCGACGTTGGGCGTGATTTTCGGCAGGATATGGTCGCCGGAGAGGAATATCTTCTTCTCCGGCTCATAGAGACACAAGTGCCCAGAGGAATGACCGGGCGTCCAGATAACGCGGAAGGTAAATAGCCCTGTTTTAATGATTTCGCCATCATGCAAGGTGGTGTCGGGAAGAGTAGGTACGACAAAATTTTCCAGACCAAGAGAGGCGTCCCTTAAGACCTCCATTTCCTTTGCCGAGGCGCCGTTAGCCGTAAGCGCTTTATCGGTCAAAGCCAGCAGTTCATTCATGTTGATATATCTCGGTCTAATGAAGTCCTTTTCGATGTGGTGCATCATTATTTCCGCGCCGGATAACTGCTTAATTCTTCCCGCCATTCCGTAATGGTCGGGGTGGACATGAGTGATGAGTATTTGCTTGATATCCAGAAAGCTTAAGCCGTGCTTAAGTAGATAGTTGTGGAAGGTTGTGAACGACTCATCGGTGTTCCAGCCGGAATCGACGAGGAGGTAGCCTTTAGTGCCTTTAATAAGGTAGACATTGACATGTGTCAGGTTCGACTGCTCTACAGTGATAGGCAGCTTAAGCCAGTGGATACCGGGGTAAATTTCAGACATGTTTTTCAATTCCTATCCAGATATTTTTTCCAGCAGTGTGTTGTAAAGATTTGCCTGAAGCCGATGCTAAGGTAAATGGGCAGCGTATTGCCGACGTAGGCTACCGTGGCGCCCAGTTCACCGCAGCGCTGGATGGCTTCCATAACAGCCGCTTTGCCCAACCCCCGTAGGCGGTAATCGGGGTCAGTGCAGACAGGCTCGACATAGCCGTATTTATTTGTGTTATCGTACCACAAGCCTGCGTATGAAACATAGCCGCCGTCAGGTGCCACCACGACGATGTTCAGGTCTTGGCGGAAGCTCGGCGCGGACTGCATCTTTTTACGACCGGCGTAGTCTATTTGCGGCGGCTCATCACCGTGGTTGAAACCTCGATAGATGCAGCGGTCGAGTTTGGCGATGTCGTTTTCATCGGCCAGGCTTTGCAGGCGGAAGCCCGGTGGCAGGACGATGGGGGGAAAAGGGCGTGGAATGGGCCACTGCGTCATACGGCGTTCCAGTTCGGGCAAAATCTCAAAACCGCGCGCACGCGCCAGCGCCTCGAATTCTTTATCGAAATCGTTGATAAAGACCAGCACACTCATCCGCCCCTGTGGGTCTTTACCGTCCAGGTTCTGCTCCGCATAGTCCAGGATTTCCGGTTTAAGGCGGGCATAGTCGGGGTGGAGTTCAATGAACGCTTCACCGGTAACGCTTTCCGGGTGGGCCGCGGCTACGATTTTCCCATTATCTTCCCAGAGGGCGGAGTTGGCCAATAGTTCATCCTTGAACCAAGCGTGGTAGTGCATGTATTCCCAGGCTGGCTGTAGAGAATTGCCGTCCCTGTTTCCCGGCAGATAATGCTCAACGAGAAAATCCCCAACTTTTTGAAAGTCGGTTAATTTATTATATTTACGTAATTTTACACTCATATATTGGTATTATCATTTTTTAGTGTTTGATGTTATAAAACGTATTCATGCCCGCATAATCGGCGGCATTCCCCAGTTCCTCCTCAATTTGGAGAAGACGGTTGTACTTAGCGGTACGCTCGGAGCGGGCGGGGGCGCCGGCTTTTATCTGGCCGGTGTTTAGTCCCACGGCAAGGTCGGCGATGGTGGTATCTTCCGTTTCACCGGAGCGGTGACTGATGATGGCTGTCCAGCCGGCTTTTTTCGCCATTTTAATCGCCTCCAGCGTCTCGGTAAGCGTGCCAATCTGATTAAGCTTAATCAGCACGGCGTTAGTAGCCTTAAGTTCAATGCCTTTGGCGATGCGTGTAACATTGGTAACATAGAGGTCATCGCCGACAAGCTGGACTTTTTTCCCCAGCTTTTGTGTCAGCAATTGCCACCCCTCCCAATCGTCCTCCGCCATACCGTCCTCGATAGAAATAATAGGGTAGTCGGAGCACCATTGGGCATAATATTCAACCATCTCCGCCGATGTTAGGGTCTTACCCTCTTTAGCGAGGACATATTTACTGTTCTTATAAAACTCACTGGCAGCGGGGTCTAAAGCGATGTAACATTGTTTCCCAGGTTTATAGCCAGCGCTCTCGATAGCGGCTAGGATAGCCTCCACAGCGTCCTTATTCGAGCGGAGAGAGGGGGCAAAGCCGCCCTCGTCGCCTACGTTGGTATTTAAACCTCTGCCCTTGAGTACCTTTTTTAGAGCTTGATAGACTTCTACGCTAATTTGTAGAGCTTGAGAAAAGCTTTTAGCGCCTACGGGCATGACCATGAACTCCTGCAGGTCGGTAGAGTTTTCGGCATGTTTGCCGCCATTCAAGATATTCAGCATGGGCACGGGCAGGGCATAAGCGCCGTCGCCACCGAGGTAGATATAAAACGGCATGCCTTTGAAACTGGCAGCAGCATGGGCTACTGCCAGAGATACGCCCAAGATGGCATTAGCCCCAAGCTTTGATTTATCTTTAGTCCCGTCGAGTTTTATTAATGTCTGGTCGATAGCAACCTGGTCGGTGACGGACATGCCGGCGATGGCTTTAGAAATGATTTTATTAACGTTATTAACCGCTTTAAGGACGCCCTTGCCGTTGTAGCGAGATTTATCGCCATCTCGCAGTTCGACGGCTTCGTATTTACCAGTGCTAGCGCCGGAAGGGACCGCGGCAATACCCATCGTGCCATCCTTAAGCTCTACCTCTACTTCGATGGTAGGATTGCCCCGCGAGTCCAAAATTTCCCGGGCTCTAACCGTTTTTATCGTCGACATGTTTTACTCCGTTAACTACTTTTCTTTATTGATGCCATCGCTTTATCCACGGCGTCTTTGGGGTCTTTCGCCGGAATGATGCTTTTATCTTCCTTGCCCTCAAGCGACAGCGACCATGTTCCCAAGCCGATAATTGGTGTGCCGAAGTTCAAAGCATAACCAATTTCCGTTAGCGTGCCGTAGCTGCCGTCGATGGCGATAATGGCTTGGGCGGTTTTAACCACGGCTACATTCCGCGCGTATCCGATACCGGTCACGATAGGTAATTGCACATAAGGATTAGCGTCTTTACGGCTATAGCCGGGGAGTATGCCGATGGTCAGTCCTTTTTCCTCGATGGCGCCTTTGCAGGCGGCTTCCATCACGCCACTCAAACCACCGCAGACCAGCGCTGCTTTACGTCGCGCAATTTCGCGTCCAACTTCTTCAGCGAGGTGGTAGATGTCTTCGGAAACCTCACTCCCGCCAATAACGCCGATAACAATAAGTTCTTTAGGCATAAAAAGTTCCTTTAGTCGATGGTGTAATTATAACATCGTGGGTTCAGGGGGGCAAAAATGATTGATTTTAATTGTATTTATTCATCGCGGCTGCAATGCCTTTAGAGAGGAGTAAAGCGATAGCATCGCTGACTTTAGGGATAGTCTCGTCGATAATTTTCTTCTCTTCGCGGGTGAAGTCGTTGAGAACATAGTCGATAACGGATTCGTCTTTTGCCGGGCTTGTATCTGCCTCCGGTCGTCCAATGCCTACCCTCACGCGGTAGAAATCCTCGGTGCCGATGTGTGTAATAATAGACTCAATACCTTTATGCCCGCCGGAACTGCCACCTAAGCGCAGCCGGATTTTACCCACCGGCAGGTCTAAATCGTCATGGATAACGATGAGGTCGGCGGGACTGATATTTAGTCTTTGAAACAGGGCGCTAACAGCTTCCCCGCTGGCATTCATATAAGTCTGTGGGCGGGCTACAACCACTTTATTGCGTCCGATATTACCGATGCCGGTGCGCGCGTGCCCCTGCTTGCGGTCGAAATCGATTTTGTGCTTTTTAGCAAAATAACTGGCGCACATAAAACCGATATTATGGCGATTGCGGGCGTATAAAAACCCCGGATTGCCCAGTCCGACGACTAATTTCATACCTTTACCTTTTTTATTATCTCTAAAAACTCTTTTTCGTTAATTGTTTTTATCCCCAGCTCATTAGCGCGTGTCAGCTTGGAGCCAGGGTCAGTGCCATAAACAACATAGTCCGTCTTGCGGGTGACGTTATCCTTGGCAGCGCCGCCTAATTCTTTAATTTTAGCTTCCGCTTCCTGGCGTGTGAAGGAACCTAATGTACCGGTCAACACGAATTCTTTGCCGGAAAAGGGCAGGTTTTGCTGTTTAACGGCTGTTTCTTCCATTTTTACACCGGCTTCTTTCAAGCGACGTAAGATATTCTGGTTATCTTTTTCGCGGAAGAAGGCGATAATACTATCCGCTATCTTGGGTCCGACGGCACTAATCTCCATCAGCCTTTCGCGGCTTGCTTTCGCCAGCGCGTCGATGCTGCGGAATTCGGTCGCCAGTGTTTCTGCCATTTCCTCACCCACATGTCGGATGCCCAGGGCGTATATCAATCTCGCTAGCGGTCTTGTCTTACTGATATTGACGGCATTAATGATATTCGCGGCGCTTTTATCGCCCATTTTATCGAGTTGGGCGAGTTGCTCTGGTTTAAGGTAATAAAGGTCGGCGGCATTTTTCACTAGACCTTGGTTAAAGAGAGTGGCGCTAATATTTTCGCCCACACCCCTAATATCCATCGCCCCCTTGGAAGCGAAATGCTCGATGCGGAGTTGCGCCTGGGCGGGACAAGCGGCGTTAGAACAGTAGTACATCACCTCGCCCTCGGGCTTAATGACCTCCCCGCCGCATTCAGGACAGGCAGGACGTCCTTTTTCTTTGTTATAAATTTTCTTCAGCAGGTCGAACTCTTTTTCCTTGCCGGTGCGTTTACTGGTAACCGGTCCAACGACCTCCGGGATAACCTCACCGGCGCGCTGGATGAGAACCGTATCGCCGATGCGGATGTCTTTGCGTCGAATATCATCCTCGTTATGCAGGGCGGCGTTTTTAATGGTCACACCGCCCACCGAAACTGGTTCCATGATGGCGTAAGGATTAAGCGTGCCTGTCCGCCCGACGCTGACGCCGATATCGATGAGTTTCGTGGTGGCTTGGGTGGCGGGGAATTTATAAGCTATCGCCCAACGCGGCTCGCGGCCGATATCACCCAGTTCTTCATGTAAATTCAACTGGTTTATCTTTATCACGACGCCGTCGGCTTCATAAGGCAGGCTTTCTCGCCGCTTTTCCAGATTATGATAAAACTCAATCGCTTCTTCGATAGTTTTAAGACGCCGATTATCTGGATTTATCTTGAACCCCAGGGATTTCATCCATTCCATTGTCTCCCAGTGTGTCGATGGCGTGTCTTTGCCTTCGGCATAGCCCAGCATATAGATATAGATATCCAGCGGGCGTTTGGCGGTAATATGGGAATCGAGCTGACGCACCGAGCCGGCGGCCGCATTACGCGGATTGGCGAAGAGAGGCAGTCCTTCTGCCTCCCGTTCTTTATTAAGCTTATGGAAGCCGGTCTTGGGCAGGAACACTTCTCCTCTTACCTCGAAGCGGGGTGGCGCGTTTTTCGGCACGGATAAGGGAATACTGCGGATTGTCTTTAAATTCTGGGTGATATTCTCACCTCTAAAACCGTCGCCGCGGGTAGCGCCGGTCGTAAATTGACCGTTGATATAGGTCAAAGCTACTGCCAGGCCATCCATCTTGTATTCCCCGACGAAGTCGAAAGGCCGGTCGCCTGCCAGTTTTATCGTGCGTTTGTACCATGCCATAACATCTTCGTCGGAGAAAGCGTTGGCGAGAGAGAGAAGGGGAAAGGGATGTTCTACGATGCCGAAGGCTTCCAACGGTGCGGCGCCGACACGCTGGGTGGGCGAATCCGGCGTGAGGAATTGCGGATAAGCTTCCTCCAGCCGTTTGAGTTCCTGCATCAGCTTATCGTATTCAGCGTCACTGATTTCCGGGTTATCCTGAACGTAATAGAGATAGTTATGGTGGTTGATTTCCGTCCGTAACTTCTCGATTTTTTGCTTGATTTCGTCTTGGCCAGCCAAAGAAAAACCTCTTATTTAAATCTTTCCTAAAGTATAGCACAGGGCGGGAATGGGAGGTAGTTATAAGTGAAGGATGGATTTTTACGTATTATTCATATTTTTATGCGATATATTTATCAAACGTTTTTAAAACGTAATATAAGCTAAAAAAGAAAGAAAAAACTATGTCAATAGGTCAAAATTCTCTTGGACCGCTTGCCTATCTCATCGTGCAGAGCAGGAAGCGCGATAAACTCGATACTATTCTTAAAGCGGCTTTCCTGTTTTTGCAGTTGACGGACTTTGTTTTAACGCTGGTAGCGGCGCGTTATGGCTACCCGGAATTGAATCCGTTGATGCAAGGGTCTATGGACTCGATGACGAAACTGGCGATATTTAAATTCGCCGTTCCGGTAGCGATAAGCTGGTTCGTGCCGGGGAGATGGCTACTGCCGGCTATCCTGTTGTTATGCGGGGTGGTGGGGTGGAACGTAAAAGAAATAATTTGTCTGTTTATATAGTCTAGTCTTCTCTTCTCAATTCAAATATCACCGGATTATCGGCATCCGGGCAAGCCACTTTCGCTTTTTGGGGGTCTTTTTCCCAGGGGAATTTTCCGCCGAACTGTAAAGGCTCGGCGAAAGGGAAAATGGTGTATAATGCCCAGGAACACATGCCCTCCGGGGTTGTTTGGCCAATGACAAACTCATCGCCGACCTTATGACCGGCTTCACATTTGCCTTTTTGTGATATTACTTTGGCGATTATCTTAGTCATATTCACTTTCCTGCTTTTTTAGATTTTAACTCTGCTTTTAGTATTTCCAGAAAATGATGTTCGCCCCGACTAACTATTTTACTTTGGGTAATCTCCAATCGTTTTTTAAATATCGGTCCATCAACGACCAGAGTATGAAATTCACCGGCTTCGCCGCAGGGCGTGACGTTTTTATTTAGCTTGGCAATATCAGCGATGAATTTTCTATCAACGGTTCTGCCTAAGAACTCCTTGCCCAGCAGGTCGGCTTTGACAGTGATAACCACTGCCTTAAAACCTGCATCGATGAACTCTTCCAATAGTTTTGTTTGATTTTCCAGCCAGAGGGGGAGGCGGGGGGTTATGGCGGCGCCTTTACAGACTCTTTCAATCCACTCGCGGTGTTCGTTGAAGTCGATATCGCCAAAGACGCCGACCTTAATGCCCTGACGTTTAAAGTCCTTAATCGCCTTAACAAAAACAGCCTCATATTCTTCATCGACAGTTGGCTGCTGTAAAATTGGAATACCCAGCGCCTCCGCCTGTTTTTTAACCACGGCAGCGCGGATACCGTGACTACGCGAGCGTTTACCGTCCTCGCTGACCATATTAAAAAGATAGCGGATGTCTAATCCTGCTTTTTTAGCCCGGTAAAGAGCCAGGCAGCAATCCTTGCCGCCGCTCCAAGACGCAAATGCTTGAGTCATAGGAATTCCTTTCTTACGATTTGAGTGGAGGAACATCATTTAGCAGATTGAGAATGGCGGTTTGCGGATAGGTATCCAAAATACTTAAGGAACCCTGATCGATACGCAATTGCTGCCAATGGACTATGTTTATGCCTAATAAATTGCATATCAAGAGGCGTAAAGGACCGCCGTGAGAGATAATTGCTACCGTATGTTCGGGTTTAAATATTTTCAGTCTTTCTATGAATTTTTTTACCCGCTCGTTAAGCTGTTCCAGACTTTCACCGCCGGGGAAGGTGACGGCTTTACGTTCGGCAAGTGCTTTAGCTAGCTTTGGGTATTGTCGTTCAATTTCTTTATAAGTCAGACCCTCGGCAAAGCCGAAATTGCATTCGCAAAGCTCGTCGCAGGCGATTATTTCCGCTTTATGCCCGGCGGCGATGATTTCCGCTGTTTTGCGGGCACGACTTGATGTGCTGGTAAAGAAAGTAATTATATTTTCCGAAGCCAGGCGGGACTTTAACCGTTTTGCCTGCTCGATGCCGTAATCATTTAAAGGCACATCGGTTTTGCCCCAGAACCGGTCATCACTATGAAGCTTGGTGGTACCGTGTCTTATCAATAGCAATTTCGGCATGATTAACTCCTTATTCTTCTTCGCCGGTGTGTTTACGCACTCTTAGCTGGGGATAACTGGAAACTATATGCTGCAGCGATTTTATTTTTTTCTTGAGGGTAGCGGGGAAGGCATCATCCGCCATTAGCTTTTTCAGCAGGTCGGCATCGAAACCCAGCACTTTTTCCCACAATCCCTCCGGCTCTAGAACGGCTTTAACCTCGTCTTCATTAAAGTCGGTTTTTTCCGTAATTTTATAAGTAATATCATGTTCGCTGCCGTAAACGCGGTTCAAGCCCTGCACTTGACAGTAATCGATAATTGTCTGCCGAATTTTTTTAAGCTCGGCTTCCAGTTCATCTATCTGTTGTTGCAGGATAGCGTAACGCTCGACGGCATCGGCAGCGACAATACCGGGTAAAGGCTTCTGAATACTTGGCTGTGGGGTGGCGACGATATACTTGTGGCGGAAGTAAGGGCAATATTCCGGGAAGTCACAGGGGCAGCCTTCGCTTTCTGTAGCGGGGAAGTTGCCTTGCTTGATATTTTCGGCGACATCCAGCACTAACTGACGGGTCTCGTCGATTCGTGTTTGACTTCGCGGTAGGCAGGTACAAGGGGTATTCGAGCGGAGGTGATATAAAGTAAGTTTTTCTACCGGGAGATGCCAGGTTTGCTCGGCAGCCATTTGATAAATCGTCAGTTGCAGGTTGTTTTCCAGATAATCGGTCGTAAAAAGTTCCTGGTTCGATTTATAGTCGATAATGGATAATCCGCCGCTATCCAGTTTATCTACCCTATCGATAAACCCCATCAGCTTTATGCCATTAATATCGATGAAAAATTTATGCTCCAAGGCTATCGGCATACGGAAATCAGGGGCATGAATTTCATAGAAGCGTTTTAAAATGTCTTTACCATATTCCTTATAATTTGCTTCTTCTTCGGGCGTTTCGTAACCCTGCGAGACCCAATTCTGCTCGTAGAATTTTAATATCTCTTTCAGGGATAGGGGCGGTGGCGTTTTAACCTTAAAAAAGCATTCCACTGCCGCGTGCAGGGTGGTACCGAAACTAAAATACCATTTACCTGGCGCTTTTAAACCGTCGATATATTGCAGCTTATAACACCAGGGACAGGCCCGGTAAAGAGAAATCTGGGAAAAACTAAGCGGTCTGATAGTCAACCTCCAGTTATATCAGGTTAGTAAGGTAGTATGAAACTAAAGGGCGTAAAACTGCTAAAAATCACCGGATTATTGCACGGCTTTAATAAACTCATCCAGCGTCAAAGCAGCGAGTGTGCTGGTTTGGAGAGTGCCGCGGGAACCCAGTTCTAATGCCACTTTGGCGATGACCTGGTTGCTTGGGGCATCAAGGATATTAATGAAGTCATATTGCCCCAGAGTGACATACTGGGCAAGAATTTTTACGCCCATTCTTTCGACTTCTTTGTTGACTTCTTTAATACGATTAGGATTTGCTTTGACGGTTTTTCGGCCTTCATCGGTGAGTACGCTCATCATAATATAAAGAGACATATAACCTCCTGCCTGAAAACTGCTGGTATACATCAGGATTATATGACGTTATATTTGTTTTGTCCATAGAGTGGTATAATAATGACTAGCGAGTAGTAAATTATGGATGATATTGTCAACGAAGCCTATCAAATAGTCCAATGTAAGGAATGTCCCTGGTATAAAGCCTGTGTTATACCAATGAAATTTACTTCCGAAGATATCCGGCGGCAACTGGAACAGGGTGTACCCGGGGCGAATGTCCCGCCGCAATCGATGGACCCTACAACACAGAACCTGTTATCCAGCATGGCTATGGCGGCGCAGAACTCGCTGCTGGAAGCCTGCCCCGTTTTCATTCAAAGATTACGCAATAGTTCCCTGCTTGCCCAGAAACTCAAGGAAGTTATGCTTAACTGGGGTTCCGAAGAAAAACCAGATACGCCCAAATAGAATCAAGCAGCGTTTACCAGCTCTTTAAGGTGGCGATAGGCAGCAGCGGGGTCGTATTTATTAAAAATAGCGCTGCCTATACAAATAACATCAACTCCTGTACGGGCGATTTTTCTAATATTTATTTCATTTACACCGCCGTCAATACCTATCTCCATTTGAGGATATGCTTTGCGGAAAGCGGTTATTTTGTGCAGCACCGATGGTACGAATTTAGCACCGTAAAAACCGGGTTCGACAGAGAGGAATAGCAGGCTATCTACTTTATCAACCCAGGGAGTAAAATCCTTAATGGTGGTTTTAGGATTTATTGCCAGACCGACTTGCATGTCTAGCTTCCTGATTTGATTAATTACTTTATCCAGGTTTGTCTTAGCTTCAAAGTGAAAGATAATTTTTTGCGCACCGGCACGTTTAAATCCCTGCAGATAATCCTCCGGGTGTTGCACCATAAGGTGCGCTTCCCATTTAAATTTCAGCTTTAAACGGTGAATATCCCAATAGGAAATACTGCGAGAGAGTACGAATTCTCCGTCCATAATGTCTATTTGTACGTAATCGGTAAACTTCTCGGCAATACGCACTAGTTTTTTTAAAGACTTAGTATTATTAGCAAGAATGGCCGGGATAACTCGTATTGTTGGCTTCATGCAATCTCCTAGAGGCATTTTAGCATAAACATCACAATTTTGTGAGTTTTTCTTTACGGAAAATTAACCTTACCTTAATGGTTTCTTTATGGTCTTTATATCTCCATTTATACTACTATGTCAGAATTTAAATGTAATCAATTATAACCGGATTACGAGAGCTGGGGGACAAAATATGAAGACAATAATTAGTTTCATCTGCGGGGCAGTTATCTGCGGCATAATTATCTACGGTGTCAAGCCGGTATTGCCCGCTTTTGCCGAAACCACCCAGCCTAACACCGATTCGGCAACCACCCAGCTTAGCACTGAATCCGAGAATACCACGCGAAACATCGTCGAACAAATTTCAAGTTTCGAGAAAATGTACCGCGAAGCTCTCACCGAGCCCTTCATTAAAGCCGAAAGCAAAATTACCGATCCTGATATCGCCGAATTCTACCACGGATTGATGGAAAAGACCGGCCTCACTAACCCCAACCAATAATCCCCCCAACAAATAGTATAAAAATGCGAGGGCTGCATGACGCAGCCCCCACTTAACAAGTCTAACCAGTTCCGAACTCAACTCACTTGCGATAATCACTATCGTACGGAGTGTCTGCAATGCAGAACTAATCCCCACTTTTTATCTTCACGAGTCGAGTCCGTTTTACTTAGCCCCACCCAAGTGGTAGGGCTTCAACAGTCCACCTGCCGTACTCCGAATAGCTCGTAGAGTCTCACTAAATACCTCCCGATGCTTTATTCATGATTTGGTCTTCTACAAAAAATGCTAACACCGCAGAGGCTGAAAGTCAATAAAAAAATCTCCCAAAAAGTTAAGAAAAAAGTACTAGGTAGGACTACATAACATTACCACCGGATACTTGTAATACCTGACCGGTAACATAACCGGTAACATCTGATGCCAGTAACACGGTGACGTTGGCAATGTCAGCGGGCGTGCCTAATCTGCCGAGGGGGAAGGACGCCAGCATACCCTCCCGCATTTTCTTTAACTGTTTCGGGGGAGGCGGGGGCATGCCTTCTCTTAAAACGGTGCCGAAATTCGTTGGGGCGGGACCGGGAGAAACACAATTACAACGGATACCGTTCTTGCCTTCTTGGTTAGCTAATTGCTTGGTAAATAAATCGATGGCGTACTTTGATATGGCGTAAACCGCCACGCCAAAAGAATATTGGCGGGTTGAGCCGGAGCCGATATTCACGATAACCCCATATTTTTGTTTTTTCATATAGGGGAGAACTGCCCGAGTGACATACATCGTGCCGAAAAGATTAAGGTCCATCTGTTTCGTCCAGGTTTCATCTTTCTGTTCATCCAGCGGGACATAGTCCTTATGCAGGATTGCCCCGGCGACGTTGCAGAGGATATCAATTTTCTTGAATTCATCAATAGCCTGCTTGACCATGGCGTTGATTTCGTTTTTCTTGGTGATGTCCGCCCCAAGAGCGATAGATTTACTGCCAACTTTCTTCACTGCTTCGGCTGTTTTCTTGACGTCCGCAAGATTTACATCAGTGACAGCGACGGCAGCACAACCTTCCTTGGCGAGCAGGAGAGCTATCGCATGACCGAAACCTATCTGGCTGCCAGCGCCGGTGACCAGCGCTACCTTACCTTTAAAACCAAGGTCCATTTTGACCTCCTGTTTTTAAAAAATATTTAGTCTAACACCGACCCGCCGGAAACATGGAGGATAGCGCCGGTGATATAACTGGACATTTCGGACGCAAAGAACACTGTAGCGTTGGCGATATCAGTTTGGGTGGCGCCTCTGCCTAGGGGAATCGTCTTGGCGAGCATATCGATAATCCCCTGTTTATCTGGTCCTGGAATAAAATTAGTGGGGGCGGGACCAGGAGCAACACAGTTGGCGCGGATACCGTTCTTAGCTTCATTAAAAGCGAGTTGCTTGGTAAAGGTATCAACACCAGCCTTGGCGATGGCGTAAGTATTGCCCGCGCCGTGACCGTACATGCGCGTGCTGCCGGAGCTGATATTGATGATGGCGCCGCTTTTATTTTCCCTCATGTAAGGAAGGACGGCTTGGCAGGTGAGCATAATACTGTAGAGGTTAAGGCGGATATCTTTGTCCCAATCTTCCGGCTTAGCCTTGTCATAGGGTGCACGGCTAGCAATGCCGCCGGCGACGTTGCATAAGATATCTATTCTCTTATATTCATCTACAACCTTTTTTATCATGGCGGCAACATCAATGGGATTGGTAATGTCACCTTTAACGGCGATAGATTTCTTGCCGAGTTTTTTAATATCTTCCGCGGTGAGGTTCACGTCATCGATAATGTCAGTAACAGCGACAGCGTCGCAACCCTCTTTAGCTAAAAGAAGTGCTATCTGCTTGCCGAAGCCTATCTGACTGCCGGCACCGGTTACCAGCGCAACTTTTCCTTTTAAACCCAGGTCCATATTACCTCCTAAAACATTAAAGTTATTTTGGCTGGTACATTATATAACATATCAACCATTTAGGGAAATGAGTGGAAAAGGAGGTAGTGTATCAATTTGAAGTTAACAAAATGACGATTTGTGACTCACTATTGTCCTGGGCTGTAATTTTACAGGTATAAGTGATTTTTACGTATTTTGACCGTGTAGCGCGAGAATGGTCTTGTTATAGCTTTCGGCTACTTTACGGAAATGGAACCCCGAGACAGACAAACCTATCGATAAGGCAAAGTGACGTGGACGCTTCAGGAGTGTTGAAAAGAGGAGCTTCCAGAAGTACCTTCTCCCTTTATTCCAGAACCCCAGGAACCAGATAGACTTAACAAAACTTTTAATATGAGAGAACCTCAATTGTGATATTCCTGCCGTCTTTCGCGGTTTAAATTCCTTGAGGAAGGCAACAACGCGCTCGTAATAATGCCGCGGAGAATAGATAGTATCCAGAACCTGTTTATAGCCGGTCACCAGCGTTTCATATTTCATCTTAGGAATGAAGTTCAGGGAAAAGTCCGTATTATCCCCGGAGAAGTTTTTCAGTAAGCGGTTCTCTTTCTTGAGCCGCTGGTAGAGTTTTGTTCCGTTGGGAGCATTAAGTAAGCCAACCATAGCGGTAACGATTCCTGTTTTTTGAATAAAGTTGATTTGTTTCCTGAAGATAGAGCCCGGGTCGCTATCAAAGCCGAGGATAAAGCCTCCCTGAACCTCAAGACCCTGGTTTTGAATTTTCTTTACTGCAGCAGCTAAATCACGGTTTCTGTTTTGCAGCTTGTTACACTCCAACAAACTATCTTCATCAGGAGTTTCAATACCGATAAAGACGCGGTTGAAACCTGCTTCGGTCATTAGTTCCATCAACTCATCGTCGTCAGCGAGATTAATGGATGCTTCGGTGAAAAACGTGAAGGGGTACTTTTTCTTTTTCGACCATTCAATCATTGCCGGCAAAGTCTCGTCCTTTAATTTCTTTTTATTGCCAATGAAATTGTCGTCAACGATAAATAGGCTACCCCGCCAGCCATGGTTGTATAGCGCTTCTAGCTCATCCACCATTTGTTGACTACCTTTAGTCCTGGGTGCATGGCCGTTAAGTACGATAATATCGCAAAAGTCACAGTCAAAAGGGCAGCCCCTTGAATACTGCAGACTCATCGCCGAGTAATTCTTCATATTAAGAAGTGACCACAGCGGGATGGGGGTGTTATTTATATCAGGGCGCTCATTGGATGAGTAGATGGGTTTAGGACACCCATTGGCTAGGTCTGCTAAAAACTGTGGGAGTGTTACTTCCGCTTCACCCAGCACAAAGTGGTCAACTCCCGAGAATTCTTCATATCCGGTCGTGAAAAGGGGGCCGCCTGCGACCACTCTGACATTCAGACTCTTGCAGCGGTCTATTACTCCCTTGGCCGAATCCTTTTGCACAACCATGGCACTGATGAAAACGTAATCAGCCCATTTAATATTTTCATCACTCAATGGGTTTACGTTCAGGTCTACCACTCTTTTCTCCCATTCAGAGGGAAGCATGGCAGCAACCGTGAGCAGTCCCAAAGGCGGGAAGGTGGCTTTCTTGGATAAGAACTTCAAAGCGTGCCTGAAGCTCCAGAAGGTGTCTGGGTATCGGGGATAAACGAGTAGTATTTTCATATTGTTTCTCCATTAAGGTGATATTTCATGGGATAGATTATTTTTATTTGGTAATTCTTACTTCGTGGTAGCAATTGTTAAAAAGAGGAGACCACCCTGTTTTTCAGTTCTAAAGATAAAGGAATGCCTACAGTTGGAATAGGTGGGGGCGTTATCCTGGAAATAAGTTGGATGACCTCCTCTATTAATAACTAGTTAGAGCTCGGGTCATCTAATACTTGATGCAAATCTAAGGGGATTTCAAGAAGCTTTTATTAACCTAAACTGGAACTATACTTTAACTATATATTAAAAAACAAAGAAAAACAAATATGGGTAGTTTTACTAAAAAAGAACAAATCCTACGGATTCTCACATCGTCCCGATGAAGTCAGGGCTCGTCAGGATAGTAATGGGAAAAAGACTAACTATTACAGGAGAATTACCAGAGGCAATGTGAATTAGGTAAAAAGACTGGTTTGCTCGGTAGGGATTTTTTTCTTCGCTTGTTTTTTACGTCGCTTCCAGCCAAGCACCACCAGCAAGTCGCCGATGGCTTTATCCTGTTGGGCTTCACTCCGCAAAGGGAGGTTGGGGTCGACGCGGTACTTAATGCGTCGTCCTTCTTTTTTCTTGGTGACATAGCCGTCGCTTTCCAAATCATTGATAATGTTGCGTGTTGCTTTTTCGGTAATGCCGATGACGGAAGAAATTTCCCGCGCGGTGATGCGCGGTCGCTTGGCAAGGAGGCATAAGACTTGAGCATGATTCGTTAAAAATTTCCAACCCGGCATCTCTTGTCTCCTCAACTTAAAAAATAGAAATAAAAATTTGTAAAATATTTTTTTGAATTTTTATTTAGGTGTAATGCCTATTGACAAATCACACCAGTCTTGTATAATTAAATTTAGGAATTAAAATTCCTGTATATTATATCAGGAATGTCAAGTTCGAACAATAAGTTTACGAACCAAAGTTTATAAAGAAAATAAATAAACAAATTAAGGAGTGTTGAAACAGAATAAAGTGAAAATGACATCGGTGGCTCCGAAGATTCAAGTTAGCCACACACCCGAAAAGTTCACGACCGTAACTTGCACAAGCAATGAAGCCGAAGAACCCCCTGGTAAAACCTTTATTGTAAAAAGTATCGAGGACGAGCCTCCTAGTAGTACCAACGGTAGATATCGATTTTTCTGGAGCATTTCCGATACTTCCTGGAAAGATTGGAAATGGCAATTCCGCAACCGGATTACCTCCCTGGAGCAGTTAATCCAATTAATCCCTCTATCAGCCGAAGAGCAGGCGCATATCAAAACGGTTATCAAGCGCTATCCTCTATCAATCACCCCCTACTATTTATCGCTGATAAATCCTGATGACCCGAACGATCCCATCAGAAAACAAGCGGTGCCTTGCATCCAAGAGATAAGCATGAGCACCATGGGATTGGAAGACCCGCTGGCGGAAAAAGAAGATTCGGTTGTCCCCGGTCTGGTACACCGTTATCCGGATAGGGCGCTGATGGTGTTGACAGACATCTGCCCCATGCTCTGCCGTCACTGCACGCGTAAGAGAGAATGGCGTCATGGCGCCTGGACGCGTACCGATGACGAGATTGAGACGATGCTAAACTACTTACGTCAACATAAGGAAATAAGAGACGTTATTCTTTCCGGCGGCGACCCGCTAACGCTTTCAACCACTCATCTGGAAAGTATTATCGTTAAAATAAGAGCCATTAAGCACATCGAGATAATCCGTATCGGTTCGCGATTTCCTGTGGTGCTGCCGCAGCGTATCGATACCGAACTCTGCGACATGCTTTCAAAGTACGGCCCAATATGGCTGAATACTCACTTCAACCACCCGCGCGAAGTGACGCCGGAAGCGGCGGCTGCCTGCGACCGATTATTAAGGGCTGGAATTCCGGTGAACAACCAAACCGTGCTGTTACGCGGCATCAACGACAGCGTAGAGATACAGACTAAACTCTGCCACGCTCTGTTAAGAGCTAAAGTGCGTCCTTACTACCTCTTCCAGTGCGATGAGGTGCAGGGTACAGAACATCTGCGAACCTCGATTGATGTTGGTATTAGAATTATCGAGGGCATGCGGGGGCATACTTCCGGTCTGGCAGTGCCCACCTTCGTTGTGGACTTGGTTGAGGGTGGAGGTAAAGTGCCTTTACAGCCGAATTACGTGCTTTCGATGAATGATAGCGAATTGTTGGTACAGAACTACCAAGGTAAAGTGTTCCGCTACCGTAATCCTAAATCAACGAACCGAAAGAAAGAAGCCGTTGCCGCACCAGTAAGCGGAGTTGTGGAAAGCCTGCTGGCGGATGCCGCTCTACCTGTTAAAGTCAAAGGAGAGGCTGATGCGGATCGGGTTATCATACGATCTTAAGACAGCCGTAACGGAACGTCACACTGTTGAAGATGCGCTTGAAGAATACGACTCACCGGAAACAGTTGAAATAATCTCAAACGCTCTAGAAAAAAAAGGACACCGTATCGTCAAATTAGGCGGCGGTGTTCAATTTTTAGATAATATCCGCCGTGAAAAGGTGGATATCGTCTTTAACATCTCCGAAGGCAGGGGCAACTACCGCAATCGCGAGGCGCAGGTGCCGGCTGTTTTAGAGATGCTGGATATACCCTATACCGGCTCCGACCCTCTTTGTCTTTCCAGTTGTCTGGATAAGCCCATCACCAAGAATTTGGTAGCTATGGTGGGTATCCCTACGCCAAAATGGCTGATTATTGCCGATAATAAAGAGTTGGCACAAGCGGACTGGAAAGGTTTCTCTTTTCCCGCTATAATCAAACCAGCCTATGAGGGTTCCAGTAAGGGCATTCGTCTTACCTCACTGGTAGAAAATGTTAAACAGGCAGAAGGGGAAGTGGAGAGGATTTTAAAAGGTTATAATCAGCCAGTCATGGTCGAGGAATTCATCGACGGTGACGAGGTCACGGTGGGGATTATCGGCAACGCACCACCTAAACTGGTGGGTATGATGCGTGTGCTGCCTAAGAAGCAGCCGAAACACTTCGTTTATTCACTTGAAGTTAAGCGCGACTATGTCAACCAGGTTGACTATGAGTCGCCGGTAAAATTGCCCAAAACTATTTTAAAGAAATTGGAAGAATACAGCCTTCAGGCTTTTAAAACACTCGGCTGCCGCGACTTTTCCCGCGTGGATTTCCGCGTCGGTGGCGATGGGATACCTTATTTCCTGGAGATAAATCCGCTCCCCGGACTGGGGACTTATAGCGATTTAGTAATTATGGCTATCAAGCTGGGATGGACGCATGAGGGGCTTATCGGCGCAGTGCTTGATGCTGCCATCGGAAGGTATCCGAAATGGGCAAACGCCTAGTCATCGTTTACAACGAGCCTCGTTCTTCCCGTTATGACAGCACTGGCGAATTTAAAGCCGTGCTGGGAGTGCTCGATGCCGTAAAGGCTGTGTATGAAGCCTTGATTGAGTTGGGACATGAAGTAACGCTACTTCCGCTGATGCCGCCATCAACCGTAGCCCGAAGAAAGCTAAAGACTATAGATGCAGACGTCGTCTTTAACCTCTTCGAGGGATTTTGCGGCGAACCCGAAACAGAAGTGCTGGTACCGGAAATACTGACCGAGATGGGCATCCCTTATACCGGTTGCCAAGCTGATATAATTAAAATCGCCCTCGATAAAGCAAAGGTAAAGGAAATCCTCAAGGCAGCGGGTATTCCAACACCGGATTTTCAGTTGCTTAAACCGGCAACAATCGATACTTTCAAGTTGGATTTTCCCTGCATCGTCAAGCCGTGCGCCGAGGACGCCAGCCACGGTATTTCTGCAGATAGCGTAGTGAAGGATATTACCGCGCTGGTGAAACAAGTTCGTATAATTGCCGAGTCATATCATAATGACGCGCTAGTTGAGCGTTTTGTAGGCGGTCGAGAGTTTAACGCCACAGTCATGGGCAACAAGCAATGTGTTATTTTACCAATATCGGAAATAATTTATTCACTATCGCCGGAAATACCACGGATTTTAACCTTTGAGGCTAAATGGGAGCCGGGTAGTCCGTATTTTGTGGGTACTGGGGTCAGTTGCCCGGCGCAAGTCACCGCATCGGAACGGAAATATATTAATAATACTGCCATTTCAGCTTTCAAGCTATGTATAGGTCGCGGATATGCCCGGATGGATATGCGCATGGATGAACAAGGGAAACTAAATATCATCGAGGTTAATCCCAACCCGGATATCTCGCCTGGCACCGGTGCCGCCCGGCAGTCCAACGCCGCCGGCATGAGTTACGCGGAATTTATCAGCAATATTCTCAATCTTGCTCTGGAAAGGGATAAAAATGACGTTGAAAATACGCCCCATGTCCGCCGAGGACAAAGGGTCGCTACTCACGATACTAACAAATACGCCCGAATTTAAACCCCCCGAAGTAGCGGTTGCCGAGGAATTAATCGACAATTACATCGCTTTGGGGACAGAGTCGGGATACCACATTCAAATTGCCGATGATGAGGGGCAGATTGTAGGGTATATTTGTTATGGCGAAACGCCTATGACTATCGACACGTGGGATATTTATTGGATTGCCGTCGACCGGACCAAGCGAGGGAATAAAATCGGCAGAGCTCTAGCGCAAGCCGCGGAAGCGGCGATAAAGCAATCTAACGGCAGGATGATTGTTATTGAGACATCTTCGGGTCCATTATATGAAAATACCCAGAAATTCTACCTCAATCACGGCTATGAAATAATTGCATGTATCCCTGATTTCTATTCACTTGGCGATGATAAACTAATCCTGCAAAAGAGGCTTGACTCAAAGTAATAGTAGTATCACGGCAGGAGGGGATGAAATAACATGGGAGACCTACATGACTTCGTCATGACTTTCGTGCCACTTTTCATCGTTATCGATGCTCTGGGTAATCTGCCTTTTCTCATAATGGCGGGGGAGGACTTAGACCGTAAGCAGAAAAACAAGATAGTCAATATTGCTGTTTTAACAGCTACCGTTGTGGGGTTGGTTTTCCTTTTCCTGGGTCAATTCATACTGAATGTCATGGGCATCGATGTTCAGGAATTCGCTATTGCTGGCGGTATCGTACTTCTTGTGCTTTCGATTAAGTATATGATTACAGGTCACATGGTTACCGTCGTTAAGGAAGAACTGGTAGCTGTTGTGCCCATCGGGACTCCTTTAACGGTAGGTCCGGCGACGATTGCCACTTTATTGCTGCTTGCCGGGCAGTTTTCCATATACATGGTGCTGATATCCTTCGCGCTTAATATGGCGATAACCTGGGTCATCTTCTTTTTAAGTCAAAAGATAGCCCGCTTTATGGGGCAGGGTGGACTTACGGCTATTTCCCGTGTCTTTAGTCTGCTGCTGGCGGCTATAGCCGTCAGTATGATTATCGGTGGACTAAAAACATTGGGGATTATTGGTGGGGCGTAGCTAGAAATTAAATGGTAGCGCATATGGGATTCGAACCCATGATCTCATCCTTGAGAGGGATGTGTCCTAGGCCGCTAGACGAATGCGCCACGAGCAGACGCCGTTTACCATTATCACTTTTTCATAAGGTTGAGTCAAGTTAACCGGATATCTATAAACTAATACCAAGATTTATTTTACCCTTAGTGCAAATTAGGTTAAGCTGATAGTGTCAGCGACTTGAATTGTTGAATTGTTTTATTTTATTATAAGTGAAACACGCAATATTACGACATATCGATAAGGAGAGAAAGATGAAAAAGAATGGCGCGAAAATTAAAGTTCTAGACCCCGTCGGTCAGCCCACCGGTATCTTCGGGAGCAGGCTTAACCCAGATGCTCCCTGGGCTATCCACGATCCGACAAGTCAGCCAAGAGATACCGCTGAAAGACTTGGTCATCTTAAAATGGCGGAGCGACTGGATAAACTGGAAGGCAAGACGGTTTATCTGGTGAATACGGGATTTGCCGGAGCCAAAGAGTTTATCGAGGAACTCGACAGCTGGTTTAAGCAAAATAAACCGAATATAAAAACCGTAGTGCGTGATAAAAAGACGGGTATGTTCACCGATGAACCGGAGTTATGGGCGGAAATCAAGAAAAATGGTGATGCCGCCGTCATCGGTGTGGGTGGCTGAGACGGATGTTCGGCGAGTGTCGCCGAATTTTCGCGAACGCTAGAGAATGACCACGGCATTCCGACCGCTCCTATTGTCACGGCACGTTTTGCGGACTACGTTCAGCGTGATGGTCGCAGTCACGGCATGAATTTGCGTTGGACTTTCCCGCCTTATCCGGTCGGGTTTGTGTCCAGAGAAACTTTGCAGGGCTATATAAGGGGCAAAGACCCCATTTCCGGCGCACCTCTCATGGACGAAATCCTGTTTGCCTTGACCCAGCCCCTGACCGATGCCGAAAAACACCCCAAGATAGTTAAAAGACCCGAGCGACCTCGTCTGCTTGAATCGGCAAGTGAAGAAGATTTACAACGACTGTTCTTAGAAAACGGCTGGACGGATGGACTGCCTATTATCCTGCCGACCGAGGAGCGCGTAGCTGAAATGCTTACCGGTACCGACCGTAAACCGGATGAAAACGTCGGTATGATGTCGGTCACTACCCACGAGGAGAGACTACAATACACTGTAGAGAAGGTTGCCGCTCTAGCCGTTATGGCAGGAGCCAGACCGGAACACTTCCCTGTTATTTTGGCTTTGGGCGCTTCTGGGAGGCCTTCCATGCCCAGCTCCACCACTTCCTTTGCCAGTATGATGATAGTGAATGGTCCTATCCGTAATGAAATCGGCATGAACTCCGGTCTTGGTTCTTTAAGCCCGGTGAATTATGCTAACGCTGTTATCGGCAGGGCTTGGACATTGATGTCCATCCTTTTCGGGGATATGCGGGCCGGCGCGACGTTTACTGCCACTACCGGCACCACAATAAACTATAACAACATGTGCTGCGCCGAAAACGAAGAAAACAGTCCTTGGGAGCCTTTCCACGTGCGCAAGGGCTTTAAAAAGAACGAGAGCGTCGTTAGCCTTTTCCGCGGTTGGAACGTCCTTACGATGGGCTTGGGAGGGGCGAAACGCATGGCGGAGGTAATAAAGAGTATTGGCGGACCCTTCGCTGGGGCATTCACGTTTGTCCTCGACCCGCTGGCGGCGAAAGGACTGAAAAACGAAGGCTTTGACAATCCGACGAAATTGAGCGAATACCTGTTGAATGAATTGAATCCGCCTTTCAAGCGCCCGGAAATGTATAACTTTATCGTCGTTGGCGGCGAAATGAACCCGATGTGGGTAACCACCGACTTCTCTTATTTCCAGTCGGTTAAAATCGACCCCTGGATACCTAAAGCCGGCGTGAAGAAAGACGCTAAACCCTGGCGGATGCCTATCCCCGTGCTGTGCAAAGACGGCTCTTGTGGTATTTCGCACTAAAGTAAAAAGAGGGAATCACTATGAAAGACATTGAAGGAAAGGTTGCCTTTATCACCGGCGGCGCCAGCGGCATCGGACTAGGCATCGCGAAAGCCTGCGCCAAATACGGCATGAAAGTATGCATCGTTGATATGCGTCAGAAAGCATTGGATGAGGCGATGGTCTATTTCAAAGAGAAAAACTTGCCTGTCCATCCTATAAATCTGAACGTAACCGACCGCGTGGCTTACGTTAAAGCCGCCGATGAAGCAGAAAAGGTCTTCGGGAAGATACACGTACTGGTCAACAACGCCGGTATTGGTGCCGGTGGAGGAGCGGAAAAAGTCACCTATAAAGATTGGGACTATGCCATAAGCGTCAATCTAGGCGGCGTTATCAATGGCGTCATGACCATTTTACCGCGCATCCTGAAACATGGCGAGGGCGGACATATCGTCTCGACTTCGTCCACGCTGGGCATCGCCGCAGCGAGTGGTATGATTCCCTATTGCACAACCAAGTTTGCCGTCGCTGGTATGATGGAAGCTCTCGCCAGTGACCTTGTAGATAAAAATATCGGTGTTTCTATCCTCTTCCCGGGTCCGACGAGGGGCAATCTGGGACAATCTACCTTTGAAAACCGCCCCGCCAATTTGAGGAATGAAGGAGAAGCATGGCCGCCGCCGCCACCGCCAAATCGCCCCAATCGGCCTCCGGAACACATGAATATCGTAGCTATGGACCCTGTTGAGACGGGCGAAAGGGTAGTGCGGGGTATCAGGCGTAACGACCTTTTCATCCATACCCATCCTGAATTCCGTGAGGGCTATATCGTCCGTCATGATGCGATTATTCGGGCAATCCCGAATGAACCGAAGAATGAAAAGCGTTTTGAGATTATCAGCACCTTCGGGACGATATACCATAACTACATTTACGATAAACAGCAGCCGGTGGGACCACCGGATTGGTAGATTTTTAGTCAATTCTAGGAAGGAAAAGAGATATAAATCATGAAAGACATCAAAGGAAAAGTTGCGTTTATCACCGGCGGCGCCAGCGGTATCGGGCTGGGTATCGCTAAAGCCTGCGCCAAATACGGCATGAAGGTAGTTATCGCCGATTCACGCCAGGATGCGTTGGATGAAGCGATGAAATATTTCAATGAGAAAAAGCTGCCCGTTCATCCCATTAAGCTGGATGTGACTGACCGTGAAGCTTATGCTCGCGCCGCTGATGAAGCGGAAAGAGTCTTTGGGAAGATTCATGTATTGGTCAATAACGCCGGCGTAGCCTCCGGCGGTCCCGTGCAGAATATGACGTATAAAGATTGGGATTTTAGCATGAGCGTCAATGTCGGCGGCGCTATCAATGGTCTGGTAACGATTCTGCCGCGTATAATCAAACACGGCGAGGGCGGACATATCGTGGCTACATCATCCACTGGAGGTTTAGCTGCGGTAGGTGGTGTCGTCACATACAACACTACTAAATTCGCTTTAGCGGGGATGATGGAAACGGCAGCTACCGACCTTCAGAGCTTAAATATCGGGGCTTCGGTGCTGGTGCCCGGTCCCACTACTACTAACCTAGGGCCCTCCACTTTTGCCAACCGCCCGGAAAAATATCGGAATGAAGGTCAAGCTTGGCCGCCGCAACCGCCCAAACCGCCACCCGGTCAACCACCGCTTAAAATGCCGCCGATGCCGGACTTTAGTAAAATTTTCATGGACCCGGTGGAGATGGGCGAACGCGTTATAAGGGGTATCCGGCGCAACGACCTCTTTATTATCACTCACCCGGAATTTAAAGCAGGTTTCAACGTCCGCAACGAAGCGATAATGCGTGCCTGCCCGGATGAGCCGCTGAATACGCAGCGTTACGAGATGCTAAAAAATATGGGAAGCCTGGTTTATAATCCTATTTACGATAAGCAGACGCAGGTAGGTCCGCCGGACTGGTAAAAAGGGCTGATTTCTAGAAGATAGATGGCTGGCGAGCCAGGATTCGAACCTGGGCTAAAGGATCCAAAGTCCTCTGTGCTACCTCTACACCACTCGCCAATGTTTGCTCGTAAAATTATAACATTTAGATATGCCTGTGGCAACGTGAGTTCAACTTTGACTGCGGGCTTTATATATAGAACTGACGTCAGTAAATCGATGTAATAATACCAAAAATTAAGAGTATCGCTCCGGCAATAAAGAGACTAAAACCTAATGTGCCGGTTAATACCTGGATAGCGACAATCACTAATACTAATCCTAAAGCAATTAGAACAATTTCCCCAAGATATTGCCTGAAAAAACTGGTTAAGCGTCTCATATTCAAACGCATTATAACAAAGCTAAATTTTCGAAACAACCAAACACAATAACGTATCTGAAGCTACAATCATTACGTTTCGCTAATGTTTCTTTATGAATTATTAAGCATTCGTTTATCTAGCTTTTATATATTTTATGCGGCTTTTAATGTCCAATTGTTATGCTTATAAAGGTTAAAAAGCAGGGTAGGGCATTAAAGGAGTAAAATGCAGAGCTTCGTACTATCGGGGAAAGCAAAGACAGTATTTCGTCTAATTGAATTAAAAGCCAAGCGGGAAGCCATGGCTCGGCGGGAAAAAGATCAAAATCTTAACAAAAAGAAATAACGCTAGCGTTAGGCAGGCGGTTCTTTCTTAAACTTATTTCTTAAGTCGTAAAGTTCCTGAACCTTGGTAAATTCCGCTTCTGGTATCGGTTCACAATATATTAGCACATTATTAGAAATTTTTATCCTAAAAGTCCCACGACATTTCCAGCACCGGCGCGGTCCTTCGTAGCTGTTATCGACGAAAGAGAACTTACTTTCGGCGCCGCAGGCGGGACATTTCAACGTAAACATGTCGTATTATTCCTTTCCATTTAGTTAGCCTGATTATACCATTATTGGATGCAGGGCAACAATTTGGTGCCGAAGGCCGGAGTCGAACCGGCACGAGAGTTACCCCTCAACGGTTTTTGAGACCGCCGCGTCTGCCATTCCGCCACTTCGGCGATAGCTATTCTATTCTAGGTGAAAAACGACCTAAGCGCAAGCACAAAATAATGTGAGGACAATCTGTTTACGCAGCTATTAAAGGTGTTATATACTGATATTAATTCATTGAAATCGAGGCATTAATATGAAAGCAACCGAGCTAATAACATTATCCTTAAAAGAAAATGAAGAATACGTTAACGATGCTATAAAAAAGCTTTCTCAGGATGAACTCGCCTGGAGGACTAAACCTCATAGCAATAGTATCGCTTTTCTTATGTGGCATCTGGCGCGGGTGGAAGACCTGTGGATAAATAGAATCCTTAAGGGCGGGAAGGAAATTTACGAGGCAGAAGGCTGGTATAAAAAGTACAAAACAGAGATACAAGATAATGGTGCTTTCTTTGATGAAGCGAAGTTAAAAGCCTGGCCGGTGCCGACACTCAAACTGCTTAAAGAATACGCGGCTGCCGTACGCCAGACGACTCTCGCTTACTTAAAAACGTTGAACGAAAAGGACTTAGATGAGCCGAGAGACTTTACGTGGATGAAAGGAACTAACGGAACGGCTCTCTCCCATCTGATTAGCGAGATTGGCGAGCATTCGGGGCAGATTGGCTATATTAAAGGAATAATGAAAGGTATTGAAAATCCACCGTGGCCACCACCGAAGAAATAAGACGTGTTTGTGTTTTGAATGGAGAGCATTCATGGCAGATAAGTATAATCCGCAAGATATAGAAAAAAAGTGGCAGCAAAAGTGGGCCGACGATAAACTCTACGAGGTCAAGGATGACGACCCGCGACCCAGGTTGTACGCGCTGACGATGTTCCCTTATACTTCAGGCGACCTGCATATCGGCCACTGGTATACGATGGCGCCATCCGATGTTCTTGCCCGCTACAAGCGTATGCATGGTTATAATGTACTCCATCCTATGGGTTTCGATGCCTTCGGACTTCCCGCCGAGAATGCTGCTATCAGAGAGGGTGCTCATCCCTATAAATGGACGATGCAGAACATTGATAAAATGCGGCGACAGCTGAAGAGTATCGGCGCGATTTACGACTGGTCCAGGGAGGTCACTACTTGCTTACCCGAATACTATAAATGGACGCAGTGGTTCTTCCTCAAGTTATGGGAGAAAGACCTGGCATATTACGGCAAGGCGCCGGTTAACTGGTGTCCTAAGTGTCAGGTGGTACTTGCTAATGAGCAGGTGGAAGACGGCAAATGCTGGCGTTGCGAATCGGAAGTAGTCAAACGCGACTTGAAGCAGTGGCTTTTACGTATCACCCGCTATGCCGACGAGCTACTAAATTTCGATGGCATCGACTGGCCAGAGCGTATCAAGATAATGCAGCGTAACTGGATAGGCAGAAGCGAAGGCACGGAAATATCTTTCGCCCTCGACCATCCGGACGTGGCAGAAAAAGAAATCAAGGTATTCACCACTCGCCCGGATACTGTTTACGGCGTTACCTTCATGGTCTTGGCACCAGAACATCCGTTGGTGGAAAAGCTGACTTCCTCGGAAAAGAAAGCCGAGGTTCAGGCATACATTACTAAATCCCGCCGCCTGACGGATATCGAACGTCTTTCTACCGAAAAGGAAAAGGACGGCGTTTTTATCGGTGCCTACTGTGTCAATCGGCTCAACGGGACGAAAGTGCCTATTTGGATAGCTGATTATGTTCTCTTGAGCTACGGCACAGGCGCGGTCATGGCCGTGCCCGCCCACGATGAACGTGATTTCGCTTTCGCATTGAAATATGGTATCCCGATTATCCCCGTCATCGCTCCTCCTGATGGCATCGCCAGGAGTTTTGCCTTCCCTGGCACGATGAAGGAGGGTTTTGAAGAGGAACTGAAAAAAGGCGGCTTCGAATACCGGCCCGGAGAAGGAATCGGCGGCTGGTACGTCACTATGCACGGCGAAGCGCAGGCGGGAAAATATATTGAGCTATTGAAAAAGTATCTTAACATAGATAAAGGTTGGGTCGAAATCGTCGGTTCGCCATGGCGCTTTTTCTTCGGCGGTAAAGGCGGTGAGATTACCACATTGGATTTGGATTCCATAGCGTCGGAGAAGGAAATCATGGAACGCTGCAAGGCGGCAGAGCCCAACGTACGCGATTGCCGCACTGTCGTTGAAATGCTCAATACCCTTGAGTTCTATCGCGACCGGCTTTACCACCCGGAATTCGGGAAGATGATTCATTCTGGCGTCATGACGGGAAAAGGTCCCGGCATCGAGCCTATCGCCAAATACCTGGAGGAAAAAGGGTGGGGCAAACGTACTATAAGCTATAAAATCCGCGACTGGCTGGTATCGCGGCAGCGCTACTGGGGCGCGCCGATACCGATGATTCATTGCCCCAAGTGCGGCATCGTACCGGTGCCGGAAAAAGACCTGCCTGTCTTGCTACCGGAGGATGCCGAGTTCAAACCTACAGGCGAATCACCGCTTAAATATCACGAGAAGTTCGTCAATGTTAAGTGCCCTAAATGCGGGGGTGCCGCCAAACGCGAGACGGACACTCTCGATGGGTTTGTGTGCTCGTGCTGGTATATGGAGCGCTACACCAGTCCACATGAAAAGGACCGAGCTTTCGACCCGGCAAAAGTTAAGCAATGGATGCCAGTGAACTTCTATACTGGTGGCGCCGAGCACGCCGTGATGCACCTGCTCTATACCCGTTTCTTTACCAAGGCTATCTGTGATATGGGGATAGTAGATTTTCGAGAGCCATTTCTGAAGCTTTTCAACCAGGGGACCATTATCCTTAATCAGCGGAAGATGAGCAAGTCCCGGGGCAACGTGGTCAACCCGGATGAATATGTAGCAGACTTGGGGGTTGATACGGTACGCGCCTATATGATGTTTATCGCTCCCTGGGAACAGGGCGGCGAGTGGGATGACAGTGGCATTAGCGGCATCAATCGCTGGCTGCACCGGTTGTGGAATCTGGTAGTAGGGGAATACAAATCCTCCAGCTCTAAAGGCGATGAGGATTTAATGCGTCTGGTTCACCAGACTATCAAGAAAACGACCGAAGATTTCGATAAAATACGCCTGAATACGATGGTGGCAGCGCTAATGGAATTGACGAACTATCTGGGTAAGGTTAAAGAAGCAGGCAGCGTATCCGTTAAAACATGGAACGAAGCGATAAAAATATTGCTGCTGCTTTTGGCGCCGACGGCACCGCACATCAGTGAGGAACTCTGGAAACAGATTGGTAATAAATACAGCATCCACAACCAGCGCTGGCCGAAATGGGACGAAAAACTAGTCACTAGCGATGAGTTTACTCTGGTAGTGCAGGTAAACGGCAAGCTGCGTGATAGACTAACCGCGCCGGTTTCCATTTCCGAAGAAGAGGCGAAAAAGCTGGCGATAGGGCTGGAAAAAGTTAAGCCCTTTATTCAAGGGAAACAAGTGGCAAAGGTTATTTATGTGCCGGGTAAACTGATTAACATAGTGGTGAGGTGAGATATGGCGAAGAAAATATTAAACAATTCTATGATGTTTATACTAGTTGGTTTTTTAGGAATATTCTTAGTCTTAGTTATTGGATTAATTCGAGAATATAATTTTAGTAACCTAGCGACATTTGGTCTATGTTTACTCACTGGCATATATGCCTTTGCTACTATATTATTGGTATTTGAAAACCGGAAAACTTTACAAGAAATACAGCAGACAAGAATCGATGCTGTAAAACCAGCTTTTTCAATACAACCAGAAGGATTTACTGCTGGTGGTGGTTTTAGTTATTTATATTTGGTTAATTCTGGTGGTGTTGCTAGAGAGGTGAAGGTAGATATTGAAGCAACTAATCTTGATTCCAAAAAGCTATTGTATATTCCTACAATTGAAAGAGGACATAAAGTTTATCTTTTCATTGGTGGAGATATATATTATAAAGGTGGGCACGTTAAGGTAGTGGTGTTTTTTAAAGATAGCTATAATCAAGAGTTGTCCCAGATTCTAGAAATTGATTTTTCTATAATAAAAAAAGAAGGGAGAATGATTTGGGGACAATATTCTGATATAAATGATATTTTACGTGAACTACAAGGTATTGAACGAAGCATAGAGAGTATTAAAGGAGCAATTCCAAAACATTGAGTAGGTTAGTATGAAAATAGCATTTATCGGCGGGGGGAATATGGGGGAGGCGATTATCAAGGCTTTATTGAAAAAAAAGCTTGGTAAACCAGCGGATATTGCCGTCAGTGATATCAGCGTATCCCGCCGTCAATATCTTAAAAAGCAATATAAGACTAACGTCACGACAGATATCAAAGAAGCCGTTCAGGGTAAAAAAGTAGTCGTGCTGGCGGTCAAGCCCCAGAATATCAAGGAAGTCCTGGCTGACCTGAAAGGCAATATTAAGTCCGACCAGGTTATACTGTCGATAGCCGCTGGGGTAAAAATAAATACTATCGCCAAAGGCACGGGACACCGTAAAATTGTCAGGGCAATGCCTAACACGCCGGCGCAAATCGGGCTAGGCATCAGCGGCTGGACGGCTACTCAAGAGGTCACTGCCAAACAAAAAGAGTTAGCACGTAAAATCCTCAACGCGATGGGTAAAGAGATTTATTTCGACGATGAGGAATACCTTGACAAAGTAACGGCTATCAGCGGCAGCGGGCCAGCCTATTTCTTTTTATTCGCCGAGTCGCTTATCGATGGGGCGGTGGCGTTGGGGCTTAAAAGGCAAGATACCGAGAAGCTGGTTTTACAGACGATGCTTGGTGCTGCTCATCTGATGGATAAATCGACGAAAACGCCGGCTGAACTGCGCCGCGATGTGACCTCTAAAGGCGGTACTACCGAGCGAGCTATAGAGGTATTTGAAAAAAGCGACCTCGCTGGCATCGTCGCTAAAGCGGTAAAGGCGGCATGCCAGCGGACTAAAGAGTTAGGCGAAACTAAACCCTAAGGAGGCTGATATGAACTGGTTGGATATAGTAATTATTATAGCTCTAATCATGGGTGGTTTTATGGGTTTTCGCGCGGGACTAATCAAAATGTTGTTTGTCCTTGTCGGTGTTATTATTGGCGTTGTTCTCGCGGGACAATACGGTGATAGTCTAGCGATGAAATTGACGTTTATTTCAGATGCACATACGGCTGGCATTGCGGCTTTTATCATAATTTTACTGGCGACTATCATAGTGGCATCGATACTAGCCTTTATCGTAGCGAAAATTACGCATTGGGCATTAATGGCCTGGCTGGATAAATTAGGCGGAATTGTTTTCGGGCTGCTGTTATGTGCTATTTTCATCGGCGGATTGCTAGCGATGTATTTAAGATACATGGGTTCCAGCGATACTGTCACCAGTTCTCCAATAGCCAACTTCCTGATTAATAAGTTTTGGGTCGTATTAGGACTTCTGCCGAGTGAGTTTTCCCATATCAAGAGTTATTTCTAGTCGAAAAATAAAAAACCTCATGTAAAATGAGGTTACAAAAGAAACAGTAATAGCGGGGTCAAGCATCTGGGTCGCCCCGCTATTTATTTAGCCAATAAATATACGCTTTACTTTTTTCTGGGATGGGCGGGGTCGGGTTTGGGAGCATCAACCGGGCAAATTTCCGCGCACTTCGGAGAGTCGTGATAGCCCACGCATTCTACGCACTTATTGGGGTCGATGACGTAAGAAGTCTCTCCCTCGCTGATGGCGTGCACGGGGCATTCCGGCTCGCAGGCTCCACAGCTGATGCACTCATCTGTAATCTTGTATGCCATTAATTTTTACCTCCTGAATCTATCCTAGCAATTATATCAAAACAGGAACAAATCCTGAAAATGTCATTTTTTAACAATGCCCTTTTTCTTCAGGACTGCAGCAACATGTTTAGGGACATATTTAGAGATATCGCCCCCTAGACCAGCCACCTCTTTTATCAAGCTGGCGCTAAGGAATTGATACTCCTGACTCGCCATGAGGCAAACGGTTTCCAGTCCCGGCGAAAGCATCTGGTTCATCATCGCCATCTCAAATTCCCATTCGAAGTCCCCAATCATTCTTAGTCCACGCACCAGCACCGACGCTTTTATCTGTTTGGCGAACTCAACCGTAATATTACTGTAAGGTCTAACCTCGACGTTCGGCAGGTGGGCGACAGCTTTTTTAGCCATATCTACCCGCTCCTTGACCGAGAACATGAGGCTTTTTTCCGGCGTGGCGAAGATGCCGATAACGACTTTATCAAAAAGTTTAGAAGCCCGAGAAACAATATCGATATGCCCCTTGGTTATGGGGTCAAAGCTGCCGGGATAGAGAGCGATAATCAAAGTATTGCCTCCTTTTGATATATAGAGATACAACTATCACCATGGCGGTGTTCTTTAAGGAGATTAAGCGTACCGTAAGTTTGATTTAACGGCGAACGAGACGAATGAGTTACTACCAGCGTTGTTTTAGCGCCGACCAGTTTCGATGCGGCTAGTCGGGTGATAATATCGCCAGTGGTAGGATTGGCGTAGGGCGGGTCCATCAATATAATGTCGTACTCCTTATCAATAAAAGCAAGCGCTTTTTCGACGCTGCAGCAATAAACATGAGATTGTGAAGTGAAATGCGTAGCTGCTAAATTCTCTTTAATTATAGCACAACACTTATGTGCGCTTTCAACAAAGTCCACCCAACCAGCGCCCCGGCTTAAGGCTTCGATGCCTAAGGCGCCGCTGCCGGCAAAGAGGTCCAGCACCTGCGACCAATTATCGGTGGTGTTTTCCAGGATAGAAAAGATAGCGCCGCGTACAAGGTCCGTAACCGGGCGGGTTTTGGTACCAGTGGGGAACTTAAGATGATGGCCTTTAGCCTTGCCTGTAATAACTCGCATATTACGGTAATCAAATTACCAGATAATAGAATAAACAGATGTAACTATGTTTGTCAAACTATATAGAGTTAACAATTAACAGTTGGGGAAAATTAAACTGGATTCCCGATTAGATCGGGAATGACGATTAGAAAGGTAGTGAATAATAGAGAAAAGGGAAGGCTGCGGGAGGAGGTTTAAGTTTCCCGCAGCCTTGATAACGGATTTTACTTATCTTTTAGCTAAGATTAAACAAAGTGTCGTTGTTTCGGCTGTTCCATCGGATATGGATTCTGTGTATTGGCAGTTTTCCGGTGGCTGAAGAGCGGCCGTCGTAAGAAGGAGGGCATATCCAGTTCCTCTTCGGTCTTCATGTTTCTTAATATCTTGGTTAGCTCTTCGTCTTCGCGGTTGACTCTGCCCATACCCATCTTGGATTTGAATCCGGTGGCAATGAGGGTAATGCTAACCTCTTGGTCCATCGCCGGGTCGTTAGCCACACCAAAGATGATGTTGGCGTCCGGGTCCACGGCGGCTTTAATGACATCTGCAGCCTGATGAACCTCGAATAAGGTTAAGTTGCTGCTGCCGACGACGTTGAATAACACACCTTTGGAGCCCTCGATAGAGACTTCGAGTAATGGGCTGGCGAGCGCTTCTTTAGCGGCGTCGATAGCACGATTTTGACCTGTGCCTTTACCGATGGACATCCAGGCTGGACCGGCGTCTTTCATAATCGCTTTAACATCAGCGAAGTCCAGGTTAATTACGCCTGGGGTAGTAATAACCTCGGCAATAGCCTGAACGCCGTGCCTTAAAACATCGTCCGCCAGCTTGAAGGCGCTGTCAACACCCGTTCTGTTATCACAGAGGGTTAACAGGCGGTCGTTAGGGATAATTATCAATGTATCGACCTTATCGACGAGATTTTGAATACCATCCTCCGCCGTCTCCATGCGGTGAACGCCCTCGAAAGCGAAGGGTTTAGTAACTACCGCGATAGTGAGTGCGCCGCTGGATTTAGCAATCTCGGCGATAATCGGAATCGAGCCGGTGCCGGTGCCGCCACCCATGCCGGCGGTTAGGAACACCATGTCGGCTCCGCCGATAATTTCGCGAAGCTCATCGCGATTTTCCTCGGCAGCTTTCGCGCCGATAAGATGGTCGCCGCCCGCGCCAAGCCCCCTGGTCAGCTTAGGTCCAAGCTGAACGCACATGGGTGCTTCGCAAACGGCCAGAGCCTGGGCGTCAGTGTTCATCGCGATGAACTCGACACCCTGGATGTTCTCTCGCACCATGCGGGTCACTGCATTACTACCGCCACCACCCAGACCGACTACTTTAATCTTAGCTGGATTAGCTACGAAACTGGTTCTTGCCATATCTTCCTCCTTTTTGTCGAGTATAAAATTATTCTTTTATTTCGATGTTCTACCCGAACAATCTGCTAATTTGCGATACAAGGTTTTGTAAAGATGCCGCCGAATCCGTTTCCCTTCCAATTTTTTCTTACCTTGATTCTTATTTCCCCAGAGAATGAGGCCGACGCTGGTAGCATAAGCCGGGTCTTGGAGCATATCACCGATACCATAAGTGTTACTGGGAACGCCTATTCTCACCGGCATATTAAGGGACTTCTCTGCCCAGCGCCGCCAGACCGGAGAGGTTAGCGCTACCGCCGGTAAGTACCAGCCCGGACGGCACAAGCTCTTCGTAATTTGAGTTCGGCATTTCCAGAACGATAAGCTTTAATATTTCTTCGACTCTGGCTTTGATAATGTCGCATAAATCCTGGTAAGAAACGCCGTGTCCGTCGTTGAGAGATAGCCGGAGCGGGTATCTCCCTTCTTCTTCTTCTCGTAGACGGGCATGACGCTGCCATACTTCTTCTTCATTTCCTCGGCGATTTCGAACGGCAATCCCAGACCGATAGCGACATCGCGGGTTAGCTGATAGCCAGCCACTGGCAGAATCGAGGTATGCCAGATGCTACCTTCTCTGAAGATAGCGACATCCGTCGTGCCACCGCCGATATCAGCCATGATGACGCCTACCTGCCTCTCATCCTCGGAGAGAACCGCTTCGCTGCTTGCCAAGGGTTCCAGGACGAGGTCTTCGATATCTATGCCGAGACTGTGGATGCATTTTACGAGATTCTGAACAGAGGTTACTGCAGCCGTGATAACATGAGTCTCGACATCAAGGCGGAAACCGTGCATGCCTACGGGGTTTTGGACGCCCGGCTGGCCGTCAACCGCATAGCTACGAGGTATAACATGAAGCAGCCTTCTTTCGGCGGGAACTTTAACGCTCTGCGCCGAGGTGAGAACGCGCCTCAAATCAACCGGTCGTACAACGCGGTCGTTGCGGGTGATAGCGACGACACCGTGGTTATTAGCCGAAGTTACATGGCGACCAGTAACGCCGACATAGGCTGTTTCCACTTTGAAGTTGCTGGTCTGCTCCGCTTTTCTCACCGAATCGCGAATTGACTCTCTGGCTTCGTGGATATTTACTACCAGCCCTTTGTGTAGTCCTCGAGAGGGAGAGATACCGACGCCAACAACACGGGGCACTTCATCAACGATATCCGCCATAATGGTGCATATCTTGGTAGTACCGACATCAATTGAGGTTATAATATTGCTTTTTTTCATTTGCCCTCCTTAATAACAGTAATTTTTGATTTCCCTCTCTTTAAGCCGCAATGTAGATTATTCTGGATTTTTGTAATAGGGATGGTCTACGCCAAACCCTGGATTTAGCAATTGTTATAAAATCGTGTTCACTGGTGGCTGCCTTGCGATCGCCATGTGGTGTGATGCGCATAGCCGCTCTTAATTTAGCGCTGCGACTGCGCGGGTTATTCTTAATTTCTGTCGTTGTAGCCATAATCACTTTCCTGTTGATTATTTTTAGACGCGGTGTGTGGCCGCAAATGCATACCGGCGTTCTGGGAGGGCAGATGCAGCCTTTGGCTTCTTGCTGTATAAAATGCTTAACAATCCTGTCTTCGAGCGAATGATAGCTGATTACTACGAGTCTGCCATCATAGCCGAGCAGGGAGACTGCTTGCTTTAAAACCGATTCTAAATATTCGAGTTCGTGATTAACGGCAATCCTCAAAGCCTGGAAGGTTTTCGTGGCGGGGTGGATTTTACCCCTCCGCCCGATGGTCTTTTCGATGATATTCGCCAGCTTGAGGGTAGTATTTATAGGGCGCTCTTTAATTATATTCTTGGCGATACGATAACTCTGTGGTTCTTCGCCGTAGGTTCGTATGATTCTGGCCAGTTCAGCCTCGGAGAATGTATTAACTATATCAGCGGCGCTCATCTTCTGGCTGGGGTTGAACCGCATATCCAGCGGGGCATCGTGCTGGAAGCTGAAGCCGCGACTACCCTCGTCCAGCTGCAGTGATGATAGGCCAAGGTCGAGCAGAATGCCGTGCACCGGGAAAAAGTTGTATTTAATACAGATTGAACGTAAATTTACGAAATTATCGTGTACCAGCAGGGCAGACCCCTTATAATCCTGAAGCCGCTCTCTAGCGGCTTCTAGGGCAGTTGGGTCAGCATCGATACCGAGCAATTGGCCACCGGGAGAACTCTTCTCCAAGATGGCAGCAGCATGACCTCCGCTGCCGAGTGTGCAGTCAACGTATCGACCACCAGGCTCGACAGCCAGTGCTCGAAGTGATTCTACTAATAGAACCGGAGTATGGCTGGGGGTAGACCTTTTATTCATTGGTTTCCAGGCTTTCTATAATCTGCCAGGCTTGCTGCTGGCTGGTTGCCTTTTCTTCCTCCCAAAGGGCTTTATTCCACAATTCAAGGTAGGTATTAACGCCAACGACGACAACGTCTTCGGTAATCTGGGCGTGCTCGCGGAGCGGGGCGGGGATAGCGATGCGGCCCTGTCCGTCAATTAGCGTAGTAAAAGCAGTTGAGAAAAGGACACGACTTAATCTTCTTGTCTTGCTGCGTGATAGCGGACTATTAGTTAGTTTTTCAGAAAACTTTCTCCACTCGGGCACCGTATAAGCAGTAATGCAGTTTTCCGCGCTGGAGGTGAGGACGATGCCTTCCTTCAAGACATTCCTGAATTTGGGCGGAATAGGAAGTCTGCCTTTATCATCGATTTTATAATCAAATTCGCCGTAAAACATTTTTATCTACTTTTCACCCTATTTTACCACAATCTACCACGATTTACCATTTTATAACACAATCCTACCTATTTGTCAAGTATTTTTACTAATATATCTACATATATTAGATACATCTATACGTATAAATTGAATAAACGACTGAAATACAACAAACGTAACTATTGGTTGTAGGGTGGGGGAAAGTGGGGAAATGAGTAAGCGTGAACAGCGTTGACTGGCTATTTTACCATGACTTTTTGCTTCAGTTCACCCGGCATCCTCTCAATGGCGTAGCGGAGGGCAGTGCGGGGCATTACCTTTTTGTTTTTCATAACGTATTCGAATATCTTATCCTGATGTTTTTTAGAGGCGTCCTTAAGCAGCCAGCCGTACCCCTTTTGCACCAGGTCATCATTATCTTTCAATAAAATATCAGCTATATCTAAAATATCCTTGAGGAATTTGCCCTGTTTCGCTGGTATTATCAGCGTTACTGCGGCGGCACGCCGCAACCACCGATTACTCGATTTCGCCCATTGTTTAAGGTTTTGCAGATACTGTGGGTATTTATCCACCAGCGAGCCGACAGAATGATTACAGAGAGTATCACATTTAGCCCAGTTGTTTACGTATTTTTTCAGCCAGTCCTCGAAGATAAAGAAGTCATCTGGTTCATAAATATTATGGAGGCGGTATGACCATTCGCAGACGATAACAGCTTCTTCTTGGTAATTTGATTTTAACAACTCCTCGCAGAGGCGGAATATCGCCTTTTTACCCAGCGGTTTTACCAGTGGATAATACTTGGCAGCGATTTTATTAACCAGACCGGTCTTTACGCCGTAAGCAACAACACCTTCCTTGAAGTATCTCTGGAAAGTGCTTTTGGTTTTCTCGTCTACTTGCCGCTGTAGTTCCCGACGGATGTCGGCAATAATGTCGGTGCTCATGAATGTCCCTCGAAATTTCGTCTATTACGTACGTTTTTGTCCCATTATAACATTAATCGTCCTGCGGCTACTTTCGCCTTAAGACCTATCTGTGGTAGAATATAACTTGTTTTGTGAGAGCATCCATGATTAATTTCGGCATACTTACCATCAGTGATAAAGGCTCGCAGGGGCAGCGTCAGGATAAAAGCGGCGAGGCAATACGCGATATCGTCACTTCGCTTAAAAATGCCGTCGTCAAATACGAAATTGTGCCGGACGAAAAAGATATTATCACCTCCACGCTGTGCGACTGGGCTGATAGCGGTAAAGTAGATGTTATTTTAACCACGGGCGGTACCGGTTTAAGTAAAAGGGACGTTACACCGGAAGCGACGCTGGCGATAATCGATAGAGAGATTCCCGGTATCGCCGAAGCGATGCGGGCGAAATCGCTGGAAAAAACGCTTATGGCGATGTTAAGTCGGGCAGTAGCAGGGCAAAGGGGACAATGCCTCATTATCAACCTGCCGGGCAGCACTAAAGCGGTGAAGGAATGCCTTGAGGTAATAATGCCGGCAATACCGCATGCCGTGGAAATTATAAAGGGAGAGGTAACCGAGCATTCGCTGTAGGATGCCGGAGTGCACAAGTAAAATGCGTATCGATATTTTAACGTTGTTCCCGCAGATGTTCGAGGCCCCTTTCGGCTTCGGAATTTTCAAGCGGGCTATTGATAACGGGTTGGTCAGCATTAACCTGGTGAATATACGCGACTATACCCATGATAAACACCATACCGCGGATGACTATCCTTACGGCGGTGGCGCCGGCATGGTTATGAAGGCGGAACCTATCTTCGAAGCGGTAGAAGCTATAAAAGATAAGCTGGATGATAAAGGCGCCAACCTGCCAGTCATTTTATTAACTCCCCAAGGAAGATTATTTTCGCATAAAGTAGCTCAAGAGTTTACGCAGCACCCCCATATCGTTTTAATTTGCGGTCATTATGAGGGCATCGATGAACGCGTTATTGAGCACCTGGCTACGGATACTATCAGCATCGGCGACTATGTTTTGACCGGCGGTGAGCTGCCGGCAATGGTGGTGGCGGATGCCGTGTTGCGATTAATACCAGGTGTACTAGGCTCGGAAGAGTCGCCCCTTGATGATTCTCATGCCAGCGGCCTGCTAGAATACCCGCAGTACACCCGACCGGCGGATTTTCGCGGCTGGCAGGTGCCGGATATTTTGCTTTCCGGTAATCATGCGCAAATCGCCAAGTGGCGTCGTGAGCAAATCATTAAGCGGACGTTGGAAAAACGCCCCGAGCTGTTAGATAAAGCCGACCTGGGTCTTGAAGATAAGCGTCTGGTTAAACGCATGATGCATCATGATAGTAAAGGTTAATACTAGATAGGGAGTCTTGACATGGATGTTTCAAAACTACTCGAAGTTAAGAAGAAAGCGAAAATGCCTCAGTTCGCACCCGGCGATACCGTGCGGGTCAGCACGAAAATAGTTGAGGGCGATAAGGAAAGAACACAAATTTTTCAGGGCGTCGTCATTAAGATGAAACGCGGCGGTCATGGCGCCAGCTATACGGTAAGGCATGTTGCCTTTGGTATCGGCGTCGAACGCACTTTCCCGATGAACTCACCGATGGTGGAGAAAGTACAAATCGTAAGGCAGGGCAAAGTACGCCGCTCCCGACTTTACTATCTGCGAGAACTTAGCGGTAAGGAAGCTCGACGTAAGGTTAAACGTGTCGAAAGAAAAATCAGAGAAACGATAGGTGACGAGCTACTTCAAGCGCCGCCGGAAGAAGTGATAGAGCCTATCATGGATGAAGCCGCAGTTGCCGCAGCAGCTGAAAAAGAAGCAGCGGAAAAAACCGTAGCGCCTGAAGCCGCCAAGGAAGAGAAGAAGGGCGCTGAAAAGAAAACCGAAGAAAAAGCGCCAGCCGCAGAAAAGAAAGAAACTAAAGCCGAAAAACCTAAGGAAGAAAAACCAGCCGCAGAAAAGAAAGAGGCTGTAGCCGAGAAACCTAAAGAAGAAAAGCCAACCGCGGAGAAAAAAGAAGTCGCGGAAAAACCACAAAAAGAAGAAAAACCCGCCAAACCGGCTAAAGCCGAGAAAAAAGAAGAGCCTAAAGCTTAAGTAGTATTATAATATGTAGCTGGGTAGTTCCTGAATATCCTCTCTGGAGTCTGGGATGAGATACGCCGAGGTAAGTGTCAATTCGCCGGTTGCCCAGCGCCGTACTTTCAGTTATGCCATTCCCGAAGGATTGAATGTTAGTGTGGGACAGGCGGTACTGGTGCCCTTCGGCGAAAAAGTCCTTCAGGGTATCGTCATGGAAATCACACCGCTCCCCGCGGTGGAAGATACCCGAGAAATCCTCGACGTTATCGAGTCCGTCCCCATTTTATCCCCAAATCAAGTAGCCCTCGCTCTTTGGATAAGCAATTATTATCTTGCCCCGCTTTTCAACGCCGTGGCTTTGATGCTCCCTCCCTCATTTGAGCGAAAGGCGCTAACCTTTATCCAAGCAAGTTCAGACGTAGACACTAGCTCTCTTACCGATGAGCAAAAAAAGTGATTAACCTTTCTCTGGCAAAGAGCAGGGTTGAACTTAAAGTTATAGAGAAGGCACTCGGTAAGAAAAAAGCCAGCGCGGTAGTTACACAGATGGTGCGGCAGGGATTGATTAAGCGAAGCTACGAATTGGCGCCCGTTAGAATGAAACCTAAAAGCGATCTTTACATTAGTTTGACGGGTAAAGGCGGGGATTTTAAGCTATCACCCAAACAGGCAAGACTTTATGACTTTTTAAAAGAACAGAACCGCGCCGTGTCCTGGACCGAAGCCAGACGAAAAACTGGATATAGTAAAGACACGGCTAATATGCTGGAGCGTCGCGGACTTATTACTTTTAAGACCATTGAAGTGAAGCGTACCCCGATATCCTATGATAATATTACTCTTTCTTTACCCTTGAATCTTAACGATGATCAGCAGGCTGCTTTCGCGTCGATCAAAGCAGCGTTAAGTAAAACGGACACTAAAGATTCGTCGCCGCAGGTATTTTTACTTCATGGAATCACGGGCAGCGGCAAGACCGAGATTTATTTACAGTCGCTGGCGGAGACGCTTAAACAAGGGAAGCGGGGCATTGTGCTGGTGCCGGAAATTTCGTTAACCCCGCAGACCATCGAGCGTTTTGCCGCGCGTTTCCCAGGTCGCGTCGGTGTGCTGCATAGCAAGCTATCGCCGGGCGAGCAATACGATGAATGGCACCGTATTAAAAACGGTGAGTGCGATGTCGTTATCGGCTCGCGCAGCGCGCTTTTTGCTCCCCAACCGGACCTCGGTTTAATTGTTATTGATGAAGAGCATGAATGGACATATAAGCAGGACAGCTCGCCGCATTACCACGCGCGCGATGCGGCTATCAAACTGGCGGAGCAAATAGGGGCGGTCATCGTCCTTGGCAGCGCCACCCCGGATGTCACGACATATTATCAGGCAAAAAACGGGAAGTATAGATTACTAGAGTTGCCGCAGCGGGTTACCCCCGGCGCGAACCTACCGCAGGTGGAAGTGGTAGATATGCGGGAGGAGCTTAAAGCAGGCAACCGCAGCATGTTCAGTCGGGCGCTAGGGCAGTCCATTAACCAAGTTATTGCCGCCGGAGAACAGGTAATACTATTTTTAAACCGGCGTGGAGGGGCATACTATATTCAATGTCGGCGATGCGGTTTCGTGCTACGCTGCCGCCGCTGTGAGGTGCCGCTGTCGCACCATATTAACGACGATGTATTGACCTGCCACCAGTGCAACTATAAAATGCCTGTGCCTGATGCCTGCCCCAACTGTGGTAACCGTCAGCTGAAATTCCTGGGGGCGGGTACGCAAAAGCTGGAGCAAGAAGTGAGACTCTCCTTTCCACGCGCCCGGCAGCTACGCTGGGACAGCGACGCGACTACTGGCAGGACATCCAACGAAGATATTTTACGTCAGTTCCGCAGCCACAAAGCAGATGTGCTCATCGGCACGCAGATGGTCGCCAAAGGACTGGATATACCGTCGGTTACGCTGGTAGGGGTCGTTAATGCTGACACCAGCCTTAATCTGCCGGACTTCCGCGCTGGCGAGCGGACTTACCAGTTATTAAGTCAGGTGGCGGGCCGGGCGGGGCGGGGGCTTGCCGGAGGTAAGGTGATTATCCAGACCTTTGCTCCGGAAAACTATGCTGTACGGGCAGTCGCCCGTAACGATTATGCCGCTTTCTATGAAAAAGAGATAAATTATCGGCGTGAGTTAAATAATCCGCCCTTCAGCCAGATTGCCCGGTTGATTTTTACCCATACTAACGACGCTATCTGCCAGCGTGAAGCCGAAAAGATGCAGAAGACGCTTCTAGAAGAAAGCAGAATTAAAGGGATTGCGGGTATCAACATCATCGGACCTGCCCCGGCATTTATCCATCGCCTAAGGGGGAGATATCGCTGGCAGTTAATTATCCGCGGGCAAAACCTTTCGAGCTTTTTAGAGACGCTGGATTTTTCCCACAATTGGGTTATCGACATTGACCCGATAGGCATCATTCAGTAAACTTGAAGGAGAAGGAGACTGTATGGCGGTTCTGCCGATAAGAAAGGTGCCCGACCCAATACTCCGTAAAAAGACCAAGCGGGTCAGCAGCATCGATAAATCTGTGAAAAAACTGATTGCCGATATGCGGGAGACGCTGCATGCCGAACCCGGCAGGGTAGGTCTGGCGGCGCCGCAGGTCGGCGTTTCTTTACGCATTACGGTCATCTGTCTGCCGGAAGAAGAAGCTAAAGACATTATTCTAATTAATGGTGAAATCATCCGCCGCAAGGGGCGGCGCCTGGTTAACGAGGGGTGCTTAAGCATTCCCGGCTATATCGGTGAGATATACCGAGCGGAAGCAGTAACCGTTAAGGGACTGGACCTCAAGGGCAAACAAATACGCATCAAAGCAGAAGGGCTGCTTTCTCAAGCGTTGGAACATGAAATCGACCATCTGAACGGCATGTTATATGTCGACCGATTAGAAAGTCCGGAAGCTCTGCGTAAAATAGAACCGGAAGATATAAAAGCAGAAAAAGCGCCGGAAGATAATATCTAAATTGTTCGCTAGGCTACTTTGGCGCGATTAGATGTGTTATTGCGGAAAATAAAACAGGTCATCTAGTCTGCGTTCGGGGAAAGCCCTCTTGGCACCAACGATAAATTTTTCATTAATGCCGCGTTTGCCCTCACGAACACGGTAGATCTGGCTAATAGATAATCCCATCGCCTTCGCCAACTCAGAGAGGTTATCATACTTACTATTAGCCATGTCAAAGATTCTCGTCTTTATTATCATTTTAAGTCCCTTACGTTCTTTATATGTCCCTATGAGGACTATGCCAATTGGCAATATTATACAAAAATACAACACTCTTGTCAAGTATTTCATCCGTATAATTTGTTGCATTTGTATAAAACAATGAATATATAAAAGTACTAGGTGTATTTTGTCTATTGAATTTGTGCTAAAATACGTTATTGGTTTGATGACGATATATGCCTGAAATTTGGACCTCTAAACTTGGTGATAGATTTTTTCGTCCCAAGCGTATAACGCGCTATCATTTAAGACGAGTATTAGGTGTAGCAGGGCTATTTAGCACTGCATATGGTGATGTAGGTTCCTCCATCTATTACGCTCTGGGGGTGGTAGCCATGTCTGCCCTCGGCTTAACCCCTCCTGTGTTAATGATTTCTGGCGTAGTTTTTCTTTTTACCGCCCTGACCTATTCTGAAGGCGCGACCATGCTGCCAGAGGCTGGCGGTTCCGGCGCCTTCGCCTACCGCGCTTTTAATCCCCTGGTAAGCTTTATCGCTAGTTGGGTGCTGATGCTGGACTATATTGTTACCATGTCCATTTCCGCTTTTTCTGCAGCAAACTACCTCGGGTATTTTTTCCCAGTTCTTGGGACTTGGCCAGCCAATAGCATCGGTGGGATTATTATTGTGGTATTATTAGCGTTCATTAATGTCCGCGGTCTACAAGCTTCGTCACGCTTGAATATTATCCTTGTGATGATTGATTTATTAACACAGGTTACTATTGCGGTATTGGCGGTGCTGTTAGTAGTTAAGATTCCCACACTTATGCAAAACATTCATTGGGGGGTCGCCCCAACAACCGACCAGTTTCTTTTCGGTATCTCGATTTCAATGATAGCTTACACCGGTATTGAAACAGTATCGAATCTGGGTAGTGAAACCAAAAATCCTGGCAAAAGCATCCCTCGCGCAGTGATATTAGTGTTCATTACTGTTTTTATTCTCTGGACTTTACTTTCTAGCGCGGCTCTTAGTGCCTACCCGGTCTACCAGTCGGCGGATGGGCAGTGGTTAACTGACCTGACACAAAGATTCTTGAATGACCCAATATTAGGCATAGCCAATGTCATGCCTGAAGGCATACGTCCCATACTTGGTTTTTGGGTAGCATTTTTAGCTGTAACGATATTGATAATTGCCACCAATGCCGGAATGTTGGGAGCATCAAGGCTGGCGTATTTCATGGGTCAGCGTAAACAATTACCAGGTGCTATCAGTAAAGTTAGCCAGAGGGCACGCGTACCTTTAAATGCTATACTCATATTCTCGGTCATTGCCAGCTTACTAATTGCTATCGGTCATATTTCATTATTGGCAGATTTATATGCTTTTGGCGCGGTACTAGCGTATTCTTTGGCGCATGCCTCTATAATTGCCTTACGTATCAAGGAGCCTAATCTTCCAAGACCTTTTAAGATACCGGCAAACATACACATCAAAGGCAGAGAAATTCCAATCACAGCCGTATTAGGCGGATTAGCGACTTTTGCCACTTGGTTTATAGTGGTATATACCCATGAAATCGGGCGAATCGTTGGCTTTGCTTGGCTAGCTATCGGACTGATTATTTACTTTTTCTATCAATATAGACTTCGTAAACAAGCACCCGACCAGTTTGTTTTCAAGAAAAACGATAAAGCGTCTTAAGCGGTATTGTAGTTTTTCATAAATAGAGTTATAATTGCCACTGTTAAATTGTTGATGATACTAGAAAGTAGCCATGTTTAAGAAAATCCTCGTGACGGTATCCGGCGGAACACCAGATATTGAGACAGTAAAGCTGGCTTGCCGGCTTGCCAAGAAGGACAAAGGTAAAGTCTGGGCGGTATCGGTAGTGGCGATTAAGCGTGCTCTGCCGCTGGATGCCGAAATTGATACAGAAATTAGAAAAGCCGAGGAGATACTCGATAAAGCCGAGGCTGCTGCCGGCGAAGAGGACTTCGAAATCGAAACCGACGTCCTCCAGGGGCGAGAGGTGGGTCCGGCTATCGTGGATGAAGCGGTGGAGCGGGGCGTAAGTTTGATACTCATGGGCATCACCCATAAACAGCATTTCGGTCAGTTCAGTCTGGGCAATACCGTGCCTTACGTCTTGAAAAATTCACCCTGCCCAGTTATACTTTACCAACAGTAAGGCAAGAAAGATTCAAAGTTAGGTTATTCTTATGAATATATTGATTATGGGGTGCGGGCGTGTAGGCGCCAGATTAGCTTCCTTGCTGGATGAAGACGGTCATAAAGTAACCATCCTCGATAACGATACTTATAGTTTTCGCCGTCTGCCGCCATCCTTCCGCGGCACCGCTTTATTCGGCAACGGCACGGATGAGGAGTCGTTAAAAAAGGCGGGTATCGAAGAAACGGATGTCTTTGTGGCCGTAACCCAGGGTGATAATCGTAATGTCATGGCTTGCCAAATCGCTAAGCACATTTTCAATGTGCCGAGAGTCGTGAGTCGCATCTATGACCCTCTGCGGGAAGAAATGTACAGCGCCCTTGGTCTGGAAACAATTAGCCCCACAAAAATATTCGCTCAACTACTTAGAGAAAAGATAGAAGGCTCGAAATAATATGTATATTATTATTATTGGCGGTGGTCGCCTCGGTTATTACTTGTTGAAAGCCTTGCTTCAGGAAGGACATGAGGTGTTGGTTCTGGAAAAAGATGCCCGCGTCTGTAAAACAATCACGGATGAATTGGGCAGCGTTTGTTTCCGCGGCGATGGCTGTGAAGCAGCGACCCTTGCCGAAGTTGGCACCGGACGGGCTGACATGTTTGTCGCGGTTACTGGTGATGATGAGGATAATCTCGTCGCCTGCCAGATCGCGAAACATAAGCACAACGTTCCCCGCACCATCGCCCGCATTCGTAATCCCAAAAACGCGAGTCTCTTCAAGAAACTAGGCGTCGATGTAACAGTTAGCTCCACCGATATTATCATCGAGGCAATTGAACATGAAGTGCCGACCCACCCTGTAACGCAGTTGCTTACCCTTGATGAAATGGGACTGGTGCTCGTGGACGTCAGAATATCATCGAAGTCTTCCACAGTAGGAAAAATGGTCAAAGACCTTGACTTACCGAGCGAAAGTAAACTGGCGTTGATAATTCCCAGTAAAGGCAGCGCTCAAGTGCCCGTCGCTAATACCATACTCCAGGCTGGCGACCAGATAATAGCGATTACCCCCTCTCAATTCAAAGATGCCCTTAAAGCCGCCTTAAGCGGCATGTAAACTCTTCAGCACTTAATAGCTTTTCACATCTGTCAAAAGCTTTAATCTATTTGTCTTTAAATAGTTATTACCTATTATCATTCTAAAGATTCGCCAAATGGCAAAATTAGTGGTAGAGTATGTGTTTGTATATACATTCTGATACTAAGAGGCGAATAGGCTAAATGAAGTCTGGTAAATTAACTAACGTTTGGACTTTGGTGGCGGTATTGCTGGTGATGGTGATTATAGCCGGCAGCGTGGTTATTGGACTTAAGTGCAGTCGCGGTCAAGCTATGGAAATCACGTTGGAGCCGAAACGTGAAATTACGGGGATGATATATGTTGGCGGCGTGGTGAATAATCTCGGTTATTACCCAGTCTTCGCCGGTGATACTCTCGAAGATATCGTTGGGGCAGCGGGGGGACTTAAAGAAGATGCGAGCCTGAATGATATTAAGTTAATTATCGGCGAAACCAACGAAACAGCTATAGCGCAGAAAATAGATATCAATAAGGCGGAAGCCTGGTTATTAGAAGCCTTACCCGGCGTTGGTGAGGTAAAAGCGCAAGCGATTATCGATTACCGTCAAGAACATGGCTTATTCCGTGATATTAATGAATTGATGAATGTGCCGGGCTTCGGTGTAAGCAATTTTGATAAGGTTAAAGACCTGATTACCGTGAACGATTAAAGACATAATAGGAGTTTATGATACTAATATGTCTTAGCTCTGCCTGGTTAATTGGTGTATATTTTGGCACTATCTTAAAACTGCCGCCGTTATTTTGCCTCTTCGGTTTAGTGCCCCTAATCTTACTTTTTTTCACGCGGCAACACCGGAAAATAGTTATTCTCGCTAGCCTGGGGATTTTCCTTTGCGTCGGCAGTGCCGTTTATACTTACGCCAGCCTTTATTCTGTAGATGAGAGCCGCATCAATTTCTATAACGATAGTGGGCCGGTGGAGATAGAAGCGGTAATCTCACAGGCGCCGGATGTCAGAGATAAAAGCATACGATTAACGCTGGTGGCGGAAGAAATTCGGCTAGAAAACGGCTGGCAGGAGGTCGAGGGGAAGGTGTTGGTGGTCGTCCCGCGATATCCCGAGTATAAATACGGCGACTTAGTCGATATCACTGGCGAATTACAGACACCACCTGCATTTGGTGACTTCGATTATAAAGGATATCTAGCGCACCAGGGTATTTATGCCACGATGGATTTCCCTAAAATTGAAGTTCTGGAGAGTGGACATGGCTTTCCGCCGCTAGCATGGATTTATAACTTAAGGGCGGACCTGGCGGAAAAGCTGGCGGAAGTGCTGCCGGAACCTCAAGCTTCACTGGCGCAGGGAATTTTACTGGGGATGAGGGGTAATATTCCCGTAGACTTGAATGAAAACTTCGTCCGTAGCGGCGCGGCTCATCTCCTGGCGATATCCGGTCAGAATCTCGCCATCATGGTCGGCATTCTACTGGCTATAGGAATCTGGCTCTTCGGCAGGCGGCGTTATCTCTATGTTTGGCTGGCGCTGGCGGTAATCTGGGTTTATACCGTTATTTCCGGCATGAACCCGCCGGTAGTGCGGGGCGCTATCATGGCGAGCGTATTCCTCTTGGCTGAAGTTCTTGGCAGGCAGAAAAGTGGTTTTATAGCATTAATTGTCACAGCGGCGGTGATGGTAGGCATCAATCCCTATATTTTGGGCGATGCTTCTTTTCAGCTAAGCTTTGTCGCCATGGCGGGGCTTATCTTTATTTATCCAATTCTTAGGGATTTTGGCAGGCGTGTAGTTTCCGCTCGGTTGGGGGATGAAGGCTTCCTCGTTTCGACACTCAACTTAATTATTGATAGCTTAAGTGCTACTTTAGCGGCGATTATTGCCGTGTGGCCCTTAATCGCTTATTACTTCAGCATCTTTTCGTTAGCGGGACCCATCGCGACTTTCCTGTTGACGCCGGTATTACCGGTCATCATTATCTTAGGAACGTTAACCATGTTGGTTGGGCTGGGCTCCACGGCAGTAGCGCAGGTTTTTGGTTGGCTGACCTGGCTCTTTTTATCTTATATGATAGCCGTCGTCAACGGCTTGGGTTCGCCGTCTTTCTCTTTAATAAAAATCGATTCAATAAGTAGCGTAGTTATCATAATCTATTATGCTATTCTTGTCTTACTTATCTGGGTGCACAGTCGGTGGAGTAGGGCACGCAGTTTGGTATCCGGCACCGCCGGCGTGATGAAGGCAGGTGTAAATATTATTGGTGGGCTGCGTGGCAAATTGCAGTGGATTATCGTTCTACTTCTAGTAGTAGCCATACTGGTATCTTATACCGCCGCTACCATGCCCGATGATAAATTACATGTCAGTTTCTTCGATGTTGGGCAAGGGGACGCTATTCTTATTCAAAAAGGGAGTAAACAAATTCTTGTCGATGGCGGACCAAGTCCGCGATTGATTACTCAGGGGTTGAGCGACCATATGCCTTTCTGGGATAGGAGTATAGACTTGGCGGTGTTGACCCATCCCCATGGGGATCATCTCGCTGGATTACTTGAGGTGCTGCGTCGCTACGACGTGGAGCAAGTGCTTTATCCGCCTTCTGAAGGTGCATCCCCATTATATGATGAGTGGGTGAGGTTTATCGGGGAGGTGGGGGTTAAAACCACCGTCGCTAGCGCCGGACAGCGGATTAATTTGGGTGATGATATTTCTATAGAAGTACTTTGGCCTAGTAGCAATCCTATTAAAGGCAGTGAGTCTGACGTTGATAACAACAGCATAGTACTTTTAGTCAAACACGGAGATGTTAGTTTTTTACTCACCGGCGATAGCATGAGTGAAGCAGAATGGGAACTCATCCGGTCGCGGGCAGATATAAAGGGGACGGTTATCAAGGTGGCTCATCATGGTTCTAATTCCTCGACCATAGCTCAATTTTTGGCGGTAGTAAACCCACAGGTGGCGGTAATATCCGTTGGTGCTAATAACACGTTTGGGCTGCCGAAGAATGAAGTACTGGCAAGACTTGACGCAAAGGTAGGTGAGGCTAACGTTTACCGCACGGATAAAGACGGCACGATTACCTTTGTTACTGATGGAGAGAGGTTGTGGGTGGAGGAGGAGAAGTGATTAGCCTTTCCTTACCAACAGGCAGATATTACGTGAAAACGTTTTTATCGGGAACTTGTACTTGTATTCCGGGAATGATTTTACGACCTCGAAGCCTGCCTGATACATTAATTTTTCCAACTCACCGTAGGAGAATAGATAATAATAGCGGTAGAATTTTTTCTCCTTCGTATTCCAGGGGAGCATGAAGTTCTTTTTCCTAAGCCAGTGTTGTGGCTGCCATCGGTTCCAGACAGTGATAAAAGCTTCGCCGCCGAGCTTGAGCACACGGTAAAGCTCCTTAAGCGCCTGCAGCCTTCCTTCTTTGTCTTCGATATGGTGGTAGACGGCAACTGAAATAGCGAAGTCGAAAAAGTCGTTAGCGTAGGGGAGTTTACAGGCGTCGGCTTCTTCCAGATTTACTTTATACTGATTTTTTACGGCGAATTTTTGTGCCAGCTTAAGCATTTCTTTAGAGTAGTCAACACCGTATAGCTCGAAGGACTCTTTGAAAGGCAGAAAGTCTGGTCCATGGGCGCAGCCCACATTAAGCAGCTTACCTTGTCGCCAGCGGCGCGCCATATCTTCCAATTCGCCTTGGTATCTGGAGTGGTGCCGATAATTATACCAGGACGAAGCTATTTCATTATAGGTATCTTGCGTTGTTGACATAAGCGATTATCTGTTAAACTTAATAATATACTATAGCTAAGATGAAGAAATTTGCAAGAACTATCTCTGGCGTTACACCGCTGGCGGTCATGACTAAGCCGATGCCATGCCCCGGTAAATGCCTTTATTGTCCCACTTATGTCGGCGCACCCCAGAGCTACACCCCGGAGTCGCCGGCAGTGCTGCGCGCTAAAGTTAGTAATTTCGATGCCGGTGGGCAGGTTAAGGTCAGACTTAGGATGTTCGAGGATATGGGACATCCCACGGACAAAATCGAGCTAATTATTATGGGCGGCACATTTTTAGCCCAACCTTTAGAGTACCAATATCAGTTCATTAAAAACCTTTACGATGCCCTGAATGGCGTGGTGTCGGCATCGCTGGAGGACGCGAAAAAGATAAATGAGACCGCTCGTAACCGCTGCACCGGACTTTGCATTGAAACACGACCCGACTGGTGCGGCGAGGCGGAAATTAAACGCATGTTGGAATTCGGGACGACGCGGGTTGAACTGGGCGTGCAGACTTTAGATGATAACATCTATGAACTGGTGCGGCGGGGACACGGGGTAAAGGCAGTAGTGGACGCTACTAAACGACTCCGCGATAGCGGTTTTAAAGTTTACTACCATTGGATGCCGGGTCTTCCCGGCTCATCGCCGGAAAAAGATTTGGAAATGTCTATACAACTTTTTACCGATGACCGTTTTAAGCCGGATGGACTTAAGCTCTATCCCACCATGGTAGTGCAAGGCACCGAACTGGAAAAGTGGTATCAAGAGGGACGCTACCAGCCCTACGACGACGAGACGATGATTAACCTGATTATTAAATTTAAAGCACTGATACCGAAGTATGTGCGTATTCCCCGCGTGCTACGTGATATCCCATCAAAATATATCGTCGCCGGACTTAAGGATTCGCTGCGGGATATCGTGAGAGAGAAGATGAAAGAGCATGGTATCGAATGTCACTGCACTCGATGTCGAGAGTATGGACATCGATTATTGGTAGGACGAGAAATCGGCGAGCCGCACTTAACGAGAATGGACTATATTGCCGCTAACGGCAGAGAGATATTCCTCTCCTTCGAAGACGATAACGAGACGCTATTTGGCTTGTTGCGACTTCGCATTCAGTCAAAGCATGTTCCGTCACTGAAGGGGGGCAAAAGAGGAGTGGAGGCAATTATCAGAGAGTTGCATATCTTCGGTCCGGAAGTTCCCCTTAGCGAAAAGAACGACAGCGCGGCACAGCATAAAGGATACGGCAAAGCCTTGTTGCGTGAAGCGGAGAGGATAGCTAAAGAAGAATTTAAAGCCAAGCGTATGGTTATCTTGAGCGGAACAGGCGCGAAAGAGTACTACCGTGTTGAGTTTGGTTACGCCAAACAGGGCGACTATATGGTAAAAAGCCTCAAATAGTCTAGTACCGATGAATTTCTCTAAGTCGGTTGTCATCGATGCCGAAGTGATGGGCAATCTCGTGTCTAACAACTCGCTGTATTGCCGTAACGATTTCACTATCGTTTTTACATGAGGCTTCGATAGGTTTTTGATAAATAGTGATTTTATCCGGCACCACACCGCTATAACCGTGTGTACGTTTAGTTAAGGGCACGCCCTCGTAAAGTCCAAAAAACGTCTCGTTTTTCTTTAAGCCCTCGCGGCTTCGCTGTTCGGGGGTTAAATCATCAGCTACCACGACGTCGATATTTTCCAGGCTTTCGCGGATTTCTTCGGGTAAGTCTTCAATGGCTCGGGCGACGAGCTGCTCGAATCTCTGCGTTTCCATGATACTTCTATACTACCTCAAGCTTTGCCAGGTCAAACTTCATGCCGTCCCTAGCGGCGATTACTTTTACCCCTGTTTGCCGCGTTAGTTCTTCAGCGACTTTCCAGGGTTTTGCCTGCCAAACGTGCATGCCAAAATGACTGATGATAGCTACTTTAGGTTTAATTTCGGTGATTATTCGCGCGGCATCCGGAATCGCCAGATGCTCGACAGGCGGGAAGGGCTTAACGAAAACCATATTTATAATCAGTAGCTCGCTAGCATAGTGCTGGCTTAAGCCATCGAAATAGAGTGTATCGGCAATATAGGAAAAACGATGGTAGCGTGTTTGAAACACCATACCGTAGGTCTCGACCGGATGCTTATGTCTCACCGGCGTAGTGAAAGTGACATCACCGACGGTATAGGACTTACCGGCTTCAAGAATGACAACGCCTTCGATAAATTTCTTAAGATAGGAAAAGATAACCGGCTCGTTATCCAGAGCGTCGGCAGGGGCATAAAACCAGCCATGTCGGTTAAAGCCGCCGCCGGTCATGGCTTCGACCATGACGTTGACATCACCGGAATGGTCGAGGTGGCGGTGGGAGAGGATAATGCCGTTAAGCTTTTCAGCGTTCAGTTTCCTTTTATTGCACTGGACGATGGTTCCAGGGGCAGGGTCGAGGAGGAGTTGCGTACTGCCTAAATTTAACCAAATACCACCCGAGGCAGTAAGCTGCTTGCTAACCATAAAACGGGCGCCAGCCGTCCCCAAGAAGATAATGGTCTCTGATGAATTTTGTAGTTGTTTTTTCATGTATCCATTATTTATGATAAGCGAAGATTACAGTTTTTACAATTGTGTAAATTTATATTACAAATTTTGACAGTAAAGGTGAGATTAGCTATAATACATAAAGTGCGTCAACCAGATTCTTAAGTCGTTTTTATCCCGATTTTTTAATTAGACAACGTTGACGTGCATCTTGTGAAAATCTGACAAGGAGGCAACTCATTCATGGATAAAGTCGTGCCCAGCCTGGAAGCAGCGATAGCCGACATCAAAGACGGCGTGATGATTGCGATTCCGGGCTTTTTTGCTTGCGGTGTCCCGAGGGCTTTGTTACAGGCGATTATTAAGAAAGGTACTAAGAATTTAACGCTTGCCTGCGGTTGTGGTCCTTTGCTTGGCGCTACTGATGAATTAAAGGCTTTAGTTAAAAACGGACAGATTAAGAAAGTTATCGATTCTTACGGCCTTTTCCGTTCTGCCAGCAAAGGCATGCAGGACCCCTTCGAGCAGGCGGTCAGAGCTGGTAAAATCGAGTTTGAAGTCTATCCCATGGGTACGATGGCGGAAAAGTATCGCGCTGGCGGCGCTGGCATACCCGCCTTTTATACTCCCACTGGTATAGGCTCGGTGATAGAAGAAAGCATTGTCACCAATATTGAGGCTAACCGCAAGCCAAAAGAAACACGGATAATTAACGGCCAGAAATATATTTTAGAATACGCCCTGAAGCCGGATTATGCGTTCATCCATGCTTATATCGGCGATAGAGAGGGCAATTTACGCTATACCAAGACGGCGAAGAATTTTAACCATGTTATGGCTACCGCCGCCAGAATAACGATTGCCGAAGTGGAAAAACTAGTCGAGCCCGGTGAAATCGAGGGCGATTGCGTGCATACCCCCGGAGTATATGTTCACCGCGTGGTTAAAGTGCCGCGGCCCAAGTTCGCGATTACGATAGATTAATTTAAGGAGTCTTGTAAAAATGTCGCCAAAGGTAAAATTCGAAGGTCTTTCCCGCGAGATGATTGCCCTGCGGGTCAGCCATGAAATAAAAGAAGGCAGCTATGTTAACTTAGGCATCGGCATTCCGACGCTGGTAAGCAACTGGATTGAAGGTATGGACGTATGCTTACAGTCCGAGATTGGTATGTTAAAGACAGGCCCGCTGGCTGAAGGCGATGACGTCGACCAGGATTTGATTAACGCCAGCTGCCAGGCGGTAACGGCGCTGCCGGGTTCAGCTTATTTTGATATCAGCGAGTCGTTCGGCATGATACGCGGCGGGCATATCGACGTGGCGGTTATGGGCGCTTTGCAGGTTAATGTCCGCGGCGACTACGCCGGCTGGTCCAATCCGTCGCGCGGTTTATTCGTCGGCAATATCGGCGGGTCAATGGACCTCTGCGCCGGCGCTAAGAAGCTATTCATCGCCATGGAACATATCACTAAAGACGGCGACTATAAGATTGTTAAAGAGCTTTCCTATCCCGCGACGGCAGTCGGCAAAGTCAATATGCTGTTCACTGACCTTGCGGTAATTGAAATTACGCCTAAAGGGATGGTGCTTAAAGAGGTGGTGGCTGGTTTGACGCCGCAGGATGTACAATCCGTCACCGAACCGAAGTTAATCATCGACCCGAAATGCAAGGAGATGGAACTGTAAAAGAAGTTAAAGCACAAAATGATAAGCAAAGGGAGGCTTTAACGCTTCCCTTTTTTGTTTAGTTTGAGTATGATGGGGGGAATAGGAAAACTAAAAACCCTCTTACTCTCCCCCGTATCAAGTTCGGGGCAGGCTCTTTACGAAAGGGAGAGACGGGTAAAGGGGATAAATAAATGGAATCAATATTAGTTGCGCCATGCGGGATAAACTGTGGCGTTTGCAAAGCCCATTTAAGGAAGAAAAAACAATGCCTTGGCTGCCATTCTTTTGACCCGAATTCCACAAGATGTATCGTTATAAAATGCGAGGAGCGTAAAGCCAGTGTATCAGGTTATTGTTATGAATGCAGGAAGTTCCCTTGCCGGAGAATCAAGCGTATCGATGAACGCTACCGCAGAATCGGTATCAGCAATATTGAAAACTTGCAGACTATCAAAGAGAAAGGCGTGACAGCTTTAATTAAAAAGGAAGAAAAAAAGTGGCGCTGTCCGGAATGCGGCGCGGTTATCTCTAATAATGGTATCTGTTATCAATGCGGACACGGCAAACGTATCTTCCGCGGTGAAAAAATACCATTTGAAAAAATAACGGACGCGGATTTAGTCGCTCCCTGCGGCATAAACTGCGGTGTATGCGAAGGCTACCTGGCTATTAAATATAACCTGATGAGTAAAGGAATACCGGGAGGTTGCCTCGGTTGTATTCCGCGGGGAAGAGGTTGCTCCTTGCATAAATCAGGTCATTGTGAAAAGCTGATGGGCATGAAGGTGCGTTTTTGCTTTGAATGTGAGAAATTCCCTTGTCAACATAGACGTATGGGTGAACACTACCGGTATAATATAAACACGATTGAGAATCTTAATTTTATAAAGGAAAATGGTATAGAAAAATTCCTGGAAAAAGAAAAAGAGAAGTGGAAATGCCCGGAATGCGGCGGGACAATATGTAAAAATGGTATTTGCTTTAACTGTGGAGTGGAAAAGCTGAAAGAATTAATCGCTAAAAGGCGTAAAGCTCGTGACTAGATTATTGGCATTGTTTCATGGATTAAGATGAGTTATATTGTACTATGTATGGTTGAAAAGGTTAATATATGAAAACAAAATCTAGTAAAAATCATCGAGAGAAAAAGTTAGAGTATAAAAAGACCAAAAACCCTCTAGATTTTTATATTTCAGAAAAAACAGCAATATATGATACCGTTAAACCATTTTCCGTATTCTATAATAATCAAGAACATTCAATTAGATTACTGATAGGTGATTGTATTAAGACTTTAAATCAAGCAAAAGAAAATTCTGTGGATATGATTTTTGCGAATCCCCCTTATTTTCTTTCCAATGGTGGTATCACCTGTAAAAGTGGACGGATGGTTTCTGTTAATAAAGGTAAATGGGACCAATCAAAAGGTACAATAGAAAATCATGAATTTAATGTTAGTTGGCTAAAAGCATGTAAAAGGGTCCTAAAACCAAACGGTACAATATGGGTTTCAGGAACAACACATATAATATATTCTATTGGCTATGCTATGCAGGAACTAGGGTATAAAATTTTAAACGATATAGTTTGGTATAAGCGTAATGCTCCTCCAAATCTTTCTTGTAGGTATTTTACGCATTCCACAGAAATCATTATTTGGGCTGCTAAAGATAAAAATAGTAAACATGTTTTTAATTATAATTTGATGAAGCAATATAATATGGGTAAACAAATGAGAAATTTATGGGAGTTTGAGCAAGATAATGTCAAAAATTTAGAAAATGTCTGGGAAATATCATCTCCTTCAAATGATGAGAAGAAATTCGGAAAACATCCTACACAAAAACCCATAGAATTGCTAAAAAGAATTATTTTGGCATCGACGAATGAAGGTGACTTAATTTTAGATCCTTTCTGTGGTAGTTCTACTACAGGAGTTGCAGCGGTTTTAGAAAGAAGAAAGTATGTAGGAATAGATTTAGATGAGCGTTATTTAGAACTCTCAGTAAAACGACTTGAAGCAATAACACATAAAAATGAAAAATTGATGGCTACTAGTATTAGTACCAAGTGATTTGTATATCAGTTAGGATTGTTGATGGAACGACAAGAAGCATTAGTAAGAATTAACCAATTGGTAGGTAAGGATCTACGTAAACTTGCTGATGTTTATGAAGTCACGGTGATCAAGAATGGGAAAAAGAACAAAGGCTGGGCTGGGCATGTTATTGAACGCTATTTAGGTTTACCTCTTAATTCAGCACAAACACCAAATTTTGGCTCTTGGGAACTAAAAACAATCTCCTTGAAGTATCTTCGAGATGGTAGTTTGACTGTAAAAGAAACAATGGCTATTACGATGATTGATGAATATCACGTAAAAAGGAACACATTTGAAGATAGTCATCTGCTATCTAAATTAAAGAAACAAGTAATAGCTGCAAGAATTTGGCAAAACCAACAAGAAACAACCTCTTTGTTAAGCGCAGTAAAAACATTTGATTTAGATGAATCCCGGCATATATCAACAGGTGAAAAAGGACTATGATTTAGTCAGAAATGTTATCATTGAACAGGGTTTTGCGTCGTTAACTGGCAAGATGGGGGTATTTATTCAACCACGCACTAAAGGTGCTGGACATGGAAGTACATCAAGAGCTTTTTATGCTAGAGTCCCGTTTTTAAAGAGGATATTTTTTCAGGATAAGTTTTAGACATAACTTTTTTCTTGCTTTTAGTATATTTTCAACATATATCTGCTATAATTTACCTGTAGCCGTTTTTTCAAGAGGATAAAAATGGAAAAGAAAATAAAAGTTGGTGTTCTCGGGGCGACAGGGATGGTGGGGCAAAACTATCTTAAGCTCTTAAGTCATCATCCATGGTTTGATGTTGCCTATCTGGCGGCATCGCCGAATTCCGCCGGCAAGAAATATGCCGACGCGGTCACGGGACGCTGGCATATGGATGCTGATATCCCCGAAGTTTATCGTAATATCGTCGTTGAGGATGCCAGCAACGTTGCTAGAGCCAAGGGTAAATGCCGCATCATGTTTTCGGCGGTGGAACTGGATAAAAAAGCCATTTTAGTGTTGGAAGAAGAGTACGCCGCGAATGGCTTCGCCGTGGTTTCTAATAACTCGGCACATCGCGCTACCGATTATGTGCCGGTAATCATACCGGAGATAAATCACGCCCATCTGGATATCATCCCCCAACAGCGTAAGCAGCGCGGCTGGAAAGAGGGACTGCTCGTCGTCAAGCCGAACTGCAGTATCCAGAGCTACATGATGCCGATTTATGCGTTAATAGCGGCGGGATATCCCATCAAAGAGATGATTTTATCTACGATGCAGGCGGTATCCGGCGCCGGTTATCCCGGTGTTGCCTCCATCGACATGATTGATAACGTTATGCCCACGCTGGCTGAAGAAGAAAGAAAGTCGGAAGTCGAGCCAGCGAAAATCCTGGGTAAAGTGGTGGGTGGGAAAATCGTGTCTGATACAAGTATTAAGATATCAGCACATTGTAATCGAGTGCTTGTGTCCGACGGGCATACTGCCTGCGTCAGTCTTAAGTTCGCCGGTAAGAAACCGGAACTGGACGAGGTTATAAAAATTTGGCGTAAGTTTAAGTCGCTCCCGCAGGAGTTAAAGCTCCCCACCGCTCCTATACCCCCCATTATCTACCGCGATGAACCCGACCGACCTCAACCCCGCAAGGATAGGGACGCCGGAAACGGCATGGCGATAACGGTCGGCAGGCTGCGTCCTTGTAACGTCTTCGATATCCGCTTCGTGGGACTGCACCATAATACGGTGCGGGGTGCGGCGGGTGGTGCAATATTGACCGCTGAGTTGCTGGTGGCTAAAGGGTACGTGAAGTAGATTTATACCGGTGAATCTGGCTGTTCGTAGATTATCAGCCCTTCTTCGAATAGTGGCTTTGACTTCAGTATTTCGCCGCTACGGTCAACGATAAAACCGCCCCCAAAACCTCCCCCGTTCAGTTCTTTAGGAGCGATGTAGTTGGCCATCAGGGTAAAAGCGACTATCTTTTTTAACTGTTTAACATAATCGGGCCAATCGGCGGTATCCCAGTGTTTTTGTGGTTCGGTCACATTTGGTGGAAAGCACCGGGCAAACGGTGCTAATAACAGATCGGGTTTGGCTTTTATAGCCAGCGGAAACGCTGTCTCAAAAAGGTCACCGCAGATTAAAAACGCCGTTTTGCCCCAGGGAGTGTCAGCGGTCGGCAGGTCTATGCCGTCGCCATATTTTAAAGGGTCAGCGTCTTTAGCTTTCCAATCCGGATTCATCCGACGATAGTGCAGGGCTATCACGCCGTTTTTATCAACCAGCAATGCACTATCGTAGATAGTTTCACCCGATAGCTCCAGAAAACCGAATCCCGTCCAAACCTTACACTGCACGGCGTTACGTATAATTGCTTTTATTGGCGTAGAATCAAGGGGAAGGGCAATTCGTCTATCTTTAGTGTAGTTATCGCTAACGTTCAGTCCGGTCAGAACGGCTTCCGGGAAAAGCAGTATATCGACTCCCGTCTTCGATGCTTCTTGCATCATCATCAGGACTTTTTCAAGATTATCCTGGATATTAGGTGTAATTCTAGGCACAGCTATGGCGTAACGCATAACAAATGCACCTGATAATGGGTCAATTATACAATATAAAAACGAAGGGGCTTCTGAAAAGAAGCCCCTTTTTGTATTCTTGGTTATTTTTTCTTGGGGTTGGCTATGTATTTAACTGGTGCATGCATCTTATAGGCCTTGGGGCGGACGGAGGCTTCTTCGGAAATCCTGGCATCGATGAATATGAAAGGCTTGCCGACTCTTTTAACCGCCAGCGGGCAATGCATGACGTTCTTAGGAATAAACACATAACAGGGGTAATTGATTTTAACTACTTTTTTACCGAGCGTCATTTCTATGTCCGCGTCGAATTCATCGAAGTGTTCCGATTCGCCGATGAGGTAAATCCATTGGTCGTGGGGGTGCTTATGCGTTGGCATGCCCATCGTTACCGGTTCGGTGATACGGGCAAATCCCATCGCCAGGTGCGAGTCTTTGATTTCCATATTGCCCATGCCGGTAAGCATCGGCTCGGCAATTTCTTTATGTATTGATTTCCACGGCGTTAACTCAATGACGTTAGGTTCACGTACAACATTTTTTAGTTTATCAAAACTGACTACTTTTCTTTTTACCATATAGCCCTCCTTTATTAATAACTGGCTCCCCGACAAGGATTCGAACCTTGAACCTAGCGGTTAACAGCCGCCCGCTCTACCGTTGAGCTATCGGGGAGTATGTGATAAGTAATCTTAATAATTAAGTATTCTCTCTTAAGCCTAGCCATATAAAGGCAGTAACTAACAAACTTACGATGGTAGGTGTTACTCCTAGAGGTCCTTGTACAATAAAATCTAACAAGTTAAATATGGCAGTGAGAACAAGAAATATGACAAAGAGAAAAATAGGTAGTAAGCCTTTTTTAATTACATTCTCATAAACTTTAGTTAAAATACTCATAAAACTTTCCTCTTACTATCTAACCTTATTCAAGTCGTAGGCTTAAGCTTCTAGTGTTTTATTATCGCCTTTCGTTACTTTTAAGTCAAGTTAATGCGCTCATGATTCAAAGCTGATATAATATATAGTATAGGAGTTTCCCTATTTTTTTATGAGGTAAAAGCATGCCCTTAGATGATAGAGATTACATGAAAGAGCCCTCCTCGCCACCGCCGCAGAGGAGGATGTGGACGGGTGGCAGTCTTCTTCAAAATCCTGTTTACATAATAATTATTATCAACGTCATTATCTACTTATTTTCTTTTATAAATAGTGATAAACTCGCTTACTACTTTGGATTGGCACCGTCGTTATTTACACAGCACCCCTGGACGATTGTAACCAATATGTTCGTGCATATTGATTTCTGGCATATTTTCGGTAATATGCTCGTTTTGTTCTTCTTTGGTCGTGTGGTTTATCAGTTGATTGGGACCGGCTGGTTTCTGCTGGTTTATTTTATTGGCGGTATCGTCGGTAATGCGCTTTATATCTGGCTGGGCGACCCATATTCTTTGGCTATCGGTGCTTCTGGAGCGATATTTGCTCTATCCGGCGCCCTGGTGGTGATGATGCCCACCATGAAAGTGTATATCTGGGGTATAATACCTATGCCTCTCTGGGCATGGGCTATTATCTTTATGGGCCTATGGTCGGTACCGAACTTCATTCCCGGTATTGCCTGGCAGGGGCATTTAGGCGGTCTGGTAGTGGGGCTAGTCGCCGGGTTCTTTTTCCGCAGGAGAACACGGTTTATCTATACCCGTTAGCTTCACGCGGAGCGTTGGTTCGATGAACTCACCACGAGGATTTCAGCTTGACTTTAACATGCAGCGCACGTATAATATTTAAGTTGCCTTTTATTATTTTTCTGGCATGGTTTGAGTAAGGTGCCCGAGTGGCGCAACGGTAGCGCAACCGATTTGTAATCGGTAGGTTGGGGGTTCGATTCCCTTCTCGGGCTTGGGTTAGTGCGGTAGGTCATGTCTGGAGGGATGCCGGAGCGGCCAATCGGAGCAGACTGTAAATCTGCCGCCCTAAGGGCTACGCAAGTTCGAATCTTGCTCCCTCCACCATAAACTCGGAATTCAAACATATAGCTAGTATAGACAAGTAGTAATTAAAATCGGTATAATATTTACCGATGCCCACATAGCTCAGTTGGTAGAGCACATTCTTGGTAAGAATGGGGTCTTCGGTTCGAATCCGAATGTGGGCTCGGAATAAAGGGAGGATGAAATGGCAAAGCAGAAATTTGATAGGTCAAAACCGCATGTAAACGTGGGCACTATCGGTCACGTCGACCACGGTAAAACGACGCTAACCGCGGCGATAACACTGGTCTTGTCGAAGCAAAATAGCAAGACCCAGTTCCGCCCGTTCGATAGCATCGATAATGCCCCGGAAGAAAAGGCAAGGGGTATGACCATCGCTATCCAGCACGTCGAATACGAAACGGAAAAACGGCACTACGCCCATATCGACTGTCCCGGACATGCCGACTTTATTAAAAACATGATTTCCGGCGCCGCCCAAATGGATGGCGCGATACTGGTAGTCAGCGCTCCGGACGGTCCCATGCCGCAGACCAGAGAGCATGTTCTGCTGGCACGCCAGGTACTCGTCCCTTACATCGTCGTCGCCCTGAATAAAATCGACGCCATGGAAGATAAGGAACTGCTGGAGCTGGTTGAAGTTGAGATTAAGGAACTCCTCAATAAATATGAATTCCCCGGCGATAAAACGCCTATCGTCAGGGTTAGCGCTCTTAAAGCCCTGGAATGTGGCTGTGGTAAGAGAGAATGTCAGTGGTGCGGACCTATCCTGCAGCTGATGGATGCCGTTGATAGCTTTATTCCTACTCCACAACGTCTTACTGACCAGCCCTTCTTAATGCACATCGAGGATGTCTTCAGCATTAAAGGACGCGGCACGGTCCCAACCGGCAGAGTCGAGCGCGGCAAGGTAAAAGTTGGTGAAGAAGTTGATATCGTTGGTTTGCACCATGAGCCTCGCCGTGTCGTCATCACCGGACTTGAAATGTTCCATAAGATGCTTGACCAAGCCGAAGCCGGCGATGCTATCGGCGCGCTGTTAAGAGGCGTCGAACGTGAAGATCTCGAGCGCGGTATGGTTCTCGCCGCCCCCGGCTCCATTAAACCCCATACTTATGCCGAGGCACAGGTATACGTCTTAACCAAAGATGAAGGCGGACGTCATACACCCTTCTTCAACGGCTATAAACCCCAGTTCTATATCCGAACGACCGATGTCACCGGCAACATCGAGCTGCCTACAGGCGTAGAAATGGTTATGCCTGGTGATAACATCAATATGAAGATAAAACTTATTTATCCCGTAGCTTTGGAGAAAGGTCTGCGTTTCGCTATACGTGAAGGAGGCAGAACAGTAGGTGCTGGCACTATTACCAGTATCATAGAATAAAATGGCAAAAAAGGTGATGCAAGAGGTGTAATCTACCTTGCCTGTTCCGAGTGCAAGGAGCGTAATTATACAACTACAAAAAATAGAAAGAACGATTCGCAGCGTTTGGAGTTGAACAAATACTGTCCCCGCTGCCGAATGTATCGTTTGCATAAGGAGACCAAGTAGCGCCGTAAAAGCGCTTGGAAGTTAACGTATATGATGCAACCAACTGTACCGCAGAAAAAGCAATTTTTTCTCTTCAGATATTTCAGCGAAATTATCAATGAGCTAAAAAAGGTAGTCTGGCTTAAGTGGCCACAGGAAGTCTTGTACTTGAGCGGAATGGTACTTATCGTTACTATCATCTTCTCCGCTGTCCTAGGGACCCTGGATTTTGGTTTTTCCGAACTCATAAGCAAGCTTTTCATGCAAGGATAGCGGGCTATCGGCGGGGCAGAGGTTATTATATGGACGGTACTTTTAAGATTTTTCCCAGAAATTCGGACAGAGAGGTTGCTTGTGGCGGAAACTGAAAAACATTGGTATGTCATTCATACGTATTCGGGGCATGAAGAACGTGTCAAAAAGAACCTCGAACAACGTATTAAGTTCATGGACTCCGGTAGTGATATTTTGCAGATAGTCGTGCCTACCGAAGATGAGATGGAAGTGCGAAGCGGTCGCCGCCGGACGATAACCAAGAAAATTCTCCCCGGTTATGTTTTGGTGGAGATGAAAATGGACGAAAAAACTTGGAGTATCGTGCGAAATACTCCCGGTGTTACCGGATTTGTCGGCAGCGGCAATACTCCTACTCCCCTGGGTGAAAAAGAAGTAAGCGAAATAATAAAACAGATGACCGCCGAAGCCCCGAAGGTCAAAGTGGGCTTCCGCAAAGGGCAAAGCGTCCGGGTTACAGATGGGCCTTTTATCGATTTTGTGGGTGTGGTAGATGAAATAAATATGGAAAAAGGCAAAGTCAAGGTGCTTCTCTCCTTATTCGGCCAGGAAACGCCGGTGGAGCTTGACTTTTTACAGATAGATAAATTGTAAATTTACGGAGAAGCGAGATGGCAAAGAAAGTAAAAGCAGTTATAAAACTACAAATACTCGCCGGGCAGGCGAATCCGGCCCCGCCGGTCGGTCCGGCTCTAGGTCAGCATGGCTTGAATATCATGGCTTTCTGTAAAGAATATAACGAACGAACGGCGAAACAAGCTGGGTCTATCGTGCCGGTAGAAATAACCGTGTATGAAGATAGAAGCTTTACCTTCGTTACCCGTACGCCCCCAGCCTCTGATCTGATTAAAAAGGCTTTGAATCTGGAAAAAGCCGGTGGCATGGCTGGGCATGAGGTTGCTGGAACGATTTCCAGACAGAAAATTCGGGAAATCGCCGAGCTTAAAATGAAGGACCTTCATTCGAACAGCATCGAAGCCGCCATGCGAAATGTTGAAGGAACCGCCCGCAGCATGGGCATAAAGGTGGAGTAATATGGCAGAACACGGTAAAAAATATAGAGCAGCCGCAGAAAAGATAGATAAAAATAAATCCTATCAGCCGAAGGAAGCGGTTGAACTGGTTAAAAAGTCAGCCCCCGCGAAATTCGATGAGACAGTGGAGCTCCACCTGCTTATGGGACTCGACCCGCATAGCGCTGGTCAGCAAATAAGAGGCATAGCATTACTGCCCCATGGTTTAGGCAAGAAAGTTCGCGTCCTCGTTTTCGCCCAAGGCGAAGCGGAAAAAATCGCTAACAGCGCTGGGGCGGACTACGTCGGCGGTGACGACATTATCAAAAAGGTGGAAGAAGGCTGGGTAGATTTCGATACCGCTATTGCCGTCCCAGAGATGATGGGCAAGGTCGGTAAACTCGGTAAAGTCTTGGGCAGGAAAGGCCTTATGCCCAATCCTAAGTCCGGCACCGTCGTCAACATGAGCGACTTACCCCGCGTCATCGAAGACGCTCGTAAGGGCAGGGTGGAATATAAGCTGGATAAACAGTCAATTATTCACGTACCAGTTGGCAAGGTCAGCTTTGAAGAGCAAAAGCTGGTGGATAACCTCACGGCGGTAATGGAAGCCGTCGTTAAAGCTAAACCAGCCAGCGCTAAAGGGCAATACGTGAAGAGCGCCTACATTACGACTACTATGGGACCAAGCGTCAGGCTGGATATTTCGGCGGCAACGGAATTGAGTGCTAGCTAGCTTTACAGCTCGTTATAGCTGTGGTATAATATAAGGACAATTGAATATGTAATCCCGAGACAGTGGGTGTCCCGAGCTTAGCTGAGGGACTTAATAAATGCCTGCCGAGGATAAAAAAATAGATTTTAAGTCCTCGTGCGTTTGGCATGAGGACTTTCTATTTATACAGAGGGTTCTTGGGATTTCAGGAGGTATGAAAAATGCCGACAGAAAAGAAGAAAAAAGCCGTAGCAAGTCTACAAGAGTTGTTTACTAAGACTAATATCGGCGTCTTGACCGATTACCGCGGACTGAAAACATCCGAAATAAATGAGTTTCGACACAAATTAAGAGACGCTAAAATCGATTACAAAGTAGTGAAAAACTCACTGGCAGAAATAGCCGCTAAAAACGCAGGTTTGACACACCTGGCGGGTATCTTCAAAGACCCGATGGGGGTAGCTTTCGGCTATGGTGACCCCAGCCAGACGATGAAAGTCATTGCCGATTATCTTCGTGTATCAAAGATAACTTTGAATATCAAAGCCGGATTTTTATCGGATAGAATATTAAGCGCTGATGAACTAAATATTTTAGCGAAATTACCGACTAAAGAAGTGCTCCTGGCTAGAGTTATCGGTGGCATGCAAAGTCCTATTTACGGACTGGTCAATGTACTTGCGGGTCCCATGAGGGGACTAGCGCAGGTTTTACAGGGAAGAATGCATCAATTGGAGGCTAAATAAAATGGCAGAAGAAACAAAGAAAGAAGCTAAAGCAGAAGAAGCAGTCGAAGAAAAGAAACCCAAGGCAGCGAAAACCAAGAAATCCGGCGCTATCGATGATATCATGACGGCGATTAAAAGCATGACTGTGTTAGAGCTGGCAGAGTTGGTCAAAACTTTAGAAACAGAATTCGGCGTTAGCGCCGCTGCGCCCGTCGCTGTAGCCGCCGCCCCGGCAGGTGAAGCCGCCCCGGCTGCCGAGGAAAAAACGGAGTTTACCGTTATTCTTAAAGAAATCGGCACCAATAAAATTAACGTTATCAAAGCCGTCCGCGAGCTAACCAATCTGGGTCTGAAAGAATCCAAAGACCTAGTGGAAGGCGCACCTAAGCCAGTTAAAGAAGGCGTTAATAAAGACGATGCCGCCGCTGCCAAAGCCAAACTGGAAGCCGCTGGCGCTAAAGTTGAAGTTAAATAACTTTTAAAATAAATCAGGCGGGTGGGCTTAACTGGCCGACTCGCCTGGTTGATAAATCCCTTTGAATAACGTATATTTATCTAAAATACGCTGCTTTAAGGATAGTCGTTACCATGCCTCAAGGGGATTCGCTGATACTGGTCATCTCGGGTGGAATACTATTATTCCTAGGAATTATCGGGGTTCTTTGGGGCATATTTGAAGAAAAGCAATTGTTCGATTCCCTTTCCAAAAAACCTGACCTTCGAGAGTTTACCCTTAATCATTATAAGAGTCCCCAACCGGCGGCCTTAAAGATAGGCGGTTGGATTGCCCTCATCCTTGGTTTGATATTATTAGCAGTAGGCATTATCCTCTGGCAGTTATAAACACGGAGTTGCTCATCACCGAAGTAGGTTGTTCCTAGAAAAATTAAGGGGGCTTTTGCCTCCTTTTTTGTTTACATGTAGTCCTTGCTTGTCCCGGCAGTAAAGTGAAAAACCGTCCGCCAGACCTTGCGAAAATACAGCGGGCCGTGTTGGAGTCCCGCCGGTATAAAAACCAGACTTGTCTTGGTAATAATGTGTTTTTCATCGCCTAGCCAGAGTTCCACTTCAGCCCCAAGGTCGTAAGGATTGTTGAGGTCGGTGCCGAAGAAGGCGATAATTTCATCATAATCATGTGCATGGGGCTGCGTGCCGGCGGTTTTCTTTTTAATAGCCTTCATATCAAGTGGTGGGCGGGGCGTAACCCAGACACATTCGGTGTAAAAGCTGCCGGGGATAACGTTATTATCCGTATAAAGGACGCGTCCACCTTTACCCTTCCCAACTCCTTTTATGTTCGGGGGACTCCAAGGAGCTTCAATACGGGGCGGCGTTAATTTACTGATGATATATTTACCATACTTTGTTTTTGCCATAACCGCACCTCCTTAAAAACAAAGAGCCCCGCTGCAGGCGGGGCTCTAATTTAGTATTATTTAATCCCACTTCTTGCCGATGCCTGTGCCACACGGAGTATCAATGGTTAAGAAGATAGGCTTGGTAATGTTTTTAAACGTTATCGGTCCTACTTCTAAACCAGCCGGGATAAACATGGCTCCGCTTTCCTTAACAATATGTTTTTCGCCGCCGATGTAGACTTCCATCTCGGCACAAAGGTCGCGGATATTATCGTAATTGAATGAGAAAAACCCGAAGTAACGGCTATATTTCTGCGTGTTGGCGTCCATCAGTTTCTGCTCTTTAGGTCCGCCGGGTAACAGCCACAGGTTCTCGCACCCGAATTCTGCCCCTTTAACGTTATCCTGGTCGATACAGGCAATGCGCTTGGTCGTCTTGGCGTCGGGGCATATATAAGCGGGGGATTTTTTACTGGAATTATCCTTGGTCACGAAGTGTTTTTCGTATTTTCTCGCCATTTGCGTATCCTTTCTATCTCTCAACTCCCGCGGCATTAAACATAAGTGCTGCCGGGACCAATAGTGTAATGGAAGAACGGCTTATCCATGCGGTGGATTCTTAGCGGGCAATGGGTCACGTTGGTCGGGATATAGACGACGAAGCTCTTAGTGAAGATGTATTTTTCGTCTTCCATCCAGAATTCCACTTCGCCGTTGAGTTCCTCTGGGTGGTCTAAATCTGTCCCGAAGAAGGAGAGCAATTCGGGGAAGGGATGCGCGTGCGGGGGCACGCCCTGGCCGCCGGGCTTTTTCGCCATTTCTTCCATTTGCTCTTTAGTCAGCACCGGACGCGGTCGCTGGTTGGGGTAGGTTCCCGGCCATTGCCAGGTCATCTCGGAATAAAAAGCCCCGGGAATGACTTTAGCGTCCGTCCAGACGACATGCTGTAAACCGCGGTGGTAGCCGTCCCACAAGCCGTCCCCGAGCATATCGCGCTCCCATTCACGGTAGACCGGCAGGGGGATGTTCGGTTTGAACTCAGTGCAGATATACTTGCCGTATTTCGACTGTGCCATACTCTTTTTCCTTTCTGTTAGTAAAATGAAATAGTGATATCCCGATATATCGTCTGATTTTATAACTCTTTCCAGACGGGTGTCAATTTTGGCTCGACAAGCTCGCCACAAGTTATGGTTTGCTTGCTTTTAGAGAAAAGATAAGCGGCAGTTTATCTCCCTCCAAATACCAAAAGCCGTCTTCACCTCTATGCATAAAGGGCATGACCTTAAAAAAGATGTAAGGGAATTCATGCAAAAATTCTATTTTCAATCCCGCCTGAATTAGCCCGTTGATGATATCCCCCATACTGTGCGCCCATTCGTAAGAGCCGTAGGACGTTTGCGCGGCAGGGTCGGCATAATCGCCATCTGCTTCCCACTTAATCGGTTCTGGTTGATGAAAATAGGAATTCGTCACGTTTAGATGTGTCGCAGTTTTTGAGTTATCGAAAACACAGGAAAATGGATGCCCTTCCATGATATAGAAGAAACCGCCGGGCTTAAGAAAATGAGCGATGATTTCCCCCCAATTATACAGGTCTGGCAGCCAGCAAAGCACGCCCCCGGACGTATAGACGATATCGTACTTTTTCTTATGGATTTCCGGCAGCTTGTAGATATCCGAGCAGATGAAATCAGCTTTGATGCCAATTTCTTTACTTAATCTACGTGCTTGCTTGATGGCTACATCAGAAAAGTCCACGCCGGTAACTTTAGCCCCCAGCCGTCCCCACGTAAGCGTATCCATGCCAAAGTGGCACTGCAGGTGGAGCAGGGATTTACCGCGCAAGTCGCCCATTTCCTCGATTTCAAATGGCATTATCATCTTGCTTTTTCCGGCTTTAAAACCATCGACGTCATAGAACACCGACTTCGCGTGAATGGGAGTAGCCTCGTTCCACCACTTTTTATTATTTTTAAAGTATTTGTCCATGTTTATTCCGTTCGTCTTGGCCGGTATTGTACGGCTTCGGCGATATGGTTGGCTTTGATTATATCACAATTATCAAGGTCGGCGATGGTAAGCGCCAGCTTAAGGATACGGTGGAAGGCGCGGGCAGAGAGATAAAGCTGTTTCATCGCCGCTTTAAGTAGACTCTGCGCGGCGTCTTCAATGTGGCAGTATTCCCGTATCTCGGCGGGTGTCATCTCGGCGTTGCTGGTAAGTTTGGAACCGTTAAAGCGGTTCAACTGCCTTTCGCGGGCTTTGGTTACTCTTGCCTGCACTTTATCCGACGTCTCACCCATACGCTTGTCCGTCAATTTTTCGTAATCGATGTGCGGCACTTCGACGAAGATATCCACTCTATCGATAAACGGCCCGCTGATACGTCGCTGGTAGCGGGAAACAAGGCTCGGCGGGCAGGTGCACTTGCGGAAGGGGTCGCCGTAATAACCGCAAGGGCAGGGGTTCATCGCGCCGACCAGCATAAAGCTGGAGGGGAAAGTAACCCTCCCCTGGGCGCGGCTGATAGTGACCATTTTATCTTCTAGCGGCTGACGCAGCACTTCCAGTAAAGAGTGCCCGAACTCCGGTAGCTCATCGAGGAAGAGGATGCCCTTGTGACTTAAACTAATCTCGCCAGGCTTAGGCCAGTGTCCCCCGCCCACTAGCCCCGCGTTGGAGATAGTGTAGTGGGGGGCGCGGAAGGGACGCTGCCGCAGCATCGGTATATCTGCCGGTAGGAGTCCGCTAACGCTGTAAATCTTGGTAACTTCAAGAGCTTCTTCATTAGTCATGGGGGGCAAAATGGAGGGGAGGGCGCGCGCCAGCAAAGTTTTGCCGCTGCCCGGCGGCCCGCACATAATTACGTTATGTCCCCCCGCCGCCGCCACCTCTAACGCGCGTTTAACATGTTCCTGTCCTTTGATATCGGCCAGGTCGGTGTAATTTAACTGCGGCACCGTTTCGGCGATTTTGCTCTCGCTAGGTACTGACGGCGCTGGAATCTCGCCGCGCAGGTAGCTGACCAGCTGGACTAAAGAGGCGATGGGGATAATATTAATGCCATCAACTAAAGCCGCCTCTTTGGCGTCCGCCTCCGGCACAATAACATTAGGAATGCCTTGTTCTTTAGCGAGGGCGACGAGAGGTAAAACACCGTTAGTGTGGCGTAGAGTTCCATCAAGTGAAAGCTCGCCGATAAACATAGTCTTGCTGACATCGGCTTCAACCTGCTCCGAGCTTAAGAGGATACCGACGGCGATAGGCAAGTCGTAAGCGGGGCCTACTTTCTTAAGGTCGGCGGGCGCCAGATTCACCACGATACGCTTCATCGGGAAAGTGCCGCCGGAGTTTTGTACTGCAGAACGCACGCGCTCGCTGGATTCTTCAACGGCGGTATCGGGCAGCCCTACGATAATAACCTTAGGCAGGCCAGAGAGGATATCAACTTCTACCTCGACGATAACGCCGTCCAGCCCGACGATAGCCCCGCTGATGACTTTAGCTAGCATGGGATATATTGTAGCGTAAAGCTATGCCAAATGGCAAAATCCTTCGACAAGCTCAGGACAAGTAGGATGAACTTACTTCTGTCCCTGTCGCCATAATGGTATTAGCAACACTGTAGATAATAATCCCCCCGCCGCCCCTAAACCGAAAGACCAGGTAAGCGTACCGGTAGTGTCTGCCAGCCAGCCGGATATTACCGGCGATAGTATCGAGCCGACGCCTAGAAATAATGTCCATAGACCGATAATGGTACCTGAAGATTCCTTGTTAAAATAATCGGAGGCCGCCGCGGCGTAAAGCGCCCAGACGACGCCATACCCCATACTGAAAACAAACGCCGCGATGAACAGAGTGACGATGTTATCAAAAATCATCCCGAGGCAGCCAAGGGCAATCAGGATACCGCAGAGGAAAATCATTTTAAGCCTGCCTGTTTTATCGGAAAGAGGGCCAATGGTGACTTTACTAACTATGGCGCCAACTCCTAAAAATATAAAGAGACCGGAGGCAATATTATAAGAAAAGGACAATTCCTGCACCATGTAGGTGTTTAAAAATGTGATAGGTATCAGTATGGAAAAACCGGTGAAAAAGTAGCCTAATCCGAATAGCCAGAATTTGCCACTACGCAGGAAGGTTGCTAGCGGTAAGCTAGCGGTTTTAACTGTCGTTTGGTTTTGATTTTGTTTCTCATCAGGCGGGTTTTTCACCACCAGGAAGTTGAAGACTCCCATGGCTATCCCTATTGCACCCAAAATCATCCACCCCGTCCGCCAGTCTAACTCCTTGATAATAACCGGCAACAGACCTCCTCCGGCGATAAGGCTTAACGCGCTGGCGATGTCGATAAACGCCAGGGTTTTACCTCGATGCTCTTGACTCGTCCACTTTTGCGCCAGGACCATAACTGGCGCCCAACATGCCGCCGACCCGATACCAGCCAACGTAAAATATAAGCTGGCTTGCAGGATTGAGGAGACGTATGCCATGAGAAATGACCCAATTCCTAACGAGGTGACGAATGATGCCAGCAGCCACCGCGAGCCGTAGCGGTCGGATATATACCCGCATACCGGCGAGGCAACGGTATAGGCAATAAAGAAAGCGGAGAAGATAACGCCGGCGTCCGTTTTGGTAATATCCAGCGACTTGAGCATTTCAGGGAGTAGGATGCCGTAGCCGTACCTGACGGCATAGGCGATGAACACCGTTAAAAAACACGCGGTTAAAATAAGGCGTTTGTTCATATTTGAAAAGAGGTTGGTCTGATTTATTCCAATGTGGTTTTATTGTACAGGATGGGGTATCATGTTGACAAAACATAGATCGGATATTATCATTATTTTCGTAAAAGTGTGAATTGAGGGTCTTTATGTCATTTAGACAAATGTGGCAAAAATACGGTTGGTATTGTGTTCCTGGATATATCATTTTTATTATATCTGCCATTGGTTCTTTGATGTGGCTATATCATTATCTACAAAGCTTAGCAATTATACCAAGTGAAATTCCAGTCACTGCATCGTCGATTTCTCCTATTGACTTATGTGTAGTCACAGCTACGCTAGGTGGTCTTGTATTGATTGGGGCTTTTTATAAAGAAAATAATCTTAATAATCACGAAATAATACATGATCTTAAAACTGTTGGTAAATTAATATTACTTTCTTCTGCTTGTTTCTTAATATTCTTTTTTGGAATGGAATATGTTAAATCGATAAGCGATGTATCTTTGAATTCAGCAGAACGAATATTTGTAGATATAACCGCGTTTGTAGCAGCTATTGCATTATTAGCTATCTCATATGCACTTGATATTCTCGTAACAATTATTCGATTTGTTTAATACTTTATTACCCTCTCCCTAATATCTCCCTTATCACCTGCGCATATTCTTCTGAAACTTTATCGCCGGTGATAATTTCTATCTGGTCGGCGGATTTTATGCCTAAACCAAGTTCTGCCGCTCTCTTTATCTGGTCTTGGTCGAATATCTGGCCTTTGCTTACTTCCGATGTTGTTCCTAACTGACGCAGTATCGCCACGCCCACCGCGTCGATAGCGACACGGTCGGTGCCGCCCAAAATCACGTTAGCGTTCACGCGCTTACCGATGTGCGGTCCCCCCTCCACAAAAGCCTCCACCCCGTCTAAAACTATCAGGTCGGGGGAATAGGCTGTGTTTATCTCGGCAATCATCTGGCGCTGGTAGGGCGAGGAGTGCAGTTCATTCATGTAAGGGTAAGCGCCTGCCCCGGGCGGACCCAGACCCGGCGGCACCATACCCACTGATAGCTTAAGCGAAAGCGTGAAATGCCCGCCGAACTGGTGCGTCTTAAGGCAGCAGGTGGTCACGATAGACTCCGCTTCTCTATAAATCTTGGGGAAGAGGAAGCCATCCTTCCAGTGGCTGTCCTTGGGCTTAACTAAAACCCAGCCGTCTTTGGGCATCGCCTGCAAATCTAAAATATCAAAGCCAAGCTCTTTAGCCATTTTAAAGATGCCCTTTTTCTCCATGTTATCGTGGGTAGAAGGACCAGGACCGCTGCGTTCCGCCACGGTGATTTTCTTAGCGCCCATTTCTTTCAGCTTACTAATCAGGGCGTATAGAGTATCGTAATGGGTTGAGCCGGGAGCGGGGTCGGCGGTATTAAAATTGGGCTTAAGCACGACCGATTTGCCCTCGATGGGGTTTATCTTAAGCAACTCGATAGCTTGTTGCGTGCCTGCGGCTCTATCGGTAGTTTTCACTAAACTTATCTTGGTCATAAAATTTCCTCTTTATCTAAATATTTAGTTATTTAATGCGTTTTTGTATTTTAGCCCAGGATGGCGTGATGAGGAAGCTCTCCTCCATGTTGTCCACCATTCGCTTGAACTTACTCATCGGGACGGAGAAGGCTAAGGCGGTTTTATCAATGAAGGGACGCGCCGAGACATCAAACATGCCGATAACTGCCCGGGGATGGGCGGATTTTGCCTCTATAAAAGGGTACTGAACGACGGAAGCACAGCCGGAGCCGAAGGGGGTGATAATCATGTTCTGTTCTGCCTCATCGAAGCTGGCTAGGGTAAATAATCCTGAAAGAACGTCGGGCTCAGCGTAAAAGATGACAACATCCGGGCTATCGTTTGCATCCAGTTTGTCCCACCGTTTAAAGACAACGTATTTTGCAGGAGCTTTAATTATCGGTGAATGTTTTTGTAAAAATTCTTTGACCATCTCCGGTGACTTTTTATAACGTTCGCCCTCCATTTTCCCGGGAATCCCACAGGAGAGAAAATACTCGAAATCAGGCATTAGCTCTTCTGCAAAACCGAGGTATCTTTTCCCACCCGGGCAACCTACGGCATTGACGTCGAAAGCGAGGGATTGACCGCGATGCACCTTTACTAGCGCCCCGATAATGCAGTCGGGCACAGAACCAGGTTTGACTATTTCAGCATTTACCGGCTTATCAGTGTAATTAAAGGTGATAGGTAAGGAGGCATTATTGAAGAACTTTTTCCAGAGTTTGAGGAATTTTTCTTTAAAGGCTACGTCCATATCATACACCTCCCTTGTTAAGTTTACGGGTGTAAAAAAGTAGGTCAAAGGGTCCACGTTTGCCGTGTCCACTTTTTTTAAAGCCCAGTTTTTCAAAAAGTCGCTGTGCCCGGTAGTTGGTGGTTAAGGTATCCAGAAAGCCCTCGGTATAACCCATTTCCGCCGCCAACTCCATGAGCCTACGCATAATTGTCTCGCCATAGCCTTTACGCTGACGCTCCGGGTGGATTCTTAGACGCTTGAATTCCGCGCAGTTTTCTGTTCTTTTTTTAAAAGCGCCCATGGCAACAACATCGCCATTCTCCAGTCCGACGATAAAATCGCCGTTCTTTAAATAAACGCCTTCAATGTCGTCGAAGTCAGCATCAATGCCCGGCAATCCGCGCAATTCTTCGGAAGCCTCTATTTGTGCGATACCAGCTTCGTTAAGCGCCCGGCAAACCTTATTATCTTCTGGCTGGTAGCGACGGATTTTTAACATTGTTTATAACTCACCCCTCCCCTGGATTCTGGCCCTCGGGCTGAACTCGGGCTGAAGCCTTCGCCGGAATGACATTCCAGGTCACTTACGCTTATATTCCGGCGCGAAGAAGAGGTCATGGAAAAGGATGGGTTTCTTGGGGTCGTTTATCTTTTTGAAATTAAGCGGGCAGTGATATAACCCAGCCGGCACAAAGACGGTGCAAGCTTCGGTGATAACGAACTTTTCTAGTTTTTTACCGTCCAGACTCAAAGTCAGCTCTACCTCCCCACCAAGTTTGGGCATGTTAGTGAGGTCGCCCCCGACAAATATTAAAAACTGGTCGAAATCATGAGCATGGCATTCCGTCACCATAGTGAACGGCTCGGTAATTGCCCACCAGCTCATGGCGAATTCACGATTGCCATATTTTTTATCGCTGTGGAGTCCCAACCGCGGGGCGGAGACTTCGGGGTGAGGGGTTTTATTAGTCATCACGCTTTTTTTAAAATATTTTTCCAATTTAGCTCTATCGCTAGTTGCCATGAAGATGCCTCCTTCGTAAATAGGTGTTTTTAGCCATTATATATCTTTAAAGAAAAGTTTGTCTTGTCTTTTCTACGCCGTTTCTTTTAGTGCTGATTAAGTTTTCGCCTCGATACGGGACTTCATCTCCTGATAAAACTCCTCCGGCTCTTTTCCGATGGATAGTTGCTCCATGGGGCAGATGCCTTTGCCGTCGGGACGCATGATGTAAGGGACGGTTTTTATAAGGTGGTATTTGATATCATGTTTTTGAAGCGTTTTTATGGCGAGTTCACTGCCCAAAGGACTATACACCTCACGGCAGTTAGCTTTGACCGCCAGCAGGGCAGCAGCATTGCCCATGATTTTGTCGAAAATAGTAACCGGCTGTTGCCCCGGATTAAGACTCGCAAGATACTCCATTAAGGGCAGGAGCCGGTCTTTGTTTGACGAGGAGATAAGCGTTTTGTCCCGGTATATCCGCAGCGTGTCATCGCTGGCCAGGAACGCGCTGAATAAATCCGTGTACATTAACCTACTCGGCTTGTTTTTTCGCGGTTAAGCGGCTGACTGCCCAGAAAGCGGCTGGAATCAGTACAAGTTGGATAAGCATGCCGGGCCATGCCTGCGATACCGTATTCCAGACGGCGCTGAAGGGCGTGGCGGTAGGACCGAGGGGACTATATACATTGCCGGTAATTGCTTGCACGATAGCTATGGCTATCAGTAGGGCAATACGGCCTCCGACCATGGCTCCCAAGAGTGACCAGACCACGCGCAGGTTGAACTTTTGGCGTAAAAGTCCCGCCAGCATACCATAAACGGTTACTTCCACAGCTACTTGAGGGAGAACAGTCAACACGGGCATGCCGGAAACAAGGTAGCTGGCGAACGGCGTTAGTAAGCCGACAATAGCACCGGCCTGCCAGCCGCAAGTCAGCGCGGCGACGAAGATGAAGAAGTGCATCGGCAGATAGGTAGCGCCGGCATTGGGAATCTGATGTACTGCCCATGGCGTTAGCACGCTAAGCACGACAAAGGTAGCGATAATGCCGTAGGTTTTAATATCAGTGAGTTTTAGAGATAAGGGTAATGGCTGGGCGGTAATAGCGAGCCTTTTTAGCATAATGACCTCCGTTATATGACGATATATCGTGTGGATTATATTATTTATGATATCTAGTTAAAAGTAAAATGTCAAAGGGTTGGTAAAAATAATATATACTGGTCATTCTGAGCCCTCACACTTCGCTCAGGGTAAACTCCGCGAAGAATCCGTTTGCTTTATTATCAAGGAATAACGGATTCTCACGGTCGTCCCGATTACATCGGGACTCCCTCAGAATGACACTTCGTAATACTTCCGGTGTAAATTAGTTTTTTAGTATTTTATTCCGGTTGCAGTTTATATTTCTCCACCGGCACGGGAATGGTCTGAAAAACAGGTTTATCTCCCTTGCGTTGAATGGTTATCCACTTAAACCAGTTTTTATCGTCGCGATTAGGGAAGTCCTCACGAAAATGGCCGGCGCGGCTTTCCTCACGCATTAAAGCGGCTTTATAAGTGAACTCAGCCGCCATTGTCATACTTTCAGCGGAGTGATAACGCGCCAGGTCGTGGAAGTCTTTAGCGCCGACGCGACTTAATTTTTTCCTGGTATCGTTTAAGATTCCCAGCGCTTCCTTCATCCTGCCGGCTTCACGCTGGCGGTTATACTTCATCGGGACGACGGCTTCATGGACACGGTAAGCCACGTCAGCAGCGTCCGTATCACTCTTACGCTGCATTGGGGTCATCACTCTTTCGATGGCGCTTTTTGCCTGATTAACATCTATTTCCAGCAGCTTATTGTCGCTGGCGCATTTGGCGGCGTTTTCCCCCGCCACAAACCCCGTCACAGCCGCGGACTGTACGCCTAAGCCGCCCTGTCCCCCTCCACCACCCGACCAGCAATTGCTGCTGGCGCCACCGGCGGCGTAAAGCCCGTCCAGTGTGGTTTTGCCGTTGATATCGATACGCAGTCCCCCGCCGCTGTAGAGATAGCGAGGCCACATTTCCATTCTCTCTTTAGATGGGTCGATGCCGGCTTTCTCCCTCAGCAGTTTCATCGTGTCGTTCGCCATAAGATGTGTCAGCCCCTCCACCTGGTCCTCCGCCAGCCCGGCGATATCAGCGTTGGTTAGACCTTGAAGGTTCAGATAAATAGGACCAAGTCCGGCTTTCACTTCCTTCTGCATGGCGTCGATAACCCGCGGGTCGAAGGTATAAACGGAGTGCTTGCCGGTCATCAGTTCCGGATAATATTTACCCATGATTTTTTCGCCATGGGCATTCTCCAAGTAGAGATAAAAATGGATGCCCATCAGTTCCTTGCCGAGGATTTTGATGCCCCAGACGTAGCTGCTACTAAATTCGGCGTTAATGAGCTGCGCGCCAGCGCGATAACCCATCGCCGGACCCTCGCCAAGAACGGAGCTGTAAGTTTTTTCATGCATGTAGCCGCAGTTGCCGGTGGCGATAATGACCGCTTTAGCATTGAATATATAGGTTTTACCGTCCACTAACCCCAGCCCGATAGCCCCGACCACCCGATTATCTCGTTTTAGCAGGTCGATGGCGTAAATTTTATCCATCATCTTCACGCCGCGCGTTAGAGCCGTTTTTTTCAAAGCCACCAGTGACTTCGGGGCGTCGAAAAGGGTGACATAGATATTGGGTCCCCAGTTAAGGATGTTCAGCTCGCCCTTGTTGCGATAAAAAGTTATCCCCATGGCGGCTAAGTCCATCGTGGACTTATGCATATAATTGCCGAACTGGAAAGTCCAGTCCTGATTATTGAAATAGTAACTATCTTGCGTGACCTTTTCCGCCCACTTTTCGGCGTAGTCCGGGTAAACGTAAGCGAGAATGCCCCCACCGATAGGCACCTGCCCGTTCCACCCGATGCCCATTTTATCCACCAGCAGCACGTCGACGTTATTTTCTTTAGCTTTAAGCGCGGCGCACATGCCTGAACCGCCCGCCCCCAGCACCAGCACGTCGGTTTTTATTACGGTTCCCAAACTCTCTATCTTATTCATATTCACTCTAATACGGCGAGACCAGTTCGCCTCTGCCGCGCTCCGGCGAGACGTCGAAACAGCCGCGAGGACAGAACGATTCGCAGCCCCAGCAGGCAATACAGTCCTTGGGATATTTTATGACCGCTTTTTTGGCTTTAATATCCAGCCGCAGCACGTCCATAGGACAACATGCCACGCAGATACCGCAGCCGTTACACTTTTCGCGGTAGAAGTTACGGATTGCCATTTTTACTTCTCAAAATGCTTTGCCTGATTATAGCACTTTCTCTAACTAGGTTTCAGCTTTAAAACTATCTTAGACTGCCATTTTTCGTTATAATATATGCACAGGGTAACACCTAAATTTTTAGTCCCGATTTTATCGGGACACTGGATGGGGGTTTCCGGTGCAAGAAGAGGTAAGCCTTATCCGGCGCGCCCAGCAGGGCGACCAGGTGGCTTTAACTCAACTATATGAAGCGAACTTTGATAGGATTTATCGCTACATAGCTATAAAAATCGGCGATAGAACCGAGGCAGAGGATATGACGCAGCAAGTCTTTCTCCATGCCCTTAAGTCTATCTCTTCCTACAAGGAAAAAGGGCTGCCTTTCTCCTCCTGGCTGTATCGAATCGCTCATAACCAGATAGTCGACTACTTTAGGAAGAAATCGAAACACATTATGGTGCCGCTTGATGAGTCCTTACCGATTCCCGCCGTGGAAGGCGACCCGAAATACCTGGTGGAAAAGAAGATGACGGTAGAAGAGATTGTTTTAGCGACGAAGAAACTGACTACCGCACAGCAGGAAGTCATCTCCCTACGTTTCGCCAGTGAGTTATCGATTACCGAGGTTGCCGGGGTAATGGGGAAGAGTGAAGGAGCGGTGAAAGCCTTACAGCACAGCGCAATAGTCGCTCTACGAAAAGCCCTGGCGACGGAGTAAATATATGGCTAATACGAAGGAATTTGAAAATATATTAAATGAATGCCTCGACCGGATGTTAAAAGGCGAGACGGTTGAGTCGTGCCTGGCAAGTTACTCTAAATACGCCAAGGAACTTGAACCGCTCTTAAGAACTGCCCAAGAAGCCAGAGTAACCGCGACGGTCAAACCCAGTGATTGGTTCCGCCAACGCGCCGGTATTGAGTTCCAGGAGGCAATTCGCAACCTGCCGGCTAAAAAAGTCTCGGGTGGGTTTAAGTGGCAGGTACGCTGGGTAGCGCCGGTAGCCGTCGTCCTGGTGATACTGGCAGGCGGCACTGGAACGGTCGCCGCAGCTACCAAGGCATTACCGGATAGTCCGCTCTATCAAGTTAAACTAGCCACGGAGTCAGTACGGCTGGCGTTTACCTTCTCCGACCAGGGTAAAACGGAGCTTTACGCCCGGTTTGTCGACTACCGCGTGGAAGAAATCGTAAAAATGGCAGAGGAAGGTAATAGTAATCAAGTAGAACTGACGACGGAACGTATGAACGGACAGCTTTTAGCAATGGCAAACATAAATTTGTCAGGCGAGAGTCACGACATGAAAGCAGAAAGCTTTGGGTTATTGAGGGCTAATATCGAGCCTGATGCTCAAAAAGCACCTGTACCCCCATCAGCTTCACCTCCTCAAACTATCACGGCTACGACTGCTGCACCGTCAACGACGACAACGCCGGCGCTTGAAGGAAATAACACTGCCCCCGTCACTATTACTCAAACAATGACGGGAGAAACAACCGGCGCGCTTACTGATATCGAGAAATTGAGACTTATGCTGATAGAAAAGCTGGAGAAAAATCTGCAAATCTTAAGAGACCAGCTGGAAAAGGCGCCGGAAGCGCTTAAGCCTGCCCTGCAAAAGGCGATTGAGGTTGCGGAAGAAGGCTACTGGCTAGTTATCGCTAATCTGGGATAATATCGACTGGGCTACTTGGTGCTAACTTATCTAGTTTCCCCACGTTATATATATCAGAAAGGAAAAACAAGGAGGTTGCATTATGAAAAAAATATGGTTAGCAGTTGTGGGGCTAGTATTATTGGTGGGCGTGGTTTTTCTGGCTGGCTGCGGAGCGAATCCGTCGGGCGGCACTTTTGAGCTAAAAGGCAATCTGTATGGCCAGCAGGAAGGAATCTGGGTCAGTGGCACGGGCAAGGTCTATGCTATTCCGGATATCGTCGAGCTTACTCTGGGAGTTGAGGCGCAGGCAGTCACCGTAGCTGAAGCCCAGTCTAAAGCGACAGAGGCGATGGACAAGGTCGTCCAAGCGCTTAAAGACGCCGGAATTGAAGAAAAAGACATCCAGACACAGTACTTCAACATCAATGAAGTGACTAAATGGAATGATAAGGAAGGCGAACCTATCATTGTCGGCTATAAGGTAACCAACACTGTAGTCGCGAAACTAAGAGATGTTAAAAAAGCCGGTCCAGTTATTGATGCTGTGGTCGCTGCCGGTGGTGATTATACCCGCATTAACGGCGTCAGCTTCACAGTAGAAGACCCGAACACCTATTATGCACAGGCGAGAGAAAAGGCTATCACCTATGCTAAAAATAAAGCCGAGCAGATGGCCAGTCTTACCGGCGTTAAGCTGGGCAAGGTGACCTATATTTCCGAGAATACCTATATGCCATCATCTAACTACTACAACGGTAGGGTAGAAGCTGCTGCCCCAGCCATCGACACGACTTCTATCAGCGCGGGTCAGTTGGAAATCACTACGACGGTCCAAATAACTTACGCTGTCGCGGATTAGTAGAAATACTGAAAAAGGTTTAATATTCAGAGAGCCTCGAGTTTTCGGGGCTCTCTTATTTTTTCATTTTTTCTTCAGTATAACGTTCAAATTCACTGAATAAGCAACCGCAATATTGTTGCCGATAGAGGTTCATCGGCTTGGTGATGTGGCGACTATCTGAATAACGTTTACGCAGGTCGGCATAAAGAAAGCTAATACCTTTTTCGCCCGCAACTTTGTCGCCGATTTCTTTAATTAAATCATGTTTCTGGTGGGGGCTGATGAGTAGGGTGGTAGTAAATCCATCAAAACCTTTCTCGCTGGCTTTTTCTGCCGTTTTAGTTAGTCGCAACTCAAAGCAATGGCGGCAGCGCTCCTCTTCATGTCCCACCACTCTCTGGAAATATTCGATGATGTCATAATCCGGGGAGATGACGAGCGGGAGGTCAATCTCTTTCGCTAAAAACTTCATGCTTTCCAGTCGCTGCTGGTACTCGGCTAAGGGGTGGATATTGGGGTTGTACCAGAAGCCTGTAACTTCGTAGTCCTGCCCCCGCCAGTACTCCGCCGTATAAGCGGCGCAGTGGGCGCAGCAAACATGGATTAAGAGTTTTTTCATGCTTTACCGCCCATTTTTCGGTCGAGGTAAAATTTTACTGTGTAAAAAAATATTCCCAAAGCAACCACCGAACCAAACAGAGTGAAACCGATAGCTAACAAGACGGGTGTGTCCTGGCCAAGGCCTATCAGCGTGATTCCGCTGATAACCGCCAGGGTTGAAAAGATGGTGCAGGCCAATGCAAACGATCTTGTGCCAATACTGTACTCCCGCTCGTCGACCCGCAGTTCCTTAACTCGTCTTCGGGAAAGACCTAAGATAATAATACCGATGATGAAAACCGGCGCTGGCAGCCAGGCATAACCGCTGACTGCTGCCCAACCACTGAGCACCATCATAATAATTATGGTACTTGCCATTATAAGTCTGTATTGTTTTAATGTTATAAGTCTGTATTTTTTATATGTCATGGTTCACCTCTGCTACTCTTCATACTGGAAAACTTCTTCCAGGCTCACGTTAAAAGCCCGGGCAATATTAAACGCCAGCCAGATTGACGGCACGTATTTCCCTTGCTCTAGGGCGATGATGGTCTGCCGTGTGCAGCCGGCTTTAATTGCCAGCTCTTCCTGTGTCATTTCGCCGTTCTCAAAACGCAAACGACGGATGTTGTTGGTTATTCTGGCCATAATTACTCGCTTTTTAATTTATTATTGTAAGACAAAATATACAAAATGTCAAGTATATATTACATCAATTTATAAAAATATATTAAGTTAAGGAGTTTTTGTTAGCTGGATTCCCAATCAAGTTGGGAATGACGTGGTGCTAAAGTAATTTCTGCTGGTTGCTTTTGTTGAAAGGTAGTTTCAAGTGCTCGTAGGCGAGCTTGGTCGCCATACGACCGCGCGGCGTCCGCTCTAAAAATCCAAGCTGCATGAGGAAAGGCTCATAAACATCGGTGATGGTGTCCGCCTCCTCGCTGATGGACGCGGCAATAGTGTCCAGCCCCACCGGACCGCCATTAAACTTTTCGATGATAGTATGCAGTACCTTGTGGTCGGTTTCATCAAGTCCTATAAGGTCTACCCCCAGCTTGGTCAGAGCTTCTTTAGCTACTTTTTGCGTTATCACGCCGTCCGCTACCACCTGCGCATAATCCCTCACCCGCTTAAGCAGTCGGTTAGCGACGCGCGGCGTGCCCCGGGCGCGTTTGGCTATTTCCTTAAGTCCGTCCTCTTTAGCTTCCACCTGCAAGATACGAGCGGACCGTTCGATAATTTTCTCCAGCGCGGCGGCATCGTAGAAATCAAGGCGGAAGACGGAGCCGAATCTATCCCTTAATGGCGGTGAAAGCAGGGCATAACGTGTGGTAGCGCCGATAAGGGTGAATTTAGGCAGGTTCAGTCGCAGACTTTTAGCGCCAGGTCCTTTGCCGATGATGATATCCAACGCGAAATCTTCCAACGCCGGGTAGAGTATTTCTTCGACCGACCGGTTCAGACGGTGAATTTCGTCGATAAAGAGGATATCATGAGCGCGTAGATTGGTTAAAATAGCGGCAAGGTCACCGGTACGTTCGATGGCGGGACCAGAAGTCGTTTTGATATTTACGCCTATTTCGGTGGCGATGATGTGGGCAAGGCAGGTCTTGCCTAAACCGGGGGGACCGTAAAAAAGCACATGGTCGATAGGTTCGCCGCGCCTTTTTGCTGCAGCAATACCTATCTTGAGGTTTTCCTTCGTTTTTTCCTGTCCGATAAAATCGGTCAGATTACGGGGGCGAAGGCTATTTTCGAGTGGTTTATCTTCTTCAATCGGTTTGCCCGATATTATGCGAGCGATTTCGCCTCACCCCTTTCGACTATACTTAAGTAAACCCCATTTCTGCTATTAAAAACGATTTATATTATTAGTCGCTTTCTTCGTCGGAAGTATCAATGTCTTTGTTTTCGGGTTTCTTAGCCGAATCGTCGACGAGTTCTTCGCGGATATCTTCCGGGGTGATGATCGGCTCGCTTGTAGCGGTGCCTTCGGCTGGCGCGCCTTCAGCTCCGGGTTCTGGCGGACCCGCTAAACTAGCCAGTATGCGCATGGCTTCAGTTTGTTCGCCAGCTTTAAGCTCGGCTAGCTGCTCTTCTTTAAGGTACCGCGCTGGGATTAACTTACCGATGATGACGTTTTCCTTAAGTCCTATGAGCCTATCCACCTTGCCGTTAGCTGCCGCCTCGGTCAGAATCCTGGTGGTTTCCTGGAACGATGCCGCCGCCAGCCAACTATCGGTGCTTAAAGATGCTCTGGTGATACCCAAGAGAACAGTGTGGGCTGTCGCAGGCTCACCGCCTTCGGCAAGCACCTTGGCATTAGTGTCTTCATAGACATATTTATCGACGAGTTCATCAGGCACGAGGTCGGTATCGCCTGCTGAATCGATGCGCACCTTAGTAAGCATTTGCCGGGTGATAACCTCGATGTGTTTATCGTTAATATTCACGCCCTGCGAACGGTAAACCTTCTGTACCTCATCCACCAGGTATTGTTGGACGGCATCTTTACCCAGTATGCGTAATATGTCATGGGGATTGATTGAGCCGTCAGTCAACTGTTGCCCAGCCTTTACTTCCGCGCCGTTTTGCACCCAGATGCTGGCAGTGGATGGGACGATATATTCACGCTCTTCTTTTTCGGCGTATTTAATCACCAACTGTTTCTTTTTAATGCTAATTCTTCCGGCAAAGCGTGCTACTAAAGGCGGGATTTCTGGTGCAGCGACAACTTCTTTTTTAGCTTTAGGGGTTTTACTCTTACGAGGTTTTGGAGGGGCAGCTAATACTGTGCCGATATCGACATGTTGTCCGGTCTTAACCATGACATGCCATCCAGTAGGCAAGGCGTACTCATCGTTGTAGGTTTCGGTACTGGCGACTTTTATCTTTCTTCCTTCTTCATTCTGGACTATTTCGGCAGTTCCGTCTATTTCCGTGATTATTGCCTGTCCGCGGGGCGTGCGGGCTTCAAAAAGTTCTTCCACGCGGGGCAGACCGCTGGTGATATCCAGTCCAACCACACCGCCGGTATGGAAGGTACGCAGCGTGAGTTGAGTGCCCGGCTCGCCGATGCTTTCTGCAGCAATGATACCGACCGCTACATCATTATCGACAAGCTTACCGCGAGCGAGGTCGCGTCCGTAGCAATAGCGGCAGGCGCCCCGCCGCGATAGACAGGTAAGCGGCGACCGCACATAAACCGACGTTATACCAACGGCGACGATTTTTTCTATTTTAGCTTCATCGATTTCTTCATTGCGGGCGACTATGATTTTGCCTGTTTTCGGGTGGAGAATGTCGCTAGCCGCCAATCGCCCAAGAATACGCTCGGCTAATGAAGGCAGTAAACCTTTTTCTTTCGGTTCGGTCACCATGATACCCTCGGTGGTACCGCAGTCATCTTCGGCGGTGATGACATCTTGAGAGACATCGATAAGGCGTCGCGTAAGATAACCGCTATCGGATGTTCTCAAAGCAGTATCCGCCAGACCTTTACGGGCACCGTGGGTGGAAATAAAGTATTCCAGTACGCTATGACCTTCGCGAAGGCTGGACTTGATGGGGAATTCGATAATTTTACCGGCAGGGTCGGTCATTAAACCGCGCATGCCGGCCATCTGGCGTATCTGGGAGATATTACCCTTAGCTCCAGATGTCGCCATCATGTAAACGCCGCCGTAGCGGTCGAGATTATTCTGGATAGTGTTGGTGATAGTGTTAGTAGCCTCGTTCCAGATATCGACTACGGCATTATATCGCTCGTCCTCGGTGATGAGGCCGCGATGGTATTGGCTCTCGATGGTGGCAACTTTAGCTTCGGCTTCCGCCAGCATTTGCGGCTTGCTTGCCGGTACCTCAATATCATTCATGGCGATGGTGATGCCGGACTTTGAGGCGAAACGGAAACCTAATTGCTTGATGTTATCCAGTACTTTACCGGTTTCTTCATCGGTAAGGATTTTGCTACACTTAGTGGCGATATGTTTTAGGGTTGATTTATCGACAATTTTATTGAAATACCCCATTTCCTTGGGGAGAATTTCGTTAAAGAGTATGCGTCCGACACTGGTTTTAACTCTTTCGCCATTATCAGAAGTCCGTACGGTAATTTCTTCCCGCAGGTCGATGTGGCCGAACTCATAAGCCAATTTGGCATCTTCAAAACTGCCGTAAACCTTTTCTTCGCCAGTGCTTTGTTGGCGAATAGTAGTAAGGTAGTAGCAGCCGAGCACCATATCCAGTGTCGGCGATACGGTAGGCTCGCCGCTGCTCGGCAGCAGGATATTATGATGGCTCATCATCATATCGCGGGCTTCCTTAACGGCGGCTTTAGAGAGTGGTATATGCACCGCCATCTGGTCGCCGTCGAAATCGGCGTTGAAAGCAGAGCAGACCAGCGGGTGTATCTGAATAGCGCTCCCGTCAATTAACACCGGCTCGAAAGCCTGGATACTTAAGCGGTGGAGGGTGGGGGCGCGATTGAGCAGTACGGGTCGCTCCTTAACAACCTCTTCAAGGATGTCGTAAACCTCGGACTTAGCGCGCTCAACCAGTCTCCGGGCGCTCTTAATATTGGGCGCCAGCCCTTGAGCTACCAGACGGCGCATGACAAAGGGTTTAAACAGCTCTAGTGCCATACGTCGCGGTAAGCCGCATTGATGCAGTTTTAGTTCAGGTCCGCAGACGATTACCGAACGCCCGCTGTAGTCGACGCGCTTGCCCAGCAGATTCTGGCGGAAACGGCCCTGTTTGCCGCGCAGCATATCGGAGAGCGACTTGAGTTTATGGTTGCCGCTGATAGAAATGGCGCGTCCACGGCGTCCGTTATCGATAAGCGAATCGACGGCTTCCTGGAGCATGCGTTTTTCATTACGGATAATAATTTCCGGCGCCCCGATGTCAATCAGGTGGTGGAGGCGGTTATTGCGGTTGATAACACGCCGGTAAAGGTCATTCAGATCGCTGGTGGCAAAACGTCCGCCATCCAGTTGCACCATTGGTCTTAAATCGGGCGGTAGCACGGGCAGAACGGTTAAAATCATCCACTCCGGCTTATTGCCGCTGTTTCGGAAAGCCTCGACGACACGCAGCTGTTTGCTGGCTTTCTTACGGCGCTGTCCGGAGCTGGACTGTGTTTCCAGCAGCAGTCTATTGCGTATTTCATCGAGGTTAATGGTTTTCATGATTTTCAGGATAGCCTCGGCGCCCATGCCTGCTTCGAAAACGTTGTTGTATTTCTGTTTATAATCGTGATATTGCGTCTCGGTCAGCAGTTCCTTAACGCGGAGTTCTTTTATTTTTTCAACTTCCTGAGCCAGCTCGGCTTCCATCTTTGTTTTTTCGTCGACGAACTGACCACGGACTTTATTAATTTCCTCGACGGTTGCTTTTTCCTTCTCCATCCTGGCAACCTGCTCATCGATAGCTTTCTGTCGCTCTTCGATATTTTTGGCGGCGGTCTCTTCAACCTGTTTGATAGTAGACTGTCGGGCTTCTTCATTGATTTCGGTAATAATGTACTGGGAGAAATAAATGACATGTTCCAGACTTCGCGGCGAAAGGTCGAGCAGCAAGCCGATGCGGCTGGGAATGCCTTTAGCGAACCAGATATGCGTCACCGGGCAGGCAAGCTCGATATGCCCCATACGTTCGCGACGAACCTTTGCACGGGCGACTTCGACGCCGCATTTATCGCAGATAACGCCCTTGTAGCGTATTCTCTTATACTTGCCGCAGTAGCATTCGAAGTCCTTAGTGGGACCAAAAATCCTCTCACAGAAAAGTCCGTCCCGTTCCGGTTTTAGCGTGCGGTAGTTAATTGTTTCCGGTTTAGTGACCTCGCCATAAGACCAGCTTCTGATTTGTTCTGGTGAAGCCAGCGAGATACGGACGGCATCAAAATCATTAATCTCGAACATCAGTATCTACCTCTTTCCAACGCGGTTCTTCAACATTCTTAACTTCAGTTTCTAATTTAAAAGTTTCGTCTTTTGTAGATTCATCCACTGTTTCCTCGGCGGGAGCAGCCTTGGTTTCTTCTTCGTTAATCACTTCGAGAGCCAGTCCCAGACTTTGCAGCTCTTTAACCAGCACTTTAAATGACTCCGGTACGCCGGGCTGCAAAATATCATCGCCTTTGATGATGGATTCATAAGCCTTGGCGCGGCCGGTAACGTCGTCGGACTTAATCGTCAGCATTTCCTGTAGATTATGTGCGGCACCATAGGCTTCCAGTGCCCAGACCTCCATTTCGCCGAAACGCTGTCCGCCAAACTGCGCCTTGCCTCCCAGCGGTTGCTGGGTGATTAAGGAATAAGGTCCGGTGGAGCGGGCGTGCACTTTGTCTTCTACCAGATGGATGAGTTTCATCATGTAAATATTGCCGACAGTTACCGGCTGGTCGTAAGGTTCGCCGGTGCGCCCGTCGTGAAGGATAGTCTTGCCATAAGTTGGCGGGGAGAATCTTCCTTCTCTATTTACTTTTTCCACGACCTTTTCCAGGTTCTCGGCGTTTATGTGCTTAGCGGAGATATTCAATTCTTCCAGCCATAAGCGGAGACCGATATCGCGAGCTTTGCCGTGTAGTTTTTCATCAAATACAGCTTTGCCGTCATAACCTCGTTCATTAATCCACTCAATAGCTACATCTTCTTTGTAAGGTCTTTTGTTTTCACTCGGATTGGTGTCTTCAGCACCGGCTTGCTGGACAATCCAGGCGCGGCATAAAGCGTCCTCGATAGCTAAATCGTCAGCGCCGTCGAAGACGGGTGTCAGCGCACGGAATCCCAGAATCTGTCCCGCCCAACCCAGATGCGTTTCCAGTACCTGCCCGATATTCATACGGGAAGGCACGCCGATGGGGTCGAGGATGATATCAACTGGCGTACCATCCGGCAGGAAGGGCATGTCTTCTTTAGGCGCGATGATGGAGATGACGCCTTTATTACCATGGCGTCCAGCTAATTTATCACCGACCGATACGCGGCGTTTCTGAGCTATCCACACCTGCACCCATTGATTGACGCCAGCGGGCAGGTCATCGCCGCCGTTCTTGCTCTCTTTACGCGTGTAAACTTTAACGTTAATTACTTTACCCCATTCGCCGTGAGGTACTCTTAAGGATGTGTCTTTAACTTCTCTTGCCTTTTCACCGAAGATTGCCCGCAGCAACTTTTCTTCGGCGGAGAGCTCCGTTTCGCCTTTAGGGGTGATTTTACCCACCAGCGTATCATCCGGCATTACTTCGGCGCCGATGCGGATAATACCGTCCTCGTCAAGCTCACGCAGGCTTTCCTCACCGACATTAGGAATATCGCGGGTAATTTCTTCCGGTCCGAGTTTGGTATCACGGGCTTCCACCTCGTGTTTATTGATGTGGATGGAAGTAAACATATCTTCTTCAATCATGCGGCTGCTTAAGATAATAGCATCTTCGAAGTTGTAACCTTCCCAGCACATGAAGGCGACGGTAACGTTTTGTCCAAGCGCCAGCTCGCCGTTTTCGGTAGCCGAGCTATCGGCCAATACCTGTCCGGCGTGGACGCGTTCACCTTTGTTAACCAGTGGACGTTGATTGATACAGGTTCCCTGATTGGTACGGACAAATTTCATTAAATCATAATCTTTCGTCGAGCTGTCATCGTGTGTAATGATGATGTGGTATTTAGCGTTGCCTTTTTCGTCGATATTACCGGCCATTTCGGTAACAATACCGGCTTTCTCGGCGAAGACAACCTGCCGACTGTGCTTGGCAGCTTCCATTTCCATGCCGGTAGCGACTACAGGAGCCTGGGGACGCAGCAGCGGCACTGCTTGACGCATCATATTGGCGCCCATTAAAGCACGGTTAGCGTCGTTATGTTCCAGGAAGGGTGTTAAAGCCGTCGCTACGCTAACCACCTGTTTGGGGGTGACATCCATCAGTTCTATTTTGTCGGGGGTTTCCAGCAGGTAGCCGTCAGTCAGCCTGACTTCGATTCGTTTTTCTTTGAATTGGTTGTTTTCGTCAAGCGGGGCGTTAGCCTGGGCGATAACGTATTTATCTTCCTCGTCCGCCGGATAGTAGTTGATTTCATCGGAAACAAAAGGGATAACCTTTATTTTTACGGACTTTAATTTACCGAGTTTTTCGGCGACGTCTTTCGTAATAAAGGTGTGGGATTTGACTACCACTTTACCTTTTTCATCCAGCACGTTTTCGGAAACAGTCCGTCCTACCAAGTGCTTATCTTTATTGCTAAGCTCGTGGATAACTTTACGGTAGGGTGTTTCGATAAAACCATACTCATTAATGATGCTGTAAGTTGCCAGCGAGCCGATAAGACCAATGTTCGGACCTTCTGGCGTTTCGATAGGGCAGATACGACCGTAGTGAGAAAAGTGAACATCGCGCACTTCGAAGCCAGCGCGGTCGCGGGATAAACCGCCGGGTCCCATGGCGGAGAGGCGGCGTTTATGGGTCAGTTCCGCCAGCGGATTGGTCTGGTCCATAAATTGCGATAACTGCGAGCCGCCGAAAAATTCCCTCACCGCTGCGACGATGGGTCTAATATTAACCAGGGCACTCGGCGTGATTGCCTCCGTGCTGATAATGCTCATACGTTCGCGTACCACCTGCTCTAGTCTTAAAAAGCCGATACGGAACTGGGTTTGCACCAGTTCTCCTACCGTACGTACCCGCCGGTTGCCCAAATGGTCGATATCATCGCTATGGTCTTTGCCGTTGTTAATCAAGATGATATGTCGAATAATTTCGACGATATCTTCTTGGGTCAGCGTCCGTTCTTTGAGGTTAGCACTCACACCGAGACGTTTATTTAGCTTATAACGTCCGACTTTACCCAGGTCGTAGCGGGCGGCGTCGAAGAAGAGGTTATGGATAAGTTTTTCGGCGTTAGCTTCAGAGGGAAGCTCGCCGGGATGCAGCTTTTTATAAATATCCAGCATCGCGTCCTTTTTATTTCTAATCAATGGCTCTCGCTCCATGGTGATGCTGATATATTTTTGCTCGGATTCCTTTTCCTCTTTATGGAAGAGTTTCGTTATCTCTTCATCGCTGCCGTAGCCAATAGCGCGCAGCAGGGTGGTGATAGGTATTTTGCGTTTACCATCGATTTTGGTGGAAATTACGTTACGATTGCTGGTTTCAAACTCCAGCCAGGCGCCGCGGGTCGGGATGAGTTTAGCTGAACAAAGGCGTCGACCGGATACCGGGTCTTCTTCGGCGGTAAAATAAACGCCCGGCGAACGTAAAAGCTGGCTTACCACTACTCTTTCGGCACCGCTGGTAATAAACGTGCCTTTTGAAGTCATCAGCGGGATGTCGCCGAAGAATAGGTCTTGCTCTTTAATTTCACCAGTTTCTTTTACGAGTAATCGTACTTTCACATAAAGCGGCGCGGAAAATGTCTGGTCGCGCTCATGACATTCCTGCTCGGAATGACCGGGGCGCGGCTCGCGGAACTCGTAGGCGATAAAGCTTAGCTCCAGCCGATTGCCGGTGAGGTCTTTGATGGGCGATATTTCTTCCAGCAACTGCTTGATGCCTTCTTCCTGAAAGCGCTGGAAAGAATCGAGCTGGACTTTTATCAGGTTAGGTACTTCTAAAACGGTAGGGAGTTTAGCGTAAGATTTGCGGGGGATGATTCTCTGGGACTTGGCAACAGATGTCTGCGACACTAAAGTCATCTCTTCTCCTTAGACGAATACAGCAATTCCAAATACTAAAAAACGATATTATTACTTAAGGTTAAAATGCGCATGCGCATACGGCAACGTCAAACACTTTTATGTAAGGGAAATTAAAATAACAAACACCAGGGGCATTATCACCATTACTACAAGTATAAAATATATCATAATTATAACAGCCTTGTCAAGCCCTATATCATAGGTTTAATAATTTTTCTTAACCTTGCTATAATGAGACCTGAAAACATGAATAAAAGTTTTACTTTAACCCGTCTGATTTTCGCGATTATCAGCATGGCGTTGCAGCAGGTGGCTATCTGGGCGGTCTGGCAGTGGCTACTGCCAGCTTTTGATATTATCTTGCACGTTGGGATATTGGTTGGGGTTATGGTGGGGTGGGGCATTATCGGTACATGCATTTTTGTTTTCACTTCTAACATACTAAAAAAGCAGAAACCAGTAGGTCAGACATCCATGATTGGCGCTACGGGCGTAGCGGCGAGCAAATTAGCGCCGGAGGGCATGGTAAAAATACACGGCGAGCTATGGGCTGCAATAGCGGAAAAGGGCGAAATTCTCACTGGTGAAGATATTATAGTAACCGATGAAAAAGGTTTGAAATTAATCGTACGTAAAAATGTTAAACGTTAAAGAGAAACGTAATCACATCGCCGTCCTGGACGATATATTCCTTGCCTTCAAGACGGAGCTGTCCCTTCTTTTTAGCCTCGGCAATGCTGCCGCATTTTACCAGCTCGTCGAAACCGATACATTCCGCGCGGATAAACCCTTTTTCCATGTCGGTGTGGATTTTACCGGCGGCTTTTTGAGCGTGAGTGCCTTTTTTGATAGACCAAGCCCTGACGTCATTCGAAGCGATAGTGAAAAAAGTTACCAAGTCGGCAAGTTCGTAAGACGTTTTGACCGTACGCTCCAAGCCTGACTCTTTTAAGCCATAATCCTGGCGGAACTCCTGCGCGGCTTTTTCTTCCAGCTGCGATAACTCCATTTCCAGCTTACCGCAAAGCGTCACGACCCGGCATTTAGCGTCAGCAAATTGCTTATTAAGGTCCGCTTCCAGGGTAGCTGACTGCGCTAGTTGGTCTTCACTAATATTTACCACGATAAGCATCGGTTTAGCAGTCAGGAACTGGTAATTAGCCACTAATCTGGCAGTATGTTCATCCATAGTGAGATTGCGTAGTGCTTTATCCTTTTCGAGCTCGGCTTTAAATCCTAATAAAATATTTTTTTCCTGCAGGATTGGCGGACGCTCGCCGGGTTTTGCCGCTTTTAAAGTGACCTCCAGCTTTTCCAGCCTTCTTTCTAGAATCGCCAGGTCGGAAAAAACTAGCTCTAAATTTAGAGCTTCGATATCTCTCTTGATATCCAAGCTTCCTTGAGGATGGGGAATGCTCTCGTCTTTAAAAGCGCGGATGACGCAGATAAGGCTGTCCACCGCGCTAACCTGGTTAAGGAGTTGACCGCCTAAGCCTTTGTCCTGGGCGAGGTTTTTCACTGACGCCCCGATATCGATGAACTTAGCCTCGGTAAAAACGACTTTGGGCGGGTGAAGCAGTTCCGCCAGCACTTTGAGGCGCGGCTCGGGAACATGAGCGACGCCAATATGTTGCGAGACACCAGTGGCGTGAGTAATAGTGTCAGCCTTGCCGCCGGTCAACGCATTAAAAACGGTGGTCTTGCCGCTCTGACTTAAGCCGAGAATCCCAATACTGATGCTCATATTGGCGATTATTCCCTAATAGCGGAGTTTTGTCAACCTTGATAAAGAGTATATTACTCGATATGTTATAATGACTTAACACTGGCAATTAAGGAGAAAAACTTGCTGCACATATTCATCGGCGAGGATGATTTTTCTATCCACCAAGCGCTGGAGGAGATAAAAAAGTCAGCCGGCGACCCCGCCGCCTTAATGCCCAATACCACAGTGTTCGAAGGCGCCAGGGTTACACCGGCGCAGCTACGCGCCGCCTGTGAGACAGTGCCTTTTCTTGCCGATAAACGACTGGTCATTGTCGGAGGGTTATTCGAGCGGTTCGAGCCGAAAGGTAAGGCTACCAAGAAAAAATCTGCTAATAAAACCGAAGCAACAGAGGATTATAAGCCTTTCACCGAAGCTGTAAAAAATCTTCCCCCGTTTACCGAATTAGTGTTAATCGGTGGTAACATCAGGTCCACCAATCCGCTGCTGCATGAGTTAGCCACCGTGGGTAAGGTAAAGACTTTTCCATCGTTAAAAGGAGCACTAATAAATCAATGGATTGAAAAAAGGGTAAGCTCATTAGGAAAGGGCGGCATTTCTAAACAAGCCGTGGACTTAATGGTCCGGCTCGTCGGCGGTGACCTCTGGACAATGGCGAATGAGATTGATAAACTGGTTCTCTATACCGACGAGCGTACTATTGAGGAGGCGGATGTGCAGGCATTAGTGAGTAATGCTCAGGACGCCAACATTTTTTATATGGTGGACGCCATCATCGAGTCCCGCGTGGCTTTAGCCCAGGAACTTTTACAGCAACTTTTTAAGCAGGGAATGGCGCCGACGCAGATTTTAGTCATGCTGGCGCGCCAGGTGAGGATTATCTTCCAGGTCAAGGAAATGCGTGACAGTGGAAGGTCCCGCAACGAAATTCAGTCCAAACTCGGCTTGACCTCCGACTTTGTTCTGCGTAAGGCATGGGAGCAGGCGGATAAATATACTTTGGCACGCTTAAAAGAGGTGTATCACAAACTGCTGGATGCGGATATCGCCATCAAAACCGGACGCTATGATAGTCCGGACCTTGTCATGGATATTTTAATAGCTGAAATAGGGGGTAGAGTTACCGCTTAGCTTTAGGAGGCAGCTATGTCAGCATCGTTACCGCAGGATAGGTACGTAAAAGTCGGCAATATCAACACACGTTACTGGCAGGCTGGGGAAAAAGGTTCCGCCGTTGTTCTCGTTCATGGGCTAGGCGGCTTTATAGAAAACTGGATACACAATATCGATGTACTAGCGCAGAAGCATCGAGTCTATGCTATTGATTTGGTTGGCTTCGGCCGCTCGGATAAAACTCCATTAGTTAAAGATATATATGCCCTGGTGGATTTTATCAGCGATTTCATGGATACGTTAAAGATTAGTAAAGCTAGCCTGGTGGGGAATTCACTGGGTGGGGGGTTGGTACTCCAGTTCGCTCTTAAGTTCCCGCAGAGAGTTGATAAGCTAATACTGGCAAATTGTGCCGGTATGGGTCGTGGTATCATTATCGATTTTCGAGTGTGTTCCATCCCCTATCTCCGCGAGTTATTGATACGTCCTTCGCTTAAAGGGACGGAAAGGCTTTGGAAGAAAATTGTTCATAACCCAGCTTTAGTTACGCCGGAGTTTGTCAAATTATCCTATGAACTGGCAAGCCAACCTGACGCTACCAAATCCTTATTGTCTGTTCTACGCGCCGGCATCAATGTTTGCGGTCAGCGAGCCAAGCTGACACAGGCTCTGACGAAAGAACTGGGGAAAATCGCTGTCCCTACTATTATTTTCTGGGGCAAGCAGGACCGGGTTCTTCCAGTGACGCATGCGCAAGTAGCCGTATCAAAAATCCCTGGGGCTCGACTGCATATTTTTAACGAATGTGGTCACATGCCGATGTTCGAATATCCTGAAAAATTTAATAAAATAGTGCTGGATTTTTTGGCAAAGTAGTTGAATGATGAAAAACGCTAAACCTATTATCGCCGTTGATATCGGCGGCACTAAAATGCTTGTTGCCCTCTTTGGAGCGGACGGTAAAATTAAGGCTAAAATAACACGTCCAACCTTAGCAAGTGAGGGTGCCGATTCGGTCATCGAGCAACTCTGTTTAGCTATAAAAGAAATTTTAAAAAAGAATGAAATATCGTTCTCTCAACTGGACGCCATCAGTATTGCCTGTGCTGGCGGTATCGATACAAGTAAAGGTGTGGTCGTTACTCCTTCGCCTCACCTACCCGGCTGGGCTAACTTGCCTTTAGCGGAAATCATTAAAAAGAAAACAGGCGTTGTCACTTATGTCGTCAATGATGCCAGCGCCGCGGCTCTTAGCGAACAGTGTTATGGCGCAGGGAAAGGCACGAAAAATCTCGTTCTCTTAACCCTCGGCACTGGCATTGGCGGCGGCATTATCATCAATGGCAAGTTGTACCTGGGCGCCCGGGGCGGCGCTGGAGAGTTGGGTCATATGACCGTAGAAGCAAATGGACCTAAATGCGGTTGCGGCAATATCGGCTGTTTAGAGATGTTCGCTTCTGGCACGGCGATTGCCCGAGATGCTGTGGAGCGCCTGCGTAGTGGCGATAAATCTTCTCTCATTGACATGGCGGCAGGAAAAGTAGATAAAATTAACTCGGAGATGGTCGGTGCAGCCGCGCGAAGCAGCGATAAGCTGGCGCAGGAAGTTATAGAAAAGGCGGCTTATTATCTGGGCGTAGGCTTGGTAAATATTGTGAATATCTTTAATCCCGAGATGGTGGTTATCGGCGGTGGTATGGCGGCTCTAGGCGAAATGATTATCGCACCGGGTAGGAAGATAGTTGCGGAGAGAGCGTTTTCTATTAACGCGCAGTCAGTTCGCATCGTCGCTGGTAAACTTGGTAATGAAGCGGGAGTTTATGGCGCCGCGGTTTTTGCTTTTGATATGAGGAGGACGAAATGAAAATACGCAAGGCAGTTATCACAGCGGCAGGCATTGGCACACGTTTTTTACCCCTCACCCGTTCACAGCCTAAGGAGATGCTCCCTCTGGTAGATAAACCGTTGATTCAATATACCGTAGAGGAAGCCATTAAATCTGGTATCGATAAAATAGTCATGGTGACTTCCGCCAGCAAACGTGCTATCGAGGATTATTTCAGTCATACACCCGAACTGGATAGTTTCTTAGCCAGCAAAGGGAAAATTGCCCTCTCCAAACGTATGAGAGAAATTGCTGCCATGGCGGATTACTGTTATGTCCTTCAGAAAGAGCCAAAAGGACTGGGCGATGCAGTATTAACCGTAAAAGTTGTTGTTGGCGATGAACCTTTTGCCCTGATGCTGCCGGACGACGTTATCGATTGTAATGTGCCTGGATTGAAGCAGATGCTGGCTGTCTATGAAAAATACGGTTCCAGCGTCATCGCCGTTGAGAAGGTTAGCCTAGAGGATATTGATAAATACGGAATTATCAAACCGAAAGAGGTAAGCAAAGGCGTTTATCAGGTATTAGGCATGGTGGAGAAACCGCAACCAGCTAAAGCGCCTTCCCGCCTCGCCATTGTAGGACGGTACATCTTAACGCCTACTATCTTTGGAATACTAAAAGAAACCAAACCCGGTAAAGACGGGGAGATTCAGTTGACCGATGCTCTCAATACACTGCTTAAGAAGGAAAAAGTTTATGCTGTGGAGTTTAAGGGTAAACGTTATGATGCCGGCACGCCTTTAGGCTGGCTCCAAGCCAACATTGAACTGGCTCTTAAGAGGAAAGATATTGGCGTGGAACTGAAGAAGTATCTTAAAAAGTTTGGATAATCGTTCTTCTGTCATTCCTACTTATACGTAATGAAAGTTAAATACCCTCATTGACAGTACATACCTTTGCCACTTACAATCATAGGTAAATAGTCGCCGTTTTTCTGGAGTTTGCATGAATAGTGACGAATTACGTTCTTTATTCTTAAAATTTTATGAAGAAAAGGGACATAAGGTCATCCCGAGTTCATCTCTTGTGCCTAAAGATGACCCAACCTTATTGCTGACCAGCGCCGGCATGGTGCAGATAAAACCTTACTTTCTGGGTGAGGTAAAGCCTCCGTCCAAACGGCTGACTTCTTGCCAGAAATGTTTCCGTACCACCGATATTGAGTCGGTCGGCGATACAACCCATATGACATTCTTCGAAATGTTAGGCAACTTCAGCGTTGGCGATTATTTTAAGCGGGACACTATTAACTGGACTTATGAATTTATTACCAAGTATTTAAAAATACCGCATGACCGTTTATGGGTAACGATTTTTCTTGATGATGACGAATCGTTTGAACATTGGCGTCAATTGGGTATTCCGGCAGAAAAGATACACCGGTTTGGTGAAGAGTATAACTTCTGGGGACCTGTCGGCAATTCGGGACCTTGCGGGCCGGATAATGAAATTTTCTATGATTTAGGCAAGGAGAAGGGTTGCGGTAAACCGGATTGTAAACCTAATGACGGCTGCAATCGTTTTATTGAGATAAGCACGCTGGTTTTCATGCAGTATAACCAGGATACGAACAAAAAGCGTACACCACTGCCTAATCCATGCGTTGATACGGGTATGGGCGTCGAGAGGACCATCGCAGTTTTAGGCGGTAAGACCTCCGTTTACGAAACCGACCTTTTTACTCCGTTACTAGAAAAAATAGGCGTGATGACCGGTAAAAAGTATAGCGTCAATACCGATGACGATAACGCCTTGAGGGTTGTGGCGGAGCATAGCAGGGCATTAGCTTTTCTTATCGCTGACGGCGTTTTGCCCGATAATGAGGGGCGGGGCTATGTCTTAAGGCGATTATTAAGACGGGCGGTACTCTTTGGACGGCGGCTGGGACTGGTTAAGCCGTTTTTAACGGAGATAGTAAAGGTTACTGTAAAGAAGATGAGTCATGTTTATCCGGAGCTTAAACAGAGACAGGACTTTATCATTAAGGCTATCACGCTGGAAGAGATGCGATTTGCAGAGACCTTAAGTACCGGGTTGGAAATTATCGAAGAATTAATCACGAAACAAGGTGGTAAAAAAGCCAAACAGATTTCCGGCGAAGATGCCTTTAAGCTTTATGATACTTATGGTTTTCCTATTGAATTAACGAAGGAAATCGTCGGTAAATCCGGCTTTTTTGTGGATATGAACGGCTTTGAAAAAGAGATGGAAAAACAGCGGGAACGCGCCCGCGCCTCACATAGGTTTGTTATTAACGCGGAGACTCAGCTTGGCTTATCGGCCGATGTTATAGTAGATTTAAAAAAATTTAAAACTGAGTTCGTCGGCTATACTTGCCTCGACCAGAAGGCGAAGATAGTCAGGATTCTGGTTGATGGCAAAGAGGTTAAAGAGATAAAAGCCGGCCAATCGGCTGGTATTGTGCTTGATACTACTCCTTTTTACGGTGAAATGGGTGGTCAGGTAGGGGACACGGGTGAAATCACCAGTAAAACGGGCAAATGTATTGTATCCGATACCGTACGCGTCCCGCCAGATATAACTTTACATAATGGTAAGTTAACCGAAGGTTCTCTAGTCATTGGGGCGGAGGTTAAAGCGTCTGTGGATATGGAACGACGCCGTGATATTCAACGCAATCACACAGCTACACATCTCCTCCAAGCGGCGCTGCGGCAGGTGCTGGGCGACCATATCCAGCAGCGCGGTTCGCTGGTGGCGCCGGAACACTTAAGATTTGATTTTTCTCATCTCGCCGCCATGACCCCCGACGAGATTAAAAAGGTTCAGCAGATAGTCAACGATAAAATACGCCAGAATCTTAAAGTTTATGACGAGGAGACCGACTATAAAAAAGCGGTTACCGCCGGAGCTATCGCTTTATTCGATGAAAAGTACGGCGATGTCGTCCGCGTCATGCGTATCGGCGAGCCGACGGTCAGCATGGAGCTTTGCGGCGGTACGCATGCTTCGTCCACAGGTGAAATTGGCTATTTCCATATCTTAAGTGAAAGCAGTATCGGTGCAGGCATCAGGCGTATCGAGGCAGTGACAGGCAGGGGGGCGGAAACGTTTATAGATAAACGTCTCTCTGGACTGGACGAAATCGCGCAATCGCTTGAAGCTTCACCGGACAATGTTAAGGGTAAAGTCTCTGCTCTCCTTGACGAACTAGAAGCCTCGCAAAAACAAATCCTCACGCTGGAAAGGGAACTGGCGAAACACGAAGCATCATCGCTATTGGAAAAAGCGGAAGTAGTTAAAGGCATTAAAGTCCTTGCGACGCGAGTATCCTCAGATAACCAGACAGTATTACGTGAGATGGCGGATTTTTTGAGGGATAAACTGCAAAGCGGTATCGTAGTTTTAGGCGCGGTTAGCGCCAATAGACCCATCTTTATTGCTACGGTCACGCCCGACCTCGTGGCGAAAGGTTATAATGCCGGTGATATTGTTAAAAAGGTAAGTCAAGTAGCAGGTGGCGGAGGTGGCGGTAAAGCTAACTTCGCCCAGGCGGGCGGCAAAGATAAAAACAAGCTGGAAGAAGCTCTGCGTCTGGTTAAAAGCTTAATCTAGCCAGGGGAGGTCGATATTTCACGAGTCTTGGCGCTTGATGTCGGTGATGCCAGGATAGGTGTGGCTATCAGCGACCCCCTGGGAATCATCGCCAGCCCTCTAACGATTATCTCGCGGCAGGATATCGAGGAGGATGCAGGGAAAATTACCGATATCATTAAGAAAAATAATGTCGACCGTATTATTATTGGCTTGCCTTTTTCCATGGATGGCACGTTAGGTATTCAGGCGGAAAAGGTGCGGGAGTTTGCCAGTCAATTATCCAACTATACGGAAATCCCTCTTGAGTTCCGCGACGAACGCCTTTCCACAGTAGCCGCGAAACGTATCTTGCAGGAAACACATAAGACGAATCGCGATACCCGTTATGATGCTGCCGCGGCGGCTTTAATTTTACAGAGCTACCTTGAAGATTCGCTGCCGCCGAGAGAATATCAAGAAGACGAAGATACAGAAAAGGAATAGGGTGATATGTCATTGCGAGTCCTTCCGCAGAAAGACGTGGCAATCCCAATAATTAGTTGAAATGATAGATAGAGATTCTCGCGGTCGTCCCGATGAAATCGGGACTCCCTCAGAATGACATATCCTATTCTCCTTCTAAATAATCAAGCCTTCCCCTCGGTGCTAGCTTTGTTGACAAGCATTTTCCCCAGAAGTATTATAGAGTTGGAAGTCTGTCTATTAAAAGGTAAAACATGGCTATAAAACGTGATTATTATGAGGTGCTCGGTCTGCCGCGCGATGCTTCGGCGGAAGACATAAAAAAGGCTTTCCGCAAGCTGGCGATGCAGTACCATCCGGACCGCAACCACGATGCCGGCGCCTCGGATAGATTTAAAGAGGTTAACGAAGCTTATGAAGTCCTCTCGGATGATGATAAACGCGGCGCTTACGACCGCTACGGTCATACCGGCACGGATAATTTGTTCGGACGCGGCTTTGAGGACTTTAATATGGGTGGCTTTGGCGATATCTTCGAAGCCTTTTTCGGCGGCACGGGCAGAACCAAGCGCCAGACCGCCAGACGCGGCAATGACCTTAAATTTAACATTAAAGTCACTTTCGAAGAGGCTGCTTTAGGCTGCGAAAAAGAAGTAGAAATCAGCCGCACGGAGCTTTGCGACACCTGCCGCGGCACGCGTTCCAAACCCGGTGTACAACCTGTCCGCTGTCCATCCTGTAACGGCTCGGGTCAGATACGCCGCGTACAGCGGAGTCTCTTCGGTCAATTTATCAATACGGCTGTTTGCGACGATTGCCAGGGCGAAGGCACCATTATTAGAGAAGTCTGTCCGGATTGCCGCGGGGCAGGCTACCAAAAACATAAGCGGCATATCTCGGTGAAAATACCCGCTGGCATCGATGATGGCAACGGCATCAGGCTTACTGGTGAAGGCGAAGCCGGCTATCGCGGCGGTTCGCCGGGGAATTTATATGTAATGGTGTCCGTCAAACCCCATGAGTATTTTAAGCGTGAAGACGATAATATTATCTATGAACTGCCGGTCAACTTTGCCCAAGCCGCCCTTGGCTGCGAACTGGGAGTGCCGACCCTCTATGGCAATGGCAAACTAAAGATTCCGGCTGGCAGTCAGACAGGTAAAATCTTTCGTTTGAAAGATAAGGGCATTCCTCACTTACATGGCAACGGACGCGGCGATGAAATGGTAGTGCTGCAGGTGATGACTCCGGAATCGTTATCTAAAGAACAAAAACGACTTTTTGAGGAGCTTTCGAAGAGTCTTGGTACGATAAAACGGAAAGATATTGATACTTAAGTATTATTAGCCATCATACGTTGATGGTGTCTAAAGAGAGAGAATAAACGCCATCGCCGTCCCGCCAATTCATGCTTAGCGTTACCGCCCATCATATCCCGCGCTGCCCTGGTTGGCTTGGCACCTTTATAAAGGACTTCATAAATTTTTTCTGTAATCGGCATTTCCAGTCCCAACTGTTGGGAAAGATCATATGCCGCGCGGGTGGTGTTTACGCCTTCTGCCACCTGGTGCATCGATTTCAAAATTTGCGCCAGGGAACGACCCTTGGTAAGCTCAACACCAACGTAGTGATTGCGGCTTAACGGGCTAGCACAAGTGGTGATAACGTCACCCAGACCGGCTAGACCGGAAAAAGTTAGTGGATTGGCACCCAACGCCATGCCTAACGCGGTTATCTCCGTAAGTCCGCGGGTCATAAATGCCGCTTTAGCGTTATCGCCGTAGCCTAACCCATCGGCGATACCGGCGCCAAGAGCCAAGATATTCTTTAAAGCGCCTCCCAACTCCACCCCGATAACATCGTTATGGGTAAAGACACAAAAATCGTTACGGGTTAATAGTTTTTGCGCCTTTCTGGCGGTGTTTTTATCTAGTGCTGCCACGACTGAAGCCGCTGGTCGATTCTCCAGTATTTCTTTGGCGAGCTGGGGACCCGAAAGCACGCAGATATTCACGTGGAACTGCGGGTTTATTTCTTCGGCTATAACCTCCGACATTCTTTTATCGGTGCCTATCTCCAGACCTTTGGAAGCACTGATAATAATGGTGGATTTGGTTAGATAATTGGCGATGCGTTTCACATTTTCCCGCATTGTTGCAGAGGGGACAGCCAGGATGACGGCACTCACGTCTTTAAGCGCTTCGTCTATTTTATGGGTAATGATGATTTCTTTGGGGATACGTAAACCCGGGAATCGGTCCGATCCCTTTTTCTTAAGTTGGGTGGCTTCCGGTTGGGTTCTCGCCCATAGCCTAACTTCGGTGCCGTTTTTTACCAGAAGGATGGAAAGTGTTATCCCCCAACTAGTCGTGCCGATAACAGCAACTTTTTGCATATAATTTAATCGTTTCTCTTGAAATGTTTTTTGACGGTTTATTTAGGTGTGTCAGTAGAGGGTGAAGTTTTGACTTTTGCCTTATCGTCGAGGCGGCGTTCGGTGCCATTGTAAAGTCGCAGAATATTATCGCGGTGCATTACCCAAATAAAAAGTACTCCCACCATGGCATAGACAACATATTCAAACGGCATGGCAGTGGGACGCAGAAAGTCTATTTTCAAAACGTAAAATGCCGTTAGCAAGAAGAAAGCGGCAACTGCACCGATAAGCGAACCCATCGACATATATTTAGTTCTGAGTCCGATGATAAAGATTAATATGCCCCCGAGTACTGCGGCAGGCCAATATAAGGCTGCCAACGCTCCCATAAATGTGGCTACTCCACGCCCACCTTTAAACTTTAAAAATATCGACCAACCATGACCTGCCAGTGTAGCTAAAGCGGCGAGAACTTTGGCACTTTCATTCATCGTGAAAATAACAGCGACGGTATCGGTTTTATCTCTAAAAATCAATCCTGCCAGCCCCACAGCTAATGCCCCTTTGCCGATATCCAGTACTAATGATATTGCCGCGGCTTTTTTACCGGCTGCCCGCAGGACATTGGTCATTCCAGTCTTGCCGCTGCCTATATGTCTGACATCCTGCTTAGCATACATTTTGCTAATCAGCACTCCGCAGGGTACCGAGCCGCATAAGTAGCCAATTACGGCTACAGAGACAAACATGAAAGCTATCATGATTGACCTCTGGTCTTGAAATTTAAGCGAAGCGGTGTGCCGATAAAGCCGAAAGCATCACGCAGCTGGTTTTCTAAAAAGCGTCGATAGGAAAAATGCACGAGACGGGCATCGTTAGTGAAAAAGACGAAAGTTGGTGGATTAGCTTCGGCTTGGGTGGCGTAGTATATCTTAAGCTGCTTACCTTGACTGCTGGGTCGGTTATGGGCAGCGACGGCTTGCTGGACAACGTGATTTACCGTCGCGGTGGGCAATCTCTTTAGCCTCTCCCGGTAGACCTGGATCACCTGGGGCATAATTTTATCCACCCCCTGACCAGTTTTAGCCGAAGTATATAATATTGGTGCATAAGAGGCAAATCTAAATACGTTTTTAACCGTTTTGTTCCAGGCGGCGTTATCTTTATCTTTTATTAAGTCCCATTTATTGATAATGAGTATAATTCCCTTAGCCGCCTCTTGAATGTACCCCGCTATATGCGTATCTTGCGAGGTAACCATTTCTGTGGCATCGAGAATGAGTAATACCACATCGGCTCGGTCGATAGCCCGGAAGGTGCGGACGATACTGTATTTTTCTACGCCGCCCTTGATTTTACCCCGCCGCCGGATTCCGGCTGTGTCAATTAGTAGCACATTCTGCCCGTCAAAGTCAAACACCGTGTCGACGGCATCGCGGGTGGTGCCGGGGTTAGCATCGACGATAGCACGTTCCTCACCGACCATTGTATTCAACAACATTGATTTACCGACATTTGGCCTCCCCACGATAGCTATTTTGATGCTCTCTGGCGTTATTTTGGCAGGAGGCTGAACAGGTAATAATTCGATAATTTTGTCCAGTAGTTCGGCGACGCCGCGACCGTGATGGGAGCTTATTGAGAGTGGCTCGCCGAGTCCCAGTTCGTAAAATTCCAGGGCTTGCATTTCGAGCTTGGCGTTATCGGCTTTGTTCGCCGCTACTAGCACTGGTTTATTGGACCGACGCAAGATATTGGCAATCTCAAGGTCTGCCGGCATAACACCTTCGATAGCATCCAACACGACGACGATGACATCGGCTTCTTTAATGGCTGTCTCTACCTGCGCTTTCACACCGCGGCTTATTGAGGTGGTTGGTTCAACCTCTAGTCCACCTGTATCTACTAATGTAAATTCCAAACTTCCCCAGGTAACATCCGCGGTATTACGGTCGCGGGTAGTGCCCGGCAGGTCTTCGGTGATGGCGACGCGCTTTCTTACAATACGGTTAAAGAGCGTGGATTTGCCCGTATTTGGGCGTCCGATAATAGCAACAATGGGTTTGGTCATGATTATTTTCTCTTTGGCAGCATTTTCATGCTAATAGGTGAAATATTCTGTCACCGGAAGTCCGGCATTAGTATTTCCGAGCCGCCCAATATGTCCGCCAGCAGGGCTTTTTGCGCATACATTCTGTTTTCTGCCTGGTCGAAGACAACCGACTGCGGGCAATAGATAAGGTTCTCGGCAACTTCTTCGCCGTGGTGGGCGGGGAGAGGGTGCATCAAGATAGCGTCTGGCTTCGCCTGCGAGAGTAGCTCTATATCGACTTGAAAGTTGGCAAATGCCTTAACACGCTGTTTCGTCTCGGCTTCCTGTCCCATGCTTACCCAGACGTCGGTATAGACGATATCGGCGTTGGCGACGGCCTGTCGCGGGTCTTCGGTACACAATACTGTTGATTGGCTATCCGCAGCATATTGTTGCGCCGCTTTAAGTATTTTATCCTGCACGCGATATCCTTTAGGGGAAGCGATACGAAAGTCGATACCGCATAAAGCGCAGGCCAGCATCAGACTATGCGCACTATTATTCCCATCACCGATATATGCAAGAGTCAGCCCTTCTAATGTTTCCTTGTGTTCATAAATCGTCAGGATATCGGCAAGAGCCTGGCAGGGATGCTCAAGGTCGGATAGGGCGTTGATAACAGGTATATCGGCGTTATTCGCCATGATTTCCAGCGTCTCGTGAGTAAAGGTACGCAGAGCAATAGCATCGGCGTAACGACTCAACACTCTAGCGGCGTCGGGTATGGATTCACGTTTACCGAGTTTGACTTCTTCCGGAGATAGGTAGATGCATTCGCCGCCGAGCTGACGCATCGCTACCTCGAAACTGACGCGTGTTCGTAGAGAAGGTTTCTCGAAAAGCAATACCAGTGTTTTTTGACTTAGTAGAGAGCTCCAGCCCTCGGCTTTCATCGCGGCAGCATTCGCTATAAGTGTCCGCAGGCTTTCACTCGATAAATCCGAGATAGAAAGAAAATCTTTACTCTTCAAAATGACCTCCCGTATGCAACCAGTATAGCATGAATAACATAATATTCAACAGGGGCGATTTGACACCCTTATACAATCTTCTTTAATATGCATTTAGTTGGGAGGTTAAGTTTATGACTGAAAAATACACAGTTTCCGGTAAAGATGTGGTAGAAAAGGTCAAACAGCTGATACACGAGGGGAATATCCGGCGGATACGCTTAATTCACGAAGGTAAAACGATAATCGACATTCCTCTTTCCATCGGGGCAGGTGCGGCAGTAATAACTATCATGGCGGCGCCGTTGCTGGCGGCGGTAGGAGCTTTTGCCGCGCTAGTTACTGAATGCACCATTGAAGTGGAGAAGATAGAGGAGAAAAAAGGATAGTTTTTTCATGATTAAACACGTCGTGATGTGGAAGCTTAAGGACTTCGCCGAAGGCGGTACGAAAACAGAAAACGCACGGAAAATAAAGCTGCTGCTGGAAGGGTTGAAAGACAGTATTAAGGAAATCCGGCGTATCGAGGTTGGCTTGAATATACCTGCCATTGAAGCCATCGACGCGTTTGATATTGTGCTTTATATTGAGTTCGACAACGTGGAAGACCTAAAGGCTTATCAGAACCACCCCGAGCATCTGAAAGTCGGCGATTTTATCGGCAAGGTGCGACTTGAAAGAAAAGTCGTGGATTACGAAGTGTAGTTATTGTATCTATTTAAAGGTTTATACTAATAAAAACAGCTCCAACAATGATAACTGCGATGATAACCAAAATACAGAATATAATAAAAAGTCCGCGTACTATAAAAGAAATATCGTAATTGCTACGTGGCAAAATCAGTTTATGTGATTGCCAATATATTATAGTGATGAGTAATATTATAGTTGCTAAACACCATAAAACAATGGGTGCAATCCAATTTTGAGGTACAAGTTTCCACTTAACTATCCACCCAATGAGAGCAATAATGACAGCAATTATGGTAAACCAAATTTCTTTTTTCACTTAGTCGCTCTCTGATGGCTAAATCCTTGTGTATCATCATTCTATCACTTTCTTAATTCGTTTCAAGTATATAATTTTCATAATACTCGCTAACTGTAAGTTATCGAATTAAAAAAACAATCTTTAGAGTTTAGGACTAAAAGTTTGGTATTTTACAATAACCTTTCTGCTATAATTAGGTCATGGCAAAACCACTTCTCGTTTTATTCGACGGAAACGCTATCGTCCATCGGGCTTATCATGCTTTCGAACCCAGCAAATACCGCCCAGGCACGCCTTTAACCGTATCTAAAACCGGCGAGGTTGTTAGCGCCGTTTATGTCTTTGTTTTAATGCTTCTCAAAGTCCTTAACGAGCTTAAACCCACCCATTTCGCCATCGCCTTCGATAAAGCCGGCCCCACCTTCCGGCACAAGATGTTTGACGACTATAAAGCCCAGCGTCCCCCCACTCCCGATGAGCTTATTAAACAGTTCGGACGTGTCCGGCAGGTCGTGGAGGCTTTTCACATCCCCCTCTTTGAGCTCGATAAATACGAGGCGGATGATGTCCTCGGCACTCTAAGCAAGCAGGCTGCCGAAAAAGGCGTCGATACCGTTATTGTCACCGGCGATGCCGATACCATGCAGTTGGTAGAGCCACACGTTAAAGTCCTCTATCCTAAATCCAGCAGTTTCAGCGACACTGCGCTTTTCGACGCGGCGATGGTGAAAGAAAAATTCGGCGTGGGACCGGAGCATGTTGCCGACTACAAAGCAATGGTTGGTGACACCTCCGATAATTTCCCCGGCGTCCCTGGCATTGGCAAGAGACATGCCGTAAAGCTCATCCAGCAGTTCGGTAGTGTCGAGGACATTTATGAGCATTTGGATGAAGTTACGCCGCCTAACATTAAGAAGATTTTAGCTAACAATAAAGACACCGCCTTCCTGAGTAAAACCCTGGCGACTATCGTTACCGATACACCCGTCACGCTTAACCTGGACGATTGCCGCGTCGGCAAGTTCGACCGGCAAAAAGCTGTAGAGCTGTTCCGCGAGCTGGAGTTCAATAGTCTCCTCCCCAAGCTGCCGGTTTCTGATACTGACACCACTGTATTAACCGAAGCAAGGTCGCACCCCGCCCCTGCCTGTGATTACTGCATCGTGGCTACAACCGATGAATTGGGCAAACTAGTTAATCAGCTTTCTACCGCTAAGTCATTTGCCTTTGATACGGAGACAACGGGTCTTAATCCTATGACGGCGCAGCTTGTCGGCATTTCTTTAGCCGTCGAACAGGGCAAAGCCTTTTATATACCGGTGGGGCATACAGTTTTGGATACTATTACCCAGCTGCCCTTGAATCAAGTCGTCGACCAGCTCCGTCCTATCTTTGAGAATGCGAAAATAACTAAGATAGGGCACAACGCCAAGTTCGATATGGAGGTGCTGGGAGAGTGCGGCATCGTCGTTAATGGTGTAAATTCTGATACGATGATTGCCGCCTATTTGCTGAATGAAAAATCTCTGGGACTTAAGGCTTTAGCCTTCAGTAAACTTGGCATTGAAATGACGCCTATCAGTAATCTAATCGGCACCGGCGCCAAGCAAATATCCATGGACAAAGTGAATATAAAAACTGCCGCCGATTATGCTGCCGCCGATGCTGATATGACGTTACGGCTGGAGTCCATTTTTAATCAAGGATTAGAGAAACAAGGTCTGATGAAGCTCTATAAAGAAGTAGAAATGCCGCTTGTGCCTGTGCTGATGGAGATGGAGAGGAACGGCGTGGCGGTGGATGTCGACATGTTAATGGAACTGTCCCTCGCTCTCGGAGAGCAAATCGGCGTGCTGGAGGAGAAGATATATAGTCAAGCCGGCGAGGAGTTCAACATCAACTCACCAGCACAACTGGGCAAGATACTCTTTGAAAAGCTTAATATACCCGCAGAACGCAGAGGGAAAGGCAAGTACTCCACCGAGGCGGCGGTGCTGGAAACACTGGCGGAAAACTTCCCTATCGCCAAAGATGTTCTGGAATACCGGCAGTATAGTAAAGTTAAATCCACGTATATTGATATGCTGCCGGAGCTGGTGAACCCCAAAACCGGACGGATTCACACCAGTTTTAACCAGACCCGCACTTCCACGGGCAGGCTTTCATCTTCAGACCCCAATATGCAGAATATACCGGTACGAGGGGAATTGGGGGGACAAGTACGCCAGGCTTTTATCGCCGCGCCGGGATTCAGTCTGCTGGGCGGCGATTATTCTCAAATCGATCTCCGCGCTTTAGCCCATCTTTCACAGGACGAAGGACTGGTCCGCGCTTTCCGCAATGATGAGGATATACACTCGGCGACGGCGCAGTTGCTGTTCGGCGTGAAGAAAGAAGAAGTCACGAAAGACATGCGGCGCTTCGCTAAGACGGTCAGCTTCGGCGTGATTTATGGCATGAGCGAATATGGACTGGAACAAGCCACCGAGCTTTCTCGCGAGGAAGCCAGCAAGTTTATAAAGTCCTATTTCGAAAAGTATCCAAGCGTGGCGAAATACCTTAATGAAACCAAGGAAAAAGCGCGGCGTGATGGCTATGTCGAGACACTACTGGGACGCCGCCGTTACATCCCCGATATCAATTCGGCTAACCGGCAGGTGCGTGAGGCCGCGGAACGTATGGCGATTAATATGCCGGTACAGGGTACCTCCGCCGACATTATCAAGGTGGCGATGATTAACCTCTATCGCGAGATGGAGAAAAGACAATTAAAGAGCAAGATGCTATTACAAGTGCATGATGAGCTTGTTTTCGAGGTACCGGATAAAGAAGTAGAGCTAATGCGTAAGCTTGTACCCGATATTATGGATTCCGCCGTCAAGCTCATTGTGCCTCTTAAAGTGGAAGCAAAAGTCGGGAAAAACTGGGGAGAGATGAAATAGTCATGCCGGAACTTCCCGAAGTTGAAACCATCAAAAACGAGCTGCTTCCTCATGTCCTCAACCGCACTATCCAAAGCGTTAACGTCTATTGGGATAAAATGGTCAAACAGCCCTCGGTAAAAGAATTTCGCTCGCAGGTTTCAGGACAGAAAATCACCGGTTTATCCCGTCGCGGCAAGTACCTCTTCTTTCACTTAAGCGGCGGTAATGTGCTCATTATGCATATGAAGATGACCGGCTCTTTACTGGTAAATCCTTCAGATACCAGGTTTACTCGCGCTATTTTACACCTCGATAACGGGACGGCGATACACTTTTGGGACCCGCGTAAGTTCGGCAAGATGTGGCTGGATAAAGATACTAAAGCGGTGCAAAGCCAGCTGGGTCCCGAGCCATTAGACGAGAGTTTTACGATGGGTACACTTAGCAATATTTTAGAAAAACGAAATGCCCCGGTTAAAGCTGTCCTTCTCGACCAAGCGATTATCGCCGGTATCGGCAACATGTACGCCGATGAAGCGCTGTTCGAAGCAAAAATTCACCCGGCGAAACCAGCGCGAACACTATCTAAAGAAGAAGTTAAACGGCTATATTTAGCCATCCAGCTAGTACTGCGGAAAGCGCTAGAGAAAAAAGGCGCCAGCGTGCGTAACTATATCCGCCCTGATGGTACGCCCGGTCGAGCGCATGATGAATTTAACGTTGCTCATGGCGTGGGTAAAAACTGTCCCAGATGCGGCACGCCAATCAAGCGTATCGTGGTGAGGGGGCGGGGAACTTACTTTTGTCCTAAGTGCCAACCGGAACCTTGAAAATAAACCTTTCTATTGGGGATAAGGGTGTAATTGAATATTTAACAATCATATGTGCTAAAATATGATGACAACATTATGAAAGATCAATTAGCGTTATTTCCAGAACAACGAATTTCAAATAGTTTCAACAAAGAAGCCAGGGTTGTCTTGCATCTTGGAGATTCCACAAACTTTTTAAAAACTATTCCAGAAAAACATGTCACACTAATTATTACATCACCGCCATACAATTTAGGTAAAGAATACGAAAAAAAGACCAGCATAGAAGACTATTTATTACACCAACAATCCGTAATAAATGAATTGGTAAGAGTTCTAAAAGATGATGGAAGTATTTGCTGGCAAGTTGGTAACTATGTTGATAATGCTGAGGTGTTCCCTTTGGATATCTTTTATTATCACATTTTTAAAAAACAAGGACTTAGACTTCGGAATAGGATCATATGGCATTTTGGCCATGGGCTACATGCTTCAAAAAGATTTTCTGGGAGATATGAAACTATTTTGTGGTTTACAAAATCTGGTAACTACGTGTTTAATCTAGATTCAATTAGGATTCCATCAAAATATCCAGGCAAAAGGCATTATAAAGGACCACAAAAAGGAGCACTATCAGGAAATCCATTAGGGAAAAATCCTTCAGATGTTTGGGAATTAATAAATCAAGAATGGGAGGATAGTTTTTGGAATATCCCAAATGTCAAGGCAAATCATCCTGAAAAGACCACCCATCCTTGCCAATTTCCAATTGAGCTTGTAGAGCGTTGTGTTCTTGCACTAACCAACGATGATGATGTGATTCTTGATCCATTTTGCGGTGTTGGTTCAGCATTATTAGCAGGACTTATACATAATAGGAAAGTGATAGGTTGCGATAAAGATGACAGCTATATCCATATTGCTCGAGAGAGGATACAAGAATACTACCTAGGTGTGTTAAAAACTAGACCCCTAGGTACACAGATTTACATTCCTACAGGTCGTGAAAAAGTATCTAAAATGCCTAATGAATGGCTAATTCATGAAAAGAGAACGAATAAATGAAAATAGCCGGTAGATACTCTTTTAATGGGGGCAAGGAATATATAGAAAAGAAGCATTGGGCTTTATTGAAAGAAATTAACCGGATAATTTTGAGTGTTGATGCAAACAAATATAAAACAAAAACAAGCAAAGAAAAGACTATGCCCGGAAAGAAATTATTCAGCCCAATATCACTTAACAAAGCCTTTAAACACGAGTTTACTAGTATAGACTGGCAACAAATCAGGGTGAAGTGTGAATATCCAATCCAGTATTATACTAAAGATCATAAATCCATTTCTTTTACAAAAGGAGCCTTCCGTGAGATGGATTTTGTAAAAAACAACTTGGGTATTGAGATACAATTCGGTAAATATGCTTTTATGGTATACAATGTCTGTGCAAAAATGACTATATTTCATAATCTTGGGTTTATAGATTCAGGAGTTGAAATAGTGCCTGTCCGTAAATTCGCTAGTGAAATGTCTACAGGCGTTTCATATTTCGAGCAGTTTGTTTGGGATTTAGAACACCGTGGTATCTCGAACATAGATATACCAGTTTTAATATTGGGTATAGATGCCTAGTAAAATTATCTTAACTCTGGTTCACTGATATTTCTTTTTCCTCGCCTCTTGACTCTCCCCTTACAGCGGGGTCTATACTCTAAAAATAACTAGCCCCCTCCCCTATGGCTAAAGGGAGAGGGCTAATATTAAGAGTTCAGTATTTTTACTAATCGTCCCACAGTCTAAACGGCGGATATTCGTCCGTCATTAACGCGGCATAAGCCCCCACGCGGAAAACCCAGCGGTTAAAGCCCATCACCAATTTGAAAAAGTCCTGACGATAAACGCCGGTAAATAGAAGATAAATCGCTGCGAAAATCGCCAGTATAGAGATTATATTAGTGCCTCCCCGTGACGAGCTCCATCCACCCGAAAAAGCCCCGATGATGATATAGTGCGGAATCGCCAGCAGCCACCATTTTATCAGCACCAAGCCTTGGGATAGCTTCTCCGGATAGGGTATGGTGATATCGGCGGGGTAAGAGGGGTCAGGCTGAAGACTGAATGGCGGGTACTTATCTGTAGCTAAAGCACCGTAGCTGTAAAAGGAAACACGCCAAGCCCACCGTAAAACGCCAGTGTTGAAATTAAATAGCCCTTTGGGGTATTTGCCGGTAAAAAGGATGGCGAAGAAGGCGATAATCCAGACGAAAACAAAAGCAATTCCCAAGAAGCACAGTATGAAATAATGCGGGATTGCCAGCAGCCACTTAATTAGCCACCAGCCGCGTTGCGGGGGTACCGAAAGGTCGCCCTTAATATCTATTGGATAAGCGCTCATTTTTACCTCCTACGTATGATAGTCATATCATAACACACATAAGGCGAAAATGACCAAGATACAAGAACCAAGCTACTCCTCCCCTAGATTCCCGATTGGGTCGGGAATGATATTGAAAAGAGAAGTGACAAAATCAGATAGCACAATTAGAACATATGTACTATTATAATATGCAATCCATATATGGAGGGGGAGTATGAAGCTTTTAAGGGTAGCTCTAAAAAAGGAGCGGTGGGATCTAGCGGCTCACGCTATCGTGCTGGCGGCATTAATAGTGATTGGTGAAGGGGAGAGAGCGAATGGCAAAACTATTAGAGGTAAAAAAGAGCGTGCCAAAGAGTAATCAAAATTCAAGTACTACTAATTATTACGCCCGAATGCTCAATGAGGCAGAGAAGCGTGATTTTTTAAAGGCGACTGGCATTGACGGTGTTGATAATGAGATAGCTTTGTTAAGGCTGGAAATCAAAAGGGTGATGACCGGCGGCGATGATACGAACCTGAAGACTCTAATAAAAGCAACTAACGCTTTAGAAAGGCTGGTACGCACGAAATACCAGATTTCAAAGTCGCAAGGGAAGGGATTAAAAGAGGCAATCGGGAATGTAATTAAAGATATTGCCATACCTTTAGGGATTAATGTCGGCAGCGCGATGCTAGGGAAAAAACTATAGGTTGAAAGGAGAATTCATAATGACTAAAAAGCATGTAAAAAAGAAAAAGCAAAGCTCAAAACTCAAAAATAAAACACATAAGTCGAAGGCAAAAGGCGGGGCGAAGGGGATTGCCTGGTATTTACAGCTAGGGCTTTACATTTTTAACTTTTTCAAGAGCCTTTTTATAAGCATCAAGGGTATGTGAATCAAAAAGAACGAAGACGACTTCTTTAATGGATGTCGATTGCTGGAGAAAGGCAACAACCTCTTTAAGCGCTATACTGGCGGCTTTATCAACGGGGTAGCCATAAGCTCCGGTGCTGATAGAGGGAAATGAGATACTTGATAATTTATTAGCGGCGGCTAGCTTAAGACTTTCGCGGTAGGCGCTGGCTAAAAGCGATGCTTCATCCTGATTACCACCGTGCCAGATGGGTCCGACGGTATGAATAACGTGTTTAGCTTGCATATTGCCGGCAGTGGTGATAACAGCCTGGCCGGTGGGCAAGCGACCATGTTGGGCGACGATTTTAATGCATTCCTCCAGTATGGCGGGTCCGCCAGCGCGATGAATAGCCCCATCGACACCGCCGCCGCCCATAAGACTGGAATTAGCAGCATTGACAATGGCGTCGGTCGTCTGGCGGGTGATATCTCCTTGTATTATGGAAATATTAGCCTTGTTGATCGTCAGAGTAACAATGCTCGTCATAGCTCTGTCCTCCTTACTTTATTAGATTATCCTTCAGGTAATCAATTGCCCACTGCAACTCGGTATCACCGGTTGTTTCCAGCTTAATATCGGGTACAAGACCTTGTCCTTCGATAAGACGGTCGTTGGGGGTAAGCCAGCGGGCGATAGTGATATAAATACCGGAGCCATCGTTAAGCTGAACAGCCATATTAACGCTCCCCTTACCGTAAGTGGTATTGCCAGCGATAACTGCCCGGTCATGGTCTTGTAATGCCCCGGTCAGCACTTCGGCGCCGCTGGCGCTGTATTCATTGACCAGCACTACCATAGGCAAGTCAGTAGTCTCAAGTCCAGAAACTGCTTCACGCGTTTCGATAACACCGTCTTTGTCGCGTATTTTAACGATGACGCCTTCGGAGATAAAGTTGCTGGCTATTTGAACGGCGGTATCGAGCAAGCCGCCGGGATTACCGCGTAAATCTAAAACAATACCTTTGGCATTAGCTTCTTTTAGCTGTTTTATTATCGTGGTAAGCTCGTTTTCGGTACGCTCGGTGAACTGAAGAAGGAAGATGCAGGCAACGTCATTGCGCATTACGTAATAAACACTGGGCATTTCTACATTAGCCCGGGTAATCTCTATTATTTCAGGTTCGGTCTCATTCTGGCGGAGGACGAGCAGTTTAACAATAGTATTTTCCGGTCCGCGGATTTTAGATACGGCGACATCTAATGCCAAACCGGTAATCGGTTCGCCATTGACTTCCAGAATAGCGTCGCCCGATTTAAGTCCGGCTTTTTGTGCGGGCGAGTTGGGGAAGATGTTAACAATCATTAGTTTATCGTCTTTTACGGTGACTACTGCGCCAATGCCAGCATATTTGCCTTGCAGACTGGAGACAAACTGAACTAAATCAGATTTGCTTAAGTAAACAGTATAGCGGTCGTTTATCGTTTTAATAAAGCCTTCGATAGCGGCGCGGGACATATTCGCTGAGTCAAGCTTAGACGAGTCAACATAATCGGCGATGATGTAGTTCCATGCCTGGTCAACGACATCCAGTCCCTTTGGCGTTGTCGTAATATTACGCTCGCCGACAAAGAAACCGACGCCGAAAGATATAGCAACAAGAACGGCTAATACCGCGCTGATAACTATTTTTGATGATTTAAACATGAGACTATTCTCCCTTTATATGATATGACCGCATTAAGCAATAAATGATAATAGTGGTTTCCTTAATGATACCATAATGAACAAATTTTAAGAGAAAATTTTAAGGACTAGATAATATATGATGGTTCTTGGTTATAACAGTGGTCGTTTAAGCGGTTTAATTTCCTTTAGCTCTTTTAAGCAGCCAGGAACTGGATTGCACTTTATCGCCGCCGACGTTATAGACAATTTTAATGCCCAGCTCTTTACAGGTTTTTAGCTCGATTTCCGGCATCTTACTGACTGACCTATCGCCGCCTTTAGCTAAGATATCGGGCTTGACCAATTTCAACGCCGCTTCGCAGGTTACGTCCTTGCCGGGGTCGATAACCACTTTATCTATATACTTGACGCTTTCGAGGATTTCTTTTCTCTCGTCCTGTGACGGATAAAAGGTGCTGCCCTTCTTTTTTGTCATCTGGGCATCGCTGTTTAGCATGATTATAAGGACATCGCCCAACTTTTTAGCTTCTTTGAATAGTCTGATATGTCCCTCGTGAAGCGGGTCAAAGCCTCCCCCCGTAGCCACCACCACCGTTTTTCTTAATTTCAAAAACCGGAAAATTTTCTTAAACATTATTCGAGTAACATTATACCATGATACAGCGATAGCTTCAGCTAGAGTTATTTCACGGGCAGACGAGCCAAGTAAACCTGTAAGCCGAGTTCTGTGTCCTCCCGAAGAAGGATGGTGACCATCTATCTAGACCTTCCGTTACCGAAAGGCTCAAGCGACCAACCCTGGGACAGGCCGGGCGTCCTATATCCCTCTATTTGGTCTTACTCCGGATGGGGTTTGCACAACCTCCGATTCACATCGGAGCTGGTGAGCTCTTACCTCGCCATTTCACCCTTACCCCTTGCGGGGCGGTATGTTTCTGTGGCACTTTCCGTAGGGTCGTCCCCCCTGGGCGTTACCCAGCATCCTGCCCGGTAGAGCTCGGACTTTCCTCTCCTTCCGAAGAAGGAGCGGTCACCCGGTTTACTTGACCCGATTACAGTGTAGTGGAGGGGGAATGGATAGTCAATGGGGAGGGAAATTAGTTAAGTGGAAATGAAAAAAAATAAAAATTTGCAAAATATTGCTATTTATATTACGCTATATAGCAATATATCGGAGGTAAAGATGAAAGATTTTAAAGACAAGGTTGCATTTATCACGGGAGGGGCTTCCGGGGCAGGCTTCGGGCAGGCAAAGGTGTTTTCCGAAGCAGGCTGTAAGATTGTCATTGCCGATATTCGGCAGGACCATCTGGACGAGGCAAAGGCGTATTTCAAGGATAAAAAAGTACAGGTTCATTTTATCAAATTGGATTTAACCGACCGTAAAGCATATGCCGAAGCGGCTGACGAGGTGGAAAAGGTATTCGGTTCGCCGCCACAGTTATTATTTAATACGGCAGGGGTTAATACCTTTGGTCCCGCCGAAGCCTCGACATTTGAGGATTACGACTGGGTAATCGGTGTTTGTCTCGGCGGCGTCATCAATGGCATGGTGACTTTCGTGCCTCGCATGATAAAAGCCGGCAAGGGCGGTCATATCGCCACAACCTCCTCCATGGGAGGTTTTATGGGCGGTTCTACCACGGCGCCCTATTCCGCGGCTAAAGCGGCGGTGAATAATCTCATGGAAAGCTATTATACGGCGCTTAAGCCTTATGGCATCGGCGTGTCCTGCCTGTGTCCGGGAAATATCAAGTCCAACATCGCCGAAGCGGTTTTTACCCGACCAAAGAAACTGGAAAACACCGGCTATAACGTGACAGAAAAGACGATTAATTTACTACGCTCCATCCATGCGGGGGGAATTGAACCGGTAGAACTGGCTAAAATTCTCAAGAAAGCGATTGAGGACGAGGTACTCTACGTAATTCCCGTCCCGAATCCGGAGGAGATGTTGAGGAATACCCTCGAACGAATTGTTAACTATGCCAGCGCTGAAGGCATAAAAAGACAAGAAGAACAGATGAGAAAAATGTTCGAGGAAATGGCGAAGCGACAACCACAGGGTGGTCCAGGTCCTAGTCCGATGCCACCTATGGAAGACGTTGGTTTTGCTCAAGCCAGAAAAGATATCACCTGGGTGAAACGTACCGGGACGCCCGGCGCGCCGCCTCCGAAGAAATAAAGAAACAATTACTTAAGATATTTGCTAATTTATTTACCGTCCAAAGCCTGGTTGGCTAAAGCGTCCGCGGCGGCGTTTTGCTCGCGGGGGATGCAGGAAATGGTTAAACTTTCCAGCGAGCCGGTAAGCTGCACCACTTGTTGGTAAAGAGGGCGGAGGGCGGTATTTTTTATCTTGTATAGTCCGTTGATTTGTTTCACCACAAGCTCGGAGTCTGATTTCAGGCTAACGTTTTTAGCGCCGAGACTCACGGCTTTTTCCAGAGCGGCGATAATGGCACAATACTCCGCCTGATTATTAGTCGTGGGCGCAAGACGGCGCGATAATTTGGCGGTGATATTTCCTTTTTCATCTTGAATTATAATGCCAATTGCGGCAGGGCCTGGGTTGCCCCGGGCGGCGCCATCGGTATAGATAATGACTTTATCGATGTTCAATTTAGCTTTCAAGAGATAAACAGGATACGTCCGCAAGTGCCGCACTGCACTGGCTGTCCGCTGCGGGCTTTTTGCAGGTTGCTCGACGAAATCGATATGCGGCAGGCGCGGCAAATACCCTGTTCAACTTTAGCTACCGCCTGCTTCTTTTGCTGGCGGACTCTTTCATAGAGATTCAGGGCAGGGGACTCGATTTGAGTAGTAAGCTGGCGGCGCTTTTCCGCTAAATTAGCTAGTGTACTCTTCAAGACGTCAATGTCGGCGGTAATTTGCTTTTGCTGCTGCTGCCATTCTCCCTCAAGCTTTTGAAAATCGGCATTGGTGGCGGCTAAAGACTTCTCCGCCGCTTCAACGCGTTCGATGATTTCCAGGGCTTTAGTCTCCAGTTCGTCGTTTATGTTTTTCAGAGTGTTTACTTCATGCTGGAGTTCACTAAGTTCTTTGGAATTAGTAATTTTCCCATCATAAAGCTGCTTTTCGGTAGCAGTAATTTTGCTCGTCATATCCTCAAGTTCAGCTTCAGCCTCACGGCGTTCATGTTTAAGTTCTTCGAGTTTTTTCTTTTCGTCGTTAAGGCGGGTTAAGGCGGTATCCAATACATCCCTTTTCCCAACCTGACTGTTCTTAAGGTCAAGGGTTTGCTGGGTATGCTCAATATCGGTATCGATTTCCTGCAAATCGTAGAGCTGTTTGGTGATGGGCATGGCGATCTCCGTAGCCTATTCTATAACTTGAACGTGATAATAGCAAACAATGACAAAATCGGATGGTGAATAGTAGGTATAAATGATAGTATCGTTTGGTCGAAGCAAAATCTCCCTTAATCCCTTCAGGGTGAACCTTCAGGATGAACCCTCTTTTATAGAGAGGGAAACTGATAAAGGAGAGAACTAATAATGGATGAAAATGCTGTGATAAATCAGCTGCGACCTTATCAGCGAGAGGTGGCAATAGCGATACTGGATAGCGTGTTCGGGAAGAAGGGGTTGACCTTTTCCGTGGAAATCGCGCGGCAGGGCGGGAAAAATGAGCTTTCGGCGCAGTTGGAATTGCTTCTATTGACCCTGCATATGATGGAACCCAAAAACCTGGTTAAGTGCTCGCCGACCTTCAAGCCGCAGACGGTTATCTCTATGATGCGGCTCAAGGACAGACTCAATGACGCCGGATTCGCGGGAAAATGGGAAGCAGAGTTAGGTTATATCGTCAGGCTCGGCAGCGCCCGCGCCATCTTCCTATCGGCGGACGAATCAGCCAATGTGGTCGGCAACACGGCGCATATCCTCCTCGAAATCGACGAAGCGCAGGACGTAAGCAAGGAGAAATACACCAAGGAGTTCAAGCCGATGGGAGCGACGACTAACGTGACCACGGTGCATTATGGTACGACATGGGACGATATGACTCTGCTTGAGGAAGTGAAACAGACAAACCTCGAACTGGAGCGACAGGACGGCGTGAAGCGGCACTTCCGCTACGACTGGGAAGAGGTGGCTAAGTACAATCCGGACTATCTCGCCTATGTGCAGGCGGAACGGGAGAGATTGGGAGAAAACCACCCGCTGTTTTTAACACAGTACCGACTGCTACCGATACACGGCGGGGGCGGATTTTTAAGTCCGCAGCAGCGTGAGCAGTTACAGGGGGAACATGGGAGATTGAGAAGGGGGGAAGCGGGAAAAACCTACGTGGCGGGCATAGACATCGCGGGTGAAGAGGAAAATGACGAAATTTTGATGTCCTTAAATCCTAAGAGGGACGCAACAGTGGTGACGATAGGGGAACTGGATTTTACGGGATGTGACGAGGTGAATAAAGAGCCGAAAATCAAAATCGTCGAGCATTACCGGTGGGTGGGGAAAAAACATACAGAGCTTTACGCGCAACTCGTGGACATTTTAAAAAACGTTTGGCACTGTAAAAGAATTGTAGTAGACGCAACGGGGGTCGGCGAGCCAGTAGCGTCGTTTTTACGTAAAGCATTAAGCTCGCGGGTGACGCCCTTCACCTTCACGCAGAAAAGCAAGAGCGAACTAGGGTTTAACCTGCTGGCGGCGATAAACTCCGGGAGGCTTAAGGTGTATAAGGGGGACGGCAGCGAAGAATATAAGGAGTTTTGTCTGGAAATAGAAAAAACGCGGAGCCAGTACCGACCCAACCAGACGATGAACTTTTACGTCGAGCCGTCGCAGGGTCACGACGACTTTTTAATGAGTCTGGCCTTAGTGGTTGAGGCGGGAAGAGGATATAAGAAAAGAGGAGCTTGGGGTGAGGAAAAGAATTAATACAATATCATGGCTTTAGTTTCCAATCATTACTTACAGAAACGAAAGTATATTGTTCTCCATCTTTTTTATATATTTTAGGACGAAGATATGGAGATGTACCTTTTCTCACCCTTTTAGTGCCTAGTAGTGAAAGTTGTTGAGAAATTTGTTCAATTGTAATGGGAGAATCTGGGTTTTTAAGTGAGGACATATGAGCCCTTTCAATATATGTATTGAACTCTGGCCTTACTCCATCCTTGCTAGCTCCAAACAAACGTGAATTGAGGTCATCATTAGAGTCGTTTTTCTTTATCCAAACTGGTTCTTCTGTGAAATTAAAAGCTTCTTCTTTACTCATATCAATTAATTTGGATTGTTGAAGAATTTGTTCTTTTATTGAATCTATACGACGTTCTGCACGAGGCGCTGAAGGTTCCATCATGAGAATAAGAACCGGTCTTTGAAAGATATCCAATAAAAATCTAATATTTTTCCAAACCATATTTGTACTAAACGATGAAATTTCATTTAATACATTGTAAATAAGCAGTATATCTGTATCAATTAGATTATCATAGTTATTTGCTAATATATGTATAATATCTTTTCTTAAATCAGCTTCTATATTTATAGGATCAACATCAGTTTTAGGGAAGTAACTTTTCAAAACTCTAGTAAATACCAGATGTTGACTCGAATTCCATTTGCTTTCTTTTTCTATTGATATTAACTTTAGATGAAAAGGTTGATTATGATTATCTGATAAATAACTGAGACAAATTCCAAATAGTTCAATACATGCCCCTGCACCTAATGAAGTAATAGTCAATTCATTTCTTTTACCACGAGGTTCAGGTATTGCTTCTGGATTTTTACTCTTGATTCTTTTTAATTGTAAATATGATAAATATGCATGTTTTTCACCAAAAGCAGCTAAATAACCGGCTCGATTTTTCTTAATTTGATAATTTATTTTAGTTGGATGCTCAACCCCATGTTCGCTTCTATATCTATAAACACGTCGAATATGAGCTAATGCCGTACGAGTATTTTTTAGTTGGAGAGGGTTTAAGTGATCACCTTCACCGCCCCAGATATCAATTATTACTTTTTCTAATAACGATGTAAACTTATTTGTATTAGGTTTCATAAGATACAACCAAAACAATTATATTCTTATTATGTTAATTATATCACATTAATACAAATTAAAATTAGAACAAAAGTACGAATATCGGAGGTTGAGGGGGTGTGTTAACCACCCCCACCCTTGTTATTCTTATTTTAAGTTGTCTGTAACTGGGATGTGCAGTGGGGGCAGCGGGAGGCTTTTACGGGAATAGCGGTGGCGCAAAAGGGGCAATCTTTGGTGGGGGCTGCTGCTGCTGCCTCTTTTTGTTTTTTACTTTCCATAGCTTGGCGCGCCTTATTAAACGCACGCACAATTAAAAAGATAGCGAAAGCAACGATGATAAAGGCGATAATGGTGTTAATAAAAAGTCCATAATTAAAGGTCACTGCGCCCGCGACTTGAGCGTCTGCCAGCGTGGCATAGGGGGGTGGAGTAATCTCCCCGGTTCTTATGACCCAGAAGAGATTGGTAAAATCCACCTTGCCAAGCAGTAATCCAATGGGCGGCATAATGATATCTTTCACGAGGGAGTTAACAATCGTTCCGAAAGCAGCGCCAATGATGATGCCGATAGCCAGGTCAAGGACGTTACCACGCATGATAAAATCTCTGAATTCTTTGAACATGATTTTGCCTCCTTACTGGGTAATGAATAAGATTATCCTAGTAATTATAAGGCGGGTTGTCAAATTGGGGAAAAGCCTGGCTTAAAGAACAAAAAAAATAGAAAATATTTAGTTTAAAACACAAACCCCCTCTCCTCAATGAGTAGGAAATAAGAGAGGGGGTTCTCTATTATCTATTTAGTAATAGCTATATGCGGTTTTCCTGCCTAGCCAGATGCCGAGGAGGAACAAGAATAATGCGCCTATACCAATAACCAAGTATAGAGGCCAACCGGAGAAATCAAAACCTTTAGCCACCGAAAATTCATTAGCACCGGTCCAAGCACTTTCGTTGAAAGCAGCATCAACAGCTTTTTCTCTCCAGTAATAGGTTACACCGGTAGATAATTTCTTCATTTCATCAGCGGTGAGTGTGTATTGTGAATCTGTTATACCGGATTTATTAATAATAAGGGAATCGGTATCGAAGTTAGCAGAGGTTGCTACCTGTAACTTATAGGTTATCGGCATACTAAGGTCGGTAACATTATCCCAGTCGAATGTTACAGGGGATGATGCCGCTTCGCCCATTAAGGGCCGTTGCGGCGGCGGTATTGGCGGAGTTGTCGACTCTATTATGAATGTCTTAGTACCTGTATTAGTGCCGTCAGTAGCGGAGACCGTATTGTTGCCAGATGGTTTAGAAGGCACCTGGAAAGAGGTTAGAAAATGGCCGGTTTCATCGGTAGTGGTTTGTTTAACCTGCGTGCCACTAAAGGTGATAGTGATGGCATGATTTGCCAGGAAGCTACTGCCACTGATACCGATGGTTGAGTTTACAGAACCACTAGTCGGGTCAATGTCAATGGGAGTGTTCAACACCGGCGGGGGTGTGGTTGTTTGTGTTGCCACAACAGTAAAGTACTTAAAATCGGAAGAAGCACCAGCGGTAACCTTGATTATATGGACACGGGCGTCGGCATCGGAAGGGATAGTAATGCGTGTGTCAAAGTCACCTGCAGTGCTGGTAGTAGTATCCCCCCATATTATATTGACATCGTAATCATCAAAACTAACATTGATTACCTCATTAGGCGGGAAATTGGAACCAGTTATTTCGACTGAAGTACCAGCAACGCCTGTTTCAGGGGTAATGGAATCAATAGTGGGGGTAATAGTTCCGGTAACAGTAAAGGTTGCGGAAACAGTGATTGCGCTGCTGCCAGTACCAACCGTGACATATATCGTATGTGAACCTTTATCATATCCGCCTGGTATCGTGATATAACTGAAAAAAGAACCGTCAGCTTTTGTATGAGAAGTATCACCGTCGGTTGGCGTAAGTGTTGTAGTTTCAAACTTGAAAGCAAGCGGGGCATTTTTCGGGAAATAGCTGCCGGAAATCGCAATATTAGTGCCAGCAGGACCGGAAGATGTAGAAAGAGGGGCGAGGGTAGGCTGGGTCAGGGTGTAAGTAGCTTTAGCAACTACTGCAGTAGTGCCACTAATTGTAGTGATTGTAATATAGATATAATACGTGCCGACGGAAACAGTTTTAGCAACAGTACCTGATACCATCGAGTTGTTTGAAGAGGGTATTGTACCAGGAATAGTAAATGTTGCGGTAAAGTTCCCAGCAAGGATGCCAACATTTTCAACAGTTTGAATAGTGATGGGGGTGATAAGCCGTGTATAAGTTTGTGCGGATGTAAAATTTGCACCGATGGATAGATTGTTAGGGGAGAAGTAGATATTAGCTTCCATAAATCCTATAGGTGCTGGGCTGCATACACCTTTTAGGGTTACTGAAGTGCCGATATCGCCTTGATTTGGATCTATTGTGATAGTATAAGAGCGGGTAACAACAGTATATGCTGGCAGTACCGGCAGAACGGCAAATAGTAATGAAAGTATAGTTATAAAGCCGAATATACTGATAATTTTTTTATTTTTCATGGTGACCTCCTGAAACATATAACGTAATTTTTCATTTAATGTTGGGCTGTTCGTCTGCCAGCACGGAATGCAAGCAGAAGGGCTAGTAGACCTCCAATCGTAATCAATAGATATATTGCCCAAAGCGGGAAAGCGGAAGTCGCAACAAAATGGAAATAATCAGTCGTTGACCAATCACTGGAGTTGCCAACGCCGTCGATGGCTTTAACCCTCCAATAATACGTCGTGTTATTTTCAAGTTTTGAACCTTCATTTTCCGACAAAAGATATTCGGAGAGGGTGACACCGGTTTTATCTAATGCAAGAGACGCAAAATCAGGATTTTTGGCGATTTGTATTTGGTAGGTTAACGGAGGACTGAGGCTGGCGACAGACTGCCAACTAAAGTGTATTGGTATCTCAGCTTCAGTATTAGCTACAGGGAGGATTAGGCTAGGTGTAGATGGTACGCTTATATAGAAAATCCAGGCAGATGACCATTCACCTTCGTTATCAGCGCCATCTATGGCTTTTACCCTCCAATAATACGCAGCATTACTAAAATGCGCGGCTGTAATTTCATCTTTGGTTAAAATATATTGCGAGTTCATGATACCTGTTTTATTTAAAGCTAAAGAGGCGAAATTCTGGTCTGAAGCAATTTGCAGGTTATAGGTTACAGGTGTGCTCATATCGGTAGCGTTACTCCAATCAAAATGGACCTCGGCCGTCGTCAGGCTATTATTATTGGGTAAAAACAAATTAGGTGTTGACGGAGGATTTGTTTCTAATGTGAAGTCGTATTTTGTTGTAGAAGTGCCATCATATACCGAAATTACATGCTTGCCGCCGCCGGGAGGTACGGTGAAAGTAGCGTAGAAATCGCCATCGTTATTAGCTTGGGTGGTAACAATGGTACTCTCATCATAGTAAACGTATATGGTTACGCCAGGCAGATAACCGCTGCCATTAACAAAGAGGTCACTGCCCGTAAAACCAGTTGTATGGCTTAATACAGCTCCGGCACCGACAGTGAATTTTGTAACATCAGTGTTGCCTTGGTCGTCCTGGGCTCTAACATTATACGTGTAAGGTTTTATTGATGGGACGATAATATCGGTGACAAAGTTTCCGTAATCATCGGTTTGAGTCGAAGCAATGTTTTCAGCACCGAAGAGAATATTTACAGTAGCACGATTGGCAAAGCCAGTACCACTGGCGCCAACTAAATCTCCAGGGCCACCTGATACTGAATTTAATATCACTTTGGGCCGTACTTTAACCACGATTTCAGCATTATTGCCCATACTGTTAGAGGCAGTAATTCTGTGAAAACCAGCGGTGCTGGCGGGAATGACAAATTGATGAGTGAATTTACCGATGTCGGAGGCAATTGTGGTGCCTATTTCTTCCTCCGTTAAACTCTTATAATGCAGGAGCACAGGTTTACCTACATAAAAACCGCTACCGTTGATATTAATCGAACTGCCAACATAACCTTCGGGGGTAGCCAGGGTTAGAGTGGTTGCCTCAACGGTAAGATAATTTCTTGCCAGTATTGGGCTTGGCGTTGTATCGTTTCTCACTTCAATCCAGTGTTGTCCGGCATTAGCGCTAGAGGGGATGGTAAAGTCGATAGAGAAAGCTCCTTCTAGAGGAACAGTCATCGGGCTGTTTTTAATTTCTGTAGCATCAAAGAAGATATGAATATTATCGCCTTTATAGGAATCAAAGACGGTACCTTTTATCTTGACAACGGTGCCGACGGCCCCAGCATCAGGCGCCAAGGAAATTAACGGCGCGGCAAGAACTGGTGAGGACGGCACAATAATTGTGAACAACAGTAGAACTACCGCCAGCGAGATGAAACATTTAGTAGATTTGATAATGACGGCTAGTTTTTTCATGATTGTCTCCTTAAAAGGAGAAATTTTATCTTTCCTGGCGAATTTATCTTCTTCGACTCCTTTCATTTGATAAGTTTTCTCCGGGCTCCGCGGTTGGGATTATAGGTGCCAGCGAAATTATCGAGAGTATCTTTATTTATTAACCAGGTATTACGGATTTTATTGGCAGGGAGGTCGCCCTGGCGGCAAAGCCGCTTCACTGTCTCCGGGTGCACCTTCAGACGGCGACTAGCCTCTAGAACGCCAAAATAGTTTTCTAATATAGGCATATTACCTCTAGCAATAATATAAATATTGCTTTGTTAAAGCAATTATAACAATAGAAAATTCACTTGTCAAGTGGCAAGAAAAAGTGACAAAACGAAGTTGACGATACTAGAACAAATGTGCTAATGTTCAGCTGTTTGGTTTGAAAGGTGCGCTATGGTTTTGGAGATTCGTGAGATTTGCGGAGATAACCCGGAAGAAGAACAAAAAACCATCCCACATGAGGTCGACTTAAAACCGGAATATATTCACTATCGCGATGAAGGATGCGAGTACGCTAAAGCTTGCCTTGATTGTCCTTTTCCGCAGTGTCTTTTTGATGAGCCAAGAGGACGGCAACGCTGGATGAAACGAACACGAGATAAGGAAATCAAAAGACTTTTTGACACCGGAAAGAAAGTAAAAGAATTAACCATGCTTTTTAGCGTAAGCCAGCGAACGATACAGAGGGCGTTAAAGAGGTAAATAAAAGGAGTCGTTAAACGATGAATGATACAGTGGTTTCACAGTTAGCGCGTTTAGACCTCGATAGGTTTAAGGGCTATAAAGGGCTGCTAGATTTTTACTACGGAAGGCAATGGGAGGGTAAGGGGAGGTGGCATGAGCGGCGCCTGACATTCAACTACGCCAAGGTGTTTATCGAAAAAGTTACGTCATATCTTATGGGGGGCATTAATTTCACTGTAGACCCCTATAAAGACTCGGATAAAGCCAGGGAGTCCGCCAGAAGGGCGGAGGCAACGCTTCAGAGTGTATATAACGAGAATTATTTAGAACAACTAGATTTGGAGACGGAAATCGATTGCGCTGTGCTGGGAGACGGTTGCTACAAGGTTATCTGGGACGCGGCGGAAAAAAGAGTAAGGGTTATGGCACCCGATATACAGGGCATTTACGCTTGGTGTTATGGCGATGATACATCAAGACTATGGCGTATTACCTCCAGATACCAACTTTCGCAGGAAGAGGTGGAGGTTTTATACGGGGTTAAATCCAAAAATAAAACGGCGGTAATCGTTGAGATATGGACCGAACGGGACTTTGAATTATATATGGATAGCGTTTTGCTGGAAAGCAAACCAAATCCCTACGGCTTTATTCCTTTTGTGCTTTTCCCCAACCTGCGCGAACCGAAAAAGTTCTGGGGCGTTTCTGATTTGCTGCAAATTATGGAGAGTCAGCGGGAACTTAACCGCGCCATGAGTCAGCTATCACGCATTCTTGAGTTATCGGGGAATCCTATCGCCGTACTGGAAAACGTAGAGGAATCCGAGGATATCGCGGTTAAACCCGGGGCGGTCTGGAATATCCCAGAGGACGCTAAAGCCTATCTGCTGGACTTGCTGCAGGGTGGCGGCGTTATTAAGAAAGGCGACGATAACCTCGGTTGGCGGAGCGATACTGATACCGGTTAACTGTGGGCAGCAGGTTTATGATGTTATCGACGTGACCGATGCCAGTGCCGGGCTTAATGGGGCGAAAAGACGCGTTCTTGGTATGACGCTGATATATCGACCGAAGCGCGGTGAGTATCTCCAGCGTTTGGAATTGGGCGGTGTATAATATGAAACTAAAAAAAGCAGAGCTTAAGAGTTTTAATAGCACAAATTATACTGCCACTGTGCGTTTATCCGATGGTTATAAAGTGTATCTCGAAGACGTAACAGTCGCTAGAAATCTAGCCTCGGCGGAAATGGTGGCGGGACGCAAAGTAGCCGTAATCTTTTTCGATGAGAATAATCCTAAGGAAGCGGTTGTGACGGCTGTTTATACTTAGTTAGATTACGTGTATATTTTTACTTTTTCGATTTGCCTTGAGACGTAAGCCCGCTAATAAGTTCGTTGAAGCGTTCCATTAAGTTGTCTCTAAAATTGTTGAACTCTGCTTTAGTCACGTAATCATTTGCCTTGGCATTCATTTTACCGGAGCGGATAAGTAAAGGCATGTTCCGCTGGGTGACCTCGATAGTATTACGTGTCTGCTCGTTGGCGACAAGTTTATTTAATATCGTCCTCACGGTATAGCGGGTGGCATCTTCATTCATATCGGTATTAATGGTGATTTGCTCGATTTTACTCCCGGAAGCAATAAGATTAAGAGTTTGCTTTTCTTTGGGAGTAAGGGTAGCCAATACATTATCGAACTGTTCGTTGAGAGCCAGCGAGTCTTCAAATTCGGTAAGGACTAACGAGGCTATAGCCGGACTATATAGCTCATCAACAGACGGCAGACTGCCTTGAGCGACGATTTTTATAGTATTAAGCAGCAGGTCAGGATCGGTGTCCTTAGTTAAACAGGCACTGGCACCGCTTTTAATGGCGCTAAAGACTTTATCCGGCTCTTTTTTATCCATAATAAGAATAACGAATACCGAAGGCATATTACGTCGGATATTACTGGTAACCGTAGCGCCGCTGGTTTTGGTGTCATACATGCTTAAAATAGCAATGTGCGGGGGATTTACTACGATTCGAGAGAGAGCTTCCTCATTGCTGGTAGTCTCGCCCGTAACCTCGAAATCTTCTTCGCCGGAAAGGATAAAATGAATACCCTCTCTGAACAAAACCTGGGGATCAGATATAAAGACTTTAATTCTTTCCATTTACCTATTATTTCTAGGGGGGAGTAGTATTTATTGACTATTATCAATATAGCACAATGCTATAAAAATGCACCTAAGAAATATAAAAAATATATAAAAAAAATGTTAATTTTTGATAAAGGAAAAAACTGCTGAAATTTATTATTAGTTAAGTGCTGGCGGGCCGGGTAAATTTGTAGCCGATGCCATGTTCGGTGGTGATGATGGATGGTGTTTCGGCATTATCTCCCAGTTTTTGACGCAAGTGCTGGATATGCACGCGAAGGAGGTCTCTGGCGTCGACATAGTTATCTCCCCAAACTTTGGCTAACAGACTCTCGTGGGAAAGGATACGACCCTCGTTCCTGATGAGATGATATAGCAGTTTCCTCTCGGTTGAGGTGAGTTTAACCGCTTTCCCGTCGACCGTGACTTCATTACGGCCGAAATCGACCGATAATTTACCGGCAACGAAAGGTCGTTCTTCGTCGGTAACCGTCATGCCCTGAGAACGACGTAATACCGCTTGTACTCTAGCAATAAGTTCAATATGGCTAAAAGGCTTGGTAATATAATCGTCCGCGCCAAGCTCTAAACCCTTGGCGATGTCCGTGTCTTCACCTCTAACCGTTAACATTAATACCGGCACATCAGAAAAGCGGCGGATTTCCCGCAGTACTTGATAGCCGTCCATATCCGGTAAACCTATATCCAGGATAACAACGTCTGGGCTTTCCGTTTCTACGAGTTCAACACCTTTACGGCCATTATTTGCAGTTATTACCGTTGTGCCACTCCAGCGTAATTGAAAGCATAGAGACACTACTTCGATAATTCCGAGGTCATCTTCAATAACCAGAACTTTCATATCGCTCCTTATTATCGCGTTGTCTGTGTCTTGGACCGCAGCGGCAGAGAGAAAAAGAACTTACTACCCATACCCGCATCGCTCTCTACCCAGATTTTACCTCCATGCAGCTCTATCACTTGCTTGGATAGCGCTAGGCCGAGACCCAGACCGGGGTGGTGTTGCCTATCGGAATTAAGGCGACTGTAAGGTTTAAACAACATGCCTTGTTTTTCTTTGGCGATGCCGATGCCGTTATCCTCAACCTCAACAACAACATTGGTATCCTGCTTGTGTGCTCTAACCGTAATTTTGCCGCCATCGGGAGTGAATTTTGTCGCGTTATTCATTAAATTAAGAAGCACCTGCTCCAGGCGTGGACCGTCTCCATGGATAATGGGCAGGGATTCGGGCAGTTCTGTCTTTAACTGCTGTCCTTTTTCACGGACAAGTGGGCTTATTTGCATACAAGTGCCGAGGATAAGCGATTTCATATCCACCGGCTCGAAGTTAAGCTGTAATTTGCCGGTACCCGTTTTCACTATTTCCAGAAGCTCGGCTAGTCGATTTTCGAGCGAGTTGGCGTTGCGGAGTATTGTTTGTATGAGTTTACGGTGACTTTCATCAGTATTGGTTGCGAACTCTTCTTCCAAGAGACCGGCAGCGGCGATAATCGAGGTTAACGGAGTTTTGAGTTCATGGCTAAGCGTGTCGATAAATCTTAGCCATTCCTCTTCTTTGGTTTCCATAGTAATCTATCTGCCTTTGGATGGTGTAATAGGTCAACGATTAAGTTAAATGTAACACGTTTTTATAAACGTATCAAGTGCGTTAAAGGAAACGCGCATCCTTCCTGTTTTATCCAGGCGGTGGTGACGTAACCAGAATTGTCTATTATTTAGACATGCCTCTGGCGATACTTTTTAACAGACTAAGGATACCGATAATAGAGCGCTGTATTTCTGGGGGTTCTTCCGCCAACATCTTGGCGACATAAGGGTCGAGCTGACGGCTATTATAACGCGTCAAGCTTTCTTCAGCGACACCGGAAGCCTGCGGCGAAAGGAAGCCGGCAAGGGTGAATAATTCATCCTCGCTAAAGCCTAACGGTTTGGCAATTTTGCGCAAAATCCGGGCTGATGGAAAGCGTTCGCCTCTTTCTATGCGGCCTAAGTGTGAAGAAGATACTCCTGATGTGGTGGCAAGCTCTTGAAGAGTGAGGGGGACATTGATCCTTTGTTGTTTGAGAATTTTTCCCAAGTCATAATTTTGAGTAGTCATAATGAGTCCATTATAATTTGCCATTTGGCAAATGTCAATTTGGGTAAACCCCCATGTTTTTACAGGCTATCCCTTATCTTATTTAGTACTAAATGCCTTGACGTATATTTGCACCCTGCATATAATTTTAGCGGATAATTAAAATGAAATCCAAAATATATGACGTCATAATTGTCGGTGGGGGACCGGCGGGGATATTCGCCGCGTTAGAACTGTCACAAACGAAACAACTGAAAACCCTCCTTATCGAAAAAGGCAAAAATATCAAAGAACGGCGATGTCCCGTGCGTGATAAAGGTAACCTCTGCGCGGCTTGTCAGCCGTGCAACCTGGTTTGTGGACTTGGCGGGGCGGGGGCTTTCAGCGATGGCAAGCTGGTGCTTTCGACGCAGGTTGGGGGACACATGGCAGAATACCTCGGTGAAGAGCATACTGCTGGCTTGATAAAATACGTCGATAAACTATATCTAAAATTCGGCGCTGATAAAAAAGTCTTCGGCGGCGATGGTGTCGTCGAAAAGATGAGCCATCGGGCGAAAGAGGCTGGTCTACGATTGATACCGATGCCGATACGTCACATGGGCACGGATGGCGGTTACAAAGTCCTGAAGAATATGCAGGATTATCTCTCTCCGAAGATTGATATAAAAACCCAAACGATGGTATCAAAAGTATTGGTGGAGGGAGGGAGGTTAAAGGGCGTAGAGGTTGAAGGGGGAGAAAAATACCTGTGCAAGTATCTTATCCTGGCGCCCGGCAGAGAAGGCGCCGACTGGTTTTCCCATGAAGCCATGCGACTTAAGTTGACCGTCCATAATAATCCCATCGATATCGGTGTAAGGGTGGAAGTGCCCCATAAAGTGATGAAAAGCCTGACCGATATTTTGTATGAAGTCAAACTGGAATATATTACCCAAAGTTTTAACGACCGTATTAGGACGTTTTGTATGTGTCCAACGGGCGAGGTTATTATGGAGTCCACCGGCGGCACCGACCCCGTGATAACGGTTAATGGGCATAGTTACTCTGGTCGGAAAAGCGCTAATACGAACTTTGCGCTACTGGTCAGCACGGATTTTACCAAACCCTTCCATGAGCCAATCGCCTATGGAAAATATATCGCCAGACTATCTAATCTTCTAAGCGGCGGAGTGCTGGTGCAGCGTCTTGGCGACCTGATAGAAGGGCGACGCTCCACTCCCGCGCGTATTGAAAAAGGGAAAATCAAACCAACGCTCAAGAGCGCCATCCCGGGCGATTTAAGCTTCGCTTTGCCCTTCCGCCATCTTACCGGATTAATCGAAATGTTGATGGCAATGGATAAGATGATGCCGGGCATAGCCTCCGAAGATACCTTATTATATGGTATCGAGGTCAAGTTTTACTCCTTCCGTCCCAAACTCACTTACTGCCTGGAAACGGAAGTCAAAAATATGTTCGCGGTTGGCGATGGCACTGGCGTCAGTCGCGGATTAGTGCAGGCATCGGCTTCCGGTCTGGTAGCTGCGGTGGAGATAATAGATAGACTGGAAAAAGGTTAGCTCGCTTGACAGTCAAGTATGCCTACAACTACAATGTTAACAAGTGTTTCATAGATAATTCAGAAGGGGAGTGATGCCACTTGGCAGAGGTCACACCGGGTTCAGACGAAAGCTTCGATAGTCTGCTCAAACGATTCAACAGGAAGGTTCAACAGGACGGCATCCTGGCGGAGTTACGCCGTCGAGAGCATTACGAGAAACCGTCCGTCAGGCGGAAGCGGAAGAAGGCAGCCAAGAAACGCGGTTCCGCTAAAAGCACCAGGATTTTCCGTCGGTCAGCTAATACCCGCTAGTCTTTATTAATCTTGCGATAATTCACTTTGGTAATCCAACATGGAACCGGAAATTCAAAAGAAAATAACCGATGACCTTAAGCAGGCGATGAAGAGCGGCGATACGGTCAAACGCGATACGCTTCGCCTGTTGCTATCCTCGGTAAAAAACGCCGAAGGCGCTAAGCTGGCTTCGCTCGATGAAGGCGAGGTGCTTTCTGTTATTTCCAAAGACGTTAAACGGCATCAGGAGAGTATTGATGCTTTTAAAAAGGGCGACCGTGCCGACCTCGTGGCAAAAGAAGAAGCGGAATTAAAGATTCTGCAGGGTTATTTGCCCGAGCAGTTAAGCCGTGAAGATATCGTTAAGGCGGTGAAAGAGGTTATCGGGGAGGTAGGGGCTGCAGGACCCGGCGACAAGGGTAAAGTAATGCAGCAGCTAATGCCTAAACTCAAAGGTAAAGCGGATGGCAAGCTAATTAACGACGTGGTAACGGAGTTACTGGGGAAATAGAAACCTAGATTCTATCGTAAATTGGGCACCCTTCGGAATAAAATCCGGAGGGTTTTTTGTTCATAGGGCGAGGCACTGTTTATATATTGCATTATTAGTAAATTAGGTGTAAATTATACTAACAATTAATATTATGTTAAAACCAATATTTATGAGTTTATTATGAATTTAATTTATCTTGATGAATCTGGTACTAATTATCAAGTTAAAGAGGGTCTATTTATTGATGGACCTTTCATAATAATGGGCGCAATGTTGATAAGTGAAGATGTCTATTGGAATATGGAAAGGTTATTTACTAAAATTATAGACAAATTTTTTGGCATAGATAATTGGATGAATCATGAAATACATGCTACTGATATTTGGTTTGGCAATCCATTATCTTCTTCTCTAAGCATAGATGAAAAACGAGATTTTTTTGATGAATTTATGCAACTATGTGGTAAATTTGGGCTTCCCTATGTTTTTTCCTTTATTCCAAAGAAACCAAACCAAGATATTGAAGCAAAAAATCTTAATTTGATGAAAGCTGCTTTTTGTTTATTCACTGGTATAGAACATAGATTGGCTAATATACATCAAACTGGAATCCTTATATGTGATTCATCATCTAGAACAGACCATATGAGTATAAGTGATATTACTAGTCTTGATATAAAAAAAACCCATCTAACACCAGCGCAAGCATTATTGAGACAATTTCATGACATGACTTCATGGCGTACAACGGGTAGTCAATTACTACCAATTATTCGACCAAAATATAAAATGGAAGCAATGTCAGCCTATATAATAGATTGTATACATTTTTCAAATTCAAATGATAGTTTATTCTTACAAATATGTGATATCATGACATTTGTTGTACAGCGGATTCTTGCTTATGAGTATCTTTTAGTCGTTGATAAAGGGAAAGCTCAACTAGAAAAACTTCCAGTTACACGTTCTGGTTGGTCAATGATGAGATATCAAATTTATCCAACTTTCTATCATCAAAACGATGTTGTTGCTTGTGACGAAGAAGTAATACAATCATATTGGTGTCTTGATTTTAATTTATTACCTAGTATGTTTTCTCAAATTGAAGAACAATATAATCAATTGAAATCGTCATAAAAAACTAATAATGGATAAATATTGCAGTAGTTATAATATACTTAGTACAAAAATTTATTTTTTTGATATTTCTCGTCTTAATGCCCTCTCAAGCTCCACGCAGAGTCTTTCTTTTTTCATTCCAGAATCGATAACCGACCACGGGAGTTTTTGTTTAGTATCCCAGCGCTGGTGGGCATAATAATCAATATCTAGATTATACTGTTCGACGACTTGTTTCCAGTCGGCTAGTGAGACTTTCTTTATATCCGCCAGCGCGGGCGCAACCCTTTCGTCGCCGCGGGAGAGGACGTCTTGAACCTGACTCCACGCCGGGCTTTCTTCGTTAAGCTTAATGCCTTTTAGAGGGAGTTTATTCTTTAATATGCCTAGACGACGAACTAAAATATCCTCCGGCGCCATTGGCAGCCACTGGAAAGGCGTGGAGGCTTTAGGGACAAATGGGGCAGCGTTAACGACAAGGCGTATGTGGCTGGGTTTTCTATCGATTCTATCTTTAATTGCTAATACTAACCTTATAATTTCTTCAATATCGTCATCGGTCTCGGTAGGAAGCCCAACGATAAAATAAAGCTTAAGCTGGGTGAAGTTTCTGACAGCAATCATGTCCACTGCCTTTAAAATATCGTCCTCGGTTAGGTCCTTACGAATAACGTCCCGTAAGCGTTGCGAGCCAGCTTCTGGAGCGATAGTGATGGTCTGCACTTTACCTCTGGCTAATTCGCGGATTATATTATCGGTCAGCGTATCTATCCGTAATGAACTTAACGCCATTTCCGCGCCGATTTCGTTTAAGCCGGTAAGAATTTCAGTGATTTGTGGGTGGTCGGTGATGGTAGGACCAACCAGTCCGATACGGCGACGAAACTTTAGTCCCTCTCTTGCCTGTTTGATTATTTTATCTAAAGAACGAAAACGTATGGGCGAATAAGCAGAATTTACGAGGCAAAAACGACAGCCCCGCCCACAACCCCGCTCCACTTCGATAAGATAAGAATCGCCAAGTTCGGTGTCCGGTGTCAATACCACCGACCTTGTTTCAAAATCATCCAGATTTTTCGCCCACTGGCGGGCGGTTTTTATGGGGTAAAGGGGCGTATAAATGCCGGGTAGCTTGGCAAGATTTTGTAATAGATTGTCGCGTTTATCGCCGATATTATTTATCAATAGTGGTAGTAAATTTGGAAGTATCGGTTCGGCGTCACCGATACAAAAACAGTCGAAGAAAGGCGCCAATGGCATAGGATTAGCCGTGACGCAGGGTCCCCCGGCGATGACTAATGGGTGGCGGTAATCGCGCTCAATGGAGAGGAGGGGTACGCCGGCGGCTCTAAGTATTTGGACAACATTAAAGAAATCCAGTTCATAAGAAATAGAAAATGCCAGCACCGCGAAGTCGGTTAAAGGACGACCGGACTCGATAGCGATAGGGGATTTTTTATCTTTGGTATCAAGGAAAACGCGTTCACAGACGATTTTCGGATTAATGTTTAACAGACCGTAAACAGCGTGCACGCCCAGGTTGGACATACCGAGGTAGTAGGAGTTGGGGTAAATCAGGGCGACAGGCAATCTGCCGCCCCAGTCTTTAACGATGGCGCCTTCCTCGCGGAAAAGGTTGGCGTTATACTTTCCCTTTACCTCGTTTTTCCTACTCTTGTTCCGCATCAACTCATCTATTAGACGATGAATCTTTCCAGCAGTCCTTAAGGAACCGGGCATTAATGTCGATGACCATATCGGCGGCGGACCTTAACTCCTGGGATGTTCCCTGCCTGCCGAATAGGGCGACCTCGACGTGTTTTCCGTTGTCCTTAACAGCCTGGACGGCTCCGGCGAAATCGTTATCTCCTGCCACGAGAATCGCGACGTCATAATTGCCTTTATAACTGTGAGTTATCATATCTGTGGCTAGCTGGACATCGGTGCCTTTTTCATAGGGCGGGACGCTAGGCCAGTTAGTATAAACCAGGCGACCCAACCGCAGCTCGGTATAAGGTATGGCTTTAATGCTGTTGAAGAAAGCCTGTTGCTGTTTGTAAAGTTCCGGCTCCTGTTTTTGGCCTACTTTAGCGTTATAATAGTAAATTCTGATGAGCTGGCGTCGTCTTAGTAGCTTGTTACAGAACCTGCGTAAATCCAGGTCTATCCGGCTAAAATGAGCTTTTAATGAATGGTAGAGATTGCTGCCGTCGACAAATATCATTACCCTCTCCCCCATATCACACCTCCTAAATTAAAATAAAAAATAAAATGTTTAATACCTATATTATATCGTTTTTATGTTAATAATGCGACTATTAAGATAAAACATTGCCCGAAGTGAAAAGCGAATGTTATAATTGGCGAGTAAATTAACCAAGGAAAAGGGTGGGACGTAAGATGAAATTAACCAGAGAAGAAGTGCTGCATATCGCCCATCTGGCGCGGGTGGCTCTGACGGAAGAAGAAATAACGCGTATGAGCGAACAGCTATCCAGATTTACTGGAACACTTCGAGGTATTGCAGAAAGTGAATACCGAGGGTGTGCCGCCGACCGCGCAATCCGTCACTCTTGAGAGCGTGATGCGGGAAGATGAGGTAAAACCATCCATACCGACCGAAGATGTCATGGCTAACGCGCCGCGACGTGAGGATGATTACTTTAGAGTCAAGCCGGTGCTGGAGTGAATAGACACTAGGAGGTAGTTTATATATGAAAAAATGGATTTTGCCTTTATTGCTATTGACGACGTTAGCCATTACTCTCATGGGTTGTACAAATGGTCAAGTTACATCGGCGGTTACCCAAGATACGAGTAAAATTACTTTAACAGCACCAGCGCATGACAGCGATACATCTATCGAACAAGCCCTTTGGGGCAGGCGGTCGGTCAGGAGTTTTAGCGGGGAAGCCATTACGCTGGAACAGTTAAGCCAGCTTCTCTGGGCGGGGCAGGGGATTACCGACCCCTCTGGAAAAAGGACGGCGCCTTCGGCCGGGGCATTATATCCACTCAAGCTTTATGTGATTATCGGCAACGTTACAGGGGTAACGGCGGGGGTTTATCTTTATGACCCGGCGACGCATACATGTAAAAAAATAATAGATGGCGACCAGCGTCAGGCTTTGGCGCAAGCTGCTCTGGGGCAAACGAGCGTGAAGCAAGCGCCTATTGATATCGTTATTACGGCAGTTTATGAAATAACTACGTCAAAATACGGCGACCGGGGCGTAAGATTCGTCCATCTTGAGGCAGGACATGCCGCGGAAAATATGTGTTTGCAGGCGGTTGGTTTGAAACTCGGCGCAGTCACCGTCGGCGCTTTTGATGATGCCAGCGTGCAGCGTGTTTTAGGTCTCTCTAGCGATGAGACACCTCTCTACATCTTACCAGTAGGCAACACCGTCGATTGAGGAGGTTAACTTGGCTAATATATCGGGCGGACTAACGATTCACGAAGCCCAACAACTCCTAAAAGAAAAGAAAATATCGTCCGTCGAGTTGACGAAACATTACCTGGCGCGTATCAACAAAGTCGAGCCGAGGGTCAAAGCTCTGATGACGGTTACCGAAGAGCTGGCTTTAAAGCAGGCAAAAAAGGCTGATGCCGCTATCGCTTCAGGTAATGCACAACCGTTAACCGGCATCCCGATTGCCATAAAGGATGTTATTTGCACTAAAGGCATAAGGACGACCTGTTCCTCGAAAATGCTGGAGAATTTTATCCCGCCTTACGACGCTATGGTCATGGAAAAGCTTAATACCGTCGGCGCGGTGATGGTGGGTAAAGCTAACATGGATGAGTTTGCGATGGGGTCATCAACGGAAAATTCGGCGTATTTTACGACACATAACCCCTGGGACTTAAACCGCGTGCCGGGTGGCTCCAGCGGCGGGTCGGCGGTGGCAGTGGCGGCGAGCGAGGCGGTTTGTGCCTTGGGGTCGGATACAGGCGGCAGCATCCGCCAGCCGGCAGGCTTTTGCAGCGTAGTTGGCATGAAGCCCACTTACGGACGGGTCAGTCGCTACGGATTAGTCGCTTTCGCCTCCTCGCTCGACCAGATAGGTCCACTGACGCAAGACGTGACCGACTGCGCCCTCTTACTTAATGTAATTTCCGGACATGATAAAAGAGACTCTACTTCCGTACCCGAACCGGTGCCGGACTATACGAAAAGCTTAAAGACGGATTTAAAAGGAATGAAACTCGGCATACCTAAAGAGTATTTTGTCGAAGGGATGCAGCCGGGCGTATCCGATGTCATGAAAGTCGCCATAAAAAAACTGGAAGAGCTTGGCGCCAAACTAGAAGAGGTATCTCTACCGCATAACCCCTATGCCCTCGCCGTGTATTACATTATCGCCCCCAGCGAGGCTTCTGCTAATCTGGCACGCTACGACGGCGTGAAGTACGGCTATTCATATAAGGGTGACACCATGTGGGAGAGTATGGAAAAGACACGGGGCAATGGCTTCGGACCGGAAGTTAAGCGGCGTATCATGCTCGGCACATATGCGCTTTCTGCCGGTTTCTACGACGCCTGGTATCTGAAAGCGCAAAAAGTACGCACCTTGATAAGGCGAGAGTTCGACGCGGTATTTGAAAAGTTCGATGCCTTAATCACTCCTACCTCCCCCACCGTCCCCTTTAAGATTGGCGAAAGGACGGACGACCCGTTAGCGATGTATTTAAGCGACATTTGCACGCTACCCGCTAATATCGCGGGGGTGCCGGGGATATCGATTCCGGCGGGCTTTGTGGATAACCTGCCTGTTGGCATGCAAATCATCGGCAAACACTTTAGCGAGGAGACTCTCTTACGCGTGGCTTACGCTTACGAGCAGGCGACGGACTGGCACAAGAAAAGGGCGGAAATCAAATAAAGGGGGTGGAGAATGGTAGATGAATTTCAATATAAGAGGAATTTTTCGGTAGAGGAAGCATATGTATTTCTTCGTGATAATAACTTAAAGAATATTGCTGATGAAGTTCAATTTTCTAAAGATAGTTATTTGTCTTATACAACTACCTTAAAACGGGCAAAAATAATAAAAGCCCTAAAGGATAATAACCTCCTTATTCAGTTTTTAGAAAAAATCTATCCATCAGGAAAAACAAAAAAAGGACAGACACGTATTCAATTCTGGCTTAAGTTATTTGACCGTGCTTCCCAGGATGAGGAGTCAGAAGATGAGGAAATTGAAAATAATGAAGAAAAGCAATTTGCATATGAAAGGGATTTGCAGAGCTATTTAGCAAACAACCTTACTAAAATAGAATCAGGTCTTAAGCTTTATAAACAATCTGACGATGTTTCAGGACTTGAGTTTCCGATTGATGACACAGGTAGACGCATAGACATACTTGCAGTTGATGCAACAGGTATGTACGTTGTTATCGAGTTGAAAGTTAGTCGTGGTTATGAAAAGACCGCCGGACAAGTTCTATATTATCAGGCTATGGTGAAAAAACATTTTAATGTCTCTAAAGTGCGTATTGTTATTGTTGCAAACGAAGTGTCAGAAGAACTAAAGCTAGCTTTAGAGACTATACCAAATGTCGAGCTTTTTGAATATAAATTATCTATGGAACTTAGACGCATAAACCTTTGAGAGAATAACATTTCTTTAATGAACATGTGACCCAACAGTCCTTTTTTCGCCCCAACCCCTCATGGAAAGTGCCGGTATTGCCGGAAGGCTGGAATGTGATATAATTGGGTTTTTATGAAAGAATATAGAAAACAAATACCGCTAACTGAATTTGACCCCGATAAAAAAGCCATCATCGAGCCTACGCAGGTCGTTAAAGGCGCAGGCAAGAGCCCATCCGAATATTGTGTTATGACCTTTTTCGGGGGAGTGATAAGAAAGCTTCTTGACGAGGGCAAACTTGATAAGGTTTTGGACTTTTTACTGCCGTCGCCGTCGGTTTATCCTAATGAAGCTTACCAGATGGAATTTGAAGGCAAAACGATAGTTATAGCACATCCGGGTGTAGGGTCAGCTTTAGCGGCTGGCACATTTGAAGAATTGATTGCGGCAGGCTGCCGTAAATTTGTCGCCTGCGGGGGTGCGGGAGTACTGAAGTCAGAACTGAATAGAGGTATGGTTATCATACCTGATACGGCAGTAAGAGATGAGGGCACCTCTTTTCATTATTGTCCGCCTTCGAGAGAAATACGCATGAAGAAACCAGTTATCAAAAAACTGGAGAAAGTGCTGTTAAAGCACCATATCAATTATGAAATCGGGAAGGTATGGACGACGGACGGCTTTTACCGGGAAACGAAAAACAGAGTAAAAAATAGAACCAAAGAAGGCTGTATTGCCGTTGAAATGGAGTGTTCGGCGTTCTTAGCGGTGGCGGATTTTCGCGGCGTGGTCTTCGGTCAATACCTCGCTGCCGGTGATGATGTTAGCGGCGACGAATGGGATTATCGCTACGTTGATAACGTGGCATCAATCAATGAAAAAGTCTTCTGGCTGTCTGTGGAAGCCTGCTTAAGTCTTTAAAAATGAACAGACCTTTAGGTATTATTTTTGATTTTGGTGATACTGTCCTGCATATAGAATCATTTGACTCGCTCGCGGGAAACCGGCGACTCCTCGAACTGGCTCAAGTCAATCCGGGTGTTACCGCCGAGGACGTTCAGAAGGTTGCCGATGAACTAAACTGGATGAACGATGCCAGGGATGAGTCCATGATTGAATATAATTGTCAGAACTTTCAAAAGCTTCTCTATGAAACGCTTGGCGTAACCTTCAGCATCAGCCCCGCGGAAATGGAAAGGGAGTTCTGGGATGCTGCTATACGATATACGCCTGTAACTGGGATATATGAATTATTGGATACCCTTGAAATTAGCGGGATAAAAACGGGTATTCTTAGCAACACGATTTTCAGTTCCTCTGTATTAAAAAATGAGCTCGCCAAGCATAATTTGGCGTATAGGTTCTCGTTTGTCATAACCAGCGGCGACTATGGAGTTAGAAAACCGCATCAACATATCTTCCGTTTAGCGGTCAGGAAAATGGGCTTAAAACCAGGTGCCATCTGGGTTGTAGGGGATAAACCGGACTATGATATTAAAGGAGCCCTTGGCGCCGGCTTGTATCCAGTCTGGTATAACTGGCGTAAGGAATCGAGAAAAATAGACGGGGACCATCTGGAAATCAAAAACCTCGCCGAGCTGAAAGACGTCATCGAACGCCTGCGTACGCGTTAATCAAGTTAGAGTTCACCCTCTTGTTTTCCCCCCTCGTAAATGATATTCTGTTTATATCTGTTCTCATCTCAGCAAATACTTTTTTAAGGAGGAGGATATGCTGAAAGACATCTTAAAAATCCTGGAAAACGATGCCCATGCTTCGGAGAAGCAAATAGCTACAATGGTCGGCGTATCCGCCGCCGAGGTAACCAAAGCTATCAAACAAGCGGAAAAAGATAGGGTTATCCTTAAATATAAAACCGTCGTCAACTGGGATAAGCTGGAAGGCGATGAGCGGGTCTGGGCGCTTATCGAGGTGAAAGTGAAACCGGCGCCGGAAGTCGGTTTCGATGCTATTGCCGAGCGCGTCGCCCTGTTCGAGCAGGTACGGTCTCTGTACCTCGCCTCTGGCACTTACGACCTGCTACTGGTTGTCGTTGGCAAGACGGAGCGTAAGATTGCGGACTTCGTCTCGCAAAACCTGGCGCATATCGAGGGCGTGCAGGGCACGGTCACTCACTTCGTCCTCAAGCGTTATAAGGACGATGGTGAAATTCTTGAGGGAGGGGAGGGGGTTAAGCGGCAACAGGTAGTATTATAAACTTGCCGTGAAAATACTATGATTACGAAAAAGAACAGACTAGATAAAGTTATATCCAATAGAGTTAATCTTGTCTCTCCGTCCGGGATACGCAAATTCTTCGACCTCTTGAAGGGCATGGAAGGCGTGATTTCTTTAGGCGTCGGCGAGCCGGATTACGCCACGCCCTGGCACATCAGTGAGGCAGCGGTCAAGAGTCTGGAGAAGGGGTATACGATGTACACCTCTAACTCTGGCATCCTCGAACTGCGGGAGTTGACCTGCCAATACTTAAAAGATAAATACGGCATCGACTATAAACCGGTCAGCGAGATATTGATAACCGTCGGCGTTAGCGAGGCGTTAGACCTGGCAATGCGCGCTATTCTCAACCCCAGCGATGAGGTCATCATGACCGACCCGCATTACGTAGCTTATGATTCCTGCGTGATTCTCGCCGAGGGCAAACCGGTGATGGTGCCGACCTATCCGAAAAACAACTTCGCGGTCGAAGCTAAAGACATCGAAGCTAAAATTACTAAGAAGACTAAAGCGATTCTCATCGGCTTCCCATCAAATCCTACCGGTGCGGTGATGACACGGCAAAAACTGCTGGATATCGCGAAAGTCGCGAAAAAGCATAACCTGATTGTTATTTCCGACGAAATTTACGCGCGGCTGACCTACGATAGCGAGCATACATGCTATGCCAGCCTGCCGGGTGTTAAGGAAAATACGATACTTTTAGGCGGCTTCTCCAAAGCATATGCTATGACAGGCTGGCGCGTCGGTTACGCGGTGGCACCAGCAGAAATTATTTCTGCCATGACGAAGATTCACCAATACACGATAATGTGCGCTCCTACTCCCGCCCAGGTGGCAGCTATCGAGGCGCTTAATACCGGCGAGCCGGATGTCATAGAGATGGTGGAAGACTATAACCGGCGGCGCAAGGTCATCGTCAAAGGCTTAAATGACATCGGTTTGCCATGTTTCGAACCCAAAGGGGCTTTTTATGCCTTCCCCTCCATAACCCCCACCGGCTTAAGCTCCGAGGAGTTTTCCGAACAGCTGCTTAAAGAGGAAAAGGTGGCGGTCGTGCCAGGCTCGGCTTTTGGTAAATGCGGAGAGGGTTTTGTGCGCTGCTGTTATGCTACGTCTTTGGCAGACATCGAAGAAGCTCTAAAGAGAATGGGACGGTTTGTTAAGAAGTGCCGGAGGAGATAACGTTCTTTCAAACAACTTAGGGTAATCTGCAAATCCTGTAGTCCTGGGATTTCAAATACGCAGCTTCGCCCTTTTGGATATTCACAATATATCTGCGTTGTTGAGTAAATGGAGGTATGATTATGACTGATATGGGTCTGGTCCATGGTACTTGCGGCGAAAAATTTGTCGCGGTAAAGACGGCCTTTGAGAATAATTTCACTCAGGGAGGAGAACTAGGAGCTTCGTTTGCGTTTTCTTTAAACGGAGAAATAATTATTGATGTCTGGGGCGGATACCGTGATACCGCCCGGACAAAGCCCTGGGAAAGGGATACTCTCACCCTGGTCAATTCAATCACTAAGATACCCACGGCACTATGCGCGCATATCCTCGTTGACCGGGAGTTGCTGGATATGGATGCTCCGGTCTGCCGCTACTGGCCGGAGTTTGCGCAAGCTGGTAAAGGAAAAATAACTATCCGTCAGGTGATGAGCCATACATCCGGAGTGGCTGGGTTTGACGAACTGCTAGCCCCAGAAGACCTCTATAACTGGGAGTATATTACGAGCTTATTGGAGAAGCAAGCACCGTGGTGGGAGCCGGGCACGGCTTGCGGCTATCACGGTTTTACGTTCGGGTATATCATCGGCGAGGTGATCAGGCGTGTCACCGGTAAAACGCCGGGCACGTTCTTCCGGGAAGAGGTAGCGGAACCGCTGGATATAGATTTCCACATCGGTCTCGCTGCTGGGGAAGACGACAGAACCAGTGACCATCTATATTCTGGGATACCGAGACCCGGAGCGCCTGGCTACAAAACCGATGATCCTAATAGTATCAGTTATCGGATGCACAGTAATCCTTACCAACCTAGCGATATTTTCCAAACGAGGGCTTTCCGGGCAGCAGAGATACCGGCACAAAACGGCTACGGTAACGCCCGTTCTCTAGCAAGGATGGGAGCGTTGATGGCTGGCGGTGGTGAGTTAGATGGTATCAAGCTGCTTTCTGCGGAGACTCTTTACAAATCGACCGAAGAGCAGTTTTACGGTGAAGACCTAGTAATGAAGTCACCGGTACGCTGGGGCTTGGGTTGGGGACTGGGCGGTAAGGAAATCCCGATGCCAAGTGAACACAGTTTCTACTGGACCGGCGGCAATTCAATAATGGTAGTTGACCTGGATCATCGCTTTTGCATGGCGTATGCAACCAACCTCATTACAAGCGATGCTGGACAGCGTTATATGGGTCCGTTTATGGCCTTGAGTAATTGCTTTCAGCAGGGTTAGGAGAACGGGGAATATTGGGAGGGCTATGTACGCTGCTGCTACGCAACCTCCATGGCGGACATCGAAGAAGCGTTAACCCGCATGGGGTGGTTTGAAAAAAGCACAAGAAGTAGAATCTTTACCCCAGCCCCACTACTTTATGCACTTTAGCGAGCGTTTTTTGCGCCAGGGGTTGGGCTTTAGCGGCGCCTTCCTTAAGGACAGCATCCAGATAGCTTGGCTCGGAAATTATCTTGTTATAACGTTCCTGTAAGGGGCGTAGTCCTTCAATAATGACCTCGGCTAAAGCCTTTTTAAAATCGGCGTAGCCTTTGCCTTCGAACTGCGCTTCGATTTCTTTTTTCGTCTTATCGGTGAAAATCTGGTAGATAGTCAGCAGGTTGTAAATGCCGGGTCGTTTCTCGTCGAACTTGATTTCCTTAAGCGAGTCGGTCGTCGCCCGCATGATTTTGGCGCGAATGACGTCCGGTTTATCCAGCAGGGCGATGGCGTGGTTGGGGCCCTCTTCGCTGCCGCTCATTTTTTTAGTGGGGTCGTCCAGTCCCATAATGCGCGCACCTACATCTGCAATCATTGGCTCCGGCAGTACGAAAGTCTCGCCAAATATGCTGTTAAAACGCTGGGCGGCATCACGGGCAAGCTCCACATGCTGTTTTTGGTCGTCGCCCACCGGCACGACATCCGTATCGTAAAGGAGGATATCCGCCGCCATCAGCGCTGGATAGTCGAAAAGCCCCACGCTGACTTGCCCTTTCTGCTTGGCGGCTTTCTCTTTATACTGGGTCATACGCGACATCCAGCCCATGGGGATAAAGCAGTTGAGAATCCAGGCGAGTTCGCTGTGTTCCTGGACATGCGACTGGACGAATAAAATCGACTTTTCCGGGTCGATGCCGCAAGCCATCAGCAGACCGGCGAACTCGCGGGTCCTGCCTTTAAGCAGTTTGGCGTCTTGCGTCACGGTAATAGCGTGCAGGTCGACGACGCAGAATATACTATCGTAGTCTTTTTGCATCGCCACCCAGTGCCGGATTGCCCCCAGGTAACGGCCGATGTGTATGTCGCCCGTCGGCTGAATGCCGGAAAAGACGCGCTTTTTCATGGAAACCTCCTGACACGCAGATTTTAACATAAATGGGAGCGGACGGACAAGGATTACGCGTGAAAAATCTTTGAATTATAAATTCTTAATATGACATACAGTTGTCAGCTATTGATAGGTATAATGAGGTTAGTTTTTGATATAATTACTCAATTGTTATAACCTATTTCTAATATGGGGGAGAGGATATTAAAATTTATATGAAAAACTATGAGTATCACCGTATTACAAGAATGGCCGAGCAGCTGCAAGTCGCGAAGGTCGATAAAGAGATAATCGACCAGATAATGGAAGGCGGCGAGGGCGTCCTCCGAAAAACCAGCCCCGAGAAAAAAGCCGATTGGATGCGAGGGGCGATGCAGAGGATGAATAAATTCCTTGATGTTAAGACGCGGAAAACGGTAAGGGAAGGTTGTGCTTGTTGCCTGGGCGGAAAAAGATTAAAGACTTCGCAAGCAATAGCCAAAGAAAACAAAACTTTAGAAGACAGAATTAAAGCCGCCAACAAGGCACACTATGTGGGCAGCGTAAAGATGCAGGAAAACGGAGAAATCCTCGCGCAGTTCGACACGCAAAAGTCAGCGCCATACCATTGTTATTGCCTGCCACAAGCTAAAGAACCGCTGCCGATTACGTATTGTTTTTGCTGTGGTGGGCATGTGAAACACCACCTGCAGATTGCCCTCGGTCGGAAGCTGGACTGCACGACGCGTTCTTCGGCGCTTTCGAGCGGCGGAAAATTTACCTGCACTTTTAGTTTTAAGATAATCAAATGAAATTTTTAGGGAGTGGTGAATTTTAATATGAAAAAATCGGTGGACAGACGTGTGTTAAAACTCGCCGAGCAATTAGAGGTTGCCAAGATTGACCACAATATGACCTCACAAATATTAGAGGGCAGTGAAAGGATAGATAAGTCGGCAACTCTTGAGGAAATAACCGATTGGTTCCGGGAAGCCATACTTAAAATGAATAAGCTGCTCGATTTAGAAACACGTATGGCTATTCGTGAGGGTTGCGCCTGCTGTCTGGGAGGTCGTAAACTAAAAACCTGCCAGAAAATCGTGCAAGAATATAAATCTCTGGAAGACAGGATAAAAGCCGTCAGCGATAAAAAATACGTCTGCGGCAGTGTAATGATGACCGATAATGGTGAGATTATCGCCTGTGGTGATGACGAACGTTACAAGAATAAATGTGTCTGCCTACCGATGGCTAAAAAACCGCTGTCGATAACGTACTGCTATTGCTGTGGTGGGCATATCAAACACTTCCTACAGATTGCCCTCGGTCGTAAATTAGAGGGCAATGTAATTAAATCGCCTCTTTCCAGCGGCAATAAATACCCCTGCACCTTTAGGTTCAAGGTAGTGGAATAACTCGATAAAGGAAAGAAAAATGATAGAGTTACCGGAAGCCGAAAGCATCGCCAAACAGCTTAACGATACAGTTAAGGGCAAAAAGATTAAGAGCGTAATCGCCAACACTTCACCGCATAAGTTTGCCTGGTTCTTCGGCGACCCCAGGGAATATGATGGTAGACTACGCGGTAAAACAATAAGTAATGCCGTCGCGCGTGGGGGTTTGGTTGAAGTTAAAGCCGGTGATGTTTTCCTTTTGTTCGGCGATGGGGTCATTCTCCGGTTTCAAACGAAAGAAGAAAAGCGTCCCGCCAAGCATCAACTTCTCATAGAATTCGAGGACGGCACGGCTATCAGCGCCTCGGTTCAAATGTATGGCGGATTATGGAGCTTCAAAGAAGGTGAATATAAAAATAAATATTATGATGTTGCCAAAGCTAAGCCCTCCCCTTTGTCCAAGGAGTTTGACTGGGCATATTTTAGTAAACTCATAAGTTCTCCTGACGTACAAAAATTAAGCGCCAAGGCATTCCTCGCCACCGAGCAGAGGATACCTGGTCTGGGTAACGGTGTTTTGCAGGACATCCTCTACAATGCCAAGATACATCCCAAGCGGAAGATAGAAACCCTGTCCATTAGTGAGAGAAAAACTCTTTTCAACACTATGAAATCTACACTCAAGGAGATGACGGCACAGGGAGGCAGGGATACAACCAGCGATATCTTCGGTCAACTGGGAGGATATAAAACCAAATTAAGTCAACTTACGATGGACAAACCCTGCCCGGTATGCGGCAGCAAGATTATCAAACAGCCGTATATGGGAGGTGCTATCTACTTCTGTAACGGATGTCAGAAGTTTTAAAGCTATCTACATACTATCCGGCGCGGTCATGCCCATGAGGTTCAAGGTTCTACCCAGCACCAGCTTGGCAGCTTTGACCAGCTTTAAGCGCACCGCCGTCATGGCTTTATCATCACTGATGACGCGGCAGTCTTTATAAAATGCGTGAAAAACTGTTGCTAAATCCTGCGCGTAATAGGTGAGGTGGTGGGGTTCTAAAGTCAGGGCGATGGTTTCCACCAACTCCGGCAGCAGCAGCATCTTACGAACTAAAGTAAGTTCCGGTTCCGTCGTCAGCAAAGAAATATCCCCGCCCTCATCGCTTGCCCCCTTTTCCTGCGCTACTTTTAAGATGCTGGCGATACGCGCGTGGGCGTACTGAACGTAATAAACGGGATTTTCCGAACTCTGTTTTTTCGCCAACTCGATGTCGAAGTCCATTTGGCTTTCCGCCGTACGCGATAATAAAATAAAGCGGCAGGCGTCGGTGCCGACTTCGTCTAAAAGCTCGCGTAAAGTAATCATGTCGCCGGTACGGCGAGAAATTCTCACGATTTCGCCGCCGCGCCGCATGGTGACCATCTGGTGGACGATTAAAACTAGCCGCGACGGGTCAATGCCTAAAGCACTAATGACGGCTTTCATGCGCGGGACATGCCCCATATGGTCGGCGCCCCAGATATTGATAACCTTATCGAACTTGCGCTCGATGAATTTATTATAATGGTAAGCAATATCGGCAGCGAAATATGTAGGAGAGCCGTTGCTGCGGATAACCACGTTATCCTTATCCTCGCCGAGGGCGGTCGAAACAAACCAGGTCGCGCCTTCTTTTTCAGCGATATAGCCCTTCTTCTTTAGCAGGTTCATTACTTTATCGAATTGGCCGTTCTCATAAAGTGTCTTCTCGCTGTACCAGACGTCGTAAGCAACGCGGAGTTTTTCCAGGTCTTCACGGGTGCCGGCGAGAATTTTTGCTAGACCTATTTCTCCAAGCTTATCGATTCCTTCAGCCTCCGGCATCTTCAGGTAGCGGTCGCCAGCCTCGCCGACGATTTCTTTAGCCAGGTCGACCATATATTGGCCCATATATCCAGCTTCGGGCATGGCAGCATCTTTACCAAGCGCCTGCTGATAGCGCACCCAGAGAGATTGGCGGAAGGAGTCCATCTGGCTGCCGGAGTCATTAAAGTAATATTCCTTGGTAACATCAAAACCAGCGGCGGTCATCGCATTACACAGTGTGCTGCCGAGGACAGCCCCGCGTCCGTGTCCCACATGGAGGGGTCCCGTCGGATTCACGCTGACGAACTCGATTTGAATACGTTTACCATTGCCGACATTAATGTTGCCGTAAGCGCTGCCGCTTTTTAAGACGTCTTCCACCTGACCGGTCAGCCACTCATTTTTTAAGGTGAAGTTAATAAAACCCGGCGGGGCGACGGTAACTTTCTCAATCTCGGGGGAGGGGATTATCAAGTTAGCGATATTTTTCGCGATGTCCAGCGGTTTCATTTTGGCGGCTTTGGTTAACTTTAAACAAATGCTGGAAGAATAATCGCCGTGGTCGGGATTTTGCGGGTGTTCAATGACTATTTCCGGTATATCAAAAGCGGGTAGTGCGCCTTTTTTTTGCGCTTGAGTTATCGCTTTTGAAATCAGTTCGGCTATCTTTTGTTTTAGCATAAAATACGAGTAAATTATAACATAAGGAGATTGAAATAGATATTTGATTTTCTTATATACCTCACCCCCTTTATCCACCTTTTCCTGATGGAGTAAGAAACAAGAGAGGTGTTTTTTAACTATTGACATAAGGTAAGTTCGAGAGTAGATTGATTTAAAAAAGAAGGAGGTTTTCTATGAAGAAAAAGATAATCATATTGTTACTAGTGGTGGTTCTAGCTATAGGTGGATTAAGTGGAGGGGTATATGCCAAGAATAAGGATAACAAAGGTGAAAAATTGGTTGGGCTGGGATCTTTAGGAGTACTTCAATTTGGTGACATTGAAAAGGACCAGTATAACTCTGGGTTTTACTTCACAAATCCTGACTGTGTTAACAGCATCGAAATTACTAAGGTTTCTATCATAGGCGGTAATGGCACTGTAATATACGATGGTCCCTATATCTCAGTGTGGATTGTGGCAGGAGAAATAACAAGAGAGGTAATTGACAGACCGATGGAACCACATGAAGTCTGGATGATTTGGTTATTCAATTATATGTATCAAGGTGGAGACCTTACTAACCCTAATAGCTGGCTTGATTTTCCTACTGCATTTAATCAACCTTTACAATCATATACTGTTGAAATCTTCTGGAAATCAGCAGGGAAAGGCAATACTTGCCCGCTCGTTGGTTTTTGGACTACACAAATCACACAAACTGACCCGGTAACAGGTCAGCGTACCGGTTTATTGCAAACTGAAAACCAGATGGTAAACATGACACAGAAATAATACTGATTCTTTACTCGCTAGGCTTTATTAACGTCACCCAATTATTTGAATAAGAGAAAGGGTAAACACTACTAAAAAATACTTTTTTAAAATGTATTAAAAATTATTGACAAAGTATAAACCCTATGATACTATTATATTTGCGTATGATGAAGGCGAAAACATAGTAAGCTAAAACTGGTGGTGATGAACCAGACAGTTAGGGTCTGGTGGGCAAAAACCGCCAGACCTTTTATTTTGCCTTCCGCACTTTAAAAACTGAATATCAACGAGCCAAAAAGTGTCAAATAATTAACATCTGTAAAAACATCTAATATCAAACCTGAAGCAGGTCAAGCGCAAAGGGCACATGGTGAATGCCTTGGCATCAAGGGCCGAAGAAGGGCGTGGCAAGACTGCGAAAAGCTCCGGTCTGCTGTCTAGCAAGCTTAACCGGAGATACCCGAATGGGGCAACCCCATCCCGTAAAACGGGATCACCGCCGGTCGAACACATAAACCGGCTGGAGGCAAGTGCGGGAAGTGAAACATCTCAGTACCGCGAGGAAAATAGAAAGAAATTGATTCTCCTAGTAGTGGCGAACGAACGGGGAACAGCCTAAACCTGGTAAACCTAACGGCGTCAGGGCCTATGTTTATCAGGAGTTGTAAGGCAGGTATGACTAAACCTGGAATAAGTCGAGGAGTTACAAACTCAACCCTAGTTGAAGGTCCCTGGAAAGGGCCACCATAGACGGTGAAAGTCCAGTAAACGAAAGGCGCGAGCTCCTTACCTGTTCTTGAGTACCACGGGACACGAGGAATCCTGTGGGAAGCTACCCAGACCACTGGGTAAGGCTAAATACCCTTGATGACCGATAGTGAACCAGTACCGTGAGGGAAAGGTGAAAAGAACCCCGGGAGGGGAGTGAAATAGTACCTGAAACCGTGTGCTTACAAGCAGTTAGAGTCCTGGCGCAAGCCGGGATGATAGCGTGCCTATTGAAGAATGAGCCGATGAGTTAATCTATGTGGCTGGTTAAGTCATTAAAATGATGTAGCCGTAGCGAAAGCGAGTCTTAATAGGGCGAAATAAAGTAGCATAGATTAGACCCGAAGCCGGGTGAGCTATCCATGGCCAGGATGAAGCTCCGATAAAATCGGAGTGGAGGTCCGAACTGATTAGCGTTGCAAAGCTACCGGAGGAGCTGTGGATAGGGGTAATATGCCAAACGAACCCGGTGATAGCTGGTTCTCCCCGAAATGCATTTAGGTGCAGCCTTAGGTGTTCGTTAATGGAGGTAGATCACTGGATGGACTAGGGGGCGAGTAGCTTACCAACTCCAACCAAAATACGAATTCCATTAACCTAAGCCTAGGAGTGAGACGGCGGGGGATAAGCTTCGTCGTCAAAAGGGAAACAGCCCAGACCATCAGCTAAGGTCCCCAAGAGCAGGCTAAGTGGGAAAGGAAGTTTAATTGCACAGACAGCCAGGAGGTTGGCTTAGAAGCAGCCACCCTTTAAAGAATGCGTAACAGCTCACTGGTTTAGTGGTTGTGCGCCGACAATCCAACGGGGCTTAAGTCTGCCACCGAAGCTATGGCATCTTTCGTAAGAAGGATGGGTAGGGGAGCGTTCCTTTTAGCTGTGAAGCTATTCTGTAAAGAATTGTGGAGCAAAGGGAAGTGAGAATGTCGGCATGAGTAGCGCAAGGCGTGCAAGAAACACGCCCACCGAAAACCTAAGGGTTCCTACGCAAGGTTAATCCGCGTAGGGTTAGTCGGGCCTAAGCTGAGGCCGGAAGGCGTAAGCGATGGACAACGGGTTATTATTCCCGTACCGCTATGGTGGAGGCAAAGGAATGACGCGGAAAGGCAAGCCAGGCATACGTAATGGACATCGTGTGTCCTCTATCGTAGGTGATGTCGGGGCAGGTAAATCCACCCCGGATTTTAGCTGAAAATAGAGGGAAGTTGAGGAGAAATCCGAGGCGATCTGGCCCACCCTATGCCGCCAAGAAAATCTTCGTTGCCTTTGAAGCAATAGCGCCCGTACCGCAAACCGACTCTGGTAGGTGGGGATAAATGTCCCAAGGTGATCGAGACAACCCTCGTTAAGGAACTCGGCAATCTAACTCCGTAACTTCGGGAAAAGGAGTGCCCTGTTTATTAATGAGATGGCACATAATTGGCCCAAGTGACTGTTTAACAAAAACACAGCTCTCTGCAAAAGCGTAAGCTGAAGTATAGGGGGTGATACCTGCCCAGCGCCGGAAGGTTAAGGAGAGGTGTTAGTCGCAAGACAAAGCACCAAACCGAAGCCCCGGTAAGCGGCGGCCGTAACTATAACGGTCCTAAGGTAGCGAAGTCCCTTGTCGGGTAAGTTCCGACCCGCACGAATGGTGTAACAACTTGGGCGCTGTCTCAACGAGGGGCTCGGTGAAATTGAATTAGCCGTGCAGATGCGGCTTACCCGCGGACGGACAAAAAGACCCCGTGGAGCTTTACTACAACTTGGCACTGAGTCTGAGTTTATTTTGTGTAGGATAGGTGGGAGGCTTTGAAGTCGCGGCGCTAGCCGTGATGGAGCCAACGTTGAAATACCACCCTGAATGAATTTAGCCTCTAACTTCTGTGCAAGCAGAAGGACCGTGCCTGGCGGGTAGTTTGACTGGGGCGGTCGCCTCCTAAAATGTAACGGAGGCGCGCAAAGGTCCCCTCAGGGTGGATGGAAATCACCCATAGAGTGTATTGATATAAGGGGGCTTGACTGTGAGACTTACAAGTCGAGCAGGGACGAAAGTCGGCCAAAGTGATCCTACGGCTCCTTGTGGAAGGGCCGTGGCTTAACGGATAAAAGCTACCCCGGGGATAACAGGCTTATCTTGCCCAAGAGTTCACATCGACGGCAAGGTTTGGCACCTCGATGTCGGCTCATCGCATCCTGGGGCTGGAGCATGTCCCAAGGGTCCGGCTGTTCGCCGGTTAAAGCGGTACGCGAGCTGGGTTCAGACCGTCGTGAGACAGGTCGGTCTCTATCCTCCGTGGGCGTTTGGAGATTTGAGGGGAGCTCTTTTTAGTACGAGAGGACCAAGAGGGAATGACCTCTGGTGTGCCAGTTGTTCTGCCAAGAGCATCGCTGGGTAGCTACGTCATCATGGGATAAGCGCTGAAAGCATCTAAGTGCGAAGCCCACCCCAAGATGAGATCTCCCATCCCTCCTCGCAAGGGGAGGGAGTAAGGCCACAAGTAGACTACTTGTTTGATAGGCGGCAGGTGTAAGTACAGTAATGTATTAAGCTTAGCCGTACTAATGGCCGAGGGCTTGACCTGTTTCAGGCTTGGTATTAGATTTAGTAATTGGTAATTAGTAGTTAGTAATTAGTAATTAGGAAGACCCTGATGAAAATCGGGGTCTTTTTGTTTACCCCGAGCGAAGTCGAGAGGTTACCCCGAGCCTAGCCGAGGGGTTTTTCCTCTGTCATTCTGAGGGAGCCCCGATTTCCGTCGGGGTAAACTCCGCGACTGTGAGAATCTCATTGCCTTATTAAATGTCATTCTGGCGGAGGCCAGAATCTATTATGAATATCGGTGATTCATCGGTAACATAAAATGGATTCCAGCCCTCGGGCTGAACTCGGGCTGAAGCCTTCGCTGGAATGACGTGAAAGGGAAAGCGTGTCTTTTTGTTTTTGCGTCCCCCGTCATTCCGTACCCCGTATCGAGTACGGGGCAAGCTTGATACGGAATCCAAGTGGGAGGGTGGCTGGATTCCCGCTGGAGTTTACCCTGAGCGGAGTGTGAGGGCTCGCAATGACCACCCATTTTCTAATATGTCATTCCGTACTCGAAATCTATACAGGGCGGAGACCATTATTCCAGTTGCGGCCAGCCTTTATTATCTGAACCTATACGTAATACGCCATAAAGACAAAGCACAGAAATAAAGGGCGTGAACGCATATACGAAATTTCCTGTAACTAAATATATAATCATAATTGCAAAGGCGCCTAGGAGGAACCCATAAAATCCCCATTTTTTCCACTTAATGAGGGCCATAACACAGACAAGTGCCCATATCAAAAATATTACTTGTACAGGTATAACCCATGCATAGTAGTCTTTAGGATGGGCAGTGACTGCTTCTATGGATATAATTGTACTTGCTATATTGCTAAGAACGATTAGAATTAACCATGTTGTTAGGCAGCCATGTCGTTTTTTTTCTGTTAGTGTAGGTGGAGTAGCTTTGGGTGTGATATCTTGAGGCGTATTTGGAGTAGGTATGTTTTCCATATTGTCTCCCTGCTTGCATAAAAAATATGAGACTTATTCTAAAGATGAGTAAAATGAACAATACATATTATTTGCCAGTAGTGTAAATATTAATCAGTCTTTTGACTATTGTCAAGTGTTAAAGAGATATTTGGTGAGGTCATGAAGAAGGGAGAAAGGTGCTGGATTCCCGCTGGAGTTTACCCTGAGCGGAGTGTGAGGGCGGGAATGACGGGGGCTACTCCGCCAATTTTATCCCCGGCTTCTGTATAGCGATATGTGAAAATGAGGAGTCTTTAGTCGCCCCGTGCCAGTGCACCTCACCGGGGGCAATATAGATAGCCGTGCCGGGCGTAACTGTCCTCTCCTCATTTTTCGTAGCAACGATGCCTTTACCTTCCGTCACGTAAATAATCTGCTCGTAAGTATGTGCGTGGAAGTTTAGCCTGGCGCCCGGACCGAAAGTCACCAGCAGTACGCTGAACCCGCCCGTGTCTTTAGCGCTGACCAGTTCTTTTCTCATGACTGGTCCCTGCTTAACGATTTCATCCTTGGTTTCAACTGCTTTTACGTCTTTTGCGTTATTAACTATCATATTTGCCTCCTGTTATTTCGTTGTTCGTACCTTAATACCGGCAGCTTTTTCAATTGGTAATATCACGGCATCCACCCCTTTTTCCCCCAGCCCTGCCGCGATTGTTTCCTCCAAATCCTTTTTCACTGCCGTCCCAACCGGCAGGGGAACGCCGTATTCTTTACCTAAATCCATCGCCAGCCCGATGTCCTTATACGCCAGGCTGATTTTAAACCCGGGCTCGAAGTTGCCCTGGAAAGTTGTCCTGGGATACTGCCGGGCGCACCAGTTATCGCCTGTGCTGGTGGAAATAATATCTAAAAGCACCTGCGGGTCGATGCCGGCTTTAACCCCCAGCGCGAACCCCTCCGCTGATATTGAGTTGATGGCCAGCGATATCATATTATTAACGAGTTTAGCCACATTGCCGCACCCCACCTCACCCACGCGAACGACTTTGTTGCCCATAGTTAAAAGCAACTTCTCAACCTTTTTCAGCGCGGCCGCATCGCCGCCAACCATAATAGTTAAAGTGCCCGCCTCCGCTCCTTTAGTGCCGCCGCTTACTGGCGCATCCAGCACAGTCACCCCCTGCTTTTTTGCGTCTTGAGCGACACGCTTCATCAGGGTGGGGGAGTTGGTACTCATGTCCGCGTAAATGTCCCCCTCTTTCCACCCCTGGCTTAAGCCGTATTTACCGTAGACTACTTCTTCAATGATTTTAGGGGTGGGGAGGCTGGAAAAAACTATCTGGCAGGATTTAGCCATATCCTTGGGTGAATTACTCCAACCGGCACCTTTGGCTAACAATGGAGTGGCGGCTTTTTTATCGACGTCGTAAACGGTTAAATCGTAACCCGCTTCCAGTATCCGACGGGACATGTGCCTCCCCATTTGTCCGATGCCGATAAAACCTATTTTCATGTTAACCTCCGGTTATTCTTCACTTTCTTTCTTTTTCTCTCTCTGGTCCTCGCGCAGCTTGTTCAGGAGATACTGTATCTCACGGTTTTCCAAGCCGAAGCGGTGTAAAGTATGCCGTATCATTTCCAAACTCCCCTCAAAGAAGGGTAACACTAACTCCGTCACGCCCACATCTCTTAGAACTTCAACATCGCTGTCGCGGTGCACCCGCGCTACGATATCCAGCTTGGGATTTATCTTTAAGGCATTTCGGGCGGTAAGCTCCGTCGCTACATAGTCCGGTATCGTGCAAATCAGCACTCGCGCTTTATCCAGGTCGGCATGGGCGAGGATTGCCGGATTACTCGCGTCACCGTAGATACAAGGTATTTCCCGGGCATTTAACTCCGATACTAAGGTAGGGTCTAACTCGATGACGAGATAGGTAAATTTCTGCTGTTCCAGCACTTCCGCTACGCGCCTACCAACATCACCATAACCGCAAATGACGGCGTGGCGGGATAATGACATATCATGAATACGACCGCCGGGGTCAACACGACTCGTCATCAAACGCTGCGAAAACCATGGTTGCTGACTCAACCTGCGATAGAGGAAGGAGTTAAGGCTGAAAATAAACGGCGTGATAATCATCGTAATAATCGCAGCGGCAACGATGAGGTGATATAACTCATTGGAAAAGATACCGGCATCTTTTCCCATCAACGCCAGGATAAAACTGAATTCTCCAATGCTTATCAATCCCGTCCCCACCATCAGCACCGTTTTATGACTATAACCGAAAAACCGCACTACTCCTGAACTGATGATGAACTTGACCAGCAATACCACTACCACCACGATAGCGATTTCACTAATGTGACCAAAGATATATTGCCGGTCGGCAACCATTCCCAGGGAAACGAAGAATAAGGCAGCGAAGGTGTCGCGTAAAGGCAGGATATCGGCAAAAGCCTGCCGCGCATAGCTGGACTCGCTTATCAGCAAACCCGCCACAAAAGCCCCGAAAGCTGCTGAAAGTCCCACGTAATACGTGCCGAATGCCGCTGCCAGGCACAATACTACTACTGTCAGGAGGAAAAGCTCGCGTGAACGCTGTCCCGCCACCCGCTTCAATACCCACGGTATAAACCAAAAACCTAACGCCAGCATCACGACAATGAATCCTACTGCCTTGCCAAAAGATATCCCCAGGGCTGTCCAAAGCCCTCCGTGTTCTCCTGCTACTGCCGGTATTGCTATCATCATCGGCACGACGCTCAAGTCCTGCACCAGCAGGATACCCAGCATCACCCGACCCTGTATGGTATCGATTTCACCTCGGTCCATGAGGAGTTTCAGAGCCACCATAGTACTGCTTAAAGAGATAATAAAACCGAAGAATATCGAGCCGGTGATGCCCAGTCCCACTATCCTCCCCAATCCGAAACCTACTATCGCGGTGAGGATTATTTGGGCGATGCCTCCGAGGATGGAAACTTTACCCAGCTTAAGGAGTTCTTTGAGGGAAAATTCCAGACCGATGGCGAAGAGAAGCAACACCACACCTACATTCGCCAGAGAGTTGATGGTCTCGGTGTCGTATACCCAGCCTAATCCAAAGGGACCAACCGCGAGACCGCCGACTAAATAACCGAGGATAACCGGCAGCCGCAGCCAGCGCGCCAGCATACCGCCGGCGATAGCCGTTACCAGCACAATAAGCAGGTCAAGCCCGATGCCCAGTCCTTCCAATATATACCCCTATTGGTAATAGTGTCTGTGCTATTTTAGCATGGATTAAGATGAAAACGCGCTGTATTTAAGGTGTTTTTTCAAAAACTTGTAAAGGGGATAGTGTTGGTTGTTACGAAATAACCTGTTCTTGCTTGGAGCGCCGCGCAATCATTTGGGCAATGACGCCGGCGAAGTTAATGATAGAAAACACGATAAACCCCACCTTTACGCTAGTCAGGAACTGTGGATAATTAACCGAGGTAATTTCCGCGTCGCCGATATATAGAGAGAACAATATCATCATGATACCCATGCTCAACATCATACCGGCGGTGCGCATCGTGCCCAAGGTGCCGGAAGCCACCCCCAGCGCTCGATGGGACACCGACCCCATAACGACATTGGTATTGGGTGAGACGAATAACCCGATACCTACACCATAAACTGCCAGGGCGATGATAATGTACCAGATGGGTGTGGCGTTACCCAGGAAAATAAGCATCACTAACGCGATACAGTTCAGCGCCATGCCGGCAGTAGCCACCAGCCGCGGCGCAAACCTCGGTGAGATGAACCCAGTCAGCAGGGTAAAGATAGTCATCAATACAGATGAAGTAATGAGCACCAGTCCTGCCTTTTCCGGATCAAAGTCCTTGATATATTGCAAATATAGACTCAATAAAAAGGTCACGGCGAAGGTGGAAATATAGGTAACCAGCGCCGCTAGATTGGAGAAAACAAAAACCCGGTTATGGCGGAATAATGTTAGGTCGAGAACCGGGCTGGGCGTCCGTGTTTCCCACCGGATAAAGAAAACCAACCCAGCCACTCCTAATGCAAAGAGGATGATACCGATAACGTTAGGCAGACTGGAAAAGCCATACATGAATAGGGCAATAGCGATAGCATACACAATCGAACCGGTGACATCGAATTTTTCATCTTTGGCTTCACGCCACTCCGCCCTTATACCCAGGAAAACGAGTACCACTAAAAAAAATCCCAGTATGCTGCTAGCCATGAAGATACTGCGCCAGCCTAGCCCTTCTGTCATCATACCGCCGATAAGCGGCCCCAGCGATATTCCCAGATATGTGCCCGCCTGGCTGATACCCAGCGCTCTAGCCCTTTCTTCCGGCGGAAAAACGGAGGTGAGAATCGCTATGGAGTTAATAAAAGTCATCCCCGCGCCGAACCCCTGGAAAATCCGGCTGATAAGCAGTACCTGTATGGAGTTGGCAAAGAATCCTACTAAAGAAGCTGCTGCCGATATCGCCAGACCCAGGACGAATAGGCGTTTACGCCCGATGATATCGGCAAGGCGCCCGAACGGCACCTGGACGACGGCTATCGCCAGGAAGTAGGCAGTATTAACCCAGCTCATTACCACCGCTTCCATGTTAAAGTCCCGCCCCATGGTCGGCAGCGCCACATTCATGCTGGCTGCCAGAAAAGGCAGGATAAAAGCCGTTGTCGTGGCAATAATGAGGATGATATTTTTGTTCACCGCGGCGTTGGTCCGGCTAGTCATTTTTACCCCGTTTCGGATGAAGGATATTAGTTTAGAAATAAATAATGGACTTTAATTGTGGGGAAAAACTAAACAGGGACGTCCGTTTTTCTGATTTTTACTGGCGGTCGCGGTGCAGGTGTTATCTGGCTGCGGAAACCGCACTGGAAGCAGCGTTTCCCTTCCGCGATGGTTCCGTCTTCGTTTAGTCCGGTCTCCACTTCAGTAAAGTTAGAAACAACCTGTTCCACGAGCAAGTGGGGCATTTTGACGCGGGCTTGTTCAGGGAAGTTTTCAGCGGTAAGACCGGCGCACATGCCTATCTTTCTTTCTTTAGTTAATATCTCGTCGATATTGCCGCTGCCGCCGAGGTATTTATCTATGGAGCTTGCCGCCGTCCGGCCCGCCGCAATCGCCCTGATAACATTGGCGGGACCGGTTGCGGCGTCGCCGCCAGCCCAAACTCCCTTACGACTGGTCGCCAGTGTATCGGGATTAACCATTATTGTATTACCGCGGGAGGTCTTAACTTTAAAGTCGGCGGGTATTTCCGGTACTTGCCCGATAGCGCCGATAATCGTGTCGTATTCAACGTCATATTCGCTGCCCTTGATGGGCACGGGTCGCCGCCGTCCGCTAGCGTCAAGCTCGCCGAGTTTCATGCAATTACAGGTAAGGAAGGAGCAATTTCCTTTTTGGCAGACTTTCGTGTATCCCCGCAGGATATCTATTTTGATGCCTTCTTCCAGTGCTGCTTCAACCTCTTCCTGGCTAGCAGGCATTTCAGTCTGTGTCCTGCGGTAGATGATATGCACGTCTTCAGCGCCCAGTCTTAGAGCTACTCTGGCGCTATCAATAGCGGTGTTGCCTCCCCCGATGACCGCCACCCTTTTACCTATGGTTACCTTTTTTCCCAGGTTAACATCTCTTAAGAAGGAAGCGCCGTCATAAATGCCGGGCAGAGTTTCCCCCTCGACGCCGAGATTCTGTCCATGATGCGCCCCCGTCGCTAGGAATACGGCATTATAGCCCTGGTCGAATAAGCTGTCGACGGACTCTACTTTAATATCAAGGATTATTTCAACCCCAGCTTCTTTAATAATATCAATTTCTTTATCAAGCACTTCGGGCGGCAGGCGATAATCTGGAATGCCTACGCGCATCATACCGCCGGCTTTAGGTAGCTGTTCGAAAACCATCACGCTATGCCCGGCTTTGGCGAGATAATAACCTGCAGTTAGCCCCGCCGGACCCGACCCCACGATAGCGACTTTCTTGCCGGTGGGGGGCAGCTTGGTGGAGTAATTTTTCCAGAGTCCTTCATCGCGGTCGGCGACGAAACGCTTTAAAAATTTAATGGAAATGGGGGAGTTCAAAGCGCTGCGACGGCAGGCTTCTTCACAGGGATGCACACAAACACGTCCCAGCGTTGCCGGGAAGGGCACTTTTTCTCTGACAATAGCTAGAGAATCCTGATACTTTCCTTCGCCAGCGAGATAAACATAGAGTGGAACATTAATCCCCGCCGGGCAGGCATGCTGGCAGGGCACGGCTACTTCTTGCCAGTCTTTATCCGGTTTGAAGGCTGCCTCGCTATCCATCAATGCGCCGGTGGGGCAGACCTCGACGCAAGCGCCGCAGAAACGGCAGCTCGAATCCTGTAAAGGTTTGTTAAAAGGTGTGCCGACTAGAGTTTCATGGCTGTGTTGGGAAAAACCGATAGCCCCGATGCCCCGCACATCCTGGCACATCTGCACACAGCGTCCGCAGAGGATGCATAAATTATAGTCGCGTTGGATGAGTGGCTCCTGCGTAAAATCGACGGGTAAATTCTTATATTGATACGGCAGCGTCAGTTCTTCACCGATACCAATATAGTCCACCAAATCCTGGAGTTCGCATTGATGGTTGTTCGGGCAGCTTACGCATCGCTCGGTAACCGCTACTTCGCGAAGGCAAATATCATTCGGTTTACAGCGATTTCGGCGGTGACAGGTGAGACAGGCATTAGGATGTTCGGTCAGGATTAGCTCTAAAAACGCTCGCCTTAACTCCTGTAGCTGCGGCGATTTGGTCGTTACTTTCATGCCGTCTGTCGCCGGTGTGGTGCAGGCTGTCGGCAAGCCGCGCATATTTTCAATCTCTACGATGCAAAGACGGCAGCCGCCGTAAGGTTGTAAATCGGGGTGGTAGCAGAGGGTGGGGATGTATATACCGGCACTTTGTGCTGCCTGAAGCACGGTGACGCCGTTATCAGCTTCAACTTGCTTGCCGTCGATGGTCAGGTTCATTATTACTTAAACTTTAGCATTAAAACGGTGGATAATTCAAGGTTGAATAATGGCTTCTTCTTCACGTTGACATCCTAAAGCATTACCTATACTATGTATCAATATGAATAATATAAAACCAAACCGTAAGAAAACAGAGTTGACCGACGGTAAGATTCTCCTGCGACTATTACGCATGAGTGACGCGAAGAGCGTCTATCAAGCGATACGTGAATCTATTAAAGAGATAAGTCCCTGGCTGCCCTTTGCCCATGAAAATTATTCCATCAAAGAAAGCAAGGACTGGTTAAAAAAGCGTCCGTCTGACTGGAAAAAGGGCGTCAACTATGAGTTCGGTATTTTCGATGCTAAAGACGAGACGCTAATCGGCGGGTGTGGACTGAATGAGATTAATAGGATGCATCAGTATGCTAACCTTGGCTACTGGGTGAGAACAAAGAGGATGGGGCAGGGAGTGGCTCCGGCGGCAACCAGATTGTTAGCAAAATGGGGCTTCGATGTGCTTAAATTAAAACGCATCGAGATTGTCGTAGCGGTTGGTAATGAACGAAGCTTACGGGCGGCGGCTAAGAGTGGTGCGCAGCGTGAGGGCATTTTAAGAAATCGGCTACATATGCGTGATGAAGACCGCGACGCCGTGATGCACTCGCTCATACCGGAAGATTTTAAAGGTTAAGTAGTTTTATTCTTCATCGTTGTTCGATGGCAGGGCTTGCCGCCGGCGTTTGATAACGAACTTTAAGAGGAAAGTCACTAGGTAAATAACCGCCAAAATGCTTAGTGTAATTCCCACTGTGTAAATAGGATTGAAGTGTTTAATATCCTCGATAGTCATCCCGAAGACCGCGCCGATAAAGATATATAAGCCATCGAAAATCACGCTGGAAATCGCCACGCCTGCTGCCAGCATCCACGGTTTCTTTTTCATCGCCAGCACCAGCGTCATGGGAATTCTCATGCCCACCAGCCTGGCAAGGGCGACGGAAAAAGGTGAAGTGAGGTTGATGTTCTTCACCCCACCGGCTTTAGACATCAATTTATCAAAAAGGCGGTCCAGGTGTATCTTATGGTAAAACGCTGTTAGCGCCGGCATGCCAAAGCGCCCGACACGGTAGAGTACCACCGCGCCGATTTGCCGTCCAACCTGGGCGGAGCACCAGAGTCCCAGCATGTGCCAGAAGGATAATTGCCCGTTGCCGAGGTTAATGCCCACATTCAGCCAGAGGAATTCTAACAGCAGGGGAATGGTTAAACCAGCTTCGCCAATACAGCAAATGACTAATAACAGGAGAGCCATTCGGGGGTCGAGAGTGGCGGTAAAATCAACGATACTTTGCAGAAAACTTTGTAGCCAATCCATTAATCGGTCTCATTGTAGGCCGGGACATCAAGCAGTACTGGGACGGTGACGAAGCGGTAACCTTTAGCCAAGAGTTGGTCGATAAGTAATGGTAGCGCCTGAACAGTCAAGCTTTTATCGGCGTGTTGATTATCATGTTCGGTTCCGTAGCCGTCATGTAAAAGAATTATACTCCCCGCGCGGGTTTTGCTGATGATTTTATTAACGAAATTATTTACGGCATCCGGTCCTACCTGGTCGTTGATGGAAACGCTCCAGGTTATCTCGATTAACTCGTTTTTCTTGAGGCAGTCGAGCTCCCAGGGCGTCTTCTTGCCGTGCGGTGGACGGTAAAGGTGACACGATACTCCGGTAATATCAAGAATTATCTCCTCGGCGGCTTCAAGGTCGCGTTCGCCGTAGGTGCTCAAAGCGTGGTTGGCGTCATGCGTATTTGAATGGTTGCCGATGACACTGCCTTCGGCGATAATCCGCTTGGCGATATCGGGATAAAGTTTAACGTTCTCACCGATACAGAAGAAGGTCGCGTCGATATTATATTTATCAAGAATATCCAGGATTTGCGTCGTGTATTGTCCATTCGGGCCGTCATCGAAGGTGAGGGCGACCACTTTATCCGAGGTGTTGCCTTGATAATATACCTTGCCGAAGACCGGCGAGATTGGCGAGAAGTAACCGTAGCAACAAAAACCGACGAAGAATGCCAGCATGGCGGATAAGCCAATGGCTAAACGCTTGGTCATACTCATTACCGGGGCTTTTGGCTTGGTGGATATCAGGTTTATACTGAAATCTACCATCAGACGCGCCAGATTGCCCACGAGAGCCATGAGCAGGATAAACCAGCCGTCGCTGACGCTTCGCGTGGAGGTAAGCACGTAAATATTGCTGTCATAAAGGATTTTTCCCAGCTCGCGGAATTTAGTAGTGATGCCGTGCTGGTCGGCGGAATAGGGGATATGTTTATAACCCCCCACCTTTTTAAACGCCTCCCGGCGGAAGGCAAAAGTAGCGCCGCAGACGAGGAAAGGCCTGCCGAATAAGGCGGTAGAAATCTTATTTAAAATGTTGCGTATAGGAATTTCCACCCATGCCCAGGTGAATTTCTCGCGATATAAAAACCGACCGGAAAGAGCTACGGCTTCCGGATGAGCTTTAAACTTGGCGGCGATTTTTTCCAACCAGCGGCGGGGGTAAAGCGTATCGCCGTCCGCCTGAACGATGATATCGCCATCGGTGGCGTCGGCGCCTACCTGACGGGCGTAATAGACGTTCTTTTCTTTATCGGCTTTGACGACCCTGACGCCAAAACTGCGGGCGATTGAGGCCGTTTTATCGGTGCTGCAGTTATCCACGACGACTATTTCATATTCGCCCTGGTAGGTCTGGTCCTTGAGCGACTTCAAGCAAGCGCCAAGGTATTTCTCCTCGTTCCGAGCGGGTACGACGATACTTATTTTCATATTACTATCAGTTAATCATACCATATTGAGTCAATTGAAGGGTATCCTGACCTCTCCCTCTTTAGTCTCCCTCTCCGTTGACAAAGAGGGAGACAATTTTTAAACCGTTAATCCCCTCTCTCTGCCAGCGGAGAGAGGGTTAGGGAGAGAGGTCTAACACCCCTGTGTCCTCCTCTCCTTGGAAGGCAATATGGAGGGGGATTAACTTATTTATTGGTATATATATTGAACACGAACACTATGTATCTTTAATGCTTCCAATGATGGTTTTATATTGCCAAGTTTTATTTGATAACTGTCATATGGTGTTAAGTTAACTTGAGCCCAGCTGTTTCTTTGGCATTTCTTTTTATTAATTTTTACTCGATATGTATTTTCTATAGTAAATAGTCCAATCTCAAACGCTTTATCATGAAAAAGGCAAAAACAAAGGCCATTAGAAATATCTCCACGAAATTCTGGATGATCTACCCATCTGGCAATATGCGCACCAATAAGGAATTCACTGTCGTTAACATTACATCCTGGAAAACAACAATTATACCTATAATTAGCTTTTGTATTTTGAGAAAATAAATATTGACCAATTCTAGACTTTATATTTGAAATTTGTTCTCCAGTATTAACTGTTATTGCAGTAGGCCTAGAGATAGTATATTCTCCCGAAAAATCTGGTCCAAAAATCAAATTTGCTAGATTTTCACTTATTTGTGAGAAGTACGCACCATTTAGACACTGGAGCTTGCCACTTTGAAAAACAAAAAATAAGTGTTCCCGTTGAGAAAATAATTTGAGTTTGTTATTCTCATAATATTTTCGTAGTTCAACGGAATATTCGTTAAATATGTGATCAATAGAAATATAATCTCTAAAAGGGATAAAGTCTTTTAATAATGCTCTAAAAAATGGTCCCGAGTAACTTGAGTCAAGTCGCTTTGGGGGATATTCTTGTGTTATAAATCCATCTGAATCAGCAATTGAATAACCTATTATTTTAGCGCTGTGTGTTTGGCCAAATAAATGAAATATTATATCTCCTTGCTTAACTTTTAAGACGTTGTCCCAATACACCCAACCAGTATTTTTCTTTGTTTTTGATGGAGCCCAGACACTTTTAGTTAAACCCCATTCATCTCTAGCACGTTGTGAATTTCTTGACATTTCAATCCACATATTCATATAGACACCTCAAAAATATAAATATAGTATGCATAGAGATTATATAATATACACAATCAACTTATTACTCAATATATCTTTATAATTTTGTCTTCACCTTGCCCTTCTTTCGCCCTTAAAGTAAAATATCCTTGCAATGAAAGATGATGTTACCCCCATCCGCCGCCAGTACCTCCGCATTAAAAAACAGTACCCGCACGCTATCGTGCTGTTTCGCCTGGGGGATTTTTACGAGACCTTCGACGAGGACGCGCGCATCGCCTCTAAAGAGCTGGAGATAGTCCTCACCTCGCGCGAGATGGGGAAGGGCAACAAGATTCCCCTCGCCGGCATCCCTTACCACGCTTTGGATGGCTACCTGGCTAAGCTTATCAACCGCGGTTATAAGGTGGCTATCTGCGAGCAATTGACCAAGCCCGGCGAGACGAAAGGACTGGTCGAGCGGGACGTCGTAAGGCTGGTCACGCCCGGCACCGTCGTCGAACCGAGCCTTTTAAACAGTAAGACCAATAACTACCTCGTCAGCGTGGCGGTGGGTGAAGGGGAGGTGGGACTTGCCTTTGTGGACATCACTACCAGCGAGTTCGCTGTGACGCAGCTGCCTTTAGGTCGGGCGAAAACCGAGCTTGAGCGTCTTAACCCTTCCGAGATTATCGCCGCCGATAAGGCGGATATTGATGTCTTGGGATTGGACGGTAATATCACCCGACTTGATAGTTACCGCTTCGACGTTGAGGTTGCCCGCCAAGCCCTGCTCGACCACTTCTGTGTGGCGACGCTGGAGGGCTACGGCTGCGCTAACCTGCCTTTAGCCATCCGGGCGGCTGGCGCTATTGTTTACTACATCGGCGAGACGCAAAAAACGGTTAAGGGACAACTTACGCGCCTAACTACCTATACTACGGACAGTTTTATGGCGCTTGACGAGCAGACTCAGCGTAATCTTGAAATTTTCCAGGGCGCGCGGTCGAGGGCTTTAGAGGGGTCTTTGCTTTCAGTCATTGATGCCACCAAAACCCCGATGGGTGGACGCCTCTTAAGAAAGTGGCTAGGCCAGCCCCTGCTGGATGTAGCGGCACTGAATAAAAGGCTAGATGCTATCGACTGGTTTGTGGCAAAGACGTTAGAGCGGCGCCAGATTATCGATATCCTGAAAAACATCGCCGATTTAGAGCGTTTGATTAACCGCGTCCGCAGCGAAATCGCTATCCCACGCGAGCTGATTACACTCCGCCGCAGCCTGGAATCCATCCCCAAACTTGAGGAGTTAATCGTTGCCGGTGATGGTGCCATCAACTGGCTGAAAGAAGAGCTTAAGCCCTGTCCTAAACCCATCGACTTAATCTCCAAAGCTATTGTCGATGAGCCGTCCTCAAGTTTAGGGGAGGGTGGGGTAATTAAGCGCGGTTTTTCCGAGGAGTTGGATAATCTGCTTGAGGTCTCAGGCAACGCTAAAAAGTACCTCGCTGGTTTGGAACTTAAGGAACGTGAGCGTACTGGTATTAAGAATTTAAAGGTAGGCTTCAATAATGTTTTTGGCTATTATATCGAGGTCTCCAATGCCAACCTCAAGCAGGTGCCGGCGGACTTCATCCGCAAGCAGACCCTCGTTAACGGCGAGCGGTTCTTCACGCCGGAACTTAAAGAGTACGAGTCTATGATTCTCAACGCCCGCGACCGCATCGAACAGATGGAGACGGATTTATACCATCGTGTATGTAAACAGGTCGCCGCCGAAAGCGATAAAATCCTGGCTCTGGGCAGCGCGCTGGCCCATCTGGACGTTTTCTCTTCTTTGGCCGAGGTTGCGGTACACAATCATTACGTCCGACCCTCTTTGGACGATGGAAACGTTATTAATATTAAGGAAGGACGCCATCCTGTTGTGGAAAGAAGCCTAGATAGTGGCGCTTACGTTCCCAATGATATTTATCTCTCTAATGACGATTCCCAGCTAATCGTCCTCACCGGGCCCAATATGTCCGGCAAGTCCACCTACTTAAGACAGGTCGCGTTAATCGTTCTGCTGGCGCAAATAGGCAGCTTTGTTCCTGCGGCATCGGCTGCCCGTATCGGCATTGTCGACCGCATTTTTACGCGTATCGGCGCCCGAGATGACCTTGCTGCCGGGCAGTCTACCTTCATGGTGGAAATGGTAGAAACCGCCAATATCTTAAATAACGCCACTTCCCGCTCCCTCCTCATCCTCGACGAGATAGGGCGCGGCACCAGCACTTATGATGGACTCTCTATCGCCCGCGCCGTAGCGGAATATATTCATAACTATAAAGGTCTCGGCGCGAGGACAGTTTTTGCCACTCACTATCATGAGATGGTCTCCCTAGCTGCTTACCTCCCCCGCGTGAAAAACTTTAACGTCGCTGTCATCGAAGAGGCGGGTAAAGTCATCTTTTTACATAAAATCGTCCCAGGCGGGGTAGATAAAAGCTACGGCATACACGTGGCACAGCTAGCGGGCCTGCCTAAAGCAGTACTCCACCGCGCTCGTGAGGTCTTGGATGAGCTGGAGAGCAACGGCAAGCAAGCGAAACCATCCAAGAAAACTAAAGAACCAGCTATCCAAGAACTACTTTTCGGAGAGAAATCAGAACTGGAAAAAGCCTTGGACGGCATCGATATCAATTCCCTGACGCCCCTGGAAGCATTGAACAAACTTTACGAGCTGAAGAAAAAGGCGGGGGAATAAACACTTGTCATTCTCGACCTGATCGGGAATCCAGAAAGTAAGGAGTAATCGGTAAACTGTATTCTTACTTTCGTAGGAATGACTAAAAAATAGTTGCAAAATGTTACTATTTGTATTACGCTATATAACAATATATCGGAGGTTGTTATGAAAGATTTTGCGGGTAAAGTGGCGTTTATTACTGGCGGTGCTTCCGGGGCTGGCTTCGGGCAAGCAAAGGTATTTTCCGAAGCAGGCTGTAAGATTGTCATTGCCGATATCCGCCAGGACCATCTGGATGAAGCAAAAGCTTATTTTAAAGATAAAAAGGCACAGGTTCATTTCATAAAGTTGGATATTACCGACCGCAAGGCTTATGCCAAAGCGGCTGATGAAGTGGAAAAAGTGTTTGGCTCGCCGCCGCAGTTATTATTTAATACCGCAGGCGTCAACGCTTTCGGGCCTGCCGAAGCCTCCACTTTTGAAGATTATGATTTTGTGGTAGGTGTTTGTCTTAGCGGCGTCATTAACGGCATGGTGACCTTCGTCCCGAGAATGATTAAAGCGGGTAAAGGCGGTCATATTTGCACCGTTGCCTCCATGGGCGGTTTGTCGGGAGCCTCCAGATGCGCCCCGTATTCCGCGGCTAAGGCGGCGGTGATTAACCTAATGGAGAGCTATTACCAGGCGCTTAAGCCTTATGGCATCGGCGTATCCTGCCTATGTCCGGGCGGGATTAAAACTAATATCGGTGAATCGTCATATACCCGACCCAAGAAACTGGCGAGCACCGGTTATAATACTAATGAAACAACCATCGCATTTATGCGTCACCATTATTCTTTCGGCATCGACCCCGTGGAGCTGGCTAATATCTTTAAAAAGGGGATTGAGAATGATGTGCTTTACGTCATTCCGTTCCCTGAGCCGGAAAAATTCATGAGGAACATGGTTGAGCGGATGGTGAATTATACGACTCCTGAAGGCATGAAACGGCAGGAAGAAGCGAACAAAAAGATGATGGAAGAAAGGAAGAACCATCCTAATCCTATGATGGAAGGCGCCGAAGAAGCCGGCTGGGGTCAAGCCAAAGAGGATTTAACCTGGGTCAAGGACCACAAAGCCAAGGGAGTATTTAATTAAAAATATCGCTAAAAACTAACGATTGTATGGAGGAATGTCATGACAATTCAGTTGCTTGATAACGTAATGAGTCCTGAAGCAGGCGTACAGGTAAGCGTGGGTGGATTTCCACCGATGGGCGCAAATCCGGCGGCAATGGGCAGACGTCCGCAGGGTCCGGGTGGGCCTCCACCTGGCAGGAGTGGTCCTCCGCCGAGTATGCCACCAATGCCTCCGCCGCCTTCTAATGCGATGGCAAAACGACTGGATACACTAGAAAAGAAAACCGTGTATCTGGTGGACACTGGTTTTGGCGGTAGCTACCAATTTATGTTGCAATTACAGAAATGGTTCAAAGAAAATATGCCGTCCGTGACCACCATCCGCAAGCGGAAACCGGGCAATGTATTCATGGACGATAATGATGAACTCTGGGAAGAGGTTAAGGTCAAGGGTAACGCTGTTGTCCTTGGCGTGGCTGGCTGACCAGGCTGTGTTAGCGGCGTTGCCGCTGGTAGCAGGAAATTAGAGGGAAATTATAGTATCCCCGTTGCCCCTGTCTCAACATATCAGTTCAAAAGCGTGGCGGACGAAAACTTGAAATCCACCAAGCAAACCATACCTTTTATTTATACGCCGCATCCGGTCATCGGTCTATCTCCGGAAGCTCTGGATAGGTACATCGTCGGTAATGACCCGGCTACCGGTAAGCCGGTTATCGACGAAATAATTGACGTCTTAACCAAACCGGTAAAAGAAACCAAAATGGCGGGAGATGCGCCTGTTGCCGTTAAGACCAGCCTTGTCGAAACATTCCTGAAAGCGGATACGGAAGATAATCTGCAGCGTCTGTTCTACGAAAAAGGCTGGACGGACGGCTTGCCGGTTATCCTCCCCACCGAGGAGCGTGTGAAGAAGATGCTTACCGGCACCAGTGCCTCGCCGGATGATGTGGTTGCCAACTCATTCAAATTCGATACGCGTGAAATGGTTAATTATACCGTTCGGAACATTGCCGTTATCGCCGTGATGGCGGGCGCCAAACAGGAGTTTTTCCCGGTGATATTAGCGCTGGCGGCTACCGGGCAGTCGGCTCTCATGCCTTCGACGACGCCTTTTGAAGCAATGGTTCTAGTGAATGGACCCATTCGTAAGGAAATCGGTATGAACAGCGGCATCGGCGCTTTCAGTGCGGTAAATCAGGCAAACTCCGTCATCGGCAGGGTGTGGACGTTAATGAGTATCGCTCATGGCTACGCCAAACCGCGGCAGACCCTCTGGAGTTCGCAGGGGAACAACCATACCTATAATAATATGTGCTGCGCTGAAAATGAGGAGCGAAGCCCTTGGGAGCCTTTCCATGTGACCAAAGGCTTTAAGGCGGAAGAGAGCGTGGTCAGTATCTTTAGGGGCTGGACCTTCGTGAACAGCACCGGCGCGGCATCTAATCGGTCGTTAACGGAAGAGCTGAATATCGAATTATCGGTCATGCCCCCGACGAATTCCGCGGCGACGATTATCATGGACCCGATGGTTGCCCAGAATCTTAAGGAGAACGAGGGCTTTGCGACCAAGATGGATTTCTGCAAGCATCTATCCAAGAACATCAAGATGAAGAACGGCCAGTTCTGGAAGACCGACTATATCGACATGCTGGTTGCTTCGGAAGCGTATAAAGGCGTCGAGCCTTTCGCTTCCTGGAAGAAGTTACCGGATGACGCGCTGATTGCCCCTTATCATATCCCCGAGAATATCAATATCATCGTCGTTGGCGGCGAGACCAGCCCGTTATGGAAATGCGCCGACTATGGATATTCCGGCAGCGCCCCGGTGGATAAATGGCGGGCTAAACCCGCTGGCGCGGAATGCAAGGACGGCGAATGCGGACTACCCGATACCCCGGGTGAGTACGATAATTAAGGTTTTAATAAACTTAAGATGCATCAACATGAAAATCTTAGGTATATCTTTCAGTCCGCGTAAGAACGGTAATACCGTCGCAATGCTTAAAGAGGCTCTAGCCGCTGCTAAAAAAGACGGCGCGGAGGTTGAACTTTATAGCGTCGCCGGTAAGAATATCCAGCCCTGCGACGGCTGCTGGGATTGCACCAAGACCGGCAAGTGCCACATTAAGGACGACGTTGCGATATTACAGGATAAAATGATTGCCGCCGACGGCATTATCTTCGGCACGCCGATATATTTCTGGGGCATGACTGCCCAAGCTAAAGCCGTCATCGACCGCACTATTTCTCTTAACCAGCCCGGACCCAACCTGAATAATAAGGTCTGCGGCGTTGTGGCTTCCTGCGGTAGCCTCGGCATGGTGAGTGCGCTTAAGGACTTTAGCTATTACATTATCCAGCGGCGTATGCTGCCCGCCAACCAGGTCTCCGCCTACCTGATGGGCCCAGACGACCTTAAGAAGATGCCCAAGTGTCTGCAAGAATTGAATAAACTGGGACACCAGATGGTGGCATTAGTAAAACTTAACTTCAAATACCCGGATGAGTTTGCCAGAGGTCCGGGCGCTTTTGGGACGCACACGAAGTAATAGAAGAATCTAGGAAATTTAGAATAATAAGTATTGTACTGGTTATAATATAAAATATGTAATCTGTTATTGTTTTGGTTTGTGTTAGTTATTTATAGGTTGTTTTCTAAAAAGACCAAACGGCCATTTTTGATAGACTAAATTTTTAACATAGTCTCTCCCGCCAGTTTTATATATGAATGTAGCTAAAGCTACTTGTTTTGTCCTATCAGACATTTTACTACTTACTAGCTGATCAATATATGCTTGTTGTTTTGAGATATCGTCTTTATTTATGAGAGAACGTTCTTGAAGCACGGTATTTGCTGTTTCTTTTAGTGTAGCCACGTTCTGTTGGTTAATTAAATCCGAAATAATCTTACCTCTAATATTCACTAAATCAATATCAATTTCAAATTTGAACCAGCTCAAAAATCTATCATAAAGCCAGCCGGCATTTATGTTTAAATCCTGGCCTTGAAATTGTTTAGCTACAGTAAAATTCGTTCTAATCAGCGTTGGGAGTCCAAGTCCGACTGTGGTTGCAAGAATTAATTTATTGATGTCATTAGCATAATAAGAGAAAATAGCATAAACACCAGCAGTCATAATCATATTGAAAAAAATAAGAACCCAGCCCCACCCGGTACGAAAAGCGTCTCGAGGGTTTTCAGAAAAAGTAGCAACTACTTCCGTCGCTCCAACAGCGAATCCTAAAAAGGCGGCAATGAGATAGGGAAGCCATGTATCCATGATGTCCTCCTTTTTCACTTATAGACGAAGACTTGTTTTATATCTCCAGATCTCCCTTCGAAAGAGTTTGTTTACCTTTTTCGTTTAAGGCGATTATTTCATTACCAGAACCGGAGCCTTTTCTAATTATTAGCCCATGCTCTAATAAAATATTTATTTTCTTCATTACATCCTTGGGCATCATAAGATGTTCTACTGAAATTTCTAAAGGAGTTAACGCCCCTTTTTGAGAAAGGGTCATTAGTATTTCTTTTTCATCTTTTTCTAGTTTCTTCATAATGGTCTCCTCATAATATAGGCACTCGTGTTTTGGTGATATATATTTTATCACAACAAATTGTTTTTAAAAAATAAATGTTTTCTTGTGATCATGCCTCATATATCATTTTTGACAATTATATTATACTCCCATTTGTCAATAGTCGATAGAAAGTGCACTTAATTGACAATTGTCTATTATAATAACCTCTCCCGTCTTTTTTGCTTATAATACCTACCAAATCTGCGTTAACTACTCTTGATACTTGCTCTGCGCCAGAGTAAACTTAAACTGAATATCAAGCGGGAGGCGTTAACATGAAAGCATTAGTTATTTACGATTCCCTTTACGGCAACACAGAAAAAATCGCTCAAGCCATAGCCTCGGCGTTAGGGAAAGAGTCTAAAGCAGTAGTCGTCGGGCAGGCAAAACCCACCGATATCGCCGACTATACCTATATTGTTATCGGTTCTCCGACACAGGGCGGCAGGCCAACCCCGGCAATACTATCCTTTATTCATGGTTTAACACCGGAAATGTTGAGCGGTAAGCGTTTTGCCGCTTTTGATACCCGCCTCAAGGGATGGTCTAAAATCTTCGGTTACGCTGCCCCCCGCATCGAGGGTGCCATTAAAGCAAAACGTGGGAATTGCACCGCCCAACCACAGGGATTTTTCGTCAAAAAAGCCAAAGGACCCTTACTTGAAGGGGAACTGGAAAGAGCCGCCACCTGGGCTAAGGCTATCGCGGCGGGAGTGCCGACGAGTCAGATGCCGGGAGAATATAAGGTCAAGACAAAGGAATAAAAAAGCTATTTCCTCTCCGGCTAATTTTTCTTGACTTACTTTGTCACCTTACTCTATCCTTAAGTCAATATTGATTCAAGGAGGTTTTACTATGGCAGTTAAATCACCCAAAGGCTGGTATGATATCTCGGTGCCCCTCAAGCAGGGCATGATTATTCTACCCATCGACCCTCTGGCGCCTAAAATATATCGCTACAGCGACGTGAATCTAGGAGCCAAGGTGACGATGACGATGCTGGAAATAATATCCCATACCGGCACGCACATCGACGCTCCTCTGCACTTTATCCCCGGCGGGTCGACTATTTCCGATATGCCGTTGGACGCCACGGTAGGCCCAGCAAGAGTAATCGGGATTAAAGACCAGCAACGCATCAAAGTATCAGAACTGGAAAAGCATAATATTAAAAAGGGCGAACGCCTGCTCTTTAAAACACGCAATTCACCCGCCAGCTATGAAGGTCCTAAATTCCTGGAAGACTATGTGTACTTCGATAATGATGCCGCGGAATATCTAGTGGCTAAAGGCGTTAGGCTCATTGGGTTGGACTTCATCACCATCGGCAATTTTAAGGATGAAACAAGCGTCACCAAAACCCACACGACCTTTCTCAATGCCGGTGTTTATATCCTGGAAGACTGCGCTCTGGGTGATGTGCCTTCCGGCGATTACGAGCTTATCTGCCTCCCGCTGCCCGTGTATCATGGCGATGCCGCACCCTGTCGCGCTATTTTAAGGCCACTTTAATATCCACTAAGCGTTAATATTCTCCGTAAAATGTGACTTTTTTAACATCGTCTTAACAATTCATTAGTTACAATATAAACATAAGGAGGTACTGATTACGGGTTAACCTTACCCAAAAGTACGGGTTAGAACTATTGCACCCCCACGATTGAGCACTGATACAATTATATATAGGAAGATGGATAACAAAAACTATCCTCCGGCGTTATATATGATGAGGGTAGTTTTTTGTTAGCAATTTGTGAGATACGAGAGCGACTTTGAGAGATGGTTGTATCTTAATCTTGATAAAATGATAAACGAACCAAGTATTTAATCGGACAGAGTAAAAACTAAATGATTAGCGTACAGAGTAAAAATATCAAAGTAGACGGACTGGATGTCCATTATTATACTGCGGGCGAAGGTGACCCGCTGGTCGTCATTCACGGCGGCGGCGGTGATGCGCGCAGCTGGCAACGCAACATTGGCGACCTGGCGACGAAATATACCGTCTATGCGCCCGACCTGCCCGGTTATGGTCTTACCCAGCCGCTAAAAGGAAAATATTATATCCCTGAACTAGCCGACTTCGTGGCGAAATTTGCCAAGACCCTGGGACTAAATAAATTCAACTTAGTGGGGCATTCGCTGGGTGGGGGCATAGCGCTTAACCTGGCGTTAAAAATCCCTTCTCACATTAAGAAGCTCGTCTTAGTCAGCAGTCTGTGTCTGGGTGATGAGATAGCTTTCTGGCTAAAGTTGATTTCACTACCAACTATTATCAGTTTATTAGGCACGCTTTTTATTTGGGGCTTTAAATTAGCCAAATGGTTTATTAACCACCTGAATCTGGCGAATTATGTCTTGCCCTTAACACCGGATAGCATGAAAGTGGGCGTAAGCATCAGCGATTTTCATCGCCAGAGACTGGTCTTGGAAAAACAATTATCCAAAATAAAAGTGCCCACTCTGTTGGTTTGGGGCGCTCGTGACTCCGTGGTGCCGGTGAAGCAGGCTTACCGCGCCGCGAAGGAAATTCCGGACTGCCAGCTAATGGTGTTTAAGCGAAGCGGCCATAATGTCCATCGGGAACAGCTAAAGAATTTCTCCCGCCTTGTTACTCAATTCCTCGGCTAGTCTTCGTCCCGGTGTGCCGCGACGTATTCCCGAAACTCTTTGACTATATCCTTATGCCTTACCAGCGCTTCCCCGATGCCATAATGTTTGCTGAGTCGTAGCGGCACGCAACAGCAGGAGCAGCAGCTGCATATCGCGTAATAGTCCCCGCGGCATTTCAAGATAGTTAGAATCAGTCCCCGTTTCTGGCTATCCTGCAATATTTCGCTGGCTTTTTCATGGGTAATCTCCTGTGCCTCATGCGGCATGGTTTCTATGAGTATATGTTTTGACGGCGCGAGCAATATCTCGTTATCCGTCGGGTGATGGCACTTTTTGTATGTAGTCCGGCAAGTACATGGCGTGACAGCAATACCGCCCGCTAAAGCTAATAAATTCTCCGCTTCCGTTAACGTTAGCAGGTAGGCATGGTGCTGGCTTCGCCCGTAGGTATTAGCTACTTTCCTGACTAACCGACCTAGTAGAGGTATCCGCGTGCAGGCGCCGAAAAACATGTAAAATCGTAAGACGCCTTTACGGTTCAAGAAATAGAACCTAAGAGTATGATGCATAGATTATTTACCTTACATGCGGGGTTTGCAGATAATTTCCTTCACTCTAAGATTGAAAAAACGGTGTACGTAGCTTGGTTGGATAACGACGGCAGTATCCGCACCCCGCCCCGTTCCCCCGATGGCGATTATTTCTTCGTCGGTGCGGACCAAACCGGCGTCGGCAGCCATAGCGGCGATTTCGCAAACGACCTTCATCCCCTGTCCGAAGTTGCGCAGTGTCATGGCGATGATATCGCCGACAGCGCTAGAGGGAATCGGGGGTCCCCCGATAGCACCGAGCGAGCGGTCAATCGCGCCGAAAGCGTGGGCGGCGGTAACAATAATGCCGCCCTTCTTCTCGACGATTTTACGGTTCTCTTCGGTGAACTCCTGGGTATTAGGTTCCCGCATACCGGTAACATGGGTAACGATGATTACTTTATAACCCTTAAAAACATCGACCGCTTTAACGGCAGTATCGCCCACGGTTGAAGCAACAACAACCGTCTTTATTCCTAAAGCCTCGGCGCGTTCTTTAGCCAGAGCGAGGGTTTGCTTAGTATTTTCTTCGCCGCCGGTTTTTTCAAAATAGACTATTTTCTTTTCCATGGTACTCCTTATTATACGCTTTGTGTTTTTCTTGATTTTACCAACTGGGCGATACCCACCCCCACCACTGCCAACCCAAGTAGAAGCGTTGCACCGGTGGTTAAAAGCATGCTGAGAGAACTCTTCAATAAATCGTTCATACTTATTAGTGTATCAGTGCCTTTGATTATTGCTGTGAAAGAAAAAGTCTGTTTTCCATATCTAAATATTATAAAAGCAAGCGCAGTAACCAATATACCGGCGGTAATATTTACCATTATTAACTGCCATGTGCGCGCATTCAACTTGTTAGATTGAATAGTGCCGATAACTAATACCAGAACGCCGAGAATTGGCAGAGCTAAAGAGCCATACGCGGCGATATTGAATAGTGTCTCGTTATTCTGAATAACGTTAATATTTGTAACATCAACGGGGAAATGGGGCATAACTAATTCATATTGGGTTGAAGCTTCGCGCAGCATCCAGAAGGTGACGTAGCAAGCAGCGAAGATGATAAGGACACCTAGAACTATCTGCGTTACGGATAGTTTCATTTTATTTACATCTCCTACATTGCGCCTTTTAATTAAAACTTCAGGTTGCTTACCGTTTTAAGCCAGTCTTTGGGTCCTACCGGACAATAGGCAAGACACTTGCCGCAGTGGTAAGCCGGCACGCCGCCGATAACCTCGCCCCTTTGCCGCGGGTCCATGTTCTCGAGAGCTTTTTGCACATCCTGAGTAGTGGGATTCTCCGGGAAGTCGAAGTCTTTAAAGCCTAGTGTCTTCGTCGTCAAGCCCTGCGTGCCAATCATACACTTGGGGAAGTCCACCCAGCCGTAAGTGAACTCGCGGTCGCCCATTTTAACCGTCTTGGAGCGGGTGGGGCTGATAGCCTGAGTAGGGCAGACCCTGATGCAGATACCGCATTTAACCGGGTCGCACATCTCAATTTCTTTTTTCATGGGGTCCGGCTCGATATCCGCCCGGGTGATAACACTGACGATTCTTATTCTGGGACCGTAGTCCGGTGTCATCACGATACTCAGCCAGCCGAATGTGCCAATGCCGGCGGCTACCGCGGTATGGCGGTTGGATAGAGGAGCGCCGGCGCTGCCCGGACCTGATGGCATAGGCGCGGACATATATCCTTTCTTCTCCAGGAATCGCGCCATTTGATAGGCGGCGTATTTAAGATAGTAGTTAGGGAACAGCGAATAACCATAAGAGCCGTAGATGCACATGGCGTGCCTTAAGCCGTCCTCATGGGCTCGGAAGATAGTTTGCACTGCTCCCAGACTTAATTTGACCGCCATAACGACTACCGATTTAGCGCTTGGCAATAAATCCGTCGGGCGATTACCCTGCGGCGCGCCGGATAGTCGTTCGACATTGGTAAAACCACAGTAATCCATGTTCAGGTAATCGATAGCGTATTTCTTGATTTCGTCTTTTAGTTTCAAAGTAAACCTCCTAAACTTAAAAGAATACTAAATTGTAGTATGTTAATTCTTTCGCTGTCATTATAACAGTGCCATCTGTAAAATTAAATGTTCACTCACTTATTTGAAGCTAAATAGCTACATAATCATTGCCTGTCGAGCTTCGATATGCTATATTTATTGCATGGATACGGAATCGGATTTTATACCCTCCGGCGGGGTCACCTCGCCCGGAGGATTTATAGCTGGCGCGGTTAGCGCTGGCATAAAGTATAGTCCCGGCAAGCGTCTCGACCTCGGCATATTGTTCTCACCCAAAATCTGCACCGCAGCCGGTGTATTTACCACCAATAAAGTGAAGGCGGCGCCGGTATTATTAAGTCGCGAGCGACTGTTCAAGGGCAAAGCCCATGCTGTGGTCATGAACAGCGGCTATGCCAACGCCTGCACCGGCAAGCAAGGGATGACGGACGCTTTGGAGATGACGGAGCTGACGGCAAAGCAACTAGGCATTAAAAAGGAAAATGTGCTTGTAGCTAGTACAGGCGTTATCGGCAAGATGCTGCCGATGGACAATATCCGTAAGGCGATGCCGCAGATTTTTCTTACAATTGAGGGAGGGCACGACCTCGCCCGGGCGATAATGACGACGGATACGGTGCCTAAGGAGGTGGCGATAAAAGCCGATGGCTTTACTATTGGGGGGATGTTAAAAGGGGCGGGGATGATTCACCCCGATATGGCGACGATGCTCTGCTTTTTAACAACAGATGCCGCCGTTGACGCTGTATTTTTACGCCAGGCGTTAAAGAAAGCCGTGGATATCTCATTCAACATGATATCCGTTGATGGTGATAACAGCACTAATGATACGGTCATTATCATGGCAAATGGGGAGGCGGGGGTTAAAATTATTAAACAAGGTAGTGATAAAGCTAAGGTCTTTCAACAGACATTAAATAAGGTATGTATCTACCTGGCGAGAGAAGCTGTCCGCGATGGCGAAGGGGCGACTAAGCTGATTGAAGTTAAGGTAAGCGGAGCAAAAAATGAAGGGGATGCGCGGTTAGCCGCGAGAACAATCATTAGTTCCTCACTGGTAAAGACGGCGGTTTATGGCGCCGACCCCAACTGGGGGAGGGTTCTAGTGGCGGCGGGACGTAGCGGCGCGGCTTTAAAAGAAGAAAAAATGGAGTTATCTATCGGCGATGTCTGCGTGGTGAAAAATGGGACGCCTTTAGCATTCGATGATAAAGTAGTAGTTAATCATATGAAGGGTAAGGAAATATATATCACTTTAAATCTGCACCTCGGCAAAGCCGAGGCTACCGCCTGGGGCTGTGACATGACCGAGGAATACATTAAAACTAACGCCGAATATACGACGTAGCGAGTAAATCAGATGAAAAACATTACGGTTATTAGAATAGGAGGTTCGACTTTCGGTAGTGGGGATACCACTATTGAGGATATCGTGGCGCTCCAGAAAAAGAAACACCTCCTCGTGGTGGTACACGGCGGCGGCAACATGATAACGGACTGGCTTAAGCGCCAGGGTATCGCTACCAAGTTCGTACATGGCGAGCGCGTTACCGATTTACCCTCGCTGATGGTAGCTACGGCGGTGCTGGCGGGGCTGGTCAACAAAGAATTAACGGCGGCGATTAATCTATACGGCGGTCGGGCGGTCGGTATCAGCGGGGTTGATGGCTCGCTTATTGAAAGCCGCATCAAAGATAAAGAGCTGGGCTATGTGGGGTCGGCAGAAAAGGTGAATACGGATGTTTTAGTAACGCTTCTGAAAGCAGGTTATATACCGGTCGTCTCGCCGATAAGTCTCTACTCATTAGAAAGAGCTGGCGAAGAACCGGGCGTGCTCAACGTTAACGGCGACCCCATCGGCGGAGAAATCGCCGCAGCGCTAAAAGCGAAGAGAATTGTTTTTTTAACTGATGTTGACGGCATAAAGGACAAATTCGGCAAGACGCTGCCGCGTGTATCTAGAGCCGAAACGGAAGCTATGATAACTTCTGGCGTGATTGCCGAGGGCATGATTCCGAAGGTGAATGCCTGCCTTAAAGCTTTAAAAGCAGGTTCGCTTGCCCGTATAATAGATGGGACAAAATCTCACGCCTTACTTAAAGAAATTGAACGTGGTAAGGGCGGCACGACGCTGGTGGAGAAGTAAAAATGGTTAATTGGCAGGAAATAGATAAAAAATATTATATGCAGACCATCATTCGGGACCCTGTGACGATCGTCAAGGGTAAAGGCGTATGGGTATGGGACGATAAGGGTAAAAAATACCTGGACTTCGTTAACGGGCTGGCGGTCAACTGCCTGGGACATTGCCATCCGGTGCTGGTTAAAGCTATTAAAAAGCAGGCTAGTACCTTAATACAGACTTCGCTCTGGTACTATACGAAACCTATGTTGCAGCTAGCGGAGTTATTGGTGAAAAACAGCTGTCTGGATAGAGTCTTTATCTGCAATAGCGGACTTGAAGCCAACGAAGGCGCGGTCAAACTGGCGCGACGCTACGGCGCCCTAAAACTAAACGGGGCTTACGAGGTCATTACGACCTTCGATTCTTTTCACGGTCGCTCTCTGGCGATGACGGCGGCTACCGGACAGCCCAAAATACAGGACCCTTTTAAACCATTGGCGGTTGGCTTTATCAATGTAAAAAATAACGACATCAATGCAATTAAAGCGGCTACCACGTCCAAGACCTGCGCTGTTATGCTGGAGCCGGTACAGGCGGAGGGGGGTGTCAATATCCCCGATGATGACTATTTGAAAAAGGTTAGAGAATGGTGTGACCAGAAGGGTATCCTGCTCATTCTGGACGAAATCCAAACAGGGATAGGACGCCTCGGGACATTGTTCGGCTATCAACTTTATGGTATCGAGCCGGACGTGATGACGCTGGCAAAGGGGTTGGGTGGAGGTGTGCCCATCGGTGCCTTCCTGGCTAAAGAAAAATGCGCCGTACTAACCCTAGGCGAGCATAATGCCACCTTTGGTGGTAATCCGCTTACCAGCGCGGCAGCTTACGCTACCCTGAAATATGTTATCGATAATGATATTCCTGGCAATGCGGCAAAAGTTGGTAAGTACCTCATGGAAAAGCTGGAGGTTATAAAGAAAAAGTACTCTTTCATCACCGAGGTAAGAGGGCGGGGTTTGCTGGTGGCAGTCTATTTTAATAAAGATATTAGCCCAGCGATAGTAACGGCTTGCATCGAAAAAGGTTTGCTAGTGAATAAGCTAAAAGTCAATGCTATTCGTTTTATTCCGCCGTTGATTGTCGGCAATAAAGAGGTCGATCAAGCCGTTGATATACTGGATACAGTGTTATCTGGAATGGTGAAATAAATCTTGTCAAAATTTTCTCTGAAAAATATACACTTCAACCAAGTAAAGAAATTGGGGGTTCATGGGATAATTGTTGGGGCTGTTATACTTTTCTCGCTTTTCCTAATAATCATCTATAATTCAGGGATTGGTATGGCTAATGAAATAGGAATTCAAGAACCGACTTTTACTAATGTAGATTTTTCTACCGCGCCTCAAGTGGTTATAGAAGACGCTGATAAAATAGCGCATGATTTGGTCGGTAATGATATGGAAAAACATCAAAAAGTGATGAACGAACTGGTAGGCGCTTATATTGCTGCCAGCCAAGCGGATATTATTGTCTTTTTTAATTCAGGGGGAATGGGGTGGAACTATATCAGCAACACCCCTGGGTGGGAGAGTATCCTTAACGGTATTACCTCCGAACTTGAATCGCTGGGTCATCATCCGCTGGTATTGAACTACAGCCGAACTAATAAAGGTATCTGGGGGAACGTTAAAGAGGTTGTTGAAGCGGCTACCCGTTACACTAAAAAGATTGTAGGAGAAGAAAAACGGTTAGAATTTCTTATGGAGCATTTACCTAACCTTGATTATATCATTGCCGGGGAAAGCACCGGTGATGTTATTACGGAACAAGCCATGATGAACTACCGGGATAATCCAAATGTATATAGCATCCAGACAGGCTGTCCGTTCTGGTATAAAACAGAACCGCAGCCAAGGACATTAAGGATTGATGGCAACAGCTATGGTCCTGACGCTTTTACCAACGGCGACTTGCCTGCCATGATATGGTCGACGTTTAAAGGCTGGTTTGGCATGGAATCACCGGAAGAAAATGCGGGTAATGTTTTAAAATCGTTTAGGGCGCCGGGGCATGATTATTCCTGGACATATGAAAGTATAAATTCCGGCATTATCGGATTTCTGGAAGATAATTTCCCGAAGAAAAATTGACCTTTGGTCAAGGGAGAATTGGTGTGAAGGAAAAAGTAGTTCTGGCTTATAGTGGTGGCGTAGATACCTCGGTAGCTATTAAATGGCTGCAGGAAAAATATCACGTTGATGTCATTGCCGTGACAATCGATGTCGGCAATGAAAAGGATTTTTCAGCCATTCGACAAAAAGCGTTGAAGGTCGGCGCTATCAAGGCGCTGGTCATCGACGGCAAGGAGCTTTTTGTTAAATATTTCATCTTCCCTGCCTTGCAGGCTAATGCGCTTTACGAAGGCGTTTACCCTCTAGCGACCGCGCTGACACGACCGCTTATGGTTAAGCTATTGGTTGACACGGCTATCGCTGAAGGCGCGACCACCATCGCACATGGCTGCACCGGCAAGGGCAACGACCAGGTAAGATTCGAGGTCGGCATCAATGCCTTGGCGCCACAAATGAAGATAATCGCCCCTGCCCGCGAATGGCGCATGACGCGTGAGGAGACGATTAAATATGCCCAGAAGTATGGTATACCTGTCCCCGTTACCAAAAAGAGTCCTTATTCCATCGATGAGAGTATGTGGGGCAGAGCTATCGAGTGTGGCAAGCTAGAAGACCCCTGGGCAGAACCCCCCGACGACGTTTATACTTGGACGAAAAATCCCGATAAGACCCCCAATAAGCCGCAATATATAGAGATAGAGTTTAAAAAGGGCGTGCCGGTATCAATCGACGGCGAGAAAATGGATGGGATATCCTTAATTCAAAAGATGAATGATATAGCCGGCAAGCATGGCATTGGCAGAATCGACCATATAGAAAATAGACTGGTCGGGATAAAGTCGCGTGAGATTTACGAAGCGCCGGCGGCGGTCGTCCTGATTCAGGCGCATCAGGCGCTGGAAGAAATGACGATGTCCAAAGACCAATTGCGTTTTAAACAAAAGGTGGCGGTAGAATGCGCCGACCTTATCTATAACGGCTTGTGGTATAGCCAGCTTAACCGCGACCTCTCGGCTTATATCTTAAGTTCGCAGCGTTATGTTACCGGTACAATAAGACTTAAACTCTTTAAAGGTCACGTCACTGTGGTCGGACGCAAATCCCCGTTGTCACTTTACAATTTAAGTTTGGCAACCTATGATAAGGGGGATAAATTCAACCAGAAAGCCGCGGAGGGCTTTATCCACCTCTGGGGCTTACCGGTAAAAATCCAGGCGCAGGTGCAGCTATTAGGGGACAAAGAGGGACCTTTAAGTATCGTGGGACCGGATGTGAAAAAGGACAAAAAGAAATGAGCAACATCAGAAGTCGTTTCCATAAGCCGGCCGATAAGCTGGCAGCGAAATACACCTCTTCGTTGCCCTTCGACCAGCGACTTTATAAGCAGGATATCGCCGGCAGCATCGCCCATGTGAAAATGCTCGCCAAACAGGCTATTATCTCCCAGGCTGATGCTAAAACCATCATCGGCGGACTGGAAGCCATACGTAAGGAATTTGAACAGGGCAAATTCAAATGTGCGCCGGAGGTGGAAGACATCCACATGGCTGTTGAGTCCCGCCTGATTGAGAAAATAGGGGAGGTTGGGCGTAAACTCCACACCGCCCGCTCTCGCAACGACCAGGTAGCTCTGGATATGCGTCTGTTTACCAAGGAAGCGATTAACGATACTTTAAAGGTTATCCGCGCGTTTCGAATAGTTCTCCTCGGTGTTGCGGAGGCTAATATAAACGTCGTTATCCCCGGTTATACGCATTTACAGGTGGCACAACCGGTACTGCTGGCGCACCATCTTTTAGCTTACTTCGAGATGCTCCAGCGTGATTACGAGCGCTTTAACGACTGTCTTAAGCGGGTGGATGTTATGCCTTTAGGCAGTGGAGCGCTGGCGGGTGTCGCTTATAAGGTTGATAGAGAATTTCTGGCGAAAGAACTTGGTTTTAGCAAGATAAGCCAAAACAGTATCGATGCCGTAGCTGACCGAGACTTCGTTTTAGAATACGAAGCCGCCGCCAGCATCTGTATGATGCATTTATCGCGTCTGGCAGAGGAGATCGTCTTATGGTCGTCAGCGGAATTTGGCTTTATCGAGATTAGCGATGCCTATGCCACCGGCAGCAGCATCATGCCCCAGAAAAAGAATCCTGATGTCGCCGAGCTTGCCCGCGGTAAAACAGGCCGCGTCTACGGTAACTTGATGGCGCTACTCACTACAATGAAGGGACTACCCCTTGCTTATAACCGCGATATGCAGGAGGATAAAGAGGGCTTTTTCGACACGGTAGATGCCCTGCAAATCACGCTAGCTGTCTTTATGGGCATGGTTAAGACTATTAAGGTCAATAAAGAAAACACCCGCAAAGCTTTAGAGCGCGGCTATGTGTTGGCGACGGATGTGGCGGACTATCTGGTGAAAAAGGGCGTCGCCTTCCGCACTGCCCATGAAATAGTCGCCGAACTAGTAAAATACGCCATGGAGAAGGGTAAAACCCTCGCCAAACTTGACATAAAGGAGTATAAAAAGTTCTCGCCTTTGTTTAGTAAGGATGTTTACTCTATTACGATTGAAAAATCGCTAGCCGCCAGGGACGTCATCGGTGGCACAGCCCCGAATCAGGTCAAGAAGGCACTAGCTGCGGCACGCCGTTCTGTTGTATAATCTAACGATAGCCTAGATACAAAATAGCTTTCACATATTCGGTTTTTCCCAACGGAGTAAAAAATGAGTGATGCGATAATTATTGAGAACCTGACTAAGTACTATAACAAATTCCTGGCGCTGGATAATCTGTCTTTAAGAGTCGAGGAAAAGGCGAATGTCGGCTTGCTGGGACCCAATGGCGCCGGTAAAAGCACGACGCTTAAGATATTGACGTCTTTGATACTCCCCACCTCTGGCAAAGTATATCTTGACGGCATTGACGTTACGACACAGCCGGAGCAGGCTTTAGCCCGTATTGGCGCGATTATCGAAACGCCGGAGTTTTACTCCTATCTTACGCCGGAAGATAATTTAAGCTACTTTGGCAGACTCCGCGGTATGAAGGGGGAGAAGCTAAACAAACGTATCAAGGAAGTTATTGAGCTTGTGGGATTACAAAATTGGAGTAAGGTTAAAATAGAAAAGTTCTCCCGTGGTATGAAGCAGCGACTCGCTCTAGCCCAAACGCTTTTACATGACCCGCCCATATTAATATTAGACGAACCTGGGCTGGGACTTGACCCCCGGGGGTTGGTGGAGTTCCGCGAGATAATTACCAATGCGGGTAAGAAAAAAACGGTTTTCTTCGCCTCGCACCAGCTATCCGAAGTGGCTTTAATCTGTGATAAAGTAGCGATAATTAACAATGGTAAATTACTCGCCTATGAAGGCATTAAAGAACTCGAGCAGAAATATCAGTCGCTCGAGATGGCTTATCTTAAGCTAACAGGAGGCAACATTGAGTGACCTTGAAAAACTGGGCGTAGTTGTTAAATACGAATTTTTAAAACATATCCGCCGTAAGAGGCTATATGTAATACTGGGCATCGCGCTTTTAGTAGAAGCGCTGATACTTATTCTGATACCGATATTACACAAGGCGGGATACCCGGACAGTGTTAAGGTTATGGCCGGGATATTGACAATGGGGCCGAGCCTGGCGGCTATCGGCGCAGTGTTCTTCGCCGGGGACGCTATTGCTGGAGAATTCGAAAGTAAAACGGGTTTCCTGCTCTTTGTTAACCCCATCAAGCGCGTATTGCTCTGGACCGGCAAATACCTGGCGGGCTTTATCGCCATCGCGCTGCTGATTGCCTTTTCCTATATCATAATATCCATCTCCCTGCTAATTATTTATCATCAGGTACCGCTGGAAACACTGGAATCTTTCGGTTTATGCCTGCTTTACGCCGCGGCGGTGCTATCAGTGACGTTTTTATTCAGCGCCATATCCAAAGGCTCTATGGGGGCTACGGTCATGACGCTGCTGTTTATCTGGGTGATCTGCGGTATCATCGAGAGTATCCTGGCGTATACCGGGAATCCTTACTGGTTTGTGTTGTCCGCTGGCGGCGATAGTATAGCTTTACCTTACGGCAGCCTTGAGGATATGATGTCCAGCTTTGGCGGGATGGCTAGTTTCGGCGGTATGATGGAGGCTTTTAAGTCGCCTACTATCGCCTCGACGTCCTTTGGCATGTTGATTTACCTGGTGGGCGGATTTGTCGCCAGTATCTGGATTAGTCGACGCCGCCAGTTAGCATAAATACAAAAACCCGACTGTTTAAGGTCGGGTCCGTTTATTTCAACAAATATCAGGAGGGTCTAAACATTAGTTTTATTCTGATTACGCAGACACCGTGTGCACAGGTTGAGATGCTTCGTCTTGCCGTCAATCATGACAGTAGCAGGATGAATGTTCGCTATCCAGCGCCGGTTGGTATGGCGTTTAGAGTGGCTAACGTTATGACCAAAAAGTGGTATTTTACCACATAAATCACACTTCAATTGACTGTTTCTCCTTTGAAATAACAATGGGGTATTGCAAAATACGCTAATACATAGTAACATAATGCGACGAGATTAGCAAGCAATACGTCCTTGGTAGGAATATAAAACCTGGTATGATCTGACAAGGATGGTGGATAAATGAGTAAAATAAGCACTGTCGCCGGGCAGCAGCTGCGAGACATGTTTTCCGCGGCTACTACCTGGCTAGAAAAGAGTTCGGCGGATATTGACGCGCTGAACGTTTTCCCCGTGCCTGATGGAGACACGGGCACCAATATGATGCTCACCATGCGTTCGACCATGGAAGAAGCCTACCGCGCCCCCGACCATAGCGCCTCCGGCGTTGCCCATGCGATGGCTAAGGGTGCTCTCATGGGCGCTCGCGGCAACAGCGGCGTCATTCTCTCCCAAATATGGCGGGGTATGGCGCAGGGGCTCGATGGCAAGGAATCTTTCAACGCCCCCGAATTGGCTGATGCCTTACTGAAATCGGCCGACGTTGCTTATAAAGGCGTCAGTAATCCGGTTGAAGGCACAATGCTCACGGTGATGAAAGATGCCGCCCAAGAGGCTAAAAAACAGGCTGGTAACGGCGAGCAAGATGTTATCGCCCTGCTGGAAGCTGTGGTTGATGCCGCCGGAGAATCGGTAGCTAGAACTCCTCGCTTGCTAAAAGTGCTTAAGGACGCTGGCGTGGTTGATGCCGGTGGACAAGGACTTTACACTATTCTAGAGGGCGCACTGCGTTTTCTCAAGGGCGAGACCGAATTAATGCGCCTACGCAAACCTCAAATCATTGTCAGCGATATGCCGCTGCCGATTCCTCTACCGCAAGCTATCGGTGTAGATGAGATACCTTACGGCTACTGCACGGAGTTTATGATTAAAGGCGAAAAGCTGGAGTCGGAGGTCATCAGGAAAAAACTGGAAAAGAAAGGCGAATCGCTTATCGTCGTTGGCGACGAATCAGCCGTCCGTATCCATATTCATACTCTCGAACCCGGTGAGATAGTGCATTTCGCTACAAAGCTGGGTACGCTGCATCAAGTTAGCATCAGAAACATGGATGAACAGCACCAGGACTTCTTAGAGATGCAGAAGGAAAGAATGCCCACCACGGATACTGCTGTTATCGCCGTAGCTTCAGGGCAAGGTCTCATCGAGGTTTTCAGCAGTCTGGGCGCTGTTGCCGTTGTTCGCGGCGGTCAGACGATGAATCCAAGCACTAAAGATATACTTCAGGCAGTACAGTCAGTGCCTTCAGATAATATCATCATTCTACCCAACAACAAGAATATCATTCTCACAGCCAATCAAGTACAATCACTCACCGAAAAGAAAATAAAGGTAGTACCCACCAAAACAATTCCACAGGGTGTAGTGGCTCTCCTGGCTTTCGATTATGAGGCGGATTTTAAAACCAACGCTGAAATTATGGAAAAAGCCCTTTCCTCGGTAAAGACCATCGAGGTTACCCGTTCGGTGCGTCCTACTAGAATTAACGGCCTACAGATAAGACGAAGGCAGCCTATTGGCTTGCTGGATGACCAACTAATAGCCGCCGGCGATACCGACCTTGATGTTATTGAGATGATACTGGCTAAGCTGAACATGGACGATGCTGAAGTCCTGACTATTTACTACGGAGCTGAAATTGAACCTTCAGAAGCCGAAAAAGTAAGCGCCGGTATTACGAAACTGTATCCAAAGCTACAGGTTGAATTAATTAAAGGCAATCAACCGCATTATAACTATATAATATCTATCGAATAGAAAGGCAGTACCCGGATATGACAGTGAAAGTTGTAACCGATACTCTCTGCGATATCACCGGTGACCTGGTGACGCAACTAGGCATCACCACAGTGCCGTTATATGTGCGTTTCGGAGAGGAAGTGTACCGTGACCGTGTTGATATCACCAGCGAAGATTTCTATCGCCGTCTAATGAATGAACCGAAACTTCCTTCGACAACCCAACCGACCCCCAATGATTTTACCGAGGTTTATACAAAGCTGGCGCAGGAGACCGACGAAATCTTGGTCATCGTTGTTTCGAGTAAACTTAGCGGCACATATCAATCGGCGACGCAGGCTAAGGATTATTTAAAAAATAAATGCCGTATTGAAATAATCGACTCGACAACTGTCGCTATGGGCGAAGGGCTGATTGTCATCTCTGCCGTTAACGCCATTAAAGCCGGGGCAAATTTGGATAAAGCAGCAGAAATAGCGCGTAAAGCTACCACTCGTTCGCACCTTATCGCCTACTTTGATACTCTTAAATACCTCGCTAAAGGCGGGCGTATTGGTAAGGCTAAAGAATTTCTGGGTTCAATGTTATCCGTAAAACCATTACTTACTATTGAAGATGGCGAGATGTCGCCACTCACGAGGGTACGCTCCATCCGGGCAGGGCTGGATTATCTCTATAACTTCGTTGCTAGTCATAAGGGTAATATAGAGGGACTGGCAGTCGAACATACTACCGACATTGAGAATGCCGATTTATTGGTAAACCGCCTTGGAGATATTTATCCCAAGGAGCGTATCTACCGTTCGATAATCAGTCCTGTCATCGGTACATATTCCGGACCTAACGCCATGGCATTAACCGTTCTAGAAGCTGAAAAGAAATAATGCCAGTCAAAATCGTCACCGATAGTGTTGCTGATATACCTCCAGAGATACTCAAGAAACTGGAGATTACTACCATCCCCATTTTAGTGCGTTTTGGCGAAGAGACCTTTCGTGACGGTATCGACATAACTAACGACCAATTTTATAAAAGACTGGTACAAAACAAGGTCATGCCGACTACCGCCGTTCCCTCGCTGGACTTATTTGCCCGGACGTACGCCAAACTCGCTGAAGAGACAGACGAGATACTGGCGATTATGCTTAGTTCAAAACTTAGCGGTTTTTACAATGCGGCTCTGCAAAGCGCCGACTTGGTGGAGGGTGATTGTCGTATTAAAGTGATAGACTCGGGTTGGGCGGTAATGGCGCAGGGGTTCGTCGTTATCAAAGTGGCGCAGGCGGCTAAAGAAGGCGCCAAGATGGACGAACTACTTAAGATATTTGAAGATAATATTACGCGGGTTGAAATGCGCGCCGCTTTCAATACCCTCGAATATTTGCAGCGGGGCGGACGCATCGGGCGGGCACAGGCTTTATTGGGGTCGATGCTTAGAGTTAACCCTATCATCATGTTAAAAGACGGCAAGGTAGAACCTGCCGGTAGGGCGCGCTCCCGCGCGAAAGCGATTGACACCCTTTATAATTTCGTGGCAAGTTATAAGAACATCGAAGGGGTAGCGGTAGAAGATGCCGCCTGCCAGGAAGATGGCGATTTGCTCGCCAAACGCCTCAGCACGATATGTCCGGAAGAACGTATCCTCAGGACCCGCACTACACCAGTCATCGGCACTCATACCGGTCCAGGTTTGCTTTTAGTCGCGGTAATTGGCGATAAAAAATAGATATCTGCTCTCACCTCCCCGTGCTTTTCACCCCGGTTTTTGTCTATAATGTGGCAGGGATACATTATAAATGAACGCCGAATCTTTGCGTAAAATACTTGACCTGGAAAGACAACGTAATTATAACGATACCGCTGTCTTCGGCGGACTGGATAGGTTTCTGCAAAACTGGTCTGCCAGTGCAGTTGAGGCGGTGAAAAGTCCACGCCTATTGGGACGTTTTCAAAAGCTTTTCCAGACGAGCTATACCGCAATGTCGTCAGAACAACGTACTGCCTGGGCGCAGGATGTTCTGAAGTTTCTAGAAGATTTAGAGAGTAAAGATAATGTTCCTTTACCCTCCAAAAAACAAACGCCCTCGCCGATAAAGAAAAAAGCCCCACCAAAAGCATCCCCGCCAGCTTCTAGTCAAACTACTCTCGACGCTTCTATTACAGTAGTCAAAGGCATCAGTACAACCTTAGCCTCACGATTTGGCAAGCTGGGCGTAAAAACAGTGCGCGATTTACTTTATTTCTTCCCCCACCGCCATCTCGATTACAGTAAACTTAAGTCTATCTCCCAGCTTACCGAGGGCGAAGAACAAACCATTATCGCTAACGTCTGGCAGGCAAATGAAACCCGCCCCGGTGGACGCCGCAGCGCCGAGGCAATCGTCGGCGACGAAACGGGCAATATACGCGTGGTCTGGTTCAACCAGCCTTACCTGGTGAAGTCGCTGCCCACCAATGCCCGGGTAATCATCAGCGGTAAGGTCAGCCTATATAAAGGACGTCACGTGTTTATGTCGCCGGAATGGGAGTTGATGGAGGGGCAGGACCTCGTTCATACGGCACGGCTTGTTCCGCTTTATCCCTTAACCAGCGGTTTGCATCCCCGGCAGGTTAGACGACTTATGAAGGGATTCATCGACCGATGGGCGGGGCAGTTAACCGATTTTCTGCCGGAAGAGTTGAAAAAGAGACTCAATCTTTTGGATTTACCTTTAGCCATCAACCAGGCGCATTACCCGGAGAGCGAAGAAACCAAGGATAAAGCGCGGACTAGGCTGGCTTTCGACGAGCTTTTCCTTTTACAGTTGGGCGTGATGAACAAAAAACGCAACTGGCAACAAGGTAAACCGGGCACACCTTTCGATATAAAAGAATCATTATTAACACAATTTATATCGTCACTGCCGTTTACATTAACGTCCGCCCAGACTAAGGTTCTCCAGGAAATAAAGGCGGATTTAACTAAAGCCATACCCATGTGCCGCCTCCTTCAGGGCGAGGTCGGCAGCGGTAAAACGGTGGTGGCGACGGCAGCTTTATTAATAGCGGTCGCTAACGGTTTGCAGGGGGCTTTCATGGCGCCGACGGAAATCCTTGCCGAGCAGCATTACGCCACCATTTGCCAGTTGCTTACCAAACTGGGGAAAGAAGAAGGAGAGGGCTATTGCCGCAGTTACAAAGGCATTTTAGATAATCCTATCAATGTTGCCTTGCTTATCGGCGATATCAAGCAGACAGGTAAAAAGAAAATCCAACAACAAATTCAGGCCGGCGATATAGATATCATTATCGGTACGCATGCATTAGTGCAGAAGGGACTAGAATTTGCCAAATTGGGATTAGCCGTCGTTGATGAACAGCATCGCTTCGGCGTCGAGCAGCGTTCGGCGCTGCGGGAAAAAGGCTTCAATCCGCATATGCTGGTGATGACCGCCACTCCTATACCCCGCACCCTCGCCCTAACGCTTTACGGCGACCTTGACCTTTCGGTAATTAACGAACTGCCGCCGGGTCGCCAAACGGTAAAGACCAAGTGGCTCAAGCCCGAGCAACGGGAGAGCGCCTATGCCTTCGTACGGAAGCAGGTGGGCGAAGGACGCCAGGCTTTCATCCTCTGTCCCCTTATCGAGGAATCGGAAGCTATCGCGGCGCAGGCGGCGGTCGTCGAGTACGAGCGTCTATCGCGCGAGGTCTTCGCTGACCTACGTGTAGGTTTATTGCACGGCAGGCTAGCTTCGGCGGAAAAGGACGCGGTCATGGAAGAGTTTCGCGCCGGGCGGCTAGATATCTTAGTCTCCACGCCAGTCATTGAAGTCGGCATCGATATTCCTAATGCCACGGTCATGTTGATAGAAAGCGCTGACCGCTTCGGTTTATCCCAACTACACCAATTCAGGGGACGAGTAGGGCGGGGCAAAGACCAGAGCTATTGTATGCTGCTGGCGGAAAATCCGTCGGAAGTAGCACGGCAGCGGCTTGATATCATAGAAAATAACCATGATGGCTTTAAGCTGGCGGAAGAGGACTTGAAAATGCGCGGTCCCGGCGAGTTCTTCGGCACGCGCCAGAGTGGCATACCCGACCTGCGCATGGCTAAAATGTCCGATGTAGCTTTACTTGAGTTAGCGCGCAATGAAGCAATCGCCATGTTCAAGACTGACCCCGGTATGGGAAAATCGGAGCACAAATTATTAGCGCAGGAGATGGCGCGCGTCTGGTCCAGCGCTGCCGAGTGGAGCTAGTATGTATAAAATCTTTTTAATGAAAAAAGAAGAAATATCACAAGTAATGAATATATGGCATAACCAGTATGAAAAATATTGTAGCAGAGATTTATTTCCTAACTTTTGGGATGGCGGACGAGAGAAGATAGAGTCATTCCTATCACAGCAAATAGAAAGAGGCAATGCTATAGTAGCAAAAAAGGACGAAGAAATAGTTGGATTTATTGCTTGGATATATGCTGATTTTCACAACGAAAAATCGGCTTTTTGCCCTATAGTTGGCCATGCCGCCGTTGAAGAAAATAAAGAACAGGTCTACCGCGCTCTTTATAATTATGCCTCTCAAAAATGGGTTAAAAATAACGCGTTCAATCATCTCTGGATGATTTTTTATGATGATGCTGTTTTAAAAAATATTTTGTATGATATCGGTTTTGGCTCTTACGTTAAAGATGTTTTCCAAAAAACATCAAAGGCTAATCTTCAAGTCAATTGCTCGTACAGGGTATTGAAGGCTGTGCCCGAGGATGTCGATTTATTATTTCCTTTAGTAGAAGAATCAAGATTGTATTTTATTAACACCCCAATCTTCTTAAAAAGAGACGTATATACAAAAGAAATGTTCAAGTCTTTTGTTGAACAAAATATTGTGTTTGTTGCCTGGGATAAAACTCTGCCAATAGGGTTTATCAGTCTAATTAAGAACAAGCGATATAATATTGAAACATTAGCTGTAAACGGCGACGGGCTAATCGCAGGCCCAGGCGCATATGTTAAGGAGGAGTACCGGGGGAAGGGAATTGGGAAAAGGTTATTGCAGGAAGTATTTGAATACAGCAATAATACGTCAATCCCTTATCTGCATATAAGTTATGAGACAGCCAATCCTTTAGCTAATAGATTTTGGCCCAAATATTTTGTACCTGTAATATTATCGGTGAGAAGAAGTGTAAATAAGGATGCAAACACCTGATTATTTGCGGTTTTATTTTGTTATCTAGTGTATGGTATACTCTTTGCCAGGTAGCAAAGTTGCTTTTCCCGCTCCTGTTTGAGGGGTTTATTGAGTCAGAAATTCGCTAAAGTAATTGTTAATCCCGCCGCTGGAGCCGGCAAGACCGGCAAGCTCTGGCCGCGGATTATGAGCACTTTTAAAAGGCACGGCTTACGCTTCGAGCATACTTTCACCGAGGGTCCGGGTCATGCTATCGAACTGGCAAAAACCGCTGCCAAAAATGGTTACGATATGGTGATATCGGTCGGCGGCGATGGCACCATTCACGAGGTCGTTAACGGGCTTTATGCCTCCGGCAATATCAAAGATAATGTGCTGGGCATCGTCAGCACCGGCACCGGCGGCGACTACATCCGCACCACTGGTACCCCTCGTAAGTATGAAGACGCTTGCCAGTGTTTTCTCCAGCCCCGAAAACGTACCGTTGACCTCGGCGTGGTGGAATATGCCAAGAATGGAAGTAGGGAGGAGCGACTCTTCGTGAACTTCGCCGGTATGGGTATTGACGCCGAAATCGTTCGCCGCACCACGCAGCAATATAAAAAGCTGGGCGGTTTACCGGCTTATCTCATGGGAATGCTGACCAGTCTGGTGAAATATCACAATCATATGGTCTCGATTACGATGGATGGAAAGACACAGGAAGCCCGGATTTTAACAGTAATCTTAAACAATGGGAAATATGGCGGCGGGGGTATGTATACCGCACCCCAGGCTAACCTAGCAGACGGTTTTTTAGATGTAATGGTTGCCGGTGACTTGAATAAACCGGAATTTTTATGGTCACTGCCGCGTCTATATAAAGGTACACACCTGACGCATCCTAAAGTTACGACGAAAAAGGCTAAAGAAATTGAAATCAAGTCCTTAAGTCAAAAACTATTTTTACAAGCTGACGGCGAGCTGCTCGGCGAAGTACCGGCGCGTTTTCGTATCTTACCGGCGGCGCTAAATATTGTCACATAATGGAATGGAGTCTTAACTAAAGTGATTAGTTATTTAGAAAAAGTACTCCAATCAACCAATAAGAAGATACTATGGCTTCTTATTGCCCTCGTGTTACTTAATACCATCGACGGGCTACTGACACAATACTTCGTGCCGCGAGGGTATTTTTTAGAAGCTAATACATTATTGACGCCATATGTTGGTCAGCCGGTCTTTATAATTTTAAAAACAGTGGGCGCATTCATTTGTGCAGTATTGTTATGGGATATAAATCGACGTCATCCGAAACTAGGGCTAATCGTTACCTGGATTGCCGTTTTAGTTAGTGGCGCGATAGTCGAATGGAATGTTCTTAATCTAACGCTGCTAATTTAGCATCAGCTTCAGTATATTGGCGGCGTCGCCAGAGTGGAATTACATCCGGCATCACATCGACGAAGACGATTTCCCGCGGAAGTTTGTAATCAGCCATGCGTCCCTGACAGTACTGCCGTATTTCCTGTTCGGTGGCTTTTTCTCCAGTCTTAAGTTTCACCAGCGCTTTTATCGTTTCGCCGCGTAAAAGGTCTATCGACCCCATTACCCGTGCCTCCGCCACTTTCGGATGGGTCACCAGCACAGCCTCTATATCGCTGGGGAAGACATTCTGTCCTTTAAGGACGACCATTTTCCTTTTACGGGCGGTGATAAAAAGATAGCTTTGTTCATCTATCCAGCCGATGTCGCCGGTATGCAGCCAGCCGTTTCTTAAGATTGCTGCGGTTTCTTTGGGCTGCTGCCAGAAGCCGCTCATGACCGGTCCCCGCAGGACTATCTCGCCTTCGTGTCTTGGTGATAGCTCATTATCGTTCTCGTCGAAGATTTTCATCTCCCAGCAGCTTAAGGTTTTTCCCGATGAGCCTATCCTGCCCGTGCCATGAATGGGCATAACGGTACAGTGGCAAATGGATTCTGTTTGACCGTAAATATCGCGGATATCCATGCCATAATATTGCTTAAACTGGTTTATGACGATAGGCTCCAGAGGCGCGCCGCCGCTTGCCAGCAAGCGTAATGAACGAAGGTTGTGTTTGATACCCGCCCGCTTGGCGACGTTTATCATTAAAGAGTAGATATAGGGTACGCCGCAGTAAACGGTGCCTTTTTCTCGCTCGATGGCTTCCATAAAGCTTTCGATAGAGCGACCTGTCCCCGGCACGATGACTATGGTATTGCCGGTATAAATGGAAGCCAGTAATACAGCGGTCATACCGAACTGGTGGTACATGGGCAGGGCAAACAACATGAACACATCTTTTTCGGTCTGTTCAAAAGTCTCGACGGAGCTGATAACCTCGGTCATCAAACTTCGGTGTGATATAGCCACGCCATGTGGATGATAGGTGGGACCGCCAGTATAGGAGATAATAGCAACATCATCTGGGTTGATTTTCGCTTTAGTGGGTTTGGACGGATTCTCCGCCATGATTTTTTCGTAGCTTAAGAAATTTTCTGCGGCATTATCGCCGACGGTAATGATGTGCTTGATGGATGGGCATTTCGGCAGAGCCTTAAGCAGTGGTTCTAATAATACGGTTTCACTCACTATCACTGTGGGTGTGCAGTCGTTGCCGAGACTAACTAACTCATCAGCGACGTATCGAGTATCCAGCGGTACGGCGATACCACCAACTTTCATTATCCCGAAGAAGACGACGACGAATTCGGAACTGCTGTTTTGCAGCATCGCCACGCGGTCGCCCCTTTTTATGCCCAGTTTGACCAACGCCTGGGCGAATTTGTTGGAATCCTCCTCGAGGCTGGTGAAGGATACGCGTCGTTCGCCGTAAACGATAGCGGTTTTATCGCCGACGCGTTCAGCGGTATTTTCGAGTGGCGATTTCAAATACATCGACTTTGACATCGTATTTCTATGGGATATTCCAGTATAACAGACATGCCTTGGCTTTGAAAAGGGCGACTTTTTAAATGATATTAGTCTTTTTTCTTACGTCTTTATCATGTATAATTAATATAGAACCCATGATAGGGTTCCAAAATGGAAACAAGCCTATATTTAATCGTACCGATAATCATAATAGCGCTTGTTTTCGATTTCACCAACGGCATGCACGATGCTGCTAACTCCATCTCCACTATCGTTTCCACCAGAGTATTGTCACCCCGCCTGGCAGTTGTCTGGGCGGCTTTTTTTAACTTTATCGCCTTCCTCATCTTCGGCACAGGCGTGGCGACTACCATCGGCAAGGGGATGGTGGATATTAATATCGTTACATCCACTGTTATTTTAGCAGGTCTCCTCGGCGCGATTGCCTGGAATCTTATTACCTGGTATTTCGGTTTGCCCAGCAGCTCTTCTCACGCGCTGATCGGGGGCTACGCCGGGGCGGCTATTGCCAAAGGTGGGTTTGGAGTGATTATCACTGCTGGTTGGACCAAGACTGTGATTTTCATCTTCGCCGCACCTTTAATCGGCTTTATTGTAGGAGTGATATTAAAAGTAATAACTTCCTGGATTGTGTATAAACAACACCCAGTGGCTATCGATAAATGGTCGCGTGTCGCCCAAATATTCTCCGCGGCAGCCTTCAGCCTGGGACACGGCGGTAACGATGCCCAAAAGACCATGGGTATTATTACCAGTTTATTGGTGGCTGGGGGATTGCTTCAGGACTTTCAGGTACCGCTTTGGGTTGTTTTAAGCGCCCACGCCGCTATTGCTATGGGCACGCTTACCGGGGGATGGCGGATTGTAAAAACGATGGGGCAGAAGATTACAAGGTTAAGACCCATTGATGGATTCTGTGCGGAAACAGCCGCTGCCTCCAGTATTTTCTTATCTACCCACATGGGTATCCCGGTCAGTACCACTCACGTTATCACCGGGGCGATATCGGGCGTGGGGTCGGTCAACCGACTTACGTCGGTGCGGTGGGGGCTGACATTACGTATCGTTTGGGCGTGGATATTTACTATTCCAGCTACAGCCATCATCGGTCTGGCAATATATTACTTCATTCACCTGTTTATTCGCTAAGCAGGACGTTAATTTCTTTGGCGCTTAAGAGACGTACCTCGCCCTCTTTAAGGTCTCCAAGATTCAAGTTGCCGATGCGGATACGTTTAAGCGCTACGACGGTATATCGCAGCCTTTCGAACATGCGGCGCACCTGCCTTTTTCTACCCTCGTGGATAGTGACGCTGTAGTTGAAGTTGGGCAGGTTGATTTCTCTAATTTTTGCGGGATGCGTCATGCCGTCTTCAAGCAAGATGCCGCGCTGCAGCTGCTGTTTCTCGTCGGCATTCAGGTTGCCTTTTATCGCTACCAGGTATTCTTTTTCGTACTCAAATTTGGGGTGGGTCAGGCGGTAAGTCAGGTTGCCGTCGTTGGTCAGCAGGAGGAGTCCGGTCGTGTCAATATCTAGTCGCCCCACCGGATAAAGTCGGTAGCCTCGATACTTAGCTGGCAGGATATTTATTACCGTGCGGCGTCCCTTTTCATCGCTGACGGTGGAGACTATGCCCTCCGGTTTGTTAAGCATCAGGCATATTACTTTATCAGGCTTAAGGTCAATTTCCTGCCCATTAAAGAGAACCCGGTCTTTCTCTAGGTCTACAGGGTGATTGAATGATTCGGCGACCTTGTTGTTAACCTTGACCTTGCCTTGTTTGATAGCTTCCGCCATGCGCCGACGCGAGCCGATGCCGGCTTCGGTGAGGGCTTTTATCAGGGATTTAATTGCCATTTACTTAAGTATAATAAATATCAGTCAGTCTATACAAAGCCGATAGCTATGGTATAATTTTGATAAAGAGAAATAGGAGTATAAGACTGGAAGCATTAGAACTAGCCCGCCGAGCCGTAAATGCCGCGAGTGATAAGCAGGCAAGCAATATCGTCCTGCTCGATGTCCGTGAGGTTTGCAGCTTTGCGGACTATTTTGTTATCTGCTCCGGCGAAAGCGCCCGGCAGATTAGTACCATTAGCGACGAGGTAGAAAAAACCCTGAAGAAAGACAAGGTTCTACCGCATCATCGCGAGGGGGATTTGGATTCAGGCTGGCTCTTGCTGGATTATACCGACGTAATTATCCACATCTTCGGCACCGAAGAACGCGACTATTATAAGCTTGATGAGCTCTGGCAAGAAGCCAAGACCGTTTTAAAGATTCAATAATCCGACTTTTTTGTATTATTTACCAGACAATTACAAACGACTCTACCGTATCATCATGGCTACTTGGATTAAAAGGAGAAGTCGGCGATAAACATTCTGTCCAATAGTGCTTACCTACCTCAAGTTTTACTATACCATCCGTTTGGGGTTCGACAAATAGGATACCTGAATCAGTCGTGCTAAAGGCAACGATGGCATGCGCCGAAGTACCTCCTTCAAACAGGATATATACTAAGCCACATCTAATATGTTCGTTAGTGGCATTTGATATTACATCAGCTGAAAAGTTGAAACAGTTATACGTTATCAAATTGTATAAATGTTCGTTTGTTTTATCTTTCTCTAGAAACGTTTCCACAGTTTGATAAGGGACAATATTAGTAATATAACTATTACCTTGGCTTATATCACCAAATTGGAGTTGGATATTAGTTAATTGCTCGGCATAAGCAACTGCTTCTGCTTGACTTTCATCCAGGTCTTTTTTCGTATCCGTTAATTCATTTTTGGTATTTGTTAACAATGTTTGTGTTGTTTTTAAGCTGTCTTGTGTTGTAGCCAAGGTATTTTTTGTCGATTCTAGCTCAGTTTTAGTATCAAGTAAGGCATTATTGGTATTACTTAATTCATTTTGTGTTGATGTTAGAGTAGCTTTTGTATCTCCTAAATCACCGGATGTTTTGGCATAGACATACCCAAGACCTGAACTCACCGATATCAATAAAATAAATATAATAACAGCAAATACCTTCCATCCGTTAATCATAACACTAACTCCCTCAACCCAAATAAATTCGTTTCTATTTACCCGTAAAGTTCATTCTTTTTAAAGAAATTCGCTATCTCTATTTTCCCATTTTCCGGCGAGTCTGAAGCGTGCGTAGCGTTCCGCTGGATGTCGAGTCCGTAATCCTTGCGTATTGTGCCTGCCTCGGCTTTGGATGGGTCGGTGGCGCCCATGAGTTTGCGGATACGTTCAGTAGCACTTTCACCTTCAAAAACGGCGGCAACGATAGGGGTAGAAATTATGTATTCCACTAAATCATTGAAAAATGGCTTGCCCTTATGGATAGCGTAGTGGCGCTCTGCCAGGGCTTTATTCATGTGCAGCATCTTTAGTCCGATAAGTTTAAGACCCGCCCCCTGCAGCCGCCCTATAATAACGCCTGCCAGTCCTCTCTCCATAGCGTCCGGTTTGATAAGCACCAGAGACCTTTCCATGAGTTACTCCTTATTTTTTGAATAATTCTTTAAGAACTTCAATATCAACCTTTTCCAAACTATCCACAATAAGGTCGGCGTTTTTTAGACTGTGGCTGGGATGGCTATTGGTTACCGCCACGCATTTCATGCCAGCCCGTTTGGCGGCAGTTACGCCGGCGATAGCGTCCTCGATAACCACGCAGTTAGCCGGTTTCACGCCCAGCTTTTTCGCCGCTAGCTGGAAAACCAAAGGACTGGGCTTGCCTTCCGCCACTTCTGTCCCCCAGACAATCGCCTGGAAGTTTCTTTCGATGCCCAGTCCGCGTAGAATTACATCTATGTTTGCCTGAACTGCCGATGAAGCAACGGCTGTTTTTATACCGTGTTGGTTAAGCGACTTTATCAAGGCGACAGCACCAGGCAATGGTATAATGTTTTTCGCTATATTCCGACGGTAGATCGCCTGTTTTTTCTCGGAGATTTTGCTAATTTCTTCCGGCGAAATTTTATCGCCGAGGGCAAATCTGACAATCGTGTCGTGCCTTTGACCGAAGTGCCGCATAAAATCCGCCTTGCTGAATTCAATACCCCGCTCTTCAAAAACCTCCCGCCAGGCGTTGTAATGGTAGTCCGCCGTGTCGGCGATAACGCCATCCATGTCCCAGAGTACCGCTTCGAGGTGTTTTTCAGACATGTCGGCGCTTCTCCTTCACTTTATCTCCCTGTTTCGCCTGACTCTCCGCGATAAATTGCTTGGCGGTGCTTTCTGCGATAATGGTGCCGTCCTTAAGCGTCACTTTACCGGAGGTTTCAATAATTTTCTTACGATGGCGTGTTACCCAGGCGGTGACAACTAACGGCACTTCCACTTTGACCGGCTGCCGCCACCTGATATTAATCGTCGCGGTCATTGTGGTGTTACCGGTGGCATAAGCGATATTGCTCATCGCTTCATCCAGCAAGCAAGCCAATATACCTCCATGAAGCATCCCGGGCCAACCCTGATGCATCTTATGCGGCGTAAATTCGGCGTGGATGATCTTCCCGTCTTTTACGAAGCGCAATTTCATACCGATGGGGTTATTTTGCCCGCAGCCAAAACAAAAGCCCTCATTAAGCTCGGTATTAAGCATAACTTTAGGAATGGCTACCATAAATATTACTCCAGTTTATTTAAAAATGCGTCCAGCCTGTTTGGTTGATTCTCACGGGCTTGCCTTTGGCATTGAATAAATTGATAACCCCAGACTTTCCCTTGGTTATCTCGCCGATGATAGTTACCGGACACTTTGCTTCTTTTTTAACTTTCATAATGGATTTGGTATCGCCGGTGAAAATCAGCTCGTAATCCTCTCCACCCCCCAGCGCCATTTCCAATGCTTTTTCCTTGAAGTTAGCTTTAACCGAATCGCTAATCGGCACTTTATCAACATCAATTCTGGCGCTGACCTTGCTCGCTTCACAGATATGTTTTAGGTCGGCGAGTAGTCCATCGCTGGTATCGATGGCGGTAGTAATGCCGTGCTTGACCAGCAGTCGTCCTTCTGCCACACGCGGTATGGGATGCAGAAAAGCATTTCTTAAGTATTTAGCGTCAGTTGCTTTCAACTGAAGCTTTTTCTTCAGCATAACCAGTCCAGCGACGGCGCTACCGGCGTAACCGGTGACGGCAATAGCGTCGCCGACTTTTGCCGTGGAACGTTTGAGTATTTTGTTATCTGGACTTCTCCCTAACACCGTAATTGTCACTGATACCTGCGGTGCGCGGCTGATATTCCCGCCGACGATAGCGACTTTATACTCTTTAGCGGTTTCTATCATTCCTTGGTAAAGTTCAGTAATATTAGCGACGTCGGTATAAACCGGCAAAGCCAGAGCGACCAGAGCGTAATGGGGTAGTCCGCCCATGGCGGCAATATCGCTGATGTTTATGGCTAAAGATTTCCAGCCGACCTCTTGCCAGGTAGCGTTATCTAACGTAAAGTGGACGTTCTCCACCATAGTGTCCAAAGTAGCGAGCTGAATTGAGCTGTCACCTTGCCAGGCGGCGGCATCGTCGCCGATGCCGAGGATAATGTCGGGCGACGCCTTATTGATTTTAGAGTCGACGACCATTTTATTCTGACGGTCGATGAGTCCGAACTCGCCTAAATCTTTCACTTTCACAGCTAAAATTATAACATATTACCTAGACAAAATCCCCCTTAATCCCCCTTTTTCAAAGGGGGAAAGATTAAATTTAAGCGAAGGAAAAGAGAGGACAAATAAACATCATCTCCCTTTACAAAAGGGAGATAAGAGAAGGATTTTATTCCCTCTGCTCTTTTCATATTTCTTAAAAACTGTTATATTAAGTCCAAATGCGTTACGCGATTCTGGCGGATATACACGCCAACCTCGAGGCACTGAATGCCGTGCTGAACGACATTAAGACCAAGGGTGCCGTTGATGAGATATGGTGCCTGGGCGATATCGTCGGCTACGGTCCTGACCCCAGTGAATGCATTAGACTGTTGCGTAAATTGAGAGCCGTTTGCGTCGTCGGTAACCACGACCTCGGCGCTGTCGGGAAAATCGATTTATCCTACTTTAATCCGGCGGCAGCGGAAGCCTGCGAATGGACAGGATTACAACTGGATGGAGTGGACATTCTTTATCTACAAGAACTGCCTAAAACTGTGCAAAAGGGCGATTTTCTGTTGGTACACGGCAGTCCATCATCCCAGATTTTCGAATATATTTTAACCACCGATAGCGCCGCCAGAAACTTTACGGCTTTCGGTGAACGCTACTGCCTGGTGGGGCATACGCATATGCCGTCGGTGTTTATGCAGGAACAGCGTCGTGTTGTGCCGATAGAGCTTACGCCGGATACCTGGCTAACTTTGGATGAAACAAGAATGATACTTAATCCGGGGGCGGTGGGGCAGCCAAGAGACGGCGACCCGCGCGCCAGCTATGCTATCTTCGATAGCAAGGATAATAGGTTTTATTTGTATCGCGTGCCTTATAATATCCGCGCCACGCAGGATAAAATGGCTAAGGCGGGACTCCCTCCACAACTGATTTTACGGCTGGAGGTGGGGAGATAGAAAAGCAATTTTCATTCAAAGGTATAAGTTCTCTCTGAACTAAATAAATCAAAAATAGAATTTATAAATATTCTATCCACTTTATAAGTACCAAATTCAGAAAGGCTATTAGCAATTTTAAATATTGCTCCTTCACTGTTATCCACTTTCAGTATGCCAATATTTGTTACAAACAATCCTGAAATCGTTATTTCATATGGACTTCTATATTCTAAAACCAACACAGGTATATTATTTTCATTAGTAATTTCTAACGCAGTATCACTTCGTTGTATTCTCCAGCCATTGGGTTTTTTACTATAATCACTATTCTTAATTATAACTGGTTGAGCTAACCCATTTTTGATTCCTAGTGATGGTTCTTGATCAATTAATGGAACACTAATATCTATATTGTCTATAATAGGAATAGAGAAAGACATTTCTAACGTAATGTCTGTAAATGTTTTAATAGCTATAGCATCTCCATATCCGGCGAACACCATAGCATCTACGAATAATTTATCATTTTCTATATGTACATAAAGAATGTCTTGCCCATCAATATTTAAGACTGATATTGGCTTTTGTTTTAATTTCCCAACAGTTTCTTGTGTAAAGAAAAAATCATTGGTTCTTTTCCCATAATGTATTGAAACTTTGGCAGAATCATTACCAAATGGTCCCAATTCTATTGAACCATTATTCGGTAATAATGAATCCTTATAATAGGGTGAAGTGAAAATAATAGTCGGAATGGCAATTATAAAGGCTAGTATCCATACTAAAATTACTCGAAATATATTTTTTGTAATCCAGTTGATTAACTTAAAGTTACTCCTTCCCATCCATATTCCAATTTTACGTACAAAATATGCTAGTCCTATTGAAAAGGAGAATAATAATAGTATATATGCCCAAAACTGAGAAAAACTATTTAACCAATTGGAAACAAAAGTTGTAATAATGAGAGATACGATAGTTAAAATAATACTGAAGTCAAACTTTTTATTTGGAGGTGATTCGTCTAAGTGTTTTGTACCAATATTACTGTTGATTTCAGCAGTTGGTGTATTCTGCATAGTTTTATGTTTGACATAAAAGTACTTTTTTTTCTTTTTACTCATAAAAAACCTGTTTTTACAATTATGTATAGGCAGTATAACATCATCCGGAGTGTTAAACAATGGTTCTAGATGTGATTTGCTCCTTCTTGACAATTAAAATCGTACGCTTTACTCTTTACTTGAGGTCGTGCTAGACGGGGAGCCAGCGGTGCCCTGTACCTGAAATCCGCTATAGCAGGGTCGAATTCCTGTTTGAGGCTTTTGTCTGGTGGGACTGCCCTGGTTAAGTGGCGTTGAAGGCTGGGTCCTGCGCGGCAGAATGCCGTGAACCCCGCCAGGTCCGAAAGGAAGCAGCGGTAAATGGCTAATTCTGGGTGCCGCAGGTAAGCCTGGCTGGAGTCGGCTGGCACGGGCAAGCCGTTAGGCAGAGTCGAGGATGGGAGGCACGGCCTCTTAAGTTTATGGGTGATAATGATTCAATTTCACTTTTAACGCAGACGAAAAAGCTGCTGCGTAAGTACGATATCCGCACGAAGAAGAGTTTAGGACAGCACTTTCTTATCGATGATACGGTGCTGGAGAAAATCTTAAGCGCCGCCGCCCTGACGCGTGAGGATACCGTTATCGAGGTAGGACCGGGCTTAGGTTTAATGACGGCTGAACTGGCCAAGCGAGCTGGTTGGGTCATCGCTATCGAACTGGATAATCGTCTGGCGTCGCTACTGCAAGATAATTTAGCAACGGAAAACGTCGTCGTTCTCAACGAGGATGTACTCGGCACCAACCCGGCGAATTTACTAAAAGACAGTGCCCCCCATTTCCCAACCCAACTCCGTTCTTATAAAGTCGTTGCTAACCTGCCTTACTATATAACGTCCCCTGTACTGCGGCATTTTTTAGAAGCGCCTGTTAAGCCGTCAACGATGGTGGTGATGGTGCAAAAAGAAGTGGCTAAGATAATCGTCGCCGAGGCGGGCGACCGCAGCGTATTGAGTATCGCCGTGCAGTTTTACGGCAAACCCAGTATAGTGGCGGATGTGCCTGCCGCCGCCTTTTTCCCTTCGCCGGAGGTCGATTCCACCGTCGTGAAAATAGAAGTCTATAAAAAGCCTCCCGTCATTGTGGACGATGCGGCGGGTTTTTTCAAGCTTGTGCGTGCTGGTTTTACGGCTGCCCGTAAGCAGGTAGCCAATTCGCTGGCGCAGGGGCTTGCCTTACCTAAGGACGATGTATTGGCTTTATTAACTAAGGCAAAAATCGACCCGCAACGCCGGGCGGAAACGTTTACACTGGAGGAGTGGGCAGCGCTTTATAAGGAATATAATATGAGGAGTAAATAATATGGTTATGATAAAAGCTCCTGCCAAGATAAACCTGACTCTGGATATCCTAGGTAAACGTACCGATGGCTTTCACGAGATACGCAGCGTCCTTCAGGCGATAGACCTGTCTGATACGCTCTATGTTCAAGCTGGGCAGGGTATTTACTTACAGTGCGATAATTCATCGTGGTCGGGCGAAAAAAGCCTCTTAAGTAAGGTTTTACGCCTTGTACTGCCAAATTCAGCCACAGAAGTTAACATAAAGTTAGAAAAACATATTCCATTGATGGCTGGATTAGGCGGAGATAGTTCCGATGCTGCTGCTTTAATAAAAGGACTTAACGAAATATATCAGTTAAAGCTTTCGGATGAAAAACTCCACGAAATAGCAGCAAATATAGGGTCAGACGTGCCGTTCTTCCTAAAGGGGGGAACCGCTTTAGCCTCCGGAAGAGGGGAGATAATCAAGCCCCTCCCCCCGCGACTAAAATTATGGTATGTTTTATTTTTCCCTGATGTTAAGGTAGAAACAGGTAAAACCACTAAAATGTTCGCCTCGATTCAGCCCCAAAACTACACCGATGGTAGTGATACCGAGAGGCTAGCGGCAACTTTGATTGGGGGGAAAGTATTTGATCCTTCATTAATTTCCAATGCATTTGAAAAAGTCGCCTTTGACGTTTTTAAAGGTTTGTTGGATTATAAACGCCGTCTACGTGACTTAGGCGCGACTAATACTCACCTGGCTGGTTCGGGACCAACTCTGTTTTCTATCTTCAAAGAAAAAACCCAAGCCAGGCAGTTATTTCAACGCTGTAAGATGCAAGGCATGAAGACTTGTTTGGCATATACAATGTAAGATAAAAAAAGGAGATTTTAGAATGGCTATAGTTGAAATAAACAAAGAAACCTGTACTAAGTGCAATGCCTGTGCCATCGCTTGCGGCGCCTCCCTGATTATACCGAAAGAAAATGACTTCCCCAGTTATTACCCCGGCGCCGACCAGTTTTGTATGCGCTGCGGGCATTGCGTCAGTGTTTGTCCCACGGACAGCGTTATCCACCAGGAAATGCCGCTGGAAAAATGCCCGCCCATCGTCAAGAAAAATGAACCTTCTTTCGAACAGGTCTCTCAGCTTATTAAAAGTCGCCGTTCCATCCGCGAGTTTCAAGATAAACCGGTGCCGCGGAAAGAAATCGAACGTATTATCGATGTCGCACGCTATTCTCCCACCGGACACAATGCGCAGGAAGTACAATGGCTGGTCATCGACGACCGTGAAGAGTTAAAGAAGTTAACCGCCATCGGTTTGGAATGGTTCCGCTCAATGGCGAAGGGTGATACTCCCTGGGCGATGGAGATGCAGGGTATAGTGAGACTACAGGAAATGGGCTTGAATATCTTCCTCCGCAATGCGCCGGCTGTAGTCGTAACTTATGCTGAAAAGAATAATCCCATCGCCGCCACGGATTGCGCTATTGCTTTAAGCTACTTCGACCTCGCGGCTAAAGCTGCTGGACTGGGATGTTACTGGAACGGTTACTTTTATTACCCCGCACAGACATTCGAACCTATGGTTAAAGCTATTGCCCTGCCGGAGGGTTTTACTCCCTATGCCGCCCTGTGTGTTGGCTATCCCATGTTCAAGTATAAACGTATCCCGCCGCGTAAACCGGCTCGCATTATTTACCATTAATAGTGTAAAATTGACTAACGAATTTTGGGGGTTATTATGGCATACGAAACTGAAAAGAATATCCTGGAGGCTTTTGGTGGGGAGAGTAAAGCCGTCCGCCGCTATCTTTTTTACGCGGACAAGGCGGAAAAGGATGGTTATCACCAGATAGCGAGGCTCTTTCGCGCGGTGGCCGAGGCGGAAGTGATTCATGCCCGCAATCACTTGAATGTTATCGACGCTATAGGGTCGACTAAGGATAACCTGCTGGCGGCGAGCATGGGAGAACGCGCGGAATTTACCGAGATGTATCCGGCTTTTCTCGAAATCGCCATAAAAGAAAGGAATGATAGGGCGGAACAATCCTTCGATTGGGCGAATAAAGTGGAGAAAATTCATTACGGCTTATTTGAAGAAGCGTTTCAAGAAATGAAAGATAGTAAACGGCCGAAAGATGCTAGTTATTACATCTGCCAGGTATGTGGCAACACTGTTAAAGATGAGATACCGGATAAATGCCCCATTTGCGGTTCAGCAGCGAGCATGTTTAGGAAGGTAGTGTAGACTGTCATTGCGAGGAGCGTAGTGACAACCGAATTATTGGGGAAGTTTTGATTTACTTGCTAAGGGTTTTTATCCTTTTGAACTTTTTTCCTGCGTTCCTCTGCTTTCCTCGCTAATTCTGGGGTGACATATATATCATAAAGGATACCCTTTGTAAATTCACATATTATCTCAGCATCTTCATTACTTATTTCTTCAACTAATAAGTCATGTAAAGCAGCATTACCAAATTCTCTCACGTTTATTGCTTCTGTAATTATTGAAGATTTTAGTATACTTTTTTTCACTAAGTCATCAAGTCTAGCTTTTAAAGTACTGCCCTTTGCTCCTTTGTCTTTACTCATTCTATCAAGGGATACTCTACACATGGCAATTGATGCATCTGGACAACAAACGTCAAGACATATTCTAGCTTGCCGATATGCTTCATCTATTTGGAGTGGTAAACCTTCTCCGATTTTTTCAACTCTAGGTTCCATAATTTGTACTTGCCATGGATTACTGAGATTGTGTCTCTCAACCAAGTAATCCGTTCTACATTCATCATTTAAACACCTTGCTATTGCATAGTAGTTATCATAACCTTCTACTCCTACGTATATATGGTTATCTGTTTGGGGTAAATCTCTAATTCCTAACTTATTACGATCATAATCATAATCTCTAATTCTGTGTTCTATAGCAACCACTTGTTCACTACCACATTTAGGACATTTCACCTTGTTCATATCAATACACTCCTTTAGTACTTATTTGTCCCTCCACCTCTTCACCATCTCTTCCTCTTCCTTTTTGTTGTTTATCTTGCCGTCTAGCCGCGCGTCGCGCAGTTTTGCCAAAATTTCTTTAATCTTGGGTCCCTTCGGCACGTCTAATTTCTTTAAGTCCTCGCCGCTAAGGGCGGGATTAACGTGCCTCAATACGTTCAGATAAAGCTCAATATGCTCGGCAGCAGTCTCGGAATCGGCGCCGATGACGTTAGCAGCATAAGCGATGAGGTGATAGCCGTGCAATATCTCGTAGACTTCACTCGGTGCCAAGCCAGGTATCACCAGCTCCCTGGATTTAGCCTTGACGGCTAGGGTATCGCGTAAAATGTTTGCTGTTTCTTTGGTAAAGTGTAGATATTTAATTAAACCCTCTAAGTCGTTTTTAGTTAAGCGATAGAATAATAACGAGAGATAAAAATCTGGATGCGGCATATCCTGACCGCAATGTTCGCGCGCCGTTTTAAAAGTTTCGGTAAGCCAGTCGTCACCCTTCAAATTTGGATGCAGTTTCGTCAACACACCAATTTCATAAGCTCGACAAAGTACTTTTTCCGGCAATTCCTCTTTTAATATCAACTCTAACTCATGGCGGATACGGTCGCCGCTAATTGTTTTTAGTTTATCAATATCTCGCTTAATAAGCAGTCGGGTTGCGGGCTCGATGCGAAAGTCCAGCCGCTGCTCGTAACGTAAAGCTCGCCAGATGCGCGTGGCATCATCAATAAAGCTCTTTTCGTGAAGCACTCGCACCAATTTTTTCTTCAGGTCTTGCCTGCCACCAAAGGGGTCGATAAGCTCGCCGAAGTGGCGCGGATTAAGCTCGATAGCCATGGCATTTATCGTGAAATCACGCCGCGCCAAATCGTCCTTAATGGTGCCGGATTTAACCTTAGGCAATGCGCCGGGACGGGCGTAAGTTTCAGCGCGGGCAGTGGCGAAATCGACGCTACGATTACCCCACCTAATTTTAGCGGTGCCGAAACGAGGGTGGACGGTCATGTTAGCCTTGAGTTGTGTGGCTATCGTCTGGGCGAGCTTGATGCCGTCCCCTTCGACCACCATATCAATGTCAAGATTAACACGCTCTAACAGCAGGTCGCGTACTGTGCCGCCTACGAGATATAAACGCTGCTGGTGTTTTTCTGCAATGTCTCCAGCATTCTTGAGAAAGAGAATTAGAGTCTCTGATAAATGTTCTTTAATACTTGGGGCAAGATTAATCGCATCCGATTCGCTCATCTTACACAGTAGTATAGCACAACATTTCTAAAACGTTGTGTTTTTAATCATCAACCAACTATAATGGACGGTATGAAGATTGTTGCGGTAGTCGGCATGGCGGGGTCGGGGAAGTCGGAGGTGGCGTGGTTTTTTAACGCTAAGGGTTTTACTACGGTGCGTTTTGGTGATATTACGGATGAAGCCGTGAAAGCGCAGGGCTTACCGCTGACTGAAGAAAATGAACGACCAGCCCGCGAGCGTATCCGGCAGGAACATGGCATGGCGGCTTATGCGAAATTAAGTGTGCCCCGCATCGATAACGCCCTTAAAAACTCCAATGTGGTGGTGGATGGACTTTACTCCTGGGAGGAGTATATCTATCTTAAGGATTATTATGGTGATAAATTTATGGTCGTGGCGGTATGGGCGTCGCCGCAAGATAGATACCGGCGCTTGAGTAATCGTAAGATACGTCCCTTAACATCGCGGGAAGCCGCCAGCCGTGACCGTGCGGAAATCGAGAACCTTAATAAAGGCGGGCCGATTTGTATGGCTGATTTCACCATACTGAATAACGGCTCAATAGGTGATTTGAAAAAACAGGTAGAAATAATCGTAGCGAGGTTAAGATGACGACACCTAAACGACCCGAAATTGATGAATATTTTTTAAAAATTGCTTCGGTTGTCGCCGAACGTTCCACCTGCCATCGACACCATATCGGGGCGGTGGCGGTCAAAAACAAGCATATCCTGACTACCGGTTATAATGGCGCACCGGCAGGGGCAAAAGACTGTCTGGAACTAGGCTGTCTACGCGACCAGTTGAAGATTCCGTCCGGCACGAGGCATGAAATATGTCGCGGCATTCATGCCGAACAGAACGTAATTATTCAGGCGGGACTCCACGGCGTGAGTCTGGAGGGAAGCACCGTCTACTGCACGCATACGCCCTGTGTGCTTTGCGCTAAAATGCTGGTCAATGCTAAAATCGACCGCTTTGTCAGCTTCGGAAAATATGATGACGATACGTTTATCGGGCTTTTCAAAGAAGCGGGCATTAAGGTTGAATTGAAGGAAAAACCTACGGCAGAGATTAAGTTTTTGGATTAAGTAAAAAGTCATCCCGTACCCCGTATCAGGTACGGGTTCACCCTGAACGGTTCACCGTGAACGGGGCAGACTTGATACGGGATCTAGGTGGCGAGGGGGCTGGATTCCCATTTTCATGGGAATGACGGTTATAATTACTGTTTTCTCTTTATCGCGTCGAACGCGGCTTGCGCAATATCTTTATACGTCAGTCTATATCTTGCCAATAGTTCTGCTGGCTTGCCGGACATGCCGAATTTATCCTTGACGGCAATAAATTCCATTGGTACGGGGTAGCGTTTAGCGACAACACGCGCCACGATACTACCTAAACCGCCATGTTCCTGGTGTTCTTCGGCGGTGACGATAGCGCCGGTTTCTTTAGCGGCTTGAAGAATTGCCGCTTCATCTATCGGCTTAAGTGTGGACATATTCAGCACGCGGCAGTTAATGCCATCTTGAGCTAAAGTCGCTGCGGCTTCTAAAGCAGGCGCCACCATAGTGCCGATAGCCATGATAGTGGCGTCTTTACCCTGTCGCATTACCGCAGCCTTACCGATTTCAAATTTGTAGTTATTATCGAAGACCAACGGCAGCTTGCCGCGAATCAGTCGAACGTAACAAGGGCCTTTATATGCGGCAACAGCCCTGATAACCTGCGCGGTTTCAATTCCATCCGCCGGAACAATGACGGTGAAGCCGGGCAGCGAGCAAATAAGCGCCAGGTCTTCCAGCGCCTGATGCGAAGCGCCGTCCTCGCCGACACTCAAGCCGGAGTGGGTGGATACTATTTTCACGTTGAGCTTTGCCTGCGCCACCGAGACGCGTATCTGGTCGAAGCAGCGACTCGTCGCAAAAACGGCAAAGGTGCTGGCGAATGGGATCTTGCCATTAGCCGCCAAACCGGAGGCGATACCGATCATATTTTGCTCGGCAATACCGACCTCAAAAAAGCGTTCCGGAAATTCCTTCTTAAAATATTGCGTCATCGTCGAAGGGGAAAGGTCAGCATCCAGCACGACAATATTCGGATTCTCTTTGCCTAATTCAACCAATGTCTTGCCGAAGACTTCTCTTGGGGCGACTTCTTCCGGCATATTAAGCCAACTCCTTTAAGGCTTTTTCTAATTGCTCGGTGTTGGGGGCTTTGCCGTGAAAATCTACGTTGTTTTCCATAAAGCTCACGCCCTTGCCCTTAATCGTGTGGGCGATGATGACGGTGGGCTTACCCTTAACTTGTTGGGCTTTTTTCAGGGCGTCCAGAATCTGCTTTAAGTCATGGCCGTTAATCTCGATAACGTGCCAGCCGAAGGACTCGAACTTTTTATTCAGCGGGTCGAGATTCATAATGTCTTTGTTAAAGCCGCTTAACTGGATGCCGTTGTTATCCACGATAGCGGTCAGGTTATCTACCTTAAACATCGCGGCGGACATCACCGCTTCCCAGGTCTGTCCCTCGTCGCACTCCCCGTCGCTTAAAAGGGCGTAAACGCGCCATGACGCTTTATCCAGTCGTCCAGCCAGAGCGGCGCCGATGGCGAAAGATAGACCCTGCCCCAAACTCCCCGACGACATTTCGACACCCGGCGTCGACGTGCGGTCGGCGTGACCCTGCAAATGACTATCGATTTGGCGTAGTGTCTCCAGCTCTGATTTTGGAAAATAACCGGATTCCGCCAGAGCGGCGTAAAGGACGGGGGCAGCATGTCCCTTGCTTAAGATGAATCTATCACGGTCTTTCCACGTGGGGTCGGTGGGCTTATGACGCAGCACTTTCCAGTAGAGTGTAACAACAATTTCCACGGCGGATAATGAGCCGCCAGGATGCCCGCTGCCGGCTTTAGCTATCATAGTTACAATGTCGCGGCGGAGTCTTTTACAGACCGCAGTCAGGTCTTCATTAGACGAAAAAACCCCGGCGTTTGTGCTGGCAGCCGAGGTTGATTTTTGGAGATTATTTGAAAAGTTCACTGCGTCAATATTATATAATGACGCCGGTGTGTAAGTCTATTATCTTTCTTATGCCTTCTTTATCTGCTCGCGCACCTTTTGTATAATTTGCTGCTTTTCAATAAAGTCGGTAGTGTACTCACCGCTGTTAAATTCCTTGTCTGACAATGCGACAAGGTGGAAGGGAATATTAGTCACGATGCCTTCAATCTTAATTTCGTTTATTGCCCTTTTCATCCGCAGGATAGCTTCTTCCCTGGTTTTACCCCACGTCATCAATTTACACAGCAGGGGGTCGTAGTAGAAGGGCACGGTGTAGCCTTCGTAAATGCCCTCATCGATTCTTAATCCCGGACCATGTGGCAGGTGAAGTTTGGTTATCTGACCGGGTGAGGGGAGGAAATTTTGCGCTACATTTTCTGCGGTGATACGGCATTCCATCGACCATGCCTTACGGTTAATATCATCCTGCGTATAAACAAGCTCTTCGCCGGCGGCGATTCTTATTTGTTCTTTTACGATATCAACATCAGTAACCAGTTCTGTCACACAGTGCTCTACCTGTAAACGCGTATTCACTTCGTTAAAAAAGAACTCCTGTGTCTTGGGCAGGTAAAAGAATTCGACGGTCATGGCATTGACGTATTCCATCGCCATGGCGATATCCAAAGCCGCGGCGCCCATTTTCATCCTTAGGTGCGGTGATAAGATAGAACAGGGGGCTTCCTCTATCAGCTTTTGAAAACGCCGCTGTATTGAACAATCACGCTCGCCAAGGTGAATGACGTTGCCATACTTATCCGCCAGCACCTGGAATTCAATATGTTTGATACTGGGAAGATACTTTTCGATGTAGAAAGACGAGACGCCGAAAAGCTTGCGTCCCCTCCCTTCTACCAAGTTGATGGCTTTCCCTAGTTCTTCATAATTATGGGCAATGGTCATGCCGATACCCCCGCCACCGCCGGAGGGCTTGACGATAATGGGATAGCCGATATTCTCCGCGACTTCTCGAATACGTGTGAGGTTTTTTTCTGTTTTTCCGGTAAGTACCTGGTCGTGACCGGGGACGACGGGGATATTTAATAGGCTCATTAAATTGCGGGCGGCGAACTTGGGTTTGACTTTATACATCGCCTGACTGGGTGGTCCGATGAAGGTCAGCCCTTTTTTTTCGCACATTTCCACAAAGTCCGGATTTTCCGCCAGGAAGCCATATCCAGGATGAATCGCGTCGGCTTTACACGAAAGGGCGACCTCAAGTATCTTTGCGGTATTAAGATAGCTGTGTGTTGTTTCTGCTGGACCGATAGAGTAGGCTTCATCAGCCAGCCGGACATGCAATGAATCGGCATCAACTTCCGAATATACGGCAACGGGACTGATACCCATTTCGCGGCAGGTTCTGATTATTCTTACGGCTATTTCGCCACGATTAGCGATTAATATTTTCTTAAACATAATAAATACACTTGGATAAATTATATCATGCGGGAGTGTAAGCTTACTAACGTATCAGGTAGATGCTTAAAGCCATCAGCACCATACCGGCGATGGTGCCGATGATTACCAGATGGGGTTTACCGTAAGAATTTGCAGCGGGTAATAGTTCATCGAGGCTGATATAGACCATAATTCCAGCGGCAAAAGCCAGAAGCGAGTATATTAGGGTGGGGGTAAGGAAATTGAAAAGAAAGGCATACCCGATTACAGCGCCGAGTGGTTCGGCAAGTCCGGATGCGAAAGAATATAGAAAGGCACGGTTGCGCGAACCAGTGGCTTCCCAAATAGGTATGGAGACGCTGATTCCTTCAGGTATATTATGGAGGGCAATGGCGATAGCTACCAGTAAGCCGAAGGTCTTATCGCCAGTAATGCCACTGCTAAAGACGGCTAGACCTTCAGGGATGTTATGAATAGCGATACCGATTGCTGTGAGTATCCCTACCCGCATCATCATTGAGCGAGAGGCGCTTAAATTGCGTTGGCGTCTATTAACGTGCTCCTCTTTATATTCGTGAGGAATAAAGATATCGAGTATCGCAATAAAAGCTATGCCGGCGAAAAAACCTATATTGCCGGTGCCAAATCCTACTTTATCGAATGATTGATGCAGCAGCTCGCCAAAAGAAACATAAAGCATGACACCAGCAGAAAATCCAAGGATAAAAGACATGATTTTGGGTCCGGGTTTACGTATGAAATAAGCAATAGCGCTGCCGATGCCAGTAGATAAACCAGCCAAAGTGCATATTAAAAACCCAAAAGCTATATCGCTCATATGTTACGTTCTTACAATTTTTAAGATTAATTATAGGCATATTCTCTTTCTTGCCGTCAAATGTTTTAGAGAAGCCGCCAAAACCTGAATCATGTTTGCTAAATTGATTTTTTAAGCTCTTTATGGTTAAATTGTAAGGTTGAAAGGGGTTATTTCATGCAGGAACTTAAGATAAAAGCAACGAAAAGGGATGTGCTTGGCAAGAAAACAAGGTTTTTACGGCGCCAGGGCTTTACACCGGCGCATCTCTTTGGACATAGTTTAGAATCATTAGCTTTACAGTGTAATACAAGTGAGTTAAAGAAGATAATAGCTCATGCCGGGATGACACGCCTTATCAACCTCACAGTCGAAGGTGAAAAAGAACCTAAAAACGTCTTCTTACGTGAAATCCAGAAAGATGCGTTGACCCGCGAGTTGCTTCACGTCGATTTTTACCAGGTAAGAAAGGGCGAAAAGATAACTACCGACGTGCCTATCGTCCTGGTTGGCGAAGCTCCTGCTATGAAAGGCAAGGGACGTATCCTTTCCCGTGGTACGACGGCTTTACACCTAGAATGTCTGCCGGAAAAGGTTCCTCCACAGATTGAAGTTGACATAAGCGTCCTTGCTGAGCTAGACCAATCTATCTATATCAAGGATATTCACCTCGACCCAGATATTCTTATTCATGATGACCCCGAGTTGCTGGTAGTTAAGGTCTCTGAAATCGTTATCAAGATCGAAGAAGAGAAACCGGTGGTTGCGGAAGTGGCTGAAGGTGAAGCGGTCGCCGAGGGTGAAGAAGGAGCAGCGGAAGGGGCGGCGGAGAAGCCAGCGGCGGCTGAAGCCGGAGCGCCAGGAGCCGACAAGAAAGGTGCTGAAAAGAAGGCTCCTTTCGATCAGAAGAAAGCTCCGGAAAAGAAAGCACCAGAGAAAAAAGAATAACCCAACCGGTTTTATCGCTGCGGGTTTGTGGTATGAGATGATTATTGATTTCCACACGCATGTGTTGCCGCCACGGATAAAGAACAACCGCAGCCCATATATGTCCAAAGACTCCGCTTTCGCGCAAATATACTCCAGCGATAAGGTGAAAATCGCCACCGCCGAAGACCTCATCAGTAACATGGATAAAGATGGGGTCGATATTTCCGTCATCGTCAATTACAGCTGGACGACGCACGAATTATGTGTAGCAACCAACGACTATGTTTTAGAGTCCGTCTCCCGTTATCCCAAGCGCTTAATTGGTTTCTGTGCGGTCAGCTCTTACACTGATGATGTCTCTCTTAAAGAAATCGAACGCTGTGTTCGTGGGGGGGTAAGGGGTGTAGGTGAGTTAAGACCGGATACGCAGCCGCTGGACTACACGAAAAAGAATGTCATTAAACCCTTTGTTGACTTTATACGTAAGCATAAATTAATCGTTTTAACTCATTCGACGGAGCCGGTAGGGCATGTTTACCCCGGCAAAGGCGCTGCCACACCAGAGCTATTGTACAAATTCATCGGCAATTTCGGCGATTTACCGGTGGTTTGTGCTCATTGGGGTGGGGGATTGCCTTTCTATACCCTCATGCCGGAGGTGCGGGAAGCATTAGAAAATGTATATTTTGATACCGCAATATCGCCCTACCTCTACCGCCCGGAAATATACCTCCATGTGAGTCAATTAATCGGCGCGGATAGGATTCTTTACGGCAGCGATTTCCCGGTCATATCGCAGGCGCGAATTATTAAAGAAATCCAGGCAGCGGATTTACAGGAAGAAAACAAAGAAGAAATTTTGTGCGGTAATGCCCGCCGTTTGCTCGGTATTTAGTAAAAATATGGAAAAAATACGTTCTTTCATCGCCATTGAATTACCCGAAGAGCTGAAAAAGGCGCTGGTAGAACTCCAAAGTAAATTTAAATCGGCTGGTAACGTGCCGTTAAGGTGGGTTGCGCCCGGGAATATCCATATAACTCTTAAATTCTTCGGCGATATTGATATTGGCATCACCGGAAATATAACAGCAGCGTTAGAAACCGCTACTCAAGGAACGACTCCATTTAGTATCGAGGCAAGTGGTCTGGGCGTTTTCCCCAACATGAACCATATCCAGATATTATGGGTGGGACTTACTGGCGACCTGGAAAGATTAAGTCAACTCCAAAAACGTACCGAAGAATGCCTAAAGCCGCTTGGTTTCTCGGTAGAAGCACGACCCTTTACGCCCCATCTTACGTTAGCTCGTGTGCGTGATTATGCTCGACCGGACGAACGACGGAAACTCGGCGAGCTTATCTCCGCTACTAGCTTCGAAGGTAAGTATAAAATCGATATTAAAGCTATTAACTTGATGAAAAGCCAGCTAACCCCCGAAGGCCCCATTTATACCAAGATTAGCGCCGTCACACTGAAATAATCGTTTATTCCGTTACAAAAGTTTCAAATTTCATCCGTTTTCACCATTAATTAGGTATTTTTCATCGTATTGGGATTTAAAAAATTTACATTTTGTTTATGCGTTACCGATTGAAATTAACGTGTTATTTAGCTATGACTTCTTAAAATACAGGCATAGGCTGGATTTAGTGTTAGGAGGTGAGGGTATGACGATGCCGAAAGAGAGTATTTTACTCGTTGATGATGAAGAAGCAATACGCACTATTCTATCTAAGGGTTTGGGAATGCGCGGGTATGTTTGCGATGAGGCTGAAAATGGCGCCCAGGCATTAGAAAAGCTGGACAAAAAACCTTCCGACCTCGTGATTATGGATATCAATATGCCGGGAAAAACAGGCAGCGAGGTATTGCCGAATATCACTACCCGTTTCCCGGAAACAGCCGTTATTATGGCCAGCGGCGTGAGTGATACCCAGGTAATCGCTAAATGTATCCAGGATGGCGCCCAGGACTATATCAATAAACCGTTCCGCTTTGAGCAGGTATTAGCGAGCGTTAACACTACTTTGGATAAGCGGCGACTAGCACTAGAAATCCAGCGTTATTTCCAGGATTTTGGCAAGAAAATCGTTAAAAACCAGACTGAATCACGGCGTCTCTTCCTCGGAGCTATTCAGACACTGGTTAATACCCTCGAGTCCAGAGATATTTTCACTAAAGGTCATTCTCAAGCCGTCGCCGAAACGGCTATAACTGTAGGCTCACAGCTGAATCTTGGCTTTAATGAACTAGATGACTTGCGTTGGGCAGCTCTGCTGCATGATGTCGGTAAAATCGCCGTTGACCCGAATATCCTCAATAAACCAAGCGAACTTACATCCGCCGAATACCGTCATATCATGACCCATGCTATTGTGGGACCTAACCTTGTAAAGCCTTTTGTCAACGAAACCGTGGTAGATATCATATCGCATCATCATGACCATTTCGACGGTAGTGGCTTTGCTCAGAAAGTTACTGGTAAGGATATCCCGCTAGGTGCCAGGATTATCGCTTTAGCCGATGCCTATCATGCGATGACTTCCGACCGACCTTACCGCAAAGCATTGACCAAGTTGGACGCGATAGAAGAAATCCGATGGTATAGCGGTTCTCAATTCGATCCGACTATCGCTAATGTGATGATTTATTATATCCAACAGCAAATGCTTCAGCCGCATAAAAACTAAATATCAGTTAAAAAGATATAGAGTAAAAAGAGGATGGGTATATTTATATCCATCCTTTATTTTTTATTAGAGCTGGATTAATAACTTCTCCTATCGGTGAAACCAACTCCAGCGTTAGAGGCATCCTTCCTCAAGAACCGATTGTCACCAATTTCGAATAATGATAATATATGAAATCGTGGGAGGGTCATTTATCACTTTTTTGATAGATACGTGATAAACTAAGGGGAGAAGCCATGAAAACTGTTAAAAACGTCTACCGCTTAATAATAAACTCTAGGTGGTTCGGCTATGTTTTCGCTATAGGAACAGTGGCTTTAGCTACATGGCTAAAGCAGCTTGCACAACCTAAAATAATACCTTCTGATATACCTATTTTATACATATTAGCTATCGTTCTTACTGCTACCCTCTTCGGGCTAGTTCCATCTATTTTATGTTGTCTTTTAAGTTTGGCGGCATATGATTACTTTTTTCTCCCGCCTATCAACACTTTTACCTTTAATATCGACATCATACCGATTTCTCTGGTATTTTTCGCCGTGGGTCTGATTATCAGCTATCTATCGCATAACCTGCGTAAAAAGACCGAAGAAGCTAAAAAGGAAGTCGCTGTTCGCAAACAGCATGAGACGGAACTTATTTCTTACCGTGAGCACCTTGAAGACCTGATAAAACAGCGGACTGCCGAATTGGAAAACACCAACCTCGAATTGAATGATGAAATAGCTGCGCATAAAAAAGACGAGGAGGCTCTACGCAAAGCTCAAGAGGAACTAGAGATACGCATTCAGGAGCGTACCAAAGAACTGGCTGAAGTAAACAAGGCTTTACAAGGGGAAATTTCGGAACACAAACGAGCTCGGGAGGCCATCAACACCGAAAAGAAGCGGTTTGATGACGTTCTGGAAATGCTGCCGGTTTATGTAATACTTTTATCGCCGGATTATCATGTACCCTTTGCGAACCGTTTTTTCAGAGAGCACTTCGGCGAATCCCGTGGCAAACGCTGTTTTGAATATCTATTTAATCGTAATGAACCATGTGAAAAATGTGAAACTTATAAAGTTTTAAAGACAAATGCACCGCATCATTGGGAATGGACCGGCCCTGATGGTCGCAATTATGATATTTATGATTTCCCTTTCAAAGATACAGATGGCTCTCCTCTTATCATGGAAATGGGTATCGATATTACCGAACAAAAAAGGGCACAGGCAGCTTTACGTGAAAGTCAGACTAAACTGGAGACTCGTGTTGAAGAACGCACCAGTGAACTCCGTGAAACCCGCGATTACCTCGATAATCTGTTCAATTATGCCAATGCTCCTATCATCGTCTGGAATCCGAATTACGAAATCACGCGCTTCAACCATGCCTTTGAACGTCTAACAGGGCGTACATCGGATGAAGTAATCGGGATAAAATTGGATATCTTGTTCCCAGGCGAAAGCCATAATAAATCGATGCAACACATCCGGGAGGCTACTTCTGGCGAGCGGTGGGAAGTGATAGAGATTCCTATCATTCATAAAGATGGTACCGTCCGCATTTTGCTATGGAACTCGGCTAACCTTTATGCGGCAGACGGCAAGACAGTAATTGCCACCATAGCACAAGGACAAGATATAACCGAACGTAAAAAAGTTGAACAAATGAAGGACGAATTCATTGGGCTCGTCTCCCATGAGCTACGTACGCCGATGACGGTGATTACCGGTTCGCTAAAGACAGCAATTTCGGAAGGAATATCAGCTAAGGATAAACAAATCTTACTAGAAAACGCCATCGAAGGCGCCGGAGCGCTTTCGGCAATACTGGAAAACTTGCTGGAACTCTCGAGGTATCAAACCGGCCGTCTCCAGATTTATCGTGAAGCTGTTGATTTATCGCTTATAACAAAAAACGTAATCGAGAAATTAAAACCCCGTGCTGAAGGGTATAGTTTTCATATCGAATTTCCGAATAATCTGCCATCGGTAGAAGCTGACTCAATGCGGGTGGAGAGGATTATTTATAATCTCTTAGAAAACGCTGTTAAATACTCCCCCGAAGGCAGCGAAATAAAAGTCCTGGCGCAAAAAAAGAACGACAAAATCATCATCGGGATAGCCGATAAAGGCATCGGCATATCAGTAGAAGACAAAGCTAGAATTTTTGAACCATTTGAACGGTTAGGTAAAGCAGCAAAACAGGGACTGGGGCTGGGGCTAGTTGTCTGCAAGCGACTGGTTGAAGCACAAGGTGGGGAAATTTGGGTTGAATCAGAGCCAAGTAAAGGTTCTACCTTCTATTTCTCATTACCTGTTTATATTAAGTCAGGATAGCTTATTTTTGTTTTAAAAGCTCTTTGATTTTTTTGACCATGTCATCAGGGTCAAAAGGCTTATGCATAAAATCATTCGCGCCGGCGTTCAAGGCTAAATCCTGATTCCCCGGACTGGCGCTGAAAGCAATTACTGGTAAATCTGAAAAGGCGCGTATTTTCTTTAATATCTCAAAACCATCCATTACCGGCATCACCATATCTAAAAGCACAATATCCGGTTTAGCTGATTTTACTAACTCCGGAACCTTCTCACCGGCGCTTGTGGTGATAACATTAAAGCCGCGAAGTTTTAAATCTATCTCAATAAAAGTCAGAACACGGGGATGGTCATCAACCACCAGGACTAATTTTTTCTTATCTGGTTCAACCATAAATGCTATTCAGACCCCTATTTTTTTTTATCAGTAGCATCTTAAATTGATTATCCTTATTATACCTTGTACAAAATCAAAGTATCATAAAAAACACATAAAATACATTACAAATCTATGACATTTTCGGTTGCCGGCTTTAAAACAAGTTAGATATTTTGTCATAGTTTTGTAATTATTAACAACCCAACTTTATAACTATTCAATGTGCCCGGATATACATTATTAATGGTTAAAACCACACATTAATACTCGGAGGAGGTAAAATGGAAAATACAATTTTAGACCCCTTAGTCGCCAAAAACAGCGTTCTATTACTGGTAGACTACCAGGCAAGAATGTTCTGGGGTGCCAGCGCTGTTGACCCTACCTATGTGAAAAACAGCGTTATGGCGCTAGCGAAAGGCGCCGAAATTCTGGGAGTGCCTACCGTACTGACTACCATCAACGCCAAAATGAACGGGGCATTCCTACCGGAAATTGTCGAGATGTTCCCCGGTATTACCGTCATCGACCGTAAAATGCCTTCTTTCGATGCGTTCGAAGATAAAGACGTTTTCAGCGCCGTAAAGAAAACCAACAGGAAACAGCTGGTGCTTTCGGGGCTGTGGACCAGTATGTGCATGGCTTTCACAGCGCTGCGTGGTTTACGCGAAGGCTTTTGTGTCTACGGTGTCATGGATGCCGCTTCATCGGAATCTAAAGATGCTCATGAGATGGCGATAAAACGTATGATACAAGCGGGTGTTGTGCCCTGCACCTGGATGCAAGTCGTATCGGAATGGATGCATGACTGGCAAAATCCTAATGCCGGTGAACTGGTTTCCAGAGTTTATAGTACTTATAACGGCTATTTTGGACAGCAAAAACCATAAATAAAGGGAAACTGCCGGCGCAGGGAATAAAGTTTAATAGTTGACAATTCTCTACGCCGGCAATTATTATTTGTGTACAACTCAATTCAGCAGGACGGTATGGTCAAACGATTTCGTGTCCTCATCGTCGATGATGAGCCGCGCATACTCAAGTTTCTCGACCTGAAGCTAAAAAATTCAGGCTATGACGTACTTTCTGCCAATAACGGCCAGGAAGCTCTGGCTCAGCTTCAAGCGCAAGAACCAGACCTGCTTGTCCTCGATGTCGTTATGCCCGGCATGGATGGCTTTGAAACGTTAAAGCAAGTCAGGTCGGTATCTTCCATACCGGTTATCATCCTAAGCGCCCGCGAAGCTAATACCGATAAGATAAAGGGCTTAAAGCTCGGTGCCGATGACTATCTGGCAAAACCATTTAATCCCGATGAGTTGGTTGCCCGGATAGAAGCCGTAAGACGCCGCCTGGAGCCCGAGGAAAACCGTAAGGTCGTCGATTCTATAACACTAGGGTATGTTACCATCAACCTCAAAAACCGCTTAGTTAACGTCAATGGTAAAGAGGTTCAGCTTACCCGTATCGAGTGGCTCCTCTTAAGTGAGCTCGCCCGCAATCGAGGTAAGTTGATGCTTTATGGTGAATTGTTGACCAGAGTCTGGGGACCGGAATACCGTGACGACGTACAGATATTAAGAACCTGGATGAGCCGCTTAAGGCGTAAAACGGAACAAGACCCTAGCCATCCTACCCTAGTTCGTACTGTCCCCAAGACTGGCTACATCATCGACGAAGCTGCCGACTAAACCTTTTCTCCTGCTAAATTTCTCCTTTACGAATGTCATAGTTTTGTAATATTTATTGCTTCTATTTTATGACTTTTCCAGCGCCCGCAGATTAGAATTTCAGAGTGATGACATTCGATAGAGAATCAACGACACTAGCCGGATACGACCGGTCTTTGCCCCGGGTTAGAAGTCACGTGGCTAAAATATTATTAGAACATGCCAATAATCAGCATAACCACTTGACGCAGCGGGATATTGCGACGACACTTGGCGTAGGCTGGGATTTGGTTCACTTGTCGCTCAAGTCTTTGTTTAATGATGGCACAATCAGGATTGAGCGCAATCGTATAATAGTCAATAAGAAGCTAGCTCAAAAGGTAGCTGAAGCGGAATAATCTGCGGGTCATTGAAATTCTAAGCAACGCTATTAGATAAAAGCAACGGTTTTTATATTAGTCAGAATTCCCGTGTTATTTACTAGTCTAACACTTCACTGCGTTAATTTAACGAATGTTTAAGTAGTAATCCCGCGTCACTAGTATCGATAATACGAGGTGCTAATTGGTTCTCTCGGTTCACCAATAAATGTAGGTCCTCGGTAATCCGATCTATGGCATTAAGCACAGGCATCATCAGTTCAACCAGCTTTTGCCGGTTGGCGGCTTCTAACATAACAAGAATATTGGGGTGCCCTTCAAGAGTATCGGCGAGGGTAACTCCGGTAATGTGTTTTAAAGTTTGTACCGCATCTCCTGATTTTTCTTCCAAGATATCCAGTAACATGTAAGCTCTTGCACTCATTTTCAGCCACCTTTCTTTTTCGTAGACTCCTTATATTCGTAACAAGCCTTAAGAGGTATAGTATAAACGGCACGGTTCTTTAAAGCCGCAGTTATGGTAGATCTGGCTACCAACCTGGGTAAATTTACGCGTCGGCATTAGCATATTGTCATTAAGCCAGACTGTCTGGAGAGCCTTACACCCTGGGCAAAATGCCAGTACCTCATCAACTTGAGGTGCAGCCTTTCGTCCTGACCCTGCAGCAACCTTCTTTTCGTTAACTAACATCACCATCTTCACTCGCTCTCCAGATAGCCTGACTCTAAAATTCTATACAGTAATCAATGCCAAAGTCATAAAATGGCATTCTGAAATAATTACAAAATTGTGTCATTTTTACAATTAGAATATCTTTATTAAATGTCATGATTTTGTAATCTTTTTCGTCCTCGTTTTATAACTATTCTATTCACTACCTCTTAAAATTAAACGTAGAAACATGATTAAAGATGTGTTTTGGGTCCGGAGGCGGGGATAACCGCTTGAGATATTGTTAGAGGAGGTATGAGTTATGTCACCAAATAAACAAAAAACAGAAGGAGAAAAAATGAATAAAAGAATTGGTTTTAGTTATATTACGGTTATCATAGCTATTGTAGCACTGGTTATTCTTACAGCATGTAATGCTTACACCACAGCGACTAACACCCCTGCTCCTACCCCGACTACACCTGTTCCTACCAATACAACACCCGCGCCAACTACCACCACACCTCCGCCAACGACTACACTGCCAACAACAACTACACCCCCAACAACGATTACGCCACCACCGACAACTATAACCCCGCCAACTACCACGACGCCAGTCCCGGCTAGCGTTACCATTAATCTCGTGGCGCAGAACATGGCTTTTGATAAAAACACGATAACGGTTTCGGCCGGCGCTTTAGTGACGATTAATTTCGATAATAGAGACAGCGTATCCCATAACTTCGCCCTTTATACTAATTCCAATGCTTCGACCTCAATCTTCGTCGGCCAAATAATTGGACGTGGAACAATTACCTATACTTTTACCGCACCGACTACTCCCGGTAACTATTTCTTCCGGTGCGATGTGCACCCAACCATCATGACCGGCACATTTGTGGTGCAGTAGTTTCCTGATGTCGTGATAAAAGTCACAGAACACTACGTTATCTAAAATTAAAATGATAATAAGGGTGGTGGGGAAGAGAGAAAAGAAAGAAGTGAGGTGATGTGAAGATTAATATGAAGGGGCATTTTACAGGAAGGTTCCCGAGCTCCTCGTAAATTGGTGAAAAGCCCGACCGATTCAAACGGGCATTTGGCGAAGGAAACCAAAAGGGAGGAGTAGTGGAACGACCTTTAGGGCAGGCTTCTAAGGCGAAAGCTAAAGAAGCCTGCCCTTTATTATATATTTTAGAGTTACCAGGTCATTTATTATTGTACCGATACCGCTGGCTGATAATTGTACTTCAATAGGTGCACTGCTTCTACCATAAAAGATGCGGATGGCAGGTATCTGCATCAGTCTACCTATCTAAATGGTTTAATTGCTGTTTAAGGTCCGCCACCGCTGGCTGACGTCACCGCAACAACTATTTTGGCGACTATCGGCGGACTTAACGGTGTATTATCGTTATTTACCAGCTGGACAAAGAAGTTATGTGTGCCAGCGGCTACATTCTTCCAGGTATAGGAAGTTGCAGCAGTTACCGCATAAGTGCCGGCATCAGTAGTAGCGGCTTTATCGGCAATAGTTGGCGCTACGACATCCAGGTAGTAAATGATATGCCCTTCGCCGCTAACTGCAGCCTGCCCTATCTTATCGACAAGGTTAAAGTTACTTACTTGAACGCTAATCGTGATATCACCGGGCTTTACTGCGGAACGATTCTGCGGTAAAGATATTGTTATTTTCGGCGTTGGTGTAGTCACATTGACCGTAACCTTAGCTACCACGGCTGGCACTAATGGCGTGTGGTCGTTATTAACCAGCTCTACCGAGAAGGTATGCGTGCCAGGCGTAACATTCTTAAAGGTATATGAAGTATTGGCGGTGGCGAAATAAACACCTGTCGACGGCACGGCCGCCTGATTCGGTGTTGTTGGGGCGTCGACATCCATGAAGTAGTGTAAATGCCCTTCGCCGGCAACGTTAGCGCCGCTAAGTTTATCTACGAGATTGAAATTCAGCGCCATTGCGGATACGGTAATGTCGCCAGCTTCAATATTTTCACCATCAAGTGGCAACATGGTGACATTGGGTGCATTAGCTCCTAACTTTAGTACCATCAAGACTGGGAAAGGAGAAGCAAGCCCAACGGGTAAAAGCATCGTGTCTCCAGCGAAAGCCGGCCAGGCGTTAACCGCACCCGGAGCCTGATAAGTCCATACCTGTTCACCGGTTGCCGCTTTAAAGGCATATACTTTGCCATCAAAGGTGGAAGTGAAGACTAAATCGTTTACTACGGTTGCTCCGCCGACATCGATGGAGTTAAAGGTTTTGTCCCAGAGGATTTTGCCGGTATTTACGTCAATAGCGACCAGTTCACCAGTGCCCGTATCGAATGATTGGATTCCGGTCACCGTGCTTGGTATATATTCGGCATAAAGATTGACCACTGGCACATAGACTATGCCATCGGCGTAAGCCATAGGGGTTTCCACACCGCCAAAAATACCGGGATACACTCTCACTCCTTCTTCGGGTATATTAGCCAGTTGGTCATTCTGATGTATGCCTACATTAGTTATCCAGAGGATGGCACCGGTCTCACGGTTGAAAGCAATTACTTTACCCAGTTTACCGGCGCCAATAACAATATCCTGTTGGACGCCGCTGATATTAGCCTTGGCGAGGATTGGAGATATTTGGAAGTCAGCGTCGGTGTTATCGTGTTGATTGACCTGGGTATACCAATTTAGCTCTCCTGTCTGTGCGTCCAACGCGACCATAGAGTCGGTGTAAAGGTTGGGTCCCGGTCGACTGGAACCATTGGGGAAGGTTGCGGTTCCGGGCCAAGGAGCTGGATTGCCGATTCCCCAATAAGTCGTACTGGTATTGGCGTCCACAGCCGGAGGATACCAGCTACCGCCGCCGCTATTAACATCTTTATTACCCCAGATACCGGGAGAATCTACGGTAGCAAAGCTCCAGTCAATATCGCCGGTCATCTGGTCCAGAGCATAAATAGAGCCATAACTGCCGCCGGAATAAAAATCGCCGCCGCTGGTGCCGGGCACGGTAGAAACCAAAACTTCATTTCCATAAACATTCGGCTGAATATCGATACCGGTCGTCGGCTGGGTTGAAATTTGAGTTTTCCAAATCTGCTTGCCGGTGTTCATATCAAGAGCGACGATATTATATGGGTCGGAACTGCCAAAGACTTTTCCCCAGCCTACGGCAATTCCATTAGGACCGATATTTGGCTCATTAAAAAGCACCTTCCATTTAATCGTCCCGGTCGCCAGGTCAACAGCGAAGATATTATTACCTAAATCCTGGAAATATACAGTATCACCCATAATAATAGGGGTAGTCGATGCCGCCCCGTAGATTCCCTGACCCGGCAGCGGCAGAGCCCAGTCAACACCAAGATTTTTCACGTTGTCGGAATTTATATTAGAAGTTTTCGTAGCCCGGGTATTAGCGTAGTCCATATTAGGTAGTGGCCAATCCGCAGCATACTGGTTTATTTCCGACGGAATAGCGTCTGAATCAGGTAGTGTTGCTGATGTATTAGTCGTTGAACTGCATGAAGCTAACAATAACGTCAACGCGAAAAAAATCGTTATCAATATCACCCCTGATTTTTGTATAAATTTAAACATAAAAAACCCTCCTCAACTATTTTGATATCTCCACGATACTAAACGGCTACATCAATGATGACAATTCAGCGCTCTAATAATCATAAAATTGAGCTAAAAGAAGTTACAAAACTATGACATTTGTCTATTATGGGATAATCGGCGATTGTTAAAATAATAAGCCCCAACCCATGATAATTGGGGCTAAGTTAAAGCTTTAGAGTTAAAGGAGTTCTATTTACTATACATTATGGTGGGCGGTAGAGGACTTGAACCACTGACCTCCGCGATGTCAACGCGGCGCTCTAACCAGCTGAGCTAACCGCCCTTAATACAATGTAATTCTACTAGATACCCTTTTCCTCGTCAACCTAGAGTATCAGGTGTAATTTGACATTGGATGTGATAGAATAATGCCACCGTAAATGCTAAGGGTATTATAATTAGTTAGGAAGATGACGAGATGGGCTTTTTAAAAGGCTTCGCGACCTTTATTTTCAGTTTTATTTTCTTCATAGCTCTGGCGGTTTTTTGTTTTGCTTTTATGCTACGTGGCACCGTGCTTAGCTATGATTTCGTTTCTAATCAGGTGGATAAATTGCCGATATCCTCCATTGCACGAAATGTCGCCGAAAATCAGATTGGCAAAGAATTACCTCAACAAGCGGAGTTCTTAAAAGACGTTGCTTACAATGTCATCGAAAAACAGGAGCCCTGGATAAAAACACAGTTAAAAACTGCACTGGATACGGGCTACGATTATTTTCTTGGTGACACCAATACTCTTTCTATTACCATACCGCTTTCAGAATTGAAAGCGAATCTGACAAATACCTTATGGCAAGAAACCAAGAATTATCTACATGACGAGCTTACTGGTAAATCCAACCAGGAAATGTCACAGTATATACAAGATATTATCCAACAATTCCCTCAAAGTCTTATGCCGGCTGACCTTGCTGCTCTCCCCGCCGATGAGCGTAATCAAAATCTTGAACAGTTCTTAAGGTATTCTGCCGGTGTAGCACAGAATCCAGACTTCCCTCCGCTTGACCAACAATACATGGACTTGGGAGATGAATATATCAACCGGTATATTAGTGATTTCATCAGCCAAATGCCCGACTCTTACACTATGGATGAAAGTTCTATAGACAGCGGAATTATGCATACTCTGCAACAAGTCAGGCAGTACATCGGTTATTTCCAGACCTACTATATCTGGCTGATTGTGTTGCTGATTGTTCTGGTGGGTTTAATATTCTTAGTTAACTGGAGTATAAAAACTCCCGCCCGTTCGCTGGGGATTAGCATACTTATTATCGGTATTATCGACCTGGTTGGTATCATACTGGTGAGGATGCTGCCGATAATGGATTGGGTATCGAAATGGATGGAAACATCGCCAGCGTTAAATACCTGGGTTGAGGGTTTGATTAGTGACGTCACGGCAGTTGGCTTGCCTCTTGCCATCGGCATACTAGTTGCCGGGGTTATTTTGCTGGTAGTGTCCTTCGTTATCCCGTCGCGGAAAAAAGAAATGTTAACGTAGAATAAAAACTTTTACAGTGGACGTTACGTACGGCTAAAGGGGATAGCTAAGATTTAGCCTTTTCTATTCTGCTAATGTTTTCTTTAGATATTCTTATACCTTCCGCTGCACCGATTTCTTTAAATATCTTTAAGGCTTGTTTATAAAAATTGTCAGCTTTATCTGTTTCACCTTTTATCCAATAAATATTTCCTATGTTACCAAGTTGATTAGCCTCTCCCACTCGATCGCGCATATCTTTTTTTAAAATCAGAGCTCGCTTGAAATATCTTAGTGCTTTCTCAGGTTCATGATTCATCGCATAAACCACCCCAATATTACCTAATTCGGTAGCTTCTTCTCTTCGGTTACCTCCTTGTTGGTAAATAGTAATTGCTTGTTTGAAATACTCTAAAGCTTTATTCAATTCACCTTTATGTTGGTATATGATCCCCATACAACTCAAATTGTCTGCGATTCCTTGCTGATTATCTACCTTCTTATCTATATCTAAAGCTTGCTGTAAATACTCTTGAGCTTTGTCTAATTCGTTTTCTATTTCGAAAAGAATTCCTATATTATTAAGGGCATTGGCTTCTCTTATTTTATCATTCATATCTTTATCTATCTTAAGTGCCTGTTGGTGGTAGTCAAATGCTTTTTCGGAATCGCCTTTTATTCTATAAATCATCCCTAAGTTGTTTAATAATGTTGAAATTCCTACTTTATTATCATTTTCTTTAGCTATTTCTAGGGCTTCTTTATAATGCCCCTCAGCTTCAACAAACTTGCTTATATATGAAGAGCAATTACCTATAAGTATAAGTAAAGCGACTTTTTCGCTTAGTTCTTTTGTATCTACAAGACATTTTCTAAATGAATCAATAGCATCATCAAATTTGTTTGCTTGCATTGCTTTCATTCCAGCATTAAAAAGATCTTTTCTAATCTTATCTTTTAGTTTTGGAAGACCATTAAGATATACAGCAATTCCGTGTACTTCGTCTTTTAGTGTTTTAATTTCACTTTTTATATCTTGAGTATATATCTTAATATCTTGTGTATCGCTTTTAATGTTTTTAGCATCCTTTTTACTTTTAGAAGCTGCCCAAATAGCAACGTAAATTGTAATAGCAATACCTAAGACTGCTAGAACGATTGTAAGCGCAAGTGTTGATGGACTCATCTATTCTCTCACCTTGCCTTATGTTATACCACTTTTCCTCTTAAGCCACCACCCCACACCTCCTAAAATAATCGCCCCCACGGCGGTGCCTAAAGCGCAAAAGAGCGTGGTGTCAAACCAGAAGCCCTGTGGGAACATCATTAGTAGGTAATCCGTGGCTGGGTTAAGCTGCCAGAAATCATTGGCGAAACTTAAAAGGTGGAACTGTAAAAAGAACTGGTCGAAGTCCATGGCAATCATAATCCCCGCCACCGCCATCAATACTAATGTTAATATTCCTCCCCCCAATAACCCCCACCCCAACAATCTTTTATCCCTCCACCAGAAAAGAGAAATCCCCAAGAAAACCAAAGCGTAAACACCCGTGCCAATCAGTACCTTGTAGTCCAGCTGGAAAAGTCCCTTAACGTCCTTAAGATGCTGTACCTCGCGTTCATTAAAAAGGGTAAAAGGTTTATCGCCTTTTATAACGGTCACGTTGATATATTCTTCACCGGAGTTGAAATAGCTTATCAATCCTTTGGCGGCTTTGGTCAACTCCGTATGGTCCAGTCCTGTCACTTGACTGATGTTGTATTTATTAAAATCATACTCATAAAGCATTGGACTGTTCATCGCCGCGCTTAAGCTGGCGGTCAGCAGTAACACCGGCAGACTCAAAATAAAAATCCACTGGGCGACTATTTTAATAATTTTCATCACCATAGTCCTTTTATGATACTCCAAAAAACCAGTCCTGTGCTATAATCGTTTTAGGCTTTCATTGGGAGGAACATGTTTACCCATCTCCATGTGCATACCGAATACAGTTTACTGGATGGGATGTGCCCTATCCCCAAGCTCGTCGCCCGCACCAAAGAACTGGGCATGGATGCCCTGGCGATAACCGACCACGGTGTGATGTACGGGGTCATTGAGTTCTATCAGGCGGCGAAAGAAGCCGGCATAAAGCCCATCATCGGCTGTGAAATTTATATCGCCCCGGGCAGCCGCTCCAGTAAAAACGCTGGCGATAGAAATAGCTACCACCTCATTCTGCTGGTAAAAAATCAGGTCGGCTATAAGAACCTTATCCTACTCACTACCAAAGCCCAGTTGGAGGGGTTTTACTACAAACCGCGAGTAGACAAAGAATTATTAGAAAAACATAAAGACGGACTCATCGCTTTAAGCGCCTGCAACTCCGGCGAAGTGGCTTATCTTGTGCTTAATGGACGCTACGCGGAAGCCAAAGAAGCGGCGTTATGGTACAAGAAAACCTTTGGTGATTTTTACCTGGAAATCATGCGGCATCCGATACCGGAAGTTGAAGCCATAAATACTTACCTCATCGAAATGAGTAAAGAGCTTGATATCCCTATCGTCGCCACTAACGATACCCACTACGTAAAAAAAGAAGACGCTTCCGCCCACGACCTTTTACTCTGCATCGGCACCAACACCACGATTCATGACGAAAAACGCATGAAAATGGCGGGCGACTTCTTTTACCTCAAGAGTCCCGAGGAGATGGCGGAGCTTTATAAAGATATCCCACAGGCGCTGGAAAATACCGAGAAAATCGCCGCGATGTGCAAGCTGGAGATGGAGTTCGGACGTCTGCACCTGCCGGAAATCGGCATCCCCGACGGTAAAACCCCCGACCAGTTTCTCGCTGAACTCTGCTACCAAAACCTCGAGCAATATTATCCCAACCCATCCCCGGAGATTAAAAAGCGTCTCGAGTACGAGCTTGATGTCATCAAGAAAACCCAGTTCGCTAATTATATCCTGGTCGTTTGGGATATCATTTCGTTTACGAAAAAGCAAAACATCCTCTTCGGCGTGCGGGGCAGCGCCGCTTCAAGTATCGTTTTGCACTGCCTTGGCATAACTCCGCTCAACCCCCTCGAATATAATCTTGTTTTCGAGCGCTTTCTGAACATTGAGCGTAAGGAAATGCCTGATGTCGATATGGACTTTCAGGACGACCGCCGCGACGAGGTTATTAACTACGTTACACAGAAATATGGCGCCGACCACGTCGCCCAGATTATCACCTTCGGTACTCTCGGCGCGAGGGCAGCTATAAGGGATGTAGGTCGGGCTTTAGGCATGACCTATGGCGATGTTGACCGCGTAGCACGGCTGGTGCCCGGTTTGCCTGGCATGACGCTCGCCCGGGCGATGGATGAGAATCAGGAGTTGAGGGCTATTTATGAACAAGATGAAATCGTCCGTAATCTGGTCAATTCCGCCCGCCGCGTCGAAGGCATTTCCCGCCATGCCAGCACTCACGCCGCTGGTGTTGTTATTTCTAAAGCGCCACTGACGAATTATGTGCCCCTCCAACGCTGTGTTAAGACGGAGAATCAGGAAGCGGTTATGACCCAGTTCGCCATGAATGATATCGCCCGTATCGGATTGCTGAAGATGGACTTTCTCGGACTGGCTAACCTGACCATCCTCGGCAGGGCGCGGGATATTATTAAAGAAAGGCATGGCGTGGAAATCGACCTTTATAAACTGCCTATGGACGATAAAAAGACCTTTGATTTACTAACAGCGGGTGAAACTGTCGGGGTCTTTCAGCTGGAAGGCTCCGGTATGCGCCGCTATATTAAAGAGCTTAAGCCCTCCGTTTTCAGCGATATCGCCGCTATGGTGGCTTTATACCGTCCTGGTCCGATGGAACATATCCCGCGCTTCATCGACGCCAAACACGGTCGTACGCCCATACGTTATCCGCACCCCGCGCTGGAAAATATCCTTAAAGAAACTTACGGCGTTATCGTTTATCAGGAGCAAGTGCTTTTAATCGTCCAGGAGTTCGCCGGCTACAGTCTGGGACAGGCGGACATCTTCCGCAAAGCCATGGGCAAGAAAATCGCCGAAGCAGTGAAAAAAGAAAAGCGTAACTTTTTCAGCGGCGCCAAAAAGCGGGGCTTCTCCGAAGAAGTGACCGAAGAGGTCTTTAATCTCATCGAGCCATTTACCGGCTATGCCTTCAACAAGGCTCATGCCTGGTGCTATGCTTTGATTGCCTACCAGACGGCTTACCTTAAAGCTAACTATACGGCGGAATATATCACTGCCTTTTTAACCATCCATGCCGGTGAGTTGGAAAAGACTGCTAGTGCTATCACCGAATGCCGTCGCCTTGACATAACAGTGTTGTCGCCAGACATTAATCACAGTCAATTGGCTTTTTCCATTGAGACCAACGGCGAAAATACTGCAGCAATTCGTTTTGGGCTGGGCGCGATTAAGAATATCGGCGCTGGCGCCATTGAACCGGTGATTAATGAGCGTAATCGGAATGGCGAATATAAATCTATCGAAGACTTCTGCCGTCGCGGCAATTTACAGGCGATTAACCGGCGGGCGATAGAGAGTCTGATAAAAGCAGGCGCCTTGGACTGCTTGGGTAATAGGGGGGCTTTATTAAATAGCGTCGTACGTATTTTAGCTTTAGCCCAGCGCGAACAGAGACTTCGCGATACCGGGCAATCGACGATGTTTGACCTTTTCGGGCAGACGACTTCGGTGCCTTTACCCGAGATTGAATTAACACCGTCGGAAGTATCGGATAGAGAGAAAGCCTTCTGGGAGAAAGAGCTGCTCGGCGTGAGTTTTTCGGAAAAGCCGTTTAGTCCCGTTTTCAGCAGCGGTACTCCGGACACTAAGTTCTGCGAAGAGATTAGCTCCGACCTAGACGGGCAGAATATAGTCTTAGCCGGCAGGGTCATTTCGGCGCGATATCTCCTCACCAAGGACGGACGGTCTTTCGCCAGCGCTCTTCTTGAGGATTTCAGCGGGCAGGTCGAGGTAATGGTCTGGCCTAAAGTTTTTGCGGAGACAGATGAACTGTGGAAAGAAGGCAACGAACTTGTCATTCAGGGCAAAGTAAGGGTACGCGATGACCGGGCGCAGGTAAGCTGTGATAGCGTCCGCCCTTACCAGCCGCCCCAGGCGGGAGAAGAGCAGGTCACTAAGGCTCCGCCTAAAAAGTCAGAAATCCCCGTCGAGAAACCCGTCAGTGTGACTGCAGTCAGACATCGTTTAACCATCAACATCCGCCAGACCAATGATGAAGCGAGTGATATCGACCGCCTTGGGAAAATCGTTTCTATACTAAGAAATTATGCTGGCCGCGACGAGGTTCGCTTAAATGTCATTAACGGCAGTGATGCCGTGCCGCTGAAAATACCCAGCCTCCAGATCGGTTATTCCCCTGAGCTTAAACAGCGCCTTATCGAACTAGTAGGGGAGGCGGGGTTGCAAGTTGAACCCCTTAAGTGATATACCTGAACTAGGGAGTAGGGAGGGGTAATATGAAAGCATCATTTAAGCTTTTTCGCATCGCTGGTATTACTATAGGCTTTCATTATACCTGGATTTTCGCACTCATCTTCTTCAGTTGGACACTCGCTATGGTGTACTTTCCTTCAGTGTATCCTGATTGGAGTACGGCTGCTTATTGGATAACTGGCGTGATATCCGCGCTATTGATTTTTGTTTCGGTTCTTTTACACGAACTCTCTCATTCTCTAGTCGCCAATGCCAGAGGAATTCCAGTGCATAGTATTACCCTTTTTATCCTTGGCGGTGTGAGTAATATGGAAGAAGAGCCGAAGAAACCAGCTGCCGAATTCATGATGGCTATCGTGGGTCCGGTATCCAGTCTGGTTTTAGCGGCTATTTTCTGGGGACTGTCTTATCTCCCCGCCGATCAGACCACCCCGGTAGCGGCGGTTTTATACTATATGGCGATAATCAATATGTATCTTGGGATATTCAACCTGCTACCCGGATTTCCTATGGATGGCGGCCGCGTGCTGCGTTCCATCATCTGGGGCGCGACGAATAATCTGACCCGAGCCACTGATATCGCTGGTATCGTAGGGCAGGTCTTCGGCTGGGCTTTTATTGGTCTTGGCGTATTTTTGATGATATCCGTTAGCTTATTTAACGGACTTTGGTTTGCGTTTATCGGCTGGTTTCTTAATAGCTCGGCTGATGCCAGTCGTAAGGAAGTTGCTCTACGCGAGCGTTTGAGTCATATCAAGGTAAGAGCATTGGTAAATCCTAATACAGTCACCATCGTGCCCGAAACAACGGTAGATGAAATGGTACGTAATATCTTCCAAAAACAGCATGGCCGGGCAGTGCCTGTCTGTCGGGATGGGAAATTGGTCGGCATCGCTACGATTACGGACGTTAAAAAGGTGCCGCAGGATAGATGGGTGACAACACCGGTCAAGCAGATAATGACCAGCGAGACGCTTTATACGGTATCGCCGGAGGATAATTTAAACACGGCGATGACGCTGATTGCCAAAAATGACATTAATCAGGTGCTGATTAGCGACCAGGGAAAATGCGGCGGACTGTTAAGTCGCGCCGATATTATCCATCTCATCCAGGTGCATAGCGAGCTGGGTCTACACTGAGAGATTAATTATGATGGACAATTTAAAAACGCCATCGGTTGATACTCATGAGGGACACCGAAAAAGGCTGCGGGAAAAGTTCCTTAAGTCCGGTTTGAGTGGCTTTCATGATTACGAAATCGTCGAGCTTTTGTTAAGTCTGGGCACGCCGCGTAAAGACTGTAAGCCAGCCGCTAAAGAAGCCATTGAAAAGTTTCAAACGCTGCGCGGTGTTTTAGAAGCCCCTCTTGAGGAGCTACAAAAAATAAAAGGCGTCGGTGCTCATAATGCCTTTGGCATCAAGCTGGTGCAGGAGGTAGCCCGAGAGTTCCTACGCGGTAAAATGCTGGAAAAGCCATTTTATCGTTCTTCGCAGGAGGTTTACGATTATCTTTACCATGCCATGCGCGGTTTGAAGAAAGAGGTCTTTAAGGTTCTCTATTTAAGCAACCAGCATCAGATGATTGGTACCGTTGACCTTTCAGAGGGAACGGTTAACAGTAGCGCGGTCTCTCCCCGTGAGGTTATGGAAGGAGCATTAAAGAATAATGCTGCCGCCTTGGTTTTCGTCCACAATCACCCCTCAGGCGTGATCGAGCCCAGCTCTAACGATAAACACCTGACCCGCGAGTTGGTCTATGCCAGCAGGATAATGCAGCTGAAAGTACTGGACCATATTATCATCGGGGAGAATAAATTTTTTAGTTTCGCCAGCGAGGGTCTAATAGAGGAATACGAAACGGACTTTATCAACCAGATGTTAAGAGGCGTCGCTGAAACCAGGAAGAAGTTTTATAAAGATAAACTCCCTGGTGATGATGCTGAACATTAATTCATTATTTCTTTTCCAGCTTGAGTAAATACTTTTTTATTTTTAGTCCCCCGCTAAAACCCCCCAGCTTACCGTCACTGCTTAATACACGGTGGCAAGGCACGATTATCGGCAGCGGATTTTTACCCAAAGCCTGCCCCACCGCCCGCGCCGCGCCCGCTTGTCCTATTTGCCGGGCAATCCAACCATAACTTCTGGTTTGTCCGTAGGGAATGCGTCTAGTTGCTTGCCAGACTTTACGCTGAAAAGTCGTAGCCTCGCTAAAATCGAGTTTTTCCGGGAAATCTACTTGCCGACTGGAAAAGTAATCTAAGAAACGTCGTATTGTATCTTTGAAATATTCTTTAGCTGGTTTAGTATTGTTGTTAAGACCAAGTTCCGCCAGAGCTTTTGTTTGGGTAGGTTGTGGTAAGGTAGAACGCCGTAGTCCGGCAGGCGAGCCTAATATCCCCACCCAACCCGCCACAGTTTTAAAAACCGCATAAGATAGTTTTTGAAGCATTATTTAAACTCTGGCTCGATGAGTCCGTAATCGCCGTCGTTACGCCGATATAATAAACGTACCTCGCTGGCGTTGACATCTAAGAACAGGAAGAAATCGTGTCCGAGGTTTTCCATTTGGATGATAGCTTCTTCCAGCACCATAGGTTCGATAACGAAGTGCTTGGTTTTGACAACTCTTCTAGGGACATCTGGTTCGGGCTGCCGGAACTTACCGCGCGCCATGGGGTTTCTTCTACCCCCGCGATAAAGTTTACCCTTATGTTTTTCCAGCTGTCGTGTCAGCATACTCGTGACCTTATCGACGGCTTGAAATAAATCTTCGGCTCTTTCTTCAGCGTGAAAAGCCCGCCTCCCAGCGCCACTGGTAACCGTCGCCCTGACTAAATAGCGCTGTTGCGGGGACTTAGTTTGTTCCGCGGAAATTTCCGTCTTAATATCAATAATATCAGGGAGGTGTCTATTTAATTTACTTAACTTGCTTTTGATATAGTCATAGGCTTTCGGCGCTATTTCTGTATTGGTTCCGGTAATCTGAAGCTCCATCTTTTCACGCTCCTATTTAGTTATTTTGCGACGTCATATTGTTTAGTTTCCAGGGCTATTGCCAGTCCCCAAACGCTGGCAGCACCGGCGGATTTAAGTATCCCGGCACAGGTATTCAGGGTAGCGCCGGATGTTGATACATCATCGATGAGTAATACCTTTTTCCCTTCCAGCCGATTATTTACGCAGACAAAGGCATCGGCGATATTCTTCCGCCGTTCGATGGCGCTGGCTGTCCTCACTTGGGGAGGTGTATTAATTTTTCGGATGAGGCAATTTTCGATAACGGGCATTCCACAAATACTGCCCAGTTCATGGGCTATTAAAGACGATTGATTATAACCGCGTTCGCGGAGGCGATTATGGTGTATCGGCACTGGCACTAATACATTGGCAGGAAGGGGATTATCTAATAGGTAATCATTCAGAAAATTAGCTAACAGTAATGAAATATCTTTGAGATTACGGTATTTGAACTCATGAATAGCTTTGCGGATTGTACCGTCGAATAAAAACGGGGCACGTATACCGTCAATTTCCACCTTCCCTTCAATGCAGCCGGGGCAAGTTCCGTCAACGGTCAGCGGTCGTCCACAAGTTACGCAAATAGGCGGAGAAATCATGGGAAGATTCTGAAGGCAGGAATCGCAGAAATATTTACCTTCTCTCCCGCAGCCGATACACCACGGCGGGAAAATCAAGTCGAGTGCTACCCTCTTTAGTTTCGTTATCGAAGGAAGCACGTTTGTCATCCGCAATTATCAATTATTAAGATAAGTCGCTGGATTACTGTCTGACACGGGAGTTGTGAAGAGTGCCGCTCATGATAGGCTCATCTCTGTAAACGTCACCGTTCCTGATTTTTAGATTAAAACCGCAATCAGGATTGGTGCAAACCCAGGCCTTAAACTGTATAGATGCCCCCTGACTGCCGAAATCTGATAGAGGTACCAGGTCACCATTGTTACACTTTTTGCATTTGGGGAAATTAAACTGTTCCATGAGGGCCTCCTCCCAACCATAATTAAAGAATAAACTCTATAAGTATACCTTTATTTAGCGCTTTTTGACAAGTGTTACTAAACTTCATTGTTGTTATCAAAATAGGGGAGTGTATCGGGCTCTAGTTTAATTCACTCCCCTAATACATAATAAGAGTGGGCATTTGTTCTATTTGTTATGTTTGTTACTCTGAAAAGTGTTTGGATATACGCTCGATTGACTTGGCTATATCATCTTGCTTTTGCTCGACAAGCGTCACTGACGCTGTCATTGTATTTTGGCTTTCAGCCAATAGAGAAATACTGGAAGTTAACCTTTCAACATTTTGCGATAGAGTCTCTATAGTCTGGTTGAAGGTTTTAACATCTTGACTAAAGGCAGCCGAATATTGATTGATGCCTTTAACATCCTGCCCGAAGGCGCTCAAACTTAATGACAGTGATTTCACATCAAGACCTAAACTTCGAGCACTTTCACTGAAAATCTTGGCGTCTTGATTCAGAAAATTTAGCTTTTTCTGGATAACGGCAAAATAATACCAAATAAGAGCGAGGATACCTATCGCTACTACAAGTCCTGCGCCGATAAGTATGAGGGTAACATATTGTGTGTCCATATCAGCCTCCTTAATTGGTTACTTTATAGTAACATAAGCAATTACCGAAAAGCAATGGATTAGAGTTATATTTATTCTTCCCCTTTGCCGTCGGTGTCGATGAAAATCATCTTATCCCTTAGTTCTTGCTTTACCAGTTTTTTTAAAGAAGTTTCGTTTAGTTTAGGTGCATACTGGCATTGTATAAATAAGAAAGGTCGCCGCACCTTAAGAACCCGGAAAGGACAATGGATGAATTTCGCCGGTATCCATATCATCGTAGATTCGGTGATAATATGGCTTTCCATTTCCGGTCCCATGCACACTTCTATCTCGGCGCCGAGGTCTTTTGGGTTTTTAGGGTCGGTGCCGAGGGCTACCAGTAGCTCTGGGTCTTGATGAATATGGGGTCCATGCCCACCTACCTTGGTCGCCTCCTCGCCCATCACCATCACCGAAAAGTATTTACTTCCTTCGATGATATCGTTATCAGTATAGGCGACCATCGACGGCATTCGCCCGAACCCTTTATTACGTACTTCATCCGGCAACTCATGGAGAAAATATTTACTGTATTTCATATAAACAAACCTATCCCTTCACAATCGCCTTGGCGGGACACCACCACTCAAAGGAAAAGCACTCGTTGCAGCCGGTGCATTTCTTGGGGTCAATTCTGGTAGTATAGAGCGTCAGCCCGTCAGGCTCGGTCACTTTATTATCCACCACTATCGCTTTTTCCGGGCACTGCGTTACACAGAGTCCGCATTTAAGGCATTTTTGAGTATTTATCTTGTAAACCACGTTGTCCTCCAAATAGTGAATTCAGTATATATTTAACAGTCTGGAGCCTCATATTTATCGTCGGGCCACATCGACCAGTTCATCCTGGCGCGAGCTTCTTTAGGCAGGATTTGACGGTAGGATTTTTCCGTGTGGACAGGTCCCTGGTTAAATTCCATGAATATCCAGGGTCGATCGCACCTGACAGGTTTCCATGGGGAGTGGATGAAGTTCGGGGGAATCCAGATACAGCAGGTGCGAGTAATGTGATGCTCTTCCAGCTCGGGACCAAGGTACATGATGACCTCCGCCCCTAAATCCATTGGGTTTTGGGGGTCGGTGCCGATATGGAATAATAACTCGGCATCTTTGTGGATATGCGGAGGGTGTCCTGCATAGGGGAAATCCCACTCCGGCTGCATACCAAAGCCGGGCATTATCCAGTGAATCAGGTAAAAGTTACTGCCTTTTGCCAGGTTATTATCCATATACGCCATCACCGGGCGGCGCTCTTTGGGAAACATTTTCGGGTCATATTCATAGATATATTTATCATACTTCCCTTTAGCCATAATTTAACCTCCTTGTTTCCACTTGCGAAATATTATCTTATCGTGGTGATAGCTGTCAAATAATCACATCGGGTTTGACATTAGCTGTCACGGTAGATACACTACTGATTAGTGTTTTTTATAAACGTCTTAAAGGAGGCATTATGAAAGCGGCTATCATTTATAAGGTTGGTGGTCCTATGGTAATTGAGGAGGTTACTTTAGACCCAGTGGGCAAGGGGGACGTGAAAATAAAAATGGCTGCCTGTGCTATCTGCCATAGTGATATCCATGCCATGAGGGGTGAGCATGGTCCTATTGATTTGCCGGCTATCGCGGGACATGAAATATGCGGGTATGTTGAAGAGGTGGGCGAGGGAGTTAGTTACGTTAAACCCGGCGATAAGGTAATCGGCAGTATCATCCCGGATGGCTGCGGGCAGTGTTATTATTGCCGTATCGGACTCTCCAGCCAGTGCACCACTAACCGACTCTATCTCCGCGGTAAAGGGAGGTTTGTCAACAAGAAAGGTCAGCGCCTGACGCAATATGCTGGCGCGGTAGCTGGTTTTGCCGAATACGCCGTAATTCCGGAGGTTAACCTGGTAAAAGTGCCCAATGATATGCCGGAAGATAAAGCCTGCCTGCTTGCTTGCGGCGTCATATCTGGGTTCGGGGCGATATTATACCGCGCTAAAGTTACAGCCAACAGCAGCGTTGTCGTCGTTGGCTGCGGCGGAGTCGGCTTAAACGCGATACAAGGGGCGCTTTTCGTGGGGGCTTATCCCATCATTGCCGTCGATGTGCGTGACAGCAAGCTGGAGAATGCTAAAGTCTTCGGCGCCACGTATACGGTTAACGCTAAACAAGAAAAAGACCCTATTAAAAAGGTGCATGAACTTACCTACGGTCGCGGGGCGGACTTTGTCATCGTCGCTGTGGCAGGTATAGAAATACTGCGCATGGGCTTTATGATGTCCGCCCGGGACGGATTGACGAATATCATCGGGCATGGATTTGGCGAGAAAATGACCGATTTTACGCCGCTGGACTTTATGGCGGGCAAGAGGCTAACCGGCAGCGCCATGGGGGCAGTGCGTTTACGTATCGATATCCCGCGCCTGATTGAACTATATCAAACGAAACGTCTCAAGCTGGATGAGCTTGTTTCCAGTCATTATCCGTTGGAAAAAATCAACGAAGCCATTGAATCTTCGGAAAAGGGCGACGTGATACGCAACGTGATAATGTTTAAGTGATGTGAGTTAATCCAAAGTTTTAATGATGCCCCACATCCAGCCTTCAATAACCTTGCCGTTCTGGAGACGGAAAAGCCAGAGTTCGTTGGCGGATGTTGTTTTTCCGGTTGGCGGCTGTCCGAATAACTCGCCGGTTGACTTCTTACTATCGGTATATAAAAACGCTACCAGGTTGCCTTCGCCCGTTAAATATTTAATATTGATTTTAATGTCGGAATTAGCCTTACTCGCCGCGGCGATGAATTGTTTATGCGCATCCCGCCCGGTAACGTCCGGAAACGTCGTGAAGTGATAAACGACGTTTGCATCCTCAACTGCATCCAGAGCATCTACGTTCCCTTTATACCATGCCTCGTTTTCCGCTTTAATAAACTTTTCCGCGAACTCTTTAGGTTGCATTTGCATATCTCCCTTCTAATTGGTTTTATAATTGTAGTTATTAGCAACATTATTGTCAATTTGTTTGCCAACTACACGTGTAAATGTGTAAAATATAATTAGAGAAGCACGAAATTTTCCTTAAAATTCCTATAAATTTTTCCCCGGAGACAGTCGTGCTCCGGTCAGGAGGACTACCTTGAATGTAGTAGCTGAAGCAACTCTAACTTCCGATGCCCCTGGCGCTACGCTGTTTATGTTGGGCAATGAAGCTATCGCCCGTGGAGCTATCGAAGCTGGCGTACAGGTGGTTGCCGCTTATCCCGGCACCCCCTCCAGTGAAATCACCGAGACTTTGGTGAATAACTCGAAAAATACCGGCATGTACGCCGAATGGTCGATAAACGAAAAAGTGGCTTTTGAAATCGCCATGGCGGCGTCTATCAGCGGCTTACGCGCCCTGGCGATTATGAAACATGTGGGCGTGAACGTTGCCCACGACCCAATTATGACGATGAGCTATATGGGCACACGCGGCGGTTTGGTGCTTATCTCCGCCGACGACCCTGGTCAGTGGAGTTCCCAGAACGAGCAGGATAACCGCTATCTCGCCCGGCAGGCTTATATCCCGGTGCTGGAACCTTGCTCTGCCCAGGAAGCCAAGGACATGATGGTAGACGCCTACCGACTCTCCGAGGAATTCGGGCAGATGTTTATGCTACGGTCAGTAACGCGTATCGGTCATGCCCGCAGCAATGTCGTTTTGGGCGGCATCGAAGCGGGTAAAAGACAGGGCAAGTTCGTCAAAGACCCTGTCAAGCTCGTCTGCTTACCCGCTAACTACCGCGTCAACCGCCGACTGGTTATCCAGCGGCTGGAGAAAATCAAGAAGGTTGTTGATACTCTCCCTTATAACCATATCACCACCAGGAAGGGCGCCAAATTAGGTGTTATCGCCTGCGGTATTTCTTACGGCTATGCTTTAGAAGCGGTGAAGTGGATGGGGCTGGAAGACCAGGTTTCCATACTAAAAATCGGCACGCCATATCCGCTACCCGAAAAACTGACCCAACAGTTCCTTAAATCCGTGCCGGAAGTGGTGGTGGTTGAAGAGCTTGAGCCTTTCGTCGAGGAAGGCGTTAAAGTAATCGCCCAATCGTCCGGCATCGCGGTTAAAATCCATGGTAAAGATGTTCTTTCGCTGGCAGGCGAGTTATCTGTCCGGCAGGTCGCCGAAGCTTTAAGCAAACTTACCGGCGTTAAACCCCCCATCGATTTCGCGTCAATTGACAAACTTAGGGAAGAAACGTCTTCCCTTTTACCCCTCCGTCCTCCTACCATGTGCGCTGGCTGTCCTCACCGCGCTTCACTTTATGCAATTAACATCGCCGCGCGCCGCTACCAGCAGGAGACGGGCAAAGAACCGGTCAAGACCAGCGATATCGGCTGTTATGCCCTCGGCGCTAATGCCCCGCTTAACGCGGATGACGTCGCGGTTTGTATGGGTGGCGGTTTCGGTATCGCCAATGGGCTGGCGCATGTTATCGATGTCCCGGTAATCGCCCATCTTGGTGACTCTACTTTTTTCCATTCCGGCATTCCCCCGATGATTAACGCGGTCTATAATAAAGCCAATATCACCATGGTCGTGCTGGATAACTCAACTACGGGCATGACGGGCTTTCAGCCCCACCCCGGCGCCAGCGGCGACCCCGCTCATGACATTAAGATTGAAGACATCGCCAGAGCCAGCGGTGTAAAAATGGTTGAAGTCGTCGATTCCTTCGACCTGCCGAAACTCATCGACCTTCTGGAAAAAGCTATTAAGTTCAAGGGTCCTTCGGTCATTGTCGCCCGGCGCTTATGTAACATCCTCGACCAACGAGAAAAGCGTAAGGCGGGTGAAAAAATCGTTCCTTATGTCGTCGACCCGGCTAAATGCCTGGCGGGTAGTCCGCCTTATTGCCAGGCTACCTGCCCACTGCATATCGATATCCGAGGCTATGTCGGCTTGATTAAAGAAGGCAAGCTCGACGAGGCTTTAGCTTTGATTAAACGAACCCTTCCTTTCCCCGCTATTATTGGCAGGATTTGCACCCATCCCTGCGAAACCAAGTGTAAACGCAGCGAGGTGGAAGAGTCTATCGCCATCAATGCTTTAAAGCGAGCTGCCACTGACTTCGGCAAATACACCGATAATTACACCATGCCCGTGGAGAGGAAAGAAAAGGTAGCTATCGTCGGCGGCGGACCAGCCGGCATGATGGCGGCTTACGACCTCCGCAAGATGGGCTATAAAGTAACTATCCTTGAAGCGAACTTTAAACTGGGCGGCATGATGGCGGTGGGGATTCCGGAGTTCCGCCTTCCCCGCGATATTCTCGACAAAGAAGCGGATATTATTAAGAAGCTGGGTGTGGAAATAAAGTTTAATACTAGAGTCGGCAAGGACGTAAAACTTGAGGATTTGCAAAAGGATTATAACGCTGTCTTTATCGCTGCTGGCGCGCATAAGGGACGCAGCCTCGGCATTGAAAACGAGCATGCCTCCGGCGTTATCGACGGCACGGAGTTTTTGTATAAAGTTAACACCGGCGAGAAGATTAAAGCGGAAGACAGGGTCGTGGTGGTAGGGGGTGGGAATGTGGCAGTGGACTGCGCCCGTACCTGCGTACGTCTCGGTTTTAAGGATGTTACCATCGCTTACCGCCGTTCCCGCGCTGAAATGCCCGCCATCGCCGAAGAGGTAAATCAGGCGGAAGGTGAGGGTGTTAAGCTTACACTTCTATCCGGTCCTAATAAAGTGGTGGTTAAAGGCGGCAAGGTGGCGGGACTAGAATGTATAAAAATGGAACTCGGCGAACCCGATGCCAGCGGTCGGCGCCGTCCCGTACCCATCAAAGGTTCGGAGTTCGTTATCGAGACCAGACTAATCATCGCCGCGGTAGGGGAAGAGCCGGACTTGGCATTCATGACCGGCGCGGCGACAAAAGCCGTGGAAAAAGGCTATATTAAAACCGACCCCGTGACGCTGGAGACTAATGTAAAAGGTGTATTCGCTGGCGGTGACGTGGTTACCGGGGCGGCTACGGTTATCCAGGCGTTAGCCGCGGGACGTAAAGCCGCAATATCTATCGATAAGTATTTCAAAGGCGAGCCACTCAATGTTGGACGTGAAGGCGAAGCCGTTTTTGAAAGCCAGCTGATTGTGGATACCTGGGGTATTAATCAAGAATCACGTTCGGTTATGCCTTTACTCTCGGTCGACAAGAGGAAAACCAATTTTAAGGAAGTGGAAACAGGTTTGAGTAAAGAAGCGGCAGTCAAAGAAGCCGGACGTTGCCTCCAGTGCGACTGCAAGATATGTATCAATCTGCTGGGCTGCCCGGCTTTAATTACCGATAAAGGTAAGGTCGTGGTAGATGCTGCCGGTTGTCCGGGCTGTGGGGTTTGCGCCCAGATCTGCCCATTCGATGCCATAAAACCAGGAGAGTAACATGACGAAGAAAAGCGAGATTAACATCATAATATGTGGGGTGGGAGGACAGGGTGTGGTTTTAGTATCCGAGTTGCTTGGTAATGCGGCGGTCAGGGGTGGCGTGCCGGTCAAAGGCTCGGAGGTTTTAGGTATGGCGCAGCGGGGTGGCTCGGTTTTCAGTAACTTGAGATTGGGCGGCGATGTAATTGCCCCGATGACCCCGGAAGGCAAATGTGATGTCCTTATCGCCGTCGAGCCATCGGAAGCCTTAAGGAATATCCAGTACCTCGCTAAAAACAGCGTGGTCGTTCTCAATACCACTACCGTTATGCCTTATACTGTTTATCTGGGCCAGAGTGGCTATCCTACGCAGGGTGAAATCGTCAAAAAGCTGCGTAAAGTAACTGACCGTATCATTACACTAGATGCCAGCGGACTGGCGAAACAGGCGGGGAGCTTACAGGCGGCTAACGTAGTCATGTTGGGGGCTTTATTCGGCACGGGACTGATGCCCGTTAAAGACGAAACAGCTAAAGAAGCTATTTTGGCACGTTTTAAAGCCAAAGTGGGGGAAATTAACATCAAAGCCTTCGACCTTGGTTATGACTATGTAAAGAAAGCGCTTAAAACCGTTACAACTTAAAAAGCCAAATTCAGCCAAATGTAAGCCCGGCGGGTATTTCCAGCCGGGTTTTTGTTTTAAAACTCATTTAGAGCAATTTTTGTTAAAAATCGTTAGTAAACTCTGTGGTATAATCTAGCCAATTAAGGTGGAGGTTACGTAATGATGAATGAAAAAGAACTCTTCACATGGTTAATGGACAATGGCGGACCGGTCATCCGCTATCGTACGGCCAACGAGTTAATGACGCTTGACAAAAAGTATGACATCAAGCGTTTACAAGAAGAAATGCTGCAAAGCCGGCAAGTGCAGAAATGGCTGGAACATTTAGTTCCTCCAGTCTTTTTACTCAAAGAACCTACTGATATAACGCCCTGGGTACTGCAATCCGGGATAATGGACCTCCACGGTAGTCAACCAACACGACTGGAAAATTCTTTAACGAAACTGGCCGATTTCGGCTTGAAAAAAGGTATATCCGAACTGGACCGGCGGACGCAGCCGTATAGAAAGTGGCTGACGGAAAATGCAGAAAAGCCTATTGTTAATGTTTTTATGAAATTCAGCCTGGTAATGCTAGCAGATTTCCTCGCCCGTGCCGGCTATGTTGATGAACCGGCTGTTGGAAATACACTAAAAAAGCACCTTAACATGGTCTATGATTTCACCAGGAAAGGCGATTATGATATATACATCCCCAACAAATACCTGCGCAAACTGCCTTTAATAAAACTGGAATTAACCCCGGGCGGAGCCTGTTACTTGCCGCTCATTTATGACATCGTCGGCTGGGCGGCGTACCTACCGGAATACGGTACGAAAGAAGAACAGACTAAAGCGGACAATATAATACAGTATATATTGAATGAAAATTATCAAAAACTTCCGTGGGGATATGGGGTAATGGGCGATGGTACTGGTCGCACCTGGAGTTTGGGCTGGAGTGTACACGTGCCCCGGTATCCTGGAATTCCCGTTAAAAAATATATGAATAAATCGGTAGTTCACATGATTAGTTTATTTGTTAACTTTAATGCCGGCAGACAACATCCATGGTTTAAGGAAAGCATGAAGCACTTAGAAAGCTACCGAACGGAAAAAGGAACGTATATATTTCCTGCTGATTATCTCGAGGAAAAAACAAACGGGTACTGGGTTCTTGGAGTTCACATGGGACTAGAAGAAACGCGGAGAAGAAACCTGGAAGTAGAATCCACATTCTGGATGGCTAAATTCCACAAGATGCTTAAAGAGGCAGTATAATCTCCACTTTAGTGATATTTCTGGTAATAATCTGTTTTGACTTTACTGGTGGTCTTAGAGGCCACTACCCTCTCGATTTTTGGCAAATTCACACCCTGCATAACCAGATTGGCCCGTAACGCTTTATAATCCACTTTACGCGGCTGTACACCGGCTTTAATAGCTAAAGCCGCCGCCGTGCCTGCCGCCTGACCGTAAGCGATACAGTGGGGGATGATGTTGAAGGTCTCATTTATCGTATCCGCCGAAGAGAATGCCCGCCCCGCTACCAGTAGCCCATCCACACGCTTGGGCACAAGGCAGCGGTAGGGAATACAAAGGGTTGGGTGCCTGGCTGAAATCTCATCGTAGTCGTTATTGGCAAGGACTGCAATCGTGTCCTCGAAGACCTCGTCCGTCTCCAGGTCTTTTTCGGTTAACGTGTATTCCCCGATGATTCTCCGACCGCCTTGAGTGCCCAGTTGCGGGGCGGTCAGCATAATAAAGCACTTTTCGAAGCCCGGCACGTATTTTTTCATGAAGTCGTGCGTGATAATGGCTCGCTTTCTGGCTTGAATATCAATTTTCGTTAGTTGTTCGACATCCATAGCGTCGGTACGCTGGGGCTGCGGCTGCATGCTGTGGTACCAGACGGTGTTCGGCTGGTTTTTTAATATGCCTTTAAAGAAAAAGGGATAGCCGCCCAGCTTGCCTAATGCCTGCATCAATTCCTTATATTTTTCCGGTTGTGACGCCTTGAATTTATCGTATTTCTTTAAGTTGACATTAGTCATCCACCAGACGAATGCCAGCCAGGCGGTACGACGCTTATTATCACATTCGTTATCGAATTCGGCGCCGGCCGCCACGAACATATCACCGTCGCCCGTGGCGTCGATGATGACCTTGCCCAGGATAGCTTGCCTGCCGCTTTTGCTCTCGAAGAAGACCCCCTTGACGGTGTTGTTTTCCATAATAACCTGCGTGCCCCAGGAATGTAATAATAACTCTGCCCCCGACCCCAATACCATATCGTTCAGTTCGTCCTTAAGTATTTCGGGATCGACCACGGCGGAATAAAGCACCCTTTGGACGCCGGTGTTGTGGTCTTTACGCACATAAAACCACCCCAAGTTGGCGTCAAGGTAATAATCCACCGCCTTTTTTGCGGCGGAGCCACGGTCTTTCTTCGGGGTATAAGAAGTGCCTCCTCGTTTATCCAGTCGGTTGATAAGCTCCATGGTCAGGCCGTAAATGTGCTGCTTGCCGCTGATGTCACTTAAGTTGGGGATAATATTTACCAAACCCCCCGTCGCCATGCCACCGAGGTGTCCGTATCTTTCAATCAGTACCGTCTTGGCACCGTTTCGGGCGGCGCTAATCGCCGAGGCAACGCCACCCGGTCCCCCTCCCACCACCACTACATCAGCTTCCCGCCATACCTTGATATCACGGGCAGGCTCTCTAACGGTTTTTATTGCAGGCATATTGACCTCCAACAACACAATATTTAAAGTCATTCTGAGGAACGAAGTGACGAAGAATCCGCATTAACTAATACGACAACGGATTCTTCGCTATGCTCAGAATGACAAACTTTAGTAATTTTTCGTATAACCAACTCCAAACAAAAGGGGGTAGTTTTAGCTACCCCCTTTTTGGTTATCCAACTTAGGCTGTCATCCTGACCCTGAACGTAGTGAAGGGGAAGGATCTCGGGGAGGTTTGGCACATCAATTTATAACCCCTCCATGAGATTCTCACGTTCGTCCTTTTATAGAAGGACTCCCTCAGAATGACGTTTTAGTTTTAGTGCGGCGGTGTGAAAGAAGGACCGACTAAGGCGGGGCCGGTATATTTATAATCAACCTTTTTAGTAACATCCGGCAGCGGTACTCCTTGTTTGACAAGCTGTTTCTGTAATGCCTTGATGTCAACCTTCTTTACGCCTACGCCGGCTTTGAGCGCCAGTGCTGAGGCTGTGCCGGCGGCTTCGCCGAAAGCGATGCAGTGCGGAATTAGGTTGAAGTAGTCCTGGACGTGCTTATCCGAGGAAAAAGCGCGGCAGGCAACGAGGAAATTATCCACGTTCTTCGGCAATAAAGCGCGATAGGGGATATACATATTGGGATGGTCTAAAGAATCCTGCCCGCGGTCGAGGTCCGGGAAGATGGCGATAGTGTCTTCGAATGGCTGGTTGTTAGCAAGGTCTTTTTCGGTCAGCCAGTATTCGCCGACCATGCGGCGACTGGAACGAGTGCCAAGCTGTGGGTCGGTAAGCACGAGGAAGGCTTTTTCAAATCCCGGTACGTTCTTACGGTAGAATTCAATGGTTTTACCGGCGATTTTATGTCCCAGAAATTCAACGCGGGTCAGTTCTTCAACGTCAATCTGGCTCTTGTTGGGGTAACGGCTGTGGAACCAGACCACCGATTCCTGGTCGGGCAGGTTGCTGGTCATAAAACCGCCCTGACCACCGTATTCATGGGCTTGACGCATTAAATCCATGAATCCCTTCATGTTATTCTGGCGGAATTCGGTTATCTTTTTATAGTCGACACCGGCAATCCAGAAGCAGACGGCGAGGTTAGCGATACGGAAGTTCGCTGGAATGTCGGTTTCGCAATCGATATTGGCGTACGGGAACAGGTCGCCGTCGCCGGTAGAATCAATCACGACTTTGCCAAGGATAGCCTGGCGTCCGGACTTGCTTTCGATGATGACGCCTTTACAGTGATTGCCTTCCATGATGGGCTCGGTGCCCCAGGCGTGGCAGTAAGTTTTAATACCGGCTTCTTCTACCATCTCATTAAGAATAATTTTCGAGATTTCGGCGTCGATGATAGCGGCATAAACCACCCGGTCAAGACGCCTATAGAAAAAGCTGCGCTCGAAATAATATCTATTGAGTTCCGGGTCCAGTGTGCCCCAGTGTTCTTTCTTCGGCATGTCCACGGCGTTGCGGGCAATCAAGCGGTCAATCCATTCCTGTGTAATCCCGGCGATTTGCTGTTTGCCTGTATAATCGGTAAGCTGGGGGATAATTGTCACCAGTCCACCAGTACCCATGCCGCCGAGATAGCCGTATCTTTCGATAAGAACGGTATCGGCGCCATTCTTGGCGGCGGAAACTGCCGCCCCTATACCCCCCGGACCGCCGCCCACAACGACGACGTCGCACTGGCGGATAACTTTCGTATCGCGGGCTTTTTCCCGTATAAAATTTCCATCTTTGGTCATAGCGTTGCCTCCTGAATCGGATTTACTATACAAATTATACTATTCCAGCCAAAAGCACCTCAATATTAGTCGTTTTCATGAGGATGTATGGCTGACTGCACAGCATCCACCAGCAGCCTTACACCTCTCACCACAAAACTGATGCTAAAGCATACGACAAGGAAGATTAAGAATACTTTGACTCCGAAGGTCGTCCAGCCGGCCGCGTCGGCATTGGGTATCACATCGAAGTTAAAGGGGAATGTTATCAACAGGGTGATGATTGCCGCCAGACTGAATCCTCTGGAGATAACAAGAATCGAATCACGGATGATTTTATGGTCGACGAAGATAAGGACAATATACCTGATAATACTTATCGCTAGTGCGGCGTTCAATATCGGCAGCCAGGCATTAATATCACTGGTAAAAAACGTTTGCCATGACCATGATTTCGTTGCAGTGTGATACGTATAATAGGCAATGTACTCATGGAAGAAGTTGAAAACCACGATTAAGATAACACTCCAGACGATGCCAGCAATTGCACCTGGCATCCTGTGTTCGGTTCTTACTCTATAAGGTCTAGCTACCTTTTGGCTGATTTTCTCTTCAACAACGCCCGCGGCGGCTGCTGGAGGCTTAGGCGGCTTGGGAGATGGCGGTGGCGTTGGCGGTGCTGTCGCTTTTTCGCGTCCCCAAGGTGGTGGAGGAGGTGGAGGTGGGGGTGGCGGTGAAATCGGGGGCATATTAGCCACCATCATCTCGGCGATATCGCCAGCTAACGGCAGTTTATAATACTCACCATGATATGCTCTATACATCAAGATTAGCCAAAGAATGAACCCGAAAATCCAGATGATGGCGGTAAAGAACAAACCAAGAAAAGGTATCCAGCCTAGTATAGCGTTGAGGATACCCAGTCCACCGAAGACAACAATCGACTGGGCGGCATGGAAGCGTACCCATCTGTTTTTTTGCTCCAGAATGAAGAAGATAATGCCGGTAACCCATATACCCAGGTAGCATAAAAGACCGGCGATATTAGGTGTAAGGCTGATAGTACTTTCTGGAGATGTCCGGCGTTTTTCTTCTTCCAGCTTTTCTCTGGCTTCAAATCTGGCTTTTTCTTCCTCGTATATTTTCCTTCTTTCTTCTGGTGTGAGTTTCATGCAGCTTACCTCCTTGAAGGAAATATCCTTAATTTACACTATTATACATCAAGTCATCGTACTCGTAAATATGTTGTTTATTGACACTGCCAACGATGCAAGCTTAAAATTAAAAAGATACACAGTTTTGCATATTAATAGGAGGTAATTATGATCGGCGGTTACATGGGTAAAATTTTATGGGTTGACCTCACCAAAGGGAAAATAACCGAAGAAAAACTGGACGAGAAACTCTGTAAAGAGTATATCGGGGGTTACGGTATCGGGGTAAGGATGCTTTACGACCGCATGAAACCTAAGGTTGACCCCTTAGGGCCCGATAATATATTGGGGCTGATGACGGGGCCTTTCACCGGTACGCCTATTCCTTCCGGCGCCCGTTATACGGCTGTAGCGAAGTCGCCGATTACCGGCGGCTGGGGCGACGCTAACTCCGGTGGGCACTTTGGTCCTTACCTCAAATTCGCCGGTTTTGACGGCGTATTTTTCACCGGTATATCGCCCAAGCCAGTCTATCTCCTCATCGATGAAGGCAAGGCAGAGTTGAAAGACGCCAGCCGTCTCTGGGGTAAGGACGCTTATGAAACCGAAGATGCACTGGAAGCCGAGTATGGTAAAACAAGTCGTGTTGCCTGTATTGGCCCAGCCGGCGAAAAGCTATCTCGCATCGCGGCGATTATGACCGACCATGGCTCTGCTGCCGGACGCTCCGGTTTAGGGGCAGTGATGGGCTCTAAGAAACTCAAGGCGGTGGTAGCGAGGGGAAGTATGCCGGTCAATATAGCCAATAAAGCAACTGCCGAAAGATTAAGGAAGGAACACGTACAATCCATGATGCAGCCCGGTCCGATGAGCGGGGTAAGCCTGCATAAATACGGTACTTCGGCAATGACGGCAAATTCTGCCCATAGCGGCGATACCCCGGTCAAGAACTGGGGAGGCGTCGGCGTGAAAGACCTGCCGGATGTAGAAGGACTTAAGGCTGAAGTGCTGGAAGGCTATGTTGCTAAGCTCGGTGGCTGTTGGCATTGTCCCATAGCTTGTAAGGCTATACTCAAGGAAGGCAAAGAATATAAATACAAGGCTGGTATCCGCCGTCCGGAATACGAAACCCAGGGCAGCTTCGGGGCGATGTGCCTTAATAACAATACCGAGTCTATTAATATGGCAAACGATATCTGCAATCGCTACGGACTGGATACGATATCCGCTGGTACGGCTATATCCTTCGCTATGGAGTGCTACGAAAACGGCGTCATTACCAAGCAGGATACTGACGGCATTGAGCTTAAATGGGGCAATCACCAAGCTATGATTGCGATGACCGAGAAGATGGCTAAAAGAGAAGGCCTCGGCGATAAACTTGCCGACGGCGTGAAAGTTGCGGCGCAAAAAATAGGCAAGGGCGCGGAAAAGTTTGCCGTTCATGTTGGGGGTCAGGAAGTAGGTATGCATGACCCGAAATTAGCGATGATGGGTGAATTCGCCGCCGCCCGCTATCAAATGGATGCTACACCAGGTCGGCATACGCAGAACTTTGGTCCCAGCGCCTTTTCCACCCATATCGTCAATGCTACTGGTTTATGTATGATTGGTTATGGCTTTGGTGCGCCACCGCAAAAACTAGCGGATTTTTTCAATGCGGTCACCGGACTGAACTATACTACGGCTGATATTCTCAAGGCAGGCGAAAGAATCGGCGTTTTAAGACATCTTTTTAATCTGCGTGAAGGCGTTAATGAAATGAACTGGAAGCCGCATCCCAGGATAATCGGCGAACCTCCGCAAAAGGAGGGTCCTCTTTCTGGCGTGACCGCTGATATCGAACATCAGATTTACTGGTGTCTAGGGTTCTTGGACTGGCAAAAAGATACTCTTAAACCCAACAAACAGAAATTAATCGACCTGGGAATGCCGGAGATAGCAGAAGAGCTTTGGCCGCCGCCTAAATTCCCCTTCGGTCCTCCGCCAGGTCCTCCACCAGAAAAAGAGAAGTAATAATGGTGAGCCGTGGAGGACTCGAACCTCCAACCTGATGATTAAGAGACAGCGTCTCTAACATTTGAACTAGAGGAACCTCAAAATGGTCGGCGGATTGGCCAACCTCCTTTTTTAGCTTTGTTTATGTGGATGAACATTTTGACAACGTGGTGAAACATTTTGACAATAAACAGGGATATGTGTCATCAGCTTTTGAATAATCCGCTCTTATGAGTTGCTTATCACCCCCTTTCGCCTGATAAAATTTGTTTGCTCCCCTAGCACTGGCAGACGGTCTTGGCGACATTGCCGTTCACCTTGGCCACTCGTACCATGTAACAGCCTATTTTTTTGTAAGTCGAATATGTAAGTCCATATTGACACCATGTTAACTTACACTTACAATAAAACGGGGCAGGTAAACAGCCCAAGTTCACAAAAAGGAGGATTGCCCGACAGCCTTATCAACTAGGGACCTGCCCCGCCTGATTTAATTTTTTTCGACACACTTTGCAGCGAAATCGATGAATTGTTCTACTATTCGGAGTTGCTCGTCATTAAGTTGGTTGAGCTTATCCAAGAGCCGCGCTAAAGGTTCGCTGAGTTCTCCTTCCATTCGAGCGCTACGATATCCACAAAGATTTAATAGATAATCCTCCAATGCTACCTTCTGGTTCCGACCATTACCACTAAAGGCCGCGGCCAACTTCCTAATAGTATCTGCCGATGGCCGGCCACCATTGATAATATCAGCGACAGTAGCATGACTCAAACCCGCCTTAGCAGCTGTCTTTCTGAGTGACAAGCCTTCATCCAAACATCTCTGTTCTAACCACTTCGCGAAAGTATTTTTCGAACCGGTGACAGCATTAGCCTGTTTCATCCGCTTTTTCCGAAAATTTTTTCTAAGAAGTTTTTAAAAATGTCTTCCTTGGTTGACATTATAGCAATCAAAACGACCAAATGCAAACTTTTCGGCCCAAAATAGTCATGTTTATTGCAATTGACACCATGACAGATTTGATTTACGTTTATCAATATCCGTGAACACGTAATGTATTAATTTGCGTGCAGAGGATATATTATGAAAGCCTATCTTGAACCGGAAGAAATCCTCACACTAGAACAAGCTGCCACTACTCTACGGGACCGTCTGCTCATCAGACTGCTGTCTCATCTAGGATGCCGTGTTTCCGAGGCTCTGGGAATTACAGTAGAAGACATTGACCTGACCAGAGGAACCGTCATCATTCAGCACCTCAAGCTGCGTACGAAGCTTGCCTGCCCCGCTTGCAGCGCCCGGTTAAGTAAGAGCAGCATCTATTGCCCCGGCTGCGGGTCGAAAGTGGAAAATGTTGTTGCCCAGGAGAAAGAACACCGTCGGCAGCGTGTGCTACCTATCGACAAAGACTCTTTAAAAATACTTAAGGAATATATTGAGCGCGGTGGTCCTGTAACTAAGGACGGTAAACGACTGCTCTTCGGCATTAACCGTCACCGCGCGTGGCAGATAATCACCGAGTGTGCGGCCAAGGCCAAGCTGCCCAAGCTGGTTAATTCTGAAACCGGAAAACTTCATAACGTAAGCCCTCACAAATTAAGGGATGCCTTCGCGGTTAATGCTGTAAAAGTGGATGATTCGGGGGATGGTTTAAGAATGCTGCAGGAGCACCTTGGGCACCAGAGTTTCAATACCACGGCCAAATACAGGAAAGTATCCGGCCGGGAGCTCCACGACTGGTACGACCGGCTGTGGGAGAAAGGCTAACCATGACCTTACCCCTCCGACCAAAGCATGGCGTCTTTTGCCATAGAGACAGTGGCTTGCGTGATACGCTCGGCCTCAGCTTGTCCTAGCGGAACAATGCCGTTCCCTGTGAGCATATATTTGCTGAATGATAATAGCCTCTCGGTTGCGCCCTTCACATAGACTACTCTACCCTCACCATCTTTATAGTAAAGGGTTGCCATGTATTGCTTTTCGCTCTGAAATGGAATTTCATCAAGGCGAGGGGAACTCTTCTCTAATTTCTCTTTTTCCATCCCTGCTTTGGCGGCAGCTACTACCAGAGCGCCTTCAGTAGGGTCTCCGTAAATGCTGTACCGCCCGCCTTCAAGGGTCAAAAGGGCATCATTGCATAGGACTCCTATTTTCAGGTGCAACCTCAGTACCTCATCCTTCTCCGGCTCGAATCTTTGCCCGTCCTGGCGGAATTCCCCACTAGGCTCGTAGCCTTCACCGGTTACCTCAATCCACCGCCCGTCAATAAACATACGCCGCACCGTCATCTCATTCATGGTTAAAGTACCGGTTTTATCCGAGCAGATGACCGTGGCCGACCCGAGCGTCTCCACAGCTACCAGCCGGCGGATTATGGCGTTGTGCCGCGCCATGGTCCGCATTCCCAGCGACAGGACGACGGTGACGACAGCCGGCAACCCCTCTGGTATAGCCGAAACTGCAGCTGCCACCGCCAGCAGGAAGACCTCCAGACGGTCAAGCCCTTTAGCTAATCCGATAACTACTAGGATACCGATGACAACCAGGAAAATAATAATGAGATACCGACTCAACTTACTTGTGCTTTTCTGGAGGGGTGTCGCTTCCGGTTTTACCTCCTGAATCGCGGTGGCGATTTTGCCCAGTTCGGTTGACATGCCAGTTCTCATTGCCACTGCCGTAGCCCGACCGTAGCTAACGCTTGTCCCCATGTAAACCAGGTTCTTTCTATCGGCTACGAGTACTGAATGCCCGAGCACCTCGGTATGTTTCTCTACCGGCATTGATTCTCCGGTAAGCGTAGACTCATTCATCTTCAGGTTGGATACCTCTAACAATCGGGCGTCAGCGGGTACCCTGTCGCCGGTCTCCAGAAGGATGATGTCGCCGGGGACTATGGCTTTGGCTAGAATTTGCTTCACCATGCCGCCACGTCTGACCTTTGCCTTAGGCGCTGCCATCTGAATCAAAGCCTCCATAGCCTTTTCAGCTCGCACTTCCTGTATAAAGCCAATGATGGCGTTAAGCAGCAGCACGCCCAGTATCACGGCGGCGTCGATATAATGCTGGACAACTAAGGAAACTACCGCCGCGGCGATAAGAACGTAGATTAACGGACTGAGGAACTGCTTTAGGAATACCAGTACCACGGGAGTTTTTTTCTTACCCTTTAACTCATTGTGGCCATAGCGGAGTAACCGCTCCTTTGCTTCATCTTCAGTTAGGCCGGAGTGCTCGGAATTAAGTTCTCCCAAGGCTGTATCCGGGCTTAAAGTGTGCCAGTTGTCTATCATATCCTATTTAGTATAGCAGAGGATTTATGGCTCTAACCAATTTTTTGCATACGTTTAGGCTCAGAAGAGCACCTAACTTTGCTGAGCGGCGCTGAGAACCTGTATACCAAGACAACATTAGCAAGGAGGTCACACATCAAACTATGGCAGTACTGTACAATTTGGCTAAATGTGACCTCTGAATCTGTCATGGGTAGCTCTAAGACGAAGATGCTGCGACAGTCAATGTCAGGCAGCCTGTAAGCAATCATGCAACACAGTCTAGGAGGATATGGTAGATGCAAATGGGACGACCCACCCTAGGTCGCTCATGCTGACTGACCCATTCCAAGGGAAGATCGTCAATGACCTTGTCGTCCTTCTGAGAGCTTTTCAAGCAAAGTTGTTTTGCATTTTGAGCAATCATGTTCTTGATTATTTCCTGCCAATTAACTAGCGAATCACTCTGGACATAGCCGAGCATGGCAGCTTCATCGTATCTCAACGCGTACTGCCCACTTACAAAGCGTCCTACCCCCTTTGAATTAATATACTTATCCGCACCATACCCCTTTTTTCGTAGTCGCTTCGCTTCAAAGGTATACTCGGGACGACTCCCAAGAATCGTCTCAATAATAATATCGGGTCGTAGTCTGTTCCTGCCTGACCGTCTATTCGTCTCAATCGGAGTATCCTCGCGAACACAATAATACACGCACCATGGAGGGCTATTCGTTCGGAGGCGTGACCTGATGGCTTCAGTGATGTACCCAGTGATGCTTGGTTCGTCTTCATCATTTGATTGTATCTTATAGCGGGCGTCACTATGTCCCCAGGCAATCAACTGATGGGCATGCAGTCTAAATTGGCTGCGGTAGACACCGAAATATCTGTCACTTGGACGGTTTGCAACTGGGTGATTAAGGCTCATGTGCTACTTAGCGCCTCTCCGATGATGTCTCCCGCGTCGTCCATCGCTTGAGTTCTTATCCAATCAATTAGACGAGGTGCTTTGTAAATTCGCACAATCGGGCCATCATAAAGGCGAAGGCCACGTTGGACGTAAACCCACTGGCTGACTTGCTCTCTCAAGCTCTGACTGAGGCTGTCCATTATTTTGGCGGTGGTTAAGTCACCTTTCCTGACAGCACACTCGCCGGTTGGGATTGGAGCTTCTCCCTGCATGATTTCAACTAAACATTCAATTAGATTCTGCGAGTGGGTGATGACGACTCGGTGATGGGCCTTGGGCATGGTGAAATCATCAAGCTCTTTCTTAAGCTGTCGAGCATACGCCAGTAACTCTTTATCAGTGGGGCTTCTGGTTACTTCTTCTCTTTTCGATGGTTTATCCAGAAGCAGACGAGTTCCTACGAACTCACTAGCCAAGAGAGCTATGTCTTCGGGCAATCCTAGTAATTCGCATATCTTTTCGTCCAAATCTGCTTGTAGCTCACCATCCTCTCCCCGAGCAGAATACTTAAGTCCCTGATTGGTTTTGTATGACCTCTCTCTTTCAACTAACTCCCGGTGAAAAGTAGCGAGTTCTTTTGCCTGCTTCTTAGTCAAATCTGGTGTGGGTATTTTTTGAACCTCTGTCGTAATCACTTCTTTACGCTGCCTGAAAATACCCCACCCTGGCACATGAAAGAACAGATAGTAAGCAACCAGACTTGAACTAAGGTAAACAGTAAGAGCGCGTAGATATTCTTCGTTGTCTCGGTGTATTTTGGGAGCCGCAATTGCCATTTGCCTGGGAAGAGCAATGAAATCATCGTCGCTATAGATAGCAAAGTTCTGCCAACTTGGGGACAATAGAACATGAGGTGCAGGAGTAGTCAAATCAAGCGCGTCTTTACCACTCCTTACATAAGCGTCTTCTGTAAGCTCCTTAAGGATTGGGGCTTCGCTGTATGGAATAGAAAAACGGAAATGTGGTCTGATTTTATTAAATGCTTTTGAGTTGAACAATTTTTGCCCTTTTATTCGAACCAAGGGCCACTTAGTGCCTTCCTCGCGCTGAGGTCGAAGTTCTGCTCCTTGCATTGGCAGATTATTGCCCCACCCCTTCGTTCTACAAAAATCGCTAAGCGTCATCGGAAACAAGTACTTAATACGCTCTAGTGCTCGCTTATCACGATCGGCCCCCCACAAAGCCAGTTTCCAGGTCAGCATATCTCCTCGTTCGGCTTCTGAAGGCGATATGGTTTGGATTTCGCTCTCGTTTACGGTTATGACCCACGGCTTATTCCTTGCTGCTGATATTTGGTTGATGTAGAGCGGTCCGTAATGTCGAAGATATGATTTTGTATATGCCCCAGCATATGGGCGATAAACGATAGTGGCAGCTGGTAAGACGCCGCTCTTCTCTTTCCCAAAAAGAACATCTCTAAGATTTGCGAAATTGGTCATCTTAATAACTTCGTGTTTTGTGAAGAAAGACTGCCGGAACCTGGTAGATTCTAAGTTGAAAAGGCTTGTGGCTGGCAGTACCAGCCCCACAAGTCCATCCTGATTGAGTAGGTTGGTAACAAGCCAGCTAAAGGCCTCAGCCGTCCTCTTACCACCAATAGGATATTCCCGCTTATTGGCTGGGTTCTCTATCCATGCTCTAGCATGCTTATATTCTAATTTTTCTTCTTCCGTTTCATCTTCTTTTATCGGCTTCAGTTCTATCCAAGGAGGGTTGCCGGTAATCCAATCAAATTTCAAACCCTTCTGCCAGAACCTGACCATAGTATTCTCACTTCCCATGTCAAAGAAATCGCACTCGAAGATCTGAGTGTTGTGCAACACTGGGAATTTGAACTCCATGCTAGCGAGATCATGTGGTTCAACGTAATGCAGCAGAGTCAGGATTAGGCTGAACTCAGCTACATAACATGCATCACGCTCCCGTTCGACGCCGTATATACTCTGGGTAAGAATATCATGCAGTGTTTCAGCCGGGAGTTTTCCGAACAATCCAAGTCTAAGGATCTCCTTCTCTATAAGACGGCAGTAGGCCAGGACCAGAAATACTCCCAATCCACATGCCGGGTCAAGCACTCTCATACCTCTTTGTAGTGGCTTGACTGATTCCATCTCAGATAACATATAGTCAGCCAAGACTTCAGGTGTGTAGATAGCCCCTTTCTCTTTTCTATCACCGATAAATTGCTCGTAAATCGCAGAAAGAGTCTCAACGGGGATGTAACGGAAATCATAAGCTCGGAATGGGAAACATAGCTGATGCACGGATTGAGGGGCGGTCGCTACAACCTGAGACCCACTGAACACCGAGGCAACCCAGGAAACGTGTTTATCCAAGAGGGATTTTTCGCCATCAAAATCCAGAGGGAAGACTTTGCCATTGAACCGTTTTTCTAGGACTTCCACCAGCCTTCGCAGACTCGCTACGTTTGCATCAGTCGAAAAGATATCTTTCGGGTTTACTCCTTGTTGCTCCATCCATTCATCAGTCAAGACGCCTCGGCTTTTCAGATAGTTCAAATACACATATTTCCCGGTCAACGCGTGAGCAACATTCGCAGAAAGTCCCCCACGCTCTAACGCTTCACCCAGCTGCTCAAGATTATTGAGCAGACGCTTGTCCACTCGCTGATTCTGGTCTATGCCGGTGTAATGAATTGAGCGCCATATAAGTCCGGCATCTATTGCATAAGCATTGAAATCAGTCAAAAGGCCAGCAAGCCCTTTTATATCATTTTCTTCCGCCAGTAAGCCCTTTCTCTCCGATTCCTCGGAATAATCAAAACCAGTATAAATTCTGACTTGATTCGGCAATAATATAATTAGAAATGGTGCGTAACCGAGATTCCACAGGCTCCGGTGGATCGTCCTGGCTTCTTCAACAGTATCGCATTGAGCTACGTAAACCGCCGGCCTCGCCCCTAACAGTTGACGCTCAGTACTTGGGCTTGTTTCGAACATATAAACGCCGCTGACTCCCGCGTTTTTTGCAGCACGAAATATATAAGCTGTCTCAAGCGTACTCGGGGCATCTACCCTGTGGTAATGCGAAGAGGTATCGTAGCTTAGCTTACTTAAAAGGTCACTTAGCTCTATCATTGTAGTCTATTTCGTTTGGATGTACCTCAAGCGCTTTGGCCAACTTGTGGGTCGTTAGCGGTTGTGGCGTATGCTGCCTGTTTTCTATCGCTACTATCGTGCTTCTACTAACACCGGACAACTTAGCCAATTTGGCCTGACTCCACAACTTGTTAAGTCGTAATTCTCTAATTGTTGGCATTTCGGGCGAATTATACCATATACTACATATCTACACAATAGTGAACAGTTTTGCACTACCATGAATTCAAGGAGTCTCCTGTCTGAAAGTAATATACTGACGAAATGTATAATATACCAACTCAGAGAGCTAATCCAGCGAGCAAGTGAAACTTAGAATAGGATCGTTAACTGCTCTCGTGTTCGTCTTCAAGCTTCGATATTGATACTTTACTACTTGCCGCTTTATTTCTTTTAGACTCTTCCTCAAGCCTAAGTATTACTTCCCAAGGCAAGTTATTCGCCGGTTAGTGGAAGAACATCTCCCGCCGGCGTGTATTAAACCACCCCGGTGTGAAGTAGCCGTCCGTCCAGCAGTCCGTTTCTTCGAGGAATACGCCCTTGGCGTCCTTTCCCTTGGCTTCCTGTTCATCAGCTATGTCACGGAAATAGAAGTGGCGGAAAATCCGGTCGAATTCGGTTAGATATATATCAGCGACCCGTGTATTGCCCCGAATCAGCAGCATGTTCTCATCGTTGGCAAGCAATGAATCGGGTGAGAAGTTTGCCGAACCGCTGAATACGAGCGGGTCGTCCGATAGAGGCTCGATGAGCAGGAACTTGGTATGCACGAAGAACACGAAGCCGTCATGCCGGAAATGGTCTTCTTTAAGCAGCCATTTATCGAGTTTGAATTCTTTAATCTTTTTACGTGCCGTCGGTTGTCCGTTCTTGAATTCATACTTTTCTCCCAGGACGGCTCCATAACTTACTCTAATGTTCCGGTTTTTTTCAAATTCAGCGTGTACGGCCTCGGTCGGCGGCTTTTCCATTAGAATGAACCGCAAAAAATCACGGTCCGTGGCCAGCGGTGCGATGAGCTCCTTGGTCACACCGAAAGCAGCGGTGAACTCTACTATATTCGTGGCTTCCTTGATGCGGTCGCCGTACCATTTCAGCATGTCCGCCTTGGGGCGAGGTGAAAAGACGGGGACGATGGAATTGGCTGGGAGCTTTGCCGGCGGGTTGGGGGTGAGTTTCATTACACCGGCCCGTGCCGTAGCGATATCAGGGTCATTTTTAAGCAGTTCCCAGAAATCGAGGTACTTCTTGGCGATGGCTGCATCATCCACGAGATGACCGACGTTGGTCTGTCCGAGGAACCCGGATGGTGTGAAGTTCGTCGAGCCCGTCCATACCATCGTAGGTTGATTGCCATTCTTAAGCCGGATAATAAATTTGTTATGCGGAATCTTCGTCTTGGTGCGCGGGAAAAGTATTTGCTTGCTAGCTACCTTTTTAGGCAGGCCGGCTTGTTCAATCGCATTTTCGTTGGCGTTTTTATCAGCCTTGGCGGTAGTATCGTGGTAGATAATCCTTAAATCAACGCCGCGGTCAAGGGCCGCTTTAAGGGCGAGCAGTACAGGCTGGTAGGTAAATTCGTAAGCCGCAACACGCAGGCCGTCGCCTTTGGGTGTCTCGTTGATATACTTTAAACAGGCATCCAGCAGACCGCGGGTCAGCCACTTAGTCTCCGCGTTCTCCGGGTTGTCAGGTGCAGGCGGTGCCTTATTAGCAAATTCACGCGCAAACGCCTGGCTGGCAATAGCGCCCATATTGAACCACACGCCATGCCCTTGGTCGAACTCTTTTTCTGTCCGGATTTCAAATGTCAGTTCGGATTTCGGTTGCAAAGCGCCGGGCCGGCCGTACATCGGCACGACGGTATATTTATAAAGTGTGTCCGGCTCGACATTATAATCGCTCCATAAAAAACTCTGGAATGGGTATTCATTTGAATAAAAAGACATGGGTTTACTCGGGTCTTTGGGGTCACGCGCTTTCTTGGGGTCCGGGACTATCGATTTGAACACCTTTTGCGAAAACAGCCAATAAGGCTTGCTTAAAGGGTTACCGACAACCTCGCGTTTAATACCAAAACCCATGAGGCCATGCCGCCGCGGCTCCTCACAATTGAAGGCCATGAGGACTGCCCGGGTCCCGGTAATTGCCTTGGCCTTGAAATCCCCGTTTTCCTTAACAACGCGCATGTTACACCTCCTGTTTCATAACTATCATCAAAGCTAAAAAAATAGCTATTTGGTCCCGTTTTTTTTACCGACAACAACCTTAACCATGCCTTCAATGAGCTGGCAATCTTTACATCCCGGGCATCCGTCCGGCGCTTTTTGCAGTTCAAAGATTTCTCTGGCCCTGGCTAATAGAGGGGGTATACGTTCAGGGGTAATCGAGAGCGGATGGATATTGGCCGAAAATCCCATCGCAAATCCATTATCCCGGGAATTACTCTTATCATTGACGGCATCATCACCGGTTACCGGTTCCATGTATATCAGGGCCAGGCCAGAAACCGGATGTAAATCCAGCTTTTCCCCTATCAGCCCATAGGCGTTTAACTGGATTTCATATATGGGCATCAGTGTGTCCTGGTTGCCCGTGTATTTGGCGGTCTTATAATCCACGATAATATGGGAGGAATCAGACTTGACGAGTATTCCGTCCGGGACTCCGGTGAGAAGAACACTGGTGTCTTTATCGACGATATAGAACTTGGTGAAATGGGGCGGATTGATATACCCTTTCATTTTCCCCAGGACGTTCAGCCAGTCAGGGAATTTTTTGTTTTGGTCGAAGTATGTGTTGACGTAATTTTTGGTATACGAATCAATGGAACTAAAGATGCCGGGAAATATCTGGAACGGCAGTTTGTTATTAAGGCGTAACTTGAGCCAGAAGCACCTCGGGCAAAAATCCGGCATAGCCAGTTCACCCAAATTTTTAGCTGAAATTCTGAGTTGGGTATTCATAACACTAATACTTTAGTCCTCGAATCTGCAGGTGTCAATAGTCTAATATGGGGTTATTATTTGTCAATAGGCACACAAACAGAGGCGATTAATTAAAAAAAATATAAAGACGGTGAGGAAGATTAAAGGGTCAAAAATAATAACACTATAATACCTTATCAAGTATTCATACAATTTTCAGATTGTTTAGTTGGGTCACATAAAGTAGCGTTCTAGGCTATACGCTGGATCATCATTGTACAAAACTGACATTTGTGCAATTCTAGTTGAGGATAAACGAAGTAGGTAAAGAAATATCATCATTCTCTGAAACGACTAAATTAGTCCCTATTCTAGTTCCAATAAATAGGGCTAGCGATACTACCGACCATAACCAATGAAACAACCTCTTATTATCAATTTCCCATGTACAACTTGACAATATCTCCAGAAAGGAATAACATATATTTTGGTTTCTTTGTATAAACGGGATAATGATAAAGAATGGAACTTACATTTAGACAGAAAGTCTTTCTAAGTAAATTCCTTGACGACTATCATAAAGGGCAGGGGCCTGTTCACTACAGCGCTGTTGCCAAACGTCTTGGTATCAATAATTCTTCAGCCTATGATATGTTGAGACTTCTTGAGAAAAAACGGATGGTAACTTCAGAATATGGCATACCTAAGGCAAATTCCGGACCTGGCCGGTCTAATATTTATTTCGCCCCGACTGCCGAAGCAGAAGAAATAATCTCTCAATTGGCTGGTGATATCAACGAGCAGGACGATTGGGAAAATGTTAAAGCTCGTATATTGACAAATTTAAGTAACGGTAAAGCTGACAATTATCAAGAAGTCTTAGACGAACTACTTGCCAGAATGCCGGAGCCACGTTCACCTCTGGTGCGATGCGCCGAGATCATGACGGCTTTACTAGTTAACTTAAGAGGAGCCAAACAGGAGTTGACCAAGCCAAGCTCGTTAGATAATATCCTCAAGGCACCAGCCAACAAACTACGTATGAGTTTATTGGCCGGACTTGTCCTAGGGTTATCACATGCCAACCAAAGAGTAAGGAGTTTACTAGGAATTTACGAAGGTTATGCTGAGAAATACGAAGCATTGCTAAAAGAATTGAGCCGTGATAACTTACTCAAACTCCATCAATTTACCCGTGACGTTTGGGAAATATTGAAAATATCAGCGCGTTAATTTTTTTTATTGATTATTTTGGTTTCTTTCGGTTGTTGGGAAGAATAGGAATACATGAAACGAGACCTGATCAACTAAACGGAGGTTAAAGTGCAACATTTCTTTAAGAAGCTAGGTATCTTTATTCAGAACAAGCGATTATACATTATTATCATTGGTTTAGTATTGATAGCTGTATCAATTTTTAGCGCAATGCATCTTTCTACAGCGTTTGGTACAAGCACACTTGTGGATACCAATTCCCAAGTCTATAAGGATTACGAAAAGTTTACGCAAAGTTTTAGCTGTGACGTGATTGTTGTCCTGGTGACTGGAGACAACGTTTCGCAATTGCTGCAATTGGATAATTTGAAAGCCATGGAGACTATCGAAAATCAGATGAGTGCAATTCCAGGAGTTATTTCCGTAATAGACCCCTCCTTTTATTTAAAGCAGGCTGTTGCTCAACAAACCGGTGTAGCGTCGTTGCCGCAAGATGAGAATATGATTCGGGGGATAATCATCGACCCCCAAACAGGACAAGTCAGATCTGTATTTAGTAATGTTTTACCCGACGATGAACACGCGATTATTGCCATTACCATTGAGGGTGGCTTAACGCAAGACCAACAAGAATCTATTGTTGATGCGGTGGAAAAAACAGTAGATTCTGCTGGATTCGTTCAGGTTAAGTCCGTAGTTACGGGTCTCCCCGTAATCTATGCAAAAATTATCGGTTTGCTGACCACCAATCTTGTTTATATGTTCATCGTCGCTATCGTAGCGATGTTGATAATTTTGGTACTAGTCTTCAGCGTGCGAGGCTTTTTCGCCTGGCGTTGGCTGCCATTATGTGTCGTTCTCATCGCTATTATTTATACATTTGGAGTTATGGGTTTCATTAGCATCCCGATAACTTTTGTCTCTATGGCTGTTTTCCCCATTGTCATCGGCCTTGGTGTGGATTATGCTATCCAATTCCACAACCGATATGATGAGGAGGGCGCGAGAGGCGAGGCGATAGGTGATGCTATTGTTAATTCTTTAACGCACATAGGACCAGCTATCGGTATTGCTATATTAGCCGCCTGTTTAGGGTTTTCTGCTCTTTTCTTCTCACCAGTTCCCATGATCAGTGATTTCGGCTACATGTTGATAATAGGCGTCGTAGCATGTTACCTAGTGTCTATATTTATACTTTTAACCTCGTTGTATTGGCGAGACCATCGGAAAGCCTCTATAACTTCTTCAATCAAGGTGAACAAGAAGTCAGGTAAGGAACAGGCTGGCAAAATAGAGAGGTGGCTTCAAAAACTTGCCCCTTGGGTAATCAAGAATCCGGCTATTATTCTCCCTATTGCCCTGGTTCTTACGATAATCGGTCTCGTGGCTGATTCTCATATTAATACCGTCACTGAATGGTCCGAATATATATCGCCGGACTTACCGATAATACAGAACTATCAATCTCTGGAAGACGTGGCTGGTGGAATTTCATCCCTGAATCTTTTTGTTGAAGCGAATGATATTACTGAACCTTCAGTATTGAGTTGGATGATAAACCTCGAGCAAAGTCTAGAGACCGAACAGGCTGTAAAAGTTGGTAGCGTCAATAGTATAGCTGACTTGATATTACAAGTTACCAACGGTCAAATGCCACAGGATAACCAGCAGGTTAAACAAATACTGGGAATCATTCCTGCACCTATAAAGAGTAACCTGATAAGCGACGATTACACAGCAACTAATATCATCGTCAATTCCAAAGAGTCGGGGATAACTAATATCAAGAATCTCCAAAATATACTAACTACTTATCTGACTAATCCACCTGCCGGTGTTAATGTCACGATAACTGGGAGTTCGCTGATACAGGTAGCTTTACTAGATGCTCTAAGCGGTGATCGAGTCAAGATGACTTTAATCGGTATTGCCTTTGTGTTTATCGGCCTCTTCCTTCTCTTTAAGTTCAACATCTTGAAGGCACTGTTAGCCATCATTCCCATAGGACTAATAATTGGATGGTCAAGCGGTTTTATGTATCTCACAGGTATCGATTACACTCCATTAACTGCTACTCTAGGGGCACTTATAATGGGTATAGGAGTGGAATTTACTATCTTGTTAATGACGAGATATTACGAAGAACGTAATAAAGGGGAAAGCCCTGTAGTAGCCATGACCACTGCTATTACCAAGATTGGGCGCGCTATTATTGCATCGGGGCTTACCGTCATTGGAGGTTTTGGAGCGTTATTAATTGCTAAAGATTTCCTGATTTTACATGACTTCGGCATCGTAACGATGGTTAACGTTTTCTTTGCCTTAATTGGCACACTGTTTGTTTTGCCGACGCTCATCGTTTGGATAGATTCACGGAGGGAAAGACACCCTTTAGCTAAAAAGGTGATTAGCGGATAAATCAAATAAGTTATAGTTCGCTGTACTTAATTTTCTCTCAAGTAATATGAAATATAAGTGGTCGGTCTAAAAAACCACTAATTGATACGCTTGATAGAAGTTAACATGATGCCAAATTATACAAAACTCGGTTTTGTGCAAAATTACCTTATTACATAAGAAGTTATCAAATGATATTTCAAGAACTAGTTCGTTTAAGTAGTTAACACCCCAAGGAAAGGAGATGAGAACAGTGTTATTTGGTCTAAGTTAGTGTTAGTTATGCAGAAGAAATAACGCTATGTTGACAGCGATATAGTATATATAATACAATAAGTCAGTTTCTCCGGAGCTGTTTCACCTAAAGAACTATCTACGGTGAACAGTCGGTAGACGTAAAGTCTCAACAGCATTACTGGAAACGGTAATGCTTCCCGGTTGGAAAAGGAGATTCGGTGATAACAGTATTTTCTAAATAGCGTACCTTGTCAAAGAGGACGCTATTTTTTTTCTTTCATCGATTTCAAGCGAAATATTTTTTATGGATAAAACATGAAATTGCTATCAGACCTAAAAACAAATAGTAATTATCGGTTTAGAATAATCATGTTAATATTGGTTATTGTCCTCATCGTCTTATTTTTAACATCCTTTTTGATCGGTAGATATGACATTTCAATCAAAACTGTAACTGATATTTTCGCTTCTAAGATATTCCATGTAGACCAGTACTGGGAAAATACTTTAGAAACAGTAATTTTGCAGGTGAGGTTTCCCAGAATCGTTTTGGCTATTCTCGTCGGCGGAGCTTTGTCAGTTTCGGGCGCTTCATATCAGACCCTGTTCAAAAATCCTCTGGTTTCGCCGGACATATTGGGCGTGTCAGCGGGCGCGGGTTTCGGTGCCGCTCTGGCGATGTTAAACAATGCCAATTGGGTCGGAGTACAAGGTTCAGCTTTTGTATTCGGCCTGGTGGCAGTGGCTATCGCTTTCATGATTGCCAATATCTTCGGGGGAAAATCAATCACTGTTTTAATCCTTGGCGGTATCGTAGTAGCGAGCTTTTTCCAATCTTTGTTGGCGATTGTGAAAACTATGGCTGACACTACTAATCAACTTCCGTCCATTACTTACTGGCTTATGGGGAGTCTGGGAAAGGGTTCGAATACCGACCTTGCTTTTATGCTGCCGGTGTTATTCGTTTCCTTACTATTGCTGTTTCTCTTCAGGCATCAAATAAACGCTTTATCCGCCGGAGAGGATGTAGCTCAGACAATGGGGGTGAATGTAACCTTCACTAAATTGGTCATCGTGGCAAGTTCAACTTTAATGACGGTTTGTGCTGTAAGTATCTGCGGTATCATCGGCTGGATTGGGCTGGTTATTCCTCATTTTGCCCGAATGTTAGTGGGGGCCAGTTTCTCAAAAATAACTGTTGCCTCTTTTTTAATGGGCGGAATTTTATTACTTGGAATTGATAACGTCATTCGCGGCGTCCAATACGTAGAAGTACCCCTGGGCGTGTTAACCGCGCTGGTGGGCACCCCGATATTCGTCCTTTTGCTCGCTAGATTAAGACGAGGGTGGAACTGATGCTGAAAGTTGAAAACCTAAAATTCTACTACAACAAAGAGCAGATTGTACTACAAGATATTTCTTTTGAGTTAAAAATGCACGATATTCTTTGCTTGCTCGGGCCTAACGGCACGGGGAAAACGACACTCCTGCGTTGTTTGCTGGCGTTAAATAAACCTGCGGGAGGAGCGATTCATATCAATGGGGATAACATTACTAAAACGTCTTCACGAAAAATGGCCAAATTTATGGCTTATGTGCCACAGGCTTCCACGATGGCTTTCCCTTATGAAGCTGAAGAAATTGTACTTATGGGACGCATCGCTCATTTGAAACTTGGTGCGAGCCCAACAAAAAAGGACTATGATATTTGTCACGAAGCTATACATAATCTTGGTATCACACATTTAAAAAACAAGTTATTTAATAAAATGAGTGGCGGGGAACGCCAACTGGTACTAGTAGCCAGAGCTATGGCGCAACAAGCGCAAATACTGGTAATGGACGAACCTACAGCGAATTTAGATTTTAGCAACCAGATAAAAATTCTGCAAATCATCAATCAATTGTCAGAGCAAGGATATTCAATATTAATGACCACCCATTTCCCCGACCATGCTTTTCTTGCCTGCAATCAGGTGTTACTGATGAAGGACGGGGTAGTCATGGCTAAAGGAACGCCGGAAACGGTAGTAACTTCAGAAAACCTATCCAGACTGTATAACACTGATGTGTGTGTTGCTACGGTAGCGCTTAATGGAGGAAATTCCACAACGAAAGTTTGTGTTCCGATAATAAAAAAACATTAAAAGAAAAGGAGAATAAAAAAATGAAAAGGAAACTCAATTTAGTCACACTATTTATCACTATTATCCTGGTATCGTTGGTCTTAACTGGCTGTTCTTCGAATAGCACAACGCAGACGACATCATCGCCAACCACTACGACACAACCAAACACACCTACTCCAACGACAATAACCGTAACCGATATGGCAGGGAGAACTGTTGTCGTTCCAACTAATATTAAGAAAATCGCCACTTTTGGCTCTATCGGAGTTTTAAATACCTTTGTCGAGACGATGGGTTACGGCGATAAAATATACAATCAAATGTCCCCCAGTTTTACCAAGACTGACCAATGGAAGTATCAATATGTTTTTGCGCCTCAAATTGCTAAAGGTCCAGTTTTTCAGAATGCCAATGGCGATATCCAGATAGAGGCGGTTCTACAGGCTGCGCCGGACCTTTGCTTGTGCATGGATAAAACTACTGTTACTACACTGGAGAGTAAAGGGTTATGTGTGGTTTATCTAGAATGGAAGCAGACTGATGATGTAAATAAATGTATCACGTTGTTAGGTCAGGTTTTAGGTAAACCAGACATAGCTAAAGACTATCTGGATTATTTTAACAAGATGGTTGATAAAGCAACAAAACTTTCAGCTAAAATCGCTGATAAAGATAAGAAAAAGGTTCTTTATGGCCAGATCACAACCTTTACACAACCGCATCGAATCGCCGAATGGTGGATTCCCATGGCGGGTGGGATAAGTTGTACCGCCGATGGTCACCCGGAGTCGGGTGAAAGCTATGTCTATACTCTCGAAGATTTGCTTAAGTGGAATCCTGATGTAATGTTAGCAATGAATGTGGTTGTAGCTGCTGATATACAGAAAGATACACGTTTGAATCAGGTCAGTGCCATTATGAATAATAAAATTTACTGTATTCCTACTGTTGCTCATGTTTGGGGCAACCGTACCACCGAGCAGCCCTTAACCGTGATGTGGCTAATGAACAAGCTTTATCCTGACATCATGACCAATAGCATGCTCGCTGAAGAAATCTACTATTTTTATCATCATTTCTTCCATAACGACTTAACCGATACGCAAATTGCTGAAATAATCGGATAAAAAGAGCTACCACTGAAAGTGAGATGGGTGCTAAGACACGGCGCCTATCTCCGATAAAACATATAAGGAGTGAATACCATGACGCAGGAAATAATCGTGAAACCTGATATTTTAAGAGAGACTCTAGATAAGTTGGAAAATTTGCTGGGCGATCAGATAAATGCACTTACTCTAGAACGGGTAGTATTCGGTCTCTTTTTCACCGGTGTGAAATTAAGCAACAACTCTGGTGGTATATGCTTCACACCGATTAAAAGTATGCCAGAAGCTGTTTGTTGCCCCAGTGAAGCTAAAATAATGCCCTATGTGGGTAAGATAAAAGGCATGCCAGTAAAAATTGCCCTGGAAGAAATGTTTAACAAAAATCCACTAAAAAAAGCATTAGGCATTGCCGTAATCAACGCATTATCCAGTTCTGTCTGGTCAAATGAGATTCCAAAGGGATATAAACTAACCAGAAACATGGATGCAATAGACGGCATCCTGATAAAAGAAGATGACTTTGTCGTCCTGGTTGGGGCTCTGATACCATATTTAAAGCTCCTTAAAGCCAGGAACAAACCATATTGTGTCTTGGAGATGGATCCCTCTACCCTCAAGCCGGAAGAAATGCCGTTCTATACACAGGCAAGTAAAGCGTCGGAAAAAGTACCGTTAGCAGATATTCTGATTATTACCGGCACAACATTAATTAATGACACTCTAGAAGATTTACTAAAATTAGCCAAGCCGGGCACGGAAATAGTCTTGGTCGGACCGACCGGGAGTATGTTGCCGGAGGCTTTATTTAAAAGAAAAGTTAGTAGGGTAGGTGGAGTGCTGGTGACTAATCCCGATGAATTACTGGATATGCTGGCGGAAGCTGGTTCAGGTTACCATTTCTTCGGTAAGAGTGCGGAAAAAATGGTACTGCAAAAGGTTTAACACTATCGTGGAGAAAGGAAGGAAAAATGTTATCTTATGCTGAAGCTTTAGAAACAATAATTGCTAGAGTTCACTCTTTAGGAATCGAGGCGAAACCATTAACCCAAGCTCAAGGTCAGGTGCTTGCCGAGGACATATATTCAGATTACAGCTTGCCGATAAGACAAACATCGGGGCCTGATGGCTATGCTGTTAAGGCTGAAGACATTATCAAGGCAGATAAGAACAACCCTGTAACCCTGCAAATTATTGAGACTGTTAGAGCAGGTTATTTAGCGAAGAAAGCTGTTATATCGGGTACGGCGATTCGTATTATGACTGGCTCAGTAATTCCAGAAGGGACAGATTGTGTCGTAAGATTTGAAGATACAGATGAACCGGAAAATAAAAGCGGTCCTAATCCGAACAATCCGACTCGTGTAAAAATCTATATTAATCTAGCTTCTGGCACTAATATCAACCAGGCTGGCGGGAATATTAAGAAAGGCGCTTTATTACTGCCAAAAAATACCATCCTCGGCATTGTCCAGATTGCGGCACTTACTACCATCGGCAAAAAAAGCGTTAAAGTGATACGTCGACCTAATGTAGCCATATTCACTACCGGCGATGAGCTTGTTAAAGTAGGGACGCCTTTAGTTCCCGGTAAAGTCTATGACAGTAATGAAGGTTCTATAAAATCTCTAGTACTCCATTTTGGTGGTATTCCACAGTGGCTTGGGATTACCCGTGACGATGAGAAATCGTTAATAGCTAAAATGCAAGAAGGACTCGTCGCAGATGCGATAGTAACCTCCGGAGGTGTATCAAAAGGAGATTATGATTTGGTGCGAAAAATTATTGGAAAATTTGGTAAACTGGTTTTCTTCCGGATAAAAATGGCTCCAGGAGCAGCCTTTGCCTTTGGGTTGCTTAAAAAATCTTCGAAAAACAAAAAACAATCTGTAATCCCCATTTTCGCGCTTTCAGGTCCGCCACAAGGCTGCATGGTCAATTTTGAAACGCTAGTTCGCCCAGCTATTCTTAAAATGAGGGGAGTGCAGGATTTAAGTCACCCGACTGTTGAAGCTGTCAGCGAAGAGGCAATTAACAATAACAGACCAATAAATTTTGCCCGGTGGACAGTCCTAACAAAAACAGAAAAAGGATACACCGTAAGACAAAATAATGGTAATGGCATGTTAACTCAAATGGCAGCCGCTAATTCGTTGACGATTATACCCAGCGGAACAAATACTAAAGCTGGTGACAAGATACAAGTATGGCCACTAGATTGGTACCGATAGTAATCCATGGTTAAAACGTAGAGTGTAGGTGGAGTTCGACCCTCCCCCGTCTCCACCAAGCTCAATAACAGCCTCTGGTTTTAACACCAGGGGCTTTTTGTTTTAATAACTATTAAGATTTTCTGTATAAACAGAGTCAGGCATATTTGATGCAGACTAGCTTTATTTGTGTATAAGCTTCAAGACCTAATACGCCGGTTTCTTTACCCAGGCCGCTCTCTTTAAAGCCGCCCCAGGGCGTTTCTACCAGCAGGTTCATATGCTGATTAATCCAGGTTGAGCCTACCTGCATCTGATTTGTCAATCTCAAACCACGAGCGACGTCCTTCGTCCAGACTGAACCGCATAAACCGAAAGAACTATCATTAGCCCATGCTAGAGCCTGTTCATCAGTAGTGAATTTGTGGAAACCAACCACCGGACCGAAAATCTCTTCACGGGCGATTTTCATATTCTGTTTCACGTCGGCAAAGACGGTCGGCATGATAAAATAGCCGTTCTTTAGTGAGGGAGAGGCAGGACGTTTGCCGCCGTAAACTAATCTAGCGCCTTCTTTTATGCCTGCTTTGATATAGCCTTCTACTTTAGCCCGATGTTCTTCGCTGACCAGCGGGCCCATAAACGTGACTTTATCAGCGCCATTACCGACCTTGACGATTTTTTTTATATAAAACACGAACCTATCGATGAATTTATCATACACCTTTTCCTGCACGTAGAGTCTCGAAGGTGCGGCGCAGTTCTGGGCAGTGTTCTGGAAGGTGATGCCGACGAGTTGTTCGGCGGTATAGTCTAAATCGGCGTCTTCCAAGATAATGACCGGATTCTTACCGCCCAGTTCCATTTGCACGCGTTTAACGGTCTGGCTAGCAGCAGCTAGGATATCCTTACCGGTCTCGGAACTGCCGGTGAAGCTTATCATACTGACATCCGGATGTGAAACCAGGTCATTACCAACGGTGCTGCCCGGCCCGGTAATAATATTAATAATACCCGGCGGCAAATCCAGTTCGGCTAATATCTCCGCCCATTTAAGACCAATCATGGAATTAATGCTGGGCGGTTTAATGACGCAGGTGTTGCCCACGGCTAAACAAGGAGCCATTTTTGAAGCAATCATTAAGGACGGAACGTTCCAAGGGGTTACTAAAGCACAAACACCTATCGGCTCATGTTTGAGGTAGGCTACGGTGTTGGGTTCTTGCTGGCCGGACTCGCCCATGTTCAAAAAGGGAGGTAAGACATCGCCCATGTAGTTCCGGGCAATAGCAGCGGCGTATTCGATATTACCAGCCGCGAATTTTAACATCTGCTCTGCCAGCCATGACGGCGAACCGTGTTCCGTGGTTTCCAGTTTAACCAGTTCCGGGGTATGTTTGCGGACCCCCGCGGCTATTTTCATAATAATATCGGAACGGTCGCCCTGCGCTTTACGCGACCATGCAGGGAAGGCTTTCTTGGCCGCCGCCACGGCTTTATTTACATCGGATTTCCCTGCCAGCGCTACTTCAGCGATTACTTCTCCCGTCGCAGGGTTGCGGGTGGTAAAAGTCTTGCCGGAATCGGCGTTGACGAATTTTCCGTTAATCCACATCTTAAATTTCTGCATCTTAAGACTCCTGATCTATACTTTATCGTGCCAGGGCGTCGCCGGGTTGCCGACAAGTTCTATCCAGATATGCTTTATCCGGGAGTATTCTTCCAGGCAGAGTATTGAATTTTCCTTACCGAATCCGCTTTCCTTAAATCCGCCCCACGGCACCTCGAAGGCGATCAATAAATGCTGGTTCAGCCAGACGGTGCCGGCATCTATCTTCCGACTCATGTTGAGACCGGTGCGCAGGTCGGTCGTCCAAATTGAAGCGCAAAGCCCATAGCGTGTATCGTTAGCGATAGCGACCGCTTCTTCGTTAGTTTTGTACGGTATCAAGCCGACGACCGGTCCGAAGATTTCCTCCCGCATAAACTCCATATTGTTAGTACAATTACCAAAGATGGTGGGCGCGACAAAGTAACCGTCTTTGGTATCAAGTGTGTTGGGACGCTTGCCGCCCAATAATAGTTTAGCCCCCGATTTTTTGGCGGATGCGATATATTTTTCGACTGTATCACGGTGCGCTTTGTAAGCCATGGGACCCATCATGGTGGACATTTTAAGCGGGTCGCCATAGGTTATCTTTTTCGAAGCCGCGACGAATTTCTTAGCGAATTCATTATAAACATCTTCCTGCACCAGGAAGCGGCTTACCGAGGCGCAGTTCTGGCCGGAGTTATAAAAAGCGCTCCAGACCGCCCCCTCTATCGTCGCATCCATGTCCGCGTCGGCACAGACGATAAAGGCGTTCTTACCGCCGAGTTCCATAAAGAGTGGTTTAACCGTGTCACTAGCCAACCTCATGATGCGCTTACCGACGATAGAATCGCCGGTGAAGGATATCTTAGCTACGTCGGGGTGTTTTACCAGCGCTTCCCCCACAGTACTGCCGGGTCCCGTCACGATATTGACTACTCCCGGCGGCATCCCGATTTCTATGGTGATTTCTCCTAATATCAAAGCCGTTAGAGGGGCGCAGGAAGGCGGCTTGACGACGCAGGTATTGCCCATAATCAGCGCCGGTGCTAATTTTGCCATAATTACGATTAACGGGAAATTCCATGGTGTTATCAGGCCGACCACTCCCAGTGGTTCTCGCATCGTCATAGAGGTGCAGGTAGGGCCGACCGGCAGGGTCATCCCGGACATCGCCCGCGCGGTGCCGGCGTAATAGTCCAGCATCTCCGGGATAAAGGTCATATCGAAGCTGGTCGTCTTCCAGAGCGGGCCGCCGTACTGCATCGTTTCCAGTTTTGCCAGTTCATCTTTACGCGCGGCGATGGCTTTACCAATTTCACGCAGTATCTTGCCGCGCTCGCCGATGGTTTTCGCCGCCCAAGCCGGCGCTGCTTTTTTAGCCGCGGCGACGGCTTTATCGATTTCTTTAGTGGTGCATTTTGGTGCAAAACCAATAACTTTACCGTTAGCTGGATTAGTGACTTTCATTGTCTCGCCGGTCGGGGAATCAACTAGCTTTCCGTCTATCAGCGCCCGATATTTCGTTAGCATTACTAATCCTCCTTGAAGGCAGCAATGACTAGGAGTAGCCCAGACAGACCATCTTTAACTGCGTGTAGCCCAGCAGACCTTCCATCGAGCCTTCTTTGCCGAAGCCGCTCTCTTTAAAGCCGCCCCAGGGTAATTCGGAAGTAAGGATTTGGGTGTTGATGTTGACCGTACCGGCATGAAGCCTTTCTACAAACCTCAATCCTTTAGGTACATCTTTTGTCCAGACGGTAGCGCAAAGACCATAACGTGTGTTGTTAGCGTTTTTGATAACTTCGTCTTCCGAAGTAAACGGCTCCATGATAACGGCAATCGGCCCGAAGGTCTCTTCCTTGCCTATCTTCATATCTTCCTTAACGTGGGTAAAGACTGTCGGCATCACGAAAAAGCCTTTATTTAGCGGGGGTTTATCGGGGCGTTTGCCGCCCAGTACCAGTTTTGCACCCTCTGCAATGCCGGATTTAATGTAGCTTTCCAGCCTGTCGCGGTGTTCTTTACTGGCAACTGGCCCTAGAAAAGTCTTGGGGTCGGCCGGGTCGCCGACGACGATTTGTTTAGACCGGGCGACGAATTTTCCAACGAATTTGTCATACACTTTGGTGTGGACATAATAGCGTCCGGCTCCTGAACAATGCTGACCGGCATTATGGTATTGACGAGGGGCGTGGTACTCCACAGCTTTGTCGATGTCGGCATCTTCCAAGACTATCACCGGGTTGTTACCGCCAAGCTCCATAATAAGCTTTTTCAGCGTCTGGCTGCCGGCAGCCATTAAAGCCTTGCCGGTTTCACTGCTGCCGGTGAACCCGATAACGTCCACGCCGGAATGTTTTACTAATGCTTCGCCAACGGTACTGCCGGGCCCGGTAATAACATTGACCACGCCGGGCGGTAAGCCGACGCCATCCAGTATCTCAGCGAACTTCAGACCGATAAGCGAATTAACGCTCGGCGGTTTGATAATAGCCGTGTTGCCGGTGGATAAAGCCTGCCCCAGCTTAACTGCCATCATGCCCAGCGCGTGGTTCCAGGGGGTGATTAAGGCGCAAACGCCAATCGGTTCGCGCCGCAGATAGGTCAGGATATTAGGCAGCGCCGGAATATGGTCGCCCATTAACGACCGCGCTGCCGAAGCCGCATATTCTAAATCGCCTGATGCCGCGCCTAAAGCCCCCATAACGTCGCAGGCGCATGTGCCGTGCTCTAATATTTCCAGTCGGGCGAGTTCTTTTATATTTTCTTTAATAGCGGCGCTGATTTTCATCACGAAAGACGACCGTTCGGCCTGTCTCATTTTGGACCAGGTTTCGTATGCCTTACGCGCCGCCTTAACCGCCATATCGATTTCGGCCTGTCCCGCCAGCGGTATTTGCGCGATTACCTCGCCGGTGGCGGGGTTAAAAGTCGGGAAAGTTTTACCAGATTTGGGCGTTATCCATTTGCCGCCAATCCACAACTGGTGTTTCGACATGTTCAGCCCCCTTTAGGGAGAATTTTCTACTAATATAATGTAGATATCGGTTAGTGACTCTACGCTAGATTTACAGAAATTGCCTTAAGCTGCGTGTATTCCAATATGCCAAGTGAAGAGCCTTCCTTACCCACTCCGCTCTCCTTATAGCCGCCCCAGGGCTGCTCCGCCGAGATAAACATATGGTCATTTATCCAGATACAGCCGGCCTCGATTTCGTTTGCGATGCGCATCGCCCGGCCGGCGTCGCCTGACCAGACGGAGCCCCCTAGCCCGAAGGTATTATCGTTGGCGGCTTTAATGACTTCTTCTTCTGTTTTAAACGGTTTAGCGATACAGGCCACCGGCCCGAAAATTTCTTCGCGATAAATAGTCATCTTCGGCGTAACGCCGGTGAACACGGTGGGCATAATGTAATAGCCTTTATTTAACGGGGGTGTGGTGGGTCGTTTGCCACCCAGAATCAGTTTAGCGCCTTCCTCGATGCCTTTTTTAATATAATATTCCACTCTATCGCGATGCTCGGCGCTGACTACCGGCCCGATATCGGTTTTTTCATCATTGGGGTCGCCGACGACGATTTTCTTTAAACCGGCGACGAACCTTTCAACGAATTCGTCGTATACTTTCTCATGAATGTAATATCTGCCCGGTGAAGCGCAAATCATGCCAGTGTTAAAGGTAGATGAAAAAACCGCCTTCGGTATCACTTTATCCATATCGGCGTCGTCCATGACGATAAAGGGGTTTTTCCCGCCGAGTTCAAGTCCAAGGTGTTTCATAGTACCGGAGGCAAGCGCCATGATTCTTTTCCCCGCCTCGCAGCTGCCGGTAAAGGAAACCATGTTAATGCCGGGGTGGGCGGCCAGCATTTCGCCGACAGTTTTACCCGGCCCGGTGACAACGTTAATCAAGCCTTTAGGTAGCAGGCCAGTATCTTCGATAATCTCGGCGAGTTTCAAAGAAGCCAGCGAATCAACGCTCGGCGGCTTAAGCACGCAGGAGTTTCCGGTCGAAAGGGAGCCCGCAAGCTTCGTGCTGGACATAGGGACGGGCGTGTTCCAGGGGATTATGGCGGCGACGACACCCCGCGGCTCGCGCTGCAGGTAGAATTTATGATTATAAGTGACGGGGACAACTTCGCCCCAGAACCCGCGTGTGACCTCCGCGGCGTACTCGAAGTGGTTGCTCGGTTCGGCACACAGGTTCCTGGCGAATTTAACCGGCGTGCCGTGGTCGAGCACCTCAATCTCCACCAGGTCGTTGGCGCGTTTTCTGAGGGCGCCGGCAATTTCCAACATAATACTGGAACGTTCGCCTGGCGATTTCCTCGACCAGATTTGGTAAGCCTTACGCGCCGCGACGACGGCTTTATCTACATCCTTTTTATCTGCTAGCGGAATGCGGGCGATTAGTTCGCCGGTAGCAGGATTAACGGCAGTATATGTCTTGCCGGAATCTGCGTCAACCCACTCCCCGCCGATAAACATTTTATAATTTTTCATTGCTGCCTCCTACTGTCTTTCCTTATAACAAAATCGGATGATTACAATGTTAACCCATCTCGATAGCGATAACCTTGAGTTGGGTGTATTCTTCCAGTCCGTATATCGAGTTTTCTTTGCCGAAGCCACTTTCTTTAAAGCCGCCCCAGGGGGTTTCCGGGGTCAGGACGCGACCACCGTTGATACCCACCCCGCCGGCATTGATGCGGCTGCCGATGCGGTAGGCGCGGGCGACATCACGGGAGAAGACGGAGGCGGTCAGGCCGTAAACATTATCGTTGGCGGAAGCAATGACCTCTTCATCGGTGCGAAATTTCATAAAACAAGCTACGGGTCCGAAAATTTCTTCTTTAAAGAGTGTCGTGCCAGGTTTGACGTCTGTGAAGACAGTGGGCAGTATATAGTAGCCTTTATCTAACGGGGGCTTGATGGGTCTTTTTCCGCCAAGAAGGAGTTTAGCGCCTTCTTCAATACCTTTTTTGATAAAATCTTCAACGCGGTCGCGATGTTCGGCGCTGACGACCGGGCCCATGTCTGTTTTTTCATCGTTCGGGTCGCCGACAACCACTTTTTTGACGGCGTCAATGTATTTTTTCACGAACTCATCGTGGATTTTTTCGTGGATATAAAACCTGCCCGGCGAGGCGCAGACCATACCAGTGTTATGACACGTCGAGCCGGCAGCCATAGGCACTATTTTATCGATATCAACATCTTCACAAACTATGAACGGATTCTTCCCGCCCAATTCCATTTGCGCCCGTTTCAGCGTTTGGCTAGCAGTTTTCATGATGGCTTTCCCTGTCTCGGAACTGCCTGTAAACGATATAAAACCTACGTCTGGATGGGCGGCTAAAGCTTCTCCCACCATGCCGCCCGGCCCAGTCACTATATTAACCGTTCCCGGGGGTAAATCCAGTTTAACGATTATTTCTGCATATTTTAGCGTTACCAGCGAATCGATGGCGGAAGGTTTAATGACACATGTATTGCCTGTAGCTAAACAAGCACCCATCTTTGATGTAAGCATTAAAATCGGTGAGTTCCAGGGGATGATGATGGCAGCAACACCGATGGGTTCACGCTGGATACAGGTTATGGAATTGGGGTTGGGTGGGGGAACGCTGCCCATCAGCGCCCGTGCTGCCTGCGCGCAATATTCAATGTTCATGGAAGAGAACATGCTTAACATACGCGCCAGCTTAACCGGCGTACCATGGTCGAGAATCTCCCATTTTGTAAGTTCAGCAGCGTTTTCACGTTGGAGGACTGCCAGCTGTTCCAGTTTTTTGGTCCGTTCTGCCTGTGGTATTTTCGACCATATGGGAAATGCCTTATGAGCGGCGGCGACGGCTTTATCAACGTCGGTTTTGGTGCCTAATGGAATTTCAGCAACTTCTTCTTCTGTCGCCGGATTGATAGCCCGATAGGTCTTACCGGAAATGGCATCAACCCATTTTCCATCAATATACATCTGAAATTTTTGCATATTAAGTCTCCTGACTTGTACTAATGACTTTAATACAATTGTACAAAAATATAACACTGATACGAAGTACATGTCAAACGAAAAAGACGATGAATTGTGGGTAGGCGGAGATAGATACCTCGGCTTTTATATTTGCCCACTATAAGTAACCGCGAAAACCTTTCGTTTTTTAACCAGTTTTGCTATGTGGGTAGGTGGAGCCACATCCTCCGCCGTCTCCAGTCAGATTCAAAATAGCCCTAGCCGTGATAAGCCGGGGCTTTTTTGTATCTATAAATTTGATGTGCTCTGCTTTTCGCCTTATACTAGGGCATAGAGAATTATCATGGCTGATAAAGTACTCATTGTCGAGGACGACATAAACCTGTTGGAGACAATTAAGTACAATCTCCATAAAGAGGGCTATGATGTAGCTACCGCCGGCGACGGCGAGCAGGCGTTAGAAATTGCCCACAGAGAAAAACCCAGCCTTCTGATTCTCGACATTATGCTGCCTAAATTAAACGGCTTTGAGGTGTGCCGTATCCTCCGCAAAGAGATGACGGTTCCCATTCTTATGCTTACTGCCAAGGTTGATGAAACGGACAAAATAGTCGGGCTGGAAATAGGCGCCGACGACTATGTGACCAAACCCTTCAGTATGAGGGAACTCCTCGCTCGCGTCAGGGCGATGTTGCGGCGTACAAAAATGGTGGCAACGCCACCGACAGGTGAGGCAACATCAATAAAGATCGGTGACCTGGAGGTAGATACCGCTCGCCATAAGGCTTCTCTATCAGGTAAAACGTTGGAATTATCACCAAAAGAGTTCGACCTGCTGGCTTTTCTTACCAGGAACAAAGGATTAGTCTTTAACCGAGAGCAACTGTTGGAAAAAGTTTGGGGTTATGATTTTGCCGGGGATACACGCACAGTGGATGTACATATCCGCTGGTTAAGGCAAAAGATAGAACAAGACGCCGGGCATCCGAAATACTTCGTAACTATCCGCGGCACCGGCTATAAACTGGAGGGTTAGTTTGCGTAGTTTCCAGTGGCGAATAACCATCACTATTATCGTCCTTATCATTGCCAGTATGACGGCGTTGGGGATTTATCTCACGAGTTCCGTCAGGAACTCGCAGCTGGATAACCTGCGTTTTCAGTTAGAACAAGAGGCAAAGATTACAGCTGAAGCGAGTCTGTCATCTTTACAGAAGAGGGGTGATACGCCGGATATTTTAGCTAAAAAGCTGGGCAAGGAAATCGATACTCGTATAACGATTATCGCCACGGATGGCACGGTTCTGGGCGATTCTATCGAAGACCCAGCTACCATGGAAAACCACGCGACACGTCCCGAAGTAAAAGACGCTTTAGCTAATGGCATCGGTGAGAGCACTCGCTACAGTACTACCTTGAACGAACAAATGATGTATGTAGCCGTACCAGTTAAAAACCAAGGTGAAGTTGTGGCGATAGCCAGAGTAGCGCTTCCCCTTACCACAGTAGAAGACTCCGTAAATCACGTAACACAGACAATAATCCTGGCTACGGTTATTATCACCGTACTAGCAGTGCTAGCCGCTTGGCTTATCGCCCGAACGATGACACGACCAATCAGAAAATTAACTAAAGCAGCTAAAGAAATTTCTACTGGACAGTTGGGGAAAAAGATAACCATGACAACTAAAGACGAAATAGGTCAACTTGCCCAGGCTTTCAACGAGATGTCTGCCAATCTTAAAACAACAGTGGATACCGTCTCCATGGAAAAGGCTAAGATTTCCAATATTCTCACCAACATGGCTGACGGCGTTATTATGACGGACGCTAACGGGGATATTGTCCTGGCTAACCGAGCGGCGGGCGCACTCTTTGGCTTTAAAGAAGAAAATGTTACTGATAGGTCTGTCATTGAAGTTGTCCACGACTATGAGGTAGATGAAATATTAAAACTTTGCCTGAAAACCGGCGCTGAACAAACCACGCAATTCGAGTCCGATGTTACCAAGCGGTTTTTAAGGGCTATCGTTGTTCCTATCAACAAGCAGAGCAAGTTGGGTGGAGTCCTGGTTCTGCTGCAAGACCTGACCGAGCTTAGAAACCTGCAAACGATGCGACGCGAACTGGTGGGTAATATCTCCCACGAGCTCCGCACGCCGATTGCTGGTATCAAGGCGATGGTTGAAACACTGCGTGACGGTGCTGTTAACGATAAGAAAGCAGCCGCAGACTTTTTAACCAGAATCGAGAGCGAAGTTGACCGTCTTAGCCAGATAGTGGCCGAGATTACCCAGCTTTCCCGTATAGAAAGCGGTCAAGCCGAACTAAAGAAAGAGCCAGTCAACCTCAACACTCTGGTAGATGAAGTCCTGGCGGAAATGAGTCTGCTGGCGGAAAAACAACAGATAAAATTGCTTAAGCAGCTATCGCCAGATTTACCGTCTGTACAGGCGGATAAAGATAGAATCCGGCAGACGATAATCAACCTGGTGCATAATGCTATCAAGTTCAATAAACCCGCCGGCAGCGTAACTGTCTCCACTAGCGATAATAGTAAAGCTGTCAGCTTATCCGTTGCAGATACTGGCATCGGTATTTCCAAGGATGACCTGCCCCATGTTTTCGAGCGCTTTTATAAAGCTGATAAAGCCCGCACCAGCGGCGGGAGCGGATTAGGTTTGGCTATCGCCAAGCACACTATACAAGCCCACAGCGGCGATATCCGCGCTCAAAGCGAAGAGGGCAAAGGCTCCACCTTTACTTTCAGCCTTCCCCGCCAATAATCCCCCCAAATTTAACACAACCTTAACATTCCCTTAATTCGTCTTTAAACTCCGACGCTTACAATTAATCATAGAAAGATATGATTAAATCAAGCAAAAGGAATGAAAAGATGAAGAAATTTACCCTGGCTCTTATTGCCCATGATGCCAAAAAAGAAGATATGGTGCAGTTAGTTAAGGCGCATAAAGATGAGTTTTCCAGATTTAGACTGGTGGCGACCAGAAGTACAGGGCAACTCATCATGGAAAAAACCAACATACCGGTCGCGCTTATGCAGAGCGGCCCGCTGGGCGGCGACCAGCAAATAGGTGCTATGGTAGCTAATGAAGACGTTGATGCAGTTATTTTCCTACGCGACCCTTTCACTGCTCATCCTCACGAGCCAGATGTATCCGCCCTGCTAAGAATCTGCGATGCACACAGTGTACCTTTAGCGACAAATATCACCACGGCGGAAGCAGTTTTACACCTCATAGCCGAGCACCCCGAAGCTTTAAGTGGGCACCATCTCATCGCAGAGTATCTCGAAGAAGTGGCAGCAATAAATAACTGAAATAGAAAATAAAAGGAGAAAAAATTGTTCAAAATTGTAAAGAAATGGTTCTTACCCCTGGCACTGGTAATGGTAGCAGTCCTGGTTCTGACAGGCTGCAGTAGCACGGTAACCACAACTGCCACAACAACAGCAGTTCAGACAACTACTGCAACCACTACTGCGACGCAAACAACAACAGCGACAAACACCATCCTCGTCGGCTCATTCAAAGTTATCGGCTCCAACACCATCACGCCCTTAAGCGCGGTTTGGGCGGAAAACTTCATGAAAGCGAATTCCAAAGTCAGTATTGCCGTTAGCGGCCCCGGCTCGGGCGCCGGCATCGCCGCCCTCATCGACGGCACCACGGATATCTGTCAGGCATCCCGCGCGATTAAACCCGCAGAAATAACCCAGGCTAAGGAAAAAGGCGTGAATCCCTATGAAATACAGGTCGCTACTGATGCTCTCTCTGTCGTCGTCAACCCCGCCAACCCGGTGACAGAGTTGACCTTCACCCAGCTTTCGGCGATATATACCAACCAGATAACCAACTGGAAAGAGCTCGGCGGCAACGATGCGCCGATAGTCGTTTTCTCCCGTGATAGCAACTCTGGCACCTTCGCCTACTTTCTGGAAGAGGTAGTGCAGATGGCGGGTATGGCAACCGCAGATAAGACGCTGCAATACGGCGGTAAAGTGCTGATGCTTCCCTCTACCGAGGAAGGCATATCACAGGTTGCCAGCAATCCTAATGCTATCTTCTACTCCGGGCTTGGCTACCTGAACAACACGGTCAAAGCCCTCGGCATAAAGAAAACCGCTAATGATGCGGCAGTAAAACCAAGCGTGGAAACAGCCCTGAATAATACATACCCAATCTCCCGCCTGCTGTTCTACTATACTAACGGCACGCCCAACGGCGTAATCAAGGCTTACATCGATTACTGTCTATCCGTAGAAGGACAACAGGAAGTGCTCACCGCTGGTTTCGTACCGTTGTCAAAATAAAGTAGAATAAAAAAGATAATGCAGAAAAAAAATACTGCCCCCACCGCCGCTGGAGTCTCAAAAAAGGGACTAGGGTGGCGGCTGCGGTTGGGCGAAAGAGTCATCGAGGGCTGGATTTCGGCAGGAATGTTAACGATAGTAGTCCTGCTGGGCATTATATTTATACTTCTCAAAGAAGGTTTGCCTATCTTCGCTAATACTAAACCCTGGGATTTCCTCTTCGGCACACACTGGTACCCATATGCCATCCGCCGGTCTTCGGTATCGCACCATTCTCCGTTTCCACCTTAATGATTACTCTAATATCGACCATTGTAGCCGTCCCCATCGGCGTGGCTTGCGCGGCTTATTTATCCGAGGTAGCGCCCCCTAAAGTCGCCGAGACAGTGAAACCCATCATTGAAATACTGGCTGGCATACCGTCGGTGATGATGGGGTTTATCGGGCTGGCGCTGCTTTCACCATTCGTCCAGAGTCTATTTCATCTGAACACCGGCCTATGCGGACTGACTGCCGCCATCATGCTCTCGCTAATGAGTCTGCCGATAATTGTCAGTGTTTCTGAGGACGCTTTACATGCTGTGCCAAGAGAATACAAAGAAGCGTCATATGCACTTGGAGCGACGAAATGGGAGACGATATGGCACGTTTGTATACCGTCCGCATTATCCGGTATCGCTGCCGCCATCATGCTGGGGGTGGGTAGAGCTATCGGCGAGACAATGACGGTCTTAATGGTTGCCGGCAATGCCCTGGCGGTACCGGCCTCACCTACCGACCCTATGACCGCGATGACTGCGGCCATTGCCAACAGTATCGGCAACGCTGTACGCGGCGGGGTGCAATATCAAGCCATCTTCGCCATCGGTCTTATCCTATTTATTTTAACGCTAGGGGTAAATATCATCGCCGAAAGAGTGCTGGAACGTCAGAAAAGGAAATTTTCGAGGTAGATACTGATGACGACATACAGCTCACGTAAAATATCACAGCGCACCGCCTTTACTTTCCTAACGCTGGCGACAGTTATTGCCGTGACGCCGGTGCTGTTTATTATTATCTATACCATCGTCAAAGGAGGCGGCGCATTAACCTGGGACTTTCTGGTTCAGTTCCCATCGCAGGCAGGGAGGGAGGGTGGCATTTTACCTGCCATCATCGGCACTTTTTACCTGATGCTTGGCACCCTTGCTTTTGCCCTGCCGATAGGGGTACTGGCAGGGATATACCTAACAGAATACGCGCGGGATAACTGGCTGACCCGGCTTATTAATTTAGCTATCGTGAACCTAGCAGGTGTGCCCAGCATCGTCTTCGGACTCTTCGGGTTGAGTGTGTTCGTGCTGGCTTTCCACTTCGGGCTATCGCTGCTCGCTGCCAGCCTGACTTTAGCGTGCCAGGCGCTGGCGATGGTCATTACCACGTCGAGAGAGGCACTATTAGCTGTACCGAGGGAGTATAGAGAGGGCAGTCTCGCCATTGGTGTAACCAAATGGCAGACGGTCAGGCATATTGTTTTACCGCAGGCTATGCCGGGCATCATTACCGGGGCGGTGCTGGCGATAAGCCGCGCCGCCGGAGAAACAGCGCCGATACTGATAGTAGGGGCAGCCTTCTTGTTGCCGGCTCTACCGCAGTCACCTTTAGACCAGTTTATGGCGCTGCCTTACCACCTTTATACAGTCGCTGCCCATGTCCCCAACATGCCAAAAGAAACGGTATGGGGCGTGGCGCTAGTACTCCTTTTCGTAGTGCTTTCCTTCGATATCTTGGCGGCAGCTATAAGAATTAAAACAAGACAGAGGAAATAGTTATGAATATTAAACTTAATGTGCCGGATATTTCTACTAAGCCCGCAGACAAATGCGTCACCAAACTCAAAGCGGAGAATATTAATCTCTACTACGGGTCTTTCCAATGCTTAAGGAATGTCACGCTGGATATACCATCGTGCGCTATTACGGCGATTATCGGGCCGTCAGGCTGCGGGAAGTCCTCGCTGCTGCGTCTATTTGACCGTATGAATGATTTATCCCCGGGGTTAAAGTGGAGGGGAATGTTGAGCTGGATGGTATTCCTATTTACGACTCAAAAATCGACGTCGTTGAGCTAAGGAAGCGGGTGGGGATGGTCTTTCAGAAGCCCAACCCCTTCCCGATGTCGGTATTTGAGAACGTGGCTTTCGGTCCCAAGCGGCACGGTATTAAAAACCACGGTGAGCTTACGGAAATCGTCGAAAAAAGCCTACGTCAGGCGGCGTTGTGGGACGAGGTTAAAGACAAA
>CAVUAE010000001.1:0-1465721 GCA_963739395.1 uncultured Chloroflexia bacterium | reverse complement strand
GGTTTCACTGTCTCGGCGACTTTAGGGGGCGCTACCTCGGATAAATAAGCCGCGCAAGCCACGCCGATGGGGACGGCTACAATGGTCGATATTAGAGTAATCATTAAGGTGGATACGAAGAATGGTGCGATACCGAAGACCGGCGGATCGGCATATGGGTACCAGTGTGTGCCGAAGAGGAAATCCCAGGGTTTAGTATTAGCGAAGATAGGCAAACCTTCTTTGAGAAGTATAAATATAATGCCCAGCAGGACTACTATCGTTAACATTCCTGCCAGGAATATCCAGCCCTCGATGACTCTTTCGCCCAACCGCAGCCGCCACCCTAGTCCCTTTTTTGAGACTCCAGCGGCGGTGGGGGCAGTATTTTTTTTCTGCATTATCTTTTTTATTCTACTTTATTTTGACAACGGTACGAAACCAGCGGTGAGCACTTCCTGTTGTCCTTCTACGGATAGACAGTAATCGATGTAAGCCTTGATTACGCCGTTGGGCGTGCCGTTAGTATAGTAGAACAGCAGGCGGGAGATTGGGTATGTATTATTCAGGGCTGTTTCCACGCTTGGTTTTACTGCCGCATCATTAGCGGTTTTCTTTATGCCGAGGGCTTTGACCGTGTTGTTCAGGTAGCCAAGCCCGGAGTAGAAGATAGCATTAGGATTGCTGGCAACCTGTGATATGCCTTCCTCGGTAGAGGGAAGCATCAGCACTTTACCGCCGTATTGCAGCGTCTTATCTGCGGTTGCCATACCCGCCATCTGCACTACCTCTTCCAGAAAGTAGGCGAAGGTGCCAGAGTTGCTATCACGGGAGAAAACGACTATCGGCGCATCGTTGCCGCCGAGCTCTTTCCAGTTGGTTATCTGGTTGGTATATATCGCCGAAAGCTGGGCGAAGGTCAGTTCGGTCAACGGGTTAGTTGGGTTGACGACGACGGAAAGAGCGTCTGTGGCAACCTGGATTTCATAAGGGTTAACTCCCTTTGCTTTAGCCTGGTCTATTTCTTTAGGGGTAATCGCGCGAGAAGCCTGACAAATATCCGTGGTGCCGTCGATGAGGGCAGCGATGCCGACGCCGGAGCCGGGACCGCTAACGGCGATACTTACCTGTGGGTTCGCTTTCATGAAGTTTTCTGCCCATACCGAGCTTAAGGGAGTGATGGTGTTGGAACCGATAATTTTGAATGAGCCGACGAGGATGGTGTTTGTCGCTGTTGTTGTCTGCGTTGCAGTTGTGGTTACGGTGCTACTGCAGCCTGTCAGAACCGCGACGGCTACCAGCACCAGGGCCAGGGGTAAGAACCATTTTTTTACAGATTTGAACAATTTATTCTCCTTCTATTTTTATTTTCTCAATTATGTGTTGTTGCTATTTCTTCGAGATACTCTGCAATGAGGTGATGCCCGTTTAATGCTTCCGGGTGCTCGGCTATGAGGTGTAAAACTGCTTCTGCCGTAGCTATATTCGTCGCCAAGGGCACTCCATGAGCATCACAGATTCTTAACAGGGCGGAGACATCCGGCTCGTGGGGATGGGCGGTTAGCGGGTCGCGCAGGAAGATAACCGCATCAACATCTTCATTGGCTACCATGGCACCTATTTGCTGGTCGCCACCCAGCGGGCCGCTCTGCATCAATGCTACTGGTATGTTGGTTTTTTCCATGATGAGTTGCCCCGTGCTTCTGGTCGCCACCAGTCTAAACCTAGAAAACTCGTCTTTATGCGCCTTAACTAACTGCACCATGTCCTCTTTTTTAACATCATGGGCAATTAAGGCCAGAGTAAATTTCTTCATCTTTATCGCCTTCTGCGTTAATTCAATCATGTCTTTCTATGATTAATTATAAGCCGCAGAGTTTAAAGACGAATTAAGGGAATGTTAAGGTTGTGTTAAATTTGGGGGGTGATTAACGGGGGAGGTTGAAAGTAAAGGTGGAGCTTTTGCCCTCTTCGCTTTGAACGTGGATATCGCCGCTGTGGGCTTGAATGGTGTGTTTGGCGATAGCCAAACCTAATCCGCTCCCGCCGCTAGCGCGGGCTTTATCGGCTTTATAAAAGCGCTCGAAGACATGGGGCAGGTCATCCTTGGAAATACCGATGCCGGTGTCGGCGACGCTGACTGTGACCAAGTTGTTATTATAGCTAGTAGACACAGTGACTGTACCGCCCGGTTTATTGAACTTGATGGCATTATGCACCAGATTAATAATCGTCTGCCTAATTCTATCCTTGTCTGCCCGTACGGAGGGCAAGTCGGGGGATAGTTCTTTCAATAAAGTTATCTGTTGTCTTTCCGCTAACGGGCTCATCTCTGCAATGACCCCATTTATTAAGGCGTTTAGGTTAACCGGCTCAATTTTAAGCTCTACTTGGCCGGTCTCAATGCGGGAAAGCTGGGTAAGCTCGGCTACTATCTGGCTAAGGCGTTCGACCTCGCTCTCGATTCTGGCTAAAAAGTCTGCGGCTGCTTTCTTATCGTTAACAGCGCCGTCACGCAGTGTTTCAACCATCGCCTTGATACCAGCAATCGGCGTGCGGAGCTCATGGGAGATATTGCCCACGAGTTCACGCCGCATTGTTTGCAGATTTCTCAATTCGGTCAGGTCTTGCAGTAACACCAGGACTCCGCTTAATCTATCCTGCTTGTTGATGGGAACAGCGATAACCCTTAAAAACCGCCGGTTGATACCGGACTCGAATTGCGTAGATTGTTCTTTGCCGGTTTTCAGACATAGCTTTAATATCTCGTCAACTTCATGGTCGTGGACTACTTCAATGATAGGCTTGTCATTAACACTTTCTTCTTTAAAGTCGAAGAGTACGCCCGCTTCCCGGTTAGCCAGCGCGATATTTCCATCAACGTCCGTCATGATAACTCCATCAGCCATGCTGGCGAGAATATTGGCAAGCTTGGTCTTTTCTGTCGAGATGGTGTCCACCGTCGTATTGAGATTAGCGGACATTTCATTGAAAGCCTGGGCGAGCTGTCCGATTTCGTCTTTGGCAGCGATGTTTATCTTTTGTCCCAATTGCCCGGCAGCAATCCGTTTCGACGCTTTAGTAAGCTCTCGGATTGGCCGCGTCGTTGTTCGGGCAATGAGCCACGTAGCCAGCACTGCCATTATAGTTATGATTACGGTTGCCAGTATAATTATCCACGTCACATGATTTACAGAGCTATTCACCGTCGTTAATGGAAGCGCTACCCTAGCTATACCTATAATTTTGCCCTGGTTGGTGATTGTCACGGCTACATACATCATCTGTTCCTTCAAGGTAGTGCTGTAGCGGGTGCTTTCACCGATGCCGGAGGCTAACGCATCCTTTACCTCGGGGCGGGTGACGTGGTTTTCCATGGTGGCCGGGTCTTCTATCGAATCTCCTAGAACGGTGCCGTCTAAGGCAATAATGGTTATACGGGTATCGATTTCTTTTCCCAGTCTCTTGGCTAAAGCGTCAGGGGTGTCTCCCTGCCCTAATAGAGCAGGCAGGCTGGCTTCTGCTGTAATCCTCGCTTCCTGTTCAAGATGGAAACGCAGGTTATCAAGCTGGGAGTTCCTAACAGAACTTGTAAGGTAAATCCCTAAAACTCCCATGCTGACGATGATGAGGATAATAATAGGGATAGCGATACGCCACTGGAAACTACGCAAACTTTAACCCTCCAGTTTATATCCAGTCCCCCGGACAGTTACTAGGTATTTAGGCTGGGCGGGGTCGGTCTCTATTTTCTGTCTAAGCCAGCGAATATGCACATCAACCGTGCGTGTACCGCCGGCGAAGTCATAGCCCCAGACTTTCTCCAATAGCTGCTCGCGTTTGAATACCAGGTCTTTGTTTCTAGCAAGAAAAGCCAGCAGGTCGAACTCTTTTGGTGATAATTCCAACATTTTGCCTGGTAAAGAAGCGATGTGGCGGGCGGTATCTACCTCCAGGTCGCCGATCTTTATTGATGTTGCCTCACCTGTCGGTGGCGTTGCCACCATTTTTGTACGCCGTAACATCGCCCTGACACGAGCCATAAGCTCCCTCATGCTAAAGGGTTTGGTCATATAATCGTCGGCGCCTATTTCCAGCCCGACTATTTTATCGGTTTCATCAACCTTGGCAGTAAGCATAAGAATGGGAACCGTCATCTCTTTGCGGAGGATACGGCACACCTCAAAGCCGTTTAATTTAGGCAGCATAATGTCGAGAATCAGAAGGCTGGGTTTTTCTCTGTGGGCAATTTCTAACGCCTGCTCGCCGTCGCCGGCGGTAGCTACATCATAGCCTTCTTTATGGAGATTGTATTTTATCGCCTCCAGTAAGTTAGCGTCATCTTCGACAATGAGTACTTTATCAGCCATGATAGTGCTCTATGCCCTAGTATAAGGCGAAAAGCAGAGCACATCAAATTCTGTCTGTAATTGATACCTTTCGTTTTTAAACTATCATCACCCATAAAGGAAGAGGTATAAACGTGCTAGTTCTTGAAATAACACCTTATGACTAAATGTGACACACAACGCTAGGTTGAACAAACGTCAGTATTGTTGAGTCACAAAATGAACTATTGTAAAATCTTCAGAGGCTAGTCGTAAGCTCTAAAGATGAAGAGATTGAGTAGAGTCGAACTATACCCATACCATGGGTTCAGTAATAACATTGATGATGAATAATTGATATTTCCAGGCAGTAGAGTGTTATGATGCTATCGAAAGTCATAAATACTATAGGTCGGTGGATAATTTGGAGAAAGGATAAGCATTCATACTGAAATGCCCGATTCCTTATTAAGATCAAGACGAAAAAAAAGCCATCATGCTAGTTTTATAGAAACAATCGAAATCAATTATTCTTGACAACAAATCTATCCTCACCTATTATAAGTGCGAAGAACGATATTACTACATCGTTTAAAGGATACAATGACTCCACAACGTCAAAATATTCAAAAAGTCACCGTAGAACCTTGGGAGATTGGCGGCGAATTACTAGATATACTATCAAAAGGTTTATATTCAGATGCCAAAGACTCGATACGTGAGTATGTTCAGAATGGGATTGATGCTCGTGCTAATACAATTATTGTCAATGTAAGCGGTCCCGTTGTAATGATTAGAGATGATGGGTATGGTATGGATACAGATGAATTACGCAAAGCTCGCCGGTTTGGTATATCAGATAAAAATCCCAAATTACAGGTAGGATATAGAGGCATTGGTATATATGCTTCCTTTGGCATGTGTGAAAGATTGATCGTTACTACACGTAAATCAGGTATGAGTGATTTATTACATTTACGTATTGACTTCGGGATGATGAGACGAGCTTTAGAAATAGATAGAGTGGCTGAAAAACGAGTTGGTGTTGCGTTAACAAAGTTGCTGTATGAACATACAGGATTTTATCAAGAAAAATATGAAGGCAATCAAGGAGACCATTTCACGCTTATTACGTTAGAAGGACTTATTCAAGAGTATCGAGCTCAACTAACAGATTTAAATAAGGTAAAAACTTATCTCCTTAATACCGTACCTATCGCTTTCCCTGACCGGAGCTATGGGACAGTAGTGAACAATTGGTTAAGAGAAAGTGCAGGTCTTAATCCAGTTAAAATAATTCTTAGAATCGAAAAGGAACCTGAGACAACAATTGAGCAACCTATTGTTGGAGACGTATTCGATCCACAACAGTACGTGCTAAAAGATATTCAAGGCAAGAACTTAGCTTTTGTTTGGTATTGCTTGTCGAATAAAGGAGAACGCCTTACATCTCCTGATGGCACTGATGAAGGTTCAGGGACCAGCGGCTTCCTTCTTAAACTAAAGGGATTTACGCTTGGTGATCGTACAAGAGTAAAACCACTTTGGCCGCCAGTGGGAGGTCGCACCTTATACCATCATTATACTGGCGAAGTACACGTGCTTGATAACACTGGAGTATTTCCCAACGCTGCGAGAAATGACTTAGAACCAGGTGATGCCAAACAAGTATTAATTCGATACTTGGAAGACTTTTTCGATGAACTTAGTAAACGTGCAGACCTTTCACGAAGTATAATCAGCATTCAGCGACGATTAAAAGGTTTCCAAACAACTGTTAATAATTTACTTCCACGAAAAAATAATCCCAATGAGGACATTTATGAACTTTATTGGGAAAGCAAAAATTATATGACTGAACTAGAAAAGATTGAGAATGACATTTCGAGATTATTGCCAAAACCAAGAGGTAGAAAAAAATCAGTAACAATGACACAGGTACAACAGGAGGAATTGAAAATAATAATAGCTGAAATGACTCAATTAGAGAAAGTTGTTTCAGATGTAATCCAAAGCACATCGAAGCGTACTAACAATAGCAAAACAGCGTCACGTACTACCGGACGCGAGCAAACTCCTCCACAGATTGCATTATTAGAAAGAGCTTTAAATGCTGTCAAAATTATGTATGAGCGCACGCCCGTACCAGAACTTAAAAAGGCGTTAGATGGACTTGTATCTGCACATGCATTACAGATGATATCGAGCGCCGTAGACTCACTTGATAACTTAGTAGTATCCGGACTTACTCTAAGCGACGAAGCTGAGGCTTGCAGGAAAGAGCTGAGAGTTCAGATGGGGCTCTCACCTGTTGCTCCAATTAGCTTGGAAGAAGCTCTTCGTGAAGAAGGCTTTTCTCCAGCTACTCCCCGAGAACTGGCTTTAATCAGAGCCGTCGATAATGGTCTGCTTACTGGGATCGGAGGCAGAGGAGAAAAATACGAGACCATGATTCGTATAATAGCGGAGACAATTGCCCGGCAACAAAAACTTCAATAATTTGGTTTTTTATTATTATGCCTACAGGCTATTATTCAAGTGCTGAGAAAAATACCATACGACAATACTTCGACCTGCCATTACTTCAAGCGCTAAGGCAAAAAACCAATGCTGATTTACGATACTTTGGACTGCCAGGTGAAGAAATGCTTGATATAAAAGTATGGAGTCATCTCATCAATCATGTACACGCAGTAGAAAATGAACGAAAAATACTGGAAAAAATCGAACGCACATTTATTATGCAATTTCCGAATATTCATGCCGAGTGTCATTGGGGAGACGTAGATAAAGTTATCTTGGCTAATAGAGGTAATCGAAGAACCATCGGGGGACAACAGAAATGTCCTTATGTCGGCAATTTTTGGTGTTATCAAACCAAAGCATGGGCATGGGATTTCGATATCATCAATTTAGACTATTTCGGACCTTTCCTACCACCTGATTTTCCCGATATACCCGATAGAATCAAAAATAGAACTAATGCACTTCGTAAGTTGTTTGGTTTTGATCGTCAAGATTCATGGAAAAGATGGGTGTTATTAATTACAGTTGAAGCTTCGGCAATTACCAACTCAGATATTAATTTGCTAAAAGGTTATCTTGATTCACTAAAAATCGACTCATCAGACGCAGTAAAGAATAATATTGACTTTCTACTTTCTCCTACTCTAGAAAAAGAGAAAGAAATGACTAGATTAGTTCATGGAACATCTGCAGTTTTATTGTTTAACGCAGCGAACAGCGTCGGATTACATACATACCCCCGTGGCACCATATTATATCATGGAGCAAATGACCTGCCGATGATCCATCTCATTTATGAATTCGAACCCAGTGGAGAACCATTAGTCTTTGCAATATCAAGAGAAACGATTCTTTGTGCTCCTCTCCTTAAATTAAGGAATCCGCTACGAGAGCCCTGGTTTGAGTTATTACCCGAACAACCGCCAGGCCTATCGATTGAAAAGATAAATACATGCTTGGATTTCCTGAATCCAGAATGGGTAAGTGAAATTGCACGAAACCAGATAAATTCCTAATATACAGCCTGAACCAAGCTAGTAATTCTTTTTGTACTAAAAAGCGATTTCCATTTAGAGTTGACTATTCCTTTATTTGGATGACAATCATAACAACTATAGCCTATATATCTACCTGAATAATCCTGAAAGGCAAAAGCGTATTCTTGTGATTTTAGTAGTCTCCCACATGATTCACATCTCATTTCCTTTAATAATCGAACCGGGTCACTGAATATTTCTCTATAAGCTGCTTGCATTCCTGTAATTCCCTCTGTAGGATTTTCGGTCATACCTGCAATTTCTTTAATGTTCCAACTGTCTCCTGGTTTAGGTCGTAAAGAAAAAGCTTCCTCAAACGAACGAGCGTTTCTGAATTTGTTGAGTAAAGCGTTATAAGGAGGAAACGCACCGCCAGCACCAATTACGCGTCTAGCTTTTGCTACCATTTCTAATTGTCTTGCGGTCCAGTAAGGAGAGACATACTTATTTTTTACCAGTGTATTTAACGGTTCATAACGCATAGGATATGAAACAACTCCCCAAGAAAGAAGGTCTACAACTCGTTGCAGGAAGTCAGCGGGTGTGTCGTTAAAATTATATAGGGTATAAACAATCATTTGACGACGATCAAAACCGACTGCTTCAAGTGCAGGTATCGTTGTTTCTAACGCAACTCTTTCCCCTTTGCTATCATATGCCATACGAATCGGTTTGAGATTTATCTCTGCTAAGCTAGTGATGATTTCTGGCTTCATTAAGCGGATATCTAACCCTTGATTAAAATCGACTTGGAAATTTAATTCTTTAAGTTCTGAGACAATATCTGGCCAGTTTGGCGCTGCTAACACATTATTATCCCATAATATGATTTTTTTAAATCCTGTATCGACTCTGTTTCTAATGTTGCCGTCATTAATCCTCATCGAGCCTTCTATAAGCGGTACTGCACAGAAAGGACACTTCCTAATACAACCACGAGTAGCAAATAATATGTTTGTTTCCCATCCTGGAATCAGAGAATAATCTGGCTTAGATGCTTCTGCCTCGGTATATAAACCTTCATACAATGTATCAATACTGGCAAGATTTGCATGCTCGGTCATTAGAGTTGCATATATTCCACCTAGTACTATTTCTGCATTTGGATACAAATTCCGATAGTATTCAGCGGTCTCATGAACTGGTTTCCACGCATACGTAAATAGACTTGTTATATATATTTTTGAAGGCTCTTCTAAAGTAGGTCGTTTTCCCCGGTGGAAAAAGACTCTATTTTGCTGTAAATTCTGTACTGAAGATATTTTTAACAACCCGAGTGGAGGATAGCGGGTGTAGTACTCTGGCTCAACTAACAGTATATTCATTATCCTCTTATCTAGTAAATTTTTAGTACCATTATAGCAGACTTGTTTTCTTTTTGCAATATTTGTATCGCAAATGTACGTGGCAACTATGGATTAAGGGTTGAACAGTTGTTTAATGCCCGAGGTGAATGTTAGAGCAAATACAGACTCAAAATAATTCCTTTTAGTATATAGCAGTTATCCTCGCTTCGTTGTAACTATATAAGATACTTCTATTTTAGAGAAATAAGAAAATACCAATATACGATGTCACTTTTCATCTTTTTGTGCAATCTCTGAGCCGCTGCTGCATCCCGTCCGATAGTTCGATGTGAAGGGTATATACCTTCGCTGGCCCCGGTGCCTCTTTCACTTCATCGCCCGCGGCTACTTAAAAAGTAGGGGGTAAATCTGACCCTCACCGTAAATCGCTTACCCCCGTTACCCTATCTTGGAAATGCCAAAACTTTTACGACATTTTGTAAAACCGTAAGCGCGGCAAAGTGACAAAAAAGGCGTATTTACGTTGATTAAGGACTGACATTGGTCCAGGTGTTATTCGTAAACTTTTGTCGCTTATTTTATTAATAAAACGGGGACAGGCGTATGCCAGTTCACTTCTCTTTCGGTGTTTATCTTGAAAAAACCACCTTAGGACCCTAAAGCATCACCGTGGGCGCTTTCCCAAATGATTGCGAAGCTAGCGGTGACTTGCCCGGAGAAGAGCAAGCGTATACTATCCTTGTCAGCGGGAAATAATGAGGGAGTGTGAAATGATACATGACAATTTTTCGTCTCGTTACTTTTACCCTCTCCGTATCAGATAGAGAGAAATGTCACTCCCCAGTCAACACGTTTAGCTACGGCGTGTCACTTCTCCCAGATACAAACCATTGCCGTTTGTCTTAAAATAGTTCCCTCTTTTTCCACTCCAAAAGATCAAGCGAAAGTCGTGGGAAAAGTAGGTTGAGGGTTTAGAATAACGTAACTTGGTGGCAATAACCTGAGGGTTTCAACTGAGGCTAGAAGTTGAGGGGCCGTTGAGGGTCTCGCCAGGGTCCGGTCGGGGTCTGGGATTTTAGCTTCCGAGGGTCTGGTGAGACTCTGGTGAGAGTCCGAATTTTTAGCTTCGTTCAGGGTCTCAGGGGGGACCCTCAATGAAGCTATTTCAGACCCCTGTGGCCAGGGTCTGAACCCCCCTCAAGAACCCCATATAATAAAGGTTTTACTCAGTTTAACTCCGCTTAATGATAGCCCCCAGTCGAGACCTCCCAGTTCAGATGCTAAACTCCGCAGACAATAAACAGCTTCACCAAGTGAAGTAGCCCGGCTGGGTATACTTACTGAGAAGTGGTACTGAATGAAGATGGATTGCTGGATATGCTAAAAAGAGGATTACATACCTGGGAGTAACTGCCTTAATTGAAATATTGCCAGAGTATTCAGCACTCCAAAGTGACTATGATGGCATTTCCCTCCGCTCCTTGTTTCCACCAAAAATATCACCCGATTACGACAAACTGTATCTGGCTTATATCTGGTGGAAGCGACAAGGCCGTAGCTAAACGCGTTAAATCGGGAACGACATTTTCTAATATTTCACAGAGAATGGGAAAAGGTAACGAAACGATGAATAATTATCACACATCATAAATCTTACCTAAGTCCGCCTTACTATCTCCAATCCTTTGAAACAGGTACTCTATCTAGCGCATAAAATGGTTTCACCTGATTGATGACGACGTTGCAGGTGCCTTCGCGGCGGGTGAGTCTCCCCTTGATAACGATAAACGGTGACCGGAAAGTATATTCGTAGCGCTCGTAGGTTTTACCGAAGACCATACACGGTATATGCCCGAACTCATCTTCCAGCGTGATGAAAACCACCTTGCCGTGGGGCCGTTGGCGGCGGATGACCAGGCCGGCGGCTTTCACCAGCGCGCCATCATACAGCTTTTCAATATCCCTGCTGGTGCGGTAACTCTTACTGAATCGCGGACGCAGCTTAGCCATGACATGCCCGGCGGGGAAAAGGTTAAGGACGTTATACTCTTCTTTCATGCGCTCCCAATCGCTCGGCGTAGCCAACTCCACAATGTCCTGCTCCACAGGCAGCGCCAGGGGTAGCTGGGTATTGATGGGACGGTATCTTAAGCCGATTTCCCACTTTACCTTGCGGCGGTTGAACTCCAGACTATCGAAGGCGCCGGCGCCCGCCAGGTTAAGGGCTACCTCCTCCAGCACGCCGGTGCGCTCTAAAAACTCCCCGATGCTCTTAAAGTCCCCGCCCTCTTGCCTCCCCGCCTCTATCGCTTTGGCAGAGGCTTCGCCCAAACCGGTGACGTTAAGGAAGCCTATGCGCAGGGCGTCGTTTTCTATGAGGCATTTTGAGCTGCTTAAGTTGATATCCGGGTTCAGCACGATTACGTCATGTCTTTTGGCGTCCTCCTTTAGCGTTTCCAGGTTATAGAAGCCCATTGGCTGCTGGTTGAATATCGCCACGAAGAACTCGAGAGGATAATATAACTTAAGCCACGACGCCTGATAAGCCGTCACGCCAAAGGCGAAAGCGTGCGACTCTGGGAACATGTACTGTCCGTTGAACTTTTTAAAGACTTTTTCCGCCTCTTCTTCTGTAACGCCGCGCTCTTTGGCGCCGTCGAGGAATTTTTGATGATATTGTGCGATGAACTCGTCATTGTGCTTACGACTGAAGGCGCGGCGTAAACGGTCAGCCTCACTGGGGGAAAAGCCGGCGACGTCTATCGCTAGCTGATTCACCTGGTCCTGGAAAAGCACGATGCCTAATGTGCGCTCTAACGCCCGCTGCTCTAAAGGGCAGTCGTAGGTGACAGGTTTTTTCTTGGTGCGCCGCAGCAGGTATTCATGCACGCCATTGTTGGCACCGACGCCGGGCCGCACGGCAGCCACCTCGTGTGCCATGTCCAGTAAGTTCCTGGGGTTAAGGCGGGTGATGGTCTGCATTTGGGCGGCGGACTCTACCTGGAAGATGCCGATGGTATCGCCCCGGCAGAGCATGTCGTAAACTTTAACATCCTCGAAGTCGATGCGGGACATGTCGATTCTCTTGCCGGTGCGGGCTTTGATAAGCTCGACAGCTTCCTGCAGCTGGGATAAGGCGCCCAGAGCCAGGAAGTCTATCTTCACGAACCCCGCATCATCAATGCTGTCCTTGTCCCACTGGCAGACGTAGCGTCCTTCGATAGCCCCTCTCTGCACAGGCACAATGTCTATCAGAGGGGTTGAGGAAAGAATCATGCCACCGGGGTGCTGTCCCGCGTACTTGGGGAAGCCGTCCAGCTCCGCTGACAGACGTATCAAGTCGCGCCATATCGGAGTGTCCACCTTATCCTTAAAGCTGGGCATCCTTGCCATTTTCTTGCCGAGCTTTTTCGCGCTGCCCCAGTCCGACTGCTTAGCCAGGTGGTCGATTTCCGCCTCCAGCAGTCCTAAAGCCTTGCCCAAATCCCGCACCGCTCCTTTAATCTGGTAGGTGGCGACGGTGCCGGTAAGGGCGGCGTGCTGCCAGCCCCACTTTTGATGGGTGCGCAGGATAAGCTCCTCGCGGATGGAGCGCGGAAAATCCAGGTCGATATCCGGCACGCTGGACATGGTATCGGTGGGGAGGAATCGTTCCAGCGAAAGATTGTATTTCAGCGGGTCGATGTGGGATAGACCGATGAGGTAGCCCACCAGTAAAGCCACCGATGAGCCGCGCCCCCTCCCCGGCGGGTTCTCCTCCAGCGTCAGGGAGGGGTCGCTTAAGCCCAAATCAATCATCACCTCCCGTCCCAGTTTGATGACCTCATGGTACATTAAGAGAAAGCCGGCCAAACTGTACTTTTTAATCAGGGTGAACTCTTCATCAAGGCGGGCTTGCACCGCGGGCGTGATAGAGCCATAGCGTCTTATCGCCGCCTCGTGGCAGAGCTTTTCCAGATAGGTCTGGGGTGTATAGCCGGCGGGGGTGGGGTAATCGGGGAAGATATAGCTTAAGTCTTTGGTCAGGTCCAGCGTGCAGCGTTCGGCGATTTTTACGGTGTTTTCTAAAGCCTCGGGACAGTCGCGGAAAAGATTCTCCAGCTTTTCAATTGACCTTAAATAATATTCGGAGTTTGGTCTTCTCTCGACATGAGTCTCCTCCAGACTCTTGCAGTTCTTGATTGCCACCAGGCAGTCCTGCAGCTGGTGCCTTTCACGGATGTGGTAGTGGACGTTGCCGGTAGCCACCACTTTTGCCCCTGTTTCTTGTGCCAGCTTAAGCAGGGCGATGTTACGCGCCGTATCGCCGAAGGCGAGGTTCCGCTGCAGCTCGATATAGTAGTTCTCCACACCGAACCAGTCGAGATATTGCTTTATCAGGCTTTTAGCTTCGGCTAGTCGTGATTTTGTCACCAGTTGCGGTAGCTCTCCTTTAGAACAGCCGGAGAAGACAATCAGTCCTTCGGCGTGTTCTTTGAGTAAATCAGGAGGTAGGGTGGGGTCGTTACGCTCGCCGGAGGCATGAGCGGCGGTAATCAGGCGACAGAGATTGCTATAGCCCTTGTTGTCTTTTGCCAGCAAGGTTAAGTGATAGCCATTTTCGAGAGTTATCTCTGCGCCGATGATGCCGTGTATCTCTAGCGATTTGGCAAGCTGGGCAAAACGCATTGCCCCACACAGATTATCGTGGTCAGTGATAGCTAATGCGCGGTAGCCAAGCTCTTTGGCGCGCACCATCAGTTCCTCCAGCGATGAAGCGCCGTCATGAAAAGAATAATAACTGTGACAATGGAGTTCTGCGTAGGGCATAGTCGTATTCTAATAGTCCTGTTGATACCAGCCGTCGGTGATAAGGTCTTTATAGAGAACTAAACGCTGTCCTGAAGTTAGCAGGACATTGTAATAGAGCCGTGAAACTGGTTCAGCGCGCCACCATTCATCATCAATGCGCCATTTATCCTCAATAGAGGTGACAGCCTGACGCTGTTTCCCCTTAACCGCCACCGGTGAGCCAGAGGCGTCCTCTTCCACCGTTAGCGCTGCCGGCGCGTTTACCGGCTTGTAGGCGTCAGCGCGTAGCGTCTTTCCGGTATTCTCGACCATGGCTCGATTTCCTTTACCTTATATATCTGGGGGTTGCCTAGCTTGAGTTCCAGCTGCTTGATGTCGTCCGCCAAATGCTCCTGCGCCCGGATATCGGAAAAGAGGCTTCGCTGCCGTCCCAGCGGATAGCCCAGGCGATTAACCCTTATCCCCACCTGCTCGACGGGTCCGGGCTGGGGATATTCCTCCAGGACGCGCTTGAGTCGAGAGATGATATTTTTCAAATCCATCGCCGGCTCTTTGAAATTGATGTCTCGTTCCCAGTGCTCCGTGTTCCAGGTGCGCGCCCACAGCGTAAGACTGCGGATACCCAGTCCCCGGCGGACGATGCTCGGCAGGACCTGCAGCAATAGCGATTCCGCCGACGTGATGATGGCGTCCATCGAGACGGTTATCGAAGGCAGCGTGGCGCTCTCCTCGATGACTTCTTCCATAAAGCGGGGGTAAAGGGGCGTATTATCTATGCCCTGCGCCAGCTCCCAGATGCGCTTGCCCTCGGGACCGAACTGCGACTGTAACGGACCGGGTAGCATAGCGGCTGCCTGCCCCAGCGTGCGAATGCCGAATTCGTGCAGCTTGCTCTTGCTTTTTATGGATATCGGCAGCACGTCGCAGAGCAGCTCCTTCAGGAAAGAAGCGGTATCGCCGTATAAAATTTTGCAGTCGTCCGGTTGGCTTTGCCGTGCCGCCAGCGACGCCAAAAACTTGTTCCCGGCAATGCCCATCTGCGGCATAAAATCCGCCGCGACCTCGCTTACGGCATTAATGAGCGCGCTATCATTCGGGTAAATAAGGTGCAGTCCGTCCACGCCGATGTAGATGAAGCCCAATTCAGCGCCTTCTACCAGCGGGCTTACCTGCTCTAGTTTATCCAGTATTTCTTTAAACGCCGCGCGGTAGTGAGAAATATCGGACGGTATCAATAAGGCGTTATCGTGGCGGGCGAGCGCCTGCTGGAGGGGCATATCCGGCGCCGGGCCCTCTAGCTCCGGCGACCAGTCCAGCACCAGCTTTTGCGAGCTGTTGGCTTCTTTCGACTGCACAACTATAGCCGGTCGGTTAGCTATATTCGGATTTCTCCGGACCTCGCACTGCCAAGGAAAATGGGGTAACAGCACACAAAGTATTCTCATGGTTCACCTTTTGAAAAGACAGCAAAAGTAATTATATAGAACATTTGTTCTTTTGTCAAGACCCGCCATAATCCGAGTTAATCAAACCGGGATTTTTAGAAGTAATATCTAAAATGGGCTTTGCGGAAGGTAACTTTTTGACGGATTGTGCATCAATGAGCATGCAAGCGTTATAACACTTCAACTGTGGGTTTTCCACTACAATCTAATTTTGGCATAACACCACCATGCCAAGAGAGTTTGCATAGTTCGAAGTAGCTACGGTCACGATTCTTTTGTATTCCTCAACACTACCAAGGATAGTAAGTAAAGATATCAAAGGTGCTCCATGTTGGCAGCCAGGCTCAATTCTCTTTTGGCTAAGGCTGAAGCTTGGGTATCTCAGCATCAAGTTCGGATACAGTATCAAGCATTAGCTGAGGAAGAACAAACCGAATGTGTCATCGAACCATATTTCATTGAGCCGGCGGCACCGGGACATTCCAGCTATGTGATTGCTTACAGTCACTGGGTTCATGCTGTTCGCATATTTAAGGTTGAGCGTATAGAAGATATACAAATACTTGATGATACTTATTTTATTCCACCTGATTTCGATGCTATTGATTACCTGAGCTCTTCATGGGGTATCGTTGTTGACGGAGAGGTTGAGACTATCAGACTGAAGTTTTCTCCACAGATAGCCAGAATAATAGCTGAGACAGTGTGGCATCCCTCGCAGATGCAGGCACCTCAGGATGATGGGGCATTGATAATGACCCTCAAGGTTACTAATGCCATAGACCTTCGCGCCTGGATACTGGGGTGGGGTGAGGAAGTCGAGATTCTTGAGCCAGAGGAACTGCGGAAAAGCGTCGTTAAAATAGCTAAAACCCTACTTGGCGTTTATGCTAAAGAGCCATAATTCGTAATCAGTAGCCGGTAACAGCCAAACCAAACATCGAGGATTGTATTCTAATCTTCAGACGAGCGGGATTTGTATTTTCGGCGGCTTTTAGAAGCTTCAGCTACCTCTACAACTTTAGTCGGTATCTTATTATCTTCAGACTTTAGGTTGACTATCAGGGCTTCAATAACACTCAGTATGATATTTCTTTTCTCTTTAGGCAGCTTATCCACCTGGGCAAAGTGAAATCTCACCTGAGGGTCACTAAAGGTGGTTTCGGTGCTGTAGTCCATATCTTCAAGCAAGCCGGCCATCTGCCAGAGGTATTCTCTTTTTACACCAAGATAGTCTGCTAGCGCATTTAGCGAAGAAATGTTAGGCCTGTATTTTCTTCTGATGATATTATGAACCGTGCCCGGGCTGAGGCCGGCATTCACCGATAGACTGCGAAAAGACAGCCCTCTCTCTTCACACTGCTTGGTTAAAAACTCACTTAATTCTTTATTTTCCAATTTGTCCCACCTCAACTGCGTTCAATTGCAGGTTGCCAAATACTTCGTATTTGTCTAATTATTCACTACTATTTATCTAATTAACTTGACAAACATCATTTGTTATGCTATAAACATGTTTAAGTACATATACATAAATATCTAAAGTCTTATATAAATTATTAAGGTGACAAAACATTGCTTTACGGAGAATCTTTCGTGACCTGCGGAAAGCAGGTTAGTGGAAAACACTGGCTGTCGGAGTTGTTTCTGATAGGCGATGTTCGTTGTTTGCAGGCAGCAGTAATTCATGGAAATCAATCATATACCCATAAACGGGCACCTAGCAGCGGAGGGCATACTCAGCCCGCTGAGTTGATATTATGCACCAGCAGTTCGAAACGCGCCACGTTTAAAAAGCCTGATGCTGCTAGGTCGCTTATTTATTATTAGGTGATTATATCACCTATATATATTTTAGCAGTTTAGCACGACGAAATAAAAGGGGGGGCAAAAACGGGACTATTCTAATGGCAAGAAAAACCTTATTTGTTAAGTTATCCGAGGAGCTTTATTCCAGGTTCATAGAGACCGTGACAGAGAAAAGGGGACAATGGAGGGGGAAAACGACCTTTACCGAGGCAGTTGAATCGGCGGTTACGGCGGCTTTGATGTTCTTCATCCAAAATATTGATGGGCAGGTAGAGCTGCCGGACTTTCGTGATTACATCCAAGAAAAATACCCAGAGTTGGACAAAGACCTGGTTACCATGATTGAGGATCTGATTGAGCGTAAAAGGCAACAAGTTGCGTAAATATCTTTCAAAGGATATTCCGAAGGTAATGAGTTTAGTATCAGTTTCCAAAGATAAACCATTATCTATCAGAGAAAGAGGCGGTAATATGCCGGACTTGAACGGATGGAAACAGGTGGGCTATTTCGGTTCTTATGGTATTTTTGCGAAAGACGAATTCCGGCGACTTGTAGATATAACAACAGGGAAGGTAGCCATTGAATACTCGGTTCCCGGAGAAATCAGTAGCGCTAAAAACTGGGTATAAAAATATATGCTGAATTTAGAATCAGAAAATAAGAAGCCTGAACTTGACGGTGGGTAGGGATAGCTTTTGAAGGAGGTGAGCAATGTTCAGGAGTAAGGATATCTAAATTAATACAAAGGGAGGTGATTACTATCGGAGAAGTTTGTAAGAGCCCGTTTCTAACAAAGAAAAATTTTTCAAGGAGGATATAAAAATAATGAAAAGGAAAATTTTTAACATTCTGTTTGCACTGGTGCTAGTACTGGGCTTGAGCCTGGTAATGGCAGCGCCGGCAATGGCGGCAGACGCCGTAATTGATATTGCAGCCATCCCTGGAGTAACCGCACCAGTAACCGGTGTAGCCCCAGTAACGGCAATTACCCCAACAACTGAATACACCGGAACCATAGCATGGAGTCCTGCTGTTACTACTACGTTTGCGGCAGGGACAGTCTACACGGCAACCATCATACTGACACCCACATCAGGATATACCTTAGCGGGTGTGACTGAGAACTACTTCACCGTAACCGGAGCAACAGGAGGAGTAACCAACCCAGCCGGCTCAGGTGTGGTAACCGCAATATTCCCAGCGACCGCAGCAACCATTAGTACTTTAAACATCGCTGGAGTAACCGCACCAGCAACCGGTGGAACCCCAGTGACGACAGTTACAGCAATAGGTCAATACACCGGAACCGTAACATGGAGTCCTGCTGCTGCTACGTTTGCGCCAGGGACAGCCTACACGGCAACCATCACGCTGACAGCTGGGGCAGGATATACCTTAGTAGGCGTGGCTGCGAACTCCTTCACCGTAGCCGGAGCAACAACAGTAACCAACCCGGCCAACTCAGGTGTGGTAACCGCAGTATTCCCAGCAACCGCTCTAGCGGTAGTCAGTACTGCCGGCATCCTTGGAGTAACCGCCCCAGCAACCGGTGTAGCCCCAGTAACGACAATTACCCCAGCAACTCAATACACCGGAACCGTAGCATGGAGTCCTACTGTTACTACTACGTTTGCGGCATCGACAGTCTACACAGCAACCATTATACTGACACCCACATCAGGATATACCTTAGCGGGTGTGACTGAGAACTACTTCACCGTAACCGGAGCAACAGGAGGAGTAACTAACCCGGCCAACTCAGGTGTGGTAACCGCAGTATTCCCAGCAACCGCAGCCGGTCTAGCGGTAATCACTACTTTAAACATCCCTGGAGTAACCGCACCAGTAATCGGTGCAACTCCAGTGACGACAGTTACAGCAACAGCTCAATACACCGGAACCGTAACATGGAGTCCTGCTGCTACTACGTTTGCGGCATCGACACCCTACACGGCAACCATCACACTGACACCCAAAGCAGGATATACCTTAACGGGTGTGGCTGCTAACTCCTTCCTCGTAGCCGGAGCAACAGGAGGAGTAACCAACCCGGCTAACTCAGGTGTGGTAACCGCAGTATTCCCAGCAACCGCAGCCGGTCTAGCGGTAGTCAGTACTACAGCCATCGCTGGAGTAGCCGCACCAGTAACCGGTAACACTCCAGTGACGACAGTTACAGCAATAGCTCAATACACCGGAACCGTAACATGGAGTCCTGCTGCTGCTACGTTTGCGCCAGGGACAGCCTACACGGCAACCATCACGCTGACAGCTGGGGCAGGATATACCTTAGTAGGCGTGGCTGCGAACTCCTTCACCGTAGCCGGAGCAACAACAGTAACCAACCCGGCCAACTCAGGTGTGGTAACCGCAGTATTCCCAGCAACCGCTCTAGCGGTAGTCAGTATTACAGCCATCCCTGGAGTAACCGCACCAGCAACCGGTGTAGCCCCAGTAACGGCAATTACCCCAACAACTCAATACACCGGAACCGTAGCATGGAGTCCTGCTGTTACTACTACGTTTGTGGGAGGGACAGCCTACACGGCAACCATTATACTGACACCCAAAGCAGGATATACCTTAACGGGTGTGGCTGCGAACTCCTTCACCGTAGCCGGAGCAACAGGAGGAGTAACTAACCCGGCCAACTCAGGTGTGGTAACCGCAGTATTCCCAGCAGCCGCAACGTTACCAATCACTACTGCAGGCATCCTTGGAGTAACCGCACCAGTAATCGGTGCAACTCCAGTAACGACAATTACAGCAGCAACTCAATACACCGGAACCGTAACATGGGGTCCTGCTGCTGCTACGTTTGCGGGAGGGACAGCCTACACGGCAACCATCACACTGACACCCGCAACAGGATACACCTTAACGGGTGTGACTGCGAACTACTTTACCGTAGCCGGAGCAACAACAACCAACGCGGCTAACTCAGGTGTGGTAACCGCAGTATTCCCCGCAACCTTAACTACCATCAGTACTTTAGCCATCGCTGGAGTAACCGCACCAGTAACCGGTGGGACCCCAGTGACGACAGTTACAGCAATAGCTCAATACACCGGAACCGTAACATGGAGTCCTGTTGCTGCTACTTTTGCGGGAGGAACAACCTACACGGCAACCATCACGCTGACAGCCAGAGCAGGATATACCTTAATAGGCGTGGCTGCGAACTCCTTCACCGTAGCCGGAGCAACAACAGTAACCAACCCGGCCAACTCAGGTGTGGTAACCGCAGTATTCCCAGCAACCAATGCATCTCAAATCGCGCTGGGGACGGGCTGGAACCTTATTTCCCTGCCTCTGGTACCCACCAACTCGGCTATTGGCACGGTATTGAGTGGCATTTCCGCCAATGTCCTGGCTGTCTGGTACTACGATACCTCGGTCAGTCCTGCTGCCTGGAAAAGCTGGGCACCGGGTCTGCCAAGTCCTTCGCTGACTACGATGACGGACGGCAAGGCTTACTTGCTGCAAATGTCAGCACCGGCAACACTTGTTGCCACTGGCACTGCCGCGCCGCTTCCACCAGCACTGCCATCAGCTTATCCCGTGTATCCTGGCTGGAACATGATTGGCATTACGTCAACCACGGCAAAGTTAGACACTACTTACTTGGCAGGCTTAACCGGCATTGTCAGGCTCTATAGATTGAACAATATCACTGGAGGATACACAGTAGTAGTAAGTGGAACAAATATGAACCCAGGTGAAGGTTTCTGGCTTGCAGTAACGACAGCCGGAACGATTTACCCATAAGATTAGAGGAATGAAATGAAAAATCGGCTAAAAGGACATAAAATAAATAAGAGAATCGCCGGTCGGTTAGCAGGAGCCTTAGGGCTCCTGCTAACCCTCTGCCTTTTTGCTAGCACTCCAGTTCTGGCAGTGCCGACTATGCCACACCAGTTTTATGGCAGTGTGACAATTGGTGATGTTCAGGCACCAACGGAGACCGTAATCACAGCCAATATAACTGGCGTCCAATATGCGACAACGACCGTAGATTCTTCAGGCAACTATAACTTTCAGGTGCCTGCCGATGACCCGGACACGTCAGCAGTAAAAGAAGGTGGGGTTGCCGGTGACACCATTCAATTCTACGTTGGCACCACCGCAGCGCAAACTGGAACTTTTGCTTATGGCGGCATAACCCATCTCAACCTGACGGTTCCATCCAGTGACGCCACCTTAAGCAATCTTACCATCAGTTCCGGCACGCTTACCCCGGCCTTTGCTTCCGGCACCATCACCTACACTGACAGCGTCGCTAACAGCGTGAGTTCCATCACCGTTACGCCAACGGCTACTGAAAGCCACGCTACCATTAAAGTTAACGGCACTACGGTTGCCAGCGGCAGTGCGTCCGGGGCTATCAGCTTGAGCGTTGGCGACAATACCATCACTGTGGTGGTTACTGCCCAGGACACTACTACCACAAAGACTTACACCATAACCGTGACCAGGGCAGCACTGGGATCTAGTGACGCCACTCTGAGCAATCTTACCATCAGTTCCGGCACGCTTACCCCGGCCTTTGCTTCCGGCACCATCACCTACACTGATAGCGTCGCTAACACCGTAAGCTCCATCACCGTTACGCCAACGGCTACTGAAAGCCACGCTACCATTAAAGTTAACGGCACTACGGTTGCCAGCGGCAGTGCGTCCGGGGCTATCAGCTTGAGCGTTGGCGACAATACCATCACTGTGGTGGTTACTGCCCAGGACACTACTACCACAAAGACTTACACCATAACCGTGACCAGGGCAGCACTGGGATCTAGTGACGCCACTCTGAGCAATCTTACCATCAGTTCCGGCACGCTTACCCCGGCCTTTGCTTCCGGCACCATCACCTACACTGATAGCGTCGCTAACACCGTAAGCTCCATCACCGTTACGCCAACGGCTACTGAAAGCCACGCTACCATTAAAGTTAACGGCACTACGGTTGCCAGCGGCAGTGCGTCCGGGGCTATCAGCTTGAGCGTTGGCGACAATACCATCACTGTGGTGGTTACTGCCCAGGACACTACTACCACAAAGACTTACACCATAACCGTGACCAGGGCAGCACTGGGATCTAGTGACGCCACTCTGAGCAATCTTACCATCAGTTCCGGCACGCTTACCCCGGCCTTTGCTTCCGGCACCATCACCTACACTGATAGCGTCGCTAACACCGTAAGCTCCATCACCGTTACGCCAACGGCTACTGAAAGCCACGCTACCATTAAAGTTAACGGCACTACGGTTGCCAGCGGCAGTGCGTCCGGGGCTATCAGCTTGAGCGTTGGCGACAATACCATCACTGTGGTGGTTACTGCCCAGGACACTACCACCACAAAGACTTACACCATAACCGTGACCAGGGCAAGTGATGGCGGGGGTGGCGGTGGAGGGGGTGGAGGAGGTGGGGGAGGTGGTACAACGACTGTCGCAATAAACTTCTTTGGAACCCAATCGAGTTTCAAGGTTGATAGCAGTGGTATAGTACAGGCGACATTTACAGCCACGTCACCAGATGGCAAATTAACCATCACCATTCCTAAGGGCTCCAAAGTCCTGGATAAATATGGCAACCCGCCTACAAGCATGACGGCGGAAGTTTTTTCTAACCCGCCGGCCCCACCCACGAATGCCAATATCATTGGGCTAGCTTATAACTTCGGACCTAATGGTGTCACCTTTGTCCCAGACATAACCTTTGAATGGAAATACACCCATGATGCTTTACCTGAAGGGACAGTCGAGGCAGACTTGGCCATAGCGTACTACGATGCGAATGCTGGCAAATGGGTAACATGTGAATGCACATGCGACTCGGAAGTCAACTGCGTAATGGGCGACATCTCCCACTTTTCCACCTTCGCCATGATCGGCACCATTACACCAACGCCTACACCTACGCCAACACCAACACCAACACCCACACCTACGCCAACGCCTACACCTACTCTAACGCCAACAATCACACCTACGCCTACACCCACACCTACTCCAACGCCTACACCCACACCTACTCCAACAGAAACATCGGAGGGTAAGGGCTTCAATTGGCCGTTGGTTGGAGGGATTATCGGAGGGATTGTAATCATAGGCTTGGCTATCTTTATCTTTGCCAAAAAAAGAGGCTAATTGAACAATTAGACATTTTCAGCCCCCAGCTATCACATTCTGGGGGCTGAACTTCTTTAAACTACTACTTGTGAGAATCAGTCTAGTGTATTACTTGCTTTAATAACAGTTAATTCTGTTTACTAAAAGTCACAAAAGCTTGTTTTGTGTAATAGGCACAAAAAGAGGGCTGGGGGACAACCCCCCAGCCCTCTTTCCAAGTAGATACTAGTTGTTTCTAGAACTCAAACAACACCGGCTGCAACGCCTCCCTTTCAGCCACGGCTATCTCTTTGCGCTCCCGTCGATCGGCGCGGTCCCGCTCCAGCCTTATTGTTGTTCGCTGCCGATAGAGCCATGCCTTCAGCTGGTCGAGGTCTCTCATCTGGTCATCCCGCAGCGACTCCACCCGGATATCCTCTGGTAGACCGCCTTGTTTATGGCGTGAGTATGTCTTGCCAGCGACGTAGAGGTAGATTTCTGACCAGTCGCTGTCCATGGGTTGGGTCAGTGAAACCGTCATGAGATAGGCGCAGGCCTCGGCATCCGTACCAGTCATCGCTTCACCCTTGAGTACCCCAAAGTTCATCATCAGCCGCTCCATGGTGATAGCTCCCTTGAGCCAGTCGGGAAGGCTATCACCCCATCCCCCAGGAAAAACAAGAATAGGGTCAGTAAAGACACCCACGATATCGGAGATGCCTTTATCAATCTGTTTTTCAGTTGTCAATCGTTATCATCCTTTCTTTTAATCTCCCATTTCAGGCATGGGTAGCCCCTGGAAGTGATACAATTTACATCAAAATGCATCACTTCGAGACAGTTTTAGACAAAGGCTTGTGTGCTGCCATACTTCTGGCTGGCCTGGTCGGACTGTATGGCATCTTTCGGTATATCGTCGCGAAGCCTGTCAATGGCTCGTTTGATACTGCCATCCTGATGCTCTTTGCTCCAGGAAACCTCGCCGCCAGTGACTCTCTCAATTTCGGCAAGGATAGAGTTGAGTCCCTGCTCGATGTACTGAGGCAGGCTGTCTATCTTCTGGGCCTCTAGGGCAACAATCCTGGCTTGTTCTAGTGGCTCCGCTGCCTGGTTGATGAGTTCTTCAATCTTGTCGGCTGCCTCGCTCATCTTCAAGGCGCTCCATTTTATAGGCACAATATCACTCCTTCCCAGGGCATAGGTAGCCCTGTAGATTTGAGCGGTAACCCGCTCATCTCTGACGCTTAACCGAATTAGGCGTCAGAGTGAAAGGATTACAGGCTAGCTCTTGAGAGACATGCTGATGGCTTCCTTCACGACCTCAGACCAGCACTCCAGTCCCCACTCCACGCCCTTCTTCACCTGGGCAAGAATGTCATCGGTTATCGCTTCTTTGGGGATACCCATCTCTCTGGCACACCCGATGACATCTTCCCTACTGAGGACAAAGATAGTGTCCTTGTCTGCCATATTGGCTCCTCCTTTTCAAATAAATTTCCTGTGAATTCCTAGGAGCGCCTACTCTTTTTGGTTGTAATTCGTACTATGCATCTGTCCAAGTGGACTTCCATTAAGTACGCAACCGCCGGTAGTATCCCTGCCATCGTGCCCTGCACTGCCATCGGGCATCGGCGCTTCCTGCCTTTTCTGCCACAAACAAAAAAGGAGTAGCCGTTCCCACGTAGGGTTCACCCTGAAGGTTCTCCCTGAAGGGGAACGATTACCCCTGAAAAAGACAAAAAGAGGCGAGAGTAAACCCTCGCCTCTTTTGCGTGGCTTTCTGTTCGGTCAAGCGTTCAATCCCGTATCAAGTACGGGACAAGTTTTCGGCTTAAGCTATACGGCTACTGGTTCTTTTGCCTTGCTTCGCTTCCGCTTTGGCTTCTTGGCTTTGGTGATTTCCTCGGCTTCGGCTATTGCCTCGGCAACCTCGGTTGCCTCGGCTGGCGCTGGCTCGGCTTTCGGCTCGATTGGCTTATCGGCGTTGGTCAGCATCGGCATGGTAACAAGCAAATAACCGTCAACCTGAAAGAGGACTGGCGACCTGCTATCGGTGAGCTTCAATTCCACCATACCGCTACAGGCTCTTAAGGCATCGGCGAGATACTTGCCGTCAAGACGCACCTTATTGACCTCGCCCTCAATATCGGCTGGCATTACCGCCCGCCCCTTATCATCGGGGCTAGACAGCATCACCATGCCGTTATCAAAAGTGAGGTCTATCGGGTAGGACTTGCTATCGGCGAGCACCTTAAGGGAGCTTATCGCCTTGCCAGCCTCAACGGTGTCAAAGTGGACAACGGTTTTTGCCTCTTTCGGAATGAGCTTCTCATAATCGGGGAAAGTGCCATCGGCACTTACGAAGCTATACCGAATTGCTTCGGTATCAATAATCAGCTTCATTCCGTCAAGGCTCTCACCGCTCTTTTCAAAGCTAACGTTCACTCGCCTTGCTTTACGCAGGGCGTTGGCAATCCCCCACAGGTCGTCACGGTTAATCAGGGCTTGTCCCTCACCGTCAAAGTCTATGCTCTGGACTGCCAGCCTGAAACCATCAGCACCTACCAGCTTTAGCATCCCCTCACCAGCCTTGAACAACACACACTGTAACACAGGTCTATTGTCCTCGGTAGCGGTGAAGGGTAGCGTTCTGTTAAGTGCCTCGGCAAGCTCAACATTCCCGATGTTAGGCTTGACAGCGTTGTTAGGGCTTACCCTAACCTCGGCTAGGGTCATGGGGGTTTTATCCCCCACCCATGCCATGTCCTCAAGGTAACTGGTATTACTACCGCAAATTACCTTGAGGCGTTTCCCGATGCCATGCGACTCGCTATCAGCACCATTGGCAGGGACAACCTTGACCACGTTTGACCCCGCAATCGCCTTAAGGTAACCGAGTAATCCTTTCCGCCCAATGGTAAAGTCCACCAGCATCAGCCTTTCTGCTAATGCTCTGGACAGGGCGTTTACCAGCGTAGCTCTATGAGCTACAAAGCCGTTACCTGAACGCTTGCCCACAATATTAAGTTTTTCCACTTAACCCCCTTATTGGCTATCTGGCTAGTGGGCAAATCTGCCAGCTTCACCTAGTAGTCAGCTTCCGTTAAGCTGCGAGACGCTAGCCTTAACGGTACTGCCACTATATAAGTCGTGGAAATGGGCTAAAATCTAATACCCTAAAACAAAGAATTTTGCTCTCGTTTCCGAAATCGCCAAAGGTAGTTATGCTCAACTGGTGTTAATGCTTCCCCTTGTCGTATCTTATCGGCTATGAATAGTAGCCTATCGGGACACCCTAACAAAAAGGTCTTGATGTTCACCCAATCGGCAAGGTCAATCGCATTATCATCGGTTATCAACTCTCCGAGTTCCGTGGTATTGCCTTCACTGTCAAGTATGGGCTTATTCAGGCTCTCAATCTTGATAGCCTTCGGACACTCGGTATATAGGTAGTCCTCTTTACACTTTTGCCGTTGTGCCTTGCTACAGCTACAGCACGTTAAGCCGCTATTGAGCTTGTATTGTGCTCTCCAGTAGTCGGCTTGCGCTCGGCTAGCTATCCGATGCATGGTCGCTTCCGTGAAGGGCTTATGACCGTTATTCCGCTCGGCTACGGCAAGGGTCAAGATGATGTCATGGAGTAAGTCCTCTCTATCCCCTGCCTTTGCTTTGTGGTTAAATCGGGAAGCTATCTTATAATAGGTTAGCCATTCGCCGTTAAGCTGGTCATAGCCGTTACCGTTGCCGTCAGCTTGCCTTTGCTTTCGCCGTCGGCTAGACTTGATATGGCGGGGCTTTGAAGTGGAGCTTTGACAAGTAGCAGTCTTACCGCACCACCGGCAAACGCCCTGCCTCTCCTGTAGTGTCCAGACCTTACCGCATCGGTTACAATGCCCTTGCGGTGCAGGTGCTAGTGATATTACCGCCGTTACCATCGCTTGACCCCCTTTGAGCTTATTTGCCCTGTGAGGCAAGCGTTCAGGTTTGACTATATTCAATTGTTAAGGTGCTCGGTTCTCCAGCCTTATCATCCAACAAAAGGAAGGAAAGTGATATTTCAAAATGAACCTATATTTACATGAGACCAAGGAGGTCTGGAGAAGGGTCTTGAAAAATGAGGGATTTTAGAGATTGATAGTTGCTGGCTTAACCAAGCTGAACCTGCCAGTTCCGGCTTTAGCTCCGTCCGTAGAGCGCACGATGAGGATTCGCCCAGTCATCGTCACTTGCATTTAACCCAGCTTGAGTGAGCCTGAAATACTTGCGGGGCTGGCCCGCTGGGTAATGCTCTTGGAAGGCCGACGGTTCTTCCCTGCCAGTAGCTTCCACCCAGCCCAACTTCTGGATGGTTGAAAAGTAAGTAGTAAAACTGTGGGAACGGCAGCCCTGTGCCTTGTAAGGCATACGGGCGATGAGCCTTTCGGTCAGTTGTTCAATTCGGATTGGGTCTATAACCCGTTTCTCTTTTTTCGCACGCTTTTCCTCTAACCTAGTGGCTCGGTCAACAGCGGTGGTTCGAATCAATGCCATTTTATATTGGTAGAAGATATCGGCTTGATATGAACCTTCGGCCGGATCAATCCGCTGCGCTCCTAACGGTCCCCTACCGAGGAGGTAGTTCCGGATAAATAAGCCTAAACCAATTAGTCGAAGGAATCCCCCACGTTTAGGTCTTAGCGATTTCAGAACCATCGGATTTCCCCCAAAGCTTTTCATACCAAGACTTCAGTTCCTCACCGGCGACTTTACGATATTTCGCAGTTGTGTTGAAGCTGGCGTGACCAAGGTGTTCTTGTAACATACGTAATCCATCTCCAGAATCATCAAGTTTTACTGCGTGAACGGCGAAAGCATCTCTCAATCGATGAGGGCTCACATTGTGTATCTTCCCAGTCTCGGAATTAATCAGTCTGGGTAAGCCTGCCCTCTGGGCACATTCTCGAATGATTTGCCAGCCGCGATGCCGATTAATACCGAAAATGAGTCTTTTGCCTTCTCTTAGAATTGGCCCACCACGCTGGATGTAATCTTTCAGCATTTCTAAGGTATCCCCATCCAGAGGTAGTTTTCTCATTCGGCGGTGCTCTTGCTCTTGAGCCAATGCCTTCTCGACGCCATTGCCGCAGAGTGGGCAGAATTTGTGGCTCTTCCCTAACCGGGCGCCGCACTTAGGGCATGCTAGCTTGATGCGTGATTTAAGGTGCTCGATGGTAACCATGCCTTGAGTAAAATCTATATCCTTTACCTCAAGAGCTAAGGCTTCACTAATGCGACACCCAAGATGGAAGAGCAGCCTGATAAGCAATCAATCCCTGAGGTTGGTAGCTGACTCCTCCAGGCGTGCCACTTCATCAGGTTCCAGGTAGGCTCGATCTGGTTTGATAGCTCTTCCAACATTCTGTAAGGGTTTTATGGATTCCTTTCGTCGCATACCGTTTCTCCTAATCGTGATGCTTGCACGCCTGTTTCACCCTAAGACTAATCGACAATAATGGCCTCTCCTGGCTATGTAGCCAAGCATGGATAACTAACGCACTCAGCCGGATCATTTTCACTACGAATAATGAGAAAAAAGTGTTAACCATTCCCTTTGCCGGTTCTGTTAAGACTCGACCGTTCCTTTTTGGGGGGATTTGACCGAAGGAATTTCACCAGCCAAGAGCTTGTCCAGTTGTGCCTTCGGCACTAGCATGCGTTTGCCAACTCTGATCACCGGGATTTCGCCCCTGGCTACAGCCTCATAAGCCGAATTGCGCCCTATCCCAAGCCGTCTCGCACACTCTTCTACCGACAAGGTTAATCTGTCTTCCACCATTTCCGTGCCTCCCTATTGACTTAAACCCTTCTTAGTATTAAAATACCATAAATGTGCATACTTTATTTGCCAATGAGCGCCATTGATGTAGCTAGATTTACTAATATGCGCATTATTTGATATGAAGTATAATTACAAGAAAGTGCGCATGAATTCTTCTTAAGAGGTGCGAATATGTCAAGGGGACATTCCAGCAATATAGAGAATCACGTTAAAGATGCAGTCGTGAGGGTGAAGAAAGATAACTGTAACTTTTCCGCTAATCAGATCCGTAACCATCTACTCAGGGAGCACGACAAATATGGTTTGAAGCAAGAAGAAATACCTCAAAAAAGATCGATTCAAAAAATAGTAGCCGATAATATTTCTAACTTACGGGACATGTGGGCTAGCCCTCAAGAAAAACCCTGGACTTTGGGGAGCTTAGAGCATTTCCCGCTTTCCCCAGACTCTTTAGCAATGCTGCTAAAAATGCAAATTTACTGTATGGAACAAAAACTTACGCCTATGAGCAGACGCGAAGCAATCTGGGTATCCAGGTTGTACCCCATAATATTGTATTTGAACGAAGGCAAAGAGCCTCTCAACATCACCTGGTGGCTTTCTTGGTGGGTTCACGAATATTGTACGATGGAGCAAATGTACCAAATCAAACACGGTAATCTAAAAGATTTTGAAACGTTCGAATTAGACTTAGACTTATTTCAATCAAAAGGCGAACCCGAGAAATCGAAAATATGGGTTCTTACGCCTATTTACTTAATAAAGCCTCAGGATGCAAAGATCGACCATACTTATTATTTGAATTTGTGCACGAAATATCTTCGTTCTTTTAAGGGTCCGGTTCCTAAAAAACGAACACCGGAAGAAAAAAAGAGGCTAATGGAAGCATTCAACAAAGTTGTTGATGAAAGTGTTGAAGTTAAACCCGAGGAGGTACAAAAATGAGAGGACATATAATCAAGCGGTATGAGGATTCCTATAACATCGTCTTGAACTTAGGTACTGATCCGGCTACAGGCAAGCGTAAGCAACAATGGATTACTGTTAAAGGAACTAAAAAAGAGGCTGAAAAGAGGCTTGCTGATATGCTTCACCAGCTAGATACCGGCACCTTTATAAAGCCTAGCAAAACGACACTGGCAGAATACCTTGAGAGGTGGCTAAAGGATTACGCCTGGCCCTACCTTGCCCCCAGGACGGCTGAAGGTTATGAGTCTATCATACGTCAGCACCTTACCCCCAAACTTGGCAATATTACTCTGACACAGCTTAAACCTGAGCATCTCCAACAGTATTATTCTGAGATGTTACATAGTGGTCGCTGTGATAGCTCGTGCGGATTGAGTGCCCAGACGGTAAGACACCACCATACCGCCTTACATAAAGCCCTTCAAACTGCTGTAGGGTGGGGGTTATTATCACGAAATGCTGCTGATGCTGTTAGACCACCCCACGCTGAACGTCCAGAAATGCATACCTGGAGTGAAGATGATATAACCCGCTTCCTTGAATCTGCCAAGGACACACCCTATTATGCGCTATTCTACACTGCCCTTTTCACTGGCATGAGACGGTCTGAGTTCCTAGCTCTGAAGTGGTCTGATATTGACCTGCTCTTATGCCAGGTATATGTTAACCGTAGCCTTCACCAGCTTCGGGATGGAAGCATTGTCTACCGAGCGCCTAAGACAGCTAAGGGGCGCCGGATGATTGCGCTTTCACCATCTGTCACCTTAGTCCTTAGAGAGCATAAGGAACAGCAGGAAGCTACCCGGGCCCAGTTGGAAACACTGCTGAAAGATGATGACTTGGTATTCAGTACCGTGGACGGTAAGCCCTTACGCCCCAATACCATCACCCACGCCTGGACTGTGTTAACTGCCCGTGCCGGCCTTAAGGTTATACGCCTTCACGATGCCAGGCATACTCACGCTTCAATTATGCTAAAGCAAGGGATACACCCAAAGATTGTCCAAGAGCGCCTCGGCCATTCTAGTATAACGATTACCCTGGACACTTACTCGCACGTGTCACCGGGGCTTCAGGAAGCTGCGGCCAAACGCTTTGACGAGGCATTTACAACAAAGTATAATGAATCAGCCGCTGAAAGTGTCCGTTAGCTATCCGTTAGCTAAAAGTATTATGTATATTTGATAAACGAGTTGTTTAAGATTAATTTAGCTACAAATTAGGTACATCGGAGGGGTGTCCGAGTGGCCTATGGTGACGGTCTTGAAAACCGTTGTCGGTGCAAGCCGACCGTGGGTTCGAATCCCACCCCCTCCGCTTGCCCCGAGCGAGCGTAGCGAGTCGAGGGGTTTACCCATATTTCAAGAAATTTTAACGAGTCGAGGGTTTTACCTATAAATCAAGAAAACTTATTTAGTCGAGGGATTTACCCCGAGCGAACGCAGCGAGTCGAGGGGTTTACCCATAAATCAAGAAAACTTAACAAGTCAAAAGCATAATCCCACCCCTTACTATGGAAAAGCGCTTGTAAAACGGTATAATATTATATGCCGTTAAAAAATACGCAGTCCCGCTTTCATATCCTCGATGCCTTTCTTATTTTTATTCCACTTTCGGCTGCTTTTTATTATCTTAACCTCCACCCATTGCTGACATTTATCACCACCGCATCGGCTATTGTCGGGATTTCTCACGTTATTATTGAGACGACCGGCATTATCGCCCAGCGGGTTTCCACAACTGTTTCTGCGCTTATTAATGCTACTTTTGGTAATGTCTTTGAGTTTTTTATCGCTATCTTTGCCCTGCGCGCCGGACTGCTGGAAATGGTTAAGGCTTCTATTATCGGCTCAATAATACTAAATGTGTTATTACTCATTGGTCTCTCGATGTTATTCGGAGGATTGAAATACAAAGAACAACGCTTTAACAAAGATTCGGCAGGGCTTTCTTCAACGATGTTGATTATCGCTGTGGCTGGTCTGGTCCTGCCTTCCATGTACAGCATGCTGGTGACTAATCCTACTCATACCATGAGTCTGGCTGTTTCTATAGTATTGGGTATTATTTACCTCTTGAGTTTGCTCTATACGTTAGTGACACATAAACACCTTTTCGTCGTCGAACGCGAAGCACCCCCCAAACCACAATACCGTCCCTGGCCATTACCTATCGCCGTTATTCTCCTGCTTATTGCGGTGGGATTGGGCAGTTTCGAGGCTTCCCTGTTGGTCAATACCATCACCTTGCATATCGCTGATATGGGCTTGAGCCAGACGTTTCTTGGGCTGGTCATCATCGCTATCATTACCAATTTACCGGAGCATGTCAGCGCCATTAGTTTCGCCCGACAGGACAATATGACGCTATCGCTGGAAATCGGCATGAGTTCCGCTCTACAGATTGCCCTGTTCGTGGTGCCAGTGTTGATACTGGTAAGCACCCCACTAATCGGCACCACACTTAACCTTGAGTTCAGTCCATTCGCCTTAGCCGCACTAGTGATGACGGCGATGATTGCTAACTACATTAGCGCCGACGGCATATGCCACTGGCTTGAGGGCGCCCAACTTATCGCCGTGTATATATTAATTGCCATCGCCTTTTTCTTTATATAATCGAAGGAGAAAAGTATGATTAATGTTGCCATCGCGGGTTTTGGTAATGTCGGACGTGGCGTGAGAAACGCCATTAAAAATAATCCTGATATGAAGCTAACCGCCGTTTTTTCCCGCCGTCCGGAAGCGGTACAAAAAGAAATCAAGGATAATCCGGTACTGAAGATAGAGAAAGATGCTCCGAAGCCGTCTACTACTATCGACGTCGTCATTCTTTGCGGTGGCTCAAAAGATGATGTGCCAGTACAGGGTCCTCTTTTCGCCCGCTGGTATAGCACCGTCGATAGCTTCGATACTCATGCCAATATCCCCGACTATTTCCATAAGATGGACGCTATCGCTAAAGAAAAGGGTAATGTATCTGTTATTTCTGCCGGTTGGGACCCGGGAATCTTTTCGCTGGAAAGGGTTTTAGGTAACGCCTTTCTTCCCGGTAGCAAGGGCTATACTTTCTGGGGACCCGGCGTTAGTCAGGGACATTCCGACGCCGCCCGGACGATAAAAGGAGTTATTGATGCCCGCTCCTACACCCATCCCATCGAATCCGCCCTGAAACAGGTTAGAGATGGTAAAACACCGGAATTCACCAGCCGGGGAAAACATAAGCGCGTAGTCTACGTTGTTGCTGAAGACGGGGCCAATAAGGAGAAAATCCGAGAAGCTATTACCAGTATGCCCAACTATTTTTCCGATTACAATACAGAAGTGAAGTTCATCAGCCGCGAGCAAATGGCGAAAGAACACAACAAGTACCCTCACGGTGGTTTTGTAATGACTTCCGGGGTTACCGGGGAAAAGAATAAACAGATAATTGAATACCGCTGCCAGCTGGCTAGTAACCCGGAGTTTACCGGCAGTGTCCTCGTCGCCTGCGCCCGAGCTGCTTACCGCCTTAAGGAATCGGGCCATAAGGGCGCTTTTACGATGTTGGATATCCCGCCAGCGCTGTATAGTCCCCACTCCGGCGAGACTTTAAGAAGCAAATACACTTAAGTAAAGGCTAGTGTTCCTTAAGCTTCACTTTATTGAACATTAAATTGCCCATCGCGTTAAGTTCGTAGCCTTCAACGTAGGGCTTGACTAACAGATAATTCTTCCCGAACCATAACGGTATCACGGCGGCATCATCCACCAGCATTTGCTCCGCCTGTTGATACATCTGTAAGCTTTTCGCGGCGTCCTGCTCTACCGCCGCTTTATCCAGTAAAGCGTCTAGAGTTGGATTAGAATATCCGCCATAGTTATATTCGACGCCGCTATGGAAAAGCACCTCGGTAAAGTCCTGTGGGTGAGGATAATCGGCTATCCAGCCCAAATCATATATGTTATCCACCTCATCTTTAATGTAATAGAGAAAATAGTCGGGTTCGAGTTGTCTTACCTTTACCTCTACCCCAAGATTCTCACGCCACTGCGAAATAATCGCCGACCATGCTTGTGATATCTGCCCGCCATAACCTGATGTCGTCCAGATAATCGGGGGCAGGTTTGCCACGCTCCCATATTTAGAAGCGGCAATCAGCTCTTTGGCTTTTTCAACGTTATACTCCACTCCGACTAGGTTTTCATTATAACCGGGGATACCAGGCGGTAAGATACCATTAGCTCGCTGCACCAGATTACGAAATATCAGGTTAATTATCTTGTCTTTATCGATAGCCATGATAAAAGCCTTACGCACATTCACATCATCGAAAGGCGGCTTGGTAATGTTAAAACCTATCCAATTAAAGCTCAATGAAGGTGATATGTGATATTGGCTATAAAAGGGTCCCTCTTTATCCGTAATCCTATCAATATCGACAACACTAACATTAGCGACATCGATTTTATCAGTCTCATATAAAGTCATTTCATCACCGGTATACATTTGGACTTCCACAAATTCCAGGCTAGACACCTGACCGTAGTACCTATTATTTCTTTCCAGTACCAGTAGACTGCTTTGCTGCCACTCCTTAAGCTTAAATGGTCCGGTACCGTTAGGTTGACGCCACCAGTTTACGCCTTGAGCCACGTTATTTTTATCTACTACCATCGCCGTAGGATAAGCCATTTTAGAGAGGAAATACGATTTAGGGGCATCGATAGTAACTCGTAGCGTGTAATCGTTAATCACCTGGACGCCGCTGATTTTTTTAGTTTTGCCCTCGATGACTTCTTTCACGCCTACAATATCGCCGAGATAAGTGCTAGCCACCCTCGAGCCGGTCGCCGGGTCGCAGGCGCGCTCCCAAGAATACTTAAAGTCATCTGCGGTTACCTTCCGCCCATCCTGGAAAACCACATCCTCCCGCAGATGAAAAGTAAATGTGCATTTATCGTCACTGATATCCCAGCTTTTCGCAATATCCTGTGTCGGTTCCAGATTATCGCCGAGTCTTACCAGACCGGAAAATATTTGGATGACATATTGATGAGAACCAGCGTCAGCCGATAATGCCGGGTCGAGCGTAGTGGGGTCGGTACCGAATAGTCTTAACGTGCCGCCGCCGGTAATTGTTGGTGTTAGTGTTTGTGTTTCTGTAGTCGTTGGAAGACACGAGCGAACATATAAAACAAGCAAACATATCAGGGCAATCGTTAGACATATAATAGATATAAAGAGGGCTTTATCCGCGGTCTTAAATTTTTGCATCGTCATCTTAAAGTAACTTCCTAAAATCAATATATCATAATCCATACTACATTTGAATTATTTCAGTCTTCAACATATAATCATTAGCAAACAATACTAGATAAGGAGCATGATATGACGATTCCTAAGGAGTATGCTAAATACTATAAAGCTAAGCCGGTGGCAGATTTCACCAAGCTCTATCCGCAGCTTACCGCCAAATCTTTTCATATCTGGGGTAAAGAGTGGGACTCCGGCTATCGCATGGACTGGTTCTGTGTCACCGAGCCATTCCTGATGATAAACGACCCCCATACCCATGATTTCGACCAATTTTTAGCCTTCCAGAACGCCGATGCCACCCATGTTAATGATTTCGATGCCGAGGTCTGGCTTTATCTGGGCGAAAAAGGCAAGCAGGAAAAACTGGTTATCACCGAGTCTTCTTTCGTTTACGTTCCAGCAGGCATGGTTCACACGCCGCTAGAGTTCAGAATAATCCGCAAACCTATTGTTTTCATGGATATCGCGTTAACATCGAAGTATGTTCGCGTGCCGGAAGATAAAACCAAGCCGGTTATGAGAGAATAAACTAATATCGGCGGGAGAGTTTAAAACAAGCCCAGTCTTTTGAGGCTGGTATAGTTCTTCCCGCCGATAATTAAATGGTCGAGAACGTCTATACCAACTATTTCTCCTGCCTGTGTCAGTCTTTTCGTTAAGGCAATATCATCTTCGGAAGCTTCGGTATCCCCCGATGGATGATTATGGACGAAGATTACCGCTGCCGCGCTGGCAGAAATCGCTTCTTTAAAGACCTCCCGGGGATGCACGATGCTGGTATCCAGGCTACCGATAGAAATTTCCGCCACCTTGATAAGCTGGTTTCGGGTGTCGAGAAGTACCGCCAGGAAATATTCCTTCTTTTTGTCTTTAAGCCTGCCCATCACCAGGTTGGCGATAGCTTCAGGCGTCTTTAAAGGTGTTTTGTCTAATGCTTCGGAATAACCTTCGACACGCCTGGCTAGCTCCACAGCGGCTCTTATCTGGGAGGCTTTAGCGATGCCGATGCCCCTAATCTGTGCCAGCTCCTCCAGCGACGCCGCCGCAATTCCTTTAAGTCCCCCGAACTGCTTAAGCAGTCGCTGCGCCGTTACCATAACCGATTCGCCGGAGATGCCGCGTCCCAATATCAGCGCCAAAATCTCCTGGGCGGATAAAGCCTCCGCCCCTATTCTTTGCAGTCTTTCACGGGGTCGGTCCGCCACCGGTAAATCGTGAATTGTCATCGATTTAGGCTTAATAGAATCCTGCTTTTTCACAATGCCTTAGTCTATCACCTCGCTTATAAACAAAGCAAGATTCGTCTTTTCAACTATCAACTACTAGCTTTCTTAGGGTGAACATTGAGTGGAAACCACCAATCGATTTGATGGTGCGTTATCAATAAATTAGGTGTTTCCTAGATTTATAAAAGGCACTGAAATCTATATTATCAGAATAAGTAAAAATCAAAAATTCAAGGAGCAAAAAATGCTTTGTTTAATACGCTCTAAAGCCTGTAAAAGATGCGGTGGGGACCTCTCGATAGAGTGTGATATTTACGGTGTTTATATCGAATGCATTCAGTGCGGCGCAACCTGGAGTAAAAACGACCTTAAACTCACTGACTTTCAGAAGAGTGAAAAACCTGCTGACCAAGCAGTCGCTAAACCCCTTACCGCCGTCTCCCCGAAGAGCTAAAAATAAAACAGGCTTTAACTACTATATACCGTTGTTGGTTCAGTACGCCATAGTGTATTTAGCTTTTCCATATCAAAGCCATATACCTTCAGTAAAGCCTCATTGTAATCGCTGCCCTGTTTAAAAACATTAAGCAGTTCCAACATTTTTTCCCGCCCGTATTCGTTAATCAGATAAGACACGATTTTATAACTTTCAGCATAAGCAAGTATCGCCTGATTGTAATCGGCGGGGAACGGACTGCATAAGCTTTGCACCGATAAAAACGCTTTATCGGTTTCGGCGTTGGATAACGCCACGACAAAGGCTATCTCCAAATCACCCTCGGAATACATCGCCATACCCTCGTTAAGCCATAATGGGATATAGTTATAAGGATTTGAAGTAACCTGATACAATACCATATGGGTGAGTTCGTGACCGATGGCGCGTTTGCCCCAGGTAATTTCATCTTCGGTTGTGCCGATACCGATGGCAATAGTGTTATATTCGGAAAGAGTTACCCCACCCATCCACTCCTGCGGATTTATCATCGCCCCCTGCAAATCTGAGGAGCTGTTATAGATATAAAAATCTACGGCGTCCTCTAATTCCGCCCCGGTGTTTTCCGCTAGTTTGTTCAACACCGCTTGCGCCGTCGCCATCAAATCACTCCCAAATGAATCATTGCCGGTATACCAGTGCATTGTTATCTGCCCTTCGTGGATTGATTTCCAACTATAGCGATTATCGTCAAAATGAACGGCAGTCGGTAATGTCTCAACTTGACTGCTCGAGGCATCGGTCACGGTTAACCAGTAAGTTATCACGGTGCCAGATGGCAGCGAACCGACTTTTCTCATGTCCAATACCCATTGTGTTTCTACCTTTTTGGCCGGTGTAAAGGCAATAACGGCTTCGGCAATTACTTGCGCGTAACTCTTCCGCGCAACGGTATAGTGCAAGCGGATATCGGTGATATTAACATCGCTTTCGGCTGAGATGCTGATAATGATGCTCGTGGGAAAATTCACTGTCGCCAGGCTGGGGGACACAACTAAGCCGCTATCAGCCTGTACATTGCCGGGGACCAAGAAAAACACCAGCGATATTAACGCCAGGACTATAAATACTATCTTTTTCATTTAGCCTTCTTACCCATTGTTGACCTTAAATAAGCGTTGATAAAATCATCCAGTTCACCGTCAAGTACGGCTTCGGTGTTACTGGTTTGGTAGTCCGTGCGGTGGTCCTTGACCATGCGGTACGGATGTAAAACGTAACTCCTGATTTGACTGCCCCACCCCGCATCGATACGCTTCCCTTTTATTTTAGCCTGTTCTTTTTCCCTTTTTTCAATCTCCAGCTCCAGCAGGCGTGACCTTAATATCTTGAAGGCGAATTCTTTATTCAAATGCTGCGAGCGCTCGCTCTGACAGGAAACGACGGTGCCCGTCGGCAGGTGCGTAATTCTGACGGCGCTGCTTGTCTTTTGCATGTGCTGTCCGCCAGGTCCGCTGGAACGAAAAGTCTCCACCTTAATATCTTCCGGCTTGATGTTGACCTCAATATCGCTTTCAGCTTCAGGCATAACCTCGACTAAAGCAAACGATGTATGCCGCGCGTGGTCGGAGTCGAAAGGCGAAAGCCGCACCAATCGATGCACGCCATGTTCCGACTTTAAATAACCGTCGGCGTACTCGCCTTTGACGGCAATAACTATTCTCTTTATGCCTGCTTCATCGCCATGTGAGGTATCCAAAATTTCGGTCTCGAAGCCGCGGCGCTCTGCCCAACGTAAATACATACGCATCAGCATCTCCGCCCAATCCTGCGACTCCGTGCCCCCCGCCCCCGCATGTATCGTTAAAATTGCATTACGCGCGTCATATTCGCCACTGAAAGCTAACTGAAACTCATAATCATTAACTTGGGCTGTGAGGTCATCTATTTCTTTACCCAAGTCCTTTAGCAAAGACTCATCTGATTGTGAGATTGATATAAGTTCAGCGATATCCGCCAGCTTTTTCTCCAATCCCCGCCACCGCTGCACCGTTTTCTTCTTTTCAGCGAGCTGGCGCATTACGCCCTGGGCATTGTTTTGGTCTTGCCAGAAATCGGGCTTGGCGGATTGCTCTTCCAGCTTAATAATTTCTTTTTCAACATTGGCGATGTCAAAGATACTCCAGGGCCATTGCGACCCGTTTCTGTAAGTCCTTGAGCTTTTCGGTTAAATCCGACATATTCCCTCTTCTCTAAAACTATTATCTCATTCCCGTTATCGTAAAGCCAGTTTTGTCTTTAAACTGGCTCCTGCCGCCTGGTGGGCCAATCGCGTAGGTTCAGGTAAACGATAACCCCGACAGCACGCCAATACCCACTTAATTGCTGCGAACAAATCAATCTTGTGACCGATGGATATATAAAGCGGTTTTACACCAGACTTGGTACGTAGTACCGCACCGATAACTTCACCGTTATCCTTAAGTTCTGCATAACTTCCGACTTCAGCACTTGGCACTTCATGTTCACCGCATAAACGTGATTTAGCGCAACCGATGGTCGGTATGCTCAGCAAAAGTCCCAGATGCGAAGCAATGCCGCAACGACGTGGATGAGCGACGCCCTGTCCATCTACCATAATGATATCGGGCACAAGTGTTAGTTTTTCAAAAGCCGCCAATAGTAACGGAGCTTCCCGGAATGATAACAGTCCCGGCACATAAGGAAAATCAACACGGCTGGTCACCACCTGTATTTCCGCAATTTCCAAGTCGGGATAGCTTAATACGACCACCGCTCCAGCGCCCATTTTGTTAAATCTATTCAGTGAAATATCAACGCCGGCGATAAAACGCGGGGTTTTTCCGTCACTAATTCTGGAAACCTCGCTAGCCAGCTGGGTTTGAATTGCTATTGCTTGCTTGGGAGTGACCTGCCAGCTGTGGCGGTGAAGAATTTCCATACTTGATTATAGACATAGCCAGAAACCATTGGCAACCAATAATAAATTGTGTTTGCGTCTTATTAAAAATATGCTACAATGGCACAACAAATAAGTCTTTTAAACTGGAGATACAGTAGTGACCTATTCTATACGCCCCATGACTAAAGAAGATATCGACCAGATAAACGAAATCGACCATGAAGCTTTCCCTTCCCAATGGCCGCCCGCCAATTACCGGCAGGAACTGCAAAATAAAATAGCTTTTTACCTCGTCGCTTATGACGACACGAAAACAACCGATACTCCATTGGTTGCACCAAGAAATAAACTAAGGTTCTTTTCCCGGCTGCTGCCGCGACAAAAACGCCTTCCTTTACTAATCCCTCATCACTATGTCGTGGGTTTTTCCGGCATCTGGCTAATGGCTGGTGAAGCCCACGTGACCAATCTCGCGGTACGCCAGGCGTATCGGGGCAAAGGCATCGGTGAGCTGCTGCTTTTAGCCACCATCGACCTTGCTACCGAACTTAAAGCTAGTTTTATGACGCTGGAAGTAAGAGTTTCGAATATTGTGGCACAGCATCTCTATGGTAAATACGGCTTTGTGCAGATGGGCTTACGCCGCGGCTACTATCTGGATAACCGCGAGGATGCCGTCATCATGTCCACCGACATATTAATATCACCGGCATTCCAAAAGCATGTCCAGCAACTAAGAGAAGCCTTGAAACAAAAACTCATTTGACCCTTGCCTCTTTGACCGCTTGCCTTTTTATGCTAGAATTATCACTTGGGGGACTCGAGGAATCAAGGAGGAACAAAACTATGTCTGGTCATTCTAAATGGTCAAAAATAAAGCACCAAAAAGGTGTTGACGACGTCAAAAGAGGCAACCTCTTTACCAAACTCACACGAGAAATCATCATCGCGGCTAAAGAAGGCGGCGGCGACCCTGCCACCAATTTCCGCCTGCGTCTCGCCATCCAGAAAGCTCGCGACAGTAATATGCCCATGGAAAACATCGACCGGGCTATTATGAAAGGCACCGGTAATATTGAAGGCGGCAGTCTTACCGAGATGACCCTGGAAGGTTATGGTCCCTCTGGCGTAGCCATTTTAGTCAGCGCCCTCACCGATAACCACAACCGTACTGTCCAAGAAGTACGAAGTTCCTTTACCAAGCACGGCGGCGCGTTAGGCGAAAACGGCTGTGTCTCCTGGATGTTCAAGTCCCGCGGCGTTATCACCGTCAACGCTGAAAAAGCCAATGCCGATGACATGGAGTTAGCCGCCATCGATGCCGGCGCGGAGGATGTGAATGTCGAAGGCGGGGTTATGGAGGTTTATACCAGACCAGACACTCTGGAAAAAGTACGGGCGGCGCTGGAAGCGGCAAAACTGAAGGTTGAGTCCAGCGAACTTCAAATGGTGCCGGAAACCCTAGTCACCCTCGATGAAAAGGGCGCTACGCAGACGATGAAGTTATTAGAGAAGCTGGAGGAAATCGACGACGTGCAAAACGTTTACAGCAACGCCGATATCCCCGATTCGCTCCTATCTACCATACAGTCCGCCTCATAATTTAAGAACATGAAATGAAAATTTTAGGAATCGACCCAGGCACGGTGGTGATGGGCTACGGTATTATAGAGTGCGAGGATGCTGAACTTACCCTGGTCGATTTCGGTGCCATAACCGTCTCTGAAAAATCCCCCATGGGCGAAAGACTTAATCGCCTTTATATCGAACTCCTCAAAGTTGTCCAATTTCATAAGCCTGATGTCGTCGCCGTGGAACAGCCATTCGTCGCCAAGAACGTGAGAACGGCGCTGGCTATCGGTCGCGCGCAGGCAATCGCCTTACTCGCCGCCGCCAGTAAAGGCATCCCCACCTTCGAATACACCCCCGCCCAGGTCAAGCAGCGGGTCGCCAACTACGGCGCCAGCAGCAAAGAGCAAATCCAGGAAATGGTGCGTCTTCAGCTCAATCTAACGGAAGTACCCCAGCCCAATGACGCCGCGGATGCTTTAGCGGTAGCTATCTGCCACGCGCAGGAAATACACATAAATAACCTACTGACGAAACAGGGTTCATCCTGAAGGTTCACCCTGAAGGGAGAGCGATAATGATAGCCAGTTTGGACGGCAAACTAGAGAATTTAACCAGCGACGCGGCGATTATCAACGTGGGGGGTGTGGGGTTTAAGGTCTTTATGCCCACCTCCGCCTTAGCCACTATCGGCAAGACGGGCGATATGGTGAAAGTCTATACACATATGCACGTACGCGAGGACAACATCGCGCTTTACGGCTTCCCTACCAGCGAGGAACTCTGGCTTTTTGAGACGCTGCTGGGCGTGACAGGATTAGGTCCTAAGCTATCTTTAGCAATGCTCTCCGCCCTTACCCCCGAGCAGATAACGATGGCTATCGCCACCGGCAGCGCCGACATGCTGGACATGATACCCGGCATCGGCAAGAAAGTGGCGAGCCGCATTATCCTGGAGCTTAAGGAGAAAATCGGCGCGGGGTGGGTCATCTCGCCAGCCACACAGGTGACGCAGGAAAACGCAGACGTGCTGGCGGCGCTAACGACTCTAGGCTACTCCGCCGGCGAGGCAGTAAAAGCCGTAGCGTCTTTACCCACCGACGCGAAGCTTAAGCTGGAAGAAAAGGTGAAGCTGGCTTTACAGTTCCTGGGAAGTAAGTAACCTTCGTTACCCTGTCATTCTGGCGTAGGCTTCAGCCAGAGTTCAGCCCGAAGGCCAGAATCCATACCCCCTTTGCCACGCCTGGATTCCAGCTTTCGCTGGAATGACAAAACGTAATAAGGAGTCTCATGAAATCATCGGAAGGTAAAATCGGGCGGGTATTTGTCTTAAGACTTGAGGACGGCGATATCGTGCCGGCTTGTATCGAGAAATTTGCCGCCAAAAATGCGATAAAGGTGGGGCATGTCATCTTAATCGGGGGAATTGGGGGAGGTCAGGTGGTCGTGGGACCGCGTAAGTCAGATGAAATGCCTCCTGAACCCGTCCTCCTCCCTGTGGACGGCGCGCATGAGGTTGAGGGTTTAGGCATTATCGCGCCGGATAAAGACGGCAAGCCCGTTTTGCATATCCATGCTTCTCTGGGGCGAGGGGGCAAGACTTTGACCGGCTGTCTGCGCCCGGGCGTTAAGACCTGGCTGGTGGGGGAGGCGCTTATTTACGAGATACTGGGGGCTAGTGTTAAGCGCCTGCCGGATAAAAAGAGCGGGTTTAGTTTGATGGAGATGTGAATATGTCACCTAAACCATATAAACCATATAAAATGTATAAATGCAAAGTTTGTAAAGGTACTGGGCATTTTCCCGGACTTAATGTACTTAAAGTACTAAAGGGTGAAGCTGGAGATGTATGTCCTGCCTGTAAAGGAGCTGGGAAATTTTATATTGAGAAAATGTCAGCCGGGCTAATCAAATGTAAATATTGTCAAGGTAAAGGTACCACTCATTTAGATACAATGAATATTGACGATGTTTGCCCTGCTTGTAAGGGAACTGGTCTTTTAAAAAAACCAATCATTAATACAACAGAGACACATATAAATGAAGCTTCTTTTCCTCAAACACCAAGACTTCCTAAGTATGAGTATGATATCGCCGTATCATTTGCTGGCGAAGATAGAGATATTGTTAAGCAATATGTAGATACACTTTCTCCAAGAAGAATATCAGTTTTTTATGATGAGTATGAACAGGTTGATTCGTGGGGAAAAGACCTCTATGAAAAACTTGATGATGTATATAGAAAAAAGGCGTTATTTTGTGTGATTTTTATCTCAAAATATTATGCCCAAAAAGTGTGGACAAATCATGAACGTAAATCAGCTCAAGCACGTGCGATTCAAGAAAATAGAGAATATATTCTTCCAGTTAAATTAGATGACACAGAAATACCAGGTATTCCTGCAACTATTGGTTATTTAGATATAAGAAAAATTGGTGTTCATAAGCTTGCTTATATGACTATACAAAAGGTAAAATCATTGAAATCTAAACAAACTTGATTTCTATGTTCCTTCATAATAAACATAAAGCAACCTTCCCTCTACCTCCTGCTCTTTGGGGGGTAAAGGGGCGGGGGTGATAAAATCCTTCTCCATCTCCCTTTACGAAAGGGAGACGATGTCATTTTACTTTTTCAATCATCATCTCAAACCTCACGTTTGTCCCCCTTTGAAAAAGGGGGACTAAGGAGGATTTTGAATAATATATGACTTTTCTTATAAAATTTATATAAATACAAACATCTTATTAATTTCAGTCCGTTACACCGCAACACCATGACACATCTTGATATAGTTTGGCATAGAAAGTAACCCTTACTAAAATACGTGTTAACCCCATTGTCCCCTTAACCCCCCGCCGATATACTTTAATTAGAATATACTCGCATCGGGGGATTAGATGTCGTCAACTTATCTGCTCTTTGCTATCTTCGTGCTGTTTTGCCTCTGGGCAGTAATCGCTTTCAGCGTGCACATCCTTAAGCCCCTGCAAACTCGCTGGGCAGTCATCCAGGCACGTAAGATAGTGGCAGATGGCAAGGTAAAAAACGACTGGCAGTTCCGCAATGTTTACCGCATGCTGGCGACATCTAAAGACGACCTCGAAGCGGCTAAACTCTGGCACGAACTCGATAGTATGAAATAGTCAATTTAATAACTGTCTCCTTAGCGTAGAGGGACGGCGCAAACTCCAGGACCTAAAATTAAAAATGAGGTAACCCTGGCAAGGCGCCGCCCCTCGTTTTTGGTCTGTCACCCTGAGCGAAGCGAAGGGTCTCGTAGGAGAAGGCAGGTGATTGACGCCCCATTACGAGATTCTTCGGTCGCTATCGCCAGCCGAAACCTTGGGCAGTTGGCAAGTCGCTCCCTCAGAATGACCTATACTTCTTACTTTAGAACTCCTGTGCTATAATATAGTCGTGCCAGAATTTAAGATTGTATCCGACTTCAAGATGACCGGAGACCAGCCCCAGGCGGTGGATAAACTGGTGGAGGGGCTGGGCAAGGGCTTTAAGCACCAAACCCTCCTCGGTGTGACCGGCAGCGGCAAGACCTTCACCATGGCGAACGTTATCGAGAAGGTGCAGCGTCCCACGCTGGTCATCTGCCATAACAAAACCCTCGCGGCGCAGCTTGCCAGCGAGTTCAAAGAGTTTTTCCCGGAAAACGCTGTGGAGTACTTCGTAAGCTATTACGACTACTACCAGCCGGAGGCATACATCCCGCAAAAAGACCTCTATATCGAAAAGGACTCCGACATCAATGAGGAAATCGATAAGCTGCGTCATGCCGCCACCCACGCCCTCCTTTCACGGCGGGACGTTCTCATCGTGGCGTCGGTCTCCTGCATCTACGGTCTCGGCGAACCGGGCGAGTATCAAGGCTTCGTCGCCACGCTTAAGAAGGGACAGCATTATGGTCGGCAGCAGCTTTTGCGTCAGCTCGTGGATATGCAGTACGGTCGCAACGAGATGGATTTATCCCGCGGCAAGTTCCGTATCCGTGGCGATACTCTTGAGATTCAGCCCGCTTACGAGGAGCTAGCGCTGCGCATCGAATTCTTCGGCGACGACATCGAGAAAATCATGTCCCTCGACCCGCTGACCGGAGAAATCTTAAAAGAGATGGACGAGGTAAGTATTTATCCCGCCAAGCACTTCGTCACCTCCCGCGAGATGATGACTAAAGCCATCGAGACAATACGCGTGGAGCTGGTGGAGCGGCTTAAAGAGCTGAACGCGCAGGGCAAAATCGTCGAGGCGGCGCGACTCCAAGCCCGCACCGAGTACGACCTGGAAATGATGGTTGAGGCTGGGTACTGCTCCGGTATCGAGAACTACTCGAGGCATTTGTCGGGTCGGCCACCGGGCAGTTCGCCGTCAACATTGCTGGACTATTTCCCCAAGGATTTCCTGCTTTTCATCGACGAATCGCACATGACCCTACCGCAGGTAAGAAGCATGTACCGCGGCGACCTCTCAAGAAAAACAACGCTAGTGGACTACGGATTCCGTCTCCCCTCCGCCCTGGATAACCGCCCGCTTAACTTCGAGGAGTTTCAGGCTTGCGTCAACCAGGTGATTTATACTTCGGCGACGCCGGCGGAGTTCGAATATACGCATAGTCAGCAGGTGGTAGAGCAGCTAGTGCGTCCCACCGGTCTGCTGGAGCCAACCATTGAAATCAAACCAACCAAGGGTCAAATCGACGACCTGCTGGAGCAAATAAGGAGTCGGGTAGATAAAGGTAACCGCTGCCTCGTGACCACGCTTACCAAGCGTATGGCGGAGGAGCTGGCGGATTACCTCGTCGAAGCTGGCATCAAGACGCATTACCTGCATTCGGACGTGGACACGCTGGAGAGGGTGGAAATCTTAAGAGACCTGCGCCTGGGCGTGTATGACGTCGTGGTCGGCATCAACCTGTTGAGGGAGGGACTCGACCTGCCGGAGGTGAGTCTAGTCGCCATCCTCGATGCGGACAAAGAGGGTTTCTTGAGGTCGAGGTGGTCGTTAATCCAGACGATGGGCCGGGCGGCGCGCCATATCGACGGGCACGTGATTATGTACGCGGACAAGATTACAAAGAGCATGCGGGAAGCCATCGACGAAACAATGCGGCGGCGCAAGATACAGGAGGACTTTAATAAAGAGCACGGTATCACGCCACAGGGCATACGTAAGGCGATTAGGGACATCACGGAGCGCGTGAAAATAGCGGTGGTGGCGGAAAAGAAAGGCGAGTACGTTGTCGGAACGCCTGCCTCCCGCGAGGATATGGCGCGGCTGGTGCGAGACCTGGAGACAGAGATGAAACAAGCCGCTAAAGCCTTAGAGTTTGAGAAGGCGGCGCTTATAAGAGACAGAATCGTTGAACTGCGCAAGGAAATGGTGATTGAAGATGGACAGCAGTTTACCCGTAAACGATAGCGAGCCTACCCGCCAGGATAAACGCGAGGAAAAGCTGCGTAAAAAGAAGCAGAAGATAAAGCAGCACAGCAAGGGCTTGGCGAAGATATACCGGGATGCGGTGGAGAAGAGGAGGAAATAATCTTGATATAGTCGGATTAAAGGTTTATAATCCACTTTGATAATCTAGCTAGACGGAATGCTATTTACCTTTGGTGAATTTGGTATTAATAGGTGAATGTTGTGGAAGAAAAACCAAAGGATATAACTGAATACAAAAAATGGTTAAAAGAAAACCATAAAATTGATTTATCTGATAAAATCAAGAACCATTACGAATCTGTCACAGAAAAAATGAAGCAACAATTCATTATCTCGGATTTTTGGAAACAACTGGTTAAAAATATTAGTGAATATAATGACGAATACCTAATAGATAAACAATATCATTTGTTTCAAGATATGAATACTCCCGAAATATCAACAAAACCATTTAAATCTATCATTGAAAAAACATATAGAAAAAATATAATAGAGAATGAAAACTATCCAAACCCACCAATCACAGGATGGATTCTTCCAGAAAATTGGTACTTATATATAAATGATATTTTAAGAACAACATTGGTAGTTAAATATCTCGACGGTGTTGATTTTTTAGTACAAAAGATAAAATTATTATGTGAAGGAAATAACAAGGATTTTAGTTGTTATTTTGAAGCTAGAGAAGTAGGTTATTATGCAGTACACTTATATACAAGAGATAATTTTGAAATTCCGAAAATAGACTGGGATACCTACAGAGTTGATACCGATATCGAAATTCAGATAACCACACAATTACAGGAAGTAATAAGAAAATTGTTACATAAATATTACGAAGAAAGAAGAATCAAGATAGTAGATAGAACAGAGAAGTCATGGCAATGGGACTATAGGAGTGATGAATTTGCTACTAATTACTTAGGTCATATTTTACATTATGTGGAAGGTATGATTGTAGATATTAGAGAAAAGGAGAATGAAAATGCCAAAGCTAAAATATGATAATGAAGATTTCATGAAATTCCTTCCGTATTTAAGAGAGTTAGGGTTAAATACCGAGGTTATGTTAGAAAGAATATATCTACTGTACGAATTATGTAGTAATATCTGTCCAGAAAAAATTGAGGATATATTTATTGAAGACTATATTAAGGAAGATGGGACAAGAGAATATACTGATTTAGACTTCAACTCGAAAAATTACGGATTAAGTGCCCGGAATTTTTTGAGTAAAATTGATTATAGCATTACGTTCATCACTAATCGTGTAGAGTATTTTGCAGTTCAAACGCAGGATTACGATTTAAATAAGGCTACAGACAAATCAAGAATGAACGTTGAAGTAATTTTTGAACAATTTACATCACATTTTAAAGCAGCAAAAAACAATTGTGATTATTTATCAAAATTAATAGAAAAATACATTAAACCAAATTTAAAATCATCTGTGTAATTGTACATTGAAGTCATTTTCACAAGAATGTCTTTATGCAGGAATGCATTCACTAGCAATCCAATACCTCCTCTTCTTCTTATCCTTTTCCTCACGCTTGTTAAACCTAATTTACACCCGCCAGTTTTTTTGTTATACTGTAGCATCTACGATTCGCATCAAATCTAATTTTCGATGGGAGTTTTCTGACATGACCATAAAAATCGTTACCGATAGCTGTGCCGATATTCCACCGCAGTTAGCTAAGGCGCTCGGTATTACCGTGGTGCCGGTCTATCTGCGTTTTGGAGATGAGGTCTTCCGCGACGTGGTGGACATCAGCCAGGATGAATTTTACCGCCGGCTGATTAACGGTCCCATACATCCCAGCACTTCGGCGCCGTCGCCGCAGGATTTTATTAACGTCTACCAGGAGCTGGCTAAAAGCGCCGACGGGATTCTTTCGATTCATGTAACCAGTAAGCTAAGCGGCACCTATAACTCGGCGTTACTCGGCAAGAAAGCGGTAGGCAATATATGTCCCATCGAGATAATCGACTCACAGGTAGTGACGATGGGCCTAGGGTTACTGGTTCTCGCCGCCAATGAGATGGCGCAGTCCGGCAGGAGTCTGCAACAGATTGCCAAAGAAGTAAGGCAAATGATTCCCAGCATCCATATACTGGGACTCCTCGATACACTCAAATACCTGGCGCTGGGCGGGCGTATCGGCAAAATGCAGGCGCTATTAGGCTCGTTATTGAATGTGAAGCCGATGCTGACCGTTAAAGACGGGGTACTGGCGCCGACCGGCCGGGTGCGCAGTCGCGTCAAGGGCATCGACATCCTGTTCGACTATGTGAAAAATACGCCGGAAATCCAGGATTTAGCGGTGGTGTATAACACTACACTGGAAGAAGGACAAGCCCTGGTCAGACGCCTGGGTGCTATATTTGATGAAGCCCAGATAAAGCTAGCCCAGCTGGGACCGGCGCTGGGAGTCCACACGGGACCAGGCATATTACTGATAGCTCTCCGGCGAAAATTAAAGACCGTTTGACAAACCCTCTAGAAAAGCCTATTATAATCCAAACTCTAAAGTCGCAAGGAGGTATATATGAAAGAGCGTATTCACGAGCAAATCAGTAATGAGCTTAAGCAGGCAACCCGGCTAGACACCAAAATCGCCGTTATCGCTATTGTTGTTTCGTTAATACTCTTCACCATCGCCATGATTTTTGCCGAGAGCTCCACCGGCTCGATAACCAACATTTTGGGCGCTTTAAAAACCAAGACGACCTTCAATGTCGCCCCCACGATTATCATGGTAATAAGCATTCTGGCTACCGTCGCTGTTATCTGGTACTCCGTACTCACGCTTTTGAAGAATAAAAAGCAGCGGGCGAAACTCAACCGAGGCTTGGTGAAACTCTATAAAGACGCCGGCGTAGCGCAGTATTATGACGGCTCGATTTTTAAAGGCTACGAAACGAGGTACAATCTCTTCGCTATAATTCTGATTTCTGTGGGGGCAGTAAGCGTTATCGCGCCGCTGGTGATTTTTATAGATAAGCTAACAGAACTTTAGCTAAACAATCCCTCGACTCACTTCATTCACTCGGGATAAGGGGGGGGGTAAAGGCAGGGAGGGAGTTTATTGCTCCCTCTTTTTCCTTTCTGCTTCTTCCTGTCGTTTTTTCTCGAGTCTTTCCAAGTCCCGTTTAACCTTCTCCTCGCCGACGGGGTGAATTTTACGCGCCACCCAATTACCCACAAAGAAATTCCAGCGGTAGTTCTTCAGCTCTTCCCAGACGTCAAATTCCGCGGCAAAGCGCTCGGCTTCCGTCGTCGGTCTTCTTGCCTCCAGTTTTTCCTTTCCCGTCAGCACAATGCCGTGACGCCTGCGGGCGGCATCCAATTCTTCTTCGTCCGCGCTCTCCCCGGCGAATACTTTTTTAAGAAAAGAAAAAACACCCATACCAGCCTTCTTTCTATCGATAGATACGCCCTATGTATACAACATGAGAGGAAAGGGTGTCAAGCGGACGAAAGAAAAGTTAAAATGCCAAAAGTGCAATAAACGACTAAATTTAAAGCTAAAAGACACGTAATTTAAATATATTAATGTGCCACCATTGACAGATATTACGTTATAGTGCATAATAGGGGACGGAAAAGTTTTATACTAGAAAATCAAGGAGTTCATGCTAAAAATCAGACTTCGCCGTACAGGAGCCAGGGGACAACCCAGCTACAGAATGGTCATCGTTGATAGCCGGGCACCCCGGGACGGGGCATTCGTAGAAATCATCGGGCATTATAACCCGAGAACCGAACCAGCCACCATCAATATCCAAGAAGAAAGAGCCCTGCACTGGCTTAAACAGGGCGCCCAGCCGACAGGCACCACTGCCAGACTACTAGGTAAGGCAGGTATCCTGGAAAAATTCAAACCGGTCAAGGAGAAAGCATGAAAGACCTAGTTACGTACATCGCCAAAAGCATCGTAAACAACCCGGACGCAGTGAATGTCGACGAGGAGACTAACGAAGAGGGTATCACGCTAAAACTACGCGTGGCTGATGAAGACAAAGGCAGAATCATCGGTAAGCAAGGCCAGATTGCCCAGGCAATGCGCACTTTGCTTAGGGTAAAAGCCGCTAAAGCCCAAACCAGAGTAAGACTAGAAATAATGTAACTTTTCCCCCAACACCCTTAAAGGGGGAGTGGGGAGTTAAAACTCCCTGAAAAAAAATACCGCCTGCACCTTGGAAATTGAACAGGCACACAGAAGAACAACAATCAAAAAAGCCCCGAATACCTCGGGGCTTTAGGCTTTTATATAAGGATATTCTTTATGCCCGTAACGCTGGTAGAAAAATATAATCCGCAATGGCCCAAGTGGTTCGAGGAGATAAAAACATTCCTCGGCGAAAAGGTAGCGAAAGCGTCCATCCGCATTGAGCACGTTGGCAGCACATCCATCCCAGGCATGATAGCTAAACCAATAATAGATATCATTATCGTCATCGAGCCAGAACGCTGGGAAGAAATGAAACTTTTACTGGAAGGACGCGGCTATTACTATCGAGGTGGCCAAGGTATCAAAGACAGAGAGGTCTTCAGATTAACCGATGAATCAATTCTACCTCTTCACCACCTATATGTTTGCTCGAAACATAGCTTTGAACTGAAAAAGGAAACTGCTTTCCGCGACTACATGAAAACCCATAAAAAAGATCGGGAAAGATTAAGTAAGCATAAGTGGGAACTGGCGGAGAAACTCAATAACGACCGGCAGCTTTATATGGACGGCAAAGACGCCATGGTCAAGGAAATTACCAAGAAGGCACTGAAATATTTAAGAATGAAGAAGGCTTAACTAAAAAACACCGCTCATCCTGAGCTTGTCGAAGGATGACTTCTAGAATATTCTACCAATTTGTCCCAATCTCCTTTAATTAATGCCTCTTTTTTCCGGCGCGTCCAGCCTTTTATCTGTCTTTCTCTCTCAAAAGCATTATCACGAGTTGGGAATTCATCGCAAAATACCAATTTTACTGGCAACCGTGTGGATGTATAACCCTTAATCGTGTGTTGTTGGTGTTGTGCAATACGTGTTTCAAGGTCATCAGTATGGCCGGTGTAGTAACTCCCATCGGAACACTTTAGAATATAAACCCAGAAACTCACCACACATTCCTTGCGGCTATGGTTCGACAGGCTCACCATGAGCGGATATTTAAACTTATCATGAGTGGAGATATTTATTAAACCTTACGTCGCCTTTGAACTTTTTCCACCACCGAAAGTCGTACCAGTGCCCTGCGTAAAGCCGCCTCTGCCATAACTGTATCTACGCCGGCCGCTTTTTCTTTTAAATGTTGCTCGGCGCGTTTCCTTGCCTCGGCGGCGCGGTCAACATCAATTTCTAAGGCGCGTTCCGCCTGGTCCGCCAACACGATAACACGGTCGGGTCGCACTTCCAGAAAGCCTCCGGAAATCGCTATGTTTTCTTCCTCATTACCCCGTTTCACCACCAACTCGCCTACTTGTAGGGTAGTCATTAGCGGGGCGTGATGCGGTAATATGCCCAATTGCCCTTCAATGCCGGGGGCGATTACCTCATCGGCTTCCGCCGAATAAACCACCCGTTCGGCGGTAACGATATCTATCTTAAGACTTGGCATTACTTCCTGCTCCTAATGCTTTGGCGGCTTCGACTACTTCTTCAATGCCGCCGACCATATAGAAAGCCTGCTCCGGCAGGTCATCATATTTACCTTCGAGAATTTCTTTAAAGCCGCGTACGGTATCCGCAATCTTCACATATTTGCCAGGTCGACCGGTAAAGACCTCGCTAACGAACATCGGCTGGGACAGAAAACGTTGGATACGGCGCGCCCTCGACACATTCTGTTTATCTTCTTCGCTTAATTCTTCGATGCCAAGGATGGCGATGATATCCTGCAAGTCCTTATAGCGCTGTAGCACACGTTGTACCTCACGGGCGACGCGGTAATGCTCTTCACCGACCGTATTAGGGTCGAGGATGCGGGAAGTTGACGTGAGGGGGTCGACGGCGGGATAAAGACCCTGCTCGGCAATAGACCTTTCCAGTGCCACGACGGCGTCCAGATGTCCGAAGGTGGTCGCTACGCCGGGGTCGGTATAATCATCCGCGGGCACGTATATAGCCTGGAAGGACGTAATCGAGCCTTTCTTGGTGGAGGTAATCCGCTCCTGTAACTCGCCCATCTCCGTAGCGAGTGTGGGTTGATAACCAACGGCCGAAGGCATACGCCCCAGTAAAGCCGAAACCTCCATGCCTGCCAGGGTATAGCGGTAGATATTATCGATAAAGAGCAAGACGTCTTGCCCTTCTTTATCGCGGAAGTACTCCGCCATGGTTAGCCCGGTTAATCCAACGCGTAGTCGTACACCCGGCGGCTCGTTCATCTGCCCGAAGACCATCACTGTTTTATCGATGACGCCGGACTCTTTCATTTCGCGCCAGAGGTCGTTGCCCTCGCGGGAGCGCTCGCCGATGCCAGTAAAGACGGAAAAACCGCCGTGTACGGTAGCGATATTACGAATAAGCTCCTGAATGATAATCGTCTTACCGACGCCGGCGCCGCCATAAGCCCCGATTTTACCACCCCTCGTGAACGGTGCAATAAGGTCAATCACTTTAAGGCCTGTTTCCAGCACCTGGGTGCGGGTTTCCTGCTCTTCGAAGGACGGAGGGAGACGGTGGATAGGCCATTTTTCTTCCGCCTTCACTTCGCCGAGGTTATCCAGCGGCGTCCCCATGACGTCGAAAAGCCTGCCCAGTGTTTCCTTCCCCACCGGCACTTTTAAAGCCGAGCCGGTATCAATTACTTCCGCGCCGCGTTCCAGTCCATCTGTCGGCGAAAGCGAGAGGCATCTTACCCAGTTATTGCCTAGGTGGTCTTGCACCTCCAACACTATTTTGTTTTTGCCACTCTTGATTTCGAGTGCATTATAAAGCGCGGGTAACTTATCCGGTGGAAATTCAACGTCCACCACCGTGCCAATCACTTGAACCACTTTTCCTTTTGCCATAACAACCTCGCTTTTTCACTGTCATTCTGACGAAGGCTTCAGCCTTCAGGCCGAGCCTTCTGTCCGAGTCCCGAGTTCAGCACGAGGGCCAGAATCCGCCCCTTTTCTCCTCCCCTGGATTCCCGCTGGAGTTTACCCCGTTCACGGTGAACCGTTCAGGGTGAACCCGTACCCTGATACGGGGCGGGAATGACGTTTTAACTAAAATTATTCTAAAGCCACAACCCCACCGATAATATCCAAAAGCTCGCGGGTAATACTTTCCTGCCTTGCCTTGTTATAAAGCAGCGTCAGGTCACCGATAAGTTCGTTAGCGCTATCGGTAGCGTTACGCATCGCCACCATACGCGCCGATTGCTCGCTGGCGATGGATTCCAGAATTGCATGGTAAATCTCCATCTCAACGAAGCGGGGCAGCAGACTGCCCAATACCGCCTCCGCATCCGGCTCGTAAATATAGTCGACGTTTTGCCCGCCGGGGATTTGAGCCGGCTGCACGGGTAAGAGCTGCTTCATCACAGGCTTTTGGACCAATGTGGAAATAAAACGGGCATAAGAAATATATACCATATCGATGATGCCCTCGGTGTATTCCTGAATCACGATATTGGAGACAGGGAGGGTATCCAGATAGCTGGGCTGGTCACTCAACTGGGTAAACTCGGCGCATAACTTGCAGGTATTGCGAACCGAGAAATCACGTCCTTTACGTCCCACTGCGACTACCTCGACCGGCACTTTTTGCTGGAGGATAAAATTAGCCAGCTGACGGTTCAGGTTAGCGTTAAGTCCACCGCAAAGTCCCCTATTTGGGGTGATGTGCACGACGGCGATTTTCTTTATCTCCCGACGCTGCAAGAGCGGGTGCTGTAAACCGATATCCGGTAGCGCCGCCAGGTCGGCAATGACCTGTTCGATTTTTTCGGCGTAAGGCCGCCCCTGTAAACCCTGCTCCTGCGCCTTTTTCATCTTGGAGGCAGCAATCATCTCCATCGCCCGAGTTATCTTGGCGATGTTCCGGACGCCCTTAATACGGCGCTTTACCTTACGAATATCCGGCATGGGTTACTTCTTCCCCTTCTTTATAGCGTCTAATCTCTCTCTGGCGACTGGATAGTGCTTAATAACGAACTCTAGTTGGGCACACGGGTAGTTTAAACAATACCCGCAGTTTTTCAAGCCTTTTTCTTTAGCGCACGTGCGTATCTGGCACACGGCGCAATGACCCATTCTAACACCTTTGGAATCACAGCCGGTGCAGTTAACATCAGAGGCTTTCATAATGGGTATATTATATTGTTTAGCCCACTTCTCCGCCTGCGCCTGTCGCAGTTTATCATCGTTTTTCATAGTGGCGATATATGCGCCGCATTCAGCACACACGATACCGCAATAAGCCATTTCTTTTTCTTTCATAACTTTCTGCTTTCTGTCATCAGGGAGGTTCATACGATGAGATTGCCACGTCGCTTCGCTCCTCGCAATGACATGTTATTTAACAAACCCCTGTTTAAATTCTGTGACGGCTTTCTTTAGTTTTTCTTCAGTGTCGGCGGTCAGGTCTTTGGTTTTGGCGATGGACGCGCCGACATCTTTATAACTGGCTTCAATGTACCGGTAGAAATCGCTCTCAAAGGCGGCGACTTTGTCCAGCGGGATATCGTCTAAATAGCCGTTGGTGACGGCATAAAGAATCATTACCTGTCTCTCCAGCGATACGGGGACGAACTGCCCCTGTTTTAAGACTTCCTGGATATGCTCGCCGCGTTCCAGCTGGTCACGCGTAGCTTTATCGAGTTCGGTAGTGCCAAACTGGGCGAAAGCCGCCACGGCGCGGTACTGTCCCATATCCAGCTTAAGTCGGCTCGCCACTTTTTTCATCGCGGCAGTCTGGGCTTTACTGCCCACACGCGAAACGGAGATGCCCACGTTCAAGGCAGGTTTAATACCGGCGTTAAACAGGTCCGACTCCACGTAAAGCTGGCCGTCGGTGATGGAAATAACGTTGGTGGGGATATAGGCAGAAACATCGCCTGCCTGCGTCTCGATAATCGGCAGCGCCGTCATCGAACCACCGCCGTACTCTTTATCATATTTGGCTGCCCTCTCCAGCAAGCGGCTGTGTAGGTAAAAAACATCGCCGGGGTAAGCCTCGCGACCCGGGGGACGTCTTAAGAGCAGTGAAAGCTGGCGATAAGCCCAGGCGTGCTTGGAAAGGTCATCGAAAATAATCAAGACATCCTTGCCCTGCTCCATGAACTCCTCGCCCATGGCGCAGCCGGCGTATGGCGCCAAATATTGTAAAGCCACCGACTCCGACGCGCTGGCGGTAACGACGATGGTATGCTCCATGGCATCGTAATTATTTAAAGTAGCCACCACTCGCGCCACCTGCGAATTCTTCTGGCCGATAGCCACATAAATACAGATTAAGTCGCCGCCTTTTTGATTGATGATAGCATCTAAAGCGATGGCGGTTTTACCAGTAGAACGGTCGCCGATGATTAGTTCACGTTGTCCCCTGCCGATGGGGAACATGCTATCAACCGCTTTTATGCCAGTTTGCACCGGCGTATCCACCGGGGCGCGCAAAACGACGTTAGGAGCAACACGCTCGATGGGGCGGGTTTTTTCCGTCTTTATGGCTCCTTTGCCGTCCAGAGGACGACCGAGCGGGTCGACAACACGACCCATCATGGCTTCACCCACAGGCACTTCGGCAATGCGCCCGGTGCACTTGACCTCGTCGCCTTCTTTAATGCCGCTATAGTCGCCTAAAATAACAGCAGAGACGCTATCCTCTTCAAGGTTTAAGGCGATGCCGATAATATCATTCGGGAACTGTAATAGTTCATTATACTTAGCCGATGCCAGACCATGAATTCTAGCTATGCCGTCACCAACCTCAATAACAGTGCCGACATCCACCATGGTTACTGCCGTACCAAACTCATAAATTTGCTCTTTTATTATTTTAACGATATCTTCGCCCCGTTTTGGCATAGGCGTTGCCTCCTTTTAGCGCTTCCTCCCCCCAACCTCCAATACCTTTTTCAAAGCTAATAATTTACCGCTAGTGCTGCCGTCGAGCAGTTTGCCGTCTACTCTGACGACCATTCCGCCCAAAATAGCCGGGTCAACTTGTGCCGATATTTCTATCTTGGCATCCATCATCTCACCCAGCTTAGTTGCCAGTTTATTTTTCTCGACTTCATCAATAGGAACAGCCGTGATAATGTCGGCTGTTTTTATGCCACGATGGATATTCAGCAAACGTTTATATTCTTGAGCGACTTCACTGATGATGCCGATAGCCGAGCGAGATATTAAAAGCAAGGCAAGGTTTATCACCAAAGGATTGATCTTGCCCAATCGTTCTTTTAGAAAACGCGATTTATCCTCAAGCTTTATTTTAGGGCTTTCTAACGCGGCAAATAAATCACCTTCACTAATAACATCCACAACCTTCTGCAGGTCGGTCTGCCATCGTTCCAGTTCGTTTTTCTCCAGCGCTATTTCAAATACCGCTTGAGCGTAGCGCCGTTCATTTGCCTTTTTCGTCATACGTTATACCTATTACAACAATGTCATCTTGAGCGTTGCGAAAGATCCGTAACCATTCACAGATTCTTCGGTCGCGGAATTTACCCCGAGGGTAAACGAGGGGCTCCCTAAGAATGACATTAGTATTACTCCTTCTTCATAGAAGTGCTTTCTTCCAATACTTTCTCGATAAGCTCGCGGTGTTCTTCTTTATCCAGTGATTTTTCGATAACCTTGCCCGCCGCCAGCACCGTTAAGTCCGCGAACTCACGGCGTACATCCTCAACAGCTGAGTCGCGTTCCTGCTTAATTTCTGTGCGCGCTTTGAGGATGAGCTTTTCCGTTTCTCGTTTAGCGTCTTCCTCCGCTTCTAACTTGATTTCCTCGCCTGCCTTCATCGCGCGGGCGATCCTTTCCTGTCCTTCGCGACTGGCTTGCTCCAGCTGTTTTTTCAGCTCTTCTTCCGTTTTCGCCGATTGTTTCATCACAGATTCGGCTTGTTCCAGGCTGTCTTTGACCTTGTTGGAGCGTTCATCAAGCATACGCATTAAAGGTTTGTAAGCAACGAAGCGCAGCAGCACCAGCAAGATAACGAAAGTGACTATCTGCGTTATAAGCACTCCCCAGTTTATGCCCAATTCAGATATTCCACCCATATGAACCCCCTTGGTTGATTATCGTAACGGAGTTTTTATCCTTTCGGCATCGTTATGACGGCATGTAGGATGATTCCGGCAAAGACCAGAATGCCGACGATTACCGCGCCGATGATAATCGATATGAAATTAGGTAATCCTTCATTTTCCATATTTACCCCCAATAATACCTATTTCGCAACCTAGAACACGAAACCAAGCATGATGGCTACAATTAAAGCGTAAATAGCGATAGCTTCTGCCATGGCAACGGCAAATATCATGTTGGTAAAGATGGGACCTCTTGCCTCGGGATTACGCGCCAAACCCTGCATCGCGCCATAGCCGATAATACCGATGCCAATGCCAGGTCCCAATGCTCCCAGACCCAACACCAGACCAACAGCTAGCATCTTCATACTTTCTGCATCCATTTATAGTTCCCTCCTTAATTAATAATTATTTACTTCAAAGTCTTAATGCGACTCAGTTTCATGTTTAGTTACCGCCATACTGGCGAAGACAAGAGTTAACATACCGAAGACGAGAGCCTGTACGAAACCAATGAGTAATTCAAAGCCATAAACCAACCAACTAAATGCCATCGGGAGCAAGAAGGCAATAATAAGTACTAATATCTCACCGGCTGTCATATTGCCAAAGAGACGGAAGGTAAAACTTACAAGGCGGATTAACATACTCACGAACTCCAGTCCGCCTACGAAGATGTTAATCAAGCTGGTAAAAATTTCCATGAAGTTAAATTTGCCTTTAAAAATCTTGCCGATGCTCTTAAAAAGCGGCCCGATATTGAAATACTGCTTTATCCAGCCGGTTCCGAGCGAGCGAAGTCCGAAATAAGTTACAAAGACAAAAGAGACAATGGCTAAAGCCAGCGGGGTATTCAGGTCGGTATTAGCCCCGCGTAATAACTCATGCTCGCCGCCGCCAGTATTGATTAAAATAGAGCCATAGCCGGGAATCAGGCTTAACCAGGCGTTAAAAGCCACGAAGAGAAAAATGGTGCAAACCACCGGGAAGAATTTACGTCCGTTTTCTTTACCGGCAACGCTTTCACAAAGGTTGTAAACCCAACCGAGGGCAAATTCGAAGACCATTTGTGCTTTGCCGGGAACCAGCTTCATACGGCGGGTTATCAGCCAGCTGCCGAGAACAAGGACAATCACCGTTATCCAGCCAGCGAGCATGGTATTGGTAATAGGAAAGCCACCTATCGTGAAAAGGTGCGGCGCCGCCAGTTTGATTTCCGGTTGTGCCACCACCAGCCAGGAAGGAAACTCAATATGGATGCCTAATCGTTCCATTATGCCCTGCCCGATGGGACCCGCCAGAAAACCGATGATGAATATAGCTAGAGCAATAATGCCAATGATAACTAATATAGGGAAAGAACAGCCCAGGAAACCGCGTTTCTTTGAATTAGTCATTAGCTGTTCCCCTTATTTTTCTGCTCATTGATAACACCGCGAACCATTTGGTAGACCCCGTAAACAGCTAGTATTAAACCCACGACCAAGCCCACAATAATGAAAATTGGCTTTTTATCACCCAGCCACCAACCGACAAACGTACACCCCACGATGCAGATAACGATGTAAAAACCAATACCTGTCAGCCTTAACGCCGGTATCCACTTATCCATACCGACCTCGCTGTATCTAATACAGAAGTATCATAGCAGAATCTAGCGTCAAGGGTCAAAGTCTGAAGGATGCTTTAAAAACGCAGACATTTGGAAAAATGAATGTACGTTACTTTCATAGTCGTACTAAATAGCCAAGCCAAATATGCTTCACTATACCGCTACTATGTTATTACGATGAATAGCAAAGTAAAATTTATACTCTCTTACCTTTGAACGGGGACGAGCCGAAATTACCGGCTTTAACCTCTCCAGCGATATTATCGCCCGTTACTGTGCCGGTATATTCCAATACCATCTGCCCCATCGGACTGGATATATCTTGTTTGAATTTTACGGTATCACCGCTGACTGTACCGGTAAAGTCGCTCTTGCCCATCATGCTTTCCGCCGAACCGCTGACTTTATCACCGGCTGTCTTAAAAGTCATTGTAGCTTCCTGTTTTCCCATCGGGGTGTCAATCTCAATTTTATAGGTGCCGTCGATAGCCATGTCAATCCTCCATGTTATTTATTTTGAAAGGTGTAAAAATATTATCATCACACCGCGTTAATGTCAAATCAAAAGAGCCCCGAAATACTCGGGGCTCTTAAAAACCAAATATTTTAACTATCAGCTAGGATTTGCGTTTGTCAAAATCGTCTAAATCAAGCGTATTGATGAAGTCGTAGAAGGCAGACATCTTCTTTTTCATATCTTCATCAGTGACCTTGGCGACTTTGCCTTCAGGCAACTCCCTCTCGTCGAAGATAGGTTTACCCGTTTCGCCGTCCAGCAGGATACCGGCTTTATCCAGTACCGATTCGTCGGCATAGATGGGCACGCCTGTTCTCACCGCGAGGGCAAGAGCGTCACTGGGACGGGAGTCGACTTCCATCTGCTTACCGGACGTATCGATGATTACTTTAGCGAAAAAGGTATCATTTTTAAGGTCGTTGACGACGATGGAGTTGACCACGCCACCCAGAGTATCGATAACCGAGTTCAGCAGGTCGTGGGTTAAAGGGCGGGGCACGGCCACTCCCTGGAGTTTGACGGCAATCGCGTCTGCCTCGGCCGGACCTATCCAGATAGGCAAATAACGGTCTGATACTTTCTCCTTGAGAATTACCACGCGCTGGTAGTTCATCAGGCTGACTCGGATACTATCAATTGTCATTTCAATCATAGGCAGACCTCCCTTACCCCTTATTACCTCGGTAATTTTAATTCTAAACCCGAAATATCAGCCCTGTCAAATAAAAAATTCATAAAAATTTTGTCCTAAACCTGCTTTTACGAAGAAAATTGGTGTTCTATGTTAAACAATCTAGGGACTACTTGATTGTCCCTTTTATCACCCGTCCCCATAATGTCAACGCTAGCTCATTTTTTAAAAGGTGAGGTTGAAAGACCATGAATAAAATTGCTATAATGAATCATCACCCTGCCTTGTACCAATCCCTAAGTAATAACGGAGGACAACGTATGCGACAGAGTTCCAAGGCGGTAGTCTGGTTCACCGAAGTTACCAAGAAAGATATACCACTTGTGGGGGGTAAAGGGGCTAATCTCGGCGAAATGACTAATGCCGGCATCCCCGTACCACCCGGATTTATCGTCACCGCCTCTGCCTACTACGATTTCATCGAAAAAGCCAACCTTCATGACAAAATCAAATCCCTCCTCGACCCCCTTAACATTCAAAACAGCAAACAGCTCCAGGAAGTTGCCCTCAAAGTACAAAAACTCATTACCGATGCCCCGATGCCCAAAGAAACCGCCAAAGCCATCGAGCAGGCATACGTAAAAATGGGTAAAGGGCTGGTAGCAGTGCGTTCCTCTGCCACAGCCGAAGACCTGCCGGAAGCATCGTTCGCCGGGCAGCAGGCAACTTTCCTCAATATCCAAGGAGAAAAGGACGTCGTCAAAGCCGTGCAGGACTGCTGGGCTTCGCTCTTCGGCGCTCGCGCTATCTTCTACAGGCAGGAGCAGGGTTTCGAGCATTTTAAGGTCGGTATCGCGGTGCCGGTGCAACGTATGGTGCAGTCGGAATCCTCCGGCGTCATGTTCACAATCGAGCCTACCACCAGCGATAAAGAAAAAATCACCATCGAAGCTGTGCTCGGTCTCGGTGAAATGATTGTCTCCGGGGACGTCACCCCTGACCATTATACGGTCGATAAAAAAGGCGTGAAAATCCTTTCCAAGGAAATTAAGAAACAGGAATGGAAACTGGTCAAAGAAGCCGGCGCCCACGGCAAAGATGAAAATAAAAAAGTTATCCTGACCAAAGAAGAACAGGAAAAACAAAAAATCACCGATGATGATATCCTCTTTCTGGCTAAAATAGGTAAAACGTTAGAAAAGCATTACGACCACCCACAAGACGTGGAGTGGGCTAAACAAGGCGGTAAAATTTATATCGTCCAGACCCGCCCCGTAACCACCATGAATAAAAGTAAAGTAACCTCACATGATATCGACGCCCCAGTGCTTTTATCTGGCGCGGCTGCCAGTCCAGGTGTCGCTTCCGGTCCTGTTAAAATTGTCCCCGACCCCTCTCAGATTGATAAAGTGCTCGAAGGCGATATCCTGGTAGCGGAAATGACGACGCCGGACTTCGTCCCCGCCATGAAGCGCGCCGCAGCTATCGTCACCGACCGCGGCGGTAGAACGGCCCACGCTGCCATAGTCAGCCGCGAGCTGGGCATACCCTGCGTCGTGGGCTGTGAAAAAGCCACTGCTACACTTAAGGACGGGCAGATTATTACCGTAGACGGCAGTAATGGTAAGGTCTACCCCGGCAAGATAGAGGTTAAGACCGATTTTAAAATACGCGCCCGCGGCGAGGTCAAAACCAAGACCAAACTCCTGGCTAATCTAGCCCAGCCGGAAATCGTCGACCGCATCGCCATGAGAGATGTCGACGGCATTGGTCTCTTACGCGCTGAGTTCATGGTCGCCGAAATCGGCGAGCACCCCAGCTATATGATTGAACAGGGACGCGGACAGGAGTTCGTGAATAAACTGGCCGTCGGCCTTACCAAATTCGCCAAAGCCTTTCATCCCCGCCAGGTGGTCTACCGCACCAATGATTTCAAATCCAATGAATATAAAGCCCTCAAGGGCGGCGATAAGTACGAACAGGATGAGGAAAACCCGATGATTGGTTACCGAGGTGCTTCACGATACATTACGGATATCGCCACCTTCAAACTAGAACTTGACGCCATTAAAAAAGTGAGGGAAAAATACGATAACCTCTGGGTAATGATTCCTTTCGTACGAACGGTTAAAGAAATGGCAGGCACAATTAAAATCATGGAAGAGGAAGGACTTAAGCGTTCGCCGACATTTAAGCTCTGGATGATGTGCGAAGTGCCCTCTAACGTTATTTTACTAGAGAAATTCATCGCCACGGGCATCGATGGCATATCCATCGGCTCTAATGACCTGACCCAGCTAACGCTCGGTATCGATAGAGATAGCGCCAAGCTCGCCGCCAGTTTTGACGAGCGCAACGAAGCGGTAATGATTTCCATCGAGAAAGTGGTTAAGACATGCAAACAATTGGGCGTCACCTGTTCCATTTGCGGTCAGGCGCCCAGCGTCTATCCAGAAATCACCCAAAAGCTAGTGGAATGGGGCTGCACAAGCATCAGCGTCAGCCCGGACATGATTGACATCACCCGCGACATTATCGCCGAAGCCGAAAAAAAGCTGGGTATCAAATAGACATTATGGTTGTTTACGCTAATATAGGGGCGGACTTAAAAATCCGCCCCTGTTTATTTTGATTGCCTTTTTATGATTGGTGGTATAGCATATCGAAAGTGATAGAAAAACTAAACGTCCGCCAGTTTACCGAAGAGAAGGAAGAAAACCTCTCTCCACTTGCCACAAAAAGCCGGCTATCCAAAGGCAGACAGCGTCCTGAAGACCCGGACCCCATCCGCACCTGCTTCCAGCGCGACCGCGACCGCATTATCCATTGCATGTCCTTTCGGCGTTTGAAGCACAAGACGCAGGTTTTTATCGCTCCTCTCGGCGACCATTATGTTACCCGTCTCACCCACACGCTGGAAGTATCGCAAATCGCCCGTACCATTACCCGGGCATTGAACCTGAATGAAGACCTGACCGAAGCCATCGCCCTGGGACATGACCTGGGTCATACGCCGTTCGGACATTGGGGGGAGGATATTTTAAACGAACTTTATAGCGAAGGCTTCCGCCACAACGAGCAGAGTCTGCGTATCGTCGACTTGCTGGAAAAAGATGGTCAGGGACTCAATTTAACCTGGGAGGTGCGGGACGGCATCATCAATCACTCAAAGTCGCAAACAGCCGTCCTCGGTAAAGATTGGGGCGAGGTAGGCACTCTAGAAGGAGAAGTCGTTAAAATCTCGGACATGGTGGCTTATATCAACCACGATATCGGCGACGCTGTTCGAGCAGGCATTCTTACTGAAAAAGATTTACCACATGAAGCTATTAAAGTACTCGGTAACTCTCACTCGCAGCGTATCAACACCATGGTCAGCGACATCGTTAAAAGTTCTTGGAATGTACGTGTAAGTGATATAATTAAAGAGCGATCGGCAATAAAGATGAGTCACGCGGTGCTTGCTGCCGCTGAAAAATTACGCGACTTTCTTTTCACGCGGGTTTATACACCGAGAACAGAACGTGCCGAAGCTACTAATGCTAAAAAAGTGGTTGTATTTCTTTGGAAATATTTTAACAAACACGCGGAAAAACTACCGGCGGAGTACCGCCTTCACGCCGATACGACAGAACGAGGAGTAGTGGACTATATCGCCGGCATGACCGACCAGTATGCTTTAAAACTTGCTGAAGAACTAAAATGATAACCATTATTGATTATAATGCGGGCAATATCAGGAGCGTCCTGCGCGCCTGTAAAGAGGTGGGTGCTGACGCCATTATCACCAGCGACCCCAAGCTCGTGGCTAACGCAAATAAGATAATTTTTCCAGGCGTCGGCGCGGCGCCCAGCGCCATGAAATACTTAAAAAAGATGGGACTCGATAAAGCCATTAAAGATGCTTTTAAGTCCGGCGTCCCGATATTAGGCATCTGCCTCGGTGCCCAAATCGTCCTCGAAATTTCCGAGGAAGGACCGACAAAATGCCTCGGCGTAGTGCCGGGCAAAACCGTCCGTTTTAAGCTTAAGAATAAATCGTTTAAGATACCTCACATGGGCTGGAACGAGGTTAAGGTGGTTAAACCCCACCCCTTACTGAAAGGGATTAAGCCAGGCGATGAATTTTACTTCGTCCACTCCTATTATCCCAATCCATCGGATAAGCCAAACATTTACGCCGTTGCTGACTATGGCGGCGATTTTTGCTGCGCGTTAGGATACAAAAACCTTTTCGCCACCCAATTCCACCCGGAAAAAAGCGGGCGTTTGGGACTGGAGTTATTAGAGAGGTTTAAGGGGTGGGAGGGGAAATAAACATGCTAAGTAAACGCTTAATTGTTTGCCTCGATGTCCGCGGCAATAAGCTGGCTAAAAGCGTCCGTTTTATTGACACGAAAGATATCGGCGACCCCGTCGTTAAAGCCCGCCAGTACTACCAAGACGGCGCCGACGAGATTGTTTTTTACGATATTTCCGCCTCACGGGAAGACCGAAACATCATTATCGACCTGGTGGAAAAAGCCGCCTCGCAAATTTTCATCCCTTTTTCCGTCGGCGGCGGCATACGCTCCGTAGATGATGCCACGAAATTACGCGAAGCCGGAGCGGAAAAGGTGAATGTCAACACCGCCGCCGTCAAGCGCAAGAAGCTGATAAAAGAAATTGCCAACTCCATCGGCTCCCAGAGTACGGTACTTTCAATGGATATCCGACGTGTAAGCACCACCCCTAAAATTCCCTCCGGCTACGAAATCGTCATTAACGATGGTGTGACACCCACCGGCATCGACGCCTTGTGGTGGGCAAAAGAGGGGGAACGACTTGGGGCAGGCGAGCTAGTTATCAATTCTATCGACGCCGACGGCACGAAAGAAGGCTATGAGCTTAAGCTAACGCGGATGATTGCCGACGCCGTTGGTATACCGGTCATCGCCTCGGGTGGGGCGGGCAAGCCAGAGCATCTTTACGACGTACTCACCGAAGGTCATGCCGACGCCGCACTGGTGGCTTCTATCGTGCATTACGGCGAATACACCTGTAAACAGCTTAAACAATACCTGCATGGTCGCGGTTTAAAAATTCGCATGAGTTATTAAGTAGATAGTTTGCGATGCAAAATAGAGTCGAAGCCTATATCGATATCGAAACCACTGGACTTATTTACGGCGCCAGTGAAATTACTGTGGTCGGCATTTATATCTGCCGCGGCGAAGAGACTGATTTCGTTCAGTTTGTTGGTAATGATATTACCGCCGATGCCATTTTAGAAGCTCTCGAAGGCGTGGAAGTCATTTATTCCTATAACGGCAGTCGCTTCGATTTACCTTTTATTAGGTCGCAGTTCGGCCTCGATTTAGCCGCCCTTTTTCCCCACCGCGATTTGATGTACGACTGCTGGAGCAAGAACCTGCACGGGGGGTTAAAGGGGGTTGAAGTTCAGCTTGGTATTAATCGCAATCTGCCGGATATGAACGGTCGGGAAGCCGTTAAACTCTGGTGGCAATACGTTGACTCTTTCGACCTGGACGCCCTGAACAAGCTCTGTGAATATAATAAGGAAGACGTCGTCAACCTTAAAACCCTACGAGATATATTAATATAGGTAAAACCTTAAAATTTTTTCTCCTATTAATTCATTATTTATACGTGAGCTTGCCTCTATTTAGTGCTATAATAAGAATGCGGAAAAGCTTGGTTTAAGAGGAGATTTTTCATGAACGACAAACTCAAGGTCTTTACCGGCAATGCTCATCCCAAACTGGCTAAGGAGATAGCAAATTATCTTGGTATACACCTAGGCAACTGCGAGGTCATGGAGTTCAGCAACGAAAACACCTTCGTCCGTATCCTGGAAAACGTGAGAGAACGGGATGTTTTTATCGTCCAGCCCATATCATCGCCGGTTAACAGCCATTTGATGGAGCTCCTCATTATGATCGACGCCATGAAGCGCGCCTCCGCCCACCGGATTACCGCCGTTATTCCCTATTACGCTTACGGGCGTTCGGATAAAAAAGACCAGCCCCGCGTCCCCATTACCGCCCGCCTGATAGCCGACCTGCTTACCGTGGCTGGCTCTAACCGCGTCCTTACCGTCGACCTGCATAAAGCCCAGATTCAGGGGTTCTTCAGTATCCCTGTCGATGAGCTTACCGCTTTTCACCTGTTGACCGACTATTTTAAAAAGAAAGAAATAAATAAGTTGGTAGTAGTCGCTACTGATTTCGGCATTACCAAGCAGGCTAGAGATATCGCCTCCTGGATGAAGAAACCCCTGGCTATCATGGAAAAAAGGCGTGTCGGGAACAAAGATAAAGCCGAGTTGCTTAACGTTATCGGCGATGTACAGGGCAAGTCCGCCCTCATTGTTGATGAAGAAATAAATACAGCCGGCTCGCTGCTTAGCGTCGTCGAAGCGTTAAAGAAACGCGGCGCCAAGGATATCTACGCCTGCTCCACCCACGCTATCCTCTCCGACGATGCCATCGCTAACCTTAAAAAATGCGAGGTTAAAGAGGTCGTGGTTACCGATTCCGTGCCGATACCCGCCAATAAGAGACTCGCGAAACTAAAGATAATCTCCATCGCGCCGCTGCTGGGTGAGGCCATCAAACGCATTCACACCGGCCAGTCCGTGGGAGCCATGTTTGAAAAGTAACGAAAAAATGGTGGAAGTTTACCATGCCAACAACAGCATGGAAGCGCAGGTTATCAAAAGCCTGCTGGAAAGTTTTCATATCCCCTGTTTTTTAAGGTCTAATGCTGCCCCCTCCGTCCATGTTTTAACCATGGATGGTATGGGCGAGGTAAAAGTCATGGTTCTAGAATCTCTAGCGAAAAAAGCTAAAGAATTAATTGTGAGTAAAGGTGATGGTTAAATTATTCGGCAGTTTATTCGATTCTAACGAAAAAGAAGTTAAACGCCTCCAGCCTTATGTTGATGGTATAAATTCGCTTGAGCCGAAGTATCAGGCACTCGCCGATGAGGACCTTAAAGCCAAAACCGCTGAATTTAAGGGCCAAATAGCTGAGGCTACTCGTAGCATTACGCCCAAACTCGAAGCCGCACAGCAAGAACTGGATGAGGCAAGGCAACATGCCACCAGCGCTACCTGGGATATTGAAAAAGATGAAGCGGATAAAGAGCTTAAGCGCGTTGAAGATAAGATAAAACAGATTGAAAAAGAGCGTCAGAAACTGGAAAAAGACGCTTTAGAAGAAATCCTCCCCGAGGCTTTTGCCGCAGTCCGTGAAGCCGCTCATCGCACCATCGGACAGCGACATTATGATGTACAGCTAATCGGCGGCGTGGCTTTGCACCAGGGCAAAATAGCCGAAATGAAAACCGGTGAAGGTAAAACACTGGTCGCCACCCTCCCCCTCTACCTCAATTCCTTAACCGGTCGTGGTGTTCATCTCGTCACTGTTAACGATTATCTGGCGCGGCGCGACCCCTACTGGATGGGGCCTATTTACCACGCCCTCGGAGTTAGCGTCTCCAGTATCTACCCCATGCAGTCACCCGATGAGCATACACCTGCCCGCCTTTACAACCCCTCCTTCGACTCCGGCAAAGAAAAGGATATCTGGCGCCATTTCCGTCCCATCTCCCGCCAGGAAGCCTATCAAGCCGATATCATTTATGGCACTTCCGCCGAATTTGGTTTCGACTATTTAAGAGATAACATGGTTGTTGAACTATCGAAGCGCGTCCAGCGTCCTCTGTATTACGCCATCGTCGATGAGGTGGATAACCTTTTAATCGATGAAGCCCGCACTCCTCTCATCATCAGCGGCCCAGCCGAAGATACGGGGCAGCTTTATAAAGCCGTCAATGACGTCGTCAGCCGTATGAATGGTAAGGTTCTGCCTTATGAACCCAAGCCTCGGTTCGACCAGGATAAAGGGGAGTTGGAAAATCTAAAACAGCAAGTCGACTACGTGGCTTATGAGAAGGAACACTATGTTGAACCTACAACGCGAGGTCAGGAAAAAATAGCGCGGGCTTTCCGCATGAGAGCGGAGGAGCTTTTCGGCGGCGAGACTGTTCAAGAAAGCCATGACGTAAGTATACAAGAAGCCAGAAAACTTAATGATATTCAGATGGCTTTCCGCCAGGCTTTAAACGCCCATGCGTTATTCCATAAAGACCGCCAGTATGTGGTGGAAAATAATGAAATAGTAATCGTCGATGAATTCACCGGACGCAAAATGTACGGTCGACGCTATTCAGAGGGTCTGCACCAGGCTATCGAAGCTAAAGAGCATGTTAGAGTTCAGCGTGAGTCGCTTACCTATGCCACCATCACCATCCAGAATTATTTCCGTATGTATGAAAAACTGGCAGGCATGACCGGCACTGCCTCTACCGAAGCAGAAGAATTTTTTAAGATTTATAAACTGGAAGTCACCGAGATTCCCACCAACGAACCCATGATACGGGAAGACCTGTCCGACCTTATTTATAAAACCGAAGCCGGCAAGTTCCGCGCCATAGCCAAAGACATTAAAGAGCTTCATGAAAAAGGCATACCTGTCCTGATTGGTACAGTATCTATCGAAAAATCAGAACTTTTAAGCGGTATACTCAAGCGGCAGGGTATAAATTGCCAGGTGCTTAACGCCAAAGAACATACCCGCGAAGGTGAAATCGTGGCTTATGCCGGCAAGACGGGGATGGTCACCGTGGCAACCAACATGGCTGGTCGCGGTGTGGATATCGTGCTGGGAGGGCGCCAGCCGGAGAAGCCGGAAGACGGGGACGCAGAAGCGCTGAAGAGATACGAAAAAGAACTGGAAGACTGGCAAAAAGCCCATGATAAAATAATCGAGTTGGGAGGACTTCACATCGTCGGCACAGAACGGCATGAAGCCCGCCGTATCGATAACCAGCTGCGCGGTCGTGCCGGTCGTCAGGGCGATCCCGGTGAATCGCGTTTTTATATCTCGCTTGAGGACGATATTATGCGCCGCTTCGGGGGCGACCGCCTGAAGACTGTTCTGGGCTGGGTAGGCATGGATGAAGAAACCCCCATCGAAAATAAAATTGTTACTAATATGATTACCGACGTGCAGAAACGCGTCGAGGGCTATCACTTCGATGTTCGTAAAAACCTCGTCGAGTACGATGATGTGGTCAACACTCACCGCGACCTTATCTATAAGGAAAGAAATAAAATCCTCTCTGGCTTCGATCTAAAGAGCAACATCCTGGATATGGTGCATAAGGAAATCGGGTACATTATCGGCTCTCATCCCCGCGGCGAGTTCGGCGAGGACGGCAATATCGCTGGTCTCTTAAAGGACGTCAGCCGCCTGATGCCCCTTCCGCGTGAAATGAATGACCAAGCCTTTAATGGCATGGGTGAAAAAGACATCGAGCAAAAGTTTGATGAAATAGCGATTAAGCTTTATGAAGAGCGCGAAAAACAACTGGGACCCGAAAAATCGCGACTGCTCGAGCGGCTGGTCATGCTCCAGATAATCGATAAACTCTGGATAGAGCACCTCACGGCGATGGAGCACGAGCGACTCCAGGCAGGTTGGCAGACTTTGCGTCAAATGAAATCGGCTGATGCGTATAAAATATCAGGTCACCAGAAGTTTGGAGAGCTGAAAGAGAATATCCAGCATGAGACGGCTAACGTTATCTTCCACGTGAACCTGGTGGAACGCGGCGCTCAAGCTCCTGTCTCCCCGATGGCTCAAGCGAACATGGGCTCCTCGGGCGATAGTAAACCCACCGTCTCCGGCAATAAAAAGGTCGGCCGTAACGACCCCTGCCCCTGCGGCTCCGGCAAGAAATATAAGCACTGCCATGGGAAGTAACTAAAATATAGGGAGTAATTGAAATGGTTGTTACAATCGATGCGCCAAGTAGGACAAAACTGGATATTGGATATCAAAGGACATGCGATTGTGCACCAACTCATATAAACTGTATGATCCCTAAAGAATGGATGAAGAGTCAACTCGGAGTCTGGCAGTTTAGGTATGAGTCGCGTGATATTCGTGATAAGAAAATACATCCAGCAACTTTTCCTATTTCATTAGCAAAGAAAATTATTGAGCTATTCTCTCATGAAGGTGAGCTTGTTCTTGATCCATTTGTTGGTAGTGGTACTACTTTAGTAGCGGCAAAAGATATCAATAGAAATGCTGTCGGCTTTGATCTTAAGAAAGAATATGTTGATTTATGTACAAAACGACTTGCCCAGGGCAGTTTACTGGGACAGGCAAAACAGCTACCTATTCAAGATGATGCTAGATATATATATGAATATTTAAAGCCAGAGACAGTAAGCCTTATATTTACCTCCCCCCCTTATGCAAATCTCCTTAATAGGGTACGAAAAAACAAATCTAGAAGGGTAAGAAATAACGAGCAATTGGGGAAAATTGAGCAATATTCACAAGACCCGAGAGACCTTGGGATAATGGCGCTTGATGAATACACAAATGCCATGGGAGATATATATGAATCTCTACTTTTGCTTCTTCGTCCAAAAAGTCATTGTGTGATAAATGTGCCTGATATGTGGTGGGAGAACAAAAGGATTACTATTCATGTTGCTTTGGTAGAAGAATTGAGAAAACGCGGGTATGAACTGCGGAATATTATCATTTGGGACAGGACAAACGTTGTTAATGGAATAGGTATATTTGGTTGGCCAAGTAATTATATAACTATGGGTGTAACTTTTGAATATCTACTTGATTTTTGGAGACCACCAAAATGAAGTTATATACAAAGCAGCAACTCATTGACGTAATTAGGGAAATATTCCAGCAAGGTTGGCATAAAAGTGTAAAAGAAACCCGTGATACACGTAATGATGGCGCAGTAGGAAATACTATTGAAAATCTCTTAGGTATAAAAGAAAACAACTTACCATTACCAAATACTCAAGAGTGGGAACTAAAAGGGCAAAGGTCGCATTCTAGTTCTTTAGTGACGCTAAAGCATATTGAACCATCACCTAAGGCTGCAAAAATAGTAAGTAACATATTGCTTCCTCTATATGGTTGGGAACACAAGGAAGCAGGCAAAAAATATCCAATTACAGAGATGAGCTTTAGGTCAACTACATCTGCAACCGAACATACCTCAAGAGGATTCACAATATTGGTCGACAAAAACCAACAAAAAGTCAGATTTATATTTGATTCTTCTAAGACAAATGTGAGTGACCCTGAAATTGCTACTTGGCTGAAATCAGTAAAAAATAGAGTAGGTCTCGGGTCCATTTTTCCTGAACCATATTGGGGAATCGAGGATCTTAAATATGCAATCGGTGAAAAAATAAAGAACAGTTTTTATGTTGTAGCCGATAGTAAGGTTGAAAATGGGCACGAATTTTTCCTTTACAAAGAATTATACATTCTTTCTGGTTTCTCATCCGAAGATTTTATAAAATGTATAGAAAATGGTGTTGTCCTCATAGATTTTGATGCTAGAACAGGGCATAATCATGGCACCAAATTTAGAATCAAACAGGGTCATTGGAAAGATCTGTTTTCAGATGTAAAACGTGCTATATAAGATTGAGTAATTAAAAATGACCAACGCTGAAATTTCCGCTATCTTCGCCGATATCGCTGCTATGCTTAGGCTTAAGAAAGATAATATCTTTAAAATCCGAGCTTATGAAAAAGTAGCAAAGTCTATTAATGAGCTTAAGGAGCCGGTGGCTAACCTGGTGGCGGAGGGGCGGCTTAAGGAAATCCTCGGTGCCGGCGAGGCAATCACCAAAAAGCTTACCGAGATTGTCAGTACCGGAAAACTCGCCTTTTATGAAAAGCTCAAGGCGGAGTTCCCTGAGAGACATGCCGTGAATTCCTCTCCCTCTCTGTAAACGGAGAGGGAGACCAAGAGGCTTGTACTGAGCGAAACGAATGTAGTGAGGTCGTACCGTTTTTATGCCCAGCGAAGAAAGTCGTTTAGTCCCCACCGATACCTCATCGGCAACTGACGCCGAGGCTATCCGCTATCTCAAGGAGTCCATCGCCTCCGGCAAGAACTGGTATCTTTCGCTCCTGGGCGCTATCGGCTTATGGTCCAGTGCGACGGAGGACTATAACGAGCGCACTTACGTTTATCTTATCGATGGGGAGGCTTTCGACTGGCTGCTTTTAGCAGAGCGACTCTGCGAGACGGTCGCCGAATGGCTGCCGGAAGGCGAGAGGGACAACCTTCTCTTTCATGGCGTGCCACCGCTAGAGCTGGATGCCGGAAAGGTGAAGGAGCTTATCGGCGAGAAGAAGTACGGCCAGTATCTCAACTATTTTTATGGCGTCACCGTCGAGGAAGCCCTATTGCTCTCCGTGCAGGAAGCCATCGAAAAAGAAATATGGGTGCAAGGACTGAAAGCCCATTCCACCGATGAAGCCTACCACCGTATTTATGATTTGGATAAAGAAGACCTTTTAAAGAAATTCCGCGAAGAAAAACACCATGTGCAAAGCCAGTCCACCACGCTTGATGAGATGAAGGAGTTCACCTATTGGCTTTTTAAATTCCGACTCAAACGCCACGAGAAAGCCCGCATTGCCAGCGATACTAAAAAGGGGTTGGACTATTTAAAACGACAGTGGCGCCAAAAGGGAATCACTCAAGTACTCGCCACCGACGCCAATTCTAGCTTGCCATAAGAAATAATAACCATACCGACCCTGTATCGTAGTACAGGGTAAACTCCAGCCGGTATCCAGCCACCCCTATACCCCCCACTGTATTCCCGTTTTCACGGGAATGACATTGTAATATTAATCGTTCTTCGTGCCTTCAGGGGCACGTACCACCAAAACCGGTACTTTTGAGCGATGAAGGACTTTATCCGTAACACTGCCGAACGCCAGCTTACGCAGACCTGACCTGCCGTGAGTGGACATGGCGAGTAAATCGGCGCCAGTGTCATTGATGGCTTCGATGATTTCATCGGCGGCGTTGCCAGTGGTCACTAGCGTCCGCATCGCTATGCCCTTCTTCTTTAAAGACGCACCGGCTTTATTCAGGTACTTTTCAACATTCTTTTTAATGAGTTTAAGCTCTTCTTCCGTATAAGAAACCGGGGCGCTTGCCTCGCCCACTACTACCCAGTGTCGCAGTAGTGTTATCACCCCTATTAGTATAACCTCTATCTTTGTTCCTTTAGCCATCTTGCTGATGAGTTGCTCGATAACCGGTATAGCAGCCTCACCAAGTTTCGAACCATCCAGCGGTATCAATACTTTTGAGAACATAGCTCACCTCCTACGATTAAGACTTTTGTTGCTTTAGTTTTTCCAGTTTTTCATGCAAAGTATAAAGTCTCTGTTTTTCTTTTTCAACTACCGCCGCCGGCGCCTTAGTCAGGAACGATTGGTCTTTCAGTCTGGCTTCCAAACGACTGACTTCGGCTTGTGTTTGTTCCAGGTCTTTTTCAATCCTCTTCTTTTCCGCTTCTAGGTCGACCATGCTAGCCATAGGAATAATCACGGTAGCCTGTGTTAAAGATATCACCAGCGTATTATCGCTTGATGTATCTTTTGTCTCACCTTTAATGAAAGTTACTGGATTGGCGCGCGCCAGCGTTTTAACCGCATCAGTGTAATGAGAAATCATCGCATGCTGTGTCGGGACGATGTATATCTTAGACTCGATCCAGCGAGTGCTTTCCACTTTATATTGAGCGCGGGCGTTACGGATAGCGCGTATGATTTCGCTGACGCTTTCTATCTCTTTTTCCGCCGCCGGGTCGAAAAGCTTCTCATTAACTTCCGGATACGGGGTAATCATGATAGATTCGACGGCAGTATCTTTTAAATATTTCTTCAGGTGCTGCCAAAGTTCCTCGGTAATAAACGGCATAAAGGGATGGAGGAGTCTTAAGGATACTTCCAAAACGTGTAACAATACCGGCAAAGGCGAATTATCGTTAGCCTGCAGTCTTACCTTGGCTAACTCGATATACCAATCGCAGTATTCGCCCCAGAGGAAGTCATGTGTCTGCCGTTGTGCCTCGCCGAATTGATATTCATTTAAGAGTCTAGTAACCTCGCCGATTGTCCGGTTCAGCCTTGATAAAATCCATCTGTCTTCGGTTATTAGCTTATCCTGCTTAATCGTATAATCGCTGGCAACGCCGGCTTCGAGACTTCTGATGACGAAGCGGGCGGCATTCCAGAGTTTGTTAGCGAAGTTGCGGCTGGCTTCGACTTTTTCCAAAGACAACCGCGAGTCGTTGCCGGGAGAGGTGCCGGTCGTTAAGGCAAACCGCAAGGCATCCGTGCCATATTGCTTCATCACGTCCAGCGGGTCGACCACGTTGCCCTTGGTCTTGCTCATTTTCACGCCTTTTTCATCGCGTATCAGCCCATGAAGGTAGACGGTATGGAAAGGTATTTTTCCGGTGTTCTCGATACCTAGCATAATCATACGCGCTACCCAGAAAAACAGGATTTCATAACCGGGATTCATGACCGAGGTAGGATAAAAATAGCGCAGGTCTTCTGTGTCGTCAGGCCAGCCCAGCGTGGAATGGGGCCAGAGACCGGAGCTGAACCAGGTATCCAAGGTATCGGGGTCCTGCTCAATTTTCTTGGAACCGCACTTGGTGCAAACTTCTGGAGTATCTATGGCTACCGTCAGCCCTTTGCAGTCCTTACAGTACCAAATCGGTATGCGGTGTCCCCACCAGAGCTGTCGGCTGATGCACCAGTCACGGATATTTTCCATCCAGTTGAGGTAGACTTTAGTAAAGCGCTCCGGCAGGATGGTGATGTCTCCGTCTTTGACTACTTTGATGGCGGGCTTGGCTAAAGGTGCGATTTTTACGAACCATTGTTCACTCGCAATAGGTTCCACGATAGTGTGGCAGCGCTCGCAGTGTCCCACAGCATGAGTATAGTCCTCGGTTTTCACCAGCTGCCCGGATTTTTCCAGGTCGGCGAGGATGGCTTTGCGGGCGGCGAACCTATCCATGCCCTTATACGGACCGGCGTTTTCGTTCATGGTCACGTCGTTATTGAGGATATTAACCTGGGGCAGGTTTTGCCTTTGCGCTATTTCAAAGTCCACCGGGTCGTGCGCCGGAGTGATTTTGACCGCGCCCGTGCCGAACTCCATACTTACCGTTTCATCAGCAACAATCGGAATCTCACGGTTGACGGCGGGCAGCAACACTTTCTTACCTACCATCCCTTTATAGCGTTTATCTTTAGGATTAATCGCCACGGCCGTATCGCCGAGTATCGTTTCGGGTCGCGTGGTAGCGACGGTAATATACTTGTCCTTTATCCCGAGTGAAATCGAGGGATTTTCTCCTACAATCGGGTAGCGTACGTACCATAGATGCCCCTTAACTTCTTTATGTTCAACCTCGAGGTCGGAAAGCGCGGTACCGCAGCGCGGACACCAGTTGATGATGCGTTCCCCGCGGTAAATCAGCCCCTTATCATACAGGCGTTTGAAGGTAATGCGTACTGCCCGAGTGGAAACTTCATCCATGGTAAAGCGTAGTCGCGTCCAATCGCAGGAGACACCCAGTTTGGTATGTTGCTGCATGATAGTCTGGCGGCAGTCCTCCACCCATTTATACATCCGTTCCAGAAATTTTTCACGCCCCAGCTTATGACGGTCTGTTCCTTCTTTTGCCAGCTCCCTCTCCACCACCACCTGGGCGGCAATAGCAGCATGGTCGACGCCCGGCAGCCATAACGAAGGCTCGCCCAGCATGCGATGCCAGCGTATCAAACTATCCTGTTGGGCGGCTTCCAGAGCGTGACCTAGGTGCAGCTCGCCGGTGATATTGGGCGGCGGCATAATGATGACGAAGGGCTTTTTCTTTTTATCTATCTTCGGCGTGAAATAGCCCTTATCCATCCAGAACTTATACCACTTCTCCTCCACCTTACCCGGCTCGTAAGCCTTGGGCATTTCATCTTGTTTTTCCGGCGTATCAGTCATAATTATCTCTTTCTCTCTTTTTGTCATTCCCGCTCCGTATCGTAGTACGGAGTAAACATCGGCGGGAATCCAGCCCCTTGCTTCTCCCCTATTATTTCAGGATATAAATCCCTCCATTTACGAATTCATTAGACTTTCTGGATACCTGCCTTCGCAGGTATGACATTAAGGTTAGTTTCTAATCCGGTATCAACCGCTTGCCCAACTGTACAGTTTCATCCATCTTATAACCGATTCTCTCATAAAACTTAACTGCCCCCAGATTATCCGTTCTTACCTGCAAGTTAATTTTGGGGCATCCTGCCGCTTTAAGTTTTTTCTCGATTGTTTCCATCATCTGTCGACCCAGTCCCTTCTTTTGATAATCCGGGTCAACGCCTAAATAATAAACCCACCCCCGATGCCCATCATAACCGCCCATTACCGTGGCGATTACTTTATTCTTCTCAACCCCCACTAAAAACAGCTCCGGGTTGACCTTTAGCTTTCTTTGGATATCTTTCTTGGGGTCATTTTGCGGCCGTGTAAGGTTGCACTTCTTCCACAACTCAATAACAGCACTTTCATATTCAGGTTGATATGGGAGAATTTTCATCATGTTACTTTACTATTTCTAGGTTGTAATATTTTGGGTTGATTACGGTTATCCTGATTTGGCTACCTTTCTTAAGTTCGGGATGTACTTTTAACCACTGACGTACCCCTTCTCTATGAATCCCGGGTCCAGATTCTTCTCTAGTATAAAAACTAGTATCTAGTACTCCTAAGTCATCAGTTTTTATCTGAACTTTCATTCCTTCATTTGGAAACCAATTCATAAATTTAACCGGAATACGTATATAAAAATATTTCATATATGCAGGTTGTAGCGTTATTATTATGCTTTTCATTTTCTCCCCACCAACACCTTCACTCTATCCAGTATTTTATCCGCCACTTCGCGCTTGCTCATTAAAGGCAGTTCTTCCATCTTGCCCTTTTTATCTATAATTACGACGCGGTTGGTGTCCACATCAAAGCCGCTGTCAGCTTTAGTGATATCATTAGCGACTATCAAGTCCAGTTTTTTCTCGGTCAGTTTCTTCTTAGCGTTAGCGATTAGGTTTTCGCTCTCGGCGGCAAACCCCACACGGAGAAAATTCCCTTTTACTTCGCGTAAAATATCCGGCGTCTTAACCAGTTTAAGCGTCAAGTTTTGCTTCGTTTCTTTTTTTATCTTGTCTTTAGCGATTACTTCCGGCTGGTAGTCCGCTACTGCTGCCGCCATGAGTAGAGCGTCCGCTTTTTTCACCGCACTCGCTACCGCGTTTTTCATCTCTTGAGCCGTCGGCGCTTTAATCACCTCAACATCAGCCGGCTCTGCCAGCGAAACATTCGCTGCTATCAGAGTCACTTTAGCCCCTCTATCCCGCGCCGCCTCGGCTAAAGCGTAACCCATTTTGCCCGACGAGCGATTGCCGATATGCCTGACTGGGTCGATTGGCTCGCGCGTGCCACCCGCCGTCACCACGATTCGCTTGCCTTCCAAATCTCTCTTTTGTCCCAGTACCCGCTCGATGGCTTCAATAATCGTGCTTGTTTCCGGCAATCGTCCTTTACCCATTTTCCCCGATGCCAGCCGACCGTACTCCGGTTCGATAAAACTGAAACCTCGCGCCTTAAGTTTGGCGATGTTTTCCTGCGTGACTTTATTGCTGTACATTAAATCGTTCATGGCTGGCGCGATAATCACCGGCGCTTTGGTCGCCAATACCACCGTGCTCAACATGTCATCAGCAATACCCGCCGCCAGCCTGGCAATCGTATTGGCTGTCGCTGGAGCGACGACCACCACATCAGCGGCTTCCGCTAAAGCGACGTGTTCCACACTCCATTCGGAAGATAATTCGAACATATTGGTTACTACTGGTCGGTGGGTAATATTGCGTAATGTTAAGGGGGTGATGAACTTCGTCGCCGCATCGGTCATGACTACTTCAACCTTAGCCCCCGCTTGCGTGAGTTTACTGGCAAGGTCGGCGGCTTTATAAGCGGCAATACCCCCGGTAATCCCCAATACTATTGTTTTACCTTTTAACATATTATCTCCACTACGCCCTATTCATATCATGGATAACTTTAATCCCGATAAGTGTAAGGTCAGGATTCACCTTATCGATGGCTTCAGTTTCTTTCGCGATGATATCGGCATAGCCGCCGGTTGCCACTACCGTTGTTTTTTCACCCAGTTCCTTTTGTATACGGTGCACGATGCCCTCGACAAGTCCCGCCCAGCCGAAGATAAGCCCCGACTGCATGGAAGACTGCGTGTTGTCACCAATGGTTTTTTTCGGTCGCGTCAACTCCACTCTCGGCAAGGCAGCTGTACGCGTATAAAGCGCTTCGGCAGATATGCCCAGTCCAGGCGCAATAACCCCGCCCATATAGTCCCCGCCTTTGTCGACAATAGCAAAAGCTGTTGCCGTCCCTAATGCCACCACGATTATCGGCGGTTTATAAAGATGCATCGCTGCCGCGGCGTTGGCAATCAGGTCGGCTCCTACTTCCCGGGGGTTCGGATAACGTATACGCACCCCTGTTTTAACGCCTGGACCTACCACTAATGGCTTAATTTTAAAATATCTTTCAAATAACTCATTAAACGTCGTCGTCAGCGGTGGGACGACGCAGCTCATGGCGCCTTCTTTGATATCTTTGGCATCGATACCTTCATGCTTCAGCAGGTTGAACAACATGACGGCATATTCGTCCGCCATTCTTTGGACGCCCGTAGAGATGCGCCAGGTTGCCCGCAGCTTATCTTTATCGAACATGCCTATTTTTATATTGGTATTGGCGATATCAAAAACGAGTAACATATTTCCCTCCTCGTCAACCACCGTTTTTCAGTTGCTTTATTACGAGCGGCAGCGCCTTCAACAGGTCGGAGGCAATCATGCCGGTGTCACCTATCTCATCTCTAATTTTATCACCAGAGGCGCCGTGCAGGTAGACCCCCAACGCCGCGGCGTCGAAAGAATTTAGTCCTTGCGCTTTAAGTCCCGCGATGGTTCCTGCCAGCACATCGCCCGTCCCCGCCGATGCCAGCCCCGGATTAGCGAAGGGACTTACTCGGCATTTGCCATTAGCAGAAGCAATCACCGTGAAAGCTCCTTTTAAAACAACAGTTTTTTGCCACTTCTTAGCGAATTTACAGGCAACGCCTACGCGGTCTGCCTGCACTTTATCGATGGTTAGCCCGCTAAGCCTTGCCATTTCGCCGGGGTGGGGAGTAAGTATTGTATTATCTGGTATCTTCCTCCACCATTCCGGCAGTCTACCAACTATATTCAGTCCATCAGCATCGATGATTAGTGGCGGCAGGTCTTTCTTTAGTAATAAGGAACTTAAGAACTCAATCGTTGCCGGATTTTGACCGAGTCCACAGCCGATGAGCAGGACATTATATTGTCCGCACCCTTTATGGATAATATCCGCGCCTTCAACCGAGAGAGTGCCTGGTTTGGATTCGGGTAGAGGCAGATAGGTCGCCTCGGCGAATTTGGACGCCACAATGGGCGCCAGACTGGTAGCCGTAGCTAATGTAACCAGTCCCGTCCCCACCCGCATCGCCCCGCTGCAAGCCAAATACGCCGCGCCGATATAGTTTATCGACCCAGCGTTGATCAAGACTCGCCCGAAGGTGCCTTTATTGGAGTTGAGCGGGCGCTTGGGCAGGGTTTTCGCCGCCCAGTCTGGGGTTATCAAGTCGATGTTAATGTCATCGGCTAGTTTTTGCGGAATACCGATATCTGCTATTTTCACTTTGCCCGCCCGTTCCGCTCCGGGGAATTTATAAAGTCCCATCTTAGGGAAAGCCAGTGTCACCGTTAGGTCGGCATAAGGGCAGGCAGGGTCGACGGCACCGGTATCCGCATCCATTCCGGACGGTAAATCAACGGCGATTATTTTAACTTTACGTTCTTTTTTCGCGACGTTAACTTTTCCCAACGCCTGTTTGAAAACGCCCTCTAGCGGACGCATCTTGCCGGTTCCTAGTAACGCATCAATCACGCAGGTGGCTGATGCTAACAAAGTATCCAGTTTTTTCAGGTTTTTGTCGGTTTTAGCCTCGATACAAGCGATTTTTTTAGCTTTTAACTTTTTAAGGTTAATATCATCAGCAGGTCTTGAGGCACAAAGGTAGACACTCACCTTAGCCCCCCACCCAGTAAGATACCGCGCCGCCACCAGACCATCCCCGCCGTTATTCCCCCCGCCAATAAGACAAAGGATATGCTGATTCTTCAGCGTACCCAGATAATCCTGCGTCGCTTCCGCTACGGCTTTGCCCGCGTTTTCCATGAGTACGCTAACCGGTTTACCCAATCGGCTGCACTCCTGGTCGATTTTCCTCATTTGTTCGGCAGTAACGATTTTCATGTTTCTCCGATGCATTGAGTGTAGCAATAAACATGACTACGGTCAAGAGAGTGGATTGGTTCTTCACTTGAAAAACAATAGTAAAAAATATTATAATTTAGAACTTGTGTTCTTTTTAGAAAAGTGGTAAAATACTCTCTGGAGGTTTCCAAAATGCCTTCTGATTCCATCATTATTAAGGGTGCACGTGAGCATAATCTAAAGAACATCGACGTCGAAATCCCACGGGATAAGCTGGTCGTTATTACCGGCGTTTCCGGCAGCGGTAAAAGTACCCTCGCTTTTGATACCATCTACGCCGAGGGACAGCGCCGCTATGTAGAATCCCTCTCCGCTTACGCCCGTCAGTTCTTAGGACGTATGGAAAAGCCGGATGTAGATTTTATCGGCGGGTTAAGCCCGGCGATATCTATCGATCAGAAGGGACCCAGTAAAAACCCCCGTTCAACCGTGGGCACGGTCACGGAAATCTATGACTACCTCCGTCTGCTTTTTGCCAGGGTGGGACATCCGCATTGTCCCCAGTGCGGAAGGGAAATTACTATCCAGTCAGTGCAGCAAATTGTCGATGCCGTCCAAAAACTCAAGCAAGGTAGCCGTATCATGGTACTGGCGCCTATTGTCACCGAGCGTAAGGGCGAGTATCAAAGCATCTTTGATGATTTACGCAAGCAGGGTTATGCCCGCGTCCGCGTTGACGGCGAAGTGCATGACCTTTCGGAAAGAATCCCGCTAGATAAATATAAACAGCACTCTATCGCCGTTGTCGTTGACCGCCTGGTCATCGGTGATAGCGGCAGCCGCACACGTCTCTCCGATTCCGTAGAAACGGCTTTGAAACTTGGCAATGGCACGGTGCTGGTATCTATCGTTGGCGGCGAAGAAATGCTCTTCTCCGAGCACCTCGCCTGCGTCCATTGCGGCATCAGCCTGGGAGAAATCGCCCCGCGTTCCTTCAGCTTTAATACTCCTTATGGCGCCTGTCCTGCCTGCACCGGGCTTGGCTTCAAGCATGAAATCGACCCCGACCTGGTTTTAAATAAAGAGCTTTCAATAATCGAAGGGGCAATCCGCCCCTGGGCGACACACACCTGGTTTCTTTATCGCATCAGGCCGATGGCGAGGTCTTATGGATTTTCTCTGGATATTCCTGTGAAAAAACTTAAGCCAGAGCATTTGAAATTATTACTTTACGGGGAGGGCGGACCGGTACATGCTTTCCGCCGTTTCGGCAGGACAGTTTATCGTTCGGAAGGCTTCGAGGGCATAATTCCTATTATGGAACGCCACCACCGCGATACCCAGTCCGAAGGTTCACGTGAGAACATCGAACGTTATATGGTTTATAAGCCCTGTGACGAGTGCAAAGGCAAGCGCCTCAAACCAGAATCTTTAGCGGTTCTAATCGGCGAAAAACATATTATGGATGTCTGTGGTATGCCCGTAACGCAATCGCTGGAGTGGATTGAGTTTATCGCTAAAAAAGTCCTCACCCAGCGCGAGACGATAATTGCCCAGCAGATTCTCAAAGAAATCCGCACCCGCCTTGGCTTCCTTAAGGACGTGGGACTAGAGTATCTTTCCGTTAGCCGTGCTTCAATGACGTTAAGCGGCGGTGAATCACAGCGTATCCGCCTCGCCACCCAGATTGGCAGCGGCTTGATGGGCGTGCTATATGTTTGCGACGAGCCGACGGTAGGCCTTCACCCCGCCGATGATTATAGATTGATACAAACAATGCAGCGCTTACGGGATTTAGGTAACACGATACTGGTCGTCGAGCATGATGAGGCGATGATGCGCGCCGCCGACTACATTATCGACATGGGACCCGGCGCCGGCGAACGCGGCGGCTATATCGTCGCTACCGGCACCTTAAAAGATATTATGAAGAACGAGAAATCTCTCACCGGTCAGTATTTAAGCGGCGCCAAGCATATACCTCTCCCCGATGCTCGCCGCCCTGGCAACAGCAAGGAGCTTGTCATCAAGGGCGCCCGCCACAATAACCTAAAAAATATCGACGTTGCCATCCCGCTCGGCAAGTTCGTTTGCATCACTGGCGTTTCCGGCAGCGGCAAGAGCACGCTGGTGGACGAGATTCTATACCGCAAGCTGGCGCAGATTTTCTATCGCGCTAAGGAACGACCCGGCGACTGCGACGCCATAGTCGGACTGGAGAATATCGATAAAGTCATCAACATCGACCAATCGCCTATCGGGCGCACACCCCGCTCCAACCCTGCTACTTATACCGGCGCTTTCGGACCGATGCGCGACCTTTTCGCCAGCGTTCCCGAGGCTCGCTTACGCGGCTACGGACCCGGTCGCTTTTCGTTTAACGTTAAGGGCGGGCGTTGCGAGGCTTGCGGCGGCGAGGGGTATATCCAGATTGAGATGCAGTTCCTGCCGGACGTCACCGTCCCCTGTGAGGTTTGCAAGGGCAAGCGCTATAACACCGAGGCGTTGGAGATTAAGTTCAAGGGCAAGAACATCGCCGAAATATTGGATATGACGGTGGCGCAGGCTTTAGAGTTTTTCGAGAATATACCCAGTCTTAAAAACAAACTCAAAACGTTGAACGATGTAGGACTCGGCTATATTCACCTTGGGCAACCTGCCCCTACCCTCTCTGGCGGTGAGGCGCAACGCGTAAAGCTTGCCACGGAGTTATCACGTCGTTCCACCGGTGCCACACTTTATATTTTGGATGAGCCGACAACAGGTTTATCTTTCGACGATGTTGCTGCGCTTTTAAGAGTATTACAAAAACTCGTAGACGCCGGTAATACGGTAGTAGTTATCGAACATCATCTGGACGTTATCAAGAACGCCGATTATATCATAGATTTAGGACCCGGTGCGGGTGATAAAGGCGGCTATATCGTCGCCACCGGCACGCCGGAAGAAGTCACCCGCATAAAAACCTCCGCGACGGGTGATTATTTGAAGAGGGTGCTAAAGTAGCCTAACACACTCTTTGTTTTACAAAATTTCAATCTATATTATTTATAGTTTTGACTTAAAACCAATTTGCGTTCTCTTTCTTTACGTACTTCGATGGGATATGGACGATATCGTTCAATACATAGATTGTTGTTTCTTTCGGGACGCTAAATACATATGACCATAATCCAGAGTCACCTTCAGAAACTACTGTAAACTGACACTCCTTTGCTGAGATATATTTTGCAAACCCAGCACTTATAGAATTTAGTGTCCAAACATCCGGCATATCCAGTTTTACAAACTTTATAATTTGATATGTACTAGCCATTTCTCCTCCTTATGATGTAAAAATATCTGCATAATATTAACAATATGCTTTTATAATGTCAATAGTCCATATTTAATACTAATTATTTGCCCGTAGAAGTTTTTATTACGTATTTTTTACCCAGAAGGCTCTCCGATTCCAACAGCAATGCCCATTTGTCCAATATCCTTGTCTTCCTTTAGTACTAGTACTGTTTATGCATTGTTATTACGTACTAACTGGTATATACTATAGTTAACGTGTAAAATGTCGGAATTACTACAAACGTAAACAGGAGAGCGTTTGGCATATGGCTATGAATGAGATTAATCCATCTGATATTTGTGTAAAGAGCCCCATCTTTGGGTACTTTATTAGAAGGCGTCTGTTCCCTGCTAGTAAATATGATTTGGTGCCTAATTCACCTAATACTTCAGATATGACAGACGAAAATATTAAGGTAACGAAAGACACTTGTCTTAAATACAAATCACGCGAAAGTGGACGGGAATTTTACGCCGATGCCAGATACCTTATTGGAGATTACTCCGCGTCAGTTGAATGGTGCAAGCCCGATGAATTTAATAAATACCGGGAGATGGATAGTAAAACACCGGTTTACATCCTAATTGGCGCTGGCCCACAACCGGCGGCGCCGCAGCAAGTGTTTTTATTCCCTTTCAAGGACATTAGATTTCATAAGGTATTACACAAATATATAGAAAAATACAAAATATCTATTACCCGCAGTATTGAAGAAAACGAACTTACGCATTTAATTTGTGATCAGACCGCTTAGTTTACCGAAATCGTCGACCCTGCCGCTGTTTTAACTACATCAATACGAGTTTGGAAAGCATCTTTCAACTCATCCATGTGAGTAATCACCAGTATCTTTTCAAAGTCATTCTGTATTGAGTTAATCGCCTCTTTCAGCTTCTCCATACCCGTGCTGTCTTGTGTTCCGAACCCCTCATCGATTATCAGGGTAGGTAATGGTGCACCGGCACGTTTCGCCAGCAGCCTGGAGAGAGCAATGCGCACGGCGAAGTTAATACGGAAAGCCTCGCCGCCGCTGAACATCTCATAACTGCGTGTCCCCAATTCATCACCGATGACGATATCCAATATCTCCTGTATAGTTCCTTTTTTTGTTTCCTTTTGCGTTTTAAAATCAACGGTCATTCTTCCGTCGGTCAGCCGACTTAATAGACGGTTAGCTTCAACAGCGATTTCCGGCAGCGCTTGTTCGATAAGCAAGGCCTGTATACCCATTTTACCGAAGGCTTTAGCAAGCTCGCGGTAAATGCTGGCTTCCTTTGATGACTTTGATATCTGCGATTCCTTTTCCTTCTTCTTCGCTTCCAAGTCAGCAAGGCGCTGCAGCTTTGACCGGACCACTCCAACTCCCTCCTGTGCCTGGCTGCGCTGCGCATTAACGTCTTTGTATTCGGATTCTGCTGCAGCTAGCTCCTCGCGTAACTGGGGCAATTGTGTAATTTCCGCTGCCAGGGTTTCTTTTTTCTGTTTATCGGACTTTATACTTTCACGTGAAGCCTGCACGTATTCTCCGGCTTTTTTTACCAACTCTTTTTCCTGGTCAATGAGTTTTTCGCCTTCACCCAGCATAACTTTCTCGCGCTGGAAAGCCTCGAGTTGCTTGATTTGTTGTTGCGCTTGCTCGTGTTTTGCCGCATCGTACCCCAGCTTGCTTAAATCAGTTTCGATAGCCGTTATACTTTGCTGCTCGCTAAGCGCGTAATTTCTCTTGGCTAATTGCTCTTCAATACTGCCTAGGTCATTCTTGAGATTTATCAGTTTTTCGTTTTCTGCTTCGATACTGCTGATTTCTTTGGTAATAGCGCCAATCTGACCTTGTATTTTCGTCTTCTCCTGATTTATTAGTGTTTCCAGCTTAGCTTTTTCTTTCATCAAGGTATCGTATTCTGTCTTTTTCTGTTTAAGACTCTCCTGATTCTTGTTTAACAGGTTAGTTTTTTCTCGTTTTTCTTTAGCGTATTTAACGGTAATTAATTCCAATGCTTCTTTAGTCAGCTCCTGCTCACAGAGGGGGCACTTTGCTTCGGTGTGAAAAGCGTTATGACTGGCAATCATCTCCAACTTTTCCACTGCCTCGCCGATTTCCTTTTCCAGGCGTACGTCGTCGGCATTTAAGAGGCTGATTTGAGACTGCACTTCTCGGGCGGATTGCTCTTGTTTGTGGATATTTGCTTCCGCTTCTTCAAGGTTTTTGGTTTGCGCATGCGCCTGGTTTAGTTGGGACTTTAGCTCGGGTAGCATCTGGCTTTTTTTATCGTATTCACGAATACTACTTGCGATTACGGCATGGTTTTTTAAAAATTCGTTTTTAGCCTGCTCGACAACGCGGTCAAGTTGTTCTTTTGCTTTTCCAGCGCAACCGATTGGCGGAACTTACGGTCGAGTTCATCGACAGTCTTTTTCACTTCAGTATACTGAATGTATCCAGCTTCAATTTCTGCCTTCCGCCCGATTGATTCCTGGTATTGCGTTATTCTAGTCTGATGCTGCGTCGCCTGCTCTTCCCAACGCTGGAGGTTACTTTGGCTGGTGTTAATACGCGCCTCAAGCTCGTCAAGCTGTGCCTTCTTAACTTCTAGAGACTCTTTTTGTTGCCGCAGTTTATTAAGCGATGTTTCCTTTTCCTTTACCACTACTTCGATACTGACAAGTGCTTTTTGCGCTTTTTCTAATTCGACTTCGAAGTCCGGCTTTTGTGCCAACTCGATGCTAATGTCCTGTATCGTGGTTTCCAACTGGACGTTATCAGCTTCAAATTGTTTTACGCTTTCTTTAGCCTGCTCTTCCAGCTGGTCATAGACATCCAGTCCAAGAATACTGCCCAGCACTTCCTTACGTTCCGCCGGTTTACGCGTGGTGAACTCATCGGCATGTCCCTGGCGTAAGTAAGCGCTGTTGATAAAGGTATCGTAATCCATATGCAAGACCTTGACTATTTGTTGCTGCGTATCGGCCATGGTGTTGCCCGTGATGGGACGGAAATCCTTCCCTGGAAGGACGCTGCTTATCTGAAACTCAAGTGAAGATTGTCCTGCCCCCCGCTGCTTTTTAGGTCGAGAACGCTTGCGGATGATGCGATAAAGCTGGTCGCCGATGTTGAACTCGAACTCCACCTCCATTTCCGACTGCGTGGTATGGATAAGGTCGTCATCGCTGGCGGCGCGGGCTTTGCCCCATAACGCCCAGGTTATAGCGTCGATGATAGCGGATTTGCCATTGCCGTTATCGCCGGAAAGGCAGGCGAGATGGATGCCCGTGAAGTCCAGCACTGGGACATTATCACGGTAGCACATGAAGTTGCGCATCTTTAAGCGGACGGGTATCATACCGACATTATTGTAGCATGTCCTTGCGGGGAAAAACCAAGTAAACAGAAACCATTAATGGATTAATGTTTTGTTATATTGATTGAATATCAAAGTTTTTTAGATTATACTATTATTCAATATTGCTACATCGATAATAATTGAACTATGTCTGAAAAATTAAACCAACAAAATCCAGTCCCTTCATTTGAAAATCGTTTTAATATTACATCTAATATTGATGAAGCTAAAAGGGCGTTCATCAATCGTGTAGATAATATCATAGTAAAAAATTTCTTTTTAAATCGTAAAAAAGTTAATATAAGCGTATATTATGGAAGAATTTTATGGGCAATAGCAAATGAATTTGGCGAGATATTTGATGTAACTAATACATTTGCATTTTATCATAATTATATTTTTCATAGATGCTTAAAAGCTCTTGAAATATCTTATAGAATTTTACCACGTAAATCTCAAAAACAATATCTTGATTCAATAATTTCTACTTTAGTTAATGATAGTGAAGTAGATTTAGGAATAACATGGCAAAATGGAATTTTTCGACCTAGTGGCGCAAAACAACTAGATACAGTTTTGATAAATGAAACCCTACAATGGCTTTCCCAATATGGCTATGCTACAGTTTTAACACCATTTGAAAAAGGTTTATCGCATTTTCTTGACTCAATTGATAAACCTGCTTTACTTTCCGATGTTATTACAGATATATATGAATCATTAGAAGCTATGGTAAAAATCACGTTAAAAAACGATAATGACCTTTCTGGTAACAAGGAGAAATTCATTAGTGTTCTAGGGCTAAGTAAATACTATCGTAAAATGCTAGGGGATTATATAGAATATGCAAACGAATATAGGCATGGAGTCCAGGAAGGTGTAGAAAGACCATCACCAAAGCGTAATGAAGTCGAAGCTTTTACATATATGACTGGGTTATTTATAAGGCTAGCAATTCAGCAAATTCATAATCAATAAATATCTAATATAAACATTAAATAAAAGAAATATATTTATTTTACTCCTTGCCCTCTTTTACCTTCTCCCCTTATAATTAAATCGTATGTTTGAAATTCTCGCGGAAAAGCTGAATGCCGTCTTTCGCTTATTGGGCAGCCGCGGCAAACTCACGGAAAAAGACATCGATGAAGCTATGCGGCAGGTACGTTTGGCGCTCCTTGAGGCGGACGTCAACTTTAAAGTAGTTAAGGACTTTACCACCAGGGTCAAAGAACGTTCCATCGGTAAAGAGGTGATGGAGAGTCTTACGCCTGGACAGCAAATCGTCAAAATCGTTAACGAGGAGCTGATTAAAACTCTCGGCGACGGCGCTTCCTCCAAGCTGGCGGCTGTATCCGAGCCCCCCTCCGTTATTATGATGGTAGGCTTACAGGGCAGCGGTAAGACCACTACCGCCGCCAAGCTAGCGCTTCTGCTTAAGCACGGGGGACATAAGCCGATGCTGGTTGCCGCGGATAACCGACGTCCTGCCGCTATCGAGCAGCTAGTTACTCTCGGCAACCAGCTTGATGTGCCAGTCTTCGCTGAAGACCCCAAAACCCCCTCAAAAGACATTTGCGCTCATGCTTTATCCAACGCCAGGAAAATAGCCGCCACCCATGTCATCGTTGATACGGCGGGCCGACTGCATATTGACGAGGAATTGATGGCGGAGCTAGAACAGGTGAAAAAAGTCCTTAAGCCTCACGAGGTTTTATTAGTAGTGGACGCTATGACCGGGCAAGATGCCGTGCGTGTGGCGGAGGAGTTCCACGCCAAAGTAAATGTGACGGGACTCATTATGACTAAGATGGACGGCGACGCGCGGGGCGGGGCGGCTTTATCTATCCGCTGGGTAAGCGGGGTGCCTATTAAGTTTATTGGGGTGGGAGAAAAAGTGGAGGCTTTAGAGCCTTTCTATCCCGATAGGCTTGCCTCGCGTATCTTGGGCATGGGCGACGTCCTTACCTTCATCGAGAAAGCGGAAAAAACCCTCGATGAGAAGAAGGCGCTGGAGCTACAAAAGAAGATACAAAAGTCCGCCTTCACGCTGGAAGACCTGCTGGAACAGCTAAAAGCCATCAAGAAAATGGGGCCTATCGCCCAGCTGGCGGATATGCTACCGGGCATGAATAAAATATCAGCCCAGCTGCCGGAAGGCGCACAGGAAGCCCAGATGAAAAAAGTCGAGGCAATTATTCAGTCCATGACGCCACAGGAAAGGGCTAATCCCTCGATAATCGGCGGAAGCCGGCGTAAGCGCATCGCTAAAGGCAGCGGCACCGCTACACATGATATCAACCAGCTGATTAATCAGTTCGCCCAGATGCAAAAACTCATGAAGATGGGTGCGGGCGGCAAACTCCCTAAGAACATGATGGGGATGTTCGGGAAAATGTCAAACTAGTCTATTAGTTCTTTATCAACTGGTCTTCTGGTTTCCGGTTTTCTATAGTCATCAGGTCGCGAGAAGCGAATCCTGCCACCGCCAGTACCAACGTAGCTATACCTGAGATGAGAAAGACCGTACGTACTCCGATGGCATCAGTCACTGGACCGGATACCGCAAGCCCCAGTGGTATCATCCCGCCGGAAATTGAGCCCAACAAGGAAAATATTCTTCCCTGCACGTCTCTAGCGACGACCGATTGTAGCACGGCGTTAAGCGGGCCGTTGATAAAGGCGTTATCTATCCCGATGATCAAGAGCATGGCCAGACCCAGCCAGTAAGTTCTGATGTCGATAAAGCTGAAGACAATAGTGGCGACAGAGCTAACGACAATAAATGCGAAACTGGAAAGGATACGCCGTTTGAATCCGCCCCACACCCCCAGGATAAGCCCTCCGGCGATGACGCCCGCACCGAACGCCGTTTGAAGCCAGCCTAATTTTAGAACTTCGCCGTTCAGGTGATTAGTGACGAAGATAGGCATCAAAGCAGATATCGGAGCACCGAAGAAGTTCATCAGAGAGAAAAGGATGAAAAGGAAGAGTAGCCCCCGCCAGGAGGCGATGTAGCGGAAGCCCTGTACCATGTCCCCGATGATGTTGGGTTTGGCCGTTAAAGTAGTGCGCGGCGGTTGGGGAATTACCAGAGGTATCAGGCATCCGATAGCGATAGCGGCGGTGATGATATCTACGGCAAGCACCCACTGTATGGCTAATACTTCCATGAGGAAAGCCCCAGCCGGCGGCCCGATGAGGTTGATGATGCCATTAAGCATCATGGTCAGACCATTAGCCCGCGTCAGGTGTTTCTCCGGCACAATCATAGGTATAGAAGCAGCCATTGCCGGCCATTGGAAAGACCCGCTTATGGAACGGCATGCATTGATAACGTATATGTGCCAGATTTGTATATTATGTGTCCAGAACAAAATTACCAGCACCAGCGACAGAAGCGCCGTGACGAGGTCGCCGTAGATCATGATTTTCTTGCGATTCCAGCGGTCGATGAACGGTCCGATAAAAGGCCCCAAGACAATAGCGGGGATATAACCTATCATCATTGCCGTGGCGAGTACCGTCGCGGAGCCGGTTTCCTTTGCCATATACCAGGCAAGAGCAAAACCCCCGACAGAACTGCCGAACATAGAAGCCGCCTGGCTGGCAAATATTACCAAGAACTTTTTCAATGCAGTTATTCCCTCGTAATGAAAGTTGTTTAAGTAACGCTATCTTCCGGCTTTAGATTTTCCACGTTCATCAGTGGCTTATTTAACATAGCCAGCGGCAAGATGACGAAGAAGGCCGCGCCACCTACCCAATATATCCATCTTATTCCCACAACGTCCGCTACCGGCCCGGCTATTGCCAGACCAATTGGTATCATCATATTGCATACCGAACCTATCAGTGAAAAAATCCGACCCTGCATGTCCCTCGCAACAACGGAATTCATAATCGCCGGTAGCGGCGAGTTAGCAATAGCTATACTTGCTCCCATTATCAGCACGGTAGCGATAATAAAGTAATAAGTACTTTCAGACGTAAAACCAATGCCGACTGTGCAAAGACCAAGTATCGCGACCCCCATTAAAGCAGTATAGATACGCTTTTTAAAGCCGCCCCATACCCCTATTAATGCACCCCCTAAAATAGTGCCTACGCCTGAAGCAGAACCGAGCCACCCCAGCTTTATTACATCGCCGGCAAGGTGGTCTTTTACGAGCACGGGAAACATCATCCCTGGCGGTACGCTAAAGAAGTTTAGTAAAGCAGCAATAATAAAGAGATTAGCTAAACCGCGGCGCGACCAGAGGTAGCGGAAACTCTGCATCATATCACCAATGATATTCATTTTAGCGGTTAGGGTAGTGCGTGTCGGCTGCGGTATCTCTAGGGTAATTAATATGCCTATGGCGATGGCGGCAGTGACAACATCTATTGCCATGACGCCCTCCATTGGCCACATTTCCATAAGAAAAGCGCCGACGGGTGGAGCAACGACATTAAGGAGCCCTGAAAGCATGGTATTCAGCCCATAAGCTCTGGTCAAATGTTGTTCCGGCACGATAGTCGTAAAGGAAGCCATCATCGCCGGACCCTGGAACGTACCGCTGATAGACCTGCCTGCCATGATTAAATAGATATGCCACAATTGGATGGTTTTAGTATAGAAAAGGATGACCAGCACAAAAGTTAATAACGCAACGATAAGGTCGGAGTAAATCATTATCTTTTTACGGTTCCACCGGTCGATAAAAGGTCCAATGAGGGGTCCCAGCACAATTTGCGGTATCAACATCACCATAAGGGCAGTGGAGAGTATGGCGGCAGAACCGGTTGATTTGGTGATGTACCAGGCTAACGCAAATCCCGCTACCTGGCTACCGAATATAGAAAAAGCCTGGCTGGCAAATATTACAAAAAACTTTTTCAATACAACTACTCCCCCATAAAATACCGTAAAAGCTGAATTGGACTATAATGTAAATACTGTAATTGTTTAAAAATTACAATATATCGTGAAATATTATAAATGAGATAAATTGAAAATGTCAATACCTTTATTAAATAAATTAATTAATTTCATGGAAATATTTTAAAATTAAGGATTTTTATACAAATTTATCTTAAGTATTATCACTTCTTCATGTTTTTTCATAATCCCGCTGCGAACGGCTAAGTAATCCCAGCGGCATAGTACACAGCAGTACAACCCCGGCGATAAAATAGATGACGCGTACTCCAAAGGCGTCTGCCATTGGACCCGCTACCGCCAGCCCCAACGGCACCATCGCTTGGCTTATCGAACCCATCGTGGAAAAGACGCGTCCCTGCATATCTTTAGCTACTACAGAGTTTAAAATAGCTGAAAGTGGCGCGCTGGCGAAAGCCACCCCTATGCCTATTAAAAACATACAGGCGATAACCATCGGGTAAAGCTCTAGCGTGGTGAACCCCAAGGCTATCATCAGAATACCCTGGAGGGTCGAACCCGAGGCAGAGGTGAGTATACGTTTTTTAAATCCTCCCCAGACTCCTAAGACAAGACCTCCCAGAATCATGCCTATGCCGAACACCATGTTCAGCCAGCCTAACTTTAAAACGTCGCCGCCCAGGTGTCTATTAACCAGCATGGGGAACAGGTTATAAGCCGGCGTGGCGAAGAAACAGTAGATACTCACCATCAATACCATGATTCTTATACCGAAGGTAGACCAGATATAGCGTAAACTTTGCACCATGTCGCCGATGATGTTGAGTTTTATAGAAAGTGTCGTACGCTCCGGGTGGGGTATTCTGATAAAGAACAGACAGGTGATGGCTAGAGCAGCAGTGGAGATATCTACTGCCAGCACACTCTGCATCGGTAAAGCTTCCATGAGAAAAGCGCCGAGGGGTGGGGCGGCGATATTGATCATGCCGCTCAGTGTTTGCGTTAATCCCGCCGCCCGGGAGAGATGTTTCTCCGGTACGATATTGGGCACGGCGGCTTGGAGAGCAGGACTCTGGAATGTCTGCCCGATAGCCCGACCGACCATCGCTACGTAGATGTGCCAGATCTGGATATCCCCGGTATAGAAAAGTATCACCAAAGCCAACGTCATCAACGCGATGGCGAGGTCGGAAAAAATCATAATCTTCTTCCTGTCCCACCGGTCGATTAACGGCCCGATGAACGGCCCCAGGATAATTGAAGGTGTCAGCGCTACCAGCAGGGCAGTGGAAAGCACAGTAGCCGAGCCGGTCGTTTTCGTCAGGTACCACGCCAGCGCAAACTCCACCACGGCGCTGCCGATTAAGGAGAACGATTGGCTTATCCATAAAACAAAGAACTTTTTGATAGCAGTTACCCCTCGGCGTGAATAAAATAAATGAACTTCTTGCCTTTTTTAAGGCAATACTGAAGCTGTGATTATACTGAATCTGTGATGAGATGTCAACTGGAAAACTATAGCCAGTCGATTTTCTTAAAGATGATGAAGAACACACCCATGATAATCAACTGGGCGCCGATAACGGCCGGATATACCCAGGCTATTTTCAGCTCCGGCATATTAAGAAAGTTCATCCCGAAATGGCTGGCGATTAACGTCGGCAGCATCAGAATCACGGTGATGGACGTCAGCTTTTTGAGGATATCGTTCATCCTGACGATTTTTGTGTTCAGCTCTTCGGTGGATTTCATCTCATGGTCCTGCCGCAGGTCTTTAAGGTAACTTAAGCGGCGTCGGCAACGGGTCTGTAAACTCTGGTTTTCGGCGATGAGTACGCGATAATCAAAGCTTATATATTGCGTCTGTACTTGCTTATATCGTCTTTCTTGTAAGCCGATAAGAAGATTATAAAACTCCTCCAAACGGTCGCTGAAACGTTCGAATTCCAATGATAGGGCACGATACTCGTCATGGTTAAATTCTTCTTCTAACGGACGGATTCTTTTACTAATAGATTCAAGTTGAAGTGTATTGTTATCATGGATTTTATTAATAACTAAAAAGACAATAACTGTGCTTTTACCAAAGGAATCCTCGAAGACATCTTCAAAAGAACTAACCATAGTATCAGTAGGCGCATTATTCGAGCATACGAATATTTTATCTTCCGTGAGAAATAACAGGTTATCCGGTATTTCAGCGTTGTATTCCTTGATATTAAGTAGTAGATACTGGCTGGTTACTTGCGCGAAATCTGTATTTAGTGCAAGCACGGACTGGAGGTCCAGGTCGATTCCAAACGATGATTCGATAGCTTGAGCGAATGATATTACATTAGGGAAAGTCTGTAAAAACTCTTTTACCTCGTGTTTATTCTCACCGGCTGGTTGCGGTTGGATGATGTCATTCATGGGAGTATTCTCCTAATTTTGTTTACTCTAAATAGTCCTTAAGTTTACGACTACGTGAGGGATGGCGGAGTTTTCTTAAGGCTTTAGCCTCTATCTGGCGGATACGCTCGCGCGTGACATTGAACTCCACGCCTACTTCTTCTAAAGTACGACTGCGTCCGTCTTCCAGTCCGAACCGTAGTTCCAGCACGCGTTTCTCGCGGGGGGTTAAAGTGGTGAGGACGTCTTCGATTTGCTCTTTGAGGAGCTGCTTAGAAGCGATATCCACTGGCGGCAGAGCGTTTCTATCTTCGATAGAGTTGCCGAGCGGGCTATCCTCTTCTTCGCCGATGGGAGACTCTAAAGAAATAGGGAGTTGGGAAACTTTAACGATTTCCCTCACTTTATCCGAGGAGACTTCCATCTCCTTAGCGATTTCGCGGGAGGTCGGCTCACGGCCGTACTCCTGTGCCAGTCGCCGACTGATTCTTAAGAGGCGGTTGATAGTTTCAACCATATGTACAGGAATGCGGATGGTGCGCGCCTGGTCGGCTATGGCGCGGGTAAGCGCCTGGCGTATCCACCAGGTAGCGTAGGTACTGAATTTATAACCCTTACGATAGTCGAATTTTTCCACCGCTCTCATCAAACCTATATTCCCCTCCTGGATAAGGTCCAGAAGAGACATGCCGCGCCCGATATGCTTCTTGGCGACGCTGACAACGAGACGAAGATTAGCTTCTATGAGATGCCTTCCCGCTTTCTTGCCTTCGCGGAGAGTTTCGTTGATATATGACGAGTAGCGTTTTTCACGGGCTTGCATAGACTTGATAAATTTATGGTCGGCAGTTAATTTATGCATATCGTTCAGGTTGACCTTGCCGTCGATAGAGTTGCGGATTTCTTCCGGCAGCAGGCGACTACCCATGGAGAGGCGGACGAGGATTTCTTCGACTTCAGGAACTGTTTTGCCAAGTTTAACAGAGAAATCGTGAATTACCTCTGGGTCGATGGCGTTATCGATGGCTTCCTGAATCTTAGCGTCATAGACACTTTTATTAAAATTTTTCGTTTTATGTAGGCCGAGTTTATCCTGGAGGAGACGGACTAATCCAGCTGCCTGTCCTAGGTCTTGCAGAACTGCCAGGATAATTTCAGTCGCGGATGGCTGGCGTCCGTTTTTTCGGATATATTCCTGTTTGATGATATCAATGTATTTGCCTTCTTCCATATGCTTGGCAAGGCTCTTTTCATCTTGGGCAGTCAGAAGGTGCACCCTGCCGATTTCATGGAGGTAAATGCGCACAGGGTCATCGGTGATGTCCTGCTCGGCAATCTCTTCTGAAGGCGGCTCAATATCCGTATCGAGGTCGACATCTTCTTTTTCTTTAAGCATTGAATCATCAGGTTCGGGGATTTCGCCATTTTCTAGTTCTTCGTCAGGTTCGATAGACGCGCCGAATATAGCCCCCTTTCCCTCGGAGCCCGATATTTCCGGGTGCTGGATTTCTTCAAAGTTATCTCCGCTGCGGAGTGAATCGAGATTATTTTTATCTTTTTCCATCGTCTATCTCCTTGCACCTTTTGTGTATGCAGAACCCCATTTCTGGCTACTTTGGATTTCTGCTTTATTGAGTTGTTGGACAATTTCTTTATTATCTTCGAAATCAGTATTATCTATCGAAGTTATAGCATTGGCTTTCATTGCTTCTACACTTCTAAGAAACCTTTTTTTTAATTCGTTGATAATATCTACGTACTTTTTTTCTATATTAATTTTTGTCAAAGGAATACTCATATTCATTATAGCATCGAGATGCTCATGCAAAGCAGGGTCCAGCCTTTCTTTTAAAGCCTGATTATCCGCCTCCGCTTGCCAGACGTTGAAAATTTCGCGGTTTTCACTATGGCTGAAATAATCTAGTAAAATATCCTGCTGAAATTCACGAAGCTCCGGGTATTGTAACAACAGAGCTAAACAGTATTCTTCGCGAGAGCTGGAAGCAACAGGACGTGATATACCTATCGACGGTTGAAGCGATGTTGCTTTTCGTTGTAAAGCAGGTCTCTTCAATCGACTTAATGAGGCTTTGATGGTGTTCATATCTACTTTGACTAAAGCGGCGAGCTTTTGCAGGTAATGCGCCTGCCGGATGGGGTCAGTAATGGCAGCAATAACAGGCAGGAGCTTATCTACAGCGAAGGATTTATCCCGCGCGGTAGTGAGGTCTAGTTTAGTCACTGTTTTTTCAAACAGGAAATCTATAAGCGGTATGGCATTAGTAACTAAGCCCTGCCACTTTTCCATGTCCTCTTGCATGACTTCATCGGGGTCTTTGCCCTCCGGTAGAATGATAACGCGCATTTCAGCATTGAGTATATTTTCATAGCCGACGGTGCGTAACATAGCTTCTTCGCCGGCTGCATCGGCATCAAGAGAGAGGATTAGGTTTTTACTTAACTTCTTTAAGATGTTCACCTGTGTTTCAGTAATCGCCGTGCCCATGGAGGCGACGACGTTAGTAACGCCGCATTGATGCGCCATGATAACGTCCATATAGCCTTCCATAATGATGGCGACATCCTGTTTTCTTATCGCCGTGGCGGCGCGGTCTATACCATATAACGTGCTACTTTTATCGAAGGTGGGGGACTGCGGCGAATTTTTATATTTAGGCTCCGAGTTATCCAGCACTCTCGCCCCAAAACCCGTTACCCGCCCTTTGGTGTCGCGGATGGGAATCATTAGCTTGCCGCGAAAGCGGTCGGAAGTTTTGCCCTTTTCATCATCAAAAAGCAAACCGGCGGTAAGCAGGGTTTTTTCATCATAACCCTTTTCTGTCAGGTAAAGTTTTAGGGCGTCATAAGAGTCCAGACTGTACCCAAGTTGGAAATCGGAAATGGTTTGGGCGGTGAAGCCTCGTTTTTCCACATAACTTTTAGCTTTCTTCGCGGCGGGGTTATTGAGCAGGAGGTTGTAATAATAAAGCGCCGCGGCTTCATTAGCGCTGAAGTATGGCTCTTTTTCTTCCTGTTTTCCTTTACCATCAAATTTAGATGGCAGTGTAACACCGGCTTTATGGGCGAGCTGTCTTAAAGCCTCCCCGAAGTCCAGCCCCTCCTTTTTCATCACGAAAGCAAAGACGTCGCCGCCGGTGTTACAGGCGCCGAAACAATGCCAGCTCTGCTGCTCCGGATAAACGAAGAAAGAAGGGTGTTTTTCATTATGAAAGGGACATAAAGCCGTTAGATTACGTCCGGCTTTTTTCAGCGTGGCGTACTGCCCGATGACCTCGACAATATCCAGTTTCTGTTTTACTTCGTCGATAGCGCTCATAATATTTTTAAAGACAATTATATATTATACAACTTTTAAAGGGAGTAATTGTGTTTTATATAACACTTTATTAACTAAAAAGTCAAAGGACAGAGTTTAACCCGCTATTAGTTTTTACTTTTAGGTTTTGGTTTTGAGTTTTAAGCTGCAGTTTACGGCGGGCACTTGGCGCAGATAGATCGGAAAAGGGTGGTGCTTAAGTAACGGTCACCGCGGTCAGGCAGGATAACAACGATAGTGCCTTTTTTCATCTTTTTAGCGACCTGTAAGGCTCCAGCGACAGCCGCGCCGCTGGACATGCCGGTGAAGAGACCCTCGCGAACCGCCAGCAGTCGAGTTGTTTCAAAAGCGTCGCCATCTTCAATGGTTATCTTTTCGTCATGTACTTTAGGATTGTAAATGCCGGGGACAGTGCTTTCCGTCAAGTTTTTAAGTCCCTGGATAGTATGCCCTACCGTGGGTTCAACGCCGACGATTTTAATGCCTTTGATTTTTTCTTTAAGATATTTACCGGTGCCGATAAGCGTGCCGGTCGTGCCCATGGCGCAGACGAAAACGTCGACTTTGCCCTTGGTCTGGTTATAAATTTCCGGTCCCGTGGTCTCATAATGAGCGAGGACATTATTGGGGTTATCGAACTGATTGGGCATAAAATATTTACCCGGTTCGGCTTTTAAAGCCTCATGTGCGCGGCGGATGGCGCCATCAACCGCTTCTTTGGCCGGAGTGAGGACGACCTCGGCACCGAAAGCCTGGAGTATAAGCTGCCTTTCCGTGCTGACACATTCCGGCATGAAGAGTTTGACTTTATAACCCTTGGCCGCGCCAATCATAGCGATAGCGATGCCGGTATTGCCGGAGGTCGGCTCAATGATAATCTTGTCTTTAGTTAGCTCGCCTGATTCCTCTGCCTTAGTAATCATATAGTAAGCAGGACGGTCTTTAATCGAGCCGCCGGGATTATTGCCTTCCAATTTACCGAAAATTTTAACATCGGTATTGCCGTTGAGGTTAGTGATTTCCACCAGCGGTGTGTTGCCGATAGCGCCCAGAACGTTTTTATAACCGTTTTTCATATTTGATTACCTTATATTATATATATTAACACTTAATAACGGATTATTCATCAATACCGGGGATAGGAAAATGTTTAGATATTTGCGCGACTTCCTGGCGGACTGCTTCGATGACCTTTTTATTATCAATGTTTTTAATCACTTTAACAATCAGCGCCGCGATTTGTTTCATCTCTTCTGTGCCAAAGCCACGCGTGGTGGCGGCGGGAGTACCAAAGCGCACGCCGCTGGTTGTCCGGGGCGGCCGAGTATCATACGGTATTGCATTATGGTTAGCCACGATACCGGCATCATCTAGAGCTTTTTCCACCTGCACGCCCGTAAGGCCGGTAGGCGTGAGGTCAACCAGCATAAGGTGATTATCCGTACCGCCGGACACAAGGCGCATTCCCTGACTCTGCAGTTCCGCGGCTAATACACGAGCGTTTTCCAACACCTTTTTCTGGTATTCCACAAATGAAGGCTGTATGGCTTCGTGGAGGGTTACGGCCTTGGCAGCTACAGCATGCATATGGGCCTTACCTTGCGCTTCCGGGAAGACAGCCGAGTCAATATCTCTGGCGATTTCCTTTTTGCAGAGTATCAAGCCACCGCTGGTGCCGCGCAGCGTTTTATGCGTCGTCATGGTGACGATATCCGCATAAGGGACGGGGGAGGGATGAAGGCCAGCGGCGACTAGGCCGGCAATGTGGGCTATGTCCACCATAAATTTTGCCCCGACGGAATCCGCCAGGCGCTTAAAACGCTCGAAGTCAATTATCCGGGGATAAGCCGAATAACCGGCTACAATCAGTTTAGGATGACACTCTTTAGCCAGCCTTTCTATTTCCGGGAAGTCAATGCGTTCCGTTTCGCGGTTGACATGATAATGTACGAATTTATAAGTCCGGCCGGAAAATGTTATAGGCGAGCCGTGGGTGAGGTGCCCGCCGTGGGGTAAATCCATCGCCATGATGGTATCACCGTATTCCGCTAAAGCGAAATATGCCGCCATGTTTGCCTGTGAACCGCTGTGGGGCTGGACGTTAGCATGTTCGGCTTTAAAAAGCTCCTTAGCACGGTTGATAGCCAGACTTTCAATAACGTCCATATTGGCGCAGCCGCCATACCAGCGTCGGCCGGGATAGCCTTCGGCGTATTTATAAGTGAGAAAAGAGCCCTGGGCTTCCAGCACGGCACGGCTGGTATAATTTTCCGAAGCGATGAGATTGACGATTTCTTTCTGTCGTTTTTTCTCACATTCGATGGCGTTATATATCTCGGGGTCGCCCTGGCTTAAAAAACTCATAAATATATTCTCCTCAAAGGAAAATGGGGGTACAGTAAATAGTCTACACTGGCACTACGGGGGTGTCAATGAGACTATTTGACAAAGGAAGAAAAAAATGAATAAACTGATGTATCTCAAATATCTACAACCGAAAAAGGAATGAGGAGGCACAAAACGCCATACGTAAAGAACGGTGATATTAGTATCTATTATGAGGTTGAGGGGAAAGGTCCCCCGCTGGTAATGCTATATGGTTTGACAGGTAATATAGAGGGTTTGAGGGAAACCGGATATGTTGACGCTTTGAAGGATGAATATCAGATTATCCTGATGGATTTCAGGGGACATGGGAAAAGCGATAAACCTCACGACCCGGCGCAATATACGATTGAGAAAATTGTCGGTGACATAATAGCTGTTCTGGACAGGCTCGGTATAAAAACTGCTAACTTCATGGGTTATTCTTTTGGTGGAGGAATATGTTACGAACTCGCCAAGCGTATTCCGGAGAGAATAAAAGGCATGATTATCGGAGGATGCGGGGCACAAAATCCGCCTCCTGAAATACTGGAGGGACAAATCAAGCTATACGAAAGTGGAGCGGATAACATTATTGCTACATATGAGCAAAACGGACCGTTGCCACCCGACGTGAAAGCACATATTTTAGCCAACGACTACAAAGCATTGGCGGCTGTGTGTAAGGGAATGATGACCTTTCCTCCTGTAATAAACGACGTGCCAAAGATGAAGATGCCAATCTTACTTTACGTAGGAGAAAAAGATTTTGGTTTTTCAGCAGTTGTGGAAACCCATAAAATGCTCCCGAACGCCAGTTTATTTACCTTACCTGGTCTTGACCACATGATGGGGAGCGGCAGTCCCGATTTAGTGATGCCTCGTATAAAAAAGTTCCTTAAGCAAGTTAATAACAAGGCTTGACAAATCCCCATCTCCGTTCCTATAATAAAAAGAAACCCCCACCTGATTTGATTTGTGTATTCCTGTTTGTTGATTTCTTTTAGTTTTTCCCGGGATAATACTGGAGTAATTCCAGTTATATTATAATTTTTAGATATGCCGAAGTATATCTTTGTAACCGGTGGCGTCGTGAGTTCCGTAGGGAAAGGGATAACTGTCGCCTCAATTGGTACTATCCTTAAGAGTCGCGGGGTTAGCGTAGCGGTCCAGAAGCTCGACCCTTATCTGAACGTCGACCCCGGTACGATGTCCCCCTATCAGCATGGCGAAGTATATGTCACCAAGGACGGCGCGGAGACCGACCTTGACCTTGGCAATTACGAGCGATTTATCGATATCGAATGCACGGCGGACTCCAATACAACGTCCGGTCAAATTTACAGTGCCCTGATTACGCGGGAGCGGCGGGGCGATTTCCTTGGTGGGACGATACAGATTGTGCCGCATTTAACCAACGAAATTAAAAGTAGATTTAAGAGGCTTGCGGAGAAATCCGGGGCGGAAGTAATCCTTATAGAGGTGGGGGGCACCGTGGGCGATATCGAGGGTCAGCCCTTCCTGGAAGCGATACGGCAAATGAGGAACGATGTAGGCAGAAATAACGTGCTTTATATTCACGTTACATTCTTACCCTACCTTAACTCCACCGGTGAACTTAAAACCAAGCCTACGCAGCATAGCGTTAATGAATTACGGCGTATGGGTATTCAGCCGGATGTTATCGTCTGCCGCAGCGATTATCCCATCGCAGAGAATCTAAGGGACAAGATATCACTCTTTTGCGACGTCGAAAAACAGGCGGTGATACCCCTGCCGACGGTAAAAACGATATATGAAATCCCTTTAATCCTTGAAGATTGCGGACTGGGTCAATTGATTATGGATAAACTCGGCATGACAGTGCAGCCTGCCGATTTGAAACCGTGGCGCGAGCTAGTCGAGCGCATTAAAACGCCGCATGAGCCGGTCAAAATCGCGCTTGTGGGGAAATATGTCGAGCTTAATGATGCTTACTATTCGGTGCGGGAGGCACTCTATCACGCGGCGCTTTTTAATGATAGAACGCTTGATTTATTCTGGGTGCATTCGGAGGACTTAGATAAAATTGAGGCGGAAGCACTATTACGTACTGCTCAAGGGATAATTGTTCCAGGCGGATTCGGCATACGGGGTATCGAGGGAATGGTTAAAACAGCGAAATATGCCAGAGAAAACAAAATACCCTACTTCGGCTTGTGCCTGGGGATGCAGGTCATGGTGATTGAATTTGCCCGTCATGTCTATAAAACTGATGAACCTAATTCCACGGAGTTTGAACCGGAAACTAAATATCCGGTTATCGACTACATGCTTGAGCAGAAGAAGCTGGTGACTAAGGGCGGCAATATGCGCCTGGGTGTTTATCCATGTAAACTAAAAAAGGGCAGCCTTGCCGCTAAAGCTTACGGACAACTCCTCGTTGAAGAACGGCACCGTCATCGGCTAGAATTCAATAACAAATATCGCGAGCCGCTGCACAAAGCGGGCATGGTTTTCAGCGGCGTTTCACCTGATGACAACCTCGTGGAAATCTGCGAGCTTAAAGACCATCCCTGGATGCTAGGCTGTCAGTTCCATCCGGAATTTCCATCCCGACCTGCTAGACCCCATCCACTTTTCCGCGAGTTTGTCGGCGTCGCCAAGAACATATTAAGAGAAGGCGCACAACCGAAATTACCATTAGCCTCTACTAAGTAAGGAGAGCATGCAGATTTTCCTAGATACAGCTAACGGCGAGCCCGGATGTGATAACCGTGCCTTATGCCGTGTTAATGCAGATGATACAGCATCCTCTAACCGATGTCGGCATCAAACGTTTTCTTGCCGACTGGAAGAGTGTAGCTAAAAAATAGAAAATACATACCCCTTTCCCCCGAGGGAGATGGGACTAGTGAGGTGGCACCATGGAAATGAACGCAAGTACCAACGAAAACAATACTCCTACTCCGGATACCACAACCAAAGCAAGCCCGAGTGCAAGTTTAAACATCGCCGAGCTTGAAACCAAGACCAAAGAAGAATTAATGGAGATGGCGAAGGAGAAAGGAATTTCCGTTCCCGCGACGCTGAAAAAACACGATATTATCATGCGTCTGCTGGAAACGCACACCGAGCAGCAAGGTAATATCTTCTGCAGCGGCATTCTAGAAATCATGGCCGATGGCTATGGCTTCCTCCGCCAGGAAACTCTACTGCCCAGCCAGACGGATGTTTATATCTCGCCGTCGCAGATACGTCGGTTCAGCTTACGTAACGGCGATATGGTCACCGGGCAGGGACGACCCCCAAAAAGCAACGAAAAGTATTTCAGTCTTTTACAGGTGGTCGCTATCAATAACCTAAACCCCGAGCTTTCGAAGGGTCGACAACCCTTCCAGTCATTAACGCCTACCTTCCCGGATAGACTTATCGACCTGGAACACTCGCCTACCGACCTTTCCACACGCCTACTCAACCTCATCGCCCCCATCGGGCGGGGACAGCGTGGCCTGATTGTTTCGCCGCCAAAAGCCGGCAAGACCCTGCTTTTAAAATCTATCGCCAACTCAATTTCCACCACTTATGAGGATATCCACCTTTTAGTATGCCTCATCGGCGAACGTCCGGAAGAAGTCACGGACATGCGGCGCTCAGTCAAAGGTGAAGTCATCGCTGCCACATTCGACGAGATGGTGGAAAATCAAACACGAGTCGCCGAACTGGCACTGGAAAGGTCCAAGCGCCTGGTGGAAAGCGGCAAGGACGTGGTTATTTTACTCGACGGCATTACCCGTTTAACCCGCGCCTACAACTTAGCCATGCCTTCCAGCGGCCGTACGCTATCCGGCGGTATCGACCCCGCCGCTCTGCACCCCGCTAAACGTTTCTTCGGGGCGGCGCGCAATACGGCGGAGGGGGGCAGCTTAACGATTATCGCCACCTGCCTTGTCGATACCGGCAGCCGTATGGACGACCTGATTTATGAAGAGTTCAAAGGCACCGGCAACATGGAACTCCACCTCGACCGTAGATTATCGGAAAGACGCATCTTCCCCGCAATGGATATCCAGCGCAGCGGCACGCGTCGTGAAGAACTTTTATTGGGTGAAGAACAGCTTAAGCAGGTATGGCTACTGCGGCGCATGGTGGGCATCATCGCGTCCGACTCGAATAACTTTGTCGAGGCTACGGAACGCGTGCTGGAACGCATGCGCAAGACGAAGACCAACGCCGAATTCCTGGTGGGACTGCGAGATATTTAATCTTTTCACGACCGTTGCCGTTATGTCGGTGCATTCCGCGGAAAGCTTGAACTAAATCACGTAAAGCCCTATGATGTACGAGTACGGGGAGGGAAAAACTCTTAATGCAAATAAAAAAGACATACACCGAAGTAAGCCCAGAACTACTTTACGCGGAGATAAGGGATTTTACACTGAAACAGGGAGCGACGCTGGGCGACAACAAGATGGAGACCTTTACACTGCCGGACGAATCGGCGTCCTTTGGAACACGGGCGACGCTGACATTCAATATTGGCGAAGGGAAAGCCGCCAAAGAATGCCTGCGGGCGCATATTGTGGGGATGGCGCGGGGCGAAACCAAACTGATGATTGACGCCGATGACAAACTCTTTGCCAAGGATAAGCTTTCTGCCCTGCAAGAGGACTTAGACTTCATCTTCGGGGCGTATGAAGTAAAGTAAGACCGGGAAATTTTGAAACCTGCCCCTACGTTAACAACCCCTTTTCCCCAATGCTGGATTCCCGTTTTCACGGGAATGACGAACCTTATCTTGCCTTAGGATAAGACCCTAATATTTTCACAAATACCGCATGTTCTTCCAGCGCTTTGAGGGCTTCTGCCACAGGTTTTTCTTCACGATGACCGGCGAAGTCCATATAAAAGTTATATTCCCAGGGTTGGTGGCGAGTGGGGCGTGATTCGAGTTTAGATAGGTTGATTTTCCTTTTAGCGAACTCGCCGAGGCAGTCGTAAAGCGCACCCGGCTTATGCTTAAGAGAAAAGACGATAGAGGTCTTGTCATTACCGGTGGGCGGGGAGTCTTCTTTTGAGAGGACAAAGAAGCGCGTGAAATTATGCGGGTTGTCCTCGATTTCTTTGGCGAGTATCTTCATGCCGTAAATTTCGGCAGCTTTGGCAGAAGCGATAGCCGCATAATCTTTTCTCTTTTTCGTTTTAATCATCTTTACGCTGCCAGCGGTATCAGAGGCAGGCACAATTTCCGCGTTTAGCTTTTTAAGAAAATTACGACTCTGTCCCAGTGCCTGCGGGTGAGAATAGACGTATTTTATCGAGTCGAGGGTGGCGCCCTGAATAGCAATCAGGCAATGACTGATACGCAGCTCCGTCTCGCCGCAAGCCATTAAAGGCGAATCGAGGAGGAGGTCATAAGTTCGATTAATACTGCCTTCTAAAGAGTTCTCTACCGGCACTAAAGCGAACGGGACATTACCTCGCTCTACTGCTTCAAAAACCTCGTCCAATGTATCATAAGGCGTACCTTTAGTCGAGCCTCCAAAGAACCGCAGCGCCGCTTCCTCGGTATAAGCGCCCAGCTCGCCCTGATAAGCCACAGCGACGCCCTGAATTTTTTTACTGGCGCTGATTATCTGCTTATATATACTCTCGATATCGGACGGGCTGATTTTTTTATTGCGGGCGAGGCTGCGTACGCGTTTTAAAACATTCAGTTCTCGTTCTCTATCCTCGATAACACGACTGGTCGTATGTTTGCCTTTGCCGATTTCTTTAGAAATGTCTTGACGTTCGGCGATAAGCGCCACGATACGCGCATCTATCTCGTCTATCTTTTTTCTTAAATCGTCCAGGTTCACTTTAATATCCTAGGAATTAATCCCGCCCTCATAGCGAAGTCGCATAACACTACCGCCATCATGGCGGCTACGACCGGCACTGCCCGAGGGACAATACAGACATCATGGCGTCCGCTGACTTTGATAATAGTCTCTTTCATCTTTTTAATATCCACCGTCTTCTGTTCCAGCGCGATGGAGGAAGTCGGCTTAATCGCCACCCTCACCACCAGAGGCATACCGTTACTGATACCGCCGAGAATGCCGCCCGCATTATTGGTAACAGTAACGATTTTTCCTTTTTTTAACGCGAAGACATCGTTATTTTCCGAACCCTTTTTACGTGCAGCGGCGAAACCGGAACCGAATTCCACACCTTTTACGGCAGGAATAGCAAGAAGTGCTTTAGCTAAATCTCCATCCAGCGTATCGAAAATCGGTTCGCCTAAACCAACGGGTACATTAAGCGCGACGCCCTCAACAATGCCACCGAGGCTATCACCTTGTTTTTTCACAGCGTCGATTGCTTTCATCATTTTCTGCGAAGCAGCGGCATCGGCGCAAAAGAGTGGGTCTTTTAAGGCTTTCTGCCTGATTTGTACATACGGAGTTGCTTTAGCATTGATGTTACCGATGGCAACCGTATGCGCCAGGGTTTCCACGCCGATAGTACTCAGTATTTTCTTAGCGACGGCGCCCGCCATGACAAAGCCAGCCGTTATCCTGCCGGAAAACATGCCGCCGCCACGCCGGTCGTTAAAGCCGCCGTATTTTTCATGGGCGGAAAAATCGGCATGACCTGGGCGGAGTAGTGACTGCATTTTTTCGTACGCAGCATCGTCAACATTCTCATTTTTTATTAGCAGGCATAAAGGGGCGCCGCTAGCAAAGCCTTTAAACACGCCGGAAAGTATCTCTACTTTATCTTTTTCGCGGCGGGGGGTGGAAGCCGTGCTTATGCCGGCACGCCGAAGGTTAACTTCTTTTTGGATATCCACTAAAGCGAGGGGGAGACCGGCGGGACAGCCGTCGATGATTACTCCAATACATTGACCATGACTTTCGCCAAAGCTGGTGATAGTGAATAACTTGCCCAGACTGTTACTCATTCTATCTGAACCTGGCCACCAACTTTTTGAAACTCATCCCAGAAGGTAGGGAAGGTTTTTGTTACGCATTCAGCGTTATCAATGATGATATCACCTGTCACAGCGCCCAATATACCGAGAGCCATGGCAATACGATGGTCGCCATAACTATTCAATGTAACAGGACCTTCGAGTCTGGTTGATTTCTCCTTGGCAGCAGCTTCTTCCTCTTCTTCGGTATCCCCAACATCTTCCTCGGTAATTACTTTAAAGAAATCATTGCCGGTAATAACGAGGCGATTTTCGTCTTCAATGATGGTATTCCCTAATTTGACCAGGCATTCTCTAATAGCAGCCACGCGGTTGGATTCTTTAATACGCGCCCGCTGAATGCCGATAAGCTCGGTCCTGCCTTTAGCTAAGGACGCTAGCATGGCGACGGTCGGTAATAAATCAATACAATCGGCAAGGTCGGCATTTATCCCCTTCAATTTACCGTAGCTAACGATGACATTATTGCCATAAATTCTAATATTAGCGCCCATAGCGCGTAATATATCCACTATCGCGCGGTCGCCCTGGAGGCTAGATTGGTTTAAACCCTGGATCATTATCCCCTCTTTTGACATCGCCCCAAGCGCCAGAAAATATGAAGCCGACGACCAATCACTTTCTATTTTAATCCTGGTGGGAGTATATCTTTGACGTAAAACGATAAACTTATTCCCTTCCCGCTGGATATTAATGCCAAATTGCTTGAGACACCAAAGCGTCATGAGAACATAAGGTTTTGACGTTAGCGGAGTCGTTAACTTGATGCTGGTGCCCTTCGGAGAGAAAGGAGCTATCAAAAGTAAAGCAGAAATAAACTGCGAGCTGACATTGCCTGGAATTTCAGTGGCGCCGCCTTTAAAAGTACCCCCCTTGACCATCACCGGTGGAAATCCTGCCCTCTCCATCGTGGCGTCAACACCCAGCTTGACCAGAGCATCAACCAATGACCCTATTGGTCGTGCAGTAAGAGAAGGTCCCCCCACCAGCCGATGGGTACCGGGGATAAGAGAGCTTATGGCGGTCAAAAATCTATATGTGGTCGCCGATTCACCGCAGTTAAGGTCTTCTAGAACGATGCGAAACTTGCCTCCGGTGACTTTCCAGAGGTCTTCTCCTTGTTTAACGATAGTACCGAGTTTCGACATGACAAGTATGGCAGCATCGGTATCATCGCTGACCAGAGGGTGAATAATCTCGCTCTCACCCGCACATAAGGCAGCGCACATTAACGCCCGGATAGTCAAACTTTTAGAAGCAGGAATGGTTGCCGTACCTTTAGTGGTGCTTTGGCTAATCGTGGCTTTCATAAATTTTCTAGCGCCTCCAATATTTTGTCCGCTACCGAGGCTATAGTCAGCCCGGACGTATTGATCGTGATGTCAGCCGCCCGACGATAAAAGGGCTGACGATTTTTAAGTAATGTTTTTATCTGCTGTAACCTGTCACTCACCTTTAATAACGGTCGAGTATCTTTCTCGCTTGATGTCCGTTTAAGGACAACCGTTGGTGATGCTGTTAAACATATTATAACGCTTTCCGTCCTCAAACGGTCAATATTGATTGTATTAAGAACTATGCCGCCACCACAAGCGATTATCGCGTTTTTTTTATGCGCAATTTCCTTCGTAGCCTCAATTTCCAGTTCGCGGAAGCGGATTTCGCCGTCTTGTCGGAATATTTTATCGATAGATTTCCCGGCCTTGTTTGTTATTATAGCATCAAGTTCAATATATTCTTTATCCAACTTTTGGGCTAGTACTTTAGCCACAGCCGTTTTGCCCGTGCCCATAAAACCGATGAGGGCAATATTAGTTTTCATGTTGCTCCAGCATTTTGATGGCTGTTTCTCGCATAAGATTAATGGGCGCCGTCTGACCCGTCCATTTTTCAAAAGCCAGCGCCCCCTGCCAGGCAAGCATATCAACGCCGCTGATGGTTTTCGCGCCGGCGGCAGCCGCATCTTGAATTAGCTTGGTTTTAAGAGGATTATACACGATATCGAATACTAGCGGGACACCAGTCAATAGCTTTTCAGGAACAGGACTAGCGTTAGCCGAAGGTGACATCCCTGCACTGGTGGCATTTACCAAGAGGTCGGCGCCGGGCAGTGCTTTAGCTAAATCGCCGAGCTCCATCACTTTCACTTCTTTACGGAAATCCTCGCGAAGCAATCCGGCGATATCTTCCGCCCAGTCAAGCTCCTGCTGACGATTGAGAATAGTAAGGCTGGCGCCGTTCTTTGCCAGAATATAAGTAATCGCCCGGGAGGCGCCGCCAGCGCCAAGAACGACGACCTTTTTGTTTTTCGGGTTAAAACCGTGCGCGGTCAGTGCCCGATAAAAACCTTCGGCGTCGGTATTATATCCCTTAAGTTTACCGTTATCATTAACGACGGTATTAACAGCGCCGACTTTCTCTGCTAAAGGGTCGAGACTATCCAATAGAGATATTACCGCAACTTTGTGCGGTATAGTGACGTTAAAGCCAACAACATTTAAAGCTTTTAAGCTAGCTATGGCTTGCGGTAACTCTTCCGGCTTAACCTTGAAGGCTACATATATATAATCAAGTCCCAGTTCTTGAAAGGCAGTATTATGCATCGCCGGCGACATGGTATGCTCAATGGGGTCGCCGATGAGGGCACAAATTTTCGTTTTGCCGGAAATTCCCTTATTTATCATACCCCAGCATCCTGTAAACTTCTTTCAAGTCCTTCACCGTTATCTGCCCCTCCGCTGATTCTTTGCCCTCCCCCGCCGAGGCATAGGTAAAATAACCTCCTGCCAGCGGAGAAAGGACTCGCGATACCTGCCCTTTATCGCCCATGGCAAAGGTGACGATATTTACTGAAGAAAAATCCGCAATGAGTTGGAGAACAATCAGATTATCCGCGAAACTGCGGGCTTTAGTAACGACCTTACAGATATTAGCGCCAGCCGCTAGTTGATTAACGACTATCTGCCGCAATCTATCCAGCGGCGGCGTATTTTTCGTATTATGATAGGAAACCAGGCATTCTGCCTTGCCCTTTATTTCATTAACCACTTCGGCAAGAGAAGGCGTTGCCAGTTCGATATCAATAATCGCCGCCCCTAACTTGACCGCATCGTAAAGCTCTTTAATTCTCGAAGATTCTCTGCCTCTCCATTTGCCACCTTCATCAGCCCGCCGGTTGCAGGCTATCCAGGGCTTTTTTAGATGCGCTGCTACTTTACGCCAGTTCTTCCCGATAAGGTCGATACGCACCTCAAACATGTCGACCAAAGGCACTACGGCGTCGATAGCATCAAGTTCTTTATTAACGATGACGGCGCAAATTCTAGGCTGATTTGCCAAATAAAACCTCCCGCATAATATCTTCGGTCACTTCATCACTAATAAAAACATTACCGACGGTTTTCAGCAAAACGAAACGGACTTTACCGTCTTTCACTTTTTTATCATGCTTTATCAACTCAAGCAGATTTTCTCTTTTTGTAAGGTCCAGGTCCGGTAAGTTTCCAGGGAGTTCGGCGAGACTTATAAGTTCATCAAGCCGGCTGATATCTTCTTCATGAAGAAAGCCCAGCCGATGTGATAATTTAGCCGCCGCCATCATACCGATGGCTACCGCCTGACCGTGCTTGATTTTATAATAAGATGACGCTTCCACGGCATGACCGACCGTATGACCAAAATTTAATAACGTACGTAGTCCAGTTTCTTTTTCATCAGCCTCAACTACTGGCGCTTTAATACAGGCGTTCTTTTCCACTATTTGCTCGAGAACGTCTAAATCGCATGACATCGCTTTAGTCATGTTTTCCCTTAAGAAATTGAAGAATTTTTTATCACGGATAACCGCGTGTTTGATGACCTCGCCCATACCGTTAGAGAGCTCGATTTTCGGGAGGGTCTTAAGCGTAGCGACGTCCGCCACAACAAGTTTGGGCTGATAGAAAGCCCCGACCATGTTTTTTAAGCTATTATGGTCGACGGCTGTTTTACCGCCGATACTGCTATCAACCATTGCTAGTAACGAAGTTGGCACTTGAACTAACGATACACCCCGCATATAGGTGGCGGCGACAAACCCCGCCAGGTCGCCGATTACACCTCCCCCCAGTGCCAGGATGAGAGACGACCTTTCGGCAAAAACGTCAGCCAGTCGTTGGTAAAGCTGTCCGGCGGTAGCTAGGGTTTTTTGCTCCTCGCCAGCCGGGATTTCAAGAACGGTTACGTTAAAACCAGCATCAGCCAGACTATGTTCCAATATATAGGCGTAAAGCGGACGCACGTTTGAATCGGTGATAATAAAAGCTTTACCGGAAAAGCCCTTTTCCTTCAGCCATAAGCCAACTTTAGGCAACAAGCCTTGCCCGATACGTATTTCATAGCTGTTTTTACCCAAGTTTACGTTGACTTTGACCATGTATGTAATTTTACCTTTACTTAATACTCAATGCAATAACTTTTACAGCTTCATTACATATAAATTATCGTAGCTAACTGGTAAAAATAGCCTTTTTATCCAATTTATAGCTACAAGTGTTGACAGAAGGTATTGATATGTGATAAATTATACATTTGGTACTAAGAATTCAGTAAAAGTAGATAGATTGAGCTTACAAACCTCTCTCTATCACATTACAAGAATTCATAATGGATGGGCTTAGGCTCATCCATTATACTTGTCAGGGGGGATAAAAAAAGAAGATGCCAACGATAAATCAGCTAGTACGCAAGGGACGGAAAAAGTCGCACAGTAAAGACAGAACGCCGGCGCTCGGATTTACCTATAATTCGCTAAAAAATAGGGTAAAACAAGGCAAGAGTTCGCCCCAAAAACGAGGCGTTTGCATCTTGGTAAAGACGACTACCCCCAAGAAACCTAACTCCGCCCTGCGTAAGATAGCTAAAGTAAGGCTGACCAATCATGTAGAGGTAACTGCCTATATCCCCGGCGAAGGCCATGAATTACAGGAACACTCGGTAGTCTTAATACGCGGCGGACGCGTACCAGACCTGCCTGGTGTTCGCTACCACATCATCCGGGGAGCGATGGATACTACGGGCGTGGCTAATCGTAGGCAAGGCCGCAGTAAATACGGCGCTAAGAGAGGCAAGGGTGGCAAGGCTCCGGAAGGCGCAACTGCCGCTCCAGCCCCCGCGCCTGCACCCGCCCCTACTACCACTTAGCATGAGGAATTAATATGGCAAGAAGAGCTAGATCAGTCAAAAGAGAGATTATACCCGACGCGAAATATCGCAGCACTACCGTTTCGCGGTTAATAGTGAAAATAATGGAGCGCGGGAAGAAAAGAACCGCGGAAAAAATAGTATACGGCGCCCTGGAAAAGTTGGGACAGACAGTCTCTAAAGACCCGGTAACCGCGCTGGAACAGGCAGTAAAAAACGCCACACCGCTCCTCCAGGTCAAGCCGAGGCGTGTCGGCGGTGCAACGTATCAGGTGCCGGTGGAGGTCGCTCCCGACCGCGGACTCTTTTTAGCGTTAACATGGCTGATTCAGGCTGCCCGATCCAGGAAAGGCAAGGCAATGCATGTAAAATTAGCCGATGAGCTTGCCGAAGCCTTCCAGGGACAGGGCAATACGATTAAAAAACGTGAGGATACGCATAAAATGGCGGAGGCAAACCGTGCCTTTGCACATTATAGGTGGTAAAGGACTTGGTGATTACAAACGGTGTTGAAGTAAATAAAATGGTTACCGGAGAGAATAAAAGTTCCAGAGAATTTCCTCTGGAAGATATTCGGAACATTGGCATTATTGCCCATATCGATGCCGGCAAGACGACCGTCACCGAGAGGATACTCTATTATACCGGTAAGACCTATAAACTGGGCGAGGTACATGAGGGTACCGCTGTTATGGACTGGATGGACCAGGAGCGGGAACGCGGTATTACCATTACCGCCGCCGCCACGACCTGCTACTGGCGAGAACACCGTATTAATATTATCGATACCCCGGGACATGTTGATTTCACCGCCGAAGTTGAACGCAGCTTAAGAGTTCTTGATGGCGGTGTCGTTGTTTTTGATGCTGTTTCCGGCGTTGAAGCGCAATCGGAAACAGTCTGGCGACAGGCAGATAGATATAAGGTGCCGCGCATTTGTTATATCAATAAAATGGATAGCGTGGGCTCTAACTTCATTCGGACGATTTCCATGATAGAAACACGCCTCCAAGCCACTCCCCTCCCCATTCAGTATCCACTAGGCGCCGAGGAAAATTTTAATGGCGTCGTTGATTTAGTCGAAAATAAAGCCTGGCGTTTTAGCAACGACCCCGATGTTGAACCGGAAGAAATCCCGATTCCCCAAAATGAAACAACTAAAGCAGCCGAAGCGCGACAGCATTTAATCGCTAAAGTCGCCGAACATGACGATGATATGATGGTCGCTTTTATCGAAGGTCATAAAGTAGAACCTGAAGCACTAAGGCAAGCTTTAAGAAGGGTTACTTTAAATATTAAAGGTGTGCCTGTTATTTGCGGCAGCGCATTAAAAAATATGGGCATTCAAAAAATGCTGGATGCCGTAGTAGATTATCTCCCCTCCCCGCTTGAAGTACCTCCTGTAGAGGGTATTGATACGAAAACCGGCCATAGAGTTACCCGCGAAGCTAGCGATGACGCTCCTTTCGCCGCGCTGGCTTTTAAAGTGGTTACCGACCCCTTTGTCGGACGGCTGGTTTATTTTAGAGTATATTCCGGTAAGGTAAAAGTAGGCGCACAGGTTTATAATTCCGTTCGGGAAAGGCCGGAACGTATCGGACGTCTCCTACTGATGCATGCTAACCACCGTGAGGACATCACTTCCGCCGATGCCGGCGCCATCGTCGCCACGCTGGGACTAAAAAATACCTTTACCGGCGATACACTTTGCGAACGTTCTAAAGCCATTATTCTCGAATCCATCCGCTTCCCCGAACCCGTCATCTCCGTAGCCATCGAGCCCAAGACCAGAGCCGACCAGGATAAAATGGGCGAATCCCTGCAAAAACTCACCGAAGAAGACCCCACCTTTAAAGTTACTTATAATGAAGAAACCGGTCAGACAATTATCTCCGGCATGGGCGAGCTTCACTTAGAAGTTCTCACCAGCCGACTTATCCGTGAATTTAATGTCGGCGTTAAAGTCGGGCAGCCGCGCGTCGCCTATAAAGAGACGATTACCGCGTCGGTTGAAGCCGTAGGCAAGTTCGTTCGCCAAACAGGCGGCCACGGACAATATGGCGTGGTGGAAGTTAAATTCGAGCCGCAGCCCCGCGGCAAAGGCTTTGAGTTTGTCGACGCTATTAAAGGCGCGACGATACCGCGTGAGTATATTACCCCGGTCAAGGCTGGCATCAAAGAAGCCATGGAAACCGGCGTTCTTGCCGGCTATCCGGTAGTGGATGTCAAAGCGACACTTTTTGACGGCAGCTACCATGAAGTCGATTCTTCTGAAATGGCTTTTAAAATGGCTGGTTCGATAGCTCTAAAAGAGGGCGTCAGGAAGGGCAAGCCCGTTCTATTAGAGCCAATTATGAAACTGGAAGTAGTCACGCCGGAGCAGTTCCTGGGAGATATCATCGGCGACCTTAACTCCAGGCGCGGTCGCATCGGCAAAATCGACCCGCAGGGCGATACTTTTATCATCCATTGTCTGATACCCATGGCGGAATCCTTCGGGTACGCCACCAGTCTGCGGTCGCTGACACAAGGCAGAGCGACGCATTCGCTGGAATTTCATAATTACGAGCAACTCCCTTCGGAAAAGACGGAGGAAATTATAGAAAAGGCTGTAGGCAGGAAAAATGGCTAAACAGAAAATCCGCATTAAACTAAAGGGCTACGACCACAAGGTAGTTGACCTATCAGCTCGGCAAATTTTAGAAGCAGTGGAGAGTACGGGCGCCGTGGCGGTTGGACCAGTACCGCTACCGACACGCATCCAGAAATTCAGCGTTATCCGCTCCCCATTTATTGATAAGGACTCGCAAGAGCAGTTCGAGATAAGAACGCATAAACGCCTTATCGACATCGTCGAGACTACTTCGAAAACCATCGACGCGTTGACGAAATTAAACCTGCCTTCGGGAGTGGAAATAGATATTAAACTGTAATTTTGATTGGTAAAATTATGACTATTGGAATTTTAGGTAAAAAATTAGGCATGACCCAGGTATACAGCAAAGGCGGACAGTCTGAAGCCATCACTGCCGTTGAAGCCGGACCTTGTACGGTAACGCAAGTAAAAACCGTGGCCAATGAAGGCTATAACGCTGTGCAGCTCGGCTTCGGGGAAGTTAAACGACAAAAGAGTCATAAAAAAGGCAAGGCTAAAGAAAAAACGCCGGTCAAATTTAAGTATATGCGGGAAATAAGATTAGACGAAGGCCAAAAACTTGAAGCCGGCCAGAAAATAGACGTAAGTGTCTTTAAAGCTGGAGACATTATCAATGTTTGCGGGATAAGTAAAGGTAAAGGGTTCGCCGGGGGCGTTAAACGCTATCATTTCCGGGGCGGACCTAAAACTCACGGCCAATCCGATAGATGGCGCGCGCCGGGTTCCGTCGGTTCTAACACCAGCCCCGGTCGGGTTTATAAGGGACTCCGTATGGCAGGGCATATGGGCGACGCGCGTGTCACCGTAAGTAATCTGGAGGTAGTGGAGGCAGACCCAACCCGTAATCTGTTATTGATTAAAGGGGCAGTGCCCGGTATGACTAATGGTCTTTTAGTAATAGAAAAGTCCAAGAGGGAGAAGTAGTAAAGTGCAGGTTTCGGTTTATAATCTCGCCGGAGAAGAAGTCCGGAAAATTAAGATAAGTGACGATATTTTCGACGTGCCGTTTAATGAGGCGGTCGTCCATCAGGTAATGGTAGGCATGCAGGCTAACGCCCGTCAGGGTACTGCTGCTACTAAAACCCGCGGCGAAGTAGTTGGCAGCACGAAGAAACTCTACCGCCAGAAAGGCACAGGCAATGCCCGCGCCGGCAGCAAAAAATCCCCGACTCGACGCGGCGGCGGCACGGCTTTCGGACCTAAACCAAGGGATTATCGACAGTCGATACCCAAGAAATTACGTCGCTTAGCTTTAAAGTGCGTCCTTTCTTCTAAAGTTGGAGGAGGCGATTTAAAAATTATCGATGCCTTCAACTTCACTGAAGCGAAAACGAAAAAAATGTTAGAGGTACTTAATGCTTTAAATATTGAATCCTCCACGCTAATCGTCACCCAGAAACCGGAGGAAAATGTAATTTTATCCGCCCGTAATATTCCGGCTATTACCACCATGCCCGCCAGCGTGCTTAATATACTGGATATCACGTCCCATAAAACTCTTTTAATGACCGAGGCTGCCGTTCGCACCGCGGAAGAGTTATGGGGCAATGGGGCTAATCAAGGGGGTAAAGATGCATCTGTATGAGGTGCTGCGCCGTCCGCTAGTGACTGAAAAGAATACGGCGCTGCAGACGATGAATAAATACGTCTTCGAGGTTGCCGACGGGGCTAACAAGACGATGATACAAAAAGCTGTTGAAACGGCTTTTAAAGTCAAGGTTACAGGAATAAACGTCATCACCATGCGAGGCAAGCAAAAAAGGATGGGGCGGCGTATCGTGCGTACCAATCCCTGGAAAAAAGCTATTGTTACCCTCCAGCCAGGGGATAAGATTGAGTATTTTGAAGGTGTTTAATAGGAAAGGGGAAGCCAGGTGGCTATAAAAGTATATCATCCAACTTCGCCGGGCCGACGCAATATGAGCGGCTATACCTTCGATGAAATCACGAAGGGTAAGCCGGAAAAGTCTCTCCTCCTCGCCAAGCGAAGCAAAGCCGGACGCAACGCCAGTGGCAAGGTTACCGTACGACATCGCGGTGGTGGCGAAAAGCGGAACCTTCGCATCATCGATTTTAAGCGTGATAAGCTTGATATTCCCGGCATAGTGGCGGCGATTGAATATGACCCCAACCGCACGGCGCGTATCGCCCTGATACATTATAAGGACGGAGAAAAACGCTATATCATCGCTCCGGTCAGTCTTAAAGTAGGCGATACGGTAATGGCCGGCAATAACGCCGAGATTAAACCCGGTAATTCCATGCCTATGAAAAATATGCCGACGGGCATTGAGATACATAATGTCGAAGTACAAAAAGGGAGAGGCGGTCAGCTGGTACGCAGCGCCGGCGGTTCGGCGCAACTGATGGTTAAAGAAGGCGATTATGTATTAGTAAGACTGCCTTCCGGTGAAATCCGCCGCATTCTTGCCGAATGCATTGCTACCATCGGTCAGATAGGCAACCTGGAACATCAGAATATCAGCCTGGGCAAAGCCGGTCGCCGACGCCATATGGGTTGGCGACCAACCGTTAGAGGTTCGGCGATGTCCCCGCGTGACCATCCTCATGGCGGCGGTGAGGGACGTTCTCCTATAGGCATGCCCGGGCCGAAAACGCCCTGGGGTAAACCAGCCCTCGGTTATAAAACACGCAAGCCGAAGGCTTCCGATAGGATGATTATCAAACGCAGAGGTAAATAGGCAGGTAAAGAGGAAAAATGTCTAGATCAACTAAAAAAGGGCCAGCAGTTAATGAAAAGCTGATGAAAAAAGTAGATGCCGCGATACGCTCCGGAAAGAAAACAGTGATTAAAACCTGGGCGAGAAGCTCAACCATTTTACCGCAAATGGTGGGACTCACTATCGGCGTGCATGATGGCCGGCGACATGTGCCTATTTACATTAACGAGAACATGGTGGGCCATAAACTGGGTGAATTCGCTCCGACCCGTATATTTAGAGGACATGGCATTAGAGTAGCGGAAGAAGAAGCGACGACAACAACAACGACCCCAGCAGAGTAATAAAGATAAGGTATTAAAAAGTGGAAGTAAAAGCAATAGCTAAAGACACCGGTTTACCCGCCAGCAAGGTGCGTCCGCTGGTGAATATGGTGCGGGGTAAAATGGTTGATGAGGCATTGAACATGCTCCGGTATACACATACGCCTAAAGCAAGGTTCCTCGCCAAGGTAGTAAGGTCAGCTGTGGCGAATGCCGAAAACAACTTTCAGATGGACCCCGTTAACCTTAAGATAGTGAAAATATACGTTGATGTAGCGCGCAGCATGCGCCGTTTTAAGGCACGGTCGAGAGGAAGGGCAAGTCCTATACGTAAAAATTCCAGCCATATTACCGTGATAGTTGCGGAACAGGAGGTCTAATTGGGCCATAAAGTTCATCCGATAGGATTCAGGCTTGGGGTTATAAAAGACTGGCAGTCGAAATGGTATAGTGAAGCTCATTATGCCGAGTTTATCCAGGAAGATAATAAGCTCCGGGAATATATTAAAGCGAAGTACCCCGAAGCCGGTATTTCATTAGTAGAAATCGACCGCCAGGCTAAAGACGTAACTATCACCTTACATACCGCCCGACCGGGCATCGTTATCGGGAGGGGCGGACAAAGAGTGGATGAGATGCGGCAGCATTTAGAAACGCTTATCGGTAAAAAAATACGTTTGAATATACAGGAAATTCGCCAACCGGAACTGGATGCTTATTTAGTGGCGAGGTCGGTGGCGGAACAGATTGAGCGTCGTGTGGCTTATCGACGCGCTATGAAACAGGCTATTTTCCGCACTACTCAGTCCGGCGCCAAAGGTATTAAAGTAAGCGTCGCCGGTAGACTGGCTAACGCCGAAATCGCCCGTCGCCAGACATCGCGTGAGGGGCAGGTGCCTCTCCATACGCTGCGGGCGGATATTGATTATGGTTTTACCGAGGCGCATACCACTTTGGGACGCATCGGCGTAAAGGTTTGGATATATAAAGGACAGGTGCTGCCCGAAACGAGGGTGGCTGAAGCCGAGGCGAAGCCTGCCGAAGCAGCGGTTGAACCCGCAGCAGCCCTCCAGGTTGAAAAACCGATTGAAGCCGCGATAAAAGCGGCTACTGCCGTTGCGGCAGAAGAAATACCGGTTAAAGCAGAAAAAGCTGTCTCTGTAGCAGAACCGAAAGAAAAACCGGCTAAAGCGGCTAAGGCAACCCCTGCCGCAAAGCCTAAGGAAAAACCAGCCAAAGCGGCTAAGGCAACCCCTGCGGCAGAGCCAGAAGAAAAACCCTCTAAAGAGGACAAGCCGGCTAAACCAAAGGCGAAAAAAGCTGCGAAATCAGCCGAGGCTAAAAAACCTACTGAGAAAGCTGCAGCACCTAAGAAGAAGCAAAAAGCGACTGAAACAGCAGAAGGCGAAGTAAAAGCTACTAAAAAACCAAAGACTGCAGCCAAAAAGAAGGAAGAGGGCCAGGATGACACAGCCTAAACGTGTAAAATATCGTAAGGCTCAAAGGGGCAGCATGAAAGGCGCCGCTCATTCGGGCAATACGCTAAATTATGGCGATTATGGTCTCCAGGCAATGGAATCGGCCTGGGTAACCAGCGCCCAGCTTGAAGCCGCGCGACGTGCTATCACGCGTCATATTCGCCGCGGCGGTCAGGTATGGATACGCGTTTTCCCAGATAAACCTGCCACCAAAAAACCGGCGGAAACCCGTATGGGTAGCGGCAAAGGCTTACCCGACCACTGGGTAGCCGTCATCAAACCTGGCAGAATTATGTTTGAAATGGCGGGGGTCGGGGAAAAATTAGCTAGGGAATCCATCATACTGGCAGCGCATAAACTGCCTTTGAGAACTCGTTTTATATTTAAAGAATCACTGGCTACAACAAGCGGTGAAACGGCAAAGTAGGGAGTTAACGTGGCGAAACTTGACGAATTTAGAGCGATGGATATTCCAGCCCTGCAAAAGCAGCTGGAAGATACGCACCAGGAGTTGTTTAATCTCCGCTTGCGCCTCTCCACCAAGCAGCTGGTGAATCACCGCGAGGTGAGAAGGGTGAAACGGAAGATCGCCACTTTAAAGACACTCATCAGTGAAAAACAATTTGGCATCAGATAGGATAGGTAAATATGGAAGCAAAGCGTAAAGTCAGGATCGGCAGGGTTGTGGGCGATAAAATGAATAAAACGGTAATCATTGCCGTTGATACGCCCCGACGCCATCCGCTGTACAAGAAAACTATCCGTAGAGTGGTAAAGTACTACGCCCACGATGAAGAGAACAAGAGTAAGATGGGCGATACGGTAAAAATCGAGGAAACACGCCCTCTTTCCAAGCTTAAGAGATGGCGCGTGGTAGAGATATTGACCAAAGGCGAAGTAGCCGAGATTAAACCGGAAGAAATAACAACCTAGGATTTAGGGATACTAACATGATTCAGATGAATAGCAGATTAAAAGTGGCGGATAATTCCGGGGCGCGAGAGATTATGTGCATCAACGTCCTCGGCGGCAGCCGACGGCAATATGCTTATCTCGGAGATACGATTGTTGCCTCGGTCAAAAAAGCGATACCCAATGCCGCGACTAAAAAAGGCGACGTCGTCCGTGCGGTCGTCGTGCGTACGTCATTTCCGTTCCGGCGGCCTGACGGTTCATATATTAGATTCGACGAAAATGCGGCAGTAATTCTTAGCGATAAGAATAATCCTAAAGGGACACGTATTTTCGGCCCGGTGGCAAGAGAACTTAGAGATAAGCAATACACCAAAATTGTTTCTCTAGCGCCGGAAGTATTATAAAGGCAGATAATTATGAAGATTAGAAAAGACGATACAGTTCTGGTTATCGCAGGAAAGGATAAAGGTAAAAAAGCAAAAGTGCGTTTTGCCTATCCCGCGACACAGAAATTGATAATTGAAGGCATTAATTTTATGAAAAAGCACTCAAAAGCCAGAGGTGCTGCCCGACAGGCTGGCATTATCGATATCGAAGAGCCGATGCATGTCTCTAAAGTGATGTATTTTTGCAGTAAATGTAATAAACCAGCTCGCCTCGGCATGAAGAAGCTGGAAGATGGCCGGAACGTTAGATTCTGCCGCAACTGCGGTGAGGTGGTAGAGTAAATGGCAAGGTTAAAGGATAAATACCGCAAAGAAGTAGTACCACGCATGATGGAACTCTGCGGGTATAAAAATATCATGCAGGTGCCGCGACTGGAGAAAATCGTCGTGAACATCGGCATGGGCGAAGCAATCTCCAACGCTAAAGCGCTGGAAGCAGCGGAGGCAGACCTGATGGCGATTACCGGTCAGCACGTTCTAACGACCCGCTCCAAGAAAGCCATCGCCAACTTTAAATTGAGGATAGGGATGCCCATCGGCCTAAAAGCAACTCTGCGGGGAGAGCGTATGTGGGCTTTCTTCGATAAACTGGTCAACGCCGTACTGCCCCGTATGCATGAGTTCCAGGGTGTTGCTCAGGATGCCTTTGATGGCCGCGGCAACTATACCCTCGGGCTTAAAGAGCAAATACTCTTCCCGGAAATAGAGTACGATAAAGTTGATAAAATACGCGGTATGGAAATATCGATTGTCACAACGGCTAAGAGCGACGAGGACGGTAAAAACCTGCTTGGTTTGCTCGGTATGCCTTTTGCTAAGGATGGGGAGAAATAGCTATGGCGAAGAAAGCAATGGTATTAAAATCGCAGCGAACGCCCAAATACAAGGTGCGTAAGCACAATCGCTGTAAAATATGCGGTCGACCGCGCGCCTATATCCGAAAGTTCGGCATCTGCCGTATTTGTTTTCGGCATTTAGCTCTCGAGGCGCAGTTGCCCGGAGTAAGAAAATCTAGCTGGTAAGCTAACGATGCTGATTGGTAGGTGATGTAACAGTGATAGATCCAATCGCTGATATGCTAACCCGAATAAGAAATGCCATCATGGTCAGGCATGATAGTGTACAAGTGCCTGCCTCCAAGATAAAGGTGGCTATTGCTAAAATCCTCAAGGATGAAGGCTTTATTGCCGACTACGAAATCGTAAAAGGCAAGCCTCATCGGATGATTAAGGTGCAGCTGCGGTATTTAGAAAATAACAAGCCGGCTATTTCCGGAATGAAGCGTATGAGTAAGCCGGGACTGCGAGTGTACGTGCATAAAAGGGAAATACCCCGCGTTTACGGTGGCTTAGGCGTTGCCATTTTATCCACGCCGCAAGGTCTTAAGACAGGACAGCAAGCCTGGCATCAGAAATCCGGCGGAGAATTATTATGCTATGTGTGGTAAACCGATTATGGAGCAATATTAATGTCTAGAATAGGAAAACTGCCGATACCTATACCAGCTGGTGTAACGGTGAATATAGCTGGAAATAGCGTTACCATTAAGGGTCCCAAAGGGGAACTTACACGGTCGTTTCCCGCGGAAATGGGTATCGCCATGGAAGGCAACAACCTGGTAGTGACCCGCCCCAGTGATGATAATAAACATCGGGCTTATCACGGTTTAGTTCGCACCCTGCTGGCAAACATGGTGGAGGGAGTATCCAAAGGTTTTGAAAAAACACTTGAAATTGTGGGGGTTGGCTACCGGGCGGAAAAAACCGGCGATAAGCTTATGCTGCGTCTCGGTTTTTCGCATCAGGTGGAAGTTAAACCGATACCAGGCATTACCTTTGCTGTGGAAGGGACCAACAAGATCAAAATCAGCAGCATAAACAAGGAAGATGTAGGGGAGACGGCGGCGGAAATCCGCGCTCTTCGCCCCCCGGACCATTATAAAGGTAAGGGCATAAGGTATACGGGAGAAAGAGTACGCATTAAACCGGGCAAGACCGGCAAAGTAGTTGGCAGGCAACAATAATGACAAAATCTTACACTAGAGAAGCACGTTTAAGAAGGCACCAGCGAGTCAGGGAAAAGATAAGCGGTACTAAAGACAAGCCGCGACTTTGCGTCTATCGCAGTCTGAATCACATATATGCCCAGATAGTCGATGATTCGCAGGGGCAAACGCTAGCCGCCGCTTCTACGCTTGATGCAGAGATTAAAGAAGCCAAGAAAAAGAAAACCAGTCAGGCAGAAATGGTCGGTACATTGCTGGCGAAACGCGCCGTGGAAAAGAAAATTAGTCAGGTAGCCTTCGATCGCGGCGGATTTAAATACCATGGGCGGATAAAAACCCTGGCAGAAGCAGCCCGTAAGGGTGGGCTAAAGTTTTAAGAGAGGTATGGCGGGTCTGATGAAGCAACCATTAAGTCGGATTGATGGAACCGAACTAAATCTTAATGACAAACTTATTAATGTAAATCGCGTCGCTAAGGTAATGAGGGGCGGTAAGCGGCTACGTTTTAGCGCTCTGGTGGTTACCGGCGACGGTGCGGGGCATGTAGGCCTCGGCATCGGCAAAGCTAACGAGGTGCCAACCGCGATAAGTAAAGGCGGCGCTCAAGCCAGAAAGAATTTGATAAAAGTACCTCTGGCAGGCAACACTATTCCGCATGAAATTACCGTTAGTTTTGGCGCGGCAACGGTAATGTTAAAACCAGCCGTGCCGGGTACCGGTGTGATAGCCGGCGGGAGTGTGCGAGCCGTACTGGAAGCTTGCGGCGTCAAAGATATCCTATCGAAATCGCTGGGCGCTTCTAACCATATCAATGTCGCCAGAGCAACCATGCTCGCTCTAACTGAATTAAGAAATCCGAAGGAAGAGTTAGCGAGGCGCCGGACGATAGTTGCTGCCAAGGAGGCAACTGCTAATGGCTAAAATACGCGTAACCTTAATTAAAAGCGGTATAGGCTATGAAGAACGGCAGAGAAGAACACTGGAGACGCTGGGATTTCACCGACTTCATCAAAGCGTTGTTTTTGAAGATTCAAACTCGGTGCGTGGTATGATTAATAAAGTAAGGCACCTGGTTAAAGTGGAGGAAGAACTTGGTAACACAAAATAAAATTTCTCCAGCAGCCGGCTCGCGACATGCCAGAAAACGCGTTGGACGCGGCACCGGCAGCGGTCACGGTGCTTTCTCCGGTCGCGGCTGCAAGGGTCAAAAGGCGCGAGCAGGGAATGGTAAAACTATCCCCGGTTTCGAGGGCGGGCAGCTGCGTTTAATCAAGCGTCTGCCAAAATTGCGTGGTTTTACGAATATATTTCGGACGGAATACAGTCTCGTCAGTATCGACCAATTGAATAAATTCAAGTCCGGTAGCAAAGTTACACCGAAAGATTTATTAGAAGCTGGGATTATCAAGTCGTTAGCCAGACCGATAAAAATTCTGGCCGATGGTGAGATTGACCATCCTATAACCGTTCAGGTGGACAAAATTTCTAATTCTGCTAAGGCTAAAATAGAAGCAGCCGGCGGAAAGGTCGAGGAGGTTACGGATGCAACAAAAGTCAAATAGACCTAGATTGCTCCAGGCAATGCTCGATGCTTTCAGTTTGCCTGACCTCCGGAAAAGGATACTGATTACCATTGGTATTTTGATAGCCTTCCGTTTTATATGTCATGTGCCTCTGCCGGGTTTGGACCCCGATAAACTTAAAACTCTTTTTGAAAGCAATGCCCTGCTGGGTATGCTGGACCTATTCAGCGGCGGCGCTATGAGACAGTTTAGCGTCGCTTCTATGGGCGTTTATCCTTATATTACCTCATCTATCATTATCATTCTTCTTGTGCCGGTTATTCCTAAACTTCAGGAACTGTCACAGGAAGGCGAATCCGGCAAGAATAAAATTAACCTAATTACACACTGGTTGACCGTTCCACTGGCAGGTCTTTCAGGTTACGGTCAGCTGATAATTTTACAGCGTAGCGGCGCCGTTAGCGCCACTTCGCCGATGCTTACCGTCACTATCGTGATATCATTAATCGCCGGCACGTTGTTCTTGGTCTGGCTGGGCGAACTCATTACCGAATACGGTATCGGCAACGGCATCTCGATAATAATCTTCGGTGGTATTGTCGCTGGCTATCCACAACTAATCCGTGAAGGTTTCCTCGCCAAGGGCAATCCTATGGGCTTAGCGGTATATATCATCATCGTTCTGGCTACGATCATCTTAATCGTCATCTTTACCGAAGCGCATCGCCGTGTGCCGGTACAATACGCACGGAGTGTTTTCCGCGGGGGCAGGATGTATCGTCAAGCGGGTTCCACTCATATCCCGCTCCGTGTTAACTCTGCAGGCATGATACCTCTAATCTTTTCGATGTCGTTAATGCTATTCCCTGGAATTGTCGCCAGTTACTTTGTCAAGGCTAATGCGCCGAGCTTCGCCGATACCATCGTTAAATGGTTCAGTCCGAGCACCGACCTGCCTATAGGCGCGTTTTATTGGATAATGTATTTTATCTTATCGGTAGGTTTTACTTTCTTTTATACTATTATCACTTATCAGCAGCAAGACCTGCCCGGCGCCTTGCAGAGACAGGGCGGTTTTATTCCGGGCATACGGCCGGGTCCCAATACCGCTAAATATTTATCCAGCGTAATTAACAGGATTACTTGGGCGGGGGCGCTCTTTTTAGCCTTCGTGGCGATAATGCCATTCCTGGCACGTACAGTCACCAGTGTTTCGCAAATCCAACTATCCAGCTTGGGTATGCTAATCGTGGTCGGCGTTGTGCTGGATACCATGAAGCAGCTGGAGGCTCAACTGGTTATGCGGCGATACGAAGGCTTTATTAAGTAGGAACGAGGGTGTATATTATACTCCTAGGAGCTCCTGGGGCAGGTAAAGGCACACAAGCAGTGATGTTGGCGGAGAAAAAGGGGCTGGTACAGGTAGCTTCCGGCGACCTATTCCGCAAGGCGCTCGAACAGGAGACAGAACTTGGCAAAAAAGCCAAGGTCTATATGGATAAGGGACAATTAGTCCCGAATGAAATAACAATACAAATGATATTGGAGAGGCTAGCTGAACCAGATTGTAAAAAAGGGGCGATACTGGATGGCTTCCCCAGGAATATAGAACAAGCGAAAGCATTGGATAAAGCTCTGGCAAAGCAATCCAGAGCGATTGATAAAGTAGTAAATATTAAAATAACGGAGGCAGAGGTTTTAAAAAGGCTTAGCGGACGCTGGATTTGCCGTGAGTGCCAGGCACCTTATCATGAGACGGGTTCACCGCCTAAGGTTGCCGGCACATGCGACCGCTGCGGTGGAGAGTTGTACCAGCGCGCTGATGATAACGTAGCCACGATTAAAAATCGGCTAAAGGTATACGAGAAAGAAACGTCTCCGCTAATTGATTATTATAAAAAGGCAGGCAAACTGGTGGAGGTAAATAGCGAAGGCAGCCCGAAAACGATACATCAAAGAATCATGGCCGCCTTGAGCTAGTGAAATATAAACTAATGGGTATCGAGATAAAGTCGGCAGAGGAGATAGCTAAAATGCGGCAATCCGGTAAGATTGTCGCAGAAATAATAAAAATTATAACCGACCAGATAAAACCCGGTATGAAAACGAAAGATATGGATATGATAGCCATAAACGAACTAAAGAAACGTGGCGCCGAATCCTCTTTTAAAGGATATCGTGGCTACCCGGCGACTATCTGCGTCTCCATTAATGACGAGATAGTGCACGGGATTCCCGGCGATAGAGTCCTCAAGGAGGGCGATATCGTTTCACTCGATTTCGGCGCGATATATCAAGGTTTCCATGGTGATGCGGCTGTCACCGTGCCCGTCGGAAAAGTTAGTCCGGAAGCGAAACAGCTTATCGAAACTACCAGGGAGTCGCTGGAAAAAGGCATCGCCGCCGCTAAGGCTGGCGCCAGACTGGGCGATATATCAGCCGCTATCCAACGGCACGCCGAATCCAGAGGATTTTCGACGGTGCGGGAATACACGGGACATGGGATAGGCAGAAAGATGCACGAAGAACCGCAGATACCTAATAACATCGAGCCGCCCTACGGCATGCCTGCAGGCGCCGGTGTAGTGCTTAAAAAGGGAATGACGTTAGCGTTAGAACCGATGCTTAACGCCGGTAACTGGCATACCCGCGTGGCGGATGACCAGTGGACGGTGTTGACAGCTGACGGCAGTCTTTCAGCGCATTTTGAACATACTATCGCTGTCGATGATAATCAAGCGGAGGTGTTGACGAAGGGCACATATGACTAAGAAAGAAGCCATTGAGGTCGAGGGCACTGTTGTCGAAGCTTTACCCAACGCTATGTTCCGCGTGGAGCTTCCCAACAAGCACGAAGTGCTGGCGCATATCTCGGGTAAAATCAGGATGCACTACATCAGAGTACTACCCGGCGATAAAGTGCTAATCGAGCTTTCACCTTATGACCTCAAGCGTGGTAGAATCACCTACCGCTTAAAATAAGAAAAAGGTATGGATTATGAAAGTTAAAGCTTCTGTAAAAGTAAGATGTGAAAAATGCCGAGTCGTGAAACGACGTGGCGTAGTTAGAATTATCTGCGAAAATCCTAAACATAAGCAGAGGCAGGGTTAAGGAGGGAATAAATGCCACGTGTAGCTGGAGTAGATATACCAGTCAATAAGCAAGCCTGGGTCTCGCTGCAATATATATACGGCATCGGTCCGAATAATAGCCAGATTATATTGAAGCAAGCAGGTATTGCACCGGATACCAAGGTTAAAGACCTTACCGAGGTTGAAGTCAATAAGCTAAGGGAAATTATCGATAAACAATATCGTGTTGAAGGCGAACTCAAAAAAGAGATAAACTTCAATATTAAGCGCCTGATAGAAATAGGCAGCTACCGCGGTTCGAGACATCGTCATGGTCTGCCGGCTAGAGGACAACAGACGCGGACCAATGCCCGAACCAAGCGCGGTCAACGTAAAACGGTCGCCGGCCGAGGTCAGAAGCGCGGCGCGACGAAGACTTAATCCTGATTTTACCAGAACAAGGAGGCTAGGGTGCCACAGAAGAAGAAAGCTAAGACCAGAAGGCGGGAACGCAAAGCAGTTCCCACCGGTAGGGCTTATGTACAATCAAGTTTTAATAATACTATCGTAACTTTAACTGACCCGGAGGGTAATGCGCTGGCATGGGGTAGTTCCGGTACGGCAGGGTTTAAGGGTTCACGTAAAGGCACGCCTTATGCCGCCCAGATGGCGGCACGCGATGCCGCTCGTAAGGCTATGGTGCATGGTTTACGGCAGGTGGAAGTCTACGTTCAAGGACCTGGCAGCGGCCGTGAGGCAGCGATACGCTCCCTGCAGGGGGCAGGACTTTATATTACCGGCATTAAAGATGTTACACCTATCCCGCATGCCGGTTGTCGTCCTCCTAAACGGAGAAGGGTATAAAAGGGGAAGAAATGGCAAGATATATTGATGCAATTTGCCGCTTATGTCGGCGGAACAACGAAAAGCTAATGTTAAAAGGCGCGCGGTGCTTCACGCCCAAATGCGCCGTTGATAAACGCCCCAAACCGCCAGGACAGGCAGCCGGACGGGGCAGTCGACGGCGGAGATTCTCCGACCGTGGTTTACAGTTGCGCGAAAAACAAAAAGCGCGTTATACCTACGGTATTTTAGAGCGCCAGTTCCGCAAGACTTTCGAATTGGCGGAGAAACAGGCCGGTATCACCGGTGAAAACCTGCTCGTTCTGCTGGAGAGGCGACTGGACAACGTGGTCTTTCGTCTGGGTTTCGCCGATTCCCGTTCGCAGGCGCGACAATTAGTTCAGCACGGTCATATCCTGCTTAACGGTAAGAGGGTTGACATCCCCTCCATGCTCGTTAAAGAAGGCGACACCATTGGCTGGCGTGAGGGTAGCAAGAAGACCGAATATTACAAGATATTAGCGGAATCGATTGGAGCTAAGGACATTTTAAACTGGTTGAGTCTGGATAAAACAAACTTGGTCGGTCAGGTGATAACCTTGCCCACCCCCGACCAGATAGATGCCAAGTTCGACAGCAAGGCAGTAATTGAGTATTACTCGCGGTAGCATAGTAAAAAGGAGGTAGTTCATTGGCTGGACTATTAGTCCCAAAAATTGAATGTACCGAACAAGCAGAAAATTTCGGGCGGTTCGTTGCCGAACCGCTGGAGAAGGGATTTGGTGTTACCCTCGGCAATTCCTTACGCCGCGTGTTGCTCGGCTATCTTTCGGGAGCAGCCGTAACTCAAATAAGGATTGACGGCGTGCAGCATGAGTTCACGGTTATCCCTCATGCTAAAGAGGACGTTATTGAATTTTTACTAAACGTTAAGGAAATCAGACTTAAGCCACTTTCCGATCACGGCGGCATGTTGATTCTAGAAAAAGAAGGCGAGGGTCGCGTCTGTGCTTCCGACATCAAACCATCCACCGACTTCGAAATCACTAACCCGAACCTGTGTCTGATTACGCTTAATAGCTCGAAAGCCAAGCTCTATGTCGAGATGGATGTTGAACTGGGGGCGGGTTTCCGACCTGCCGAATCTACCGATAACATGCCGGTCGGCACGATACCGACGGATGCTATTTTCACGCCCATCCGCAAAGTGAATTACACCGTCGAGCCGATGCACTTCGGACGGGAAACCAGTCGGGAGCGACTACGCATGGATGTTTGGACGGATGGAACCATGCTGCCCGTTGATGCCATCAGCCGCGCTGCCAGCATCCTCATCGAACAACTCAATCCGTTTGTAGAATACATCAAAATTTCTCAAATGAAGGATGAAGAAAGGCTTATACGTCTCTCCATCCCCGATGAAAAATATAATATGCCGGTTGACCAGTTAGACCTCTCGGTACGCACGATGAACTGCTTAAGACGCAGCAATATAGCTACCGTCGGCGAGCTTATCGCCAAGGGACCTAAAGAGTTGTTAAAGCTACGTAATTTCGGTCAGAAATCTTACCAGGAAATCGAAGACCGCCTGACGTCGATAGGTCTATCACTAACGCCAAAAACCGAAGAAAAAGCTGAAGAAAAAGCCGCAGAAGAAGAGGAAGAAGAAACTAAACCCAAAGGTAAAAAGAAATCGGCGAAAAAAGAAGATTAAACACGGAGAACCAGAAACATGAGGCATAACATCAAAGGTAGAAGTTTAGGTCGTAAAAGCGGTCATCGTCAGGCGCTGTATCGTAATCTCGTTACTGCCCTGCTGGACCATGAAAAAATTATTACCACCGAGGCTAAAGCCAAGGAAGTGCGCAGCATGGCAGAGCAGATGATTACTTTAGGTAAAAAAAGCGGTTTACATTCCTACCGCCAGATGCTGTCGTTTATTATAGATAAAAAGGTTGCGGAAAAGGTTTTTTCCGTGCTTGCGCCACGGTATCAAGAACGCACCGGCGGATATACCCGCATCACTAAACTGGAACCCAGAATGGGCGATAATGCGCCGATGGTGCAACTGGAACTGCTGAAATAGGTTTAAAGGATGACAGACTTGGCGACCAACGCCAGGATTATTTTAATAATCGAATATAACGGTACTAATTATCACGGCTCTCAATCGCAGGTTAACGCGCCGACGATTCAGGGAGAGATAGAAAAAGCGTTAAAAAAATTAACTGGAGAAAGGATAAGAATTAAAACAGCCAGCCGGACTGATGCTGGCGTCCACGCCCGAGGGCAGGTGGTCGGTTTCGATACCAAAGCCAAACTCTCGTTAAAGTCATTTATAAACGGTCTGAACCACCATCTACCGCAGGATATCGCCGTGAAACAAGCCTTTAAGGCGGATGTCAACTTCGATGTCAGACGCCGCGCGGTGAGTCGGGAATACAAGTACCATGTCTACAACAGCCCGACGCGGTCACCCTTAAAAGAAGGGACTGCCTGGCGTTTAAGCGGCAAGCTGGATATCGCGGCGATGAACCGGGCATGCGAAGCCCTTGTTGGACGACACGATTTCGCTTCCTTCGTCGCCAGCGCCGAGACCGCTCGACGAAAAAGAACGGTCCGTGATGTATTTAAAGCGTCGATAACACAAGATGGGGAGATGATAATATTCGACATTATGGCGAATTCATTTTTGCCCCATCAGATACGCAATATGATAGGCTCGTTAGTTAAAGTGGGACAGGATAAAATGACAGTGGAAGAATTTAAGCAAATAATTGAATCCAGGACTCCCGGCCTCGCCGGACCGATGGCTCCAGCCGAAGGATTATGCCTGGTGCAGGTTAATTATCCCGGTCCTTTCGAGGGAGATATATAATGAAAACTTACAGCGCCAAACCGGTCGATATAAAACGCAAGCTGCACGTAATCGATGCCGCCGATAAAACCCTGGGCAGGCTTTCCAGCCAGATTGCGCGGATATTGATGGGTAAAGATAAACCAATCTACACTCCAAGTATAGATACCGGCGATTTTGTAACAGTTATTAATGCGGCTAAGGTGCGTGTTACCGGCAAGAAAATGGAGGATAAATTTTATTACCGACATTCCGGTTATCCGGGCGGTTTTAAAAGCATCAACCTGGGCAGAATGATGGAGCAATTCCCTACCCGGGCTATTGAATACTCCGTGAGGGGAATGTTGCCCCACACACGACTGGGCGCGCAAATGTATAAAAAACTTAAGGTCTATGCCGGGGCAGAATATCCAAACATGCCCAAGGCAAAAACAGAAAAAACCAAGAAATCAAAATAAGGGGATTGGGTTGATATGGATAAACAGAGTTATTTTCATGGGACAGGCCGCCGCAAGACAGCGGTAGCGCAGGTAAGACTAATGGTCGGGAACGGAGCCATTATCATCGATGGCAAGCCGCTGGAGGAGCGTTTCCCCTCTTTGACACACCAGCGAGCAATTATCCAGCCGTTTATCGCTACCGAAAGCAATGGCAAATACAACGTGGTGGTCAAGGTGCTCGGGGGTGGCATTACGGGGCAGAGTGAAGCTATCGCCCACGGCATTTCCCGCGCCCTCGTCCGCGCCGACGAGCGTTTTAAACCGGTCTTGCGCCAGAATGGTTTACTGACACGGGACGCCCGCGCCAAAGAGCGGAAGAAGCCCGGACTTCGAAGAGCTCGCAAAGCGCCACAATACACCAAGCGTTAATTATTTCTCAAGATAATTAAGCGCCAGATTTACACCGACATTTTTAGGAATCTGGCGCTTTTTTATTGCCAGCATGTACAATATAAACGTGAAAGATTCTCAAACCGTTAACATTAAAGACGTTGGCGCCGTCCTTTTAGAACATAGCCGTCGGGCGCGGCGTATTGTTATTTCCGTCCGACCTGGCAGAGGTGTACGTGTGGCTATTCCCCGCCACACCTCTTTTAAATCCGCCCTGGAATTCGTCCACGCTAAAAAGTTGTGGATTAATGAACACTTGGCAAAAGTAAAGGAATATGAAAAGCATAAACAAGCTTTTAATGAAGCTTTTCGTTCAACTAATAAAACAGAGTCAAAAGAGAAGATTATTACCAGACTAGCCCAACTGGCTAACCAGTATGGATTTCACTATAACAAAGTATCCATCCGTAATCAGCGAACGCGTTGGGGCAGCTGCTCCGCCAAAGGCAATATCAGCCTGAATATTAAACTGGTAGCATTACCCCCGGAATTGTCAGACTACGTTATTTTACATGAGTTGGTGCATACCCATGTGCCTAACCACAGTAAAAAATTCTGGCAAGAGTTAGGTAAATACGTGATAGATGGCAAGACTAAAGCCAAGAAATTGATTGAATACGGGTTGGGGATACTTTAAGACTTACCCCTTCTCCAACCTCTCCTTAAGATAGCTGATGACTTTTATCGGCGAGGGGTCCACCTTATAAAGCATCGCCAAATAATAACTAACATAGTCGCCGAAGGAGACCAAACTGACCATCTGACTTAAGGCGCTTTTCCCCTCCCCGTCTACGAACTCATAAGCTACGCCAGCCTGTTTTAGAAGTTCGCAGGTAACGTCGTAGCGGAGTTTTATACGCTGGTTAAAAGTCGGCGACCGCAGCAGGACGACCCTGATTTTCGAAGCAATTTCCTTTGGTAACGAGAAACCAACGGTGGCGTTATGATTGAGTTCCGGGAAGACCTCATAAAAAGCCCAGGATTTGCCGTTCTCGTTAAGCTGGGTCTTCCAGCGATGGGCTACTTCCGCGGCGATGCCAGCGCCGTAGATAACCGGCAGACAACCATAAAGTCGTTGCGCCATCTGCTTGGCAGGATTGGACTTCACCAGCGACTTTACGTCGAGTCTAGTCGCCAGTTTTTCCAGTACCTGTATGGTTTCTGCCACATCAGCAGACTTATCTTTAATAAAGCCGAGTTTTTGGATGATGCCGAGTGTAGGAATAAAGCTAAAGCCAAGAGCGGCGCGGGGCAGGGATTTATACTCTATCTTAAAAACGGGAATATGATGTGTTTCCGCCAGTTTTTCCAGCTTACCGCCGGAGGTAATAGCCAGTTTCTTGATTTTAGTTTTCAAAGCCGGCTCAAAACCGGAGAGGGTTTCTTCGGTGTTGCCGGAATAACTGGAGGCAATCAGCAGCGTTTTTTCATCCACGTAAGCGGGCAGACCGTAATCACGGTGTACGATAACAGGAATTTTTGCTTCTGCCTGTACCAGGGTTCTGACCAAATCTCCGCCGATAGCCGAACCGCCCATGCCCAAGACAACTATTTTATCGATATTTTTATAGTCCTGCGGTAAGTTTAAACTCATTACCGCCTGCCATGCCTGTTTACACTGCACGGGCAACTCTTTGATACGCGCCAGCATGTCTTCGGGGTCAAGCTTTGGATACATTTTTAAATCATCAAGATTGATAATCATTTGATATCCTTTAAACCCCCGCTATCTTTTTCCCTATTTCCAGCAGGCGTAAAGTCCGCTTTAGCGATTCGGTTTCCGTATAGATACGCAGGAGAGGCTCGGTGCCGGAAAAGCGTATAAGCAGCCAGGTTTTATCCGCCAGAATAAAACGAAAGCCATCGGTAGTATCTAATTTTACTACTTTAATACCGTCAATGGTTTTAGGAGCATTATTGCGTACACGTTCGATGATTGTTTTACGTTCCGATTCGGGGAACTTAAAGTCAATACGTCGATAATGATGGGGACCAACTTTACTATAGAGGTAATCAAGCAGCTGGGAAGGATTTTTCCTTGTCTTTACCATAAAGTCGAGGAAATAGAGGTTACCCAAGATGCCGTCCCTTTCTAAAACATGACCGCGGAAGCCATAACCGCCGCTCTCCTCCCCACCGATGATAGCATTTTCCGACTTCATCAAAGGCGCGATATATTTAAAGCCCACCGCCGTCTGATGCACCGGTACTTTAAACAACTCGGCGAGTCGGTTAGCCATGTTGGTGGTGGTTAGAGTTTTAATAATTGCGCCGCGCTCGCCGCGGACTTCTAATAAATAGAGACAAAGCAAGGCGAAAACTTGAAGCTGATTAACGAATTCGCTGTTTTCCGCCACGATGCCCATACGGTCGGCATCGCCGTCGGTGGCTAAGCCAACGTTCGCCTTATTCTTTTTCACGACGTCCGCCAATTCATTAAGATGCGGGAGTATCGGCTCCGGGTGGAGACCGGGGAAAATAGGATTCCGTTCGCCGTGAATCTCCATCACCTGCATTTTATCGCCGCTCAAGATTTTCTTAAGATAACCCATACCTGCTCCGTACATGGGGTCGACAACCACCTTAAGCTTTGAGCGGCGTAAACTATTAATATCAACAAGCCGTTCAACCTGTTTGAAATAATCCGGCGCGAGGTCGGTCATCACAACCAGCCCTTTTTTCTTCGCTTCCGCTAAAGATAAACGCTTTATCTTGCCTGCAGTGAAGGATTTATTGATAAAGTCCACGATTTTAGAGGTGACTTCGTCCGAAGCGCTCCAGCCATTCTCGTCCTTGTACTTAAAGCCGTTCCATTCGCCGGGGTTATGGCTGGCAGTAATGATAATTGCGCCGGCGGCTTTTTTCGCCAGCACGCCGTAACTGATAACGGGCGTGGGAGTGGGGTGGGGTGTAAGATAGACCTTTATGTTGTTACCGGCTACCACCTCGGCGGCAGCAGCGGCGAAGTCCTCCGAAGCAAAGCGAGTATCGTAGCCGATGATAATGCCATGTTTAGCCAGTTTGGCTTTAATGAGATAGTCGGCGACGCCCTGCGCGCAATAGCGGACGTTCTCGAAGGTAAAGTCCTCGGCGATAATGGCGCGCCAGCCGTCCGTTCCGAACTTGATGGGATTAGGTTTATCGATTTCAATCACCCCCTTGAGGGGAAAAAGGACGATTACTTATCTTTCTCCATCAGCTTTTTTATCTTCGTTGCTTCTCTTTCCAAGGATTTCTTTTCCCATTTGGAGTCCTTGTAAAAGACAAAGACGCCCAAAGCATGCAAACCGACAGCGACGCCCCAGCCGCACATAGGCCAGATAAACCAGACGTAGCCGCCTGGGCTGGTGACCGCCCAGATGATAACGAAAACGATATTAAACATGAGATAGACCGCAAGGTGGGAATAAAAAGCTTTTTTATCGTCTACGCGTTTTTGCGCTCTTTGAATAATTTCATCTTTATTCGGTTGGGTTGGCATGATGTAAAACCCCCTTTAGGTTAAATAACAAGTTTTAAACCACTCCACACCTGGATTCCAGCCTTCGCTGGAATGACATCTTTTACTTTCCTAATCCCTCTGTCATTCTGAGCTTAGCGAAGAATCCGTTTATCTTAATAATAGATACGGATTCTTCAGTCGCTCTGCTCCTTCAGAATGACATCCTTTATTTCCCCAATCCCTCTTTCCGTAAAATCGCCGCTTTATCCGTCTTTTCCCACGGGAGGTTTAGTTCTGGGCGACCAAAGTGGCCATAGGCTGCAACCTGACGATAGATAGGACGCCGCAACTTAAAATAGTCGATAATGGCGCCGGGGCGTAGGTCGAAGTGCTTATTAATCAGCTTTAAAATAACCTGCGCTGATACTTTTTCCGTATCGAAGGTCTCGATGGAGATGGAAAGCGGATGCGCCTTGCCGATAACATAAGCCACCTGTATTTCCAATCGTTCAGCAAGGCCAGCCGCGACAACGTTTTTCGCGATATAGCGCGCCATATAAGCCGCCGAGCGGTCAACCTTAGTGGGGTCTTTACCGGAGAAGGAGCCGCCACCGTGCCGCGCTACGCCGCCGTAGGTATCGACGATTATCTTGCGTCCCGTACAGCCGGTATCGGATACCGGCCCGCCGATAACGAACCGACCGGTAGCGTTAACGTAGAATTTCGTGTTTTTATCAATAAACTTCGCCGGCACGACTGCCTTAATAACATGTTGTATGATATCTTTCTCGATTTTATCATGGGCAACATCGGGGTCGTGCTGGGCACCGATGACCACGTTATCCACGCGTTTGGGGACGCCCTTTTGGTATTCTACCGTTACCTGGCTCTTACCGTCGGGGCGGAGGTATTTCAACGTGCCGTTTTTCCTGACCTCGGCGAGACGGCGACAAAGCTTATGGGCGAGGGATGTGGTGAGAGGCATCAGTTCCGGTGTTTCGTTACAGGCAAAACCGACCATCATGCCCTGGTCGCCGGCACCGATTTTATCGTAACTATCGGCTTTCTTTGTTTCCTTGACCTCTAGCGACTTGCTGACGCCTAAATCAATATCCGCTGATTGTTCTTTAATCGACGATATTACACCCACCGATTCACAATCGAAGCCGTATTCCGGGCGGGTATAGCCGATGTCTTTGATAACATTTTTCACAATATCCGGAACATCAACATAGGTTTTCGTGGTGATTTCACCCAGCACCATCACCAGACCGGTGGTAGTAGCCACCTCGCAAGCAACCCGTCCGTTAGGGTCTTTGGCCATAATCTTATCAAGGATAGCGTCCGCCACCTGGTCGCAGATTTTATCCGGGTGTCCTTCGGTTACCGATTCCGATGTGAACAGGAATTTAGGCGAGGTATTAAAGCTATTTGACATGTATTTCCTCCGATTAGAGAGTCCCTAACTCTTTAATATATTTCGATAGAGATTGCCACGTCGCTGTGGTTCGACAAGCTCACCATGAACGCTCCTCGCAATGACAAATTACTTTACGTCCCTTCTTGCCAGCTTGTGAGATATTTACGCTGTTCGGCGGTGAGGGTATCGATAGCCACACCCATTGCCTTAAGTTTCAAGCGGGCGACCTCTTTATCTATTTCCTCCGGCACGCGGTGGACTTTTACCGCCAGTTTGCCCTTGTTTTTAACCAAATATTCCATACAGAGTGCCTGATTGGCAAAGGACATATCCATTACGCTGGCGGGATGCCCTTCCGCCGCCGCCAGATTTATCAGTCTGCCTTCACCCAGTAGATATAAGCAGCGTCCGTCCTTCAGTTTATATTCATCAACGTAGGTGCGGATGGTGCGCTTGCTTTTACTCATATTTTCTAAAACGGGAATATTGATTTCCGCGTTAAAATGTCCACTGTTCGCCAGGATAGCGCCGTCTTTCATCACCTGGAAATGGGCTTTATCGATAACGTTTTTATCGCCGGTAACGGTAATAAAGATATCGCCGATTTTAGCGGCTTCCACGAGTGGCATTACCTGATAACCCTCCATTACCGCTTCTAAAGCGCGCACCGGTTCCACCTCGATAATGATAACATGCGCTCCAAAACCTCTAGCGCGCATAGCGACACCCCTACCCGTCCAGCCATAACCGCAGACCACCACCTTTTTCCCTGCCCATAGAATATTAGTAGCGCGTGTAATACCATCAATGGTGCTTTGTCCCGTGCCGTAGCGGTTATCGAAGAGGTGCTTGGTATCGGCGTCGTTAACGGCGATGAGAGGGTACTTAAGCTGACCATCTTTATACATTGAGCGCAGGCGGATAACGCCGGTAGTCGTCTCCTCACTGCCGCCGATGATGTTTTTCAGAAGCTCTTTACGCTTGGTATGCAGCGTGGTAACGAGGTCGGCGCCATCATCGATAGTGATATTGGGCTTACGCTCCAAAGCAGCGATAATATGCTTATAGTAAGTATCGCCGTCCTCGCCTTTGATAGCGAAAGTGGGGATACCATATTCCACCAAAGCTGCAGCGACATCGTCCTGGGTAGAAAGAGGATTGGAGGCACAGAGAGTAAGGTCGGCACCACCAGCCTTTAAAGTAAGCCCCAGATTTGCCGTCTCGGAAGTTATGTGCAGGCAGCCGGAGATGCGTACGCCTTTTAAAGGCTTTTCTTTCGCGAACCTTTTACGTATCAAGCCTAAGACCGGCATTTCGCGGAAAGACCATTCGATATGCTGCTTGCCTGTTTTGGCTAAAGCGAGATTTTTAACATCATAATTCTTCGAAGCCATAAAAAACTCCCTCAAGAACCTACAAATGCCAACAACCAATATTACATCAAAAACGTGAGATTATTCAAACAGGAAAGGATAATAGTAGCCAGCTAGCCGATAGCCCAATCGCGATAGCCCTGTTTGATGACCGCCGCGTATTCCTTCGAGGGGAGGGAATCCTCAACCTGGCCGGACTTTATAAAGGTAATTGCCTGATGGGGTTGGTTATCTTCGTCGAAGACGGTGACATTCTGGCGGATATAGCCCACCTCATACTTTTCCAGTTGTTTAAGTCCGGCTTCAGTTACTTCATAAATCGCGCCGCGCACCTTTTCGCCGCGGAAGGGTTTTATCGATGCCGTGCCGCCATGCCACGTGCGGGACCAGCCGGTGAAAATCAGTTTATAGTTAGGTAAAACCGCTATAAAGCGCGGCTTAGCCTCCGGGCAACGCTGCCGCATTTGTTGTTTATTCAAGTTGCTGGCGTAAGCGAAATATAATATTGCTTTACCTGGCTGGTTCAAACGTTTCCTCTATTTTTACCATAAGTATAAGGGACGGTGGGTTTTTTCTCAAACGGGGGCTAGTCTAATTTAGCTATTCGAAGAGGACCAGTAAAGCCATAATGCCGATACCGAATAGAATTAACGCAAACTGTAAAAGAGATTTACTCAATTTTACATCGTGCTGAAGCTCCGGAATAAGGTCGGAGCCGGCGATATAAATAAAACCGCCAGCGGTAATGGGGACTAAAGCCACGGTATAACCCTGAACATGAGGACCGATAACTAAAGATAAAACAGTGCCGATGATGGCAGTTAAAGCGGAAAGAAAGTTAAACATTAAAGCTTTTTTCACGGAAAGGCCGCCATGAAGAAGAATACCAAAATCTCCCATTTCCTGCGGTATCTCATGGAGAACGATAGCCAGAGTGGTGGTAAGCCCGAGTGGAATGCTTACCATAAATGATGCCCCGATAACCATGCCGTCAATCAAATTATGTACGGCGTCGCCCACCAGGTTCATCGTAACCATCGGATGTATATGCGATTCACTTTCCGTAGAGTGACTATGCCGCCAGCGGAGGAACTTCTCCAGCACGAAAAATATAAAAATGCCAAGTAAAATATATAATGCTACGGCAAAATTATTTTCTATCTTCGCGAAAGCTTCCGGTAAAAGATGGATAAAGGCATCACCGAACAAGCCACCGACAGCGAAACTGACGAGCAAGAAAGTAATTTTTTTTATGTCGCTGCGTAATAAAAGAGCCAGAATCCCGACTAAAGATATCAGGCTAACGGCGATGACGCTGACGATACTATATCCCCAAACATTCATGGCGTTAATTTGTGAAGGCTATACTTCAACCCTCTCCCTTATTTTAACGTTAGTACTCTTTCTTAAGTTAGTACTGCACTTGCGGCATTGTCCCACAAACTCCAGCAGATGGCCGCTTATTTTAAATTTATTCTCTGCGGTAAGCCTTTGTTCAAGCTTCTCAAGTTCACAATCAGTAAAATCAATAACCTTACCACAGTCAGAGCAAATAAGGTGATGGTGGTGCTCGGAGAGACGGTGCATCAAATAACTCCGGCAGCTGCCGCCGGCATGAGTCTCGCAAATTAAGTCCAGTTCCGTGAGGATTTCCAGCGTACGGTAAATAGTTACCAAACCGATAGATGGGTATTCACGTTGGACTCTTTCATGGATGGCCGCTGGCGTAAGATGTTCGTGTGTGTCAAGAATAGCTCCAATAATGACGCGACGCTGCGGCGTGACCTTATAGTTATGTTTACGTAGTTCGTGCTCGATTCGTTTTTCGGTATAGACCATTTTAGCCAGCCAATTGAAAACGTTTTTCAATTAGAACTTTAACATAAAGCCAGAAACCATGTCAATACGGAATGGTAAATACCACTCTTATTGTCCTTTATACTTCATGTATGGTAGAATTTAAGAGTATAACCAAGAAAATGCGATGATGCACATTATATTGACAAATATCTACGCTTTTTGATATAATATCTGAATTATATTAACGGAATGCGTTGAATAATATGGAAAAGGCTCTGCAATTGCTATCGGGAAATGCGGCTCTGGCGCTGGGTGCTTATCATGCCGGCGTTCAGGTAGCATCGGCATACCCCGGCACACCCAGCACCGAGATATTAGAAAACCTCTCCCGCTTTAATGACATCTACGCCGAATGGTCGACCAACGAGAAGGTCGCCATGGAGGTGGGGATGGGGGCGGCTTATACCGGCGCGCGGGCGATGGTCTCCATGAAACACGTGGGACTCAACGTTGCCAGCGACCCCTTTATGGCGGCGTCGATGACCGGCATTATCGGGGGACTGGTCGTGGTTACGGCCGACGACCCGCAGATACACAGCTCCCAAAACGAGCAGGATAACCGCCATTATGCCCGCCTTGCCAAGGTGCTGATGCTGGAACCGAGTGACAGTCAGGAAACCTACGACCTGATGAATTATGCCTTTGACATCAGCGAAGAGTTCGATACGCCGGTGCTTTTCCGCACCACCACGCGCATCGCCCACTCGAAGTCGGTGGTGGAGGCTAAGAGAAGTCGTAAAGTGCATAATGCGCAGCCGGCTTTCCATTTCAATCCGCAAAAATATGTCATGCTGCCGGTTTACGCTTTACCCCGCCATGCCCTTGTTGAGAAACGCATGGTGAAGCTGGCGAGTTTTTGTGAGACCTTCCCGCTTAACCAGATTATCTGGAATAAAAAGAAAATCGGCATCGTAACCAGCGGAGTAGCTTACCAATATGCCCGTGAGGTTTTCCCGGAAGCATCATTTCTCAAATTGGGCATGACCTGGCCGTTACCAGAGAAAATGATTAAAGAATTCGCCGCTAAAGTGGATAAACTTATCGTCATTGAAGAACTGGACCCGTTTTTACAGGACAATATCAAGTCGATGGGGATTAAAGTTACCGGCAAGGAATTCATCCCGCTGGTAGGTGAACTAAATACGCGTATCGTGACTGAAAGCAGCGTCGGTGCCGGATTAATACCGGATTCCGAAAAAATCGTGGTTCTACCTCCAGCGCAAAGACTGCCACGGCGTCCTCCCCTACTTTGTCCCGGCTGTCCTCACACCGGCATTTACTTTACTCTGAATACCATTGGCCAGCGTTCCAAGTTACTAGATAGTAAAGAGCCGCAAGAGCCGAAGTTAATCGTCACCGGCGATATCGGTTGCTACACGCTGGGGGCTTATCCTCCGCTTAACGTCCTGGATACGACCGCTTGCATGGGCGCAGGCATCGGGCAGGCGCTGGGTATGGAAAAGGCAGGCGTTAAAGCTAAAATCGTCGCCGTCATCGGCGACTCCACTTTCTTACATGCCGGCATCCCCGGACTGGTCGATGCTGTTTATAATGATGGACACATCACGATTTTGATACTGGATAATCACACCACGGCTATGACCGGTCACCAGCAGCACCCGGGCACGGGTATCTCGGCGCAGGGCAAAGAAACTCAAGCCGTAGATATCGAGAGCTTATGTCGGGGTATCGGGGTGAAAGACTTAAAAGTCATCAATGCCTTTGACTTAAAAGCTTTAAGAGCCGGCTTAAAAGACTCCATCGAAAGACCAGAACTATCAGTTATTATCGTCCGAGGGGCTTGCGCCGTGCAGGTGAGGAAGCGTGAACACCAGCGTAAAGTAGATATAGAAAAGTGCACGCAGTGTAGCACGTGCCTTAAGCTGGGCTGTCCGGCTATCCAGAGTGTTGATGGTAAGGTTTTTATCGAGCCGACATTATGCGCGGGGGATATCTGCACGCTTTGTGAACAACTCTGTCCGCAGAAGTCGATTAGTGCATAAGGAAAGAAATACACCGCTCACCCTGAGCTTGTCGAAGGGTGAAGCCAGACCGCTATGGTTCGACAGGCTCACCATGAGCGGGTAAAAAGGATAAGAAAATAAAAGTGAAAAAGATGGATATTTTAATAACCGGGGTGGGGGGTCAAGGGGTTGTCCTCGCCTCGGACATTATCGGCGAGACGGCGCTGGCTGCAGGTTTCGACGTTAAAAAGACAGATACGTTGGGGATGGCACAGCGGGGTGGCAGCGTGGTCAGTCACGTACGGCTGGGAGAAAAAGTCTGGTCGCCTTTAATCAAAGAAGGAGAAGTTGATTTGCTGCTCGCCTTTGAAAAACTGGAAGCGGCACGGTGGAGTCATTACCTTAAGCCGGACGCTATCGTTATTATAAACAATTACGAGCAGCCGCCGCAGTCGGTAAGTTTAGGACAGGAAAAATATCCCACCGACAAAGATATAATCGCCGCGTTGAAAAGGCGTACCGATAAGATATACTTAATCGACGGGAATAAAAAAGCAAAAGAGCTGGGTAACGTGAGAACGTTGAATATCTTCATGCTGGGCTGTCTTGCCGCTTTTACGCCGATGGACGTTAAAGTCTGGCACGAAAATATCACGCGGCGTATGCCGGAGAACATAAGAGAAATCAACCTGAAAGCATTTGACCTAGGCAGAAAGGAAATCGAAGGTGTCCGTATCGGAAAGAGTTAAAAAAGGGATGGAGCTGGGGTCGTGGATAAGGCGGATGTTCGAAGAAGGCATCGCTATGAAAAAGCAGTTCGGCGAGGAGAACATCTACGACCTTTCGCTGGGCAATCCGGTGATGGAGCCGCCGCCGGAGTTCAAACGTGAGTTAAAACGCTTCGCCAACCACCCTTACAAAGGCATGCACGGCTACATGGTTAACGCCGGCTATCCCGAAACACGGGCAGCCGTTGGCGCGCAGCTAACCAAAGAGACGGGCATTAAACTCACCGAAAACGATGTCATTATGTCCGTGGGGGCGGCGGGGGCGATTAATGTTGCCTTGAAGACCATCCTCGACCCCGGTGATGAAGTTATTGTTTTCATACCCTGGTTCGTAGATTATTTTAACTATATACAGAATCACGACGGCGTCGTTAAGCCACTCCCCACCGACGAAAACTTTTTACCTAAGCTGGATGTGTTGGAGAAAAACATCAACCGCCGAACGAAAGCCATCCTCATTAATTCTCCTAATAACCCCACAGGTGTCGTTTATAGCGCCGAAATAATGACGAATATATGCGATATCCTCCGTAAAAAAGAAAAGGAATACGGAACGGAGATATTCCTTATCAACGATGAGCCCTATAAAAAAATCATTTATGATGGGGTTAAGTACGCCTCGCCGTTGAGTTTTCATCGTCATAGCATTGTCTGTCACTCGCATTCTAAAGACCTCTCTCTCCCCGGCGAGCGCATCGGCTATGTAGCGCTGCATCCGGACTGCGAGCAGCATGACGATATGATAAAGGGATTCGTCTTTTGCACGCGTGTGCTAGGCTTTATTAACGCGCCGGCTTTTATGCAGAATGTAGTAACGAAAATCCAGAACGTGACTATACCCGTCAGCGAGTACCAGCGTAAACGTGACTTTATCTATAACAACCTAGTGAGGATGGGTTATAAAGTCAATAAGCCGCAGGGGGCTTTTTATATTTTCCCCAAATGCCCTATCGAGGATGATGTGGCTTTTATACATGAATTACAGCACGAGCAGCATGTCTTAACGGTGCCGGGAATAGCTTTTGGCGTACATGGTTATTTCCGTTTAGTCTACTGCGTTGATGATGAACTACTGAAGAAGTCCATGCCCGGATTGGAGAGGATAGCCAAGAAATATGGGTTGACGAGGTAATTTATGAAAAACACATATATCGAAGAAAATGCCAAATCAAGAAAACGCCTGGCTAAACTAGTACAAAGTCTGACCGATGATGAGCTTAAGTTAGTTATCTATAAAGAGGGCTGGACCATTGCCGTGGCGTTGGCGCATATCGCCTTCTGGGATGAACGGCGGCGGTTAATGTTAAAAGTTTGGAGGAAAAAGGGTGTAAGTAAAACCCCATATATCGACGACATTACCAATGACATACTGATTCCTTTTCTACTCTCCATCCCCGTAAGAAAAGCGGCTAAACTTGCCGTCACCACAGCCGAAGTATTGGATAAAGAAATAGAAGAGTTATCTCCTAAAATGGTTAAGGCGATCCAGGCTTTAAAGGATGAGCTTGCCTTTAACCGCGCCGACCACCGTAACTCACACATGGACAAGATAGAGGCTTTTCTAAAAAACAACGTAATAAATAAATCCTAACAATAATCAACATTCCGGCGGAAGCCAGAATCCAGATTATGTATGACCAGCTGGATCCCGATTTTCATCGGGATGGTTGTGTATTCGCTATGTAATTTTGTTTGCCTTTCTGAAAAATGATATGGTATACTTTTTCAGTGCTCCGAAGCTATTAAATGCTTTATAAGCACGTAATAAACAGATGATTTTTCCAGATATTCAGAGGTCCATTTGCTAGCTAGTTATGGATTAATCGCATTATTCCTGGTTGTAGCTATCCTTTTTTCCTTTGCCATGGTCGGTATCCCTATTATCTTAAGATACCTTAAAATCGTCCCCAGTAAACCCAACCCCACTAAAAGCTCCATCTTTGAATGCGGCATGGAAACCATCGGGAAGACCTGGGTGCAGTTCAATTTCCGCTACTATTTTTACGCCCTCGTTTTTCTCGCCCTCGATGTGCTGGTGGTTTTCTTATACCCCTGGGCAGTTCAGCTTAAGCAGCTGGGGGCGTTCAGTCTTTATATCGTCCTGATTCTGGTCGGTATTGTCCTCGTCGGTTATATCTACGCCTGGAAAAAGAAGGCTCTGGAATGGCAATAAACAAAGACAGGGACTATATTTACGACGACGTCGAGCTCGACCGACATGAGGGTCGGATTATCGAAAAGCTAAAAAAATCCAGCCGGAAGTCCATCCCCGACCCCGATGCCTGGCTGGATGAAGATATAAAACGTAATGTTGTCCTCACCTCTTTAGACTGGCTTATCGACTGGGCGCGGCGTTCTTCCATGTGGACTGCCGTATGTTATCCCGCTTGCTGCGGTATGGAATGGATGGCTACACTGGGTCCCCGCTTCGATGGTTCCCGCTTCGGCTTGGAAATTATGCGGGCTTCCCCACGCCAAGCCGACCTTTTAATCACGGCAGGAACGCTTACCTGGAAAATGGCGCCGAATGTTAAACGCATCTACGACCAGATGGCGGAACCGAAGTGGGTAATTGCCATGGGCGCCTGCGGCATCAGCGGCGGCATCTTCCGCTCGTCTTACAACGTCGTCCCCGGATACAACAAGATAATCCCCGTGGATGTTTATGTACCCGGCTGCCCGCCGCGACCGGAAGCTCTAATTTACGGTATCCAGCAACTACAAAAGAAAATAGGTAAACTTAAGGCTGTTCCGGACCTTGATGAATTGCCGAATCCCTTAAAGAAAGGCAAAAAGTAATGACGCTAGCCCTTTCGGCTAAGGAAATTATCAGCCAGTTAAGCGCCAAGTTCCCCGGGGCAATCGAAGAAGCGGGGACTAACGCCGTGCTGGTAAAAGGTGATTCTTTATTAGCGATAGCGGAATATCTTAAGACCGCCGATGGATTAAAATTCGATTATCTTAACTATATCACCGCCGTCGATTATTATAATTATTTCGAGGTCGTTTATATGCTGACCTCGCTGGAATTCAATCATTCCATTACTTTAAAAGTCCGCTGTTATTCACGTAATAATCCCACCGTGCCTTCTTTAACTGGCTTATATCAGGGGGCGGACTGGCAGGAGCGGGAAACTTACGACCTGATGGGCATCAATTTCAAGAAACACCCGAATCAAAAACGCATCTTCCTCTGGGAAGGTTTTGATGGTTATCCGTTGCGAAAGGACTGGAACCAGTGACGACCACGCAGGAACTGACGCTTAAGACCGAGCCTTTCGTACTGAATATGGGGCCGCTGCATCCAAGCACCCATGGCGTTTATCGTATGCGGGTAACGCTGGACGGTGAAGTCGTTCTTGATATCGAGCCGATTTTTGGTTACCTTCATCGCGGCATCGAAAAGCTGATGGAAGAACGCACTTATACCGGCTGCATACCCCTCACCGACCGCCTGGATTATGCCTCCTCCATGACCAATAATTTCAGCTACTGCCTGGCGGTGGAAAAATTAGCGGGAATTAAGGTACCGGAACGCGCCGAATACATCCGTGTTATCACCGCCGAATTACAGCGTATCGCTAATCACTGTTTGGCTATCGGCTCCATGTTGAATGACGCTGGAGCTCTCGGCACGCCCTTCTTTTACCTCTGGCGTCAGCGTGAGAAAATCTATGACCTTTTCGAAATGCTCTGCGGACAGCGTGTTTTGTATAATTATATGCGCATCGGTGGTGTCAGTCAGGACATACCCGATGAGTTCCTGCCGGCAGTTAAGAAATTTGTCCCGCAGCTGCGTCGTTTTCTCGATGAATACGACTTTTTCCTCAAGCAGAACGAGATATTAGTCGCCCGTGCTAAAGGCGTTGGCATCCTGTTTAAAGAATTAGCTATTAACTGTGGCATCAGCGGTCCGTTAGCGCGCGCTAGCGGTATAAAACATGATTTACGCAAAGACGACCCTTATTCCGTTTACGACCGATTTAGTTTCGATATCCCGATTGGTGAGAACGGGGACTGTTACGACCGCTACCGCGTAAGGATAGAGGAGATGCAGCAGAGTCTGCGTATCGTCGAGCAGGCTATCCAGCAAGTGCCTGGCGGACCTTTTAGAGCTGATGTCCCCCACCTTATCTGTCCTCCTGCCGGCGAGGCTTATGGCCATATTGAGGGACCCAAAGGTGAGTTAGGATTTTACGTAGTTTCAGACAACTCAATTGCCCCCTACCGCTGCCATATACGTTCCACCAGCTTTATCAACCTCGGGGCATTGCGGCAGATGGTGCGGGGCTGGAAGGTCGCTGACCTTATTGTAATCTTCGGCAGCATCGATATTACCATGGGAGAGGTCGATAGATAGTGGATATCATAAATTTTGACGTGCAAGTAACGCCCGCCGATTGGCCCGGTGGTTACTGGTGGCACTGGCTATTTTTCACCGTCATTATCATCGCCTTCATGTTAGTTATGGTTATCGGTGCCATCTATATCGAGCGCCGCGGTATGGGTAAAATGCAGTCTCGCCTCGGTCCCAACCGCACAGGTCCCTTCGGACTTTTACAGCCAGTAGCAGACGCCGTTAAAGTGCTGCTTAAAGAAAATATCGTCCCTAGCACCGCGGATAAAATCGTGCATTTCCTGGCGCCTGTCGTCGCCTTTACGCCGGTGCTGATGATATTCGCCGTTATTCCTTTCCAGAACGGGGCATTGCTTGCCGACCTTAATATCGGCATCTTATACGTCGTAGCTATAAGCTCTATTGCCACGGTGGGCGTTTTCATGGCGGGGTGGGGCTCGGGCAACAAATACTCCCTGCTCGGCGCTATGCGCGACATTGCTGCAGTAGTCAGCTATGAAATCCCCTTGGTACTGGCGATAATCGGTGTAGTTATCGTTTCCGGTTCTCTATCTATGAACGATATCGTCAAAGCACAGGATATACCGTTTATATTAGTACAACCGTTGGGCTTTTTACTTTTCTTCATCGCCGCCAGCGCCGAGATTAACCGCAGTCCCTTCGACCTTACGGAGGCAGACTCCGAGCTGACGGCAGGTTTCCATACCGAGTACTCCGGCATGAGATTTGCCATGTTTTACCTGGTGGAATACGCCGAGGCGATAGCGATGTCCGCCGTCATCACCACGCTTTTCTTAAGCGGCTGGCGGGGACCCTGGCTGCCACCCTGGCTCTGGTTTATCTTAAAAACAGTTATCGTTTTCTTCGTCATGGTCTGGACGCGGACAACCCTGCCGCGCGTGCGCATCGACCAGCTGATGGCGCTGGCATGGAAGTTCGTTTTCCCACTGGCTTTAATCAACCTCTTTATCACCGCCATCGAGGTTGTCGTCTGGCCCGACTCTTCGCAATGGATTTTCGTTATCGTTAATATGGTTATTGCGGCGATATTGGTAGTTGGATGGTCTAGATTATTTAAAACAGGATGGGGCAGAGTTGAAGTTTGAGAATTTCGGCTTAGGCATTTTAAAAGGGTTGACGGTTACGGTATCGTACTTCTTCCGCCATTCCTCGGTGTCGCAGTACCCGGAGCAGCGACTTAACATCTCACGGCGGAGTCGCGGTAATGAGCTAATTTGGAATCGAGAGCGCTGCACCGGCTGTGCCACTTGCGCTAAAGCATGCCCGCTGGGCGCCATTGAAATCGTTACATCAACCGACATGACCGAGAACAAATATAAAGTGGAAACTTACCGGGTGGACACCGGCTACTGTATTATGTGCGGCTTATGTGTCGAGTCTTGCCCATATGACGCCGTTTTTATGGGCTATTCTTTCGAGCGGGCAAAATACCGCCGCGGTGAGTTGGTGCAGAAAAACGATGAGTTACTGGAAAGTCCAACTAGACCCATTAGCGGCTACTTCCACCCTGATATTACTAAAAAGTTACCTGAACAAACCCTGCTGATAGAAAAAGTCGTGGAGAAGAAAAAGTAATGGGACAGGCAATCGCTTTTTGGATAATGGCGGTAGTAATCGTGGGGGCGGCGCTAGCCGTCATCTTCCTGCGCAACGTTTTCCGCGCCGCGCTGACGCTGATACTTTGTTTTATCGCGGTGGCGGGAATTTATATTACCTTAAGCGCCGACTTTTTAGCGGCGGTACAAATACTGGTATATGTCGGCGCGATATCCGTATTGATTATTTTAGCAATTATGATGACGCGTAACGTCCAGAAAGGCAGTCCGGTCAACAGAATAAGACTGCCGGCTATTATCGTGGCGGCGGTGCTATTGGGAATTATGATATATGCCGTTACCGCCACACCCTGGAATATATCCTCACAAGAACCGCTGGCGAACACGACCGCGCCATTAGCCGTCAAACTCTTTAGCGAAAACGGCTATATCCTGCCGGTGCTGACCGGTGCGGCGTTATTATTGGCGGCGATATTAGGCGCCATCGTTATCACGAGGGAGAATAAAAAGTGACCATCGGGCTAACGCATTATCTGGTGCTATCGGCAGTGCTGTTCTGTATCGGGCTTTATGGCGCCTTAACACGCCGCAACGCCGTGATTATTTTAATGTGTATCGAGCTGATGCTTAATGCCGTTAATATCAGCTTAATCGCCTTTTCCAGCTATGTCGTGCCGCAATTATTAACGGGGCAGGTTTTTGCCATTTTTGTGATGGTGGTGGCAGCCGCGGAAGTAGCCGTAGGCTTAGCAATCGTGCTGGCGATTTACCGGCATTTTAAAGATATCGATAGCGATAATATCAATTTATTAAAGTGGTAAAAAATGTGGGTAGAAGTTAAAAAAGCGCAAACATTAGCCATTGCGGAGATGTGGAAGGAATGCTTCGAGGGTGAGGGCATTCCCACACGCATCATGCCGCTAAGAGGCTTGCCTGAAGGACGAGAGATTGCCCCGTACTCTATACTCGTGCCGCAGGATAAAGAGCACGTTATTAAGGATATTTTAAGGAAGCTATGATACCCTATCAGCTAATCTGGCTCATATTTTTGCTGCCGTTGGCGTCGTTCATCGTCAACGGACTGCTCATACGGCCATTTATTAAACCGAAGAGTAAAATTTACGGCTACATCACCATCGGTTCGATAGCCATTTCGGCAGCGTTTTCCATTTGGACGCTTCTATCCGTAATGTCCGCTGAAAACAATACTATTGCCGTACCGGACATAAGCTGGATTTCCATCAATGGTTTCAACTTCCATGTCGGCATAATGATGGACCAGCTTTCCGCCATGATGGCAGTCGTCGTCTCCGTTGTCAGCCTGATGGTACAGATATATTCGCTAGGCTACATGGAGCATGATGATGCCGGTTATTACCGTTATTATACCTTCATGTCCCTGTTCACCTTCTCCATGCTGGGACTGGTGCTTTCGGATAATTTACTTTTCACCTTCGTTTTCTGGGAACTGGTAGGCCTTTGCTCTTATTTGCTCATCGGTTTCTGGTTTCATAAGCCTTCGGCTGCCAATGCCGCTAAGAAAGCTTTTATCGTCACCCGCATCGGCGACTTCGGTTTCCTGGCGGGGATTTTGATACTCTATTTCAACACGCGTACTTTCGATATCGCCATGCTGCATAACATGGCTGTCAGCGGATTGCTGGGCGGGTCGGCTTTAATGTGGGCATGTATCGGACTATTTGGCGGGGCTATCGGCAAGAGCGCCCAGTTCCCGCTGCACGTGTGGCTGCCGGACGCTATGGAAGGTCCCACCCCCGTTAGCGCCCTCATCCATTCGGCGACGATGGTTTGCGCCGGCGTCTTTTTGGTGGCACGCACCATGCCGATGTTCGTCTGCTCTCCCGAGGCAATCAGATTAGTCGCCGTCATCGGCGGGTTTACGGCAATCTTCGCCGCCACGATAGGCTTAGTCATGAATGATATTAAACGTGTGCTGGCTTACTCCACCATCAGCCAGATTGGCTATATGATGCTGGGCCTAGGAGCGGCTGGTATGGCTTTATCCTCGCAAATCAGTAGCGGTCTTTATCTACCCAGCGAGGAGATTATTTTACTCGCCAAAGGCGCGGTGGCGGTGGGCATGTTCCACCTGTTCACCCATGCCTTCTTTAAAGCGCTTTTATTCATGGGCGCGGGCAGCGTCAATCACGCCACCGGCACTTTCGATATGCGGCGGATGGGTGGCTTATATAAGACGATGCCCTGGACTTACGCCACGTTCCTTGTCGGCTCCTTAAGCCTAGCGGGCATCTGGCCACTGGCAGGATTCTGGAGTAAGGACGAAATTCTTGCTACCGCTTTAGTCAATCAGCCGGCGTTGTTCTGGCTGGCTTTAATCACCGTTTTCTTGACGGCTTTCTATATGTTCCGTGCTATTTTCATGACCTTCCACGGCAAGTATCGCGGCGGGGATAAAACGAGCGGTAAAGATTACAGCCGTACCCACGAATCTCCCTGGGTGATGGTGGCGCCGCTGGTATTTCTAGCTTTATTGGCGATTGGCGCCGGCTGGTGGAATGTGACGGGCAATTTCAGCTCTTCCATGGGAGGGGAATCGGAGGCGGGTAGTGGCTTTATGGCTATCTTCAACATCTTTACCCATCAAGTCAACGGAGTACCGTTGCCGTTAATTTCATTAATCGTTGCCCTATTCGGCATCTTTTGCGCTTACGCCGTTTATCTTAAGCGCTGGATTACCGCGACATCTATCGGCAAAGCTTTCGGTTTTATTTATACCGTTGTCCGCGATAAATACTATTTCGATGACCTTTACGAAAACGCCATCGTTAAGCTGGGACTGGTTAAAGGGCTTTTCACAGGATTTAAACTTGTTGACGAAAAGGGTGTGGATGGGGCGGTTAACGGGACGGCGGATATTGTGGTGCGGGGTGGTAATGCTATTAGGCAAGCCCAGACGGGGCAATTACAGCTCTACGCACTTTTCATCGGCATCGGACTTGCTATCATAGCGATTTGCGTATTGATATGGGGGTAATAAGAATCATGTCATTCTGAAGGAGCAGAGCGACTGAAGAATCCGTTATTAAAATGGGTACGGATCCTTCCCCCTCGACAAGCTCGGGGTCAGGATGACAGAGAATAAAAAGGATAACAACAGTGAATAGGGAGATAAAATAGTTGGATTTTAATTACTTATCGACCATACTCTTTCTGCCGGCGGCAGGGGCTATCGTCATCGCCCTGACAAAGGGCAAGGACGAAAACCTCTATAAATGGCTGGCAGTTGTATTTACGGCTATCCCATTGGCACTGGCGATTTATCTTTTCGTCGCTTTCGACCGCTCGGTAGGTGGTATGCAGTTCGAGGAAAGCTACCTCTGGATAGCCCCGCTTAACTCCTACTATCACCTCGGGGTGGATGGTTTGAGTTTACCGTTGATGTTGTTAACGACATTCCTCGGGTTTTTAGCAGTGCTCATCTCCTGGAAGGTCACGTCCCGGCCGCGCGAGTTCTTCGGCTGGCTGCTGCTGCTGGAAACGAGCATCATCGGCGTCTTCGTCTCTGTCGACCTGCTTTTATTCTTCATCATGTGGGAAATCGAGGTCATCCCCATGTACTTCCTGATTTCCATCTGGGGCTCGGGGAGGAAGGGCTACTCCGCTACCAAGTACGTTATATACACATTGTTCGGCAGCGCCTTGATGCTGGCAGGTATTTTGAGTTTGTATTTCACCACCGGTAGCTTAAGTATGGTGGATATCTCTAACGGTGGCTTGGGCATGATTCAGACGGCGATACCGGCGTCGGCGATTTTCTGGCTGCTGTTTATCGGTTTTGCTATTAAGCTGCCGATGTTCCCACTACATACCTGGCTGCCGGACGCCCATACCGATGCGCCCACGGCCGTGAGTGTCATGCTGGCAGGCGTCTTAATCAAGATGGGCGGCTACGGAATGATTCGACTCTGCGTGAGTATGTTCCCCGAACAGGCACAGCAGTATGCCCAAATACTTATCATCCTGGCGCTGGTTGGAATTATTTACGGCGCGGCAGTGACCTTAATGCAAAAGGACATCAAGCGGCTGATTGCATATTCCAGCATCAGCCACATGGGCTACGTTTTACTGGGCATCTTCGCCTTGGGAGAGATAAGCCTCACCGGCGCCTCCCTTCAAATGTTTAGTCACGGTGTTGTCACTGGCTTACTCTTTGCTTTAGCCGGACTGGTTATTCATAACGTCGAAGTGCGCGACCTGAGTAAGTTAGGCGGACTGGCACGGCAAATACCGATTATCACGGCGGTTTTTGTTGTCGCTGGACTGGCGTCTTTAGGCTTGCCCACGACTAGTGGCTTCGCCGCCGAGTTCCTTGTCTTCCTGGGCAGCTATACCAGCGGAGTCGTCGCCCACCTTAATGTTTACACGATAATCGCCATCATCGGCGTCGTTCTAACCGCCGGTTATATCCTCTGGATGATTCAACAGGCGTTTCATGGCCCGGTGAAAAAGGAATTCAACCGCGTGAAAGACGCCGACAACCTGGAAAAAGTTTATATGTTCGTCATGGTGGCGGTGATTATGCTGGTGGGTATCTATCCGGCGATTTTAACAGATGTTTTTAAGCTGGGCATTATACCTATCATGAGATTGATTGGCGGATAAAAAAGATAACCCGCTCATGGTGAGTTTATCGAACCAGAGCGGGACTTAAAACTCATCCTTCGACAAGCTCAGGATGAGCGGAAAAAAGGGAGAAAAATAGTTGAATCTGGCGCTGTTTAAACCGGAAATTACTTTGGCAGTAACTGCCGTACTGGTAATACTGCTTGATTTGTTCATCAGGCAGAAATATGTCATACGTTATTTAAGCCTGGCTGGACTGGTAGTTGCCGGAGTTTTTGCCGTGATGATGTGGGGCGGCGATAACCCTGCCCTGTTCAATAATATGCTGATGGCGGACAACTTCGCCGTTTTCTTCACGCTGTCATTCCTGGGTATCGCTTTCCTGGTTATTTTAAGTTCCACCGACTATGAAAATAAGTTCGCTAGCTTTAAGAGTGAATACTATGCACTGATTCTCCTTTCAACTATGGGTATGATGCTCATGTCTTCTGCTACCGACCTTATTTCTATCTTTATTGCTCTGGAACTAACGAGCATATCCCTTTATGTACTGGTCAGTCTGCTTAAAGACAAAAAGTCCACTGAGGCGGCTCTTAAGTACTTGCTTTTAGGCGCTATCGCTTCGGCAGTGCTGCTTTACGGTATGGCGCTGGTTTTTGGAACGACGGGCCAGACCCAGCTGGCAGCTATTGCGCAGTCGGTTATGGGATTGGGGAATATATCGGTCTCTAGCAATCCGGCTTTTTACCTGGGCATCGTCCTGATGATTGCCGGTTTCGGCTTTAAGATTGCCGCCGTGCCTTTCCAGATGTGGGTACCGGATGTTTACGAGGGCGCCCCAACCACCATTACCGCTTATCTTTCCGTGGGGAGTAAAGCGGCGGGGTTCGCCGTTATCCTGCGTGTCTTTTTCAGCGCCTTCGGCTCGCCACTAACCGTGAGTCACGACTGGGGTATCATTTTCGCCGTGCTCTCGGTTATCAGTATGTTTATCGGCAATGTGGCGGCTATCCCGCAAACTAATATCAAGCGGATGCTAGGGTACTCCAGTATCGCCCAAGCTGGCTACCTCATGGTGGGTCTCGCCACTTTTGGACTCGCTATGTCATCAACAGCGGTCGCCGAAAGCGGACTGCTATTTTTCCTCACCAGCTATGCGCTAACCAATCTGGGGGCATTTATCGCCGTTATCGTAATTTCTAACAAAATCAACAGCGACAATATTGCGGACTACGCTGGCATGGGCAAGCGGTCGCCTTTACTGGCATTAGCATTAACGCTATGTCTGGTATCGCTTATCGGCATACCACCGGCGGCTGGTTTTATGGCTAAGTTCTATATCTTTAGTCTAGCGATACAGCACGAACTACTCTGGCTTGTCATTATTGCTGCTATAAACAGCGTTATCTCCGCCTACTACTACCTGCGCGTGGTTAAAGTCATGTGGTTCAATGAAGCTCCTTCACAGGAAAAGGTGCCGTCCTCAATTGCCCCGAAAATCGCTTTAGTTATTTGCTGTTTGGGCGTTCTACTGTTAGGCATCATTCCCGGCCTGGTAATGAGGCTTGCCGAACTAGCCAGTCAGATAATTTCCGGCTAATGCTCCCACAGCTTGGGAGAGTTCAGATATAAATCATCCACCAAGGGCTTCCCGCTGTTACTTGTAAAGACGACAGTCACGATAACATCATCCTCAAGACTGTATTTAGCTTTATATACTACGGTAGTCTTATCGCCTTCTACTTTAACATCGGAAAACTTCATAGATACATAATCGCCGAGTCTCGTGCTATAAAAATCGTAAAAAACTTTAAACACATCTTCCGTTGTCATTAATGTCATATTTTTACTCATATAAAGACGATAACTTTGGTAATCTCCTGTACTTAATGCCTTCAACATCGCCTCGGTTATCGGTTGGGCATAAGCCGGCGCTGTGACTGTGGGCGTGGTGTCCGAAGTTTTAGATTGGGATTGACCGCACCCAACAAAAGTTACAATTACTAACATCATGGCAATAGCAGCAACTAAAATGATTTTACGCATTCTTATACCTCATCTGTTTTTGCAACAGATATTCCTTTAGAAAATTGTATCATAAGACATCGTACTAATTCACACACAATATCATCTACTTTAACTTGACAATATGTGCTATTCTATAAAAGGGGGAAGATAGAATTTATATCTTAAGCTATAAAAGTGTGACATTATGAAAAAGTTTTTTCAGAAATTAATAGCATTGTTTAGTATTTCAAACAAGGATTATAACAAGCAAAAGATAGAAGAGTTAAGGAATACTTCCAAAGACCCATATAAGCAAATGGAAAGAAACCAAATTCTAACCATGTTTATCAATAATATACGGTTTAGGCGTTAAGAGATAAAGAGTGGCAAAATGCCAGTAATACCTCATCTACTCTACTTTACCGAACTTTTCCTCTAAAGCGGTTTTATCCCATATCTTACCGGTGACGTCCTGCGGTTTGGATGCTGCCAATAGCGCCGGATATTTCTGCCAGATAATCGGCTCTTCGAAGTTGCTGGTATCATGCCCTTCCATAAAGCCCATAACCACTTCGGTTTTAACGAAGTAAGGCCGGATGCAAGCAATCGCGATACCCTCCTCGCGCCGTACTTCTCGCGCCAATCCAAGAGTGAACCGCTCCACAGCAGACTTAGTGACGCCATAGGCGATGTTCATATGGATTTCTTTAGCGAGTATTGATGATACATTAATAATCATGCCGTTTTTCTTTTCTAACATATGCGGCAGGACTATCTTGGAACAAAGAAAAGTACCGTCCAGATTGACGGAAAGGATAAGACGCCACCGCTTATAGGTCATTTTATCGAAAGAGTCCTGTGATGTGACGCCGGCATTGTTGACCAGTATATCTATTTTACCGAACTTCTCTAGCGCCTTATTGACGACGTTAGTGACGTCCTCTTCAATTGTGATATCGCCGCCCAGGGACAGGGTTTTGCGTCCCATCTTCTCGATTTCTCCAGCGGTTTCCGCGAGTTTGCCGTCATCGGTAATACGGTCGCATATTACGAGGTCGGCGCCGGATTCCGCCATGCCTAGCGAAATCGATTTACCCAAGCCTTGTCTCGCGCCGGTGACCATAGCAACTTTACCTTGTAATGGAAGAGCCATATTAAGCCTCCTTATTAGATTTGATACTAATGTCATTCCAGCCCCGTATCGCGGTACGGGGTAAACTCCGGCTGGAATCCATTTTCTAATACTTTCTTTAGTTTGCCTATTTTGATGGATTCTGGCTTTCGCCAGAATGACACTATAAATATTTCCTACGTCAGCATACCGTAATCGAGCGGGAAGAGTCCAGCCGTCTGGTTTTTCGCGGCATCGGAAGCCAGGTATAAAGCCAGCGCTGCCACGTCGTCCGGTTCGCCAAAGCGCCCGATAACTGTCTGCGCCAACATGCGGTCATTAACGCCGGGCATTTGCAGAAACGGGTCGGAAAGTCGGCTATGCACCCAGGCGGGTGCGATGGAGTTAACGCGGATATTCCACTTACCCCATTCCTTAGCCATGACACGGGTCATGTGTATAACCGCCGCCTTGCTGATGCAATAGACGCCCAGCGTTTCCTCCGTACGAATGCCCATATATGACGTGATATTAATAATACAACCACCGCCCTGCTCTTTCATGATAGGGGCGATTTGCTTGCAGAGGAAGAAGGGACCTTTAACGTTAACGTTCATGACGTTGTCCCACTGCCATTCCTCGACATCCGTTAAAGGCACCATGAAGCTCGAGCCGGAACTATTGACAACGATATCGATACGCTTAAACTCCTTCATCACGGCGTCAACCAGCGTTTTGATTGTATCAAGTTTGCCGAGGTGTCCGGCTATGCCCAAGACTTTGCCTTTGGTCTTGGCTTTAATTTCCTCGGCAACTTTATCCAGATTCTCCTGCTTGCGGCTGCTGATGACAACATCGGCGCCGGCAGCGGAGTAGGTCTCGGCGATGGCTTTGCCGATATCTCCTGCTCCTCCAAGAATCAGGGCGACTTTACCTTTTAGAGAAAATTGACTTACGTCCATGCATCACTCCTTTTTAACTTTTTTATGTCATTGCGAGCAAAGCGTGGTAATCCCTGTGATAAATAGAAGTTAATAATCGAGATTGCCACGTCACTTTGGTTCGACAAACTCACCATAAACACTCCTCGCAACGACATCTTATTCAACTTTAATAATACAGGCATCTGCCTGCGCCAAACCACCGCAGAGAGAACCCATCGCGTAACCGCCACCTCTCCTCTGCAACTCATACATCAGATTCATGATAATCCTGGCGCCGCTGGCGGTGTTAGGATGCCCGATGGCGATGGCGCTGCCGTTGAGGTTCATTTTATCGAATAACGATTTATAAAGTTTGTCGTCGCCTTTAGCCGCAACCTTCATCGAAACCAGCGGCACGGCGGCAAAGGCTTCGTTGATTTCCATGATAGCCATGTCGTCCCATTTAAGGTTGGCTTTTTGCAGGGCTTTAAGCATGGCGTTGCCGGGACCTTCCGGCATGCGGCTGGCATTCATAGCGATAGAAGTAGAAGCGACGACCATACCGAGCACCTTTAAGCCCAGTTCCTTGGCGCGCTTGCGAGTCATCAGCAAGATGGCCGTAGCGCCGTCGTTAAGACCGGGGGCATTGCCGGCGGTAATCATCTTGGTATTGTAAATAGGCTTAAGTTTGGCCAGCCCTTCCATGGTCGAGCCGGGACGGTACTGCTCGTCGATATCCAACACCTTTGGGTCGCCTTTGGGTTGAGGGATGGACATCGGCATCATTTCATCCTTAAATTTACCGGCTTCCCAGGCTTTGCCGTAGTTCTGGTGGCTGCGCAGCGCCCATTCGTCTAAGTCCTGACGGGTAAAACCGTATTCCGCGGCTACGTTATCGGTATCTACGGAAACGGGATTGAAATCTTTATAACCGAGGGCAAATAACGGGTCTTCCATCTTGACGTCACCTAACTTACTGCCTAAACCACCGAAGCGGAGTCCCCTCATTATAAAAGGTGACTGCCCGAAAGACGCTGCGCCGCCGGCGATAGCGGATTCAATCTCTCCGGTTGCTATTTCCATCGCCGCCAGTTTCACGGCGTGCATGGCGGAGACGCAAGCCATATCGAAAGAGATAGACACCGTTTCATGAGGTAGTCCCGCCCGGATTAAAGACTGACGAGCAGCGACCGGGGTATAAGGGTCGCGGCAGGCAGAAGTATCACCGACGCCCCAGAACACCTCGTTAACAACATCCGGTTTAACGCCGGCTCTCTTGACCACCTCACGCATCGGAATCGCGCCTAGTTCATAATAATCGATATCCCGCAGCGAGCCGCCGAACCTGCCGAACGGCGTCCTTGCCGCTGCTACGATGACAACATCTTTATCACTTGCCATTTTTACCTTCCTTTATCTGTATATATTTTAAAGCTTATAAAGCTTCAATTTTTCTTTTCCGCTTCTATAAAGAAATGAACGCTGGTGAATTCATTAAAATAGTTGAAAATTTGCTGTAACTTAATGAGTTTATAATCTTTTAAAAGTCTGACAACGTCGTCATGGTCAAGAAAAGTATGGGGAATTCCCTTTTCCACCCCGAAGTTCCTGATGATGGTATAGTCGTCAACCGGTATGTTATCCGGGGCTTTAAATGCGGGGTTGCTTTTTGAATTGAGAGTGAGGTACAACCGGCCTTGTTTCTTGAGTATGTATGTAATTTTAGCGACTACCTTTTTCAGCCCTTTGTAATCGGTATGAAATATGGAGTGAAACCCTACCGCGCAGTCGAAGGAATTATCCGCAAAAGGCATTTCCAGCATGTCGCAAACGACGGTTTTTATTTTTCCGTCCAGCTTTTTTCGTTTGGCTTCTTTTTCCAGCTGGGCGATGCCTTCCCTGGATATGTCCGCAGCGGTAACATCAAAGCCCAGGCCGGCCAGGAAAAGAGCATGCCGCCCTATGCCGCAACCGAGGTCGAGGACGGTCTTTTTTCCCATTTCCTTCCATCTTAAAGCCACGGGAAGGAACTCATCCGAGGGTTTGGTCCAATAGTCTTCTTTGACCTTAGACCAGTCCCAACCCTTGGACTTTACCGATTTTTCTATAGTTTTTACCATGTTTTACTATCTTTGTTGAGTATAGTCGTAAAAGCCTTTGCCGGTTTTACGGCCGAGGTTGCCTTTTTTAACCATATCGGTTAAAAGCGTTGCGGGCTTAAGCCTGTCGCCGAACTCGGTATGCATTGTTTCCAATCCGTGTAACACCACATCGGCGCCAGCAAGGTCGCATAGCTCTAGTGGTCCCATCGGGTGATTGAGACAGAGTTTGACGGCTTTATCCACTTCCTCCGGTTTATTGCCGTCCATCACGCACCAAAAAGCCTCATTCATCAGAGCATCCACCAGCCGCGAGACGATAAAGCCGGCGTGGTCTTGCGCTTCGCAAGGCTCCTTACCGATTTTTTTCACGTATTCTTTAGCGGCTTCAAGAGTGGCGGGAGACGTCTTTTTGCCCACGATAACCTCGACGCCTTTCATCACCGGCACCGGATTCATAAAGTGTATGCCGATAAACCGGCCGGGATTTTTCACAGCGGTGGCGATTTCGCTAATGGGTAGGGACGACGTATTGGTCGCGAGGATGGCATCCGGTTTGCATATCTCATCCAGCTGTTTAAAAATATTCTTCTTTAAATCTAATATTTCCGGCGCCGCTTCGATAACCAGGTCGGCGTCTTTAGCGTTCTTGTTATCGGTGGTGGACTTGATGCGCGCGATAATAGCCGCTTTTTCACTTTCCTGCATCGTTCCTTTTTTCACCAACCGACCCAGACTATTATCAATAGCTGCCATACCTTTTTGAATGAACTCATCCTTTATATCGGACATCGTAACTTCATAACCTGCCTGGGCAGTTACCTGGGCGATGCCGTTACCCATCGTCCCTGCGCCAATCACAAATACTTTCTTAATTGCCACGGTAATAATCCTCCTTTATGTATGTTGTCATTCCGTACTTGATACGGAATCCAGGCGGGGTTAATGAGTTGGATTCCCGCTGGAGTTTACCCCGTACTCTGATACGGGGCGGGAATGACTTTTTTATTTGTTCTTAAATATCGCTTTACGCTTTTCTAGAAAGGCGTCCATGCCCTCTTTGCGGTCTTCGGTAGCAAAGCAGATGGCATTGCACCTGGTTTCCATATTAAGTCCGGTAGCTAAATCGGTATCCAGTCCAGTATTAATCGCCATTTTCGCCTGCGCCAGGACGGGTCCACTCTTGCTTGCCAGTTTAGTCGCCCAAGCCATAGCTTCTTCCATCAACTTTTCCGGCGGGACGACTTTATTCACCAAACCAAGGCTAAGTGCCGTAGCGGCGTCAATCATGTCGCCGGTGAAAATAAGTTCTTTAGCTTTAGCCGCCCCGATGAGACGCGGCAGACGCTGCGTACCGCTGGCGCCAGGTATTAAACCCAGGTTAATTTCAGGCTGCCCAAAGCGAGCCTTTTCCGAGCAGATACGCAAGTCACAGCACATGGAAAGCTCGCAGCCGCCACCTAAAGCGTAACCATGAATAGCGGCAATGGTGGGTTTGGTCAGGTTATAAATAAAGTCGGATGTTTTGCGGATAGTAGCCATGAATTTTTGCACATCCAGCGGTCCCATATTCTGCATTTCGGCAACATCGGAACCGGCGGCGAAGGCTTTATCGCCGCTGCCGGTCAGGATAATCACCCTGACTTTGTCGTCGTTCTCGGCTGCCTCGAAGGCATCGTAAAGCTCTCGATAGACAGTACTATTTAGAGCATTTAGTTTATCTGGTCGGTTTAGCGTAACGATGGCGACGCCATCTTTTTTCTCGTAGAGTAAAGTCTTGTAGGTCACAGTCTTATCTCCTCTCTTTTCGATTGGATGCTTCGGATTGCGCACCTGTTATATTTCGAGGTTAGGGAGTGTAAACAAGAAGGAAAACACCGTAAATAGTTTATGCTTTTTCACGTGTGAGTGTCAAGCAAAATGCCCTACATAGAAGCGACTATAGAGCCAGCATAATTAACTATGATACAATGAGGCAAACAAAGAAACCTGGTATCCTAACTCAAAGGCATTGGAGGAGGTCGAAAAATGAAGAGTTGTTGGTATTGTGACCTGATGATTGAAGACAATTTGAATAATCTTATTCTAGAAAACAAGCATGCGAAAGCGTTGTTTGAAGATTATTTTAGAGAAGGCCATTGTACGGTTGTTCTGAAAAAACACAAAAAGTCAATATCAGAAATCAATCCAGATGAATATAAATCAGTCTTCGAATTGATAATCAAAGTCTCCAAAGCTCTAGAAAAGAAATATAATTGTGAAAAGACTTACCTTTTATCTATAGGTGACAAGGTTGAACATGTTCATTTTCATCTGATACCAAAACACAAAAACAAATGTTCAATGGGCACGTATTGTTTTGTAAAACTATTTGAGGCTGAAGGTAAAAGAAACACTCCGGCTCCTGAATTACACACATTAGCCAACGAAATTAAAAGCATTATTGAAAGTTCCTAGATTCAAGCAAAACAGTTTTAAATGAATAAACTCCCCGACACGCGTCATATTTCATACAAATTGACATCCCGCCTGGCGTTAGTTAAACTTAGCTTATCTGTACTAAACTCCATCTTTTATAGAGGTTACAAACATGCCACAAATTGAAGAAATCGCCCAGAGTCTTACCGGCGAGCTTAAGAAGGGTAAAGCCGACTATTTAGAAGCCCGCTTCGAGGAGAGTCAGAGTAGTTCGATTATCTATCGCGGTAAAGTACTGGAATCTATCGGCCGCTCCACTGCTTCCGGCGGTAACGTTAGAGCTTTGGCTAAAGGGGGGTGGGGCTTCACCAGCTTTAACAACTTAAATAAGCTTAACGACCGCGTCTCGCTGGCTGTCGAACAGGCGCAGTCCACCGGTACTGGCAAAAGCAATTTAGCACAGGTAAAACCTGCCGTTGAAAAAGTAAAAAACAGCGTTGCCAATGACCCCCTTGTCATCCCCCTGGCAGAAAAGAAACGATTACTGGATGAATACAACGAAATCATCTGGAGTATCCCGCAGATACAAACATCCAATATTTACTATTCAGATGGACGTAAGAAGGTGGTATTCCTGAACTCGGAAGGCAGCTTTATTACTCAGGAAAGGGTTGATGTTAACCTGTTTATCTTGGCGATTGCCGCCAAAGATAGCAACGTACAGCAAGGATTCTTTTCCTTAGGGAGTCTAGGGGACTATAAAGCCATACAAGGGCTTCACCAGAAGGTAAAAGAAATAGCCCAAAATGCGGTGGCTTTACTTTCCGCACCACAAGTGAAAGGCGGTGAGTACACAGTCGTCCTCGACCCCATGCTGGCGGGTGTTTTCGCCCATGAAGCTTTTGGGCATCTATCGGAGTCTGACTTCGTTTATGAAAACGACCGCATGCGGGAAATTATGGTGTTAGGCAAGCAGTTCGGCGCTCCTTACCTTAATATAATAGATTCAGCGTCTGACCCAGCGGGCATGCGGGGCAGCTATAAATACGACGATGAGGGAACGCCTTCCGCAAAGACTTATCTCATCCGTGAAGGCAAACTCGTCGGTAGGCTGCACTCGCGGGAGACTGCCGCTAAAATGAACGAAAAAACCACCGGAAACGCGCGGGCGATTAACTACCGCTTCCCGCCTATCGTGCGCATGACCAATACTTTTATCGAGCCGGGTAAAATGTCCTTTAATGATATCATCGCCGATATCAAGGAAGGCATTTACGCTAAGAACATGTACGGCGGCCAGACCAGCATGGAGATGTTCACCTTTTCCGCCGGTGAGTCTTTTATGATACGCAATGGTAAAATTGCCGAGGCTATCCGTCCTGTCATGCTTACCGGTAATGTTTTCACCACCCTTAAAAATATCGACGCCATCGGCAACGACCTTGAGATGAACCAGGGTGGCGGTTGCGGCAAGGGCGGGCAGCAGCCATTGCCCGTATCCCTTGGCGGACCTCACATTCGCATCCAGCATTGCCTTATCGGAGGTAAATAGATGGAAAAAATCCTTAATCTGGCGAAAAAGGTCGCCAAAGAAGCCGAAGTATTTGAAATTTCCTCCGAAGAAACACAGGTTAAATTCGAAGCCAACCGGTTGAAGCAGATGCAGACCAACCAAAGCACAACCCTCGCCCTACGCGTTATCAAGGACGGCAGAATCGGGTATGCCACCACCTCCGGCATAACAGATGGACAGCAGCTTGTTAACAGCGCCGTCGAGACAGCCGTCTTCGGCAGCGAGGCAAAATTCCGCCTCCCCGGCGATACACGCTTCCCGAAAGTGAACATTTTCGACGCCGCAGTTGAAAAAGTCTCCATCAAGGAAATGGTCGGTCTTGGTGAACAAATGATGTCCGCTGTTACTTCCCATACCCCCGGCATTATATGTGAAGGCAGCGTTAGTCGTGGTGTAATTACTGTCCGCCTAATGAACTCCCGGGGCAGCCAAGTGGAATATAAAAAGAGCTTCTTCGAACTGGATATCGAAGGCACCCTGATTGAAGGGACGGATATGCTCTGGGTGTGGGAATCCGATAGCTCCTGCCATCCCCTTAATGATACGAAGAAAATAACCGACGTTGTTTTACACCAGCTCGACTTCTCTAAACACCGCGCCAAGGTCCCCACCCGCTCCTTACCTGTTATTTTTACGCCGGTTGGTGTTAACGCCCTCATAACGCCCCTAATGTCTGCGTTTAATGGCAAGACTGTCCTCGAGGGGGCTTCGCCGTTGGGCGATAAAGCAGGCAAACTCATTTTCGATAAAAAATTTAGCCTACAAGACGACCCCACACTGGCATACCAGCCCGCCAGTCGCCCCTGCGACGATGAAGGCGTACCGAGCCAGCGTACACCTCTAATAAACCGAGGGATTGTTAGCGGTTTTCTCTACGATTTACAGACGGCCGCTTTGGCGAAGAAAAAGAGCACCGGCAACGGCAATCGAACACGCGGCGGCTTGCCGGCACCTGCCTCTACTGCCCTAATCGTCACTCCCGGCAAGACCACTTTTGACGAAATGGTCGCTGATATCAAGGAAGGCTTGGTCGTCGAGTTGCTTATAGGCTTAGGACAGGGTAACGTTTTAGGCGGCGATTTCTCCGGCAATGTCCTGTTGGGCTATAAGGTGGAAAACGGCAAAATAGTTGGAAGAGTTAAGGATACGATGATTTACGGCAACGTCTATCAAATCCTCAAAGACATCCCCGCCATCGGCTCTGAGACGAAATGGGTCATGGGCTCCCTCTATACCCCACCCATCTACTGCAAGGGGCTTAGCGTGTCGAGTAAGGGGTAAAGGAGGGGAAAATGGGAACCAAGTGCTTAAAAGCGATTATGGTAAGTATAATTCTATTATCAGCCGTCTCTCTTATGAGTTGCACTTCCGCCACTTCACTAACAACAAGTAAAACTACGCCGTTAGAACAACCTACGACCACACTACCGAGTACAACCACTACTTCTACAATATCCAACTCTACCGAGACAGTCGTACTAAATTATGGTGAACATAAATCAGTGACCTATCAGCAGATAAAAGATAAACTCGTCTATTATTTTAATCGAGATATACAATGGTCAAAGGAAGATGGTTTTGAATATCAGTTAAAGGAAATTACTATCGAGAATTATCAGATTATTATATTTCTTGAATTACATTTTCAACCTTCTTCGAAAGCATGGCTTATACATGACGCATATTCGTGGCTCTGGTTAGCGACTTTCACTGGATTAGATATTGACGGTGAGAATGCAGGTACTGTTTATAACACTGGATATGAAATTTCGGTAATAATGTCCACTCCTTTATCAGATGGCAATATCATTTCTTGGGGTACTGCAAAAATAAAGGATTCGGGCAAGCCATTTGATGATAACACATTCAATAGAGACCGAATATGGATAGATGGGGCTGGCATGACATTGCTTGATTGAGGAAATAAACATCTTATCTCCCCTTGTGGGAGAGGTAAGGGTGAGGCGGCTTTACTCTCCCTGTCATTCTGAAGGAGCGAAACGACTGAAGAATCTCGGGGAGGGGCAGTAAAACACCCCATACCCCTCCGAGACTCTTCACTCCGTTCAGAGTGACAAAAAAAAGAATTTAGTAAATCTCTCTACAACAGAGTACAATATTTAGTAGAAGCACTATAGCAAAGGTTTAACTACAATGAGCGATATAATCAAAATCACCGCCCACCCTAAGCTAAAAAAACCCAATCTTTTAGCCGCCTGGCCTGGTATTGGTAACGTAGCGACGATTATCGCTAACTACCTTAGAGCTAAGCTAAATTTTAAAGAGTTGGGTTACCTGGAGCCAGCTTTCTTCTTCGACCCCATCGGTGTGCTTGTTCGGGATGACGTTGTCGATGAGCCAAGCTTCCCCCAGAGTGACTTCTATTATTTAAAAAACACCAGCGGCGGTAATGATTTAATACTCTTCATCGGCGATGACCAGCCGGCTTCCAAAGGTTACGAGCTGGCGCACTGTATCCTTGACGTCGGCGAGAAATTCGGTGTGGAATGCATTTATACCTGCGCCGCCGCTATCACTCGCATCCACCATAGCGAGCCGCCTAAAGTCTGGGGCGTGGCGACCAGCCATATCATGGCTAATAACTTAAAAAAATTAAACCTCGAGCATTCCAGCAATCTGCAAATCGCTGGTCTTAACGGACTTCTCCTGGGCGTGGCTAAAGAAAGAGAAAAGGATGGCATCTGTCTGCTGGGCGAAGTGCCGGTTTATGCCAGCCGTGTGCCCAATCCTATGGCGTCGCTGGCAGTGCTTAAGGTACTAACCGGCATACTTGGCATTAAAATCGACCTAACAGATATGGCAAAAATGGCGGTGGAGGCAAGCGAAAGGATTAAGCAGGTCGCGGCTCAAGCGATGGAAGAATACATCGATTATTTCACCGAGCCTATCTGGCAACGCGGCGAAGAAGAGGGCGACGAGGAACAAGAGGAAAACTAATTTGCCGCTCATTCTTTTTATACTATGAAATTTTGGAAACGTAATAAAACCGTTGGACCTAAACGACTCAACGGCGAAGTTATCATCGGTAAAAAAGTTAAACTCCGTGAGAAAAAACTCTCGGACGTCCGCAACGATTATCAGTGGCAAACCGACCCCCAGTTATCGGAGCTCGATGCCGCCCCTACCCTCGATATATCTTTCTCTATTTACCTCATGGATTATTCATCCGTGGTACACCGTAAAGACCGTCGTCGCTATCCCCTGGCAATAGAAACTCTTAACGATAAGCATATCGGCAACTGCACCTGCTATGATATTGATCTAAAAAAGGGTGAAGCGCAAATAGGTATTATGATTGGCAACAAAGACTTCTGGGATAAAGGCTACGGAGTTGATTCCATCAACACACTTGTTGACCATATTTTCAAAACATCGAATTTAAAGCGTCTTTATCTGAAAACACTCGATTGGAATATCCGGGCGCAGAAGTGCTTTGGGAAATGCGGCTTCAACCCCTGCGGCACTTTTATACGCGATGGATATGACTTCATACAAATGGAACTCAAACGCGAAAAATGGAAAAAGAGAAAGAGTTGAGCAACACAGACTATCAGTCTATTGAATGGCTCGGCGACCGTGTACGCATACTTGACCAAACTAAGCTGCCTCAAGTAGAGAAATACGTCGAGTTAGATGACTATCGAAGCGTAGCATCTGCCATAAAAGAGATGAAAATCAGGGGCGCACCTGTTATCGGTATAGCCGGCGCTTATGCCGTCGCTCTGGGGGCTTTAAAAATTAATACGACATCACGCGGAGAGTTCGTCAAGAAACTACAGAAAGTTATTGACACTATTGCTGCTACGCGTCCCACCGCTCGTAATCTTTTCTTCGCCCTGGAACGCATGAAAAAAGCGGCGGGAACAGGGAAAAACACAACAGATATAAAGGAAAAAATAGTTGCCGAAGCGCTGAAAATCCACAAAGAAGAAGCCGATGCCACTCACCACATAAGCCTCTTCGGGGCGAAGTTGGTTAAAGACGGCTGGACGGTTTTGACGCATTGTAATACCGGTCCGTTAGCGGCGTCCGGTTACGGCACTGCCCTGGGAGTAATAATTGCTGCGCAAAAACAGGGGAAGCAGATTAAAGTGCTTGCTGACGAAACTCGCCCACTCTTACAGGGGGCACGTCTAACCACCTGGGAACTGAAAAAAGCCGGCGTGCCGGTGACACTGATTACGGACTCTATGGCGGGGCATTTTATGCGGGGTGGTAAGATAAACTGTGTAATCACTGGCGCCGACCGCATCGCTGCCAACGGGGATACAGCGAATAAAATCGGCACCTATACCCTGTCTGTGTTAGCTAAGGAAAACAAAATTCCTTTTTACGTCGCTGCCCCTGTTTCCACTATCGATATATCTATAAAGACGGGCGAAAAGATACCCATCGAGGAACGTAAAGTAGAAGAAGTTACTCATTTCCAGGGAAAACGCGTCGCCCCCGAAGGTACTAAAGCTGCCAATCCTGCCTTCGATGTTACACCGCATAAGTACATTACCGCTATCATTACCGATAAAGGTATTATTAGAGAACCTTATCTAGATTCGATAAACTCACTATAAATAGAAGGGATAAAAAAGTTAAGTGAAAACTCCTAAAACATTAATGTTAACTGGCGCCCATCCCGACGATGAATCCTTCGGCGTTGGGGGGACGCTGGCGCAATATGCCGCTGCCGGTCATAAGGTTTATTACGTTTGCGGGACACGCGGCGAGGTCGGCGAAGTAGCTCTGGAAATGCTTAAGGGTTACGACTCGATTGCCGACTTACGCACCCATGAATTAGAATGCGCCGCCAAGGTTCTCGGGCTTGCCGATGTAATATTCCTTGGTTACCGCGACTCCGGTATGGCGGGGACGCCGGATAATAAACACCCCAAAGCTTTAGCCGCCGCGCCGACGGAACAGGTGGCAAGAAAGATAGTGGAAATATTCCGAAAAATTAAACCTGATGTGGTGCTTACCTCCGACCCCAACGGCGGATATGGGCATCCCGACCATATCGCTATTCATAAGGCAACCATGATGGCTTTTAATATGTCCGGCGACCCGCAAAAATACCCCGAGGCTGGACCTCCCTTTCAGCCGCAGAAGCTTTACTTTCACGTCTTCCCGCGTCGGTTCTTTAAGTTCATGATAAAAGTCTGGCAAATCTTAGGACGAGACGTGCATCACATGGGACGTAATAAAGATATCGACTTCACTGCTTTCATGGAACCGGAATTCCCGGTGCATTGTGCTGTGCTGCTGAAAAAGAAGTCCTTAGAGACACGTAACCGCGCGGCAGCCTGCCATGCCAGCCAACTTGTGCCTGGGGGTAGTCCAAGACGTGGTGGATTGATGGGTCTGTTGAATAAAATCTTCGGGCAGCGGGATTGCTATACGCGCGTTTATCCGCCGGTAAAAGGTCACCTTCACGAGCGCGACTTGTTTAAAGGGGTAAAGTAAAATTAAAGGAGATATATTATGAGCGAAAAGACATCAGCAACTAAAATCAAAACGATGGAGTCCGAAATCAAGTCTCTTAAGAAACAGATACAAACTCTACAAGATATCGACGCTATCAAGCGACTGCAGTGCGCTTACGGCTATTACCTGGAGCACTGGATGGGCGACGAAATTATCGACTGCTTTGCCATGAATAATCCCAACGTTTCCGGCACGTTTGTCGAAGGCACTTATAAAGGTCCGACAGGCATCCGCAAGTACTTCGGGCGGATGAAAGAAACACCGCCGGAATTCCTCCACATGGTGATGCAGGTATCGCCGGTAATAACGATTAGTAAAGACGGCAAGACTGCTCATGGCAGGTGGTACGGCTATGGCGGGATTCTTGCACGTAACAGCATTCCCCTCGACCCCACTATGATGGCTGTGATTTACGAGATGGATTATATTAAAGAAAAAGGCGTCTGGAAAATACTCAAGCTGCGCCTACTGATGCATTACGCCTATCCCACGAGGACGCCTCAACCACCTCCCGACGGCAAGCAAGTCCCCAGACCGACGATGAAACTCGACCCGGACGAATTTGCAGAGTACGATACGCAGTACCCCTCCGGCTATATCTACCCCTTCCACTTTGTGCACCCGGTAACCGGCAAGCCGACATCAGAAGCCAAGCGTAACGCCAAACTTAAGCTTAAACCGAGTCCATTCAAGAGTTGGGGATAACAGGAGGCGAACATGACTTCAACATTACCGGACTTGTCTATATTCAAAAAATTCAAGTTTAAATTAAAACCTATCGGCATCAAGTTCTTACTTTTTAAACCGGAGTGTATAAAGAGAATAAAAAAGAAACTCGCCATTTGCGAGATGTTCCGTGAAGCGCAGATAGCCGAGCCTTTTTACGCGACGGCAGAAGATTTTACTTGTGTAGCGCCGATACTACTGGGGATGGCGGAGGGCGACCCCGTTTTTGAAAGCGGTAGTATCGGACCGGCGCTGGGGATATTCGAGGAAGCCCGCGCCAACCGCAGGCTTTACTACTATATCACCAAGCTGGAGAAGAACAGCGTGAACTACGTGGCTTTTGCTTCTTTAGATAAGCTAACGTTCACACCGGACGTATTGCTGCTTTCCGCCGACGCGAATCAGCTGGAAATTATCTTAAGGGCAATGTGCTACGCCACGGGCAAGATGTGGAAGAGTCAGGGTACGCCGGTGATGGAATGCGCCTGGCTAACTACTTACCCCTATATAAGCGGCGAAGTGAATTTCATCCTCACCGATGTCTCTCACGGCATGAAAGCTAAACAGGTTTTCCCTTCAGGCACGATACTGATATCCATCCCCTTCGACAAAATTAATCCGGTAGTCGAAGGGCTGCAGAAAATAGAGTGGACGCCGGCGCTTTATACCAAGGGGAGAGAATATCACGACCGCAAATTCGAGGAAGCTGCCGCATCACTGCATAAGAAACTGAAAAAAGAAGGGAAATAGGGAAAATTAAGTTCTCCTCCTTCGGCTTCGCTCAGGACAAGTCTTTATCCTCCTCTCTATAGCATGGAGAGGAGGATTCTTGTTTTAGTAGCGGTACAAACTAAAGCACAAAACGTTAAAAATTGCCTATCATGTTGTGTTATACTTGTGTCCGTATGCAAGATATTAACTATTACGAGAAGGTCAGAAAAGCCATCGACTTTATCGAAGCCAACCTAAAACAAGACATCAACGTGGATGATATTGCTGACGAGACCTTCTACTCAAAATTCCATTTCACACGTAAGTTCGTGGAATTAACCGGGTGGACCCCCGGAGCTTATTTGAGAAAGCGCCGTCTGGAGGAAGCCGCTAAGGATATTCTAGCCGGCAGTGATATTCTCAAGGTAGCGATTGACTATCGTTTTGGGTCGCAACAAGCTTTCACCCGAAGTTTTAAAGAATATTTCCATGCCGCCCCTGGATTTTACAGGGATATGGGAGAATCACCAAAGGAGGAAAAGAAACCGATTATGGTCAAAGAACTGAAAGACCTGCGCTGGAAAAACCACTGGATAACCCATCTCGGCTGTATCAAGGGATGCCTGGAATATCTGAAAAAGGACGTCTCCGATGCCTGGTTGTTCGGCGCCAGCGGCACCGCCTTTCTTCTCAACATGGGGGACGGTGTGTGACCGAGCGGTCCGACTGCGTGGTCAACGCAGAAAATGACCTCGCTCATCAGCAACCTCGGCGGTAAAATCGAAGCGCTGGTAGACTGGCAAACAGACCCGAAAAAGCTTGTCGAAAACCAAGAAAAAGCCTGGAAGCTAATCAGACAGGCAATCGACGAAGGGAAACCGTGTTATGCGTTCGGTTTCGGAGTCGCGGAGTTCTACGTTATTTACGGGTACGATGATACCGGCTACTATGCCTCCGGCACCGGGTGCGACCGGGGGGCGGGACCTGTATCCTGGCAGTCGCTCGGTAAAACCGCTGTCGGTCTAATCGATGTACACAGCGTCAGCGCAGTGCCGGCCGCCGATGATAAAAAGACGGTAAGACACGCTCTAAAATTTGCCCTGGAATTGGCGCAGAATCCAAATCAATCAATATTCCCGGGCTATATAGCCGGACTGGCTGGTTACGACAGATGGATAAAGTCATTAGCCGAGGGTAAAGCTAACCCGCTGGGCATGTCCTTCAACTCGGTTGTATGGTGTGAATGCCGGGAGCTCGCGGCGCAGTTCCTGCGGGAGGCCGTCAAACGCCTGAACGGCAAGTCCGCCAAACCGCTCGAGGAAGCGGCCGAACACTATGAAGCGGTCGCCAGGCAGCTGCAAATGCTGACCCAGCTTTTCCCTCACCCGGGCATGGTGCCAATAGAAGATAAGCAGTTGATAAAGAAGGCGGTGACTTGTTTAAAGAACGCCCGAGACGCCGAGGAGTACGGACTGGCGGCTTTAGAAAAAGTGGTAGCGGCTTTATAATAGTTCTTAGTCAGTGATAAGTTTTCAAAGGGGCGGGGTAAAAACCCGCCCTTTCGTTTTTAGGGGCTTGCGGCGAACGTGAAGCTGGAATATACTTTAAATACAATCGTTACGGTAAAGTCATTTGGAGTCTAACAATGGTTGAGAAAAATGTTGAAAGATTCCCCGAGGGTGTACTTGAGACCATATCAAAAATTATAGGTGATAATCGTACTGGTTTAGAAATATCCGAAATTCTAAAAAACGCTGGATATCCAGAACATAGTATTGTAATTGGAACGAAATGGAAATTTTTATACGATTTATTTAAAGATTTTAATAATCAGCCAAATGGTCACTTGCATATTGCTAAAATAATACAAATATTTTGCGCTCCTACTAAGTGGATTGGCAGAGAACCGAATCGTGTTAGGGTTCTTAACGAGATTAACGAAGCACTAATATATGTAAACCTTCAAGTCAACATTTCCGGTAAAGTGATAATAACAGACCAAAATCGTTATTTTAAAGAACCACAAAAACCTGAAGCTATGGAAAACCCACAACAAATTATTATCAATCCTATATTTAGAGCGAGAAATTTAGTACCTGAAGTAAATTTATGTTTTGTTCTAATGCCCTTTAAACCATCTTTTGAGAGACTATTTAATGAAAAAATCAAACCTACAGTACATTCATGTGGATTCAAATGTATTAAAGCAAATGATTTGTATTCTCCAACACCTATTATTGAAGATATTTGGATACATATCTTTAAAAGTCAAGTCATCATTGCAGATGTGACTAATAGAAACCCTAATGTATTTTATGAAATGGGCATAGCACATACGATAGGTAAACCCGTGATCATAATCACTCAAGATAAAACTGATATCCCTTTTGACGTATCCCAATATAGATATTTCCAGTATACTGATGATATCAATGGATGGGATATACTATGTAATAATCTTAGAGCAGCACTTATTCCTTTTATTAGTAGAAAATAGCAATAGTTTTTCTAAGGAGGTCCTTCATGTCCCAACCACAGGCTAGAATCGGCGTTATCGGCGGGACGGGACTTTATGATATCGAGGGGCTTAGCGACGTTAAGGAAGTCTACCCCAATACACCCTTCGGTAAGCCGTCGGACGTCATATTAGTGGGTAATTTGAGCGGCGTCCATGTTGCCTTTCTGCCGCGGCACGGCAAGGGTCACCGTATCTCCCCTAGCGAGGTGCCTTCGCGCGCTAATATTTATGCGTTAAAGTCGCTGGGGGTGGAGTTTATTATATCGTCCAACTCCTGCGGGAGCTTTAAAGAAGAAATTAAGCCGGGGAATCTGCTTATACCCGACCAGATAATCGACAGGACAAGGGGACGCATCAGCACTTTTTTCAGCGGGGGCATCGTCGCCCACATCCCGTTTGCCGACCCTTTCTGCCCGGTCTTAAGCGACCTCGTTTATCAGGCGTCTAAACAAGCCGGGGCGACCGTCCATAAGGGCGGCACTTTCGTGGCGATGGAAGGACCTGCCTTTTCCACCCGTGCGGAGAGTCGACTCTATAAATCCTGGGGAGCGGACGTGCTCGGGATGACGGTGCTGCCGGAAGCCAAACTGGCGCGTGAGGCAGAGATTTGCTACGCGAGCATTGCCTGCGTCACCGACTACGACAGCTGGCATGAGGCTAAAGAAACCGTCAGGGTCGAAACAATCTTGACGATTATGCGTAATAATATCGACTTCGCGAAAAAGACTATCAAGCTGGCGGCGGGACGCGTGCCTGCAAAACGGACATGCGGCTGCGCCAATGCTTTAGCCGGTGCAATTGTCACGGACCTTGCGGCGATACCTGCTTCACAAAAGAAAAACTTAGATTTAATCATAGGAAAATATATTAAGAAAAAGTAGGATTATGTCAAATACAGAATTTAGCTTTTTGCCCACTATCATCGGCAGTGTGCCCCACACGGACGCTAAAAAGGCGTGCGCCCTACTAACACGTTATCTTAAGGATATCCCCACTTGGCCGCAACTCCCCAAGAAAACCTTTTTAGAAAACATGTACGTTCAATACAGCGAGGGTTTCCCGGGCGTGGTAGTAGAAAACAATCGAATCTATGTTGATACTGCCAAGGATTATACCAAGTCGCTGGAAACACTTTATCAAGCCTATCTGGAAAACGATGCAACCAAATATGCCATGGGGCAGGATTATGTGGCGGGGCTGTATGCCCTACTGGAACAGGATAGGCTAAACCCCAAGGCAGTTAAAGGGTGTGTTACCGGTCCTTTATCCTGGGGCATGACCATTACCGATGAAAATAAGCGCCCGATACTCTACCACGAAATCCTCGGCGATGCCATTCCTAAGTTTTTAAAACTCAAGGCAAAATGGGAAGAAAATGAGCTGAAGAAAATTTCCAAGAACACCATCATCTTCGTCGATGAGCCCTATATGGCGTCCTACGGTTCGTCTATCGCCGCCGGGGTATTTTCTAAACCGGAGAAAATAATTGAAATGATTAACGAGGTCTTCGACGGCATCAGCGGACTCAAAGGCATCCACTGCTGCGGCAATACCGACTGGTCGATACTGTTGAAAACGAAGATGGATATCCTCAATTTCGATGCTTATACTTACGCCAAATCATTAGCAATTTACCGCGATGAAGTTGAAAAATTCATCAAACGGGGTGGCTGTGTGGCGTGGGGCATCGTGCCCAACCAGATGGAACCGCTAAGCAAAGAGACCGTCGCCAGCCTTAAAGACCGGCTGGAAGAAGCGATAGCGCCTTTCACCCGCAACGGACTATCAATTAGAGATATCGCCAAGCATAGTCTGCTTTTATCCAGCTGCGGACTTAACCCTTTGACCGAAGATGGCACGGAACAGGCGCTTAAGTTGCTTACCGAGCTTTCCGTAGAGATGAGGAAAAAGTACCTATAGCGATGGAATGCAATATTAAAGCTAATCAAGCTAAGTGCAACTGCACTTACGAGCCTTGTTCGCGCAAAGGCAAGTGCTGCGAGTGCATCAGCTATCACCTGGAAAACAAAGAGCTACCAGCCTGTGTTTTTCCGCCGGAAATAGAAAGAACCTACGACCGCTCTTTTACGGGGTTTGCAGATTGGGTCAAGGGGAGTGGCGGGAAATGCTGATTTAAGCTATATTATTATAGATGAACAAAACGAGAAGAAACGCCTGGCATAAGCACCTGAAAGCTAAAAAGCAGCTTAAGGCAAAGCTGCAAGCACAAGCTAAGGCTGCTAAATAGTACACCCGACTCTGTTTTTTATTAATAATGCAAGAAAAACAGGCTGGTGTATCATTACATTTATCGCGTAACCCCACAAGTGTAATCCCCGTTATATTCAGAAGAGGTGAAGCTTAAAATGGCGGAACTGCCCGAGCTAATTCAAGGTCTGCTCGACTCGAAAGCTTACCCCAACAGGACACCTAAGGTCGAGTTAATACAGACGCAGATATCTTACGTTCTGCTCGCCGGGGATTACGTCTACAAAATCAAAAAGCCGGTGGATATGGGCTTCCTGGATTACACCACACTGGAAAAACGATTATATTTTTGTCAAAAAGAAGTGGAACTCAATAAACGACTTTCCAAAGATATCTATCTCGGTGTAGTGCCGATAACTAAAGAAAAAGACTTCGTTATCGGGGGTAAAGGGGAGGCTCAAGAGTACGCTGTTAAGATGCGTCGCCTGCCACAGGAAGATATGATGGACGTGCTTCTCAAGCAAAATAAAGTGAACATGCAGATGGTTAAAAAAGTGGCAGACATTCTCGTTGCCTTTCATAAAAAAGCCGTCACGAATGAGGAAATCACACAACTTGGCGGCATTGACGCTGTTATAAAAAACACCTCGGAGAACTTCGCCCAGACGGAAAAATACTTCGGCGTCATCATCTCACCCGAGACCTATCAGCATATCAAAACCTATACCGAGGACTTTATCAAGACCAACCGCCCCCTATTTCTTAAGCGTATGGCGGAAGGCAAAGTGCGGGACGGCCACGGCGACCTGCATGCAGCACACATTTGCTTCTATAAAGGCATCTGCATTTATGACTGCATTGAGTTCATCGACCGTATAAGATATTCTGATATAGCGGCGGATATCGCCTTCCTGGCTATGGATTTGGACCATTACGGACACCAAGAACTATCCAATACTTTTATTGACGAATATGTTAAAAAAAGTGGGGATAAAGAGTTATTAAAGTTATTAAGGTTTTTCAAATGCTACCGGGCTTATGTACGGGGGAAGATTGGCTGCCTACAGTACGATGATAAGTTTATCTCTACGAGTGAGAAGGAGAATATAGTCGCCAATGCCCGGAGTTACTTTAAACTGGCGGAGTCTTATATCGAGGGATAAGATGAAAAAAATACTAATATTATTAGGTATATTAGTACTATGTTGCTTCGTCGTCAGTTGCACGAATACAGCTACGGCACAACAAACAGGCAATATTACTTCTTCAAACGCCAGCTTTAACTTCGTTTTCAAGTATGGCGTCAGCGGGGGTAATACTCTGGATACTTTTAAAGGGACGTACACCAGGGATATGATACTGGACCCAGCCGTTACTATAAACATGGTTTTAACTCCGGCAGAGATGGACTCTATCTACCAGAAGATGGTGGAAATAGATTTTTTTAACTACCCGGATAAGTTTTCCGGCCATGTAGCCGATAATGAAACAAAAACCGAAGTAGCACCTTATCCTTCTTACTTTTTCAATGTGGAGTACGACGGCAAGACCAAAGAGCTACTCTGGCACGCTAAATATGTTAACCTAGATACGCCGGGGCAGAAACTTATGGAACTGATTAACCTCATTAAAAGTATTATCGAATCAAAACCAGAGTATCAAGCTCTGCCAAAACCAAGCGGAGGTTATTTTTAATCGATGAAAAATTTTCAAATCAGGCCTCTAAAAATAAGCGATAGAGAATGGGTGACTACTCTACTGCAAGAACAGTGGGCGGGACCGAAGATAGTGACGCGCGGGAAAATACACTATGCGGATAAACTCCCCGGCTTTGTCGCTATGCTGGAAGAAAAACCGGTGGGTCTGGTGACTTATAATATCGTTGACAAGCAATGCGAAATCATCACGATGAATAGCCTCGCTGAAAAAAGAGGTATCGGCCAGGCTTTACTAACCGCCGTAAAAAATATAGCGGTTGCCGCGTTTTGCCAGCGAGTCTGGCTGATAACTACTAACGATAACATAGCGGCTTTACGATTTTATCAAAAGTATGGCTTAAAATTGGTAGCCGTGCACCGTAATGCCCTCGAAGAATCGCGACGCATAAAACCGGAAATTCCGTTAACCGGCAACGACGGCATTGAAATCAGGGATGAAATTGAACTGGAGATGGTATTGTAGTCCCAAGTCAGGAGGGCAACCATGCGGGAACCTTTTAAAAAATTCATCAAAAACGAACTAAAGAATGGCTTTTTACTTATCGCCTGCGGGCTACCTGGGACATGGAAAACGGAAACTACCGAGGAAGTGCAGAAAATTAAGGGCGGTAAGCTTTTAAGAACGGATATCATCCGGCTGGAGGTATTAAAAAACCAGGATATCTTCGATAACAAGGTTGCCGGCGACATGAAAAAGCGAACGCAGGTTTACGACGTGATGTTCGAGCAGGCGGATGAGGCTTTTAAAAGCAATAAAAACGTCATCCTCGACGCCACTTTCGTAACCCAAGCTTTAAGGCAGCAGGCAGCCGCCATCGCCGCTAAAAATAATGTCCCTTTTATTATCCTCCAAACGGATTGCCCGCAAGAGGTTTCAATCAAGCGGATACTAGAGCGGGAAAAGGAAAACTATGTGTCCAACGCCCTGACCGAGGAAGCTTATCTAAACAATAAAAAGAAATTCGAAGCCGTCGATTTGGATGTTTTGAAGAAAGCAAATCCCGGACTAAAACTAATTCACCTGGTCGTTGATACGGCTAAAGACCCGCCGGAAGACTGGTACATCACTAAATATGAGAAGAAATAAAACCCATGAAAATAGACCTGCACATCCATACCAAAACCGGCTCGGATGGAGCGCTGCCTATCGACGAAGTATTCGCCGAAGCTAAAAGACGGAATATTGATTTTATCTCGATTACCGACCATGATAATGTCGAGCACCAAGGAAAAGCTATCGAGCTAGCGGCCTCTTATAAAATCAAGTATGTCACCGGCGTGGAACTTAATGTAACCTTCCCTTATAACAACAAGCCCGTCTCGCTAGATTTTCTTGGATATGGATACGACCACCTTAATCAAGCTCTCAACGAAAAGCTGCGTTTAGTCAGAAACCACCGCGAGAAAAGAGCGCGCCAGATTATCGCTAACCTGAACAATGAGTTCAAGAAGGAAAAACTACCCCTCTTTACCGCCCTGGACTTACAAAAGATACAAGAAAGCGTGGACGGCGTGTTAAGCCGACCGCATATCGCGGACTATTTGGTAAAAAAAGGAGTCGTTGCCAGTCGCCAGGAGGCTTTCGATAAATACTTAGTAAAATGCGACGTGCCGAAATATGCGCTAACTTTAGAAGAAGCGGCGGTATTGATAAGAGGCGCTGGAGGCAAAATCGTCCTCGCCCATCCCAACGACCCCAACGGGACATCGCTTATCAGCATAACCAAAGATTTAAGCGAACAAACTAACATTATCCAAAAACAAATGCTGGAATACATCGACGGGATAGAGTGCTGGCATTCCCGTCATGACAAAGCCACCACGGACCATTACTTAGAGTTTTGCCGTAAGCATAACCTTTTAATGACCGGCGGCAGCGACTGCCACCAGAAACCGATATTGATGGGGACGGTAGAGGTGGGGGAGGTGGGGGAATTGGGTGACGGGGCAATTTAAATTGCTTATTTAATCTCACCCCTCCCTATGTTATGATTCTCTTAAGAGAAAAGGTGGAACGATTAATGAACTCCAGCTATATCTTTGAATACCTTAAAAAACGCGTGCCAGCAAAAGACATACCTATTACGTGGGATGATACCGGTTACACGTCAGATTCTTTCAATACCTGGGCGAACGACCCATCTTTTACTGGCTGGCAGGATGAACATGACACAGAAAAGCAGACCAGGGTCATCGCACAGCTACTGAACTTCAAGCGTGGCGAAACCCTGTTGGATTTATGTTGCGGCTATGGGCGGCACTCACTGGTATTCGCGGAAAAGCACGACCTTACCGTTACAGGTATAGACATTTCTCCCGGTCTCATCAACGCCGCCAAGAGGTTTGCCGCAGAAAAGAAGCTTAACATTACTTTTAAAAACAAACATGCTACGGAAATATCAGGCAGCAGTATTTTTAATAACGTCATGGTTATTGATAACTCCTTTTCCCTGATAGCTCCGGAGAAAACACCTTTAGTCTTAAAAAAGACTCATCAAGCATTAAAGCCCGGCGGCGGACTATTCCTCGATTTAGACAATAAACCCTTTAATAATCGACACGGCATATATGCCACTCATTGGTCTCAATACCCAGGCGGAATTATCTTACAGGAGGTTTATTTTTACAGAGACACTTCTATAGAAGTGTGCTGCGACATTAATTTCAAAAAAGATACCAATAAGGTTGATGAATTTATCATGTTCAAACGAATCTATTCTCCGGAAGAAATCAAAACACTGTTAAAGGAAAATGGATTTCAAGTGACCGGTATTTATGGCGGATGGGATTTAACTCGATTGGATGAAAAAAGCCATAAGATGATATTAACGGGTGTTAAAATCTAGATATTCTCGCGCTGATAAACGCCGTTATATCCCTCGGATTCTCCAGTAAGCTCCATAAAGATAAGCTGCGTGATGCGGGCGTTTTGCTGTACGCGGAAACCTTTTGGATTGTGAACTACCAATAGAGACTGGGAGCGCCCTTCATAACCAGCGTCCCAAACGGCTGTCCCCACACCAACCCCACAGCGGAGAAGAGAGGAGCGGGGACGTCCTAAAGCCATGATGTTCTTGGGCAAGTGAACGATTTCGTTATAAGTGACCATATAAACGCCGGTGGCAAGGTTGAGAAATTCTTGATTATCAAAAGATAGCGGTGCGAGGTCGGAAAGGACTCGTTGACTGTTGGCTTGAGCTATCGTCCCCGCCGACTTTATTTCAGCGACCTCGCGCAGGGTAAGGTCGAATCCGTTAGCCTGCACCTGCTCATCCAATTTTATCCACCCCTCGATAAGCGGGGGCTTAAGCTTAAGTAAACGGCGTATATCCTTACTTGAGAGAACCGACATAAAATCTACTTAATTAACTCCAATTGCTTGCCGAGTCTCGCTTCAAGTTTTAATCCTTCATTTAACGGTAGGTCCAAGCCGCGCCAGACCGCTTGTTTAACAGCACGCACTGCTGATTGAGGATATGACTTTATTTTCCGTGCCAGTTTTTCCGCGATGGGTAGAAGGTCGGGGCGGGGTAGGACACGATTGACCAGCTTAAGTTTCAGCGCTTCTTGAGCGTCAATCCAGCGTCCGCTCATGAGAATTTCCAAAGCGGCACCACTGCCAATGGTACGGGACAAAGTCTGGCTACCCCCTGCGGCTGGAATAATGCCCAGTCCCGGCTCTGGTAAACCGAAACGTGCGTCATCAGAGGCGAGGCGGATGTCGCAACAAAGAGACATCTCGATACCGGAGCCAAGCACATAGCCGTGCAGGGCAGCAATAACCGGCTGCTCGACGCTTAAGAAACGACCCCATACATCCCGTTCAAATCGCGCCTGGCGGGCAAAAATAGGGGGAGGGGCAGTTAAAAACTCCGTCAGGTCAGCGCCAGCGCAAAAGGCTTTGTTGCCAGCACCTTTAAGAATGACAACTTCAACCTCGGTGTCTTCTTTTATAGCGCCGAGTACCTCATAAAGCTCGTCGCGCATTTTGATGTTATAAGCGTTTAGAGCTTGGGGACGATTAAGGGTGATATAGGCTATACCGTCCTTTTTTTCATAGATAATAACTTCAAAATTCATCACAGTTCTTTCATATTCATCCGGCTATTCAAGATTTTACTACCGCTGACGAGATCCTTCCCCCTCGACAAGCTCGGGGTCAGGATGACAATAAATGTCATTTGCCTTTATATTTCGGTGTTCTTTTTTCCAGGAAAGATTTAATACCCTCTGCACGGTCGGAGGTGGTATGCAAAAGAAAATAAAGGTCGGCTTCCAGACTCAAACCCTGCTCCAGCGTCATGTCCATGCCTTTGAGCACCGCTTCCTTGAGATACCTTAAAGCGATGGGACCTTTAGCAGCGATGGTTTCAGCTAGCTTTTGAACCTCCCCTCGTAAAGTACTGGGAGGAACGATTTTACTCACCAAGCCAATTTCTAAAGCCTCGGCCGCAGTAATGGTCTCGGCGGTCAAGAGTAGCTCTAAAGCTTTACCGCGTCCAATAATACGTGACAAACGCTGGGTTCCGCCATCGGTGGGAATATAACCTTTAGCGACCTGCGGTATAGCAAAGCGCGCTTTATTCGAGGCAAAACGAATATCGCAGCTTAAGGCAACTTCTAGTCCCAACCCCAAAGCGTCCCCGTTAATAGCAGCGATAACCGGCTGCTCGATAGCGGCGATAACGGCGGCGGGACGATATGCCTTTTTAATTTCCCCCTCACCACCCCCACAAAATACTCCGCCTGAACCTGTTAGCGTAACGACGTAGATATCATTATCGCCTTTGATTTGCTCGCAGAAATCCACCAGCTCTTGCGCCATCGCCTGGTTTATCACCGGACGGTTTAAGGTTATGCTGGCGATATAAGCGTTTTTAGAAAAGGTGACGAGATTCTTGGACATATTCTTAACCCCACATGGAAAGCAACTAAAGTTAATCTTAAACCGAGCTTTATACCAGCGTCAAGCTAGGATACAAGTTTTACCATACTGCTATCAATGTTGTAGTGTATAATAAGAGCATCAGGTATTTCTTTAAGTTAAGGAGTATTGATGGCCAGAGGATATATCGGTAAACTTCTCTTCGTAAATCTGGCTGATGGCACCATAAAAGTAGAAACACCAGAAGAGAATTTCTACCGGGATTTTGTCGGGGGCTATGGCATAGGCGCCCGAATTTTATACAGTCGACAAAAGGGTGGCGTAGACCCACTGGGACCAGAAAATACACTGGGTATCATCACCGGACCCTTAACCGGTACGCCGACTCCTTTGGGATGTCGCTACGTCGTTGTAGCCAAATCACCACTTACAGGGGGATGGGGGGACGCTAACTGTGGGGCGGACTTTGGACCCCACCTCAAGTTTGCTGGCTTTGACGGTATATTTTTTACCGGTATTGCCCCGAGACCGGTCTATCTTTTCATCGATAACGGCAAAGCCGAATTGAAAGACGCTAGCCATCTCTGGGGCAAGAGCACTTATGAAACCGAAGACACTCTGCAATCCGTCCATGACAGAACCGCCAAAGTGATGAGTATTGGACCTGCGGGCGAAAAACTTTCCCTCATTTCCTGCATCATCACGCATAAAGGGTCGGCAGCGGGGCGTTCGGGTCTAGGGGCAGTGATGGGCTCGAAAAAGCTGAAAGCGGTGGTGGTTAAGGGGGAGGGTAAGGTTAATATCGCCGATGTTGAAGCTACTAATGCTTTAAGAAAAGAGTACCTCCCCAAAATCATGGAAACCCCCGCCCGTAACGGACTGCATAACTTCGGCACCTGCTCGCATACCGATGCTTCAGCGCATAGCGGTGATACGCCGGTGAAAAACTGGGGCGGCGTGGGCGTAATAGAGATTCCCGATGCATCCGGCTTGAGTAAAGAACATTTTAATGACCGCGTGGTGCAGCGGAACGGCTGCTGGCGCTGTCCGATTGCCTGCCGGGGCACTATGAAAGAAGGACCTGGCGAATACAAATATCCCGCTGGCGTCAAGCGACCAGAATACGAAACCGCCGCGGCTTTCGGCGCGATGTGCCTCAATACCAATGCCGAAGCTATTACCATGGCAAATCATTTATGCAACTATTACGGCACCGATACTATTTCCACCGGTACTACTATCGCCTTCGCTATGGAGTGTTATGCACATGGCATCATTACAAAAAAAGATACCGACGGCATCGACTTAAGATGGGGCAATCACCAGGCGATGGTCGCCATGACCGAAAAACTGGTGAAACGCGAGGGTTTTGGTGACGTATTAGCCGATGGAGTAAAAAGAGCAGCGGAGAGAATCGGTAAAGGCGCCGAGGAATTCGCCGTGCATATCGGCGGTCAGGAGTTGGGACTCCATGACCCAAAGTTCGACTTTCCAGGCTTCAAAGGCACGCCGACATCTGCTAAATATGTAATGGACGCCGCGCCGGGTAAGCACGTAGGAGGATTTGGACCTACCCACTGGCCCTGGCTAGTTATTAACGCCGCTGGTTTATGCCTGCATGTCAACACCATGTTTAGCGGTGGTAAATACGCCACGGACTTCCTGAAAGTCGTCACCGGCTGGGACAGGAGTGAGGCGGAAATACTTAAATGTGGCGAGCGTATTGGCGTGATGCGGCACGTTTTCACTCTACGCGAGGGTGATAATCCGCTAAAACGCAAAGTGCATGGAAGAATAATCGGCAAGCCGCCACAGACGGAGGGTCCACTGGCAGGCGTAACCGCCGACCTCGAAGGACAGGTGGACCAGGCGCTTACAGGGCTGGACTGGGATAAAGTAACCGCCAAGCCGAGTCGTAAAAAGTTATTAGAATTAGGATTGGAAGACGTAGCGTCAGAGCTTTGGTCGTAATAGATAATTTAGGCAAGCTTTTCCAGAAGATTAGTCATGCGGTTACTCATTTTATCAGTGAGACCCACCAATTTTTCCTGTTCAGCTACCTCTAGGCAGTCCATCACCTGCTTAGCCCGCATTTCACCCTTATGCTGGTTCTTTTTGACGTATTCAAGTCCCGCCGCAGTAACCCTGATGACCGTTACACGGCGGTCCTGACTGGAAAAATCTCGAACGATAAAGTCTTCTTTTTCCAGATTATCCATAATTTTCGTCACGCTATGTTTGGAGCGGAACATCGCCTCCGATAACTTTGTAGGCGTTAGACTCCCGCCAGCCTTTACCAGGTGATACATGGCAATGCAATGCAGCGGGCTGATATCGTCCTTTTTCATGGTTATTTCGAGGTAACGCATGATAGTATCGGCAAAGGTAACGCAGAGCCAGAAATTCAGCTCGCCGATTTGTTCGGCTACTTTTTTAAATTCATCAGGCGTTGGTTCTTTGATACTTACGTTTTTCTTTTCCGGCATATTTTTATACCTAAAAACTTATAACAAAACTGATTTTACCACAAAGATTATAGAGAAACTACTTAGGACTATTTTTTAGTTTCTTTCAGCAAACGGTCAATGATACCCAGCTGCCTGAAGAAGGTGAAAGTATCAGCGACATCCCAGTGTTCGGCGATTTTACCGTCCTGCACGCGAAAGATATCCACCACGTTATAGTCCAGTTTGTTGCCAGTTGCCTTTTTCCCCAGCCACTCCCCGCCCGTATGCGTGCCAGAGGTATTACTGAAAGCCATGACGATATCATCCTCCGCCACCATTTTCTTGAGGGTATATTTAAAGTCCGGAATCGCTTTAAAGATAACGTCGAAAAATTCAATAAAGCCGGCCTTGCCCTGCGGACAGTCTGGATTATGCTGGATATAGTCGTCCCGCATATAGCTATCCAGCTTGGTCATATCATGATGGATAAAGACATCGTTATAGAACCTGGCTACCACATCCTTATTTTTACGGCTATCCGCCATTTTAACCTCCATAATTTTGTGTATAATTGTGGTTACACAACACTCATGCCGCCATCAATAGGTAGGCACTGGCCGGTAATCATACGCGCGGCATCCGAGCAGAGAAACATAACCGCTTCTGCCATATCCTCCGCGTCAGCAACACGCCCGAGAGGTACGGTATGAACGAACATATCTTTCTGGCCTGGATTAGTCTCGGTAAGGTATTGGAATAAGAGCGTGCCTTGCGTAGGTCCAGGCATGATAGTGTTTACGCGAACGTTAAACGGAGCGCCCTCTACTCCCGCGTTCCTAGTCAGACCATTGAGTCCAGCTTTGCTGGCAGTATAAGCGCAAAAACCGGGTGTCGCTTTAGCCGCCCCAACCGAAGATGTATTGACAATAGCGCCGAATTTTTGCTTGAACATCTGCCGCATTTCGTATTTCAGGCAGAGGAAAACGCCTTTAAGATTAATATTTAGCGTGCGGTCCCAAATTTCCTCCGGGCAGTCAACGAGGTTATAAAAGGGCACGCGCTTGCCGTCGGGTCCGATGCCGGCGTTATTGAAAGCATAGTCCAGCCTCCCGTAAAGGCTGACGCATTTATTTACCATCGCCTCGACGTCGGACGCTTTAGAGACGTCGCACTTCACGAAAGTCGCTTCGCCGCCAGCGTCTTTAATCAGCTTTACCGTCTCCTCCCCACCCTTTATATTCGAGTCGGTGGATACGATAACTTTAGCGCCCTCACGGGCGAAGAGTCGAGCCCCCGCCCTGCCGATGCCCGACGCCGCGCCAGTCACCAGGGCAATCTTACCATCGAATTTTTTAGCCATGAAAAAACTCCTTTACCTACACGGATTCAGTCCGCTTTTTAAGCAATTATGAACTGTTTTAGTATATAATAGCACGAAAGGGTGTAAAAAACCGAACGGAGGTCAGGGATGTTACTGGAAAACAGAGTGGCTATCGTGACCGGAGGGACAAAGGGGATGGGTAAGGCTATCGCCCGTAAATTCGCCGAAGAAGGCTGCGATGTCATCGTCACGAGCCGCCATCTTGATGAAGCTCAAAAAGTAGCAAGAGAAATCGAAAAACTGGGTAGAAAAGCCCTGGGACTCAAAGCCGATATCTCGAAAAGCGCCGAGGTGAATGACATGGTGGCGCAGACGATTAAGAAATTTAAGAAAATAGATATTTTAGTGAATAATGCGGGCGGAGTGGACGTTAAAGGTGGTGACACTACCGACGCTACGGAAAAGGACTGGGACCATATTCTGGATGTGAACCTCAAGGGGTGTTTTTTATGCTGTATAGCGGTGGTGCCGTACATGAAAAAGCAAAAGTACGGTAAAATCATTAACTTATCGTCGATGGGAGCAGTGCATCCTGCCGTGTCCGTCCTGCATTACCACGCCGCTAAAGCGGGCGTGCTGGGATTGACTATCAATCTTGCTTTCGAACTGGCGCCACAAAACATCTATGTCAATGCCATCGTGCCTGGTCCGATAGAGACGCCATTCTGGGACTCCTTACAGCCGCCGGGACCGAAGCGAGATGCTTTCTTTAAAAAGCTAGCCAAAAAAGAAGTGCCGCTGGGGAGGATGGGCAAACCGGAGGACATCGCCGGACCGGCTTTATTCTTAGCGTCCAGCCTTTCCGACTACGTCACCGGACAGATTATCTACGTCGCCGGAGGTCAGCCTTTAAATGCCCAGGCAGCCACCTTCCTCTCAGCGCCGAAGGAATAACCAAAACTCGGAGGACATGATGAAGAAGATGAGAATCGTCAACAAGCGTATCGATGACGATTTGCTGATGAAAAAGCGGCGGGAGGAACTGGATAAATGGCCCACCGGCAAAGAAGTGGACTTCGAGGAAGCGGCGGCGTACCAGAAGAGCCTGCCGGATAGCAAAGTCTGGTGGAAGGTAATGGTCAAGCTGCGTGAGGAAGGCAGGATGAGCGTCTTCCCCCGCGCCGGTACCCCCGTCCTTCAAAAAATGATTGAACTTTGCCAGGGACTCTGCGAAACGGGCGTCGTCCTTATCCCCGTGACCACCGATAGTTATACGCGACTAGGACAATACGAAAAAGTTCAGGGTATTTTAGATGAATGTAACAAAACTGGTAAGGCTTTGTTAAATGGCTACCCCATCATCAATCAGGGGGTAAAAAACACACGTAAGCTGGTGGAAAGCGTGGACGCCGCGTTCAGTCCGCGAGGCATCAGCAGTGAAATCGCCATAGCCTCTGGGTTGACTACTTATGAATGCGGACTGGAGTTTATCACCTGGGGCGCGTATTCCAAGAAAATGACCATCCGCGAGCTGGTGGAAAAATGGCAGAACGGTACACGCGTCGCCGGCTGGTACGCCGATAGAGGCGTGATTCTCTGCACCGACCTGCATGGCTGGCTGCCCACCGCGCCCTATCCATTAAGCGTCAATATCGTCACGCTGATTCTCCAGGCGCTAACGGCGGCGGAGCAGGGACTAAAAGCCATTTACCCGCTGGTACACTGCATGGGCAATATGACGCAGGATATGGCGTGGATAAAGCTTACGCCAAAGCTAATCGGAGAATATCTGGACAAGTTCGGGTACAAGGACTGTATGATAACCGGGTGCTGTCCCGCCCAGACGCCCCTTTTCCCCAATCCTATGGACATGGGTGGGGCTTTCGCTTACTTAAGCTATATAGCCATGGTAGGGGCGCTATGCAAGTGCAACGCCGTAGACCTTAGGAGTATTGATGAAGCAGCAGGTGTGCCTACTAAAGACACTAATACCGTCAGTTATACGGCAGCTAAATGGATTTTCGATGTGGTTAGAGAACAGCAGATTAATTTCCAGATTAAAGACGTAGAAGTCGAAGAAAAAATCACCGAGATGGAAGTGCGGTCAATACTAGATAAAATTCTCGACCTGGGCGACGGCGATATCATCGACGGGACGATAAAAGCGGTAGAAGCCGGCGTACTCGATTCGCCGTGGAGTCCCAACATCACCGTCAAAGACAAAGTGCTTGGCGTAAGAGATGCTCATGGCGCTTGCCGCTATTTAGAGTTCGGCAACCTGCCCTTCTCCAAACAAATCAAAGAGTTCCACCTTGGGAAAATCGCCGAAAGAGAAAAATTAGAAGGCAAAAAGGCAGACTACCATACTGCCGTCCGCGACCTCTGGAGTTTCAGTAAAGGCAAAATCGTAGGCATACCGCCTTATGATAAGTAAAAATGTGTCTAGTGTCATTCTGAGGAACAAAGTGACGAAGAATCCGTATAATATAACAATAAGCGGATTCTTCACTACGTTCAGAATGACAGACAATGAGAAAACAAGAGGGAGTCACTATGAGTAGAGTACCGACCGTTATTACCGGCACCGTAGGCATGGACGCCCATGTTATCGGCACCAAGGTTTTGTCCCGCGCGTTAAGAGAAGCCGGTTTTAAAGTAGTGGAGTTGGGCATACAGGTAACGCCGGAGGAGTTTATCAGCGTGGCGCAGGAAACCAAGGCGGACGCTATTTTAATGAGCTCATTATATGGTATGGCGGAATTAGATTTAAAAGACTTTAACAAAAAACGCATGGAGGCAGGATTACAGGATATCCTGCTTTATATTGGCGGAAATTTAGTAATTGGACGTTACGACCCTAAGGAAATCGAGCCTAAGTTTAAAGCACTTGGCTTCGATAGGGTTTACCCGCCGGGGATTGAGCCGGAAATCGGCATCGAAGACCTGAAAAAAGACTTAAAAGTCAAAGGTAAAATGTAATGGTAATTAGTCATTGCGAGGAGCCCCGATTTTCATCGGGGTAAACTCCACGGCGCGGCAATCTACGTCATAGGATAAAGTATATTATAGGGATTGCCACGCTTTACTCGCAATGACGATAGGGATTTATGAACGATATCAGGCTGCTGATAGACTTCGGAAGCACGTTTACCAAAGTGGTTGCCGTCGACCTTGATAAAGTCGAGGCCATAGCCACGGCGCGTGTGCCTTCCACTGTAGAAACGGATATCACTGTCGGACTGAAAATAGCGCTTAAAGAAATTGCCGACAAAACAGGCATCAGCAACCTGGATAAAAAGAAGTCCTTAGCCTGCTCCAGTGCCGCCGGCGGCTTAAGAATGGTCTGCATAGGATTCGTGCCGGAGCTAACGAGTCAAGCCGCTAATCACGCCGCTTTAGGGGCGGGGGCAAAAGTGGTGGGGCTTTATTCCTTTAAGCTGACGAGTAAGGAAATCGACGAGATTGAAAAAATCGTTCCAGATATTTTATTACTCTCCGGCGGGACGGACGGCGGGGACGAAGCGGTCATCATCCATAACGCTAAAATGCTCGCCAATACTGACCGTAAAATCAATAATATCATCGTCGCCGGTAATAAAGTCACTTATGACGTTATCAAAGCAGCATTCAAGGATTGCCGCAAGCGTATTATCTTTACGAAGAATGTTATGCCGGAAATCGGCGTGCTGGATACGGTGCCGTGCAATAAAGAGATACGAGAAATCTACCTGAATAATATCATCAAGGCTAAAGGCATCGCTAAGGCGCAGTCGATTGTCGGAGAGGTGATTATGCCCACTCCCGCGGCGGTGCTGGAAGCCGCCAAACTCCTCGCCGAAGGATGTGAAGGGGAAGCAGGTTATGGGGAATTAATGGTCATCGACCCCGGCGGAGCTACGACCGACGTCCATTCTATCGCCCAAGGCATACCGACGGTAAGCGGCATCGCTATGGCTAATACCCTGCCGGAACCTTACGTTAAAAGGACGGTGGAAGGAAATTTAGGACTAAAATACAACATTGACAGTTTAAGTGAATTCACTCGAGGCAGAAAACTCCCACCACATTTCGAAGCAATTTGCCAGTCTTTTCATGAAGGACAATTGCCGCAAAGTTCCGAAGAAATCGAGTGTCACCGACTTTTATCCCGCGTGGCGGTGGAGGTAGCCGTCACGCAACACGTGGGTAGATTAGAAAAAGTTTATGGTCCTACTGGTGAAATGCTGCTCCAGCACGGCAAAGACCTCACCGGCGTTAAAACCGTCATTGGGACAGGTGGACCCATTATCTTTTCTGCCAGTCCGCGAGAAATCTTGGAAGGGGCATTATTCCAGAAAGAAAATCCGTTGATACTCAAACCCAAAAACCCAACTCTTTACCTCGACGTTGAGTATATCCTTTACGCCATCGGGCTACTCTCCCAGACAGAGCCGAAAACAGCTTTGTTACTTGCGAAGAAGTACCTCAAGCAAATATAGTTATTTAGGATTGTCATTCCAGCGAAGGCTTCAGCCTTCAGGCCGAGCCTTCTGTCCGAGGCCAGAGTTCAGCCCGAGGGCTGGAATCCAGGGGGAATGGGCGGATTCTTCGCTCCGCTCAGAATGACAGGGGTTATTTAAGGTAAAAACGATGTTGAACCACCTCCGGGCGCTGGACTTAACCGACGATAAAGGCTTCCTCTGCGGGAAGATACTCGCCGACCTAGGCGTAAACGTTATTAAAATCGAAAAGCCGGGCGGCGACCCCTCCCGTAATATCGGTGGGTTTTGGGGCGGTATAAACGACCCCGAGAAAAGCCTTTACTGGTTCGCCTACAACTCCAATAAAAAAGGCATCACGCTAGACATCGAAAAAGCTAAGGGACGTGAGATATTAAAAAAGCTGGTCAAGTCCTCCGACTTCGTCATCGAGTCGTTCCCGTCGGGTTACTTGAAAAAACTTGGCATCAGCTATGCGGACTTCAGTAAAAATAATAAAAAAATAATCTGGGCATCCATCACGCCCTTCGGGACGGAAGAGCCTTATCGCGATTATAAAGACTCGGACATCGTGGTGATGGGCATGAGCGGCACGCTTTACCAGACCGGCGAGTCCGATGGTCCGCCGGTGCACATCAGCATACCGCAAGCCTGCCTTCACGCCGGAGCGGACGCCGCGGTGGGGTGTATGGTGGCTTACTATCACCGCGAAAAGACCGGTGAGGGTCAGCATATTGATGTTTCCATGCAGCAGAGTACCGCCTGGTTTCAGGCAAACGCGGTGCCCACTTTTGAGCTTAACGGCTCGATACTTAAACGGGCGGGGTCGTTTCGGGCGGGGATGAGTACCCAGGTGGCGCAGCGGCAAGTCTGGCGGTGCAAAGACGGCTATGTTTTCTTTAACATTATCGGCGGGCGGACGGGCGCGAAAACCTTAAGCTCGCTGGTAGCCTGGATGAACGAAGAAAAGTTAGCTACTGATTTCCTGCTAAATTTAGACTGGGACACCTTCGATATGTTTACTATCAATCAAGAGGTAATGGATAAAATAGCTAAGCCGGTAGGCGATTTTTTCTTAAAACATACGAAGCAAAAATTACTTAAGGAGGCAGTGAAGCGGGGGGTATCGATAGGACCGCTATCCAGCATGCAGGACTTACTGGATGACGAATGCCTTAACGCGCGGGATTTCTGGACGAAAATAAAGCATCCTGAACTGGGGATGAGCATTACTTATCCCCGCACTTATATAAGGTCGACGGAAATGGACTATTCCACTCGCTTTCGCGCGCCGTTAATCGGGGAGCATAATAAAGAGGTCTATAAAGAGTTAGGAATTACAGAAAAAGACCTGCAATCATTACAAAAAGAAGGCATTATTTAGATATGGAAAAACGTAAAGGTGTTTTCAGCGGACTGAAAATTTTATCATTCTCCTGGGCGGTAGTCGGTCCTTTGACGATGAAGTTTTTCGCCGACCACGGAGCAACCGTCATTCGCATTGAGACAAATCTACGTCCCTGCACGATGCGGTCGTCCGCGCCTTACAAAGATAACAAACCCGGCGTCAATCGCGGTGGCTATTTTACCTATTACAATGCCAATATTTCGAGTTTCGCCATCAATATGAACCACCCCAAAGCCGCCGGGGTAGCGCAAAGGCTGGTGAAATGGTGCGATGTATTCATGGAAAACTATACCCCGGGGGTAATGGAGCGGTGGGGACTTGACTATGATAGTTTGAAAAAGATAAAACCAAATATCATCATGTTGCGTCAGAGTGGCTACGGCTCATGGGGACCTTATAAAAACCTGCCGGCGTTCGGTATGGTATTGGTGCCCATCGCAGGACTGCCCAACTTTATCGGCTGGCCCGGTAAAGAGCCGCTGCCGGTTGGAGTTTCGGCTTATACGGATTGCATTAGTCCCCGCTTTGCCACCGCCGCCCTTATCGCCGCCCTCGACTATAGAAACAAAACGGATAAGGGACAAATGCTGGATTTATCGCAGTTTGAAACGGCTATCTCTTTCATTGTGCCCGGTCTGCTGGAATACATCGCCAGCGGCAAAGAGCCGGAGAGAATCGGCAATGCCTCCCCTTACGCCGTTCCGCACGGCGTTTATCCCTGTAAAGGAGAGGACCGCTGGTGCACGATAGTCGCTGCCACCGAAGAAGAATGGCAGAGTATTTGTAAGGCAATCGGTAAGCCAGAACTGATGAAAGACCCTCGCTTTAATTCTTTTAAAAACCGGAAAAAGAACGAGGAGGAACTTAATAAGATTATCAGTGCGTGGACGGTAAACCACACCGCTGAAGACGTCATGACACGACTACAAAAAGCAGGGGTGGCGGCGGGGGTCGTCGAAAATAGCCAAGATTTACTTAATGACCTGCAACTTAATAAACGTAACATATTCTGGAAAATGCGCCATGCGGAAATGGGCGATTTTACGCACCTCGGACAGAGCTTTCAGCTATCGAAGACACCGGCTCAAGCCTACTCGCCAGCGCCTTTGCTGGGTGAACATACGGAGCAAATCTGCACTGAAATGCTGGGCATGTCCGACGAGGAATTCGTCAGTTTAATGCAAGAGGGAGTGTTTGAATAGTATATAATAATGTCATTACCACCTTTCTAATCTGTCATTCCAGTGAAAGCTGGAATCCAGGGGAACAATAGAGGGGTGGTCATTGCGAGCGAAGCGTGGCAATCCCTATAATGAGTTAATAGATAGAATGAGATTGCCACGTCGTCCCGAATGTATCGGGACTCCTCGCAATGACACAACACAAGGAGGTAAGCCATGTTAAAGTTTAAAAAAGCCGGAAATTTTAAGGACGTAATCTACGAAAAGAGTGGCTACGTCGCCCGTATTACGTTAAACGACCCCGAGACGATGAACACCGGCGTCAAGGACTTCTGGAAGGCGTTATCCGTCGTGGAGGAAGCGGACGATATTAAAGTGTTAATTATCAAAGGGGCGGGACGGGCTTTAGCCGCCGGAGCCCCTCTGAACGAAGTGGGGTTTGTTTACGGGTGGAAAGAGCCCAAGCACGGTGAAAAAGCCCCCAAGACGCCGATACGCCACCGACTAAAGTTTGACAGGAAGCTGTTTTACGAATGCGCGCAAAAACTATTATTCTTCCCCAAGATTACGATAGTACAGGCGCACGGCTTTTTATTAGGCGCATCGATGGACATGTACATGCTCTGCGACTTCATCGTCGGCGCCGAGGACTGTAAGTTCGGGGAAATTGAAGTGCGGCTGGGCATCCCCCAGATGACCATTACCCCTATTATGATACTGCGGGTGGGGCTGACCAACGCGCTCGATATGTGCCTGACCGGCAGGATGATGGACGGCAAGGAAGCCGCCCGCATCGGCCTTATCAATCGTGCCGTTCCCGCAACTAAGCTTGAGGCAGAGGTCAACCGCTACGCCGAGGGGTTCGCCAAATTCCCCTTTGATGGTATTGCCTTAGGCAAGGCTTCCAAACAGATTGTTTACGATATCATGGGCATCACCAGCGGACTATCCAATCATTTCCTGGCGCATACCATGGGCACTAATATCCACTTCGAAGATGATGAGTTCAACTTCTTTAAAGCGCGACGTGACATGGGGGTTAGCAAGGCTATCCATGCACGCAATAAATTATTCGAGCAATTAGATAAGTAAGACGAAAATTCCAGGAGGCTGATTATGGTTTATCCTCTGGAAGGCATTAAGGTTTTAGATTTTAGCATCGCCGTGGCGGCGCCATTCGGGGCGACGATGCTGGCGGACATGGGCGCGGAAGTAATTAAGGTAGAGCGGGTACAAGGCGAAGCCACGCGCCTGGGACTCCCCGCTGGCATGGACGACGTGCTCGATACTTCTAAAGCAGCGGAAACCCCCGAAAAAGCGGACTGGATGGCGTTCAACCGCGGCAAGAAAGACCTCGCCATCGATGTACGGTCGCCCAAGGGACTAGAAATTGTCCTCAAACTGGCCAAGGACGCTGATGTCATCCTCCAGAGTTTCCGTCCCGGTGTGGCGGATAGACTAGGCATTGGTTATGAAACTATTTCCAAAATCAACCCTAAAGTCATTTATTGTTCTTTTTCCGGCTACGGCGAGACAGGTCCCGTCGCCCACCGCGCTGGCGGCGATATGTGGAGTCAGGCGATGTCCGGCATTGTTAGCCTGTTAGGCTATCCAGGCGGTGCGCCCCAGATGATACCCTTCCCCGCCTGCGACCATGTGGGCGGGATGCTGGTAGCTTATGCCGTGATGACGGCGCTATTTGTTAGAGAAAGAACCGGAAAAGGACAGGCTTTAACCGTTAATAACCTCGATGCGGCGCTATATCTACAATTTTCCAGCTTCGCCGAGTATTTGACCGACGGCAAAATGCCTTATAAGCTGGGCAGGAGTTATCAAACGCCGCCGTTCGGACCCTTCCGCTCTAAAGACGGGGATGTTTTAACTATTTTCGGTACAGGTCCTATGTGGCAAGACTTTTGTAAGGTAGTCGGCGTGGAACACTTAGCTAACGACCCCCGTTTCAATACCGATGAAGCGCGACAGAAAAACCGCGAGGAAATCGGCAAGCTGCTCGACGAAGTCTTTAGTAAAAAGACGCGGGCGGAATGGGCGCAGATTTTCCGCGACGCCAAAATGCGCTGCGACCCCTGCCTAACTTATGAAGAGATATGCCAACATCCCCAGATATCTGCCAACGATATGATTTACTCTGTAAAACATCCCAAGCGTGGCAATATCAAAATGCTGGGAGTGCCTGTCAAACTGAAGAAAACCCCGGGCAAACCGCAGGGTCCCCCGCCATTACTGGGACAACATACCGAAGAAATCCTGCTGAAGCTGGGTTACAAAGCTAAAGATATCGAAGAGTTGGAGAAAGAGGGCGTGATAAAAACTCGAAAATAATCAGGAAACGGCGTGTTCCCGTTTTAAATAGAATGATTACTACTGCTTCGAGAAAGGCGATAAATGATGAAGGTGAAACATCGATTAACGATATATGTTGTTATGTGTCTGTTTATTTCCATATTCATGGCCGCGTGCAGCGGCTCATCGACGACTTCCACGCCGGCTGAAGTATCTGTAACGGATACCAGTTCGACGACTTCCACGCCGGCTGAAGTATCTGTAACAGATACCAGTACGAGCCAAATCGAAGGAATAATTTACGCAAAGATAATTGAGATAGAGGAAGATCAAGCTACAAGCAACTACAAGACAGCCCTAATCACCATCGATAAGGGAAGTCAAGACGGAATCTCACATAATCTTACCGGATGGATTCTCATACATAAAGCTAGCATAGATAAAACCTTTTTGTTACAAGCACACATCATGGAGTTAACAGATACAACTACAGTACTTACTAGATTGTGGTACGATAGTCTTAGCATAGGCCAATCAGTCTTGGTGACTGAACCAGATATAGATACAGAAATACTACTTAAACTTATGGAAGAATGATTTCTATATATCTCATTTTTTGGTGACGGTCATTATCAGCTTATATTCCGACGGTGTTATCGTCTTTTTAGCTTCAGGATAAGGCTCCAGCCTGAAGTTAATCAGATAACTAAAATAATCATAAGTGGCAGCATTTCCGCCCGTCTGAACTAATATTAATTCAAGTGATGTGTCCGGGTAAATCATAAGCATTTGACAATTAGCCTGCCCCACCCAGATACATTCCGTACCAGTAGGACACCGACTGTCTTCTATTACCTTTACAAACTCTATCGATAAATCTTCACCAGCAATGTCGATGGTTTTACTAATAGGTAGAGTAAATTCTTCTCCCAAAGCCGCTTTTACATTACCAGAACAGGATAAAGACATGGCTGGAATGAGTAATAATGCGAATACTACAATAAAAATCAATAGCTTTTGCATCATACTTCTTCTAAAACAATGCGGGCGTCCACAGCGACGGCACTATCTTTATACGCAAACACCGGATTTAGGTCGATTTCTTTAATTTCCGGCGTCTTTTCTACCAAATTCGATATCTTCAACAGAACATCTACCAGCGACGCGATATCCGCTGGCTCCTGACCGCGATAGCCGTTTAGTAAGGCGTAACCCTTAATCTCTTTAATCATTTCTTCGGCATCACGCTTGGTGATAGGTATCAGCCGGAAAGATACATCCTTCAGGACTTCCACGAAAATGCCTCCCAGTCCGAACATGATAACCGGCCCGAATTGGGCATCTTTATACATGCCGATTATAATCTCGATGCCCGGTTTAGCCATGGTCTGCACCGAAACACCCTCGATTTTAGCCTGTGGGAATTTTTTACCGACAGAGTCCATGATTTCAGCGTAAGCTTTTTTTACTTCCGCCGCATTTTTTAGCCCCACTTTTACACCACCGGCATCGGTTTTATGGGTGATATCCGGCGAGGCTATTTTTAAAACCAAAGGAAAGCCGATTTCATTGCCAATACTCACGGCTTCTTTTTGAGATTTAGCTAAACGTGTCTTAATGACTTTAATGCCGGCATCTTGAACAATCTGTTTAGCTTCAATTTCTGTGAGTATAGTTCTTTTTTGTTTTTTAACTTCTAGTAAAATATTCATCTTAACAACATTATAGACGTGTCGCATATCGTTGGCAAAAAACATCTGAAATAATACTTGTGTTGATGAAACAGTTGTGCTATTATCGGGGGTGAGGAACAGATGACCACCGAAAAAGAAAAAGCCCTGGAATTGGCTATCGGTCAGATAGAAAAAAGATTCGGCAAAGGCTCCATCATGAAGTTGGGGGAGTCTGCTTCATTGCCGCCGATTGAAGCCATTCCCACCGGTTCACTGGCTCTAGACCTCGCCCTCGGAATCGGAGGGATACCGAGAGGACGTATCACGGAAATATTCGGTCCCGAATCGTCGGGAAAGACTACCTTAGCCCAGCATATCATCGCGGAAGCACAAAAAAGAGGGGGCACGGTCGCTTATATCGATGCCGAACATGCCCTCGACCCAGGTTATGCCGCCAATTGCGGTGTCAATGTTGGTGAACTCCTTATCTCCCAGCCGGATACCGGCGAACAAGCCCTGGAAATTTGCGAAGCTTTAGTAAGAAGCAGCGCTGTCGACGCCATCATCATCGATAGCGTCGCCGCATTAGTGCCCCGGGCAGAAATCGAAGGAGATATGGGAGACCCACAAATGGGGCTGCAAGCCCGCTTAATGTCGCAAGCTTTGAGAAAATTAGCAGCCGCCATCGGAAAATCAGGTACAGCGGTGATATTCATCAATCAGCTCCGCGAGAAGGTCGGCATCGTCTTCGGCAATCCGGAAGTGACCACCGGAGGCAGAGCGCTCAAGTTCTACAGCTCCACGAGAATAGAACTAAGGCGGGCCGAAATCATCAAACAGGGTAACGACGCTATAGGCAGTCGTGTTAAAGCTAAGGTAGTAAAGAATAAAGTTGCCCCTCCTTTCCGCACCGCCGAGTTCGACATTATGTTCGACCACGGCATCAGTAAAGAGGGCAATATCCTTGATATCGGTATCGAGATGGATATGATCAGTAAAGCCGGCGCCTTTTTCTCTTACGGTGACACACGCCTCGGGCAAGGCAGGGAGAGTGCCAAAGGGTATCTCAGAGATAACCCCGACCTTGCCAAAGAAATAGAAGAGAAGATAAGAGCTTCAGCCGGCACTGCCCATGTCACATCGTCAGTAGAAGAATAAAATAATCCGGCAGTAACCCGATAATAGGCAAAGTAAGCTGAAGCAAAAAAGCTTCAGCTTTTTGTGTTTTATAAAAGGTAAATTAGATGGCTAAAATAACCGGAATTAAAAAGGGGAAGGGTCGAGAAAAACGAGTAAATGTTTACGTCGATGGTAAACCTGCCTTGGCTCTCCTCGCCGAAACAGCCCTGAAACAAGGTGTAAAGATAGGGCAGGAAGTAACCGAAAACAAGCTGACAACACTGGCAGAACTAGACCGTTATCAGCGCTGTCTCAACACCGCGCTTCGCTTCCTCGGCTACCGTCCGCGGAGTGAAGCGGAAGTCAAGCAAAGACTGCAGCGTCATGGATTTGACGTTGAATGCATCGAAAAGACACTCGCCAAACTTAAAGAGCAGGGACTGGTAGACGATACCGCTTTCGCCAGCTTCTGGCGAGAAAACCGCGAAACGTTCCGTCCCCGCAGTCGTCGGCTAACCAAACTCGAACTTAAACGAAAAGGTTTAAGCAGCGAAATTATCGAACAGATAATCAGCGAAATAGATGATACAGATAGCGCCTACCGGGCAGCCCTTAAGAAGGCGCGTACATTATCAAACATAGATTATCAAGACTTCCGCCAGCGTCTAGTGGGTTACCTGGGACGGCGGGGTTTTAGTTATGATGTTATCAAAGAAATAACAGAAAGGGTATGGCAAGAGAAACATACCCTAGAAACAATAAAAAGTAAATAGATATTTTAATAAAGGAGGGATAAAGTGGATGCAGCTTTAACATATATTGCTATAGCATTTTCTTTCATTATCGGCTTAATAGGTGGTGCGATATTGCTTTTCTTCCTTCGCCGTGTTCTATTCAACCGCCAGATACGTATCGCCGAGAGGAAAGCCGTAAAGATGGTGGTTGATGCCAGGACTGAAGCCAAAAACATCATGGAGGAAGCTCAAAAAGAATCCAAACGCATCACAACTTCGGCGGAAAATGATTATCGCGAACGACGCTCCGAAGTACAGAAGCAGGAAAACCGGCTGAACCAAAAATCAGAGGCGTTGGACCGTAAGCAGGAAAGCGTCGACCAGCGTGAACGTACCTTGATTAACCGAGAAAAAGAAATCGATACAATAAAGAACGAGGCTACCGAGCTAAAGGACAAGCAGCTTAAGCAGCTGGAAGTAATTTCTAAAATGACCAGTGCCGAAGCTAAAAAAGAGTTGCTCGATGCCATCGAGGTAGAGATGCAGAGTGAAACATCCCGCCTCCTCCACCAGTGGGAAAATAAACTTAAGGAAGAATCCGACCTAAAAGCCCAGGAGATACTAGCTGTGGCGATACAACGCAGTGCTTCCGAAATCGTCTCGGAGACGACAGTTTCCACGGTGCCTTTGCCTAACGACGAGATGAAAGGCAGGCTTATCGGCAGAGAGGGACGCAATATCAGAGCATTAGAACAGGCTACCGGGGTCGACCTTATTATCGACGATACACCGGAAGCCGTGACGATATCCAGTTTCGACCCGGTACGCCGTGAGATTGCGCGCGTCGCTCTTAACCGCCTCATCCAAGACGGGCGTATCCATCCGGCCCGCATTGAAGAAATGGCCGCCAAAGCCAAGAGTGATGTTGAGGCGGAAATCCAAAGAGCTGGCGAGCAGGCAGCCCTCAATCTGGGCGTGCAGCTTCACCCTGAATTGATTAAACTGCTGGGCAGACTGAAATTCCGCACCAGTTACGGGCAAAATGCGCTAGAGCACAGCACCGAAGTCGCTTATCTAGCTGGCATGATTGCTTCCGAAATTGGCGCCAATGTTAATATCGCCAAAAAGGTTGGTTTATTACATGATATCGGCAAAGCCGTTGACCGCGAGGTTGAAGGCACCCATGCCGCTATTGGCGCCGACCTTGTTAAGCAGTGGGAAAAGTCGCCGGAGGTGCATAAAGGCGTCGCCGAGCATCACCTAGAAACCAGTGATACCAGTATCTGGGGCTACATCGCCTCCGCCGCCGACGCTATCAGCAGCGCTAGGCCGGGAGCACGACGCGAATCGCTGGAAAGCTATCTTAAGCGGCTCAAGGCACTGGAGGACATCGCCGATAGTTTCAAAGGCGTCGAAAAGTCCTACGCCATTCAAGCGGGACGCGAGGTGCGTATCCTGGTTAAACCTGAAGCTATCGATGACCTGGGGGCGATGAGACTGGCGCGGGACATCGTGAAAAAGATAGAAGAAACGCTGGACTATCCGGGGCAAATTAAAGTTACCGTCCTGCGAGAGACCCGGGCAGTGGACTACGCAAAATAGAATAAGATGAATATACTAGTCATTGGAGATATTGTAGGCAAACCGGGACGGCAGATTGTTGACCAACACCTGCACGCCATCCGTAAGCAATATAAAACCGGAATCGTCATCGCCAATGCCGAGAATGCAGCTGGCGGTTTTGGTCTTACACCGGATACTGCTCGAGAGTTACTCGGTAGCGGCGTCGATGTACTTACTTCCGGCAACCATATTTTCGCCCAGAAAGAAATTATCCCCTTTTTAGACGCCGATATTCCCCTTTTACGTCCACTTAATTATCCCCCCGGAGTGCCAGGGCGAGGCTACCTAATCCTCGGTAAGGCATTGATAGTGAACCTGATGGGACGCACTTTTATGAACGACCTGGATTGTCCTTTCCGGGCGATGGACAAGCTGCTGGAAGGACTGGATAAAAAGCCCAAAATCATCATCGTTGATTTCCATGCCGAAGCGACCTCGGAAAAGGTTGCCATGGGACGCTACCTGGACGGGCGGGTAAGCGCCGTCCTTGGTACCCATACGCACGTCGGCACGATTGACACGCAGATACTTAAGGGCGGCACCGCTTATGTTACGGATATCGGTATGACCGGACCGACCGACTCAATTATTGGGGACGATGTCGACGCCGTTATTCAGCGCTTCTTGACGCAGATGCCTCACCACCTTACGGTAGGTAAAGGTAAACCGCAGTTAAACGCCATCCTGGTTGAAGTCAATGAAGCCAGCGGTAAGGCGACCTCTATTAAACGCATTCAGCAGGAGATGGCAGAGGAGTGAGTCTGGTCGACCTGCATATCCACTCGACTGCCTCCGATGGTAGGTATAAACCGGCGGCGCTTATAAATAAGGCGGCAGAACTCGGCTTAAAAGTGATTTCCATCACCGACCATGACTCTGTGGCCAGTATTGCACCAGCTATCGAAACCGCTAAAGCCTTCCCGGGCTTGACCTTTATCCCCGGCGTGGAAATCAGCACCGACCTGCCTGACGGCGAAGCTCATATTCTGGGTTATTTCATCGATTATGCTAATCCCGATTTCGAAAAAGAGCTGGAAAGATTCCGCGATTCTCGTAGCGGCAGGGGACAACGCATGGTTGAGAAACTCAACAACTTGGGCGTTAAAATTGATTGGGCGCGTGTGCAAGAAATCGCTGGCGACGGCGCTATCGGGCGACCGCATGTGGCTCAAGCGATGCTGGAAAAAGGTTATATTAAAACGTTTGAAGAAGCCTTTGATAAATACATCGGGCACGGCGGTCCAGCCTATGTCGAACGGGAAAAGATGACGCCTGAAGAAGCAGTGAAATTAATATTACGTGCCAAAGGTATCCCTGTACTGGCGCACCCCTTCACCGTGAAAAATCCGGAAGCGACGGTAAAGGGTCTTAAGAAAGTCGGCCTTGCCGGTATTGAGGCTTATTATAAAGATAATACCCCCGCTGCCACCCAAGCCACCCTCAACCTGGCGAAAAAATACGGGCTTATTGCCACCGGCGGCACGGATTACCACGGCATAAGCGATAACGAGGTGATGATGGGCGGGGTGAAAGTGCCATTAGAAGCAGCGGAAAAGCTGATAGCTCTGGCGGAAAAGACTCCTCGATAAAAATGTACTAAAATATACTAAACTAATTATTTTTAAGGAGCCTCATGGATACCTGGGCAAAATTTTTAATATTATTAGTAGCCGCCTATCTGCTCGGCTCGATACCTTTATCTTTTCTTGTGGCCAAGTCTCGCGGCATTGACCTGCGTAAACAGGGGACGCAGCAGGTGGGTGGCGGCAACCTCTGGCGGACGACATCCCGTGCGCTCGGCTTGACGGTCGGTATTTTTGACTTCATCAAGGGCGCTTTGATAGTGTTTTGCGCCTGGGAGTGGGGTCTGGACGCCGGGTTACAGCTTTTCGCCGGACTTGGAGCGATTATCGGTCACAACTGGCCGGTTTTCCTGCGCTTTCACGGGGGGCGGGGCATCGCCGCAACGCTGGGCATCACTATTATCTTGCCCGTCATTAACCGCGGTGATATAACCTTCTGGCCGTTGATTGCCTGCGCCGCAGTCGGCATAGGCTCCCTCATTTTCTTCCGCCGCACTCCCGTGCCGGTACTCCTCGCGCTAATCAGTATGCCTATTGCCAGCGCTATCGTTAGAGAGCCGCTGTTAGTCAATATGGGATATACGGCTATACTGCTAATAATGATTGCCAAGAGACTTATTGCCCAGGCATCGACCGAAAAGCGCCAGATTGGCATGGGAGAAGTCCTTCTGAACCGCTTCCTCCACGATCGTGATGTTCGCCACCGGGCAGACTGGGTGTATCGTAAGCAAGCCAAAAAGAGAGTGGTTTGATATCACTAAACTTGATAATTTCATCGTAGAATAGTATAGTTTAACAGATGCCTTCACTTATAATGGAAAAGAAAGTATTGACTATTAAGTCCGAACTTCCTCGGGTTTTAAATGAAATCCGCCGGTTTCTTGCAGGTAAGAACGTCCTCTCTTACGTCGTCGGCGGTTTTATACGAGATTCACTGCTGGGACGCGCTACAGGAGATATCGATGTAGCCTTAGCTGCCGACGCACTGGACATCGCCGCCGAATTTGCCACCATTTGCGACGGAAAATTTATTGCTCTCGATGATATCAACCAAATAGGCAGAGTAATTGTACCCGGCGGCAAATGGCAGGTTGATTTCACCACGTTTAGTGGTGATATTCAAGAAGACCTCGCCCGGCGCGACTTAACTATCGACGCCATGGCAATCGAGCTTGCACCCAGCTTTGATATTCAAAACATCATCGACCCTTTCCATGGACAGGACGACCTACATCGCCGCACGATAAGAGCCGTCAGTGATACTATCTTCAAAGAAGATGCCGTACGCCTGTTACGGGCAATACGCCTCGCTGCCGAGCTTGATTTTCGTATAGAAAACGCCACGGAAAAACTCATCGCTAGAGATAATACACTCATCACCAACGTCGCCGGTGAAAGAGTCCGTGAAGAACTGCTGCGACTACTGAATCTGCATAACGCGGGACAACATCTTTTTTACCTCAATAAACTTGGCTTGCTTACCGCTTTAATACCGGAACTCTCCCCTGCTAAAGGTGTCGAGCAGCCTCATGAGCACGCCTGGGATGTCTTCGACCATTCGCTGCAGACCGTAGCGGCAACGGAATTTGTTTTAAGAGAATCTCCCTGGGATTATGCCGATAAAGCGATACTATCCATGGTGCCATGGTCGGATAAATTAGAGGAACACTTCGACCGCGAAATCAGCCACGGTAGCACCGCCAGGTCGATGATAAAAGTGGCAGCATTACTCCATGACATCGCCAAGCCGCAAACTAAGACCGTTGATGAAGAACGTACACGTTTCCTGGGCCATGCCGATATAGGCGCGGCGACAGCGGCTGACATCATGGAAAGATTAAAGTTCAGCAACCGAGAAATACAGCTGGTGTCGTTATTAGTCAAATATCACCTCCGCCCCACCCAGCTAAGCCAAGAGGGTATGCCCACTAATCGGGCTATCTATCGCTACTTCCGCGATACCGGCGAAGCTGGTATCGACCTGCTTTACCTGTGTCTGGCAGACCATTTAGCCGCACGCGCTGCAGCGCTGGATATGTCCCAATGGCAGGAGCACTGCCGCCTGACGGAATATGTATTAGAAAAGTATTTTACTGAGGAAAAACTAGTTGCACCTCCAAAAATCCTCGACGGACATGATATTATTAAACTATTCCATTTGAAGCCCGGTCCTAAAGTCGGCGAGCTTCTGGAAGGATTAAAAGAAGCTCAAGCTACCGGCGAAGTTACAACACGGGAACAAGCTGAAGCATATATTAAAAAAATCCTTTCTGGAAAGAAGCGGAAATAAAATAACCCGGAGAGAAAAATGGCAAGAAGAAACGGCATAATATTATTAATAATAATCGTGATTTTCGCCTTTACCGCGTGGATACTGTTCCCCGTCGATTCAACCAGATTGGGGCGGGAAGGACTACGACTCGGTCTTGACCTTGTCGGCGGTGTGCACCTGGTTTATCAGGCGGATTTCACCGAAAACACAACCACTGACCAACAGGCGGCGATGGACCGCACGATTCTCACGATTGAAAAACGTATCGACCAGTTCGGCGTCACTGAACCTGTCGTCCAGCAGCTAGGCGCCGACCGCATCATGATTCAGTTGCCGGGATTCACCGATATCGATGCCGCTAAGGGCCTCGTAGAACAAACCGGCTTCCTTGAGTTCCGCGAAGTCGAACGTAATACGGCCGGCAAGTTGGTTTACCTTAGCGATTACGTTTCAGGTAACACGACCGATTTTGTTGATACGAAAGAAACGGGCAACCGAATTTTTGTGACTTCGTCCTCCGAAGAAAGTAAGAACGGTAAGCTCATCGCTGTCATGACTAAAGACAATAGCGGCTTTGTATTTACCGCCTCCAACGGCTCAATCATCGACCCGGCATCGCTCAAAAATTACACTTCAGCTCCCTCCTGGATTATAGCCCGTAGTGATGATGGCACAGCACTCACTGGCAGCCTGTTAGCTGATGCTCAACCAAACGTCAATTCGTCAACCTCTCAACCGGAGGTCGATATTAAATGGAATGATGAAGGCGCTAATATCTTTAACCAGATTGCCGCGCGAATACATAATCCCGCTGGGGAGGGAGGCACATATTCCCTAGAATATGCCCTTGGAATTTTCCTGGACCAAAATCTATTATCGGCACCACAGCTACTGTACGCAAGCTATAGTGAAGGCAAGGGAACGATTTCCGGTAGCTTTACTCTTGCCGAGGCACAGGACCTGGCAAACCTGCTGAAATCCGGTTCCCTGCCGATGCCCCTAAAGAAACCGCCGCTATATCAGGAAAAAATATCAGCCACTCTCGGCGCTGAATTTATCGATAAAAGCTGGAAAGCCGGACTCATCGGCCTGGCACTCGTGATGTTGTTCATGATAGTTTATTACCGCCTGCCCGGCTTAATGGCAAGCCTGGCGCTTATCTTTTATACGACGTTGACGTTAGCAATCTGTAAGCTCTGGCCAGTTACTTTAAGCCTGGGCAGCATTGGAGGTATCATCGTTGGCATTGGTATTGCCGTCGATGCTAACGTGCTTATCTTTGAGAGGATGAAGGAGGAATTCCGCGCCGGGCGTACGTTGGGGGCAGCTATCGAAGCCGGTTTCCACCGCGCCTGGTCTGCCATCTGGGACAGCAATATGACGACATGGATTGCTGCCATTATACTTTACTGGCTGGGCAGCACCGCGATGCATAATGCCGCCGTTATCGGCTTTGCAGTAACGTTATTCCTCGGCGCTGTGGTTAGCATGTTAACCGCCGTAACGGTTACCCGAACCCTACTGCGTGCCTTGAACGGAACCCAACTCGCCAGCAATATTGCGCTATTTACCGTAACCGGAGGCAAAAAACAATGATGAATATAGTTGGAAAAAGATTCTGGTTCTTTTTAATATCGGGAGTATTAATCGTTATCTCAATTGTTTCACTAGCGGTATTCGGACTCAAACCGAGCATCGAATTCAGCAGCGGTTCAATATTATCTCTAACATTCGAGACGCCGGTTGAATATAGTGATTTCGTGCAAGAGCTGAATAATCTGGGCTATCAGGACGCTATCATTCAGCGAACCGGCAGCGGACAATTCCTCATTCGCACGCATGAAGTAACTGATGCCGAGAAGACACAACTGGAAAACACCCTTACTACTAGATTCGGTAAACTTTCGGAATCTTCATTTAACTCCGTTTCACCACTGGTAGCCGAAGAAACAGCCCGTAATGCCGGCATCGCCGTGGCAGTAGCCATGGTTGGCATGCTTATTTACGTAACCTATGCTTTCCGTAAAATGCCTAATCCATTCCGCTGGGGTACCTGCTTCACCATCGCGCTACTTCACGATATCCTGGTGACGGTAGGTCTGTTTTCGCTTTTCGGCCGCATCTTAGGCTGGGAAATGAACCTGATGTTTATTACAGGCATTCTCGCCATCGTCGGCGTGAGTTTGGATAACACCATCGTCGTCTTCGATAGAATGCGCGAGAACCAGAGAAACGGCGTCAGCCCGGACTTCGAAGTAGTGGTCAACCGCAGTCAGATTGAAACGCTGGGACGTTCTCTAAACACCAGCATTACGATTCTAATAACTCTGCTGGCTTTAATGCTCTTTGTGGGCGGGACCATCCAGAACTTCGTGATTGTCCTGATGATAGGTCTTATCGCCGGCACCTTCGACTCTGTCTTTGTGGCGCCGGGACTGCTGGTCGTTTGGAGCAAAAAGGAATGGGGCAGATTCTTGGGCATAAAAAAGCCAACCCCGGTCAAAGCTTAAAAGATATAGAAAGTGGGGGTGGGGATATTAACTTCCTGCCCCCATATAATCAATAATCCCCTTAACGATAAACTGTCCGCCGAAGTAAAGCAGCGCCAAACTCAAAACGATGAAAACCCACACCTGTACCGTTTCACCCCAGAATTTATGTGTCTTGTAAATAGCGACAGAGACGATAGAAAGCCAGACGAGGTCGCAGAGCCAATGGACGATGATGAAAAAGGGCATGCCCCACGTCCCCACTGCGCCGATAAAACTCATTAAAAGCAGACTGCCGACCGTCGCCCACCACACCAGGAAAAACGGATTCAGTCCGCTCATTAAAATGCCGGCGACAAAAGCGTTATAAGATGTGTCTTTGCCTTCTTTGGCGATTTTCCGGCGAGCCCGAAAAAGGTCAATCGCCATCCAGACTATCATACCCCCACCTAGCACGCTTAAGACTAACTTGACGACCTCATTCTGGAAAAAATTCGCCAGCCCGAAGTAGACCAATAGTATCAGCGGCACCTCGACAACGGCGTGTCCCAGCGAAACCAGCGCCCCGGCCCAGGGCGACTTCATACTCTTGGCAATGGTCACGGTGAACATAGGACCCGGCATCATCACACCTGACAATGAAGTAACAACTACGGTTCCTAGCGCCGCCAGCATTCAAGCTCCTTAAAACAGTGGGGATTTTTCTATTTTTATTATAACATTACAAAGGCGGTGAGGCGAAAGAGATGTTTTTAACAATATAAACATTTCTTATCGTTCTTTACTACCTTTAAAATATGATGTACGTTATATTATAAGTGGGAGGAGGTAAGGTAACATGAAAAACTTATTAAAGTATGTTTGCATATTGATTTTTATAATGCTTAGTCTGACTTTTATAGCATGTAGCAACAATACAAGTAATACTGATACACACATCACTACCTCCGGTACGTTAACCCCCTCTTCCACCCCAACTTTTAATACCACCGATATCCCCAACAAAACTCTGCCCGCCACACCATCTAATGATACAGTGCCTTACGTATTTCCTGACCATGGCGCTATTTGGTACGATGGAAAATCCTATTCTTTCCAGCGTGTTTATGAGTCTATCGATGAACCCACGTATTATAACGGCGTTATCTTTGCGCCTAAAGACTGGGGCGGGGCTACACCAACCGGGCCGATAGCTTACTGGTATATAGTAACTTTCGCGGACGGGACGAAAGAATATCTAGAATATATAGGCTTTGGATTTGAAGGCCAGGTAAATGTTAGTTTTACCAAACATGATAATCCCCGTGCTGGCGTAATCTTGGCATCCCATGAGGTTGAAGGTAGTCTTCGATATGTCACATATCTTCTCGTCAGTGAGTAACTAAACAGTAAAAAAAGACTGATTAGATTTTAACCAATACCACGAAAGTCCAGGCTTTTCAGAGCTTCCGTGATATAATATCATACACAATGGAATAGGGGGTGTGGGAATGAGTAAAATATCAATGCTCAAACTAACATTAATAATATCATCCTTTGGTTTGATATTACTCTCCGTCGCCTGTAATACAAACTCTACTTCGCCTTCTACGTTAACACAAAATCAACAGTCTGTTGATGTAATATCTATAAAACAGGTCGAGCCACCTATCCCTGCAGGTCCAACCGTGGAAATCATTCTTAAGAACGTTGGAAATTTACCAATATTTAGTCTTATTGCACATCTTGAATTGGAAAGAACTTATGAATTTGACTTTGATGTTGCTGATTCTAATCCTTTATTACCGGGAGAAACTATCAGTAAAACCATGACTTTAATCGGACCGGGGTCAGGAATTAGTAGTAATTCTTTTTATTCATTAACGATAAACGCGACGTTACAGAATACGAGCACAATTACTTATACTAGGCAAGTTAAAATTCAATAATTCATATATCATCTGACAGTACAATGAATAAAATATCGATACTCAAACTAACATTGGCAATGTCATCCCTTGGTTTAATATTACTCTCCGTCGCCTGTAATAACGGCTCTACAACCTCAAGTACCTCATCCCCTACCCCTTCAATCAACACACCACCACCCTGGACTCCTCCTATCGTTCTCGAGCCTGTAGCGCCGCCTGAAGGGGCTTACGTTTTACCAGGCGGGTTGAGGAATATACCTTCCGTTGCTTCACCTTGGCCGGATGTGCCGGTTATTTTATCCCCAAGCTTTATACAGGTTAAAAATGGTGATGAGTTCAGCATCGGATTGGATATGAGTAGTCAGCTTGGCAACTCCTGGTCCGCAAATTTTGATACCAATGTTCTTTCCTTAATGGAAGAAAAAGTGGTTACTTTTGACCCCAGTCATATCCTGGGAACGTGCTGGTTCCGTTTTAAGGCAATTGGGAGAGACTTTAGCTATACTACCATCACTTTCGACTACGGTGGTGGAATAAGTGGTGGTTTAATGGCACGTCTCCAATATGTGATTAACGTTACCAGTAAAGAGTAAACTTTTCTCTCCTTCTTGAGTTAGTCCTGCTCCTGCTCTATACTTAAGCCAAAGGAGCAAGACTTAAGTGTCACTGGATTTAACCGCCGTCGCCGCGCAAGTCATATCAATGATATCCGGGCTTAAAGGCCGACGCGCGGAAGACGCTAAACATTTAAAATACGCGATGGAGACTTTAAACAATCCCGCCATTGACCTCGAGGATTTGAAGAAGAAAATTAAAGCCGCTAAAACTACCTGGCTGGTGGCGGAAATCGTGGAGGGACTTAATCAACATTATCCCCCACCGCCTTTACCCCCCGATTTTACGGTTATCGCCGCCGACGGCTCGCATATCGATGTCGACCGGCACCAATCCACACACTGTTATTTGATAAATATTGGGGCGGTGACAATAACTTACGGCAGCAATCCGGATGCGCAGCTTTCCAGTTTACCCCATCTTTATTCTGAAGATAAAGACCTGGTAATTACACAACCAAAAAGCGGACGCGAGCAGCCGATAGAGGGTACGGTTTTAGGTATCAAGCGCTCGGTGGAAGAATGTAAAGCTTTAACTGCTTTAGCTTCCATCCTACCCCCACAAAGTACGACATTAGCGCTGCTGGACGGCACGCTTATACTCTGGGGACTGGAAGCCTACCCGGACTTCGTGACGGACACGCTTTTAGTTAATGGTATGCTTAAATGCCTCGACGCTATGAAAAAGCTCAATAGAGACCGACGCCTTGCTCTCGCCAGCTACATCAGCTATCCCCGCAGCACCGATGTCCTTAACGTCTTAAGAGTGGCGGTTTGCCCTAACGATATACCCGACTGCGATAAGCAGTGCCCGCCGCTAAAAGAGAAAGACTGTGCTGGGTTAAACGGCGTACTTGACCGAGATATTTTTATGAACTTATTAAAGGACGGCGAAAGGTCGGCGTTATTCATCAGCCCCTCGAAAATAGTTAAGGACTATTACGGCGACCATATTATTTATTTCTTTTACTTGCGCGTCGGGGACGAAATCGCCCGCATCGAAATTCCACAGTGGGTGGCGGAAAATAAAACGCTTTTAAATCTTACCCACAGCCTTGTCTACGACCAGTGTCAGCGCGGCAAAGGTTATCCGGCGGCGCTTTCCGAAGCCCATGAGCAAGCAGTAGTCACCGGCGCGGATAGAGAAAATTTTAGAGAACTGGTAGAATCAACATTAACAGAGGAACATTTAATGAGTACTACCTCTGGTAAGAGCTTAAGTAAAAGGACGCGGTGGATTTAATGAATAAACCAACCAGTAAAGAAATTAAAAAACTCGCTAAAGACTTTGGCGCAACTTTAGTCGGCATCGCGTCGGTGGATAGATTCGCCGGCGCGCCGGCGGGACATAGCCCCCTCGACCTGATGCCAAAAGCGAAGTCGGTTATCGTTATTGGAGTAAGGATTCCCGACCCTGTGGTTGACTATGATGAATATCATGTTAAAATGAAAGAAATGGATGAGGAGTTGGGTATTGAGGCGAGCATCGAAAATTTTTACATGCAGATGGGGCACTACGTCGAGGATATGATGCTCAACACCATCGCCATCAAACTTGCTAATCATTTAGAAATAAATTACGGTCTGCGTTCTTTGCCCACCCCCGATGCCTCCCACACCGGTTTAGGTCATCCGGTGATGGCAGCGCCGATGGGCTTTTTCTCTCAGCGTCATGCGGCGGTGCGCGCCGGTCTCGGCGAATTTGGTTTAAACGGCTTAGTAATTACGCCGCAGTTCGGACCACGTGCGCGTTATGTTTCGGTCATCACCGAAGCGTCTTTAGACCCCGACTCCCTGATTAAAGAAAAGGTCTGTATGCGTGACAAATGCGGTGACACTAAAGGGCCCACCTGCCAACAAAAATGCAAAAACAAAGCCATATCTTTACGTCCCGACATCGACTTGAATAAGATATTTATCGATATCCCTGTTGTCCTCGACCGAGCCAAGTGTATCAACTTCGCATCGGGAAAAGGTGGCTTTGCCTGTACCTTTGTCGGCACCTGTATGAGGATGTGTCCGGTCGGGCAGAGGGTGACCAAGAAGTAAATGCAGTAGTGACGTCATTCCCGTGTAAACGGGAATCCAGTGGGGGTAAAGGGGAGGGGGTTAATGTGAAAAATATATTTACAACTATTATGTTATATACTTTAATAATAGGTTCAATTATGCTAACTGGCTGTGAAAGTAAATCCGTAAATACATTTCCACCACCAGAAGGATACTCTAACTGGGATGAATATTACCAAGAACATAACCAAGAATTGCCAACCCCGCAACCTACTGAGACTATATCGAGCTCTCAACCTTCAACAACTGTATCTCCAACTTATACAGATACTACTATACCAACATCAACTGCAACACCACCAGAAGAAATTACCCAAGCATTAAAATATAAAGTAATTGATAGTTACACTGAAATTGTGAAAGTACTATATAGGGATGATACAGAAATTCCAGGATTTCCGCGGGAAAGCAACTTCGGTGACCCTGTACCAAAGGGATTCGTATTGTTGAAAAATACAGATAATGTTGCTGGTACGTTTACCGTTACATTCTCGTTTTGGAATCGTGACAAGATGACGATTATTAAAGATGGCAAAGAAATAAGTTGGTATTCGATGCCTGACGAAGAAATATTTAGAAACTACCATAAAGGAGAAGTCAAACTAACTCTTGAAGCAGGTGAGAGCGGAACTGCGGAGTTTATAGCCTTTCGTATCGATGGTTATGAAACAAGAGATAAAGGCCCTTGGTCTTGGGAATACGAAGTCATACCTGAAGTAAAAATTACCACAGCACTTGAAGGATCTTAATTGAAGAATTTTAGAGTATTATTTATATTAATTCTATAATGTTAAACAGGAGGATTTAGATGGGCAGCAAGGGCAGAAAAAACGTCAAGAAACCCAAGGGCGGCGCTAAAAAAGCAGCCCCCAAGAAGAGGTAAACAGGCGGCGGGCTAAGTCCGCCCCATATTCTCCCCCTCCCCTCGACCGGGGAGGGGGTACATGGTAGGTTTCCCCAGTGTTTAAAAGGGGGTGAGGTCTATCAATAGTAAAGTATCGCCAAAAATAGCCGAAGTCATCGCAGCCTCTATCGTTGAGTTCACCGCCCAGTGCTATGAGCTTTATGAGGTGCCATCATTGGGCAGTCTGGTAAGAACTAATGATATTTACGGCATCGTCTCTAACGCGGAGACCGTCGGCATGGACCCGGCACGTAAGCCCATCGCTCGCGGCAAAGATGAGGCCACGGAAGAAGCTGTTTATAAATCCAGTCCCCAGCTCTCCAAGCTTTTAAAAACCCAATTTACCGCCGTCGTCGTAGGCTACAAAAAGGACGGCAGAATCCACCAGCACCTTTCGCCCCAGCCCGCTCGCATTCATGGTTTTGTTTATTTATGTCCGCCGGAAGAAGTGGATGAGTTCAGTAATTCGTTCACCTTCCTGAATATTTTACTCAATGCCGTCGTACCCATCCCGCTGGAAGAATTAATCTCCGCTGCGTTAAAGCAGATGGGACATGTGCGCAAGGATAGTCGCGCTTTCCTGGTGGCGGCGGGCAAAGAACTGGCAAATCTTTTAAACAGCAACATTACGCGACTTAAAAATATCTTGGATAAAATCAAGCATGACTGATAAGCTCGGTATCGTTACTAACGCCTCGCTGGAAAACGGCGTAGATGTCCGCCTTGATGCCCCCATCTCGGTAGAGGATATGGTGGTGGGACGCTATGTAACTATCGAGGGTAAAAAGAGACGCTTCTTCGGTATGATAACCGACGTCAGATTGGGCGTAACCGATGAGCGCCTTTCCGTTTCCCCACCCGACGTCTCCGACCCCTTTATCGCTGAAGTATTGAGCGGCACGAGCATGTTCGGGCAGATTCACGTCACCCCCATGCTGACCATTGGCGGCGATGCCAAAGCTACACTGGAAGGTCCGCAGCCCGTCAAAACTATCCCCACCCACTTCTCCGCCGTTAACCTGGCATCGGAGGCTGACATCGAGCGCGTCTTCGGCAAGGAAGACAAGGAGCGTTTCTTCATCGGCAACCCACTGGATATGGAGACCAAACTCTGCCTCAATTTAGAGGAGTTCGTCAAGCGTTCTAACGGCATCTTCGGTAAGAGCGGCACCGGCAAGACCTTCCTCACCCGCATCCTACTCATCGGTATCCTGCAAAAAAGTAAAGCCGTGAATTTGATTTTCGACATGCACAGCGAGTACGGCTGGAAGGGCACCCACGAGGGCGGCGCGCCGGTCAAAGGACTCAAACAGCTTTTCCCCTCCAGTGTTGCTGTTTTTACCCTAGATGAAGAAAGCTCGCGACGACGCAAGGTGAGTACGGACTACGTGGTGAAAATTGGACTCAATGAAATTACACCAGAAGATGTGGCGATTCTCCGTTCGACGTTAAATCTCACCGACCTCGCCGTGGAGGCAGCTTACCAACTCCGCAAGTTTCTCGGCAAAGATTGGTTAAATAAAGTACTTAATCTTTCCGACGAAGAGCTGGAAGAGCTTTTAAAAAACACCAATATCCACGAAGGCTCTCTACAGAGTCTCAAGCGAGGGCTTGGCACTATCGGCAGGCTGGGATTTATTGTTAAAGAAGCCAAGGATGACGCCGTAAAGAATATCCTTGATTTTCTCCAGCAGGGACGCAATGTCGTCCTAGAGTTCGGGCGCTACCAGGAAATCGCCGCCTACCTGCTTGTCGCTAACCTGCTTTCCCGACGGATTTACAGTCGCTACCAGCAATTGATGGAAGAAGCCATCGCCGCCGATACGGAGTCCATGAAGCCCCGCCCTCTCGTTATCACCATCGAGGAAGCGCATAAGTTCCTCAATCCGGAAGTGGCGGATAAAACCATTTTCGGCACCATCGCCCGAGAAATGCGTAAGTATAACGTCAGCCTCCTCGTCATCGACCAGCGCCCCAGCGGTATAAATGAAGAGGTAATGTCCCAACTAGGCACGAAAATCACCTGCCTTCTCGATAACGAGCGAGATATAGATAGCGTGCTGGCAGGCGTCTCCGGCAAGAACGAACTCAAAGCCGTTTTATCTCGTCTCGCCCCCAAGCAGCAGGCTCTAATCTTCGGGCATGCTGTACCGATGCCGGTGGCTTTCCAACCACGCGAATACGGCTCCGCTGCCTCATATAAAGACTTCACTTCCCCCGGTAAATCCACCGGCGAAAAAGCCTCTAAAGACATCGAAAAGCTCTGGGAGTAGCCAAGAGTTACAACCGATGCCATGCCGCAGATAAAAAGGAAACTGAAGGGACTGTAAGGATGCATCTCAAGAAGCAAACTGAAGATGAAAATATCATGTTTACTTACAGGAAAAAAAGATTCCTAAAGAAACTAAAATATACACATGATAGTTTAAAAAGGGGAAAACGTTTTACAGAAACAATCGGATATAGATTATTGGTTTGGTTGTTTATCGGCATAATTTTTGGAATATCTTTATGGTCGTCATCTCAAAATAATTTTTTCCAAAATTCAAGTATCTATTGTACGAGTTTTATATGGCTAATTTCACTACCATTTTTTATATGGAATAATTTGAGAAAAGAAATATTATTTTGGACTGGACTTGAAGGAAGACCAAGTATTGGTTGGAATATTTGGTTTGGAATCAGCACAATTAGTTCAATATTTTTATCAATTTATTTATTTTGGCCGTACTTAGGAACATTTGCTCAATCCGGAGAACTTTTTAAGGAATCAAACTTAGGTGTAATACCTGCAGTATTATCGTTCAGCCTGCCAGTTCTAAGTGCAACATTCTCTGGAATTGCTATTACTTTTTCAAATAATTCAAAAATTAGTTTGGAACTCCGTTCTAAATCACTTAGAGTAGCACATAAATTGATTTTAGCAACAATCTTTTTTATTTCTATTGTAATATTGTATTTTTTCTTAACACTTTTTATACAACATGTTGGTCAAGTTAATCCAAATAGTTTTGCTTGGGGTTGGCCAGAATTCGAAGGTGGACTATTATTTTGGTTTTCAGAATTATCATTAGCATTAGGACCATGGTTATTCATTATTGGTAGCGGAGAATTATTAGCGGTATTTGTGAAATCAAGAAAAGTAACAGAATCCCAATAATCACAGAAATATCAAAACAATCACGGTTTGTCTAATCTCCTCGCGCAAGATATAATATCTACCAAATGCGCATGCACTGGGTCTATTACTTCGGGCGGGTTTTAATCCACATCGTCGCTGCGCCACTCTTTTATTGGACGGTAAAAGGCAAGGAAAACTTACCCAAGAAAGGACCCGTCCTTATCGCCTGTAACCACCTGCATATCGCCGACCCGCCCGTCGTGGCAGCCAGTATTCCGCTTAAGGCTGTCTTCATGGCTAAAGAGGAACTTTGGAAAAATAAATGGACGCGCTACTGGGTGGAAAACTTCGGGGCTTTCTCAGTCAAGCGTAACGCTTTCGACAGGGAAGCTATACGGCAGGCAGAAGAATTTCTGGGGAAAGGTGTCTCGCTAATTATGTTCCCTGAGGGCGAACGAAGTAAAAATTCACAGCTTAAAAAAGCTTTGCCTGGGGCGGCACTCATCGCTCTGCGCACCGGTGTACCTGTTGTGCCGGTAGCTGTCTGTGGCACAGAATATATACGCGACCTTAAGTGGGCTTTCTTGCATCATCCAAAAATCACTATCACCATCGGTAAGCCTTTTAATCCCCCTGCCTGCGATGGCAAGCCATCCAAAGAATTACGCAACCAGTTTTGCGATGAAATTATGTACAAAATCGCCGAGCTTCTCCCTCTAAAATATCGAGGTATATATGGTGGAGAGAAAAAAGAAAATTGAAAAAGCCGTCCGCACCGGCTTCTGTTTCGGGGTCAGGCGCGCCATTAACACCCTGGAAAATGTCGCCCATGAGCGCGGCAGTATAGAGACTCTAGGAGCAGTCGTGCATAACCAGCAAGTGCTGCAAAAGCTGGCGAAAATCGGCGTTAAAGTTGTCGATAACGTGGCTGCAATTAAAGGCGATACTGTCGTCACCAGCTCGCATGGCGTAAGTCCTGATTTAGAGGATAAAATCCGCGCCCGGCATATTGAAGTCATCAGCACTACCTGCCCGTTCGTCCGACGCGCGCAGGTGGCTGCCCGACGTCTGGCGGAGTCTGGCTTCTTCGTTATTGTTTACGGCGACGTCGACCACCCGGAAGTTAAAGGAATCTTAGGCTGGGCAAAGGGGCAAGGGTTGGCGACCACCAGCGAAAAAGATGTTGCCAAACTCAAACCCCTCCCCCGCCGTCTCGGTATCCTCTCCCAAACCACTCAAGTGCCTAAACAATTCGCCGATTTCACCAAGAAAATCATCGACCTCGCCCTGAATAAGGACTCCGAGATACGCATCATCGATACCATCTGCCATGACATCCGGGAAAGGCAGGCTGCCGCTTTAGAGCTTGCCCATCGCGCCGACTTGATGCTGGTGGTAGGCGGACGCTCCAGCGCCAATACCAACCGCCTAGCCGAGCTTTGCGCTCAGGTTACAAAAACATACCTTATCGAGACCGCCGCCGAGATTAAGTCCGCCTGGTTAAAGGGCAAAAAACTCATCGGCGTGACTGCCGGCGCTTCCACCGATGAATCCACGGTTAATGAGGTGATGAAAAAACTGCGGGAATTCCATGACTGACTGGCGGAAACAACTAAGATTCGACACCGTCCCGATTCTGCTGGCTTCCCCAAATCAAGCGATAATCTACTTTGTGAAGCGCAACCTCCTTAACAAACCGGTTCAACCGATAGACTATATCTGGGGACTTGGCGAACCACAAAAGTTATTCCGCAAGCAGCAACCGGACGGTTCATGGAAAAAGTCGGGTACTAACCCCACCGTTTATCCCCCCAACCATTTCAGTCTAGTGGAAACCTTTAAGAACTTCCGCGTCCTCGTGGAAAGATACAAGTTCACTAAAGACCACCCCGCCATTCCCAAAGCCGCCGAATTCCTTTTTACTTTTCAAACACCGGAGGGTGATATCCGGGGCTTTATCGGCAACCAGTATGCCACATACTACACAGGCTATGTCATATCGCTGCTTATACGGGCGGGCTATGAAAGTGATCCGCGTGTGGAAAAAGGTATGCAATGGCTACTCTCTATGCGTCAGAACGACGGCGGCTGGACAGTGCCCTTGGTAACTCATGAGTATGATAGAGAAACATGGTTAAAATGGACTTCTACATACATGGAACCTATGGACCCAGATAGAAGCAAGCCTTTTGAACACATGGCGACGGATATGGTATTACGGGGATTTGCCGCCCACTCCATATACCGCCAATCTAAAGAAGCCAAAGCTGCCGGGGCTTTATTGAAGTCCCGCTTCTTTAAACCTGACGCCTATACTTCTTACCAATCTCCGCGATATTGGACACGCTTCGTTTTCTGGTGGCCTAATCTCCTTACTGCGCTGGATGTCCTTTCTCTCTTGGGATTCACCAAAGACGACCCGGATATTAAAAAAGGGCTTGACTGGTTTATCGCCAATCAGCAGCCCGACGGTTTATGGAAACTGGAAAGCGATAAAGAGGTAAAAACTAAAGACACTGAAGAGAGGCAATGGCTGACGCTTAATATTTGCCGGATGTTGAAAAGATATCTCAGTTAAACTTTCTTGTTAATTTTAGCCAATTAAATTATAATTCTGGACAGTTTATCCAAAGTGACAATTATGGAAGGGGAGTAACTTATGTCCATCTCGGCGGATATGCAGCAATACGAGAAAGAACAGGAAAAACTAAAGAAAGAAATAGAGCGGAGAACCGGTAAAACCACCGAGCAGCTTTATGCCGAAAGAGAAAAGCGCGTCAGAGATGCCATCGAATTAAAAGTGCCGGACAGGATTCCCTTAACCGCGATGGTAAATATACATAGTTATACCGGTCTCCCTAATTCCGCCGCGTATTATGACCCCATGGCTTATAAAAGGGCGATGCGTAAGATTACCTTAGATTTTGAGCCCGATATGTGCAACGCCGGTCTGCCTATGTCCGGTGACGCCATGACAGCGCTGGATGTAAAAAACAGACTTTGGCCCGGCGGTCCATTACCCCCCGATTACGATTACCAGTTTGTCGAGGGTGAATGGCTGAAGGCAGATGAATACGACCTTTTCCTTTCCGACCCCTCGGACTTTACGCTGCGTTATTATCTGCCGCGGATGTATGGCGCGATGAAGCCGATGGCTAAACTCCCGCCCATTAGCATGTTATTCCAGGGGTTCGAAATGTTAACCCCAATGTTCGTTTCGCCGGAGTTCGTAAAAATGGCTAAGTCTTTAGCCAAAGCCGGACGGGCTACGAATAAATTCAGGGAAATTATCGGCGATTCTTATGAAGAACTGGCGCAATTGGGCTTCCCGGCGTTCGCTGACGTACGCGCTGGCGGCGTGGGCGGCGCCCCTTTCGATACCGTCTCCAGCTTTTTAAGAGGTATGAAAGGCTCGATGCTCGATATGTTCCAGCGACCGGAGAAGCTGCTTAAGGCTTGCGATATGCTACTGGAAAAACGCATCGCCCAGGGCATTCCCGCCGACCCCAAGCAGAAAGGCTATCCTAAGAGAACGGGCATACCGCTCTGGCGCGGGGATAAATCCTTCATGTCAGAAAAACAGTTCGACAAGTTTTATTGGCCGGGACTGAAGAAGTCATTACAAGCGACGATAGACCTTGGCTACGTGCCGGTGCCGTTTTTCGAGGCGGAGTTCGGCAATCGCTTAGAACGCTTATTAGAACTACCGAAGGGTAAGGTAATCGCCTCCATCGAATACGTGGACGCCGTTAAAGCGAAGGAGATTCTTAAGGGACACACGTGCCTTTTCGTACGCATCCCTCTCTCATCTAAATTATGGTCGCTCAACGAAGTAGAGCAATTTACGAAAGACCTTATAGATAAATGCCGTAAGGGCGGCGGGCTTATCGTCGAGGTGAGGATGCCAGACAGAGGTACTAAAGAAGGCTACCAGAAACTGATGAACTCCTTAAGAGAGTATGGGAGGTATTAGGGGTGAGTAAAAGAGAGATAGTTTAAGCAAAATATGGTAAAATAGAAAAACACTTTAGGTGATGAATTTATGACGATTGAAACGAATTTAATATACTGTGGTGACAATCTTGAAGTTTTATCTAAATTTCCTGATAATTCGGTAGACCTAATCTATGCCGACCCACCGTTTTTCAGTAATAAGCAATACGAAATAATATGGGGTAATGGTGCAGAACAAAAGATATACGAGGATAGGTGGAAGGGCGGAATAAACGTCTATATAGAGTGGATGGAGCCGAGGATTGCGCAATGCTTTCGTATACTAGATGATGGTGGTAGTATGTATCTTCATTGTGATTACCATGCTAATGCCCATCTAAGAATATTAATGGATAAGATATTTGGAGATAAACAATTTCAAAATGAAATTATTTGGTATTATCATACAGGCGGTGCTAGTAAAAAGAGATTTGCTAGGTCACATGACACTTTGTTATTTTACACGAAGGGTAAAGACTGGACTTTTAATTGGGAAACTGTGAAATTTAAAAGGACAGAAAAAGCTCTAAAAAGAGCATTAAATCCTAAAGGTGCTCGAATTGATGTTGATGATATTTATAAGATTCCTGAAGATGTCCTAGAAATACAGCAAATGAATCCAATGGGAAAAGAAAGGTTAGGTTATCCTACCCAAAAACCAGAGGCATTATTAAAACCACTAATTCTGGTTTCAACTAATAAGAATGAAATTGTGCTTGACCCATTTTGTGGTTGTGGAACTACGCTGTCAGTGGCTCAACAACTTGGCAGAAAATGGATTGGCATTGATGTTAGCCCCATTGCTTGCAATTTAATGAAAGAAAGATTAAACAAAATCGGTGCTACAGATGTGCGTATTATTGGAGCACCTAAGACGATTAAAGAACTAAAGAAACTTGAACCTTTCCAATTCCAAAATTGGGTTATAGACCGCATCGGCGGGCATTCTAGTACCAAGAAATCAAGTGATATGGGCATTGATGGTTTTAGCTTTATGGTAAGAGAGCCAGTTCAAATTAAGCAATCAGAGGGTATTGGTAGAAATGTAGTAGATAACTTTGAAACCGCTATCCGCAGACAACATAAAACAAATGGATACATAATAGCCTTTAGTTTTGGTAAAGGTGCTTACGAGGAAGCAGCAAGGGCAAAGCTAGAGAAAGATAGTTTAGATATAAAACTTGTTCGAGTTGATGAATTAGATAAATACTTCCCTCATTCATCTTAATTTATTAACTGTAAATTTGTACACTATTTAAATCCCCCGCCTTGACTCCCCTCCCCTCCATCCTTATAATTTAAACGAGCTTTATTTAAGATTCGCTAATATCCCTTTTAGATAAAAACAATAGAGGGTGATATTTTTTATAATCCGGCTTACCGCTTATCTGCGGAGCAAGGAGTCATAAATTGGACTACTTTTTAACCGAGCAGCAAAAGACGATTAAAGCGCTCGCCCGCCGTATCGCCGAGGAGAGAATCCTCCCCGTGCGCGCCGAGCTTGATGAAAAAGAAGAATTCCCCTGGGACATCGTTAAAGAGCTTGCCGCGGCCGATATGTTTCGCGTCTTTGTCCCAACAGAATACGATGGTTTAGGCGGCGGCTGCCTCGACCTTTGTTTGGTCACGGAAGAACTAAGTCGGGTTTGCAGCGGCGTGGCAGTGACTTATGCCGCCAGCGCTTTAGGCTGTATGACCTTAATGGAGTACGGCACGGAAGAACAAAAACGCAAGTTCCTCCCTGATATTGCTAGCGGTAAAAAGCTGGGCGCCTTCGCCATTACCGAACCTACCGCCGGCTCCGACGCCTCTAATATTAAGACTACGGCGGAAAAGGTGGCGGGGGGCTACCTGCTTAACGGCACCAAGCAGTTCATCACTAACGGTGGCGAGGCGGAAATTTATACCGTTATCGCTTTAACGGATAAATCCAAGGGCGCCCGCGGCGCCAGCGCCATTATCGTGGAAAAAGACACACCGGGTTTTACCTTCGGCAAGAAAGAAAAGAAAATGGGCATTCGTACTTCCGCTACCCGCGAGCTGGTCTTCCGCAACTGCCTCGTGCCGGAAGAAAATCTCCTCGGCAAGCCGGGATTGGGCTTCGTCCAGGCAATGCGTCTTTTTGACAAGTCCCGTCCGGGCATCGGGGCGCAGGCAGTGGGACTTTGCCAGGGGGCTTTAGAAGCCGCCACCGATTACGCTCAGGAACGCGTCCAGTTCGACCAGCCGCTAATTACCATACCTGTCGTCCAGCAGATGCTGGCGGAAATGGCAATCCAGACCGAAGCCGCGCGCGCTTTAGTTTACGCCGCCGCACGTTATGTGGATAGCGGCGCTAAAGATGTCGCTGAGTCGTCCGCCACGGCTAAGGTCTTCGCTTCCGATGCCGCCATGAAAGTGACAGTTGATGCCGTCCAGATTTGTGGCGGGTCCGGCTACATGCGCGACTATCCCGTCGAAAAAATGATGCGGGACGCTAAAATCCTGCAGATTTATGAAGGAACCAACCAGATTTTAAGAAACGCCATCGCCATGAACCTGCGTAAGAGGAAGGCCAGAACGGCATGAACATTGTCGTTTGCCTGAAGCAGGTGCCCGGCACCACCGACGTTAAAATCGACCCCCAAACCAATACCCTCATCCGCCAGGGCATCGAGAATATTATAAATCCTTTCGATACCTATGCCCTTGAAGAAGCGGTAAGACTTAAGGAAAAACACGGCGGCAAGGTTACCGTTATTACGATGGGTCCGCCGCAAGCTGATGCCGCCCTTCGTGAAGCGATTTCCTTAGGCGCTGACGAAGCCGTTTTACTCTCCGACCGCGCTTTTGCCGGCGCCGACACCTGGGCGACTGCTAACACTCTAGCGAAAGCCATCACCAAGCTGGGTAAAACCGACCTTATTATCTGTGGTCGCCAAACCATCGATGGCGATACCGGGCAGGTGGGACCCGAAATGTCCGAGATGCTTAACATACCATTCGTCGCTTACGTCAGCAAGATAGAAGAGATAAAAGAGAATTATTTACGCGTCTCCCGCATGGTCGAGGACGGACATGAAGTTATCGAGACCACCCTTCCCGCCGTCATCACCGTGGCTAAAGAGATTAACGTTCCTCGCCTCCCTTCTTTAAGAGGCATTATGAAGTCCAAGAGCGCCGCCATCACCACCTGGGGCATAAAAGAACTGGGGGTGGACGCCAATACGGTTGGACTAGCCGGCTCTTCAACACAGGTCGTTAAAATTTTCTTCCCGCAGCGCGTTGCCAAAGGGGAGATACTTACCGGCGACGCCGCAGTACAGGTGGAAAAACTTATAGATAAACTCAAAGAAGCGAACCTGATTTAGGGGCAATGTCCGATGGGCGTTAAAATCGATGCGACGAAATGCACAGGGTGCGGGGCTTGTACTTTCGTTTGCCCGGTCGGCGTGCTGGAAGTGATTGACATGAAGTGCCTCGTGAAAGAAGGTTGTATTTCCTGCGGCAAGTGCATTAACGAATGCGCTTTTATGGCGATAACAATAGAAGAAGAACCGAAGAAAAAGAAATAAAATGGGTATAAAAATCAACCTAGAAAAATGCGTCGTCTGCGGCAACTGCTTACCAAGCTGTCCCTTCGGCTTGATTGACATCGTCGACGGGAAAATAGTTGTTAAGGAAGGCTGCAACCTCTGTGGCGCTTGCCGCGATATCTGTAATTATGAAGCCATTACTATCGAAGTGCCGCAAGCAGCCGGTCAAGTCGACACCAGTGCCCGTAGTGTATGGGTTTTTGCCGAGCAGCGGCGCGGCGCGATAAAAAACGTCGCTTACGAATTATTATCGCGCGGTCGCGAGTTAGCGGATATCCTAAAGACAGAACTCTGCGCGGTCTGCCTGGGATACAAGGTTGCCGACGTCAATAAACTTATCACTCATGGCGCGGATAAAGTGTATTTAGTTGACTCCCCCGACCTGGCGGATAACCAGGAGGACTACCTTACGCACGGTCTCCTTGACCTGATAAAAGAGCATAAGCCGGAGATTGTTCTTGCCGGTGCGACGGCTTTAGGTCGTTCTTTTTTCCCACGCGTGGCGGCTATTCTTAATACCGGCTTGACCGCCGACTGCACGGGACTGGACATTGATACGGAAAAGAGGCTTTTACTACAGACCCGCCCCACTTTCGGTGGGAATATCATGGCGACGATTCTCTGCCCTAATAAACGACCCCAGATGTCCACGGTACGCCCGCGCGTTTTTAAGAAAAACACCCCCAACCCCTCGCGCAAAGGACAGATTATTAAGGTTGATTTTAAAAAGGAAAGCATCACCGCGAGGACCAAACTCTTAAGCTTTATCGAAGATATTACGGAGAAGGTTAAACTTGAGGACGCCGATATTATCGTGTCGGGCGGGCGGGGACTAGGCAAAGCCGAGAACTTTAAACTATTGCAAGAACTGGCTGATTGTTTAGGCGCGGCTTTAGGCTCAAGTCGGGCGGCGGTGGACGAGGGGTGGATTCCGTACAGTCACCAGGTGGGTCAAACGGGCAAGACTGTTTGTCCCAAGCTCTATATCGCCTGCGGCATTTCCGGCGCCATCCAGCACCTCGCTGGCATGCAGACTTCCGACTGTATTGTGGCTATTAACGATAACCCGGACGCCCCTATTTTCCAGGTGGCACACTACGGCATCGTCGGGGATTTATTCCAGGTCGTCCCTTTGATAATTAAGAAGCTGAAGGGGTAATGTTACTTTATTGCCTCGGTTGACCCCAGGTACCAACCATAAGCAAAAAACACAAATAAAATCCAGATAGCATGACCATCGTTAAACAGCCAGCCCCAAAAATTCTTGTATACTTTCCCGGTATTTCTATCCCGCCTCATTATATTGATTATCTCATAATTACCGCAGGAAACGTTAGTTTATTTTATTGTTCTCAACCCAGAACTCAAACCCGCACTTTTCCGCGTGGTATTTTATATCGTCAATAATTTCTTCCGACGGTAATATCAGCTTCATGACCGCCTGTTCTGTTGGTAATACAAATTGCCCTTCATTCCAGGAAACAAACTCTCCTTTAGGTACTCGGCTAAGAACAGCTTTTAGTTCGGCTACCCCTAACGCATGTATTCTGACCCAGCCGTCTTCGGACTCTATATTTTCACTCGTGGTGATTTCTTCCAGGTCGTGCCACTGATGATTAAGAAACTCAAGGGGTAGGGATGAAGTTTAGGGCGATATAAGTTACTTAGCTACGGCTCATCTGGGGATGGTGGCTGATCTCTTGAGATGATGTCTCCTCCTCAGTCGAAGATGGCGTTTCCTCCTCTTCTGGCGCTGTGTAAGGCATATCGGCTGGCGTTTTGTCTCCTGGTTCTGGTTCATGATATAAATGATATGGATCCCACTCTTCGGGAGGCTCTATTATGGGGTGGGTGTTCTTTGGAGCGCTACTGCCTGATGTCATATCTGGAGCGCTACTACCTGACATACCGTCTGGACTAACGTACTTAACTTGTGTTATATCTTCATCATTACTGCCTTTTTCAATTCCTGAGCGTATTCTTAGGAATAGCCAGACTAGCCCTCCTATTACAGCTAGGGAAGCAAGGACGATAATCATAATTATGCCAACGGGTAACCCGGGAGAGGGAGTGGGAGTGGCACTCATGCTTGTAACCATTTGATCCTCGTGACCAGTGATGTACCCAACTGTCACAGCAAACCAGTATTCGGTATTATCTTTAAGTCCGGATATTTGATATATGTTAACATCTTGGTCTGCTATCATTATCTTAATGATTGGGGAGAGACCGATGATATCTATTATTTCCGAATCACTCACGTATATGGCGTAATATTTAAAGTCATTGATAGTTCTAGAATTCCAACTCACATCTATCTTCCCGTCGTGCGCATCAGTTGCGTTTACCCCAGTTATTGGAGGATTATGAAACCCTTGAGCTTCTACAGTTTTTTCAGATGCTCCAAAGGAGAGCATGCAAATTAAAATAAGAAGAACTATCACGATACTTAGTCTCTTCCAAAACACTTTTGTCCATTTCATGATTACATTATATACCCTTTTGTCAATATTACATGCCTAATTGAGTTGTTTTTTCTTCAAATGTCCATATAGTTCATTCTCTCCTTTTATCGCCTTGCCTCTTTTACCCCCTTTCCCCTATAATATTAGAATACTGGGAGGTGAGGCGGGATGGAAATGAACGTATCCCAGTTGCTCCGCGACCCCATCGGGTCAACACGGGATTTCCAGATAGATGATGAGATCGATATCATCGGTGAAGGTAAAAGCCATAAAATACAAGGTAAATGCAATCTGCTCCGCACGCAGCGCAGCATATTAGTCAAGTGCTCGCTGAACACAGAAGTCGAGCTTACGTGCAGCCGGTGTCTGCGCCAATTTCGTCACCCTTTAAAAATTAAATTCGAAGAGGAGTTTTTACCGACTTTAGACATATTAAGCGGGACGCCACTGCCACCGCCAGAAGAATCAGGCGCTTTCACTATCGATGAGCAGCACAACCTCGACCTGACGGAAGCAGTACGTCAATATGCCCTTCTGGCTATCCCGATGAAGGCGCTCTGCAAGAAAGACTGCGCCGGTTTATGCCCTACCTGCGGCAAGAATCTCAACGAGGGTAAATGTAAATGTCCCAAGGATGATATCGACCCGCGCTGGTCAAAGCTGGCGGAACTTAAGTAAATCAGGTAAAATATAAGATAAAGCATCATAGAACGGAGTTAATACATGGGAGCACTACCGAAGCGAAAAAAGAGTAAGTCACGCGCAATGCAAAGATTAAGCCATCGCGCCTTAAAACCGCCGAGATTGGTGGAATGTCCCCAATGCCACAACTTTATCTTGCCCCACCATGCCTGCCCTACTTGCGGTAAGTATAACGGACGTGACGTTATAATTATTAAAGAGAAGAAGAAGCCAGAAGCGCCGACACCCCCGATGTAATCAACCGCACGGGCGCCCGCTATCATCCTGTCTACTTTTTAGGTATAGCCAAGGCGCCTTTCTATTTCTGAGAGGGAAGGACATTAAACGAGATGACGCAAACAGCCTGGGTTTTCCCGGGGCAGGGTTCTCAATCCGTCGGCATGTGCCGCGACCTCTATGATAATGTAAAGTCGGCAAGAGTCATCTTTGAGCAGGCGGATATAGCTTTAGGATTCCCTCTCACCAAATTATGCTTCGAAGGTCCCGAGGATGAACTCCGCCAGACCATCAATGCCCAACCTGCCTTGGTAACCGCCGGCTACGCCTGCCTTGAGGCTGTAAAGGAAATTGCCGGGGATAAACTATTAAGTCCTGCGTTTACGGCGGGACATAGTCTGGGAGAATACACGGCGCTGGCAGCTGCCGGAGTAGTCGATTTCACGACGGCTGTGCGTTTAGCCCGCGAAAGAGGAAGGCTGATGCATGAAGCGGGACAAAAACGTCCCGGAGGTATGGCGGCTATCTTGGGACTTGATGAGACCAAGTTAGCCGATATTTGTAAACAAACTGACACTACCATGGCGAACATCAATTGCCCGGGTCAAATCGTCATTAGCGGCGCCATCGAGAATATTAAAAGAGCCACGGAACTTGCCACCGCCGCTGGCGCCAGCAGGAGTGTACCACTACAAGTTAGCGGGGCTTTCCATTCGCCGCTGATGCAGCCAGCCGCTGAAGGCTTGACTAAATATATCGACGCAACCACTTTCAAGACTCCTTCTATTCCCGTTATCGGCAACGTTACGGCCTTGCCTCTCACCACTTCTGAAGATATAAAAATCGAACTCAAAAAACAGCTGTTAAGTCCCGTCCAGTGGCAGCGGAGTATTGAATACATGGTACAAAAAGGCGTAACTACGTTTATCGAAATAGGACCGGGTAGAGTATTGGCTGGACTTATTAAACGCATCAATAAAGAAGTTGTGACACAAAACTTAGGTGATTTAGCGGCGATTAAAGCGTTAAACGCTTAGAAAATATATAGAGGGGGTGTATTATGGACCTCTCGAATAAAGTGGCTATTGTAACCGGCAGCGCGCGAGGCATTGGTAAAGCCATCGCGCTTAAGTTAGCCGAGGTCGGCGCCGACGTTGTAGTTAATGATATACCGGCTGCTGCCGACACACTCGAAGAAACGGCCAAAAAAATCAGAACGCTTAAAAGAAAAGCCCTGGCGATAACAGCGGATGTCAGCTCATCGGCAGATGTCACACGCCTTATAGATACCGCTGTCAGCACGATGGGCAGGATTGATATCCTGGTCAATAACGCTGGGGTTACTCGTGACAATCTCATCATGCGTATGACCGACGAAGAATGGGATACCGTCATCAATATCGACCTCAAGAGCGCTTTCTTATGCAGTCGAGCGGTCATCCGCTATATGATGAAGCAGCGCTGGGGAAGAATCATCAGCATCGCCAGCGTGGTGGGCATGATGGGCAATGCGGGACAGGCAAATTACGCTTCCGCCAAGGCTGGAATAATTGGGCTAACCAAGTCCATCGCTAAAGAGGTGGGGTCGCGGGGCATCACCGCCAATGCTATTGCCCCGGGATTCATCGAGACTAAAATGACCGAAAAACTTGATGAAAAACAAAGACAAATTCTTCAACAGCGTATTCCACTAGGAAGCATTGGCACACCAAGAGATGTCGCCGAGGCAGTAGCCTTTTTAGCTTCCGAAGAGGCTAAATATATCACCGGACAGGTACTGGGCGTTGATGGGGGTATGGGGTTAGGATAATAAGGCTAGCTGATAAACCTTAAGCAATACGCCGTTTTTTCTCCGGCAGCTGTATCCTATCGCCGTTACGCCTTATTTTCCATTCTTTCAGACAAGATAATACTTCACTATCGGCAATCTCGTACCAGTGGCGATAGTAGTCGGCGACATAGAAATTAGACTGTGTGCCGATAGCGCAAGTAATAACTCTACTGGCGACCTTCTGGACATCTTTCACTGCTTGGGCTGAACCCACCGGCACAGCGGCAATGATTCTCCCCGGTTCATATTTCTGCATCGATTCAATGGCCGCTCGCATCGTATATCCGGAAGCCAGTCCATCATCCACAATGATTAACGTCCTTCCGGCAACTTTGGTTGGTGGACGGTCGGCATAATAGAGTGAACTCCGCTGGCTGATGTTCGATTTCACTCGGTTAATCTGCTCATTTATTTGATGCTGGGTCAAACCGGCTTTTCTAACGAGTTCCTCGTTGAGAATAATAGTGCCATCCTCGGTGATTGAACCGAAGCCGCCCTCGGGACTTTGCGGTAGAGGAATTTTACGGGAAATAACAAGGTCGAAGTCGCCGCCTAGGGCAATGGCAACACCTAAGGCTACGGCCACTCCGCCGTTAGGAATACCCAGCACAACCACAGATTTGCCGGCATATTCTGTTAATTTTTCCGCAAGTTGGCGTCCGGCATCATAACGATTTTCAAAAATGGGCTGAATAATAGGACGATGCATCGAAAAAACCTTTCTTCGTAATCGCAGGCTACATCATTTTATCAATTAGAACGCATTAACATCCACTAGCCCGAGGTCGGTTAACCTTAGTTCGGGGATGACTGGCAGCGCCAGGAAAGATAGAGTAGCAAAGGGAGAGGGTAATTTGCATCCTATCTCCCGTGTGATTTTCTCTAGTTTTGCCAGCCCGTTAACGACCACTTCCAAAGGCTCTTGCGAGAGAAGTCCAGCGATAGGTGTTGCCAGACTGCCCAGCACTCGACCTCCCGACGCCACTACCAACCCACCCTGCAAACGTTCTATCTCTTTAACGGCTGTAAAAATATCTTGGTCGTTTGAGCCAACGGCGACGATGTTATGCGAATCGTGAGCCGTAGATGAAGCTAACGCACCTTGCAGCGGTCCGAAGCCAGTCACCAGCCCAAGTCCGATATTACCGGTAGCTTTATGCCTTTCTACCACAGCGGCTTTTAAAATACCACGGGCCAGGTCCGGCATAATAAAGCCGTCTCTGGTATTGATCTCAACCGACTTTTTCCGAGTAATAATTTGACCGGGAACAACCTCAATCACCAGTGCTTGTTCTCGGTGGGCTATTAGCTTTAAAGCACCGATAGTGAATGATTTAATCTTTACCGTATGATTAAGTTTATTACCAGGAGGTTTGGGCAGGTCGAACAATGACTTACCGTTTTCCGCAACCTTTCTCCCATGATAATAAACCTCTTTTATCTGAAAACTTTTAAGATCATCAAAGATGATAAGGTTGGCGTAATAGCCGGGGGCAACGGCACCAAGTTTATCCAAACGGAAATACCTGGCGGTATTAATAGTTGCCATCTGAATCGCCCGCACGGGGTCGAGACCAAGTCGTATCGCCTTACGTACGACGGCATCAATATCGCCGTCATAGAGGATATCCTCGGCATGCCGGTCATCGACGACGAAAAGACAGCGTGAGTAAGTCTTATTCGTCACCAGCGGCAACAGTGTTTCCAAGTTCTTTTCGGTGGAGCCTTCCCTAATCATGACGTGCATACCGCGTCGTAGCTTTTCGGCCGCCTCGGCTAAGGTTATAGATTCATGGTCGGAGCCTATGCCTACGCCAATATAGGCGTTAAGGTTTAAGCCACTGACACCGGGGGCATGGCCATCAATGATTTTGCCTTGCGCCGCGGCTATCTTCGCCAGCATGGTTGCATCGCCTAAAAGGACGCCGGGGTAGTTCATGACCTCGCCAAGACCAATACATTCTTCCATCTTTAAAATACGTTTAATTTCTGCGACCCCTAAACTTGCTCCAGATGTTTCCATATTCGTGGCGGGGACGCAGGAAGGAGCCATAAGGAATACATTAAAGGGCAACTGCCGGGCATAGTCAAGCACATAATTTATACCTGCCAGACCGCAGACGTTAGCGATTTCATGAAGGTCGGTAACGATAGCCGATGTTCCGTGGGGTATTATCGCGCGGCCATATTGCCCAACATCCAGCATCGAGCTTTCAATATGAACATGCCCATTGATTAAGCCGGGGGCGACATATTTTCCTTTTAAGTCGATAGTTTCGTTCGCTTTTATATAATCGCCAATGCCGGCAATCCTGCCATCGAAAATAGCTATGCTAGCGATTTCAATCTCGCCATTAAAGGTGTTGACTATTTTGGCGTTGGTTAAAATAAGGTCGGCGGGAGACTCGCCTCTAGCGACGGATATAAACTTTTGCATATTATCCATACTAATCCTCCAGCGTATAGATATCCGGCAGGTTACGGTATTTCTCGTCGCAGTCGATGCCGTAACCGACGATGAATTTATTCGGCACATCAAGTCCTTTATAGTCAATTTTCAGTGGTACTTGACGTCGCGAGGGCTTATCCGTTAAAACGCAAAGTTTGAGCGAAGCCGGATGCTGCTTTTTCAAAAAATCCAGGAAATAAGAGAGAGTGATACCCGTATCTACAATGTCTTCGACTACTAAAACATGCCTATCCTTCACATTCGACATAAGCCCCTGAACGATTTTTACTTTACCGGATGTCTGCTTCCCGCTGCCATAACTGGATAATCGAGCAAAATCTATTTCCAGAGGAAAATCTAATTGCCGAACAAGGTCGGCTAAAAAGACGAAAGAGCCTTTAAGTATGCCAACTAAAAGAGGATTTTTCCCGCGATAATCACGGGTTATGGCGGAAGCCAGACGTTTAACCGTCGATGTAACCTTGGCTTTGGTTACTAATATATGTAATCTAGCCTGAGAACTCATAGCTAACTAGATTATAGACTTATTAGCAAAGTATGTTCAACCGGTATAAACATAAACAAAAAGAGTACTTTGATTAGTCTTGAGTAAATTTCACAGGCTTACTGGCTGTCTTGTTTGTTTATTTTCTTTTTGCTCCCTTTTTTCTTCCTCTTCCTTTATCTTCTTTTCCTCCCAGTCAACATACCTACGCCATATTTTTAACCATATACGAGCGATAGAGTCAATTGCATCTGCGAGAACGGTTAAACTTAAATCTTCAAACTGGGTAATATGATGGGTTAACCATTCTTCAAAAACTGCTTGTTCCGGGTCAATGATTTCTGCTGGATCAAAGAAATAATAAGAGAGAAGATAGGAATTCTGGCATACTGCAGTCATAAAGTCCCAAACATTGGAATTGCTACTGGTAAAAAATGAGTTTATTGACCCAAGTGGTCGCTTAATCATTTCTTGTTGGACCTTTTCCAGATAAGAACCCCGAAATTCATTTTCAATTATCGAGGGATAACCTTTCTCATCATATACGAATCGCGGATTACAATCATCCGTCATATCCCTTTTACAACTAGCAATGACTTTTTTCTCCCAAGCCTCTTCCAGTTTCGCATGAAAGTTTTTACCTTCAGAAAAACTCCTGCCGTCACAATGGAGCGGTACATGAGCATCGGCAATATAATGACTCTGCATAAAAAATAAAAACGAAACTTGGTTTGACGTAGGTGAAATCGGCGAACCCTTTCGCTCGTGGAATTGCATCTTAAAATGGTCAATGACAGTTTCGGTGAATGTCTCACAGCGGTCAGGCAGGTTAGTTTTCATATCAATTACGAAGGGTTGTTGTCTCAATGTCGAATTTTTACCCCATCGGCTATAAGACAAATATTCCTCGGGAAGTTTTTTAAAGCCTTCTTTTTGAACTACTTTTTTTCTACCTCTTTCCACATCAATATCAATAGCATCTTTATTAGTTGGATTATATGGCTCGATTTTAAGTATATGGCTGGTACTATTATCTACAATAACTTTATCGGGATACCAAGCTCCTTGTATCACACAATCTTTGTTATTTTGAAACCAGTGTATGAGTTTTTCATAATATTTTCGTTCATTGTCATCAAGTTTGGGTATTTTCTCTTCCAGTCTTTTTATCGCCATGAAAGCTAACCAGGCATGAGTAAATTGATGCATTAGCATAACCTCCTGGCATTATTCGTACTTTTTGTGCGACAAAAGTCTAGTCTTTTCAAAGTAATTTGTCAATATCTGAAAATTATCATGGAGAAAATCATGAACTTGATTATAAAGGTACTGTTATGGGTAGAGGTATACAGATACTAATCAGGGACAAGATTAGCTAATAGTAGCGAAGAGATATGGTATTAGCCCGTGTTTAATTTTTTTATTCTATTTTCTTAAACTTACTGCGCGGGGCTCCACAGATGGGGCACCTTTCCGGGGCTTCTCCTTCAACCGTATTACCGCAGACCTGGCAAACGTGGTAAACTGTCTCTTTTAGTGGCTTGCCTGCTTCCAGGTTTTTCAGGGCGGTCTGGAAAAGCCCGTGATGTATCTGCTCCACTTTGTTGGCGTTATCGAAACTCATGACGGCTGCTTTATTATTTTCCTTTTTCGCCTGCTCAATAAAATCGGGGTACATGGTGGTAAACTCATAATGCTCGCCGCCGATACCCGCCATCAGGTTTTCTTTATCCGACTTAATTTCACCCATGACCCTCAAGTGGGCGCGGGCGTGCACGGTTTCCGATTCGGCAGCCGCGCGAAAAAGTCGGGCGACCTGTTTATCGCCAGCTTCATCCGCTTTTTCGGCAAAAAAGGTGTATTTGCGATTAGCCTGGCTTTCTCCAGCGAATGCTTCCTTTAGATTTTCCTTTGTGTCAGCCATAATCTACCCCCTTGATAATCTTACCTTAAACTCCATTAATTTTAGCAATAAATACAAGGTGCGTAAATGATAAAAGTAACTTTTAGGAAAAAACAGTTATTTTCGTTCTTTAATAAAGAAAAGGAGTAAATCATCATCAACAAAAACGTCACGTCCGGGTTTAACCGGACGATTTTGATATATTAAACCACGCCCGTCAGGAACATAACCACGCAAGATATACATCTGTTGGGCTGGACCATAATCGGCATATAGACCCACTCCAAGACCAGCTTTTTTTGACCTTTTAGATATCCGCTCTTCCGCCTCATCCATTAGAGCTGATGCAATACCACGACGCCGGAACTCTGCTAAGACACGTAAGTCGCGTATTTCTGGTATACCTTGCTTGGCAAATGGTGGATATTCCGCCTGCCAACGGACATATACAAAACCAGTTATAGTGTTGTCGGAATATGCTACAAGAAACGTGACTTCGCCATTTTTCTGTGTCGTCAGCATTTTTTGAAAATAAGATTCTGTCGTTTTCCATTCTGAACTCTGGAAAGCCAACATTATAAGTGGAATGGTTTTTTCTTCGAGGAGTTTGATAGTAACGGCCATTGTAATTATTTCCTAGTTATCAATTTTTTAATCGCTTCGGCAATATCTCCGGTTTTCGTGCCGGGACCAAAGACGGCTTTAATGCCCATTTTCTTTAAAACGGGAATATCATCTTCGGGGATAATACCGCCGGCGACGATGGTGATATTTCCTAGTTTCTTTTGCTTAAGTCCCTTCATAACATCGGCGAAAAGCTCAAGGTGGGCGCCGGAGAGGCAGCTTAAGCCGACGACATCTACATCCTCCTGTAAAGCCGCCTGGACAATCATGTCCGGTGTCTGGCGGATGCCGGTATAAATAACTTCCATACCAGCGTCACGGAGGGCGCTGGCGACGACTTTGGCGCCGCGGTCATGTCCATCGAGACCCGGCTTGGCGATGAGGACACGTATTTTTTTATGAGTCATAATATACTCCATAACAAGCTCTTAGTAATCTGTCATTCCAGCGCAGGCTGGAATCCAGTGGAGGGGTAAAGGGGATATGGATTCCGGTTTTCGCCGGAATGGTAGTTTATACTATTATTATTCTTTTTCTCTCAGCTGGACAAGCTCCACCAGCACACCGCTAACGGAATTAGGGTGGATAAAACCAATTTTCCCGGCTGCTCCATCCCTGCCCTCTCTATCGATAAGCTGAAAGCCTTTTCCCTCCATCGACTTCAATTCAAAGTTAATATCATCAACCTCTAAAGCGATATGATGGAGTCCCTCGCCCCGCTTTTCTAAAAATTTCGCCACCGCGCTATCGGGTCCCATCGGCTCAACAAGGTCAATTTCCAAATCCCCAATTCTAAAACAGGCTTCGGTCACTTTCTGGGAGGGAACATCTTGAATATGCGCCTTGGTGCCCAATAGTTTTTCAAAGAGGGCGACGCTTTCTTTTAGATTATTGACGGCGATGCCGATATGATGGACTCGTTTTATCATTTACATTACTCCCAAACCCTTTGTCATCCTGACCCCGAGCTTGTCGAGGGGGAAGGATCTTGTTATTTTTGAGTGGACGAGATTCTTCGGTCGTTCCCGCCTGCCAAAGCCTTGTGCGGCGGGCAGGTCACTCCCTCAAAATGACCATACTCTTTAGAAAATTAATGACTCCTTTTGTATACCAAAGACGCCGCGTAAAACATCGCAGATTTCACCGACGGTAGCATAAGCCTCGACGCAGCGCATAAAAGCCGGCATGGTGTTTCCTTTACCTAAAGCGACTTTCTTTAGATTTCCTAACGACGCCGCGACTTCTTTGGAGTTACGCTGCTGTTTAACTTTTTTCAGCGCGGCGATTTGTTTCTTTTCTTCCGCGGGGTCGACGCGGAGGAGGCTCTTAATTTTAGTATAAGGGGCGACGAATTTATTCACGCCAACAACTGTCCTTTTTTCCGCTTCTACTTCCTGCTGATAACGGTAAGAGCTTACTTGGATTTCTCGCTGCTGGAAGCCTTTTTCGATAGCCTTGATTGCCCCACCCAGTGATTCTATTTTGTCGATATACTTTTGCGCTGCCGTTTTTATCTCCTGCGTTAAAGACTCCACCATAAATGCCCCACCCAGCGGGTCAACGGAGTCCGCCACGCCGCTTTCGTAAGCGAGCACCTGTTGCGTGCGCAGGGCAGTTGTCACTGCTTCTTCCGACGGGGTGGCATAGGCTTCATCATAAGAGTTGGTGTGGAGGGACTGCGTCCCGCCAAGTATAGCCGCCAAAGCCTGTACCGCCACGCGGACGATGTTGTTGTAAGGCTGTTGGGCGGTCAAAGCGCAGCCAGCTGTCTGGGTGTGAAACCGCAGCATGCAACTGCGCGGGTCTTTGGCGTGAAAACGTTCTTTCATTATCTCCGCCCAGAGAATGCGGGTAGCACGGAACTTGGCGACCTCTTCCAGCAGATTATTATGAGCATCAAAGAAAAACGAAAGGCGCCCAGCAAAATCATCGATATTAAGTCCCCTATCCAACGTGGCCTGGACGTAAGCGATACCGTCAGCTAAGGTAAAGGCGATTTCCTGCACCGCCGTTGAGCCCGCCTCGCGGATGTGGTAGCCGCTGATACTGATGGTGTTCCAGCGGGGCAGGTTCAAGCCGCAATATTCAAAAATATCCGTGGTCAAACGCATGGAGGGGGCGGGGGGATAAATATAAGTGCCCCGGGCGATGTACTCTTTTAAAATGTCGTTCTGGATAGTGCCTTCCAGCTTATTTAAAGCTATCCCCTGCTTTTTGGCGAGGACGATATACATCGCCAGCAAGATAGGGGCGGTAGAGTTAATCGTCATCGAAGTACTAACTTTATCCAGTGGGATATCTTTAAAGAGGACTTCCACGTCATGTAAGGTGTTAATGGGGACGCCGACCTTGCCAACTTCGCCGCGGGAGAGAGGATTATCTGAATCATAGCCAAGCTGTGTCGGTAGGTCGAAAGCGACACTCAAGCCAGTCTGGCCCTGTTTCAAAAGATAGCGATAACGTCGGTTCGACTCTTCCGCCGAGGCATAACCGGAGTATTGACGCATCGTCCAAAGTCGACCGCGATACATGGTAGGCTGAATGCCCCGTCCGAAAGGATACTCCCCCGGATAGCCAAGCGATGTTTCGAGGTCAATATCCGTCAGTTCTTCAGCCGTATAAAGCAGCTTAACCGCCATACCCGAGGTAAGCTCGAAAGACGACTGACGTTCCGGCAAACGCTTAAGCGCCGGCTTTAGCACCTCTTTTTCCCACTTTTCCTTACGCTTACTCATCTAGTAATCTTCCAGTCCCCAACCTTTAAACATCGCTTTATAAAAATCAGGCCGCGGAAAATCGGGCAAGATAAAATAATTATGCTCACGGTAGGAACCAAAACCCTTGAATTTTTGCATATTTTCATACATCATCGATAGCTTATCCGCCGGCAAAGCAAACATCATCTCCCCCTCGTCGCAGAGAGCCCGCTGGTATTCGCCGGGGTCGGGCAAGACCACCCAGTAGCCGCCCTGCAACATGGGGGTGACAACGGCATGAGCGCAGGATGGCGGGAAGAAACGCCCATTTACCTGCCTTACTTCATCGGGCGGAAAAGAAAGCAACAGGCTTCTTAATTGAGCAGTGTTGGAATAAATAATCACAACATCCGGCTTAAAGGAGGCGGTTTTAAGGGGGGCAGTGAGGATGCCAATATATTTCCCGTAGTCGAACATGTCGTAGGGGTGCATGCGGGTAGGATTAGGACCTGGAGGCAGCGGCACCATGCCGTAAGCCATTAAAGCAGCGGGACACCAGTGGTCTTCCTTAAGCATGGCGATGGTAGTGCCTTCGCGACGTGATAAAGCGAAAGCCTGGCACTGAGCGAGGTGATATTTTCGGTCGCGCTTGGGGCGCACTGCCTCTTTGGGAATATCTGCTTCTTTTTCCAGCATTTTAACCGCCACCGGTGATGTTCTTAAAATTAGTATTTTTTCTAATTCCTCGCCGAAATGATTAAATTCTTTAACGGTCGCCATGGCAAACTACCTCCAATGTTGGGGAATTATTACTCAAGAGACGGCTTATTTATACTGGCCAGTTTTCGCGGAAGCGACATGGAAGATGGGCCGCTGGATATTCCTGACAATAACCGGACCATGCTGGACGCCAGCCGGTATGCAGGCAGCAAAACTCCTATCAACGATGTTCTTTTCATTATCGATAGTGATTTCAATTTCCGCGCCGAGGTCCTGTATATTGTCGTAGTTGTAGCCGAAAAAGCTTAGCACTTCATTGAATTGATGAGTATGTGATTCACAAAGTTTGATTTCCTTTTTACCGCCGGGTAATATCCAATGAGCTTCAGCGTAGAATTCAGCGCCGGGAACAGTATCGGCGTCAACCTGAACAATCGGCTTAACGACTTTGGGGTCGGTCTTAACGCGGTAAGGCGGATATTTGGCATTAGGTTTAGGATAATCTACAACATATTTAGCGTTTTTACCCTGATGCATCTAAATTACCTCTTTCTAAAAAATAGATGAATATACCATTAAATATACTTATCACCCGAACCGAGGGTTAGATGGAACATCGGCCTATCAAAACGGCGGAAGACCAGCGGACAGTGTTCCATATTCTCCGGAATATAAACCATAAAACTCTTGGTTAAAGTGAATTTTTCGTTTTCCAGCCAAAACTCAATTTCGCCGCCGAGGTCGGAAGGGTCGTCGATATTCGTGCCCATGTAGGAAAAAATCTCGATGAAGGGGTGGGCGTGAGGCATAATACCGCCTACTTTCCCGCTCTTGACCAGTTCTGGGGTTACTAACTCCGGCATTGGCATTCTCGGCATCTGAAACTGGTCTTTCATGTTGCCAGGCCATTGCCAGGTATACTCCCCGTAGTAAGCGCCCGGGAGGACTTCATTATCCATCCAAATAATATGTTCCAGTCCCAGTCGGAAGCCGTCGCGGTAGCCCTGGGCGATTTGCTGGGGTCCTTTATAGCCCGGCATGACGATGTTCCTCTTTAGTTCGGTGGTGATGTACTTACCATATTTTGATATTCCCATAGGTGAGTGCTCCTTTCTTGATTTGACGCGAATAATCCACCCCCGATTATATCACTTTTAGTTTAGGAAAAGACAGAAACCAGCAATGTTATTTAAGGATGGCTTAGATAAACAAGATTTAACCGCTCTTTAGGCTGCGGATAATCGCCCCCAAGCTGGGTCTTTTACCGTACATCAGCAGGAAGGTACGGACAATTTTAATGGTTAAAAATAGACCGCCGATAATGGTTATTACCATTACCCCGATACTCAAGAGAATCTGCCAGACAGCAACGTCGGTAGCGCCAAGCCTAGCTATCAGCGTAACAGGAGCAGTAAGAGGAAATATCGAAAGGAAAATACAGACCGGACTGTTAGGGTTCATGATTATCAAAGAAGAAAACCATAATGGTACGGCTGCCGTTAAGACAAATATCATAGCCAGCTGCTGACCCTCGCGGGCAGAGGGGGTAATGGCACCGACACAGGTGGATATCACAGCGAATAGGAAATACCCCAGTATAAAGTAAACAATACATAGGGCGAAAAAGCTGGGAGAAAGATGTAAATAGCTCAAGACACCGCCGATAGATGAAGAAGCATAATTAAGCAGGAAGGGGGCGGATATCACCCAGACTACTACCGATATTAATTCAGCCGTCCCAATACCCAGGACTTTGCCTGTAATCAACTGCCGGGTTGATACAGACGAAAGCAATACTTCGATAAGGCGGTTTTCTTTTTCATCGCCGAGACCCTGAATGAGATAAGAGGAAGAAGCGGTAATAGAAAAATAAAGCAATATGGCGAAAATTATGGGCAATATCAAATCACCTATGCCGCCCTGGTCTGGTGAAACGACACCGGTATCGGTTAGCCTTACAGAAACAACATTTAAAGATGCATTTATCAAATCGATATTTATTTGGTCGATTTTACCAGTTAACATATTGCTGGTCATAAATTGTTTTATTGCGTTAACGGTTTCCGGTGGGGGGACGAGCTGTTTTTCTAGGGTATAAAAACTAATAATTCTGTTAGTGTAATAGGACGGTTCGATGACAAAATATTCTTTAACTTTATTAGTAGTAAGAGCTTTAGTAGCTTCTTCAACGGTATCATACTTAACCAGTTGAATACCGCCCTGTTTATTAAATTGTTTGAACAAACCGACATTATCCACATAGCCTATCCAGGTTATTTCTTCTGAAGGTTTTATCGCTCCAGATATAATCTGATATGCCATGATGCCTAGCAGGAATACCAGCGGGACGATAAGGGTCATAATGATAAATCCCTTGCTTCTTACTATGTTCAGGAACTCATGTTTGAATATAAGAAAGGTTTTATTCATTTTCCTTACCCACAACCTTCAGGAAAATTTCGTTCAAAGGAGGAGTAGCAATTTCAAAACGGTTTAAAACGATACCACGATTTATTAAACGTTCCAGCAGCTGCTGGGGTGTTGTTTTGCCGTCCAGAACAAGCTCGACATAGCCTTTGTGCTGGCGCTGTTCAATGACGCCTGGTATTTCGCCAAGTTTTCCTTTGTAATCCACAAGGACAGCATTATTAACATATTTTGATTTGATTTCGGCGAGGTCACCGTAAAGCACGGAACGCCCATTATTCACCATTAAAATGCGGTCACAAAGCTCTTCAATCTGGTTCATCTGGTGCGTGCTTAGAATAATAGCTGTACCCTTTTTACGCAGGTCAGCGAGCATGTTTTTCATCAACTCGGTATTAACCGGGTCGAGACCGCCAAAAGGCTCATCCAGTATAATGAGCTGCGGCTCGTGGATGATGGTTACAATGAACTGGATTAGCTGACTCATGCCTTTACTTAGTTCGTCTATTTTCTTGCGAGCGCTGGCCAGCATACTGGTTTGCGTAAGCAGTTGATTGGCTTTTTCTGCGGCGATACGCAGGTTCATACCTTTGAGAGAGGCAAAGTAGATAATAGTATCTAAGACACGCTGTTTTTTGTAGAGTCCCCTCTCCTCTGGCATGTAGCCAAGCTTGTTTTTGGTAGCTTCACTAATTTTCTCTCCGAGGATGGTCACTTCGCCGGAATCAGGTTTGATGATATCCATTATCATTTTAATAGTGGTGGTTTTTCCGGCGCCATTAGGACCTATTAGACCGAATATTTCGCCTTGTGCTATGGAAAAGGAGAGGTCATCAACCGCAACTTTGTCGGCAAAGGATTTGACTACACGTTTAATATCTACAACATTCATAACGGGGGTCTTTATCACAAATATTATAGCATAATCATGAATTTATAAAAGTACTAGTCTCTATCTACAGAGTTACTTTCAGCTGCTTCCTGTTGACGTAAATGGGTAAACGTGTTAATCTAATGCCAAGAGCTTTTACTTAAACGTATCGTTGCCAAGGTTTTAAAAAAGTTGATGACTAGATTCAGAATCTCACCGACTTTGGTTGTCGTCCTACTTGTTATTATCTTTTTCGGCATTGCTTTATTTTTTCGTATCTATTACCCCTATAATCAAATCGTCGTCGGCGATACTATAAAGTACTCCAGCAACGATGCTTATTACTACATGCGTTTGGTCGATAATGTGTCTGACCACTTCCCGAAGCTTACTCAATTCGACCCGTATTTTATTTACCCCGGAGGCAATGGCGTTAACACACTACCTTTCTTCCATTGGATTATCGCGCTTCTTGCTTGGATATTTGGCGGAGGGCATCCGACACCACACCTTATTGATATGATTGGTATTTATTTGCCAGCCATCATGGGTGCATTAACAGTCATTCCAGTTTTCTTTATCGGAAAAGCTCTATTTAATAAGTGGGCTGGCGTGCTCGCTGCTGGCTTGGTCGGTATATTCCCCGGCGAATTTATTTCACGCTCGGCGTTGGGAGCCACCGATGATCCTGTAGCCGAGACGTTATTTACCGCCATCGCTTTAGCTTTTCTGATTTACGCTATTAAAACCGCCAGCCAAAATCAATTGACTTTTACACACATATTAAAACGAGACTGGAAGATAATACTAAAACCACTAATTTTCAGCATATTTGCGGGTATCTTTTTAGGAATATACTTGATTACATGGCAGGGTGCATTGTTATTCGTCTTCATCTTCGCGCTTTATTTAATTATCCAGTTCATTATCAATCATCTAAACCATAAATCGTCCGATTACTTATGTATCGTTAGTTTTATTACATTACTATTGTCAACCATTATTTTTATAATCAGTCCATATTCCAGCGATATTACCATCGCCTTAGTTATCGCCCTCCTCATGCCGTTGGTTTTGTACGGCATTTCTAAGTCATTATCGAGTAAAGGTCTAAATGTTTTTTATTATCCTTTAATATTGATTGGTTTCTTATTTACCCCTTTCAGAAGGACTTTACTAGCTAAGATTAAAACGGGTCAAGAATCAAAAGTTTATTATTATCCTTTGATTGTAGTTGGCATTGGTATTTTAGCCGTTGTCATCGCCTATCTGGCGGCTCCTGGAACATTCCATTCTTTATTAGATAAAGCTAAGTTTGTCTTTTTCCCCTCAGGAGCAACGGCGGCTACGACTACCGAGATGACGCCGGTGCTGATACCAAACGGCGATGTCTTTACAACATTTACTGCCTGGGGCAATTTTTCCACTAGTTTCTTTTTCGCCCCATGGTGGCTTATTCCCGCTTTAGCAGGCGCCGCTATATGCGGCTATATTGTCTATACAAGTCAGAAGGAAAGAAGCAGTACGCCTTTGCTGGTCTTCTTTATCCTAGCTGCCATAATGGTCGTGGCATACACGATTCAACAATTACTTTCAAATCCGGCGTATGATGGCATAAATATACAATTTATCCCGGGGATAATGTTTATCTCCTTTAGCATTTTGCTTTACCAGTTTATTAGGCGAGGTAAAGACCAGCTATGGTATATCGCGACAGGATGGGTAATAGGAATCCTGATACTGCTTTGTTTATTGATACTATCTATTACTTACGTCGATTATCGTTGGTATGCATTGCTGCCATTAGCGATATTTATCTACATTTTATTTAAAAACCGTGATGGCGATGAAGGTGTCCGGCTTTTCCTTATTTGGTCCTTAGTAATCCTGATTACTTTACTTATACAACGTCGTTTCCAATACTACTTTGTCGTTAATGCGGCATTGCTTTCCGGTTACCTCGGTTGGGAAATTATCCGGTTATCAGGTGTCAAAGAACTAACGGCAAAAACAGAGGAAGTCCCACAAAAAGCGCTTGATTTTACCGCACCACAACTAAAACAAAACTATTATGAGCTTCTTGGTGTCGATAAAAATGCTTCTTATAAAGATATAAAGTCCGCTTACCGTAGACTTGCATCCACATATCAACCTGGACCTAGCAATACTCCAGAAACAGAATCAAAGTTTAGAGAGTTAAATAAAGCCATTCAAACACTAACAAATCCTAACCAACGGGGCGCTTATGACTATTCTATACGCGAATCAACCGAAAGAAAGAAGTGGAAAAGTCGCAGGAGCGGCAGCAGCAACGCAATATATTACGTTAATATAGTATTAGCGATAGTTATAGTTTGCCTATTTATTTTTGTGCCTAATATTTATCTATCAAAAGTCCAGTCTGTACAGGCGCCTTACGCTTTATCCGACGATTGGGAGTTGGCACTTACCTGGATGAAAAATAATACTCCGGAACCGTTAGGCGACCCTAATGCTTACTATAATATTTATGATTCAAGTTTTAAATACCCTGAGTCCACTTATGGAGTAACCTCATGGTGGGATTACGGCTATTGGATTATGCGAGATGCGCGGCGTATACCCAGTACCAACCCATCTCAAGATCCGAACCCTATTAAAAGAGTAGCCAATATGTTTCTATCTCAAGACCAAGCTTCAGCAGAAGCTATAATACAAAAAATCGGTTCTGCTTATATTATTTCTGATTATGATACTTCTGTCGGTAAATTTCCGGCAGTAGTACGATGGGCGGACCAAGAAAGAGAAAAATATACGCCCGTCTATTACTACGCCCAGGAGAACCAGCTGATACCAGCACAGGTATTCAGCCTTGATTATTATCGTACATTAATCGTCAGACTATATAACTTTGACGGTAAAGCTGTTCTGGAAGGAACGTCCACCGTAATTGCTTATAAGATGACACCAGTCAGCGCCGACCAAAGTGTTAAACAACTTGTAGACTATAAGGAATTTACTACCTATAAAGAAGCGCTAAATTATATCGCCAGTCAAAATTCTACAACTAATAAATATGAGATAGTCGGCACAAGCCCGTTTATTAGTCCCATACCTCTAGAGGCAGTAGATTTCTATAAAGAGATATACAATTCGGCTGCATCATCCAATAGCTCGCAACCAATAAAAATTTTCGAATATATCAGCAACAAAGAATAAAGTTATAATAGCTCTACCATATTCTACTAATCAACTTTTCTTTTACCTATAATAAAAAGCCTTCTTACTTTACTAAAACGCTCGATAAGTTTAACGTAAACGATACGACGCGCCTTAAGAATCTCCGCCTCTTCAGCGATATCCAGTTTGCCTTCTCTGCCTCCGAAGCGGTTGTCCATGTAAATCTGGGTGACATAGTTTAGAGCTTCAGCCTGTTGGGGCATGATTTTAACCAACTCGGCGGTAAATTCTGATGGCGTCTGTTGCGGACTGGGTATTATACCAACCATCGCGGCAAGACGGCACATATTGAGATATACCGTATAGCCTATCCTTTCTCTATCCACACGCCATAACCAGCGGAAAGAAAGTGACCTCATTAATATGACAAAGCCTACTAACATCGCTATTACCAGAGCACCGCCAAAAATAAAAAGCAAAGAGCGACCCAATTTGGCGGCAAAGGAAGTTTCTTCCGTATTGCTGGCTCCACCACCGCCATAGGTTGTTATATTAATATTCCCGATATTATATATCGAAGGTGGTGTTACCCCCTGCCATACGTCCCACTGGGCAGATTCTTCAATAGTTTGACTGGATATCCAGGGCGTATCAGTAGACACATAGTTTAAAGCGCCAGGAGGCGTTGCCTCAATATCTATCCAACCGTAGCCGGGGAAATAGACTTGAGGCCAGGCATGATAATATTTATCTCGCAGTATATACCGTCCAGGTTCGTTACCCGGCTCGCCCGGGAGATAGCCGACGGCAAGTCTTGCCGGCACACCTACAGAGCGGAGCATCGTTACTGCCGCCGAGGCAAAATGAAGGCAAAATCCTCTTCTCGCGGTAAATAAAAAGTACTCGACATTATCCTCCCCGTTGAGCGGCAGGTCAACTTGCAGGTTATAAGGATATTTTGAAAGATAATTGAGTATAGCCTGAATTTTCGTATAAGGCGTCGTTGAATTCGTAGTAATACTTTCACTTAACGTTTTAACTTCATTGGGAAAATCAGCAGGCAGTTGAAGGTACGTCGCAGTAATTGGCTCGGGATAATTTTCGCCAGCCGCAGATAAAGCGGATGTTTCGGCTGAAGTAATGCGTGAAGTAACTGTATATCGGTCACCGGGATCGAAAACACGCAACGACGCGATAGTCACGATATCTTTATCGGCATCGAAACTTAATCTGACCGGAATATCCGACGCGATAAAACCACCGTTAGTAAACAACACATCGGTAGTCGTCCCAGTAACGACGGTATATGTCATTGTGCTCTGGTTAACAGACGTCGTACTATCTGACCAAGGTGTATTTGCATCCAGTAAAGTTTTATCGGTTGAACTATTTATCCAACCTTGTGAAGTATAGGTATCATATACTGTCATCCGCCAGTATGTAGGATGGTCAGAAACAACTAAGTATTTAATTTCATCACCTTGATTCCATATTTCACCAAAAGGTAAATCTTTAAGTACGCTAGCGGTACTTAGTCCCTGCTTGGAAGGCACTGCATTGAAAATATTCATTTTAGATTCCATCATATCTTTTTGCCAGGGCATGCTGTTGGCCAGGTAGTCCTGTAGAGCTGTGGCGCGTGCTTGCGGCGTTAACCAGGAAATTGACGCGGCGATTGCCGTAATACAAAGAAGTGAAACCCCCAGATAAAGAAGGCTGCTCCCAGAAATATTTGTAGTATACGAGACTCCAGAAACCCGCTTCATCATACGAGTGACAGCAATTAACATTAATGCGGCAAAGAAATACAGAACAAAATATATGTAATACGAGTCCGGCAGATTATTCAGATTAAATAATACTACCAACGCGCCCAGAACAACCGCCACCCAGGCATTATATCGCCGTAAAACAAACCAAACCGAAAGATAACCGACCAGCCAGGTGAGGAAGGTAATAAAGACAATGAAAATAAGCTTATCATCACTGGCTAAGGAAAAGCTTGAGCCCTGCCACCACGACTGAAAAACATTTATTAAATGAGAAAGCTTAGATGTCGTATCTGACGGCTCGATACAATTCACGGTCTGCCACATCGTGATAGTTAAACCGATAACTAACAAAATGATATGTTTAAATACCGTATAAATTTTGATTTTTATCAGCGCTACGGTAAGCAGCACCGAGAGTATCAAAACAAATGTTAATGACGGCTGCGGTGTTATCCAATGGGCTTGCTCGACGGATAGTACGGCAATTTCCAGAGTAATGAACACTAAGAGAATGTTTATCCATTCCTGCCAGCTGCCCCACCCTAATCCGTCGGTTATCGATGGAGTGTCCGGCTTTTTCTCCTTTTTCGGTCGAGAGAATAACCACTTTCGCTTTTTAACGTCATCATTCATGATTATCTTCTTGCTCCCATTGATGACATCGGGGTTAACAGATAGCGGCTGTCAAGAGCCCTGGTTACTTCCGCCCCACGCCTGACGATGTAAGAGGTTATGCCGCCGGCGATTAATTGATGCGCTGTTTCCGCCGCGCTTACTTCACCGCCAAAACTAACAGCATCCAGCAAGATAGCGGTAACCACGATGTTTCGACTAGCTATACGCCGTAATGGACCCAGAATATTAGCCGAAGGACTGATGACGACGACGGCAGAGCCCGGCTCAAAACGTTCTTCCTGTGATTCCAATAACCCATCGAGTGTTAATGAGCTATTAGCTTCAATTATTGCTAAAACCCGCATAAGCTTTTCTTCATGTTCTTCACTGGTTTCCGGCAGGAAAAGAAAAGAACGGTCGCCGGATGCCAACAGACCCACGTTCTTACCACTATCGACATATTTTTTTACCAGTGACGCGGCGATACTGACGGCATATTCTTCGGTAGTTTCTTGGTCCTTACCACAATGTGAAGTTTTTAACATATCTAAAACAATCCAAATATCTTTATAAGCGTAACTAGATAGCTCAGGGTCAAATTCCTTGACCATAAGATTGCCGGTATGCGCTGTCGTATGCCAGTGGATGTTGCGGAAGCTATCGCCGCTAATATAATCGCGCACACGTGAGGCATTGGTGCCTGACTCGGTAACGAACCAGCGACGCTTGCTTACACCAATTTCCTGCCGTGGCATCACCTGGAAGAAAGGCAGGTCGAAAGTGCTGGGGAAGACGACAATACTTTTACTATCAAACATCCGCTGCTTTACCGAAAAGAAACCGAGCGGGTCATTAATCTTCACGATTAATTTACCCATATCAAATAATCCCCGCCGCCGGCAGATACCTTCGGAGCGCCAACTATAAGACCCCTGCGCTGGAAGATGGAAAGAAGCGATGCTTTTATAGCCGGGAAATTCGGCATCCTCTCTAACTTCGATTAAAGCCGTGGGCAGCTTGCCCTTATTATAAAAAGTAAATTCTTCTTCAAAACGTTCGCCGATTCGGCCGTAAGGTGTCAGTTTTACCACCTTACCTTGAATGTAGCTGACATTTATGCGCATCCACAGATAACTCATAAAAAGCAGCACTCCCAGGAACATAAATAACCGCCATATGATAGTAGACCCAGTGGCTAAAGCCAGGATTAAAATGAATACCAGGAGAGCGATAACGAACCAGCGAATCTTCATATCTTTTTAAAGTTAGAGGATATTAGGTTTATTTTTCGTCGAGCGGTCCAGGAACAGGAGTAGCTTTTATTACTTCGGCAATGAAAGAGCGGCTGTCCTTACCCTGCGATTGTCCGGCGGAAGATACCAGTGAACGATGCGCTAGAGCCGGTTCGGCTAAGGCTTTGATATCATCCGGTAAAACATAGTCCCGCCCTTGCAGTAGCGCTCGCGCTTGGGAGGTACGGAAAAGCGCCAGCGAGCCGCGGGGAGAAGAACCAAGGTATATCGATGGGTGATGTCGGGTCGCCTCTACTAGAGCAACGATATAGTGCTTAACCGGGTCACTTACATGGATTTTCTTCACGGTTTCTTGAAGCATGAGAATATCGGCTGCCTCAACAACGGGCCCAATTTCCTCAATAGGGTGAATAATCTGCTGCCTCTCGATGATAGATACCTCTTCCGATGCCGTCGGGTAGCCGATATTAATCCGCAGCAGGAATCTATCCAGCTGGGCTTCGGGGAGAGGGAAGGTGCCTTCATACTCAATCGGATTTTGCGTGGCGAGGACATGGAAAGGCGCTGGCATTTTATGAGTCACGCCATCCACGGTAAGTTGTCTCTCTTCCATTGCCTCTAATAAAGCCGACTGCACTTTAGGCGTGGCGCGGTTGATTTCATCCGCCAAGACAACCTGCGCATCGATAGGACCTGGATGAAATTCAAAATCGCGGGATTTTTGATTATAAATGGTGACGCCGATGATATCACCAGGGAGCATATCCGGCGTAAATTGTATGCGCTTAAAGCTGCAATCGATAGATTTTGCCAGACTGCGAGCGAGCATGGTCTTGCCGAGGCCGGGCGCGTCCTCGATAAGGAGATGCCCTTGACTGATTAAAGCAATCACCGCCAGTTGTACAACACTCGACTTGCCGACCATCACTTTTTCGACGTTCTGGACAATTTTATCGGCAAGCTGTTTAGCCTTATCGATTTTTTCGTCAGTTTTTCGGGGTTTCATATATTATCACCTAATTTTTACCATATTTATTCTGATTGGAGTATAGCATAAGGAAAAATCGGACACAAAAGTACTCGAAAAAAACATTTTAAGATGAGTATATTTTTTACCTCAATTTTACCCATTTTTTGCTTTACTTTTATGTTTAAAAAATGCTATAATATTCTAGTGAAAATAGCTACGATACTAGAACTATAGTTCTAGTATTTTTAAGCACCTTGCTCAAGATGAAAGAAGGTTGTTCATGCCGAAAGCAGACAAGCCGAAAAATCCTGAAAAACCAAGTAAAGTAAGAACGGCTAAATCTGCCGAATATACTGCCGAAGATATACAAGTGCTCGGCGGTCGAGAAGCCGTACGACGGCGTCCCGGCATGTATATCGGCAGCACCGACCAGCGCGGTCTACATCACCTGCTTTACGAAATCGCTTATAACAGCATCGATGAAGCGATGGCAGGCAGCTGCGACTATATCGTTGTCAAAATCAATAAAGACCATTCGGTCAGCGTAATGGATAATGGACGCGGTATCCCTGTAGAAATCCACCCCACTACCAAGGTCTCAGCGCTGGAAACTGTTATGACCGTGCTCCATGCCGGCGCGAAATTCGGCGGCAAATCATATACTGTGTCCGGCGGTCTGCATGGCGTGGGCGCTTCGGTGGTCAATGCACTTTCCGAATGGGTCAGCGTTGATGTAAAACGCAATGGCAAGATTTACCACCAGGAATATAAACGCGGTGTGCCAGTAGCACCGGTTAAAGTTACGGGTAAAGCCGAAGGCACTGGCACTGGTACTACTACAACTTTCTTGGCTGATAAGCAAATCTTCAGTGAAATAAGTTATGATTTCGACACCATAAGTGAGCGCCTCCGCGAAATGGCTTATCTTAATAAGGGCGTGGAGATAACTTTAATTGATGAAATTAACGATAAAGAAAAAACCTTTTACTTTGAAGGCGGCATTGCCAGCTTCGTACGCCACCTAAACCGCAACCGCATTGTCCAACACCAGTTACCTATTTATATCTCAAAGCAAATCAACAGTACCTCCGTCGAGGTAGCCTTACAGTATAATGACGGCTTTACGGAGTCCGCTTTTAGCTTTGCCAACTGTGTCAACACCGTCGATGGCGGCACGCATATAACCGGTTTCCGCTCTGCCCTTACCCGCGCCTTAAATGATTACGCTCATAAGAATAAACTTATAAAGGAAGACGACCCTAACCTCACCGGCGAGGATGTCCGCGAGGGATTAACTGCTATCGTCAGTGTCAAACTCTCCGAACCACAGTTCGAAGGGCAGACCAAAGGTAAACTGGGTAATATTGAAATAAAAAGTCAGGTCGAAAGTGCCGTTAATGATGGGTTGAGTCTTTATCTGGAAGAGCATCCGGACGACGCCAAGAAAATTATTGAAAAGTGCCTCACCTCCGCCCGCGCCCGCGAAGCTGCCCGTAAAGCCCGCGACCTAATCATCAGGAAAAGCGGACTTGACTCCGGTACATTACCTGGAATACTCGCCGACTGCTCGGAAAGAGACCCCCAGCAGTGTGAGTTATTCCTCGTCGAGGGTCCGTCTGCCGGCGGCTCCGCCAAACAGGGCAGAAACCGTCGTTTCCAGGCTATCTTACCTTTACGCGGCAAGATTCTTAATGTTGAAAAAGCCGCGCCGGATAAAATGTTGGCTAACGCAGAAATCCGCACCATGATTACGGCTATCGGCGCGGGCCTCGATGACGAATTCGACACGGAGAGAATACGTTATCATAAAGTCATTCTCATGTCCGATGCCGATGTTGACGGCTCGCATATACGCACCCTTTTACTCACCTTTTTCTTCCGCCACATGACCAAGCTTATCAACGCCGGTTACTTATATATCGCTCAGCCGCCTTTATACCGTATCAAATCCAGCGAAGGCGTGAAGTGGGTTTATACGGAACAGGAAAAAGACGAGACACTGAAAAACAGCACCTCAAGAAAGACGGAGATTCAGCGCTACAAGGGCCTCGGCGAGATGACTGCCGAACAGCTCTGGGAAACTACCATGGACCCCACGAACCGTACTCTTCTAAGTGTTAGTATCGAGGATGCGGCAAAAGCCGATGAGACCTTCCAGATGCTGATGGGTGATGAAGTGCCGCCGCGCAAAGCCTTTATCCAGGCGCACGCCAAGTACGCCAAACTGGATATCTAGTTTTACTTAATCAGGCTTTCAATTATTTTCGCAGAGTCCCGCACCAAGTTCGGGCATATCGTGGTAAAAACACCAATTTCGCGGGCTTTGGTCGCTTCTTCCGGTATGGTTAAGTTATAACCTAAAAGTTCGGTGCAGGTTAAGCCACCGTGTAATTCTTTAAATTTACGGTTGAATTCATTTCTTAGAGTTCTAATTTTATCTGCGCTTTGTTGGGGATTTTCTTGAGAAACCGGATTAGCCAATCCCAATACCATATAGGCTCCGGTGACTGCCCCGCAGACACCGTTAACAGACATTCCTCCACCAAATCCCTGCGCTATATCAAAGGCTATTTTTTCATCTAAACCTAGGTCGCCGCTGAAAGCAGTAAACACTGACTGCGCGCAGTTACCCTTTTTCCCCGCCATGGTATCGTGGGCTTTTTTTACTCTATCCATATACCAACCTTTACCTCCCCTGAATTAATGAGAAGAACTCGGCGCGGCTGGTGGCTAAAGATTTGAAAGTACCCCTCAAGGCTGACGTGATAACATTGCTGCCGGGTTTTTTAATGCCCCGCATTATCATACACATATGCTCCGCCTGTATCACGACGCCTACGCCGGTGGCTTTAAGACCGTTATAAATTACGTCCGCTATCTCGGTGGTCATACGCTCCTGCACCTGCGGCCGGCGGGCAACCGTTTCCACCACTCTCGCCAGCTTACTAATGCCTACGATACGCCCTTCTTTGTTGGGGATGTAGCCTACGTGGGCGACGCCATAAAACGGCAGAAGATGGTGCTCGCACATGGAGTAAAAAGGAATATCTTTAACGATGACCATCTCGCGATAGCCCAGCTCGAAATCTACGCCAAGGTCAACTTTAGGGTCTTTACCGAATCCCTGAAAAAGCTCGATGTACATTTCCGCTACACGGCGAGGTGTTTCCTTGATGCCTTGACGAGAAGGATTTTCACCAATGGCTTCAAGAAGTTCTTTGACGGCTTTTTTTATCTTATCTTGGTCAATCATAATCCACCTCCATATTTTTTACGTCATTCCCGTGAAAGCGGGAATCCAGCGTTTTGTCTGGTAATTCGTTTTTGGATTCCCGATCAGGTCGGGAATGACGTTTAAGGGATTTTATTTACCCCACCCCAACGCCTTTTCCACTTTATTAATATCTGCGGGCAACTCCATTATCTTCGGGGCTTTCTTTAGGGCGGTTTCGGTATCCTTAAGTCCGTTGCCGGTAACCACACAGACGATTACTTTACCGGTGAATTTTTTCCCCTGTCTGGTGAGTTTAATTAAGCCAGCTAGCGGCGCCGCGGAAGCCGGTTCCCCGAAAATCCCTGCTTCGGAAGCCAGAATGCGCTGGGTAGCAAGTATTTCGTCGTCGTTGACCATATCAATAATACCGCCGGATTCATCGCGCGCGGCAACGGCTTTTTTCCAGCTAGCAGGATTGCCGATGCGGATGGCAGTAGCGACCGTTTCCGGTTTTTCGATGATATGTCCACGCACGATAGGTGCTGCGCCTTCAGCCTGAAAGCCGTACATCTTCGGCTTTTTGGTCGCCTTGCCCGCGGCGTAATATTCTTTAAAACCCTTCCAGTAAGCGGTGATGTTGCCGGCATTGCCTACCGGCAGGAAGAGATAATCCGGCGCATTGCCGAGAACGTCGATTATTTCGAAAGCGGCTGTCTTCTGTCCCTCAATGCGGTAGGGATTAAGTGAATTCACCAGCGTCACCGGATTTCGCTCGCTAAGTTTACGGACGATTTCCAGCGCTTTATCGAAATTTCCGTCGATGGCGATAATTTTCGCCCCGTAAACAATCGCCTGGGCGAGTTTACCGAGGGCGATTTTGCCGCCGGGGATAACGATAATACACTGAAGTCCGCAGTAAGCGGCGAAAGCTGCTGCCGAGGCGCTGGTGTTGCCCGTGGAAGCGCAAATAACCGCTTTACTGCCAGCTTCCACCGCTTTGGCGACGGCTACCACCATGCCCCGGTCTTTAAATGAGCCGGTGGGATGGCAGCCTTCCAGTTTAAAATAGAGTTCTTTGCAGCCGTATTTTTTCGCCAGTCGGTCGCTCTTGACCAATGGCGTATCCCCTTCACCGATAGAAAACATCGGGGTTTTCTTGGTGATGGGGAGGTACTTTTTGTACTGGAAAAGGACGCCTCTTTTCGTCATAATTATTGCTGTTTTTCTTCTTTCGTATATTTTTCAAATATATCTTTTAAAGCTTTTTTCACCGGTTCATTTTTTGGATTATCGGGATCTAAAATAAGACTCTGTAAGGTTCCATCCTTATATTTTATGTCATCTGTAATTTGTGAGATTTGCTCTATCAATAAGACTACCGAACAATCTATATATTTCTCATTGGTAGAATACCACCATTGGCATTTATCTCTTTTACATTCAGCTTTTAATAAGGGACATAGTGCCATATTTCTATCCTCCTTCTATATCCTCCACGCGGATAAAGTTACTGATTTCTTTTACCACATCCAGCTTTTCCAGCTCGCGAAGGGCTTTTTGCATTGCTTTTTCTTTAGCCGGATGCGTCATAATCACGATTTCCGCCGTCTTGGTTTTTTCGTCGGACTCCGGCTGAATGGCAGAAGTTATGCTAATGTTGTTATTGCCGAAAACGGTCGCAATCTTCGCCAGCACGCCAGGTCGGTCTTTAGCCGCCAGGCGGATATAATACTGGGTTTCTACTTCATCCATTGATAGAATGACTTTGCCGGATACCTCTTTCCAGGTAGAGAGACTGCCGATACCCAGGACAATTTTACGCGCCGATGACACCGTATCCGCGATAACGGCGCTGGAGGTTGGTTTGGCGCCAGCGCCTTCACCGACGAACAACACTTTACCTACCAGGTCGCCCTCGACATGAACGGCATTATAGACGCCATCCACTTTAGCCAGGAAAGAATCCTGTGGGATAAAAACCGGATGCACCCTGGCTTCGATGGAGTCCTGGCTTTGTTTGGCGATGGCTAATAGTTTGATGGTAAATCCCAGCTCCTGCGCGTAACGAAAGTCGCGGTTAGTCAAGCGGGAAATACCCTCGCGATAAATATCTTGTGGTCGCACCTGCGTTTGAAAAGCCAGTGAAGCCAATATCGCCAGTTTATAGTTGGCGTCTATTCCCTCAATATCATTTTCCGGTTTAGCTTCGGCGTACCCCAATTTCTGGGCTTTCTTCAGCGCCGAAGCGAAATCCATGCCCTCTTTAGCCATCATGGTGAGGATATAGTTCGTCGTCCCATTAATGATGGCGTAGATGGCGCTGATGTTATTTGCTACTAAGTCGTGTTTGAACGGAGCGATGAGAGGGATACCGCCCCCGACGCTGGCTTCGTATTGCAGACCAACATGATGCTTGTGCGCCAGCGACAGTAGCTCAATGCCATGTTTGGCAATAACTTCTTTATTAGAGGTGACAACATGCTTGCCGCCAGTAATAGCCCTTTTTAGGTAGTCAAACGCCGGTCTTTCGCCGCCGATGGCTTCAATAACTATATCGATATTGGGGTCCCGGAAAAACTCATCGTCATTGGTAGTAAAGAGTTTCGCCGGCATTTTTTTTGCCTGGGGACGCTTTAAATCCTGCGGCAGGACTTTTATTTTCCGTAAGACTAATGGGCAGCCAACCTTTTCTGCCAGCTCATCCGCTTTATCCGTCAATACTCTGGCGACCTGGCCGGCAACCACCCCCAAACCTAACAACCCAATACCAACACTCTTCTTCATTTTTTCTCCGACTGCAATATCTCGGTGGCTTTTTCTATCGCCCATTGTACCAGGTCTTCAGATATATTATTGATTATATGAGGCGAAGCATCTTGAGTGATTTTCTCTATCCACTTACTATAAAGATCGCTGATAAGCTTATCTCTATCTTCAGAAGATAGCGGTTTATTTTCCGTTTTTTCAACTACTTTGATTATCCAAAAACCACCCTTGGTATAGTAAAAAGTATCATCACGTATTGGTTCACTCCATTGACCCAAATTTACTGACATATTAGAAACATAAGAGTCAAAAGGAACGCTGACATTTTGTGATGCAGTTATTAAACCCAGTTCTCCCTGATTTTTTTGGGAAATTTCATACTGGGAATATTGTTCCGCGATAGGACCGAGCGCCTCCCCTGCTAATAGTCTTGCCCTGATAGCATTTGCTTCATCAAGGCTGCCTAATAATAGAGCTGACACATTAGCAGCACTCTCGAGTTTACTTTCTTCTTCATTCATATTTCCAAGCGATAAATTATTGGACATCGTGATTTGTCTGTCGTTAACCCTGATTAGCCAATATCCCAGTTTCTTGGTAGCATTATCAGACAATGGTTGACTCACATCGCCGGTTTTTACATCCGGACTCGAGATATAATCCAGGGGAATCGAAGTTAAAAACTTATCTTTAATAATACCGATTGGATGTTCCCCATAATCGCCGTTATATTCCTTCGAATATGTATCTACGCCGTATTGTTTAGCAAGCTCCGAGAAGTTTTCGCCGTGTATTACTTTCTCTCTTACCAACTGGGCAATAGATTCGCTTTCCAACATCATCGCGTTAATGTCATACTGGGTATCCGATGCGGGTACTTGCGTTGTAAAATAGCCTTTTTTCAAGTCATCAATTAGTAAAGCGCTTCTTTGCGCTTCCATTACAGCTTCATTAATGGGAAGTCCAGAACCTAGTAGTTGTTGATTAACTTCTACATCACTAACTGTATAACCAAGTTTTGCAGCTTCTTGTTTAATCAATTCATTCTGCACAATCTGATTTGATATACTGTTAGCCAACATGCCTATATATGATACGCCCTGACTTCTGCCGTACATAACCAGTGTATCTAGATAAAACGAGGCATCGATTTTCGTGTCATATACCTGAAATACTGTCTTATGCAACGGCATATATACTCCGAAAACCCAGCCTCCAACAATAATCAAGACTACCGCCAGGAGTACACCGATACAGCTGAATAAAATAATGCGCTGCCGTCGCTGTTGCTTTTTAAAACGTGACAGCTGATGGTGCGTCATTTCTCGCGGAACGTTTTGTATATTCTTATTCTTACCCAAGATAGTATCCCCTTATCTTATAAATTTTTCGCACTCTATATTTATAATGCATTAGTGGTTTCTTTTCAAATATCACTTGTGACGGCGGTGAAGCTATTAGTAATATGTTAACAATCTGCCTACCTTTTCCAGATTATGTGGCATTGCCACTTCGACAAACTTTGGGGAAAATCGGAGCGGAAATGAGCCCCCCGGCTTTCTTCCCGGATATACGCCGCCTCGGTTAAAAGCCGTCCAGTTAATACCAGATTTTGTAGCTCGTACGAAGCCTGGTCTGTAGGTTGGGGTAGTGAACTCTGCCAACCTGCCAGAATGCCAGCCGCCTGATTCAATCCATCTTTATCCCGTATAATACCGGCTTTGTCCCAAAGCAGCTGCTGAAGCAGAGTTAAACTCGGCGGAGGTAAGGTCTTGGGTGCCGGTCTGTCGCTAAGAGATACATACATATCTTTTATCTGGACGTCGGTAGCGGCTTTTTCTTTAGCTTTTTTACCTTCTGTCCTCTCGATTATTCTCTTGCTGAAGACAATCGCTTCCAGCAGGGAGTTTGAAGCTAAACGGTTAGCTCCATGAACGCCGGTACAGGCTACCTCGCCCGTGGCGAATAACCCGCTGATATTCGTCTCCCCCCAGCTGTTAGTTTTAACGCCGCCTATCATATAATGTGCCGCGGGCGCTACTGGTATTTGGTTTTTCGTTATATCCAGACCGCGGTCAAGACAAAAACGATAAATATGAGGGAAACGGGTGGTAATAACATGGGGCGGTAAATGGGTGACGTCAAGATACACCTTTTCCGTGCCAGCTTTCTTCATCTCATTCAAGATGCTTCGAGCCACGACATCCCTGGGGGCTAAATCGGCTTTTTCATGGTAATCGACCATAAAACGATTGCCTTTAGCATTGCGGAGTATGCCCCCCTCACCCCTGACAGCCTCCGAGATAAGAAAAGCCGGTGCGCCAGGCATACGCAGAGCCGTCGGGTGAAACTGGAAAAACTCCATATCCACTATCTCGGCGCCAGCATTAAAAGCCAGCGACACTCCGTCACCGGTGGCGATATTTGAGTTTGTATTAAACCTAAATAGTTGCCCAGCGCCGCCGGTAGCCAAAATGAGGAAACGACATTTAAAATCTTCAGTGGTGCCTGTGCGGCAGTCAACAGCCTTGATACCGGTAACTTTTCCTTTTTCCACAAAAATTTCTGTAGCTAAAAAGTTTTCCAGCACTTGAATTCCGGCGTCCCGCACCTTTTTACTTAGAGTTAATTCAATATGCTCGCCGGTAGCGTCGCCTCCGGCATGAAGTATGCGCGGTACGCTATGCGCCGCCTCCATGGTTAAAGCAATTTCACCGTCTATCGTATCAAACGGTACGCGATAATGTACGAGGTCAGCGATGCGGGCTGGCGCTTCCCTCACGAGAATATTCACCGCCTCTTCATCACATAGACCATCGCCGGCAGCAAGCGTATCTTTTATATGTAGCTCGGGCGTATCATTCACGCCGATTGCTGCGGCGATACCGCCTTGAGCATGTCTGGTATTACAATCATCGATACTACCCTTGGTGACAACTAGAACACTGCCCCGTTCTTTAGCCAACAGAGCGGTATAAAGTCCACCGATGCCACTCCCCACGATAATATAGTCGTATTGGTTCATTTTCGTTTATCCTGTTTAGGATTATATTTTACTATGTTAAGTCTGATAAGGGGAAGGGGTAAGGTAGTTTTTTAATAGATAAGTCCTTCCCGTTAAGAAAGGACTTGGCTGGTGCCGAGGCGGGGATTTGAACCCCGACGAGCTTACGCTCACCACCCCCTCAAGATGGCGTGTCTACCAGATTCCACCACCTCGGCTCGATAAAAAAAATGGCAGGGGTGGCAGGGCTCGAACCCACGACCGGCGGTTTTGGAGACCGCTGCTCTACCAACTGAGCTACACCCCTGTGTCTAGAAAATTATAGTTTATTATAGCATGAGAGCGCAAGATAAGGGAGATAGAAATCCCAAATACCAAAGTTGGTAGCTAACCCTCATAAAAACTATGTTAAATAATACTTGACAAATAGCCTCCCCTTGTAGTTCAATAATTGTACAAAATTTGTACTCCTTTTTTTACCGTGATAGAATACAAGTAGGATAAAGCTTGGTGGGAGGTTCTTGTGAAAACAAGAGGGTATGTGGTTTTAACTCTAAAATTCCAAAAACAGGATAGACGCTGGACGGCATATTGTGAAGAGCTTGGCACAGCTACCTTTGGTCGGTCTTTACCTGAAGCCGACCAGCGGCTCAAGGAAGCTATATTTTTACATCTCAATACTCTAGAGGATGTTGGGGAACGGGAACGTTTCTTTAAAGAGAATAATATCCAGTTGTATCAAGAAAAACCCCGGGATAGTATTACCGTATGCCTACCGATCAACAGAGAAATATTTATCGAACCGCTTATTCAACCGATTCCGGCTCTAAGCGCCGCGTAATATCATACGCCATATCTATCGATTAGCTTAAACAAACCTTCTTTACCTATACCCATTTGTTTAGGTCCAATTATTGCTGATAACGTTCCTTCATCAAGTTCTGCGCGTGTATCAGGAATCACAGTTACCCTAGCTCGATCAGGGAACTTTTTGGACAAAGCTATACCATGTCTGGCGCGTCTTTTAACAATCCAACCATCTTTAACCGCTAGACGAATTAGTTGTTTTCCTTTTATCCGTGGAAGTTTTTTATCGGGAGTCATAATACTAATTTAACTCTATTTTATAATACCTGGCAAATACGTTCTGTGGGGGTTAAAGTAAATATATTTAAGTTTCATGTACGAACTATTTCGTATATCGTTACTCATAATATATGTAAGAACAATCTATTAGTAGAAATTACTAATATCTCATTTTTTTATACATTTTCTTAATAATTCTCACACAATCTTTAAGATATAAAAAATCCTTATGTCCCGTAAAAACTTTTTAACAATAATTCCGAAACATCCATTGAAATTATAAAATATCAACCTATTTAGCCAGTGCTGCGAGATCGGTAAATGGTAACATCCAACTGCTTGCTCCTTATCCTTTTCTAGACTACTTGATATATAATAAGAATAACATGGAATTCAATCGGTTACTGGAAAAAGCCAAGGAATACCTGCCGCCGGATAAACTGCCGGTTTTGAAAGAGGCATATGAGTTTGCCGCGGAGAAGCATAAGGGGCAGGTACGGCTTACCGGTGACCCCTTTATGGAGCATCCCCTCCAGACGGCTTACATTTTAGCAGAACTACAGCTTGATACCAGTTCTCTCGCGGCAGCTTTGCTGCATGATATTCCCGAGGATACAGGCCTACCAATTAAAGATATTGAGGAAAAGTTCGGCGCCGAAATAGCTAAGCTGGTTGATGGCGTCACTAAATTGGGCAAAGTCACCTTATCCACGCCCGGAACCACGACCAGTGCCTCGCAAGCGGAAAATCTCCGGAAAATGCTGGTGGCTATGGCGGAGGATGTACGTGTCGTCTTTATTAAACTGGCTGACCGACTCCACAATATGCGCACGCTGGACCCCCTCCCCAAAGAACGCCAGCTTAAGAACGCCCAGGAAACTTTAGATATATTCGCACCGCTGGCACACCGCCTCGGCATATGGGAGCTTAAGTGGCAGCTGGAAGACCTTGCCTTCAGGTATCTACAACCCAGGGAATACCAGCGTATCGCCCGTTTGATTGATGTTAAACGTACCGAGCGCGAGAAGTTCATCAACCGGGCGATTAAAATTTTAAAAAAAGAACTGGAGAAAGTGGACATTGCCGCCGATATATCCGGTCGACCCAAGCATATTTACAGTCTCCATCAGAAAATGGAGAAATATCTGGCGCTGGGTAAACACTTCGATGAGATATACGACCTGCTGGCGTTAAGGGTTATCGTGGAAAGCAAGGAGGACTGTTATGGCGCCGTCGGTATTCTTCATAGTCTCTGGCGTCCCGTAACCGGCACCTTTGATGACTACATTGCCAGTGCCAAGCCCAACGGTTACCAGGCTTTACATACGGCGGTGATGTGTTTCGGCACCACCCCGTTGGAAGTGCAAATCCGTACCCGAGAAATGCACCGTACTGCCGAATACGGCGTCGCTGCCCACTGGCATTACAAAGAAGGCGGCAAACATGACCTGGAATTCGAGGATAAAGTAGGCTGGCTGCGTCGGCTCATCGAGTGGCACCGCGAGCTCTCCGGCGCCGAGGAGTTTTTAGAAACAGTTAAAACGGATATCTTCATCGACCAGGTCTTTGTTTATACACCACGCGGTGAAATAAAAGACCTCCCCAAAGGCTCCACCCCTCTAGATTTTGCCTACCGCGTACATACCGACCTGGGACACCGCTGCATTGGGGCGAAAATTAACGGCAAGCTAGTACCCTTAAATTATCAATTAAAAAACGGCGACATTATTGAAATCGTCTCATCCAAAGCGCCGCGGGGTCCTAGTCTGGACTGGTTAAATCCTAATCTTGGCTTTGTCCATACCACCCATGCTAGAAATAAAATCCGCCAGTGGTTTAACAAGCGTGAAAAGGCGGAAAGTATCGAGCACGGCAAACAGATACTGGATAAAGAGTTGAGACGCCTCGGCATACAGACGGAGCGTCAGGCGCTGGCGGAACTTTTCAATTATAAAAACCTGGACGACTTTATTGCGGCGGTGGGTAACGGTAGCATCACTGCCCACCAGATTGTTTTAAAGCTCGCTGACCAGGAAGAAAAAACAGAACAGGTTACAGAACATGTTATCCTTCATCAAACTATGCCATCCGGCGTGCAGGTACTGGGCGTCGGTGATCTGATGACCAGCATAGGACAGTGCTGTAATCCCGTCCCCGGCGATAAAATAATCGGCTACATTACGCGGAGCCGCGGTGTAACTATCCACCGCAAGGACTGCCATAACGTTATTAATGAAGATGAAAAGGAGCGGCTTATACCGGTGGAGTGGGGCCAAAGCGACCTGCTTTATCCGGTGAAAATCCAGGTGGATGCCTGGGACAGGGTAGGCTTGATGCGCGACATCAGTACCCTTGTAGCGGAAGAAAAAGTTAACATCACGTCGATGAATCTCGCCAACGGCACCCACCAGCGCGTTACCTTATTTTTAACTCTACAGACCAAGGGCTTGGCACAGCTAAGCGAAATCTTGAAAAAAATAGATTCCGTTAAAGGCATAATCAGTGTTACCCGCATCGGCGAGGATGCATCGAAACAAAGTCCCGCTGATACAACAGTAGTTCATAAAAAAGCCGAGGATATCGGCTCGAGGAAAAAATAAGTGGAGGTAAATCTTGGCAAATAAATCAGCAGAAAAGGCGACTCGTGCCTCGGCTAGGAGGCAGAAGCGCAATACATCAACCCAAAGTCAGGTAAAAACAGACATCGCCAAAGCAGAAAGCTTAATTGCCGCCGGCGACATCAAAGCGGCGCAGGCAGCCGTGGCGAAAGCCATCAGTTCTCTGGATAAAGCGGTGATAAAAAAGGTTTTACACGCCAATAACGCCGCGCGGCGTAAGTCACGTTTGCTAACGAAGTTGAATAAAGCCGCGAAACAACCGAAGTCCGAATCCAAGTCCAAAAAATCCGACTAGCTAAACAATCACAGTCAAAAAAAGATGTACCGGCTGTTAAAAAGTCGACCGGTACATCAATTGTTTAGCTTGTGGTGAGTCCCTCGACAAGCTCGGGATAAATTTATCGAACTACTTGTGGTGAGTTTATCGAACCATTAGTCCGAGGAAGGAATAGGTTTAGCTTCCTGCATCTTCATTTCTTCGCCGCAACAGGTTAATTTACCCTCGCCGGCTTTGGTGCAAAGCGCTTCGGTGCCGCATTTCGCACAGCGATATCTTTTTCCTAGTTGGCTTGCCACGATATAACCTCCTGCAAACGGTGATGTTTATTTCTTAATTTCCATGGGCTGACCGCAGCAGGTAATGGTGCCGTTGCCGCCCTTGGTGATTATCATCTCGGCGCCGCACTTGGTGCAGCGATATCTCTTACCGACAATATTTGCCATATTTAAAACCTCTTTGCGTGATATTTTCCTATTTCATTATATGACTGACCGAGAAATGTTGTCAAAAATCTCTATCTCCCCCATCCCGAATACCGGCCCGTCCTTACAGACCTGTTTCAAGCCATTCTTCGTTTTGATGGTGCAGCCATAACAGATGCCTATCCCACAGCCCATCATTATCTCCAAAGAAAGCTGAACGTCTTTGCCTTTTAGCTCCGACATCTTCGACATCGTCTTATACATCGCTTCTGGTCCGCAGGCGAAAACCTGGTCGATATTTTTAAGGTAGTGGGGAATAAGCTGGGTGGCGAGTCCCTTAAATCCTTCCGAGCCGTCGTCCGTGGCAGTAACGCTTTGGAAAGTGGCGGACAACATACCTTTATTATATAAGGACTGCGGCGCGTTGACCGGCAAAAGGTGTTCGCGTGACTGCGCCCCTATAATGAGCGTAACTTTTTTGCCCAAGCCTGCCGCCCATTCCGCCAGGAAACGCAAGGGAGCGATGCCTATGCCCCCCGCCACCAGTAAAAGATTCTTGGACTTGGGATTGATGGCAAAGCCGTTGCCCAAGGGACCGAAGATATCTAACGTATCGCCCTTTTTCTTTTTAGCTAGCCACCCCGTGCCTTTACCCACCATATTTATAAGCAGGGATATTTGCGAGCCATCGACGCTATTTATACTGAAGGGTCGCGGCAGGATAGTCTCTTTGCCGCACCGCACCATGACGAACTGACCGGGCTTGGCGGCTTTAGCAATCTCCGGCGCCTCCAGACGGAAAAGGTAGACGCCCTTTATCGCTTCGACTACCGAGAGGATGGGGACTTTTAGCTGATGCATAATTACTCCTGTTTAGAAAATGACTAAGGATAATACACTAATTGACTTATAGTGATGTCTTCACCAAATTGTTTAACTAATACGGGGTCTCCCTGGCCATTCCATTCAAAGAGAGTCCAATGCCAATTCACACTATCATTTATATTTATATGCCATGTAAGTTTTGGCTGATTGACTACCCAGACTAAATACCCCGTGTGACTATCAGGGGTTAGCGGGCCGATTCTTTTACACGCCTTTTTGATACAGAGCTCCCATCCATCGGCAGTTTTCCAGGGATGGGTATCAAAAGTCACCCTATTTACAATTGATACACCTGATATATCTCTTTCTAAAATCATCCTTAGATTATCATAAAAAACGTAATCCAACTCTCTATCTGCTAATTGTGAATAAAAACAATAAGTTATCTTAACTTTAGACGACGGAGAGTAAGGGAAAACATCAATATCAAACTCCGATAACTTTGGGTCCTGTATTTCTAAAACAGCCAGGTTATAGGCTTCTTCATAGAGTTTATCGAGTAGAGCATCGTTGATATTCAAATTCCACATATACTTTTCATTTACGGTTAAAGCATTTCCCGTAGTATTATCTAGTGTTATGAGTTCTGGTTCTGTTTGCCAGATATCCATCAAGGCTGGAATTCCCCAAGTAAGCCCTAGCGTAAAAGTTAAAACAAAAATTGTTACCGACCACAACGGGTTGGAAAAGAATTTTTTCATATTTCTTTACTTCACCACACTTAAATCCCCCTTAGTCCCCCTTTTACAAAGTGGGAGACGGGTAAAGGGGAACGTAACCCCCTCTCGGGCACTCCCTTTTTTTAATTGTCATCCTGAGCGTAGCGAAGGATCTCGGGGTGGTATATGGTTTTTCCCTACCCCTCCCCGAGATTCTTCGGTCGTTCCCGCCTGCCAAAGCCTTGTGCGGCGGGCAGGTCACTCCCTCAGAATGACAGTTTACCATTTTTTCAGTTATCTATTCCTTGCTACTTGATACTTGTTACTTGCTACTTATCCCCAATCCTAATCCCTTCGTCCATATAGACCGGCTTACCCATGTAAAGCGTCGCTATTACTTTTCCCTTGAGCGTCTGGCCGTTAAGCGGCGTGTTCTTGCCTTTGGAAGCGAATTTTTCTACGTCAACCTTCCATTCCTTATACAGGTCGAAGATACAGATGTCCGCCGGCGCGCCGGTCTCAAAAGTGCCTAACTTTTCATATCCCAGCACCCGCGCCGGACCCACGGTCAGCGCGGCAATCATATTGTTTAAGCTCAATTCGCTTTTTAAAATTAACCCCACCAGCGACCCCAGCGCCGTTTCCAGTCCGCTGATGCCGAAGGCTGCCTGCGTAAAATCGCCGTCTTTATCCGCTTTAGTGTGCGGCGCGTGGTCGGTCGCCACGATGTCAATAACGCTATCGTTTAAAGCCCTTAGCAAAGTGATGGTATCTTCCTTTGTCCTTAACGGCGGGTTGACTTTCGCCAGCGTGCCGTATTTCAAAACGTCCTCCTCGGTAAGGGTGAGGTGGTGAGGTGTTACTTCCGCGGTGACACGCACGCCGTCCTCTTTAGCGGCGCGTATTAAATCGGCAGATTTAGCCGTGCTAACATGAGCGATATGTATATGTCCGCCGGTTTCTCTTGCCAGTTCTATATCTCGTTTGACCATCTGCTCTTCGGCAGCAGCCGGCATGCCGCGCAGTCCCATCTCCAGCGAGACGACCCCCTCGTTTACCTGCCCGTCTTTCGTTAGCGACATATCCTCGCAATGGTCGATGATGGGTCGGTTGAAATCTCGACTGTATTCCAAGGCGCGGCGCATGATATCTTTATCACTCACCGGCGAACCGTCGTCGCTAAAAGCCACCGCCCCATTCATCTCCAGTTCATTAAGGTCAGCAAGTTCCTCCCCCTTACGCCCGACGGTCACACAGCCGATGGGAAAAACCCGGATGATGCCTTCTCTCGCCGCGACGGTGCGGACATAGTTCATCATGTCGCCGTTATCCAGCGGAGGGTTGGTGTTGGGCATACAGCAGACGGTGGTAAAACCGCCCCGAGCCGCTGCCCAGGTGCCGGAGGCAATCGTTTCTTTTGCTTCAAAGCCCGGCTGCCGTAGATGACAATGCAGGTCGACAAATCCAGGGCAGACGATTAGTCCCTTGGCATTAAGAACAGCGTAATTTTCTTCTGGCGGCTTGCCCTCGCCAAGCCAGATGATTTTACCGTCCTTAATCAGCAGGTCGGCGGTCTTATCAATATCTTGCGAAGGGTCGATAATCCTTCCGCCGCGAATGAGTAGCGAGTCCGGCATTTTCTAGCGGCGACCCCCGATAAAGTGACTCGGCTTGAAACCATGACTTTGGGCTTCTTCCTCGGTGTTGAAGACAATCAGGTTTTCCGGATGTATGAATTTAGTCCAGTGGCTATCGGCGCTGTGGTATTTTTTCGAATCCAGCTTGTGTTCATGCCAGTCGGTGCTCGCCACGAACTTCGGCTCGAAGCCATGCTCGCAGTAAACGCAGCGGAGGGTTAAAGGATTAGTATTTACTATTTTATATTCCGGCTTCAGGTATTTCATTTCCGTAGGCTGAATCGAGACGCACCTTGGATTAGAGCAAACCGGTCGCGGCTCCTGCTGATAGACGGGGTAAGTGGTCGGGGGAGGCGATTCAATCTCGGAGACATCAACTTCCTTAGCCCCCAGAAAGGCGGCTAATATGGCCATCCTTACCGGCACGCCGCGGGCAGCCTGTTTGAAATACATACTCCGCTCATCAGTGTCGATATCATAAGCCAGCTCATCGACGCGGGGGAGAGGGTGCATCACCATTGTCTTCTTGAATACCTTATCCTGGAGTAGTTTTTTATTCACGATGGGGATTTTTGATTTTGCGTCCTGTACCTGCTCTTTATCCGTGAACCGTTCTTTCTGGGGTCGGGTAACGTAAAGCGCATCGACGCCTCCCTTAAGTTCTAGCTGAACGCTCATGTCCGGCATCATCGCCAGCTGGTGAGGGCTATTAGGTGTGGTATAAAAGGCGTCTATCGGGAAGAGATTATCATCGTCCGCTTTTTGTGAACCCTTGATTCTTTCTACCTCGCCACCGTATTCATTAACCAGTTTCTCGATAACGTGGTCCGGCACCTCGAGACCAGGACTAGGACAAAACAGGATGTCCGCCCCGAACCTGGCGAGGGCGAAAATCAGGGAGTGGGTGGTGCGTCCGTATTTTAAATCGCCCCAGAGGGCTATCTTAAGTCCTTTGATAGACTGGCGTTCTTTCATTATCGTATACAGGTCCAGTAAGGTTTGGGTGGGATGCTGGTGACCGCCATCGCCGGCGTTAATTACCGGGATGCCGGCATAGTCCGCCACCACTTTTGCCGCCCCTTCCCAGGGATGGCGGATGACGATGATATCAGCGTAGCTGCCGACGATTTTAGCAGTATCGGAAATGCTTTCACCTTTAGCTAGCGAACTGGCGCCGACATCCGAGGCGGTAATGACACTGCCACCGAGACGGTGCATCGCCGCTTCGAAGGAAAGTCGCGTGCGGGTACTCGGCTCGAAGAAAAGGCTAGCCATGATTTTTCCGCGGCATAGGTTAAATTGCTCAGACATATTAGTCGACATCTCGTTAGCCAGGGAAAACAGACCTATCATTTCGCCATTGGAGAGGTCATCAATCGTCACCAGGTTTCTATTTTTCAAATTCATGGCAGCACCTCCTTCCCCGTTTTCACCGGGACCTGTGATTTTTTGGGTTTAACACCATTAAGATTAATTATCGCTACTTCATCCCGACCATCGGTTTCTATGAGACGGACCTGGATTTCTTCGTGGTGGGCGGAGGGAATATTTTTACCGACGTAATCCGCGCGTATCGGCATCTCGCGATGTCCCCGGTCAATGAGTACTGCCAGTTGTATCGAGCGGGGGCGCCCCAGGTCAACAAGGGCGTCCATCGCGGCGCGAATACTGCGGCCGGTATAAAGAACATCATCGACAATCACTACGGATTTATTATTAATATCGGAGGGGATGTCCGTGGACTTGATGGTTTTTGGGGCATCCGGATTATCGATGTCGTCCCGGTAAAGACTAAAGTCCAGCGCCCCGACAGGCAGTTTGGATTTTTCGAAGCGTTCGATGTTTTCCGCCAGGCGTTTTGCCAGCGGCACACCGCGGGTATGCAAGCCTACTAACAGAAGCTGTTCGATAACGTGATTACGTTCTATGATTTCATGGGCGATACGGGCGAGGGTGCGGCGGATATCCTCCGCGGTCATGACAATTTTTTCTGACATAAAAAAACCTCTTGCTTCTGGCTGGCAAGAGGTGATGGGTATAGGCGCTCTGTTTTTCCCTTGCCGGCCTCGCGGGACTGGCTTAAAGGTTCAAAGTCGACTCCTTAACGAATGTTTCATTTAGTATAACAGAAATAACGGAGAGAGACAAGAGGATTGCAAAACTTTTACTGATACTGTATTCTTGCTAAAAGAAAAGGAGCCATACCTTGTATCAGGCAGCACGCGGCACAGCAGATATTCTCCCGGAAGAACAACCCTACTGGCGTTACATCGAAAAAGCCATTACGGAGATTACCCAACTTTACGGTTATAAGCGCATCGACACGCCGATTTTCGAGGATACAGCGCTTTTCCGACGCAGCGCGGGCGAATTTACCGATATCGTCCAGAAGGAGATGTACACTTTCGATGACCGGGGAGGCAACAGCTTAACCTTAAAACCGGAAGGTACGCCTGCGGTATGCCGTGCTTATATCCAACATGGTATGCAAAACCTGCCTCAACCGGTTAAGTTATACTACCTCTCCCCTATTTTCCGTTATGACCGACCGCAGGCGGGACGTTTCCGCCAGCACTATCAGTTCGGGTGCGAGGCTATCGGCGAAGATGACTCAATTATCGACGCTGAAGTTATCGAGATGGCTTGGCGGTTTTACCAAATGCTGGGACTGACTAACTTAACGCTGCATCTCAATAACATCGGCTGTAAGGAATGCCGCCCTAAATATCTTAAAGTCTTGAAGAGCTATTATAATAAGTACACTAGCAGTCTATGCACCGACTGTAAAACAAGGCTGCAGAAAAACCCCTTACGTCTATTAGATTGTAAACAGGCATCCTGCCAGGATATCGCGCAAAAAGCCCCTCATAGTATCGATAGTCTTTGCCCCGCCTGTGCTGCCCATTTTGACCAGCTGCGAAAATACCTTAAGCGATTGGGGATACCTTTTCAGGTTAATCACCGACTGGTGCGTGGACTGGATTACTACACTCGCACCGTTTTCGAAATACAGCCGGAGGAAGAGGAGGGCGCCCAAAGCACTATCGGCGGCGGGGGGAGATACGACGGACTTATCGAAGAGCTGGGAGGCAAGCCAATGCCAGGTATCGGGTTTGCCACCGGCATCGAGAGGATTATACTTAACCTAAAGAAGCAGGGGGTTACCATTCCTACCCCTACAATATCTCAAGTTTTTATCGCGTATATGGGCGACGCCGCCCGTGATAAAGCCTTTAAACTTACGGCAGACCTGAGACAAGCGAATATTGATGTTATTATGTCAACTGGAAGCAAGAGCCTGAAAGCGCAAATGCGGCAAGCTAACTCTCTGGGGGCAAAATGGGTGGTCATTATCGGGGAGGAGGAAGTAAAGGCGGGAGTAGTTACGCTGCGAAATATGCCTGATGCGCAGCAGGAAACCGTGGTTTTAAGTGAACTAATCGGACAACTTAAGCAATAGCTCAAGAAACTCCCTTTTTCCCCACATTTAACCGTATTTTAATATTTACCTGTTAAAATAGAGCTGCTTCGTATCTAAAGTTAATATTAAGCGAAAAGAATATGTCTTTCACTGTAGTAACGGGAGAGATAGAACAGTAATAATATATATTTTACATAAAATGAGTTTAGATATAAAATTTGGCTTTCAGGGGTTGACAAATTACTGAATTGTGCTATAGTTGATATGAAGTGTACCTTGCGAGAGGTACGCTAATGTTCTATTGTACTAAAAAGGGGGTGATGCGATGTCGATAGCCCGTAAAGGGGAATAGAGCTAAATCGCTCTGATATCTGCTTCTAAGTCAAGGTGCCTCTGCTGACTTCGAAGTTACCAGAGGGCAGAGGTATAAAATAAACAATTCAAAGACAAATAACTAAGGAGAAATAAATAAAGTCGATGAAAAAAATAATTAAAAGGTTCTGGGGAGTAGCCTTCATTGTTGCTCTACTTTCCACGCTGTTTGTAGGAGCCGTTCCGCAGGCTTCAGCAGGGGATCTATACTTTAGCGCAGCTACCCTGCCGAGTAGCGCTGTTGTTGGCATAACAGCAAACAGCACCGAAATCTACCAATTCGTCGTCGGTAACGATAATCTCACCATCTATGCAGCGACTTCAAATGGCGCTCTAAAATCCATCGATGGTGGCCGAACATGGAAAACCCTGACTGCCCTCGGCTTCGCGGACTACGACGATGCTACAAATGATGTACAATCCCCAGCCGATAGTTTGAATTCACACCTCCAGGTAGCCGTAGCCCCCGATGATGTAAACTACGTTGCCTACATGGTTCAGACTGATTATGCCGGCGGGATCTTAACCGGGAACGTATCAGTCTCCACCGATGGTGGTACCAGTTTCCACAACCTTGGTAGACCGAAAGACGGTGAGAACAACTTTGCCTACGCTGTCTACGATCTCGCTGTTTCCGCGGTAGCCCAGGTTGCTATCGCCCCTGCTGGTGGCGGCTATGTGACTGATCACGTCGTCGCAGTAGCAGGCTCATCAGATGGCGGCTCCAAGGCAGCACTTTACTACTGTCTGCCCAGTTCCATGGGCGATGGGTATTGGAAGAACGCCTGCAAGAATTCGAATGCCAACACCCCAATACGCGGCACAGGCTTCACCGGCACCCAGGATAAGTTCATTGCCGTCGAATTTTCACCTAACTTCGCTCTAGACGACATTGCTTACCTTGTTGCTACCAGTAATGCAGCAACCGTTAATGCCTGGCTAGATGTTGTAAGCTTTAACAATGCCGCATTCAACGCTGGCATTTCCACCTTCGGTGGTTACGCTCAGGCTGGCATGCCTCTTGGTTTTACCGATCCCAACACCTATACCTTAATCGGTCCTCCAGTATCTTTCACCGGCAATATAACCAGAGCGCAAATCGCCTTCTCTAGCGCCTATAATGGTCTTGATGAGACTTCACGTCTGGCTTATATCTCCATTGCTGCCGGACATAATGAAGGGTTTAATTCAGGCGGCGTTTGGAGAGTCACCGATTCTGGTCTCATCCCCGGCGGCAACATACCCATGTTTGTCGCGCTGGGCTATGGCACCCTTCCTAGCTGGGCAATATCAAGTATAGCGCTCAGCACCGATGGCTCAAAACTGATTGCCGCGTCGATGGAAGACAACAGGGTTTGGACAATCACAAGCCCGTTCGCAGGAATGTACTCCGCAGCAGCGTCCAACAATCCGATGAAACGCATCGGCGTCGATTCTACTGCAGCTGCCGATAACCAGACGGTCGCCTTTGCTGGAGCTAATCTATTAGATGCCAAGCAGGGCACCGAGGGTGCTTTCTCCCTGTCTATAGATAACGGCTATACCTTCAACGATATCTCGCTCGTTCGCACCACTTTAGTCACCATCGAGGACCAGGTCATCGCTCCTGACGGCGGACAGCGCTATATCGTTAGCAACGACGCAGGGCATACGTCCGTTTTCTTCTGGGATAGCACGTACTGGGAAAGACATCTTACTCTTAATAGTGCTCATTCCTATGTAGCTAAGGCATCACCCACCAACTTCGACATCCTCTACCTGGGTGATAAATCCAATTGTAACGTCTACTACACTGCCTCGGCTGGTGCAGTCAACTGGAAAGGACCTACTGCTCCTAGACTTGGTTCTACCCTTGCTGACCTCGAGGTAGAAAGCGACTCCAAAGTCTATGTCGCTACCAATATTAACAACATCGGTTACGTATCCACTCTTACTAACACTGCTACAATATGGCATGTAGCCACCCAGCCAACGTTCTTTGCTGTATCAGCCTCAGATACACTTGCTAGCCTCACATTAGTGAGCGCAAGCAATGTAATCGCTGGCAGCACGCAAGGACGCATAGCTTGGTCAACTGCGGCTGATGTTGTCACCTCAACCTGGAGCTGCTCCGCACAGATGGCTTATGGCGGTAATACTTACGCCGATGCAGTCTCGCTAGGTGCTTACAACTACATCTATACAGTTTTCCAGAACTACCATGGGATATGGGGTTGGATGGTTAGTTTCACAACCTCTTGGGGCATCTTCGCGTTAGACTGGCAATTGGATGTAAGTTCCACACAGACAATGAGGGGTATCATCATCTATCCTCACACCGCTACTGGCGCCGTTTACGCCATCAGCACCAACGGTACTCCTGCATCGTACCTGTATCGCGCCTTCATGCCGGCATACGGTGCAGCGGACAGTGAGTGGGCTGCGACCGCAATCGCACCATCACCAACATATACGGCTGTACCCGGCCAGGCGCCTGATGTACTTAAGGCAAGCGCAGGCAACCAGATCTGGTTTATTGATACTTATGGGGTTTATACAGGAAATACATACTTAGATAGGATAATCACCTATACTGATATCATATATGCACAGGCACCCGCGCCAGTAAGCCCCGTCGAGAAGTATCTCATCCAGGTCAATAAGCAAACAGGCACAGCTTATGACGTAACACTTATCTGGACAAATGTCGCTTCTTCCTACTATATTGGCGGCTACCAGTTACAAGTTGCTAAGGATAAGGATTTCACCGTCCTTGTTCTTAACCAAGATGATGCGGGTACTATAAATACAGCGTATTCGCAATATCATCAAATCATCGGGCCTCACCAGCTCGCTCCTTGGCTTCTTCAATACCAGCCTGGTGAGACTTACTACTGGAGAGTACGAGTCTCTTCTCCGCTTTACTCTAAATGGTCCTCGACTTACACCTTAGAGGTCCAGCCGGCTCCTCCGCCAGTACCCGATCTACTTTCACCGGCCAACGGTGGTACTGTCACCGCTCTCCAACCCGGATTCTCCTGGTCAGCGATGAGTGGCGAAGCGACAGCAAGCGGCATCACTATGACCTACACGTTCCAGTTGGCTACGGATTCTTCATTCAGCACGTCATCGATGGTTTACACCAAGAACGACATCACGACTGCTGGAATCAACCTACCTGTAAAACTGACTGATGGCAAGCAGTACTTCTGGAGAGTCTGCACCACCACTTCGGTTACGGGTGATTGGTCAACTGTGGCTAACTTCAACGTCTCGCTAGCAGCTGCTCCTACTACTCCGGTAACAATCACACAGACTAACGTCACTATCACTCAGTCCAACCCGCCGCCTACTTCGTTGACGTTAACGTCAACGACTGATACGGTTAATCCAGTTTACATCTGGGTGATCATCATCATCGGCGCAGTCTTAGTGATTGCTATCATCGTTCTGATTGTTAGAACTCGACGCGTAGGCTAGAATTCTAACCTGACAGACGAGCCTTCTTAAGCAGAAGGACGAGAGCCCCGACTTAAGTCGGGGCTCTCTTTTTTGGAAAATATCATGTAAGTTTAAATCTAAAGCTTGAGCTTATTAAAAATTTTCCATGAATTGCTATTGACTTTTATGTTATTCAATAGTAAAATTCGCCATGTGTCAAATGAACATAATCATAGGTTCGAATATTTATTAACATCCTTGAACATCGTTACTATTATCCTTATATTGAATTTAATAGTCATCTCCATAAAGCCTGCACAAGCCGCTTCTCCAGAGGCTTTAAAATGGAGTAGAGTGAATGTCCCCGCCGAGGGGACAGCGGGAGGCTGGGTATTAGCAGGCGGTTCTGATATTCAGTACCTGACTGCTGCTGCCGACGGCACCTTATATGCTTACGTTAAAGGACTTACCTATACTCTATATAAATCCACCGATGGTGGTTTAAGGTGGTTTTATATCGGTAATGTGCAAGATGCCATAACAGGCATCGCGATATCCCCTCACGACCCTAAAATCATATATTACGCTACAACATCTTCGGCATACCGGTCTAACGACGGTGGCAAGAGTTTTAAATCACTGCCAGCCATTCCGGGCAACCCTGGAGCTAATATAACTTCAATTGCCGTGACCTGGTGGAATAATAACGTTGTTGCTGTGGGCACCGCCGATGCGGATAACGCTGAATTCGGCGGTGTTTATCTATTTAACGAGGAAGATTTGTTGTCCGGCTGGATAGATACCAATATCGGCGCTTACGATATCTATGCGGTAGATTTTCCTGTTAATTACGCTGTAACCCAGCAAATTGTTGCGGTAGCCAATAATGAGACGGATACTTTTGTAGTTAATAAAATTGGTGATATGGATTGGAATACTGTTATCGGTCCGGCCAAACTTAATAAAGATAACTCTGTCATCCCAGTCAGTATTGCTACCATCCAAGGGGCGGTAATCGCTTTTCCTGATAACTATGACGCTGGAACTTTCTCAGAGAATAGCTTTTTCTTTGTTGGTATTGATACAGGTATCAGCGGAGGAGATGTTTATAAAATAGTCAATGTCGATGCGCCCGATTATTCAGTAGCGACCGACTTGAATTGCGGGGGTACTTATAGCACAACTAATACTGACATTAGTGGACTGACGGTCTATAACGATGAGCATAATACTATACTTCTAGCCGGCTCTGCCGCTAAAGCCCGAACCTATGTCAGTATGGACGGTGGCACTTCCTGGACAAAGAGTAAAAAAGACCCTTCCGGCGCTATAGATACTAAAGTCCTAATAACACCCGATTTCTCTAGCGCCGGTATAATATATGCCGCCACCAGCGGCGGTAATAGTGCCCTATCCATCAGTCGAGATATGGGTACAAGCTGGAATCAAATCAGCCTGATTGATACCACTGTTAACAATATCGTGGACTTTACGCCATCGCCTGAAGCAAGTCCCGTGAACACCATGTTTATAATTACCTCTGGCATGGGCCAAAGTCTATGGCGAAGTATGGATGACGGCTACAGTTGGGAAAGGCTTTTATACAGTAATTCTCCCTCGGTTGACGGTCTAACGTATGTGAATCTTCCACCAGAGTATGGAACTGACTGCCTGACGTTATTCGTTGCCGGGCAAAGTAATGACCTTCCAGCCATCTTGGAATCCAAAGACAATGGACAGAGCTTCCAATACTGGTATACACACGACCCTGCCACTGGTGCTGTTTTCAGCATCGATGTTTGGGCGATATCTGACGAAAACACTCTATATATCGGCAGTTACAATGGTTCACAAGCAATGATTTATACTACGACCAATCATGGGTATAGCTTCTCCCAGGGTACGCCCGTAGGCACCCACCCACTCCGTTCACTGGCTCTTTCGCCGAATTTTAAAAATGATGGCATCATCCTGGTTGGGAATGAAAATGGCTGGGTATATTGGTCCAACGATAACGGCGCTTCATTTCAAACATTGCCGGCGGATGCCGCTACTGCTCCGCTAGATGGTGAAATTTCAGTAGTTTTTGACCCTGAATTTAAGACCAATCACACTATCTACGCTGCCAGTAATAGCGTCGATAGTGGTATCTATCGTTTTATTATCGGCAGCAGTGATAGTTGGGAGCAAATCGATAATACATTGCCAACCGGAGCGGTTATTAATCGGTTGACCTTTTCTGTGGGTGGAATTTTATATGCTGCAAACGAGCATTCTGACGGCGGTATGGAACGCTGTCTTAATCCTCGATATTCCCTCGGTCCGGTATTCGAAACAGTAACCCGGGGCTTAAGCGATGGCGCTACTCTAATGGGCTTATGGCAACGCAACCATCAGTTGTGGTCGCTCGATAATCATGACTTCAATGATGTGAAACTATTGACCTATAACGATACCATGTCTCTATCGCCCACACAGATTTCACCAGAAAACGAGGTTTCTGGCATCGGCAGTCTCGTTGACCACAGCATTAGAAATATAACAATAGATTGGGAAACGCTGGAGGGCACGACAAGCTACGAATGGCAATGCAATTATATTACGGATTTCTCTACCATTCCCGACGGCTTACACGGCACTACTGCTGCCAGTTCCGTCCGTCTGCCGGCACTCGAGCCCACCACTACCTATTATTGGCGCGTGCGAGCCTGCGCACCCGTGCTTAGTCCCTGGTCAGAAAAACGTTCATTTACAACCAGCATGGATACCGAAAGCGTTAATCTTAAACCAGAGACGCCTTCGCCCGGTGCTTTGGGAGTCGCTATCAAACCAGTTTTTCAATGGACGGCAGTTATCAGTGCTGAAGCTTATGAATTGCTGATAGCCACCGATGCCGACTTTAACCACCCGGTTATTATAAAAATGAATGAGTACGCCCTGAAAACTAACGCCTGGAATTGTGATGTCAGCCTCGACTATAACACGGTATATTATTGGAAAGTCAGGGCAACCACTACCGGCACCTGGAGTTCCTGGAGTTCCGTCGGTGTTTTTACCACCGAGTCTGTACCGTCAGTAGAGAATGAGTCATTGACGCCAACGTCAGCGTTACCGATAACTCCAAAGCTACTTGCCACTTTATCTACGCCGACAATCGCCCCGCCAACATCGCCATCTTTTTCTCCTTCTACCCCAATGTCCCCTTCTAGTGACAACACGGTGTTAGGTATGCCCGCCTGGATGATATATTTTAGCGGAAGTCTATTCCTGATAGTATTTCTGGCGTTGATTATCGTTCTGGTGATTGTGCTTAAAATTAAGCACATTTAGCCTATCGGGCGACCTACACTTTATCAACCTACGTTTGTATTTGACTCGATGCCGATAAAGCATTACACTTTTTCAAAGAAAACTACAAGGAGGTTTAATATGCCGTTAGTAACGATAAAAATCATACAAGGCAGGAGTAAGGAACAAAAACGTGGCATGGCTAAAGACGTTACGGACGCCATCGCGAAAAATATCGGGTGCCCGCCCGACGCCGTGAACCTCGAAATCGTGGAGATGAAAGAGGACAATTTTGCGATGGGCGGCAAGTTGTGGTGCGATAGCCACTAATTTTTTCGGAGGATGTTTTGAAAGTTTTAGGCATCATGGGCAGTCCCCGTATCAAGGGGAATACCGACCTTCTGCTGGACGAAGCTCTAAAAGGGGCGGCGGGTAAAGGGGCAGAGGTTGAAAAAATACTCATAACTAAGCTAAAAATAGAGCCCTGCCGGGAGATTTACCATTGTCTGGAAGACGGTACTTGCCCGATAAAGGATGATATGCTGGGCATCTATCCGAAAATTCTCGCCGCCGACGCTATTATCATTGCTACACCCATCTTTTTTTATACCGTCAGCGCCCAAACTCTAGCATTGATGAGTCGCTGTCAGGCGTTTTGGGCGAGAAAATACGTTTTGAAAAATCTCGACATCCCGACTAAAAGGGGCGCTTTTATCGGCGTCGGAGCAACCAAAGGACTTAAACTGTTCGATGGGCCGAAGCTGACGATAAAGTATTTTTTCCAGGCTATTAACGCCGAACTTAAAGAAGAGCTGCTCATTAGAAGCGTCGAAAAAAAAGGCGAGATTCTCGAACACCCCGAATATCTCACCGCGGCTTTTGAGTTAGGGAAAAGACTGGTTTCTTAAAGAATGATTATCGCCCTTTATCCGGAGGAAACCTTATGAAAATTACCAAGGTAGAAATTATCCCGGTATCTATGCCCTTTACCAAACCTATTGTCATGTCCGGCGGTCCTGCTAAGTGCGCCGATGCCGTCGTGCTTAAAATACATACGGATGAGGGCATTACCGGCGTGGCGGAAACCGGCGATACTTCACTCTGGTATATGGGCGAAAGCCAGGACTCGATAATGTCCAACATCGCTAATGTCTTCGCCCCACAAATATTACTCGGCGAAGACCCATTCAATATTGAGAAAATCGTTGCGAGAATGGATAAAGTCGCTCGCGCTAATAATCAGTCCAAAGCCGTCGTCGATTACGCTTTACACGACCTCATGGGCAGGGCGTTAGGAGTGCCCTTATATAAACTACTCGGTGGACTATCCAATCCTAAAATTGCTCTGGCTTTCGTGATGTCATCCGGAACAGCGGCAGAGGTAAGTGCAGAAGCAAAGAAATTAGTTAAAGCCGGCTTCAAAGGACTGAAACTTAAGGTTGGCGCGAAAACACCGGATGAAGATATCGAGCTGGTGGGGGCTTTACGGCAAGCGGTCGGCAATAAGATAAAAATCATGATTGACGCCAACGGCGGGTGGGTTTACCACCAGGCGCTTTATGTATTGCAGCGAGTAGCAAAATACGATGTCTATGTCGCCGAACAGCCCGTACCCTGGTGGGATATCGACGGGCTGGCGAGACTGCGGCGTAAGGTGGATGTGCCGATATTCCCCGACGAAAGCGCTAAAGAACTTAACGACCTGATAAAAATTATCGAAAAAGAAGCCGCGGATGGACTTTTCCTAAAAGTGCCTAAAGCCGGCGGTATTTTGAAAGCACAAAAGTGGGTAGCTATCGCGCAGGCGGCTAACCTGCCGGTGATGTGCGGCTGCATGATAGATTCCGGTCTCGGCGCGGCTTGCACCGCGCAATTCCTGGCGGCGACCGAGTGGATAGGCAAAATCGAGCAGGAAGCCATTGGCCCGCTAAATCTCTACAATATACCCGATACAGTCAGCACGCCTTTAAAAAATGATTTAGCCGTAAAAGTACCGCGATACGAAAATGGTTTTCTCTACCCACCCGAAGGACCCGGCATCGGCGTGGAATTGAATGAAGCTGCGGTGAAAAAACTCGCCACGCCAGGTAAAAAACCCATCGTAATCGGCAAATAAAACGTCTCGGAGACTTTATATGAATCAAGCAGCAAACCCTACAGCCATCGAAAAATTAACGGCTAACGCGTTAGAGACAAAATTTGAAAACATCGATAAAGACACGCTGGAAGCCACTAAATACCGCATCATTGATACGCTGGGATGTCTCATCGGCGGCGCTAACGATACAGGTAATCCAGAGCTACTAAAACTAATCGAAGAACAGGGCGGCAAGAAAGAAGCCACGATTCTCATTCTCGGCAGTAAGGCGCCGGTAGCCAATGCAGCTTTCATCAACTGCATCATGGCGCGTTCTTTCGACTTCGAGCCGGTGAGTCCGCTGGTTGACGGGGTTAGCTGCCCGGGTCATATCAGTGGCACCACCGTGCCCTCGGCTTTAACGCTTGCCGAAATGGTTAACGCCAGCGGTCAAGAAATGATAACCGCCCTGCTTATCGGCGACGATGTTGCTTCCCGGATTTTGGCTGGGTCGGGCTTTGGTTTTTCTCTAGGATGGGACGGTGTGGGCACGGTTAATACCTTCGGGGTAACGGCGATTGCCGGACGCCTCTTAGGACTAAATAAAATTCAATTGCGTAATGCCTTCGGCATCGCTTTAAACCAACTCGGCACCACTTTCCAGTCGTTTTGGGACGGCACGACTGCATTTAAGTTACCTCAAGGATTAGCCGCGAGAGGCGGTATCACCTCCACACAGTTAGCTAAAGCGGGCTGGACGGGACCCGAAGACACTCTTTTTAGCAAATTTGGCTATTACAAAATGTTCACCGAGGGCTGTAAAAAACCGGAAGCCTTGACCAAAGACCTCGGCAGGAAATTCTACTACGACGGCACATTAAAACCCTACCCTTGCTGCCGCGTTACTCATGCGGCTATCGATGCCGCGTTGGCATTAGTAAACAAGTATGACTTTAAGACGAATGATATTGCGTCGGTCAACCTCGAAGTCGCACCAGGCGGCATCGAACACATTGTCGGACACCCCTTTAAAATCGGGCCCTTCCCACACGGCAATGCCGCGTTCAGCTACGAATATACGGTAGCGACGGCGTTTCTATTCGGCAGCGTTAAGCCAGAACACATGACCGAGTCGTTTATACGTAATCCTCAAATAACAGAGTTTATCAAGAAAATCAAGCTAACGGCGGTAAATGACGTTGAATTCGAAAAAGCGCGCATGACGGTAACGCTTAAAGACGGACGTAAATTTACCGAGACGGTTACTAAAGTTAAAGGTGACCCAATTGATAATCCCATGACCCACGAAGAAATCATCGCTAAGTTCTGGGTAAATGTGGATTTTACGAAGAAAATTAGTAAAAAGAAAACCACCCAACTATTAGACAAGTTGCTGAATCTGGAAAAAGTAGATAGTATAAGGAAGTTGATACCGTTGTTATTAGCCTAGATTTCCTGTTTCAGCTCAATTAAAACATTCTCGGCGGCGGAGGGGTGGACGAAGGCTATTTTGGCGTCAGGCATAACTATCGGCTCTTCATTCTGAAGTTTTTTACCTTGTGCTTTTAACATTTTCATATCTTTAACAATATCATCGGTCAAGAAGGATACGTGGTGTAGACCCCCACCCTTTTCTTCTAAAAATTTAGAAAAACTGCCCGGTTTTAAAGGCGCAAAGAGTTCCACCTTAATATCCCCAAGAGCCATCATGACCGAGGTAAACTCACCGCCGGGACCATCCATTTTTTCGATGACTTTAAAACCAAACATATCAGCATAAGATTTGGCGGCTTTATCTAAATCCTTTACAACGATAGCAATATGGTCGATTTTCTTTAACATTATTATCTCCTGATTAATGATTTTTTAACGTTTCAACAAAGTACTTAATCATTACACATGAATCGTCCACGCGTTCGATAGAAAATAATGGTTTCAATAATGATTCAAACTCAGAATGAGAGTGATGGAAACTAGGTCGTCCCAGGTATTTCTCGAGTTTAGCCATATCGCTGGCGTGAGGATGCTTTTCATTGGGTATATCCAGTACTACGTGTGATTCGGGTTTCAACACCCGGTACAATTCTTTAAGAGCCTTCTTAATATAACAGATTTCAAAGTATTCCAGCACGCCAATGACGGTGGCAATATCAAAATAATTATCATCGAAAGGCAGCTTAGAAATATCAGCTACATATAGCCCGCCCATTGAGATATTTTGGCTAGCAGCAAATCCCTTCATTGCGTTTATTAATTCGGAGCTGATGTCCACACCATAATAAGTAGAAGGCCATCGGTCGAGGCGATAGTTAAACAGGTTTGCCGAGCAGCCTGCATCGAGGAATTTCATGCCGGGGACAGGGGCAAGATACTCTTTAATATCGGAGGCACCACTACCTAATGCTTCATGCTCGGATACAAGCGATTTATAAAAAGGTGAGTTTTTTATTTCTTCCGGAATGTTTTCGTAAGGATTTATGCCTTTTCGATATTGTTCAACTGTCAAGTCGTAGGCTTTACTAATTCTCTCTAGTTGTCTTGACAAATATCTCTCCTGTAGCCATTTAAAACGGGAAAATAGCCGGTAAATCATGGACCTTATTCTTGGTCAGCGTTGTCGGCATGGTTTCAACAAGCTCTTCAACCGTCCAGCGACCGTCCTTCCAGAGTACCTGTTCAAGAGGCGGCGGGTCGGCAAAGATGCCGATGTGACCGTGCCACACCTCGAAAACGCAACCGTTAACGTTATCCGCTTTTTCCGAAGCTAGATAAACGACTAAGCCAGCGACATCTTCCGGCTGGTTAAGCTCCAGCATCTGCTTCAAGCGCTTCTCGGCAAGTTCGGCCCCCCACATCTTTACCCATGCTTCCTTAAGCCCCTTTTCCTTCAACATCTCAATGAAACCTCTCGTACCAGCGACCGGGCGGATGACGTTACAGGTGACTCCGTATTTCTGCATATCGCGTGCCACAGTACGTGTGAGTCCTACGATACCCTCTTTAGCCGCGCTGTAATTGGCTTGCCCCATGTTACCCAGTCCGGCGTGTGAAGAGGTATTGATAATACGACCATAATTTTGTTGTTTCATAATCCGGCAGGCGGCGCGGGTGCAATAAAAAGTGCCGCTTAGATTGGTCTTGATGACCGATTCCCATTCTTCATCGGTAGTATTGTATATCATGCGGTCGCGGTTAAAACCGGCATTATTCACAAGTATATCCAGTCGTCCGAAGTTATCGACGGCAGTTTTGATGATGCTTTCCGCCCCTTCTACCACCGCCACGCTGGCATAGCTGGCGACAGCCTGTCCGCCGGCTTTTTTTATCTCGGCAACCACTTCATCGGCAGGACCGCGGGAAATGCCACTGCCGTCGGTAGTTGCGCCTAAATCATTGACTACTACCTTAGCGCCTTGCGCCGCCATTGCCAGAGCTTCGGCGCGACCCAGTCCTTTACCGGCACCGGTTACGACCGCTACTTTTCCTTTTAATAACTCACCCATATATGGCCTCCTTGAGTCTAAAACTTACGCTAACCTGTCATTCTGGAGTCCCCCGATTACCTTTTCATCCTTCGGGGGACGAAGAATCCGGGGTGGGGGTTTTATTCTTTTATTTCTTTTTCAAACCAATTTTCACTCAAATCTTCCCACTTCGGATTCATCGTTTTTATCAATGCCACCTTCTTGCTTCTAAGCAAGCCTTTTATTTGTTTTTCGCGAGTAATAGCTGAAGTAACATCGTCGGTAGATTCGAAATAAATTAGCCTAGTAATATTGTATCTTTTTGTAAACCCTTCCACTAATTTGTTTTTATGCTCGTAAACACGCCGTTCTAGGTTGTTAGTCACTCCGGTATATAAAGCACCGCGTTTGTTCGAGAGGATATACACGTAATATTCTTTCTTCTCCATATACCACCCCACCGGATTCTTCGCTACGCTCCAGAATGACAACCGATTTGTTTGATTATAAGCCGTTCTTTTTAACCCTCTCTACCAGATTCTTCGCAGAGTTTACACTGAGCGAAGCGAATGTGCTCCAGAATGACAAATACTACGCGATAACCTGCTTATCTTTTAAAACGGTGATATCATCCCAGCTTAAGCCTAACAGTTCCATCAGGATTTCCTCCGTATGTTGACCAAACTCCGGGGCGGTGCGGCGTATCGTTATTGGGGTCTTGCTAAACTGCCACGGTGGTGTGATTATCTTAAGTTTTTTCCCAGCCGGGTGGTCGATTTCCCGGTAATATTCAGCCGCCCAGGCGGAGGGGTCGTTAGCCACTTCCTTAGGCGTTCTCACCGTGGTCCAGATGATATTTTCTTTAGACAACAATTCCGCCCATTCTTTCTGCGTTTTCTTTTTAAAGATTTTATCCAGTATGGCAATGAGTGGTTTATTATTCACCATGCGTTTTTCGTGCGTATCATAAAGAGGGTCATGTTCAAGTTCACCTAGCTCTAACGCTTTACATACACCCGTCCAATACCTATCGCCCTGGATGCAGGCGAGTTGAATCCAGCGCCCATCTTTACACTCGTAGCTGTTAAAAATGGGATTACTCTGGTTGAAGCGGGAGATACGCCCGTATTCCAGTCCGGTAGCCAGTACCGAGGAAAGCACGATGCCCATCGACCATATTCCGCCTCCCAATAAAGAAATGCCGACCTCCTGGCCCTCGCCGGTACGCTCGCGGTGGAATAAAGCCATCATAATAGCGCAGGCGGCATACATGCCAGTGGTGTTATCGCCAAAGCCCGGCACCTGGAAAGCCAAAGACGTACCAGGTTCACCTAAACTTGCCATGACGCCGCTTCTCGCCCAATAACCAACGAAGTCATAAGCACCGACGTCCTTTTCGGGACCATGGAGTCCATAACCGGAGAGATGAGCATAAATAATTTTAGGATTTAACATGGAAACGTCTTTATATTCCAGACCCAAATCCTTAAGCGCGTGGGGACGGAAGTTGCAGACAAATACGTCCGACTTTTTCACCAGTTTGTATAAAATATCACGTCCTTCTTTCTTTTTAAGGTCTAGGGTGATACCCTTTTTATTCATGTTATAAAACTCAAGGACGTAGTTAATATCGTAAACCGGCACATTGCCGCTGATTTTTAAAATACCGCGGGTCTGGTCGCCGCCTTGCGTACGCTCTACTTTAATAACTTCAGCGCCCATATCCGCCAGGATGCGGCAAGTAACGGGAGCCAGTCCCGCCTCGCTAACGTCGAGGACGCGGATACCTTCAAGAGCCATTTTCATAGGTGTGACCTCCCAGTTTAATTGTCATTCTGAGCCCTCACGCTTTGCTCAGGGTAAACTCCGCGAAGTATCCGCTCCTAACACTTGACGGACGGATTCTTCAGTCGTTACACTCCTTCAGAATGACACTTATACTACTTTTCGTTCCCTACAATATTACAACTGCAAACGCCGGTGCCGGCGTTCCCGCCGAGGTTATGCGTCAAACCAAGGCGCGGGTTTTTCACCTGCCTTGGTCCGGCTTTGCCTTGAAGCTGTTTATAAACTTCATACATCATTCTTAAGCCGCTGGCGCCTAAGGGATGCCCGAAACATTTAAGTCCGCCATCGGTGTTTACCGGCAACTCGCCTTTAAGTGTGAACGTGCCAGCCTCGATATCTTCCCTGGCGCGTCCGCGGGGACTAAACCCAAGGTCTTCATAAACAATCATTTCATGGATACTAAAACAGTCGTGCACCTCGGCGCAGCTTAATTCTTTCCGCGGATTTTTGATACCGGCTTCGGCGTATGCCAACTTTGAACCGCGTACATTCTCTTCCATATGGGTGAAGTCGTAATCCTGTAACATGGCGCCTTGCCGGGCTCCTACTGTAACCTGCAATGCCTTAATATAAATGGGGTCGGGACGGAATTTCTTCGCCATATCGGCGCGGGTAATTACCGCCACCGCCGCGCCGTCGCTAACGCCGCAGCAATCGTAAAGTCCCAGCGGCCAGGCAATAATCGGCGCATTCACCACCTGCTCGATGGTCAATTCATTCTGAAAATGCGCTTTGGGATTGAGACTGCCGTTATGATGGTTCTTCACCGCGATTTGCGCTAAAAGTCGCTTGCCTTCCTCCGGTTTAATTTTATAATCGTGAAAATATCGCGTCGCCAGGTAAGCGAAAGATGCCGGGGCGCTATAACCGGGTCCGATACCCGAGCTGCCGTCCTGATTATCCCCGACGATGCTAGGTCCCTTTAAGCCCGTCGTGCCGGAGTCCTTAAGTTTCTCCACCCCAACTGCCAGGGCAATATCACAGATGCCTGCGGCTACAGCATAACTTGCCGCCCGCATCGCCTCCGAACCGGTGGCGCACATATTTTCCACGCGCGTCATGGGGATATATTGAAGCTGTAAAGGAGAAAGGGTGATAGCAGAAACGCCAGAAAATACCGTACCAACCCACGCCGCCTGTATATCTTTAGGCTCGATACCGGCATCCTCAAAAGCCTCGTAGGCGGCTTCGACAATCAGGTCTTCCACCCCTTTATCCCACCGCTCCCCGAACTTGCTGCAGCCCATACCTACGATGGCGACTTTATTTTTTATACCATCCATTTATCGCCTCCTGAATTAGTCAACCGGCTTAGCCTTCCAGAAATAGTTATGGATGCCGCGACTGGTGAACATCTTCCGGAAGGTCATCTCCATCGTCATCCCGATTTGTATTTTATCGATATCGCAGTCGGTAAATTCACATATAAGCCTGCCCCCGCCCTCGAAGTCGATAACGCCATTTACGCCGGGCGGATTAAGGGTGGGCATAAGCTGGTCGACGGAGTATGTGAACAATTTTGCCCTTTTATCGGCGAATTTATATGGTTCAAACTGGTCTTTTGCCTGGCACTTAACGCAGACCCGCACCGTTTGACCGATTTGATTCATCTGCGGCGTGCCGCATTTCTTGCACTTTACACCGTACAAGGCTAAAATTGTTTTCCTTTCGCGCCAGCGACTCTGTAAAGATATCGCCGAGCGTTCGGGTAGAGTCGAAGCTTCAATCGGCACCAGACCCCGCCAGGTGAGATATTGACCATAGTTTATAGCCATTTTCCCCGCCAGCTGATGAGATATCACCGGTTTCTTTTGCCACTTTTTTATTTCTTCGTTAGCGCGGAGGATAAAGGCATCGGCGCCATCGCCGTAACTAACGAAGAGGATTCTTTCGCCAGGTTTAGCTTTTTCCAGGGCTGCTGCGAGCATCAAAAAGCCCGCCGCCGTGCCCGTATTACCGATATCGTTATAAAGCGGGTCCTGTACCTGCGCTTTATCCAGCTTCAGTCTCCTCGCCAGAGCCGCGTGCTGGCGGACATCGGAAGCGTAATAGACAATTTTTGTAAAATCGCTTATCTTTCGTTTGCTTTTCTTAAGCAATCCGTCAATAACCGACTGCATCGTGGGGAGATAGCCTACCTCATCTATAAAACGGCCTTCGGCAGAGCGAAGGAATTTATCTTCATCGGTGCGCCAGTAATCTGTAAAATCGTTGTATATCGAATAGCTGCCTTCAATCTCGGCGATGACTTTCTCGGTGCCTATCATTAAAGCCGCGGCGCCATCGCCAAGTATTTGTTCCAGATTGCCTTTTGCCGCGCCCTGACGTGTATCCGACGCCACTACTATGACTTTTTTTGCCGAACCTGCATTAACCGCGTCGATAGCCGCTTTCAGAGCCGCCGTCCCTGCCCGCAGCGAATCTGTAAAGTCCGCCGCGTGGCATTCTTCCTTAAGGTCAGCTGCGGTGGCTATAATCGCCGCCGACATTTTTTCGCGATACGGCGCTGTGGTCGTCGCCAGGAACAATCCATCGGCATTAGCCCCACCCCTATTTAAGCAGTCCAGTGCTGCCGCTACCGCCAGCGTAATAGAATCCTCATCATAGCCGGCTACGGCTTTAGCGCCCCCCACTCCTCTACTCCCCCATGTCTTGCCGATTTCCTCCCGCTTAAGACGGTAGATGGAAACGTAAGCCCCGATTGATGTTATGCCTACCATCTCCCTGTTTTTCCTTTCTTTTAACGGTGGGCAAAGTCAACTAGAATAGTATGCTTTCTATCATGAATATCTTATGCTGTGGGCAAATTAGTGTCAAATTAAAGTCAGCGTCAGATAAACCGCTCAAAACGGTCTTTTTTAGCTTTACAGATGGGGCAAACCTCCGGCGGACTATCCCGGGCGCAAAGATAGCCGCAAACCTTGCACCGCCAAACCGGCAACGGGAGGGAGGCTAAAGTAGTTTTAGGTGTTGATGTTTTAGTCTGCTGTCTTTTGCCAGGCGGGGGTCTTCGCTCCGGGATAGAACTGACTTTTACCTTACCTTCTACTACCAAACGTGAAACATACAGACTGCAATAGCATGCATTATAATCATCAAGGTCGGGGTCGCGGTAGTCGCAAGGGCAAACGATATCCAGATCATCGTTTTTCACGCCTGAAGCCAGGCGACAGGGGCAAGCTGGATAACCATAACGCTTTTCATTAGCCAGTAAGCCTTTGATAAGCTCGCGGGTCATCGCCATATCCGGATTCAGGTGGTAGCCAGCAGACTCCGCTTCGGCGCGTAGCTTCTCGTAGAGCTTATCTATTTCTTCTGATGAAACATCAATCGTATCGTTCATGAGCCTAAAGTCCCTCGGATTTCATCTTCTTTAAAGCCGATAATACACTTTTTGGAGTCGATTACTAGCGTCGGGAAGTTGCAGGCAGGATTGTATTTCATAATTTCTTTAACCACCGTATCCTGTTCTTCCGCCCTTAAAAGGTCGACATCGATATAATCGTACTCCACTCCTAAATCATTCAGCAGCGCTTTAGTCTTTTTACACCACCCGCAAGTACTTAAGGCATAAAGCATTACTTTGCCTTTATTCTTGCCGTCAACATGGTTGATATTCATAAAACAGCCCTCCTTTTCACCCCAATATCCCTCACTATATCCATTCTAGCACAACTCATCTTAGGATTGATTTTCTAAAATATTTAGTTTATAATATATACTATATAATATATCAACTGTTCATTACGTAAACCATCTCCACCCTATTTTCAAGGAGGGACACCATGAAGCGCGAGGATATACAGGGAAAGGTTACTCTTGATTTATTGTCAGTACCCCCAATGATTTTCCGTTTGGTACGCCGCAAGGTAGCGATGACAACTCTGGCTGATTCTAGTCTCGATATTACGTTATTACACATCGAGATAATGCATGTACTTAAGGAAGAAGGCACGCTGCACCCGGCAAAAATCGGCGAAAAACTGTTCATCGCTAAAGCCCAGATGACGCACCTTATTGATAAGCTCGTGGAGCTGGACTTTGTCAAAAGAGAAATGTGCGCCGATGACCGGCGTACTTTGAATATCACCCTCACTGATAAAGGACGCAAAATACTGGAAGAGCAGGATAATCTGGTTATAACCGCCATGAATGCTAATATGTTATCCCTCTCCGAAACAGAATTAGAATCCCTCTCGAACTCATTGCGAAACCTGCGCGATATTCTATTTAAATTAGTGTAATTTTTTTCACCATTTATAAAGTGAACTCATTAATATGGCGAAACAGACTCAACACACGAATATACTCGATACCGAACACATAGGACAGCTTTTATTTAAGCTGACACTGCCGGCATTCTTCGGTATGTTTGTCCAGACGCTTTATAACGTCGTAAATACCATATTTATCGGTCATACGACAAATGGCGAGATAGCCATCGCCGGTCTTTCCATCGTCTTCCCGGTGCAAATGATTTTCATGGGCGTCGGCATGATGGTGGGCATGGGCGGCACATCACTCATTTCCCGTTTTATCGGCTCAAGACAACATGACCGCGCCGAGCGTACTTTAGGTAACGGCATTACCTGTATCATCATCATATCTGTATTGTTAACAGCTGTCTTGTTGCCGAATACCGACCGTTTTCTACGGATTATGGGCGCTTCCGATGCTGTGCTTCCCTATGCTCGTGAGTACCTGGTAATCATTGTTAGCGGCACGGTATTTAACCTCATCGGTATGGCTTTATTAAACTTTGTCAGAGCTGAAGGCAATGCACGTGTGGCGATGATTGCCAATATACTGGGCGCTGGTTTGAACATCATTCTCGACTGGATACTTATCATTCACTTTGATATGGGTGTGAGAGGCGCAGCCCTGGGTACAGTTATCGCACAGGTAGTAGTGCTTATATATTTAAGCATCTATTACCTTAACGGGAATAGCTATATCCATTTCCATCCGAAGAATATGCGGCTGGATCCAAGTATTTTAAAACCGATGTTTTCTCTCGGCGTTGCGTCCTTCGTACAGACCGTTGCCACTAGTTTTTCTGCTATGTTCCTACTTAATAACGTGGTAACCTATGGCGGCGATATTTATCTTGCCGCTTTCGGTATTATTCAACGGGTAATGATGTTCGCCACTATGCCGGCTATGGTCACCGGTCAAGGCGTACAGCCTATACTCGGGTTTAATTATGGCGCTAAACGTTATACGCTCGCGTTAAAAGCCCTGAAGATTGCTGCCCTGACATCAACGTGTTTAAGTCTATTTGCCTTCGTTATATTATATTTTATCCCGGGTCTAGTTATTAACATTTTTACTACCGATCCGGCTCTCGTGGATGCAGGCGTCCATGTCTCACGGTTAGTCTTCTGGAGTATGCCTCTAATGGGTCTGGTCATGGTAGGCTCGACATCCTTCATGTCTATCGGTAAAGTGGTACAGGCGTTTATTACCGCTGTCGCCAGACCGGCTCTTTTCTTAATTCCCGCCGTATTAGTACTGCCCAAACTTCTTGGACTTAATGGCGTTTTCCTCTCCTTCCCCACCTCCGACTTGTTTACGTTAGTCCTGACGATAATCTTAATTATTCCTATCATCAAAGAGTTCCAGCGTAATGCCGCGAAACAAAGCAAGCTGGCGAAACACACTACCGACCGTTAACGTTTAAAATAACGATGCAAAATCATAACGTTCTGGATACTGAGCATATCGGCAAATTACTTGTCAAACTGACGATGCCGATTTTCTTTGGTATGCTCGTCCAGAATATCTATAATATCGTCGATACCATTTTTATCGGCCGTTATGTGGGGTCAGACGGCATTGCTGCCCTCTCCGTTGCCTTCCCACTACAGATGCTCATGATGGGCGTGGGCAATATGGTGGGTATTGGCGGCGGCTCATTAATTTCCCGGTTAATCGGCGGGAGCGATCATCGGCGGGCAGAACGCGCCCTCGGAAATAGTATCTGCTTCAGCCTTATAGTTTCTCTGCTACTAATGCTCATTATTTTACCCAGTCTCAATTTTTGGCTTACGCTTGTTGGAACATCCGAACAAATCATGCCTTTTGCTAAAGACTACCTTGTTATCATCTTCGGTGGGACGGTCTTTAACATCGCCAGCAGCGTGCTGATGATGTTGGTACGCTCCGAGGGTAATGCCCGTGTCAATATGATTTCTTTAATAATACAGTCAGTGCTGAATATCCTGTTTGATGCGGTATTTATTATTTGGCTGGGTATGGGGATGAAGGGTGCCGCGCTGGCGATGGTAATATCCCAACTGGCCTCTATGATATACATCCTTAGTTACTATTACACCGGCGGCAGTTTTCTTAAAGTCCACTGGCGTAACTTCATCCCTGATACAAAAATACTTAAAGATATTTTCGTCATTGGCGCCACACAGTTCGTTCAGGCTGTGGCGATGACCATCTCCGCTTTATTTATGATAAAAATGATTTCCAGCTATGGCGGTGATATTGCCCTTTCAGCCTTCGGTATTATTCAGCGTATCATGCTGTTTTCTACAATCCCCGGCATGGTGCTCGGGCAAGCGATGCAGCCGATATTGGGCTTCAACTACGGAGCCAAGCGTTATAACGAAGCCCTTAAAACCATATCGCTCGCTTCGATAACAGCCACGGTTTTTGGGTTAATGTTATTTGTCGTAGTCTTTATAATCCCGGAACCGATTATCAGCATTTTTACCAACGATGCCAACCTGATAGCCGAAACTGCATTCGCAGCCAGGCGGGTATTTCTTGTATTGCCGTTATTCACTTATTTCAACGTCGGACAACTTGTTTTCCCTTCAATCGGCAAAGCCATCGAGTCTTTCGTCATCGCTCTTTCGCGTCCGCTGCTGTTTTTAACGCCTCTATTACTCATACTACCCCGGTTCTGGCAAATGAATGGGGTTTGGCTCGCCTTCCCGGGCGGTGATTTTCTGTCCTTCTTGCTGGTAATCGCTCTGTTAATCCCGCTATTTATAAAATTTAAGAAAGCAGCCAAAAAGACTGCTTCAGAGGTTGCAATTTAATACGTGCTTCGTATATTATTTGTATTAGAACTTTTGTTCAAGCGGTCGGAAACACACTCATGGATAAATCTTTAACTAGCACTCTTAACTGGCTTCTTGAACCGACCGATATCGGCGTGAGATACCTCGCCCTGCGCGACCTCATTAAGGCTGATGCCAAGGAACTCAATTCCGCAAAAAAAGCCGCACATCAAGAAGGACCTATCGCCACCGTTCTGGCGAAGATGAACAAAGAGGGTTACTGGGTGCAGCCTGGGGCAGGTTACAACCCAAAATACTTCGGTACCGTATGGTCGATGACTCTGCTGAGGCAGTTAGGCGCATCCATAGATGCTGATAAACGTATTGCAACTGCCTGCGCTTATGTCCTCGACCACAGCCTGACAAAACACGGGCAGTTCTCCGCTAGCGGTACTCCATCGGCGACACTGGATTGTCTGCAGGGCAATCTCTGTTTTTCTCTTTTAACTATGGGATGCACTGACCCGCGTCTTGATAAAGCTTACGAATATATGGCGCGGAGTGTTACCGGTGAAGGAATTGCTCCAAATACAGATAAAAAAGCTCCACTGCGTTATTATGCCAGCAAAAGCGGTCCGGTCTTTGCCTGCAGCGGCACGTATAATAAGCCCTGCGCCTGGGGGGCAGCGCCAGTGATGATTGCCTTCGGCAAACTGCCTAAAGAAAAAAGAACACCTTTGATAAATAGAGCCATAAAAGCGGGAGTAGATTTTCTTTTCAGTAAAGACCCCGCCACCGCTGATTACCCCCTCGGCTTCCCTCTAAAACCACCCAGTAAACCGAGCGGTAACTGGTGGAAGTTCGGCTTCCCTAATTTTTACGTTGCTGACATCCTGCGCGTCGCCGAGGCTTTAGTGCCTCTAGGTTACGGTAAAGATCCCCGTCTAGCTAACACCTTAAAACTAATCCGCGATAAACAGGATAACCAGGGACGCTGGCTGATGGAATATGACTATAACGATAAAACCTGGGTGGATTTCGGACCTAAAAAACAGCCGAATAAATGGGTAACTTTACGCGCTTTACGTGTGCTTAATGTGGTTTAATACATAAAGAAAGGCTTTTTCATGATTCATCGTCCTAATTTTCCGCCCGATTATAACCAAAAATCCCTCGACATTTTAGAGACATCCCTTAAAAACCTCGATGCTTATGGCCCGTGGCGTGCTTTCGACCCTGGCAACAGCTATTCCGTAGATGAGCGTTATATCGCTTTGCCAGCCCTGACTAAGAGCGATATCCGCCGGTATTTCCCCAAGGGATTCGTGCCCGCAAATAAAGATGTAGAGGCAGGATTAAAAAACGGCGAAATCCATTACGTCAACACCAGCGGTACCAGCGATGCTACCAGAGTGACCAATATCTGGAATCAGCAATGGTGGAATGCCTCGGAAAGAGCGTCGTGGCAGTATAATTCGCATGCCATGCAGTTCGCCACCGGTGACCACCCCGAAGCTATCTTGGGCAACGCTCTTAATGTCGGCTTTATCTCGGATAAAGAAGACCTCTCCTTCGAAAAAAGACGCCTGGCGCGTTTTCTTTATCTCAATGAAAAGACCGACCCTTCACGCTGGTCAGAGCAGATAATGGATAGAATGATTCAAGAGCTGGATATCTTTAAACCGGTGGTGCTGGAAGCTAATCCTTCACTGCTGGCGAAGCTATGCCGTTATGCCGCCTCGAAAAAGAAAAAAGTATATCAACCGGGGTTGATTACACTTACTTATGAGTATCCTTCAAAGCTGCATTTTAAACAAATTCAGCGCGTTTTCACCTCACCAATCGCCAGCTCGTACGGGAGCACGGAGACTGGTTATGTTTTTATGCAATGCGAAGCCGGTAAATTCCATCAGAATAGCGAGTTCTGCCGCGTGGATTTTCAACCTCTGGCACATGAACATGGCGGCCCCGATATTTGCCGCTTGCTGGTGACGACTTTTAATAATCCCTGGTATTACATGATACGTTTTGACGTCGGTGATTTTGTTCGACTCGATAAAGAACAGAAATGCGATTGCGGTAGAGACTCCGGTTTCATTATCGACACCCCTGAAGGGCGCTGGACGAATGTTACGCTTACCTGCGATGGCAACCTGGTTACCCTCCGCCGCATCGATGACGCTTTAAGTGAACTAGATAATATTGATGAATACCGATTGGAACAGCCTTCGGCAAGAGCCTATACTCTCTATCTCGTCAGTCAACGTCAGGATAAAGATAAGCTTAACGAAGAAGCTAAAGAGGTGTTGCGCGGCATTTATGGAGAAAAAGCCGAAATATCCATTGTTTACCAGGACTTCCTTTCTCCAGAAGACTCCGGGAAATACTGCATGGCGAAAGCGTTCTTCCCGATGAGTATCGCCAATTATCTGGATTTGACATAGTTAATCTTATAAATAAAACCAGCGGGGCAAATTAAAATGGTACAAAACGCTAAGCCTGTATTTCTTCTAGCCGGAGGACGACATAGTCGCGGGCAAAAACCTGACTCCCTATTACAGGCAGTCTTTCAAACCTACGGCATTAAAGCGCCAACCGTAGCCTATAGCGGCACGGCTAGCGGCGACGACCGGGGATTTTTCAGGTTTATCGCCCAAGAAATAACCGGCGCAGGGGCTGATAAAGTGGTCCATGCCCTCATTGCCCCAGCGAACGCTGACCTGAAGAAAGCGAAGTCCGTTTTAGAGTCCGCCGATATCGTGTTTATTAGCGGCGGCGATGTTGAAGCCGGTATAGAGATTTTACAGGAAAAGAAGATGATTGATTTTTTGACCGGTCTTTATCGGCAGGGCAAGCCTTTTTTTGGCATCTCTGCAGGCGCCATTATGCTGGCTGATAAATGGGTGCGCTGGCGCGACTCCAATGATGATAATTCCGCCGAGCTTTTCGCTTGCCTGGGCTTTGCGCCTATTATCTGCGATACGCATGACGAACAGGGAGGCTGGGAAGAACTACAGGCAGCTTTAATGTTGGAAAGAGAAGGGGTAAAGGGGTACGGCTTAGCTTCTGGCTCGGCAATAAAAGTTACCCCGGACGGAGGGGTTGAGACGCTCGGAGGCACGGTTTACCAATATGTACACCGAGGCAATAAAGTAGTAAGAATAGAAGACGTTTTACCGCAATAAGTAACTAGCTTATTTTAAGCGATACAATTGAAAGAATAACAAAAATAACAGCTAATACGATTGTAAACTGAAAAAGCGTTTTTTCCACACCGCGTTTGGTACGGTAAACTGTATCCGCCTGGCCGAAGATACCACCCAGACCGCCGCCTTTCACCTGGAGCAGTGTGACAATTACCAAGGCTACAGCGATAACTATCTGCGCGATATATAAATAAGTGACCATTATTGTTTCTCCACCAATCCTTACTAAACTTCAGCCAGTTTACGCTTCAAAACCTCGTTAACAAGCTGTGGATTAGCCCGTCCTTTGCTCGCCCTCATAACCTGCCCAACCAGGAACTTAAAAGCCGCTTCCTTCCCCGCCTTAAAGTCAGCAACGGGCTGTATATTTGATTTTATCACTTCAGACACTATTTTCTCAAGCTCGCCGGTATCGCTAATCTGACTAAGACCACGTTTTTGGATGATTTCCGCCGCGCTTTGGCCGGATTTAGACATCTCTTCAAGCACAGATTTAGCCGTAGCGGCATTTATCTGGTTATGGGAGCATAATATTAAGGTAGAAAGCATATCAGGGCTGACTTTCTTACGGAAGACTTCGATATCGATATTACCGGCGTTGAGAATGTGGCTTACCTCGCCCAGTAGCCAGTTGCTGACCTCTTTAGGCTGCACGTCTTTACTGGCTTTTACGCCCTCTTCAAAGTAGTCCGCCATCGCTTTAGAAGTGGTGAGTAGATTGGCGTCGTAAAGCGACAGTTCGTATTCCTTCGTAAACCTATCACGTTTGGCTTCCGGCATTTCAGGAAGCTTTTTATGTATCGCTTCCACCCATTCCCGCCCGATAGTAACCGGCGGCAGGTCGGGTTCGGGAAAGTAACGGTAGTCGTGGGCGTATTCTTTAGTGCGCTGGGATACGGTTTTACCCTCGGCATCTAACCAGCCCCGCGTCTCCTGAATAAGCTTTTTGCCTTCTCCAACGGCTTTACGCTGGCGTTTCTCCTCGTATTCCATAGCGAGGTAAACCGCTTTAAAGCTGTTCATGTTCTTCACTTCTACCTTGAGGCCAAGCTCTTTACTGCCTGCCGGTCTTATACTGATATTAGCATCACAGCGGAAGCTGCCCTCCTCCATGTTACCTTTAGAGACTCCCAGGAATTGTAAAATGCTCCGTAGCTTGACGAGGTACTGGCGAGCTTCCTCCGGCGAACGCAGGTCCGGCTCGCTGACGATTTCCATCAGCGGCACGCCGGAGCGGTTGACATCTACTAGACTGAAGTCTTCACCACCAAGTCCGGCGCGGTGCAATAATCTAGCGGTATCTTCCTCCAGGTGGATATGGTTGATGCCGATTCGCTTAGTAGTGCCGTCGACGTCGATATTGACATAGCCCTTTCGGCTGATGGGTTCATAAGCCTGCGATATCTGGTAGCCTTTCATCAGGTCGGGATAGGGGTAGTTCTTACGGTCGAACCTGGTAGATTCGGCGATGGGACAGTTTAAAGCCAGAGCGGTCATGATAGTGTATTCCACCGCCTGTTTGTTAATAACTGGTAAAACTCCGGGCATACCCAGACACACCGGGCAGACGTGGGTATTGGGCGGCGTATTGGCGTAATCGGTACTGCAGCCGCAATACATCTTGCTTTTGGTTAACAGCTGGGAATGCACTTCCAACCCGATGACAGTCTCGTAATTCATAGCTAATCCAACGTAAAAAAGACATATAAAGTATAACAACAAAGCTGGAGCGTGGCAAGGAATATGGAGATAAGCACTAAATATGTTATAATTTTTACGTCAGCTTGGGGCCGTAGTTCACTCGGGAGAACGTCCCGATTATATCGGGGAGGTAGAGGGCGAAAAGCCCTCACTAGTTCAAACGAGTAAATAAACATGGGGCCGTAGTTCACTCGGGAGAACGTCGCGTTTGCATCGCGAAGGTAGGGGGTTCGAATCCCCCCGGCTCCAGTTAAAGTCCTGTCGAAAGACAGGGCTTTTTACTATCATCGCTGGACTATACATTTTAGATAAATCGTGTATAATGTCAATATTATGTAATTATTGGGCGCACAAAACAGGATTAATCAATATTATGGCTTAACTAATACTATGCCGATAAATAGGAAAGCAAATTTTTAACATTACATAAAAAGGAGCAACACAAATGGAAAACGGTCAAAAAATGTTCTTTGATTTTATCATGGAACGCACGCAAGATGGCAAGCAGGAAGCAATGGCTGCAGCCTTGGAGGAGAGCTTCAGGCCACCACAAGAGGGCAGCTTTGACCCGGATGCTTTTAAGAGAGGCATTGAGGTCATAACATCCATGCTGAAACCGGAAGCCGTTGCAGAATTTCAAAAGATGATGAACCCTTTCGGCGATATGGAAGAAAGCGACGAACCGCAAAAACTAAAGAACATGCTGGAGCAGCCTAACAAGTACAAATGGAGAGATAATACTCCAAGCGTTTCAAAAGATGAGATGCGCGCGGCATTCGCGTGCTCTAAAAAAGCGCACGAGATGAAATGCGACTGTTGGAACACTTCTTGCGTATTCTACGGTGATTGCCGAAAATGCATTGTATTTCATTTGTGCTTGAAGCAGTTCCCAACTTGCCAAAGGGCTCTGTTGGGGGACTTAGAGGAACACTATATTGTGTTTAGCCGCGATAAATAGTACATATTTCGCGAATCGTCAGACCAACTTATTATGATGAAAGGGTGCACTAAAATGCAAGAGGAAAAAAACATACTGGAACAGCCGAACAAATACAAATGGAGAGAAAATCCTCCAAAAGTCAACCCCGGGGAAATGCGTACGGCAATGGCGAGCGCCCGTGAAGCGGACAAGCTCGAATGCGATTGTTGGAATACCAAATGTCCAAACTTCGGCGATTGCCGGAAGTGCGTTGTGTACGAAATGTGTTTGAAACAGTTACCGACTTGCGAAAGGGATCTGTTGGAGGAATTGCAGCAACACTATATTGCTTTTAACGGCGATAAATAGTACATATTCAAAAGCAAATCGCATACTCTAGCCACGCTTGGAGGCAATTAGTAAGGATGCACGCCCGATATTCTGGAAGAGCACTTGGTTTGCATCCAAGAGGTCACGAATTCGAATCTCGTACGCTCCACTTAGCTTCAGGATATTTAATTCTGTTCTTCTGGATAAGCCGCTTTCAATACCCGCAAAGCTCTTAAGGTGACCCACTTGCTGGGTTGCCCTTTCTTTTCTTGTATCTCCGCCAACTCCTTGCCGGTTATATAAAGTCTCAGGGAATTCTGATACCAATAAAATACTTTATTTTCTTGTGTGTCGGCCAACTCCTTGTAGGCACGTTCCAGCAGCCAGCGTCCTTGTTGGTTTTGCTTACTAATGACCAGATCTAACGCGTTGGCTAACTTGGAATTCTTGGCTTGCCCCAGCGCTGCCAGGACCTCCAGGTTCTGAAGCACATCGGCTTGGCTGCGGAGGGGATAATAGAACTTGAACCAGGTCGAGCTGGGCCTGTTCCCCGTGCCAAAGGGGTAATCGGCGACCGCCGGGTCGTGACTCAGGAGAAAGTCCACACCCCGTTTGATAGCCTCCTGCATATTCTTGGTCCGCTGCGCCGGTGGCACTTTGTTCAAGGCAATCATCGCCTTGATTGCTCCCCAGGCGCATGGCAGATTAGCATTGCGTCCGGAACAGGCGAATGGAGGAGATAAGTTCCCGGACTTATCGTGACGTTTGTGTGCGTCGCGGTTCGAAGCGTCAGCCACTCTTTCTCCGGTAATAGCCTGCGCCAGCCATTCCATTGCTGTCTGCAAGCGTTGGTCGTTATACCAGCCGAAGTCTATCAAAGCCGCCCCCATGTTGCCCGCCTGGCAATAGTTGAAATCTGAAGGCGAGCTTTGCAATGACAGACCACTCAGACTGCCACCGCTGTCGATGTATCGGGAGAGTAGAATCTCGCAGCCGGCGCGAATGCGCGGGTCAGCTCCGTCCGCTCCAAACTGCGCCATGTAAACGAGAGCCGGCATCGTCCCGGTGTACCTGGGTCGGTTTCCCCAATATCCCTCCGGCTGCTGCGCCGCCAGGATCAGCGGCACAGGTCCGCTTGTCATGATAGCCGCTTTGGCAGCTTTGACTTCTTTATCTTTCTCGTCCCGGCAGAGGATATCACGCAAGGTATAATAGCGGATGGCTGGCTGGGACTCGTCGGATTCCAGCAGCCAAGGTATAGGGTTTCCTTTAAGTTTTTCTTTCCAACTGGCCACGGCTATTCATCTGCTTCTAGTCTGGTTTCTATTCTACTAAATATGGAGGGAGAATACCATTTTAAAAGTTCTGCCTATTGTCCCCCGGCTCCACCATTTTTCTACTGGCGCTATCATCGATTCAACGTCAATTTCGGACTGTTTCCAATGGTTCTTTTTCTTCCTGGATTAACATTCTGGCAAGGACAATGATGGCGATATAATAGAAGTATGTCCAGATGCTGCGCCAGGCAAAAAAGAGTGGCAAAATAGCTAATATAGGTCCGGCATCAGGGTATTGTTTACAGTAACGAACGTACCATAAAACCGCGCCGACGAAGACGACTACCTCGGCTATCGTAAAAGGTATTGATGTTTGGATATTGACGTACCCACTCGTTACCAGCGAGATAACGCCAATCCCGAGAGGAAACATCGGCTCAATCATCGGGCTGGTGATGGATTGCAGCCAGAGCGACGGAACTTTAGCGATAAAGTAGCCATTGGTAGCTAGAAATACCGCGGCGATAATCCCTAAAGCGGTGGCGACAATTTTAGGTCTTGACTTCTGCCACAAGAGAATAAAGTAAAAGGGAAGAAAGAACCAGGCAGTCTGTTTCGTGGCGACCGCTAGTCCCATAAATATCGCCGAAACCCAGTTGTTTTCCCCTAAAGTAATCCAGGCAATCAGGAGTAATGGAAATATCAAGATGCCCGTATCCCCGATAGCCAGAGTATTCCACAGCTCCAGACTGATAAGGCACACACCGATAAAAAGGAGTCGCTTGGTGCCGCGTATCCGCCAGACGGTATAAGCCAGCGCAGCGACGACGAAGATAGCATAAATAATTCTGATATCGTTAATGCCAGCGGCGATAAAAGGCACTATCAAGAGGAAAGAACCAGCCGGGTAACAAACCTCCGACTCGATTTCCGGAGGAATCTGCGAGGGATTTTGCTGGGCGGATTCCCAGACCTGTTTAATTTGCTCATTGGCCGGATAGGGGAAATCATTAGCGAATTTACCCAACTTAAGCGGAGTAAGGCGGTCGTAAGCGCCATTGAATTTAGTGAAAGCCGTCACGATATTCGCGTTAGAGTAAGGCTCCTTACCCGCTAGAAGATTCTCCGCTGCCTGCTGACTTAAAGCTGTGCCGTCGTTGTAGCGGAAGCCGCTATGCAACTGCTGCACCACCTCGTCAACGCCATTATTAATGCCGTCGCTTAAAAACAGAGAAGCAAAAAACCCTATGATAATAGCCTCGGCAATCCCCACGACGAATAGAACAACAAAGATAACAATTGCCCCCCGCTTTAACACCCCGCTGTAACGCTGGAGGGGAGTGTTGGTTTGCGGCTTGATGATAAAGAACATAAGCACGAACCACAATAGCCAGAAGACCATACCAGCTATCCAGTAATTCGCCCCATGCACGGAATAGCCGATGCCGGAGAGCGCCGAGGCAATGAGCTGAATCACCACCGCCAGAAAGAAAAGCCAATAGCGCGGTTTTACATCAGCGGGGAAAAGGGCTAGCCATTTCGTCATGTATTTCATAACGGATAATAAATATTTGTCCCGTCGTAAGTAATATTATGGCTTGGTGAAATTTCTACCTACAAGGACGGAATCGAAAGAAGGCGCGAATATAATATGCCCGAACATAATCGGTTTATCCACCCTCTTGAAATTTAGCGGGCAATGCAACACATTCCCCGGGACATAGACCCAGGTGGTGCAAGTGATAATGTGTTTTTCGGCGTCCGCACCCTCGCCTATCGTAAACTCAACCTCGGCGTCGAACTCTTTAAAATTCATCGGGTTGCCGCCGATAAAATAGAGGATTTCCGCCACTTTATGGCGGTGTCCATCCGGTATCATCATAAAAGGTCGATAAATAGGGCGCAAGACCTGGGTCAGCGGCTCATCCCACCCTTTAACCGGTTCGTGCTGCCCGATGCCGATATATACCGGCGCGTCGGGAGGCGTGCCGGGGTGAATGATGCCCCAGGGTTCTTTTAAGAAATACTTATCATATTTGCCTTTAGCCATTTTAATCATACTTCTTTCCAGACATTATCATTTGTTTCTATTTAAATATAATATGGATTGTAACACAATCATACAGATATTGCATAGTGAAAAAATAAATAAAAAGCGTTAAAAATTTTTCTCCTTAGTCAACATTAAATATTCACCAACTGGCACTTTTTCGTGCTAGATATTGACATTTGTGTTATAATTAGTGACTGTATACTTTATGAAAAGTATAATTGATCAAATTGAACCCGCCCCACAGGAATGTGTTTGGGAGTTGACCCTCAAATGTAACCTGCGGTGCATCCATTGTGGCTCCGCCGCCGGTTATTCTCGAGAAGCCGAGCTTTCTACAGAAGAAGCTCTTTCATTAGCTGATGACCTGGCGGAAGAAGGCTGCAAAGTAATCGGGTTATCCGGGGGAGAAGCTATATTACGCCCGGATTGGGATGTTATCGCTAAGAGATGCACTAAACGCTCTATGGAAGCACGGCTATTAACCAATGGATGGTCATTCAACCGCGAGGTAGCCAAGCGGGCAGTAGATGCGGGTGTTTCATGTGTTTCATTCAGTATCGACGGTGATGAAGCCACCCATGACTATTTGCGGGCGGTTCCCGGTTCGTATCAGAAGGTTTTAAAAGGCATCGAAGCCGCCTTCCAGGAAGACCTGCCCCCGGTAATTATTACACAATGCAGCAAGTACAATCTGTGTCAGCTTGAACGGATGCACTCTGTCATCTCCGCGCTGGGTATCCGTTCCTGGCAAATCCAGATTACCCATGCCTGGGGCAGAGCCGAAAAAGATATTCAGATCCGACCTGAAGACGCCTGGATTGTCCATGACTTTATCATAGAAAAGAAAAAGCGCGGCTCATACCCTCAAGTTTACGCAGGTGACGACATTGGGTATTACACAGAGACAGAACCTATACTCCGGGATATTAATCAATTAGGGGTGCAAGGTCCCGGTATGTGGTTAGGTTGTTACGCCGGCGTCCTGGCGGTAGGCATCGAAAGCAACGGAAATGTTAAGGGCTGTCTTTCCATGCCGCCACTCTTCGTCGAGGGAAATATCCGACAGCGCTCATTCCATGATATCTGGCATGACAAAAACGCCTTCGCCTATAACCGGCATCATTCACCGGAGAGTTTACTGGGAGCCTGCCATGACTGCGAGATGAATGAGCTCTGTCGCGGCGGATGTAAATCAATGGGAGCAAAAAGCTATTCGTCCTTCGAGTACCCATATTGTTTAAGTAAAATAAAAAGGAGGAACTACAATGGCAGAAAAAATCGTACTCAAACTGAACAAGAACCAGTTAGACGGCATTAAAAAGGCATTCGGGGGTGTTTGTGACACTATCGAAATCGACAAAGACCAGTTGACCCATGTCCTGCTGTATATGCCGGCACCTGTCCTGATGGACTTCGATGACAACCAGCAGCAGCTACTCAATCGAGCTGTCCCAAATAAGAAATGCAACTATATCGTCATCGATGGCAACCAGCTGTGCAATGTATTAAGATACATGCCCCCACGTGGTGGCGTCGTAAAATACATGCCACCGCCTAAGGGTGTTGTGAAGTACATGCCGCCACCCATCGTCGTCAAGTATATGGCGCCGCTGGCTAAAAAGAAATAAGAAAACGGCATATCAGGCGCCTGATAAACTCCATATCAACATGTAATGCTCATTAATATAATGCCCTACTGAATAGCATCGGAAGGGTAGTATATCGTAACAGTTAAAAATAAATATCGTAATTACGAAGCGGGGACTCGATGATTCCTAGAGACAAAAGAGGGTCGGTCCCCGCTTAATATTGGGCGGTGAAATTTTAGAAGGAATGGTCGGGGCGGGCGGAGTTGATTACTCACTCAAAGAGGAAACAACTCCAGGGGATTAATGGTCGGGGCGGGCGGAGTTGAACCGCCGACCTTCTGAACCCCATTCAGACGCGCTAACCAGGCTGCGCTACGCCCCGTTTACGTAAGAATTACTTTAATTATGATAGGGGAGAGGGGGGAAGATTGTCAAACTTGCGACAAGATTGTAGAATACACTCAAAGGTGATATATGTTTTTAGATTTAAAGCCTGAACAATGGCTAGGATTCGCTGTATTAGCTGCAGTGGTTTCTGTTATCGGGACACTTATCGGGATTGTGTTTAAGGATTTTATTTTTGCACGTGCATTTGAAAATTGGAAACAACGGAAATCATTGAACCAAATCTACCAAAAATACAAAGACCCTATTTTACTCTCGGCTAAAGAACTTTGCACTCGTTTAATTGAGGTACTAGATCAATATCCACCAAATTATCTTAGAAAAAGTGTACTTGATCTGAATCCTCCTCAACCGATAATGAACAACGAGGACGACCCGTATTTTAAGCGTTATAAGTTAGTAAGTACTGCTTATCGTCTATGCTCATTTCTTGGCTGGCTAGAACTCTATAGACAAGAGGTTGTCTTTTTAAATTCGGGAAATAACAAACACTCAAAGCAACTTGAGAATATACTAGATTATTTTAGAAGTGATTTAGCCGATGGGCAACTCAATATGGCCAGAAATTGGTCTAAATGGAAAGATATGCTGATTTTTAGAGAGGAAATTCGTGCTATAGGTGAATCGATGCTTGATTTTGTAGGAACTACCAGAACCGTGATGGGATATGGGAAGTTTTGCGAGCTTTTTGATTCAAATGATACCAACAATAAAAATCGCTGGATTCCAAATATTTTAAGCGTATTTCTTGATCTTGATGTAAACCTCGACTTCCGAAAAAACAGAATAATACGTATGATGAATCATTTAATCAATCTTGTGGAATTACTAGATAAAAACGGTTTAGAAGAACGTTTCTCTGTTGCCCGTGAGAAATATGTTATTCCTCAATAAAAATATCATCTCCTTCCTTCTATTTGCCCCTCTTTCTCCATTCACGCTATAATTATGCAGATATAAAAACTCCCTTTATCCCTTTAGGGTGAACCTAAAGGATGAACCCTCTTTACGAAAGAGGGACAATCGTTTTTAATAGAACTGATATCCTCTCCCTTTTTTAAAGGGAGATAAGAGAGGGTTTTTACCGGGAGGGCGTTATGCTTAGCTGTTACCGCATCCTCGACCTCACGACGGAAAAGGCTTTTATGTGCGGTCGGGCTTTATCCGACTGGGGGGCGGAAGTGATTAAGATTGAGCCGCCCGGCGGCGATCCTTCCCGTTGGGAAGGACTTTTCCCTAACGATAAAGTCGACCCGGAGAAGAACCTCACCTGGCTCGCCTTCAACGCCAATAAAAAGAGCGTCACGCTGGATATCACATCTAAAGCAGGCAAAGAAACCTTTCTCAAGCTCGTCAAAACTGCCGACGCCGTCCTTGAGTCTTACGCCCCCGGCTATCTGGATAGCATCGGGCTGGGCTATAAAGACTTAAGCGCCGTCCAAGCCGGCATCGTGCTTACGTCCATCAGCGGCTTCGGGCAGGAGGGACCCTATAAAGACTATAAAGACCCGGATATTGTGGTGCGGGCGCTGGGGGGCATGGTTTATACCGTCGGTTATGACGACCGACCACCCCTCACTACCAGCTATGAGCATACCCACAGCGCCGGGGCGATGAATGGCGCTGCCGGCACGATGATTGCCCTCATCCAGCGCGCTCATACCGGTTTAGGCCAGCATGTGGACGCCATTACGCAACAGGCAATGGACATCATCTGCTCGGCGGAAATCGAAGGACCTTATGCCCTGTTCGGTCAGATTCCCACGCGGCACGGTCGGGCTCGGGCGTCCGTTACGCTTAAGGACGGCTCGACCTTTTATAACACCCTCCTCTGGCCCTGCAAGGACGGCTATATCGCCCTCAACCTCCTGCTTAATCCAACAGCCGCCAAGAATAACCAGAGTATGATGGAGTACCTTAAGAAGGACGGCATTGATATCGGTTTTCTGGCAGGCTGGGACTGGGAGAAGAAGAGCTGGGAGCACATGACCCGCGAGCAGGCGGAAAAGCTGATGGACAGCCTCGGCAAGTTCTTCATGAACCACACCAAGGACGAGTTGCTCAAGCTGGCGGTGGAAAACCGCTTTCAGCTGGGACCATGCAATAACGCCGCGGATGTTCTCAAGCACCCGCAGCTCGAAGCCCGCAAGTTCTGGAAAGAAATCGACCACCCTGGGCTGGGCAAACTTAAGTTCCCGGGTGGAGCGGTGATGACCACACAGGGCTACGTGGGACCTCGTACCAGAGCGCCGAAAATCGGCGAGCACAACGATGAGATCCTTAAAACCCTCGATTCTTTTAAAAAACCTGTAGAAAAGTCGAAAACTTTCGATAACAAAAAACCGTTTAAAGGCGTTAAGGTTATCCAACTCTGCTGGGCGGGGGTGGGAGTTTATACCTGCAACTACCTTTCCCACTACGGTGCCACCACCATCCGTGTCGAAACCTCGACGCGACCTGACCCCGTCAGGCTTTTTGCTCCCTTCGCCCCGACTAAACCGGGCGAGCCGGTAGGACTTGAGCGCAGCGCTTTCTTTTCCATCACGCATACGGCGCCGGAGATGGGCATCAGCCTTAACTTTAAACAGCCGGAAGCCCTGGAAATCTTTAAAAAGCTGGTTAAATGGGCGGACGTGGTGGCGGAAGGATTCCCGGCGGGCGTCATGGACAAACAGGGGTTGGACTATGAGGGACTGAAGAAAATCAAACCGGATATCATCATGTTCCGTACTTGCGGCTACGGTCATACCGGTCCGATGGCCGACCAGCCGGGCTTCGGCAGTATTTTAACCGCCGTGACGATGATGGACAATATCGTCGGCTGGCCGGATAGACCACCCATTCCTCCCTCCACTTATTACACCGACCAGCTTTCGCCGATGTATGCCTCCCTTTCTATCATGGCTGCCCTCGATTATAAAAGACGTACCGGCAAAGGACAGTATATCGACCACTCGCAGGTAGAGACGGGACTAAACTACATGACCCCTCTTATTCTCGATTATCAGGTGAATCACCGCGAGCTTAAGCCCATGGGCAATAAAAGTGAATACGCGGCACCGCACGGCATCTACCGCTGCAAAGGCGAGGATAGATGGATTGCCATTGCTGTTATGAATGACGAAGAATGGCAGAGTTTCGTGAAAGCGATAGGCAGTCCTGAATGGGCGCTGGATAAGAAATACACTAAAGCCGCCGACCGCGTGAAAAACAGCGACGCTTTAGATAAATTAGTTGAAACATGGACAATCAACTATCCGCCGGAAGAAATCCAGGAAAAACTCCAAACAGGGGGTATAGGAGTGGGGCTGGTTTCCAACGCTAAAGACATCGATGCCGACCCGCAGATGAATTATTACAACTTCTACCGCGAGATGGTCCACCCCTACATGGGAAAATTACGCTACTACCACCCCGCCCCAATCAAGTTATCGGCGGTGGAGACAGCAGTGCAAAGGCCGCTGCTTTTAGGCGAGCACACAGACTATATCTGCACGAAGATTCTCGGCATGTCACAGGGCGAGATTGACGCTTTACGGAAAAAAGGCGTGTTTCAATAGCATTGATTTTTCATTCTGAGCGCTCGTGGTGAGTATATCGAACCATAGCGAAGAATCCGTCTGGTACAGATTCTCACAGTCGTCCTTCTGCCGAAGGACTCCCTCAGAATGACAGAAGGACTGGATCCCGACTTTCATCGGGATCATTGTCCAGTGATGCTTATAGTCATCTGATACCATTTGAGTTTGTGATATAATGAAATACCCCCATTTTACGAGAATGTTTTTAAGGTGAATTATGGTTATTACGTATCTTTATGATAAAGACGTAAAATCCAACAGCATTCGGGAGCTTTTCCTTTCCGTAAACTGGCTTTTGGGAGATAAACCTGAGAAACTCCAGCAAGCGTTCAGTCATTCGGATAAAGTTATCACGGCCTGGGACGGTGAAAAACTTGTTGGCTTAATCAATACGATTGACGATGGATCGTTAACGGCCTACATCCCTTATCTGCTGGTCAATCCTGATTATCAAAAACAGGGAATAGGGAAAACACTGGTCAGGATGATCATATCTGAGTATGAGAGTTATGAACGTATCGTATTACTCACTGAAAAAGATACCGTTGATTTCTACGAAAAATGTGGTTTTATTGAATCTCGAAGTATCCATTCTATGATAATTACTCACCAATAAACAAGAACTTCTCATACATAAGACGCTCTCACTAATCCGAATATAGTTACCATTGAACAGGTATAGGCATGGTAGCGTAGGAGTAAAGGAGTGCTACCATTTCTCCTGGTCGTTACGCGACAGCAACCAGACCCTTAGTCGGTCGTTAAGCTTACCTGTTAACGACTCAATCTTTACCACATCGCCGCTTAGGATAGCCGCTTTTTCGGTGTCGTTGAGTTTATAGTTTTTAAAAGCACCCTCCGGGTTACGGGCAAGCTGGTCGATAAAAGCAGGCTCGCGACTGGCACGGTATAAAACCGAGAGTATCGTTTCTTTTCCGCTGACTGCACGCTTATTAATTTTCACCGGACAGGTCTTATACGCTGGTGTGCCGGTAACGGGGTCGAGCGTTTCCTTGGCAGAGCTGATAAGTTCGTTGGTAGGCGTCTCGGCGAAGTGAAAAGCCATATGCACAACGCCCGGCGGCACCAGATCGGTTACGCGCGCTCGAACCTTTACCCCACCCTGCCGGGATGTAACCTGTATTATATCCGCCTGATTAATACCTAACGATGCGGCGTCCACAGGATTTATTTCACACTCTTCCTCGTTCAGAAGGATATTAAGCACGTCAACTTTTCGCGTCATGGTGGCATGATAATGGTAAAGGCGGCGTCCGGTCATCAGCATCAAAGGATATTCTTTATCGGTCATCTCTACCGGCGGGCGGTATTTAAGTGCCACGAAGTTGCCCTTGCCGGAAGGCCGAGCAAAAATCTCTTCGTGCATAATGCAGGTGCCGGGATGGTCTTCGCTGGGGCAGGGCCACTGTAAGCTGCCTTCATCAAGTCGCTTATAGGTTATGCCGCCGTATGTAGGCGTCAGGCGAGCGATTTCTTCCATGATTTTTTCGGCGTCGGTATAGTCAAAGCCTTTAGCTCCTATGCGCTTGGCAATCTCGCCGATTATCCAGCAGTCGTCTTTACTTTCGCCAATGGGCTCGATGGCTTTACGCACACGCTGTACGCGGCGCTCGGTGTTGGTAAATGTTCCGTCTTTTTCGGCATAACTGCAGGCAGGGAGAATGACGTGCGCGTATTCCGCCGTCTCATTAAGGAACATATCCTGGAAGACGAAGAAATCGAGCTTGCTTAAAGCCTCGCGGATATGGTGACTATCGGGGTCGGTTAACACCGGGTTCTCGCCCATGATATACATCGCCTTGATATCGCCATCGATAGCGGCGGGGAACATAGTCGTTAGCTTCATGCCCGGCTCGCGAGGGAGTTTTACACCCCAGGCCGCCTCGAATTTCTTCGCGGCATTCTCGTCGGAGACCGATTGGTAGCCGGTGAAAACATTAGGCAGCGCGCCCATATCACAGGCGCCCTGTACGTTGTTCTGACCTCGTAATGGGTTGACCCCTCCGCCGGCTCTGCCGACATTACCGGTGAGCATGGCGAGGTTGCCGTTGGCGATAACATTATCCGTACCATGGCTGTGCTCGCAGATGCCCATAGCGTAAAGAATAGTAGCGGGGCTATTGGTAGCGTACATGCGAGCAGCTTTAACCAAGAGGTCAGGTTCTACACCAGTAGTTTTCGCCACCCAGTCCAGCGGGTAATTCTTCAGCGCTTCTTTGAAAGCATCAAAATTTTCACAACGTTTTTCGACAAAATATTTATCATACAAGCCTTCGTCGTAAATGATGCGGCAAAAACCCATTAGTAAAGCGACATCCGTGCCGACGTTGTGGCGAATCCAGAGGTCGGCATCACGGACGAAGTCCACTTCCATGGGATTAGCGACGATAAGCTTGGCGCCGTTACGCACGACCTGACGGACTTTCATCGCCAGGACGGGATGCGCCTCGGGAGCATTAGTGCCGATGGCAAGGATGCATTTGGCATTAGCGAAGTCGTCGATGTTATTGGTCATCGCCCCGGAGCCGAAGGTGGTGGCCAGACCGGCCACGGTAGGAGCATGTCAAAGACGGGCACAGTGGTCGACGTTATTGGTATGCAGAACAGCCCGTCCGAACTTCTGCATTAAATAACTAGCCTCGTTGGTACTCCGCGCCGAGGAAACGACACCGACCTCATAAGGCTTAAAAGTTTTAAGTTTACTGGCTACTAAATTAAGAGCTTCATCCCAACTAGCTTTTTCAAACTTACCGTTCTTTTTAATCAGGGGAGTGGTGAGGCGGTCTTTATGATGGATAAAATCCGCCACGCCGAAACGCCCTTTAACGCAGAGATGTCCTTGATTAGATGGTCCTTCTTTATTCCCACGGACGCTAATAACCTCGCCGCTGCGAATGCCCAAGTAAACCTGACAGCCCACCGCGCAGTAAGGGCAGGTGGTCTTGACCTCACGTGTGACGAGACGACTCTCTTTAAAAGTCAGCGCGCCCGTGGGACAGCGGGCAACGCATTCGCCGCAGGTCTCGCAGCGAGAAATTAAGATGGGTTTATCCCCCAGTCCGCCGACCGTAGCCACATCCCCGCGATATAACATGTCAATCGCGTCGATGCCGGTTACTTCGTGGCAGGCGCGCCAACAACGCCCGCAAAGGATACATTTATTCATGTCGCGCACATAGGCGGGGTTACTATCATCAACGGGGACAACTCTCGTTCGCTTACGGAGTCGGTTATAATGCGTCTCATCGACGCCGAGGTAGCGCGCCACTTTTTGCAATTCACAGTTCTGATTCTTGAAACAGGTCAGGCATTCGCCCTGGTGGTTCGCCATAATAAGCTCCATGGTTATACGGCGGGAACGATTCACAGCGGGCGTTTCGGTGTGGACGACCATGCCTTCAGTCGCCTCGGTGGTACAGGAAGGAGGCAGACCGCGCATTTTCTCAATCTCCACGATGCAGAGACGGCAAGCTCCATAAGGCTTAAGGTCGGCGTCGTAGCAGAGGGTGGGGATATAGACGCCAGCCTTAAGGGCGGCTTCCAGCACGGTAGTCCCTTGAGGCACCGAAACTTTTACGCCGTCAATCGTTAATGTAATCATCATGGCTTGGCCTTACCTTTTATCGGGATAGGCTTGTCGGGAGCTTTGATAGGCTCGCCGGAGACCTTAGTCACTGCGCGAACCTTTTTAGGGCAGACATCATAGCAGCTGCCGCACTTAATACATATACTTTGGTCGATAACGTGCACCATACCCTTGGCGCCGGTAATCGCGGTGACGGGACAAACTTTCGCGCAAGCGCCGCAGGCGATGCATTTATCCGCGTCGATATAATATTGGACCAGCGCCTTACAGGCCAGCGCCGGACAGCGTTTTTCATTAATATGAGCTTCATACTCATCGCGGAAGTAGCGGATAGTCGTGAGTACCGGATTAGGTGCCGTGCCGCCGAGTGCGCAAAGCGAGCCGTTTTTCACTGCATCGCCAACTTCCAGCAGCAAGTCGATATCGCCGGGTTTACCTTTGCCGGCACATATATCGTTTAAAATATCCAGCATTTGCTTGGTGCCCCAGCGACACTGGATGCACTTGCCGCAGGACTCCAGCTGGGTAAAGGTGAGGAAATAACGGGCGACATCCACCATGCAGTTGTCTTCGTCCATAACGACCATGCCGCCGGAACCCACGATAGAGCCGGCTTGTGCCAGTGTTTCGTAATCTACCGGCGTATCGAGGAAGCTGGTTGGCAGGCAGCCGCCGGAGGGCCCGCCGGTTTGGACAGCCTTAAATATTTTATCACCGAAGATGCCGCCACCGATGCCGAAGATAACCTCGCGCAGGGTGATACCCATCGGCACTTCAATTAAGCCGGTGCGGTTGACTTTACCCACCAGCGAAAATGTCTTGGTGCCTTTGCTGCCTTGAGTGCCATAAGCCGACCACCAAGTTGCGTTTTTCTGCATAATGGCCGAAACATGCGCCCATGTCTCGACGTTATTAATGTTGGTCGGTTTGCCCCAGAGTCCGGACTGCGCCGGGAAGGGCGGACGGGGGCGGGGCATGCCGCGGGCGCCTTCGATGGAAGCCATCATCGCCGTCTCCTCGCCACAGACGAAAGCTCCGGCGCCTTCTTTTATCTTGATATGGAAATTGAAACCGGAGCCCATGATATTCTCGCCCAATAAACCATACTTTTTCATTTGTTCCAGGGCATTCATAAGACGCTGGATAGCCAGCGGATACTCGGCACGGCAGTAGATATAGCCCTCGGAGGCGCCGATGGCATAAGCACCGATGAGCATACCTTCCAGCACAGCGTGTGGGTCGCCCTCCAAAACAGCGCGGTTCATAAAAGCGCCAGGGTCGCCTTCATCGGCGTTACAGATAATATATTTCGGCGAGCCGTTGGCATCATGACAGAACTGCCACTTATTACCGGTAGGAAAGCCGGCACCGCCCCGACCGCGGAGTCCCGACTTTTTAATTTCATCAATAATTTCCTGTTGTTTCATCTTTAGAGCACGTTGGAGTCCGGAATATCCGCCGTTAGCGATATAATGGTCGATAGATGAGGGGTCGATATTGCCACAGTTACGCATAACGAGACGCACTTGAGGTTTAAATACGGGAGACTCGGCTAGTGGAGTAATTCCGTCGCTTGAGCCTTCGCCGCGATAACCTAGAGCCAGGTCGGGACGCGGATTATCACCGACAAGATAGTCGCGGACGATTTCCGCCATCAATTCCGGTGTTAAGTTGCCATAGAAAATGCTCGCATTGCCGGGCTTGGTTATTTCCACTATCGGCTCGGCATAACAAAAACCGATGCAGCCAACTTGAATAATATCCATTTCAAGATTATTCTTTTTTAACTCTTGCTGGAGGGCAGCCAGAACGGCTTCAGCGCCGGCAGCAATACCGCAAGTGCCCATACCAATATTAATACGGGTCTTAGCGCTTTTTTGCGCTGCCTGCCACTGCTTTTCGGCTTTCTTTTTTAGTTCTTCAAAATTCATGCCGTCCCCTTGACCTTAATCAGCTCCCTGGCTTTTTCCGGCGTCATGCGACCGTACACCCTATCATTAACGACGACGACGGGCGCCAGGGCGCAAGAACCAAAGCAAGCGACTGTTTCCAGTGAATATTCCATGTCCTTGGTGGTGCCGCCGTCTTTAATGCCAAGCTGTTTTTCAAATTCCTCGAGGATACGCGGCGACCCTTTGACATAGCAGCCCGTGCCGCGGCAGACCTTAATAATGTTGCGTCCCACAGGCTTGAATTTGAACTGGGCGTAGAACGTTGCCACACCGAAGACGGTGCTTTCCGGCATTCTGACAAAACTGGAGATACTTTTCATTGCCACTAGCGGCAAATAACCTAGCTTCTGCTGCACCTGCTGCAGGATAGGGATTAATTCGGCTTTTTCTCCTTTATAAGATGACAGTACCTTAGCTACGGCATCCGTAATATCTTTTTCATCCGGCAGACTGGCTATTTTCGTGCTTGTACTGTCTTCTTTAACGCTCATTATGTCCCTCGCTAAACTGTCCTCTCTGCGTGAGAAAGCGGCGCAGTTTCAGAGGAAAAGGCAAGCCAAACTGGCCGTCGTACTATAAAAGGAAAATTCCCTACCTATTATTACCAAATAGCGGTATTTATTTCAAGCTGGAATACATAGGAGCACAACGGAAATTATCAAAGGGAAAGTAAAAATGGCAAAAAGAGATACCTTAAAGCTATGGTAGAGATTGTTACTCTGAAGTGCGGGTGACTCTAGCTCAATTTACTTGCCACACTCGTTGAGGCGTAGTCCTTCAATTAAGGCTTTAACCGCCATAGGACAGAATTGAGTGCCGGCGCAAATGTTGAGCTCTTTAACGGCTATATCAATAGGCAAAGCCGAGCGGTAAGCCCGGTCGGTAGTCATGGTGTCAAAAGCTTCAGCCACGGCAATGAGGCGGGCGCCTAAGGGTATATCGTCACCTTTTAGTCCCTTGGGATAACCCGTGCCATCGTACCTTTCATGGTGGCTAAGCACAAGCTCGGCAGCATTTTCCAAAAAAGGAATCTCTCTTAAAAGGTCCGCCCCGGTAACTGGATGGGTACGCATTATCTCCCATTCTCCTGATGTTAAAGGTTCAGACTTGGTCAACACACTGGAATCAATAGTTAATTTGCCAATATCATGGAGGATGCCTGCGTATTCCAGCGTCTCTATCTCATCAGCAGAGAAGGAAAGCACTATGCCAGCCTTGGATGCGTATCCCATTACTCTTTCAGAATGACCCCGTGTATAAGGGTCTTTGGCATCAACAGCTGCCGCCAGCGCCACAATGGTATTTTTGTAGGCTTCCATTAAAGTTTGGCGGATTCGGGTATTTTCAACCGCCATAGCGGTAGTATTAGCCACGGAAACAACGGTTTCCATATCATCCTCGTCGAAAGTTCTTCCTTCGCATTTGTTGAGCACTTCAATTACGCCAAGAACTTTACGACCGATGCTTAGAGGGGCGCAAACCAACGATTTAGTATAAAAACCGGTAGTATCGTCAATGACCTTATGAAAATTCGTGCTACGAGTAACATCATTTACAATCAGTGGTTTGCCGGTGCGTACTACCTGACCGGCAATGCCGTATTGAGAGCTTAATCTTACTTGCCGCAACGCTTTGCCGACAGGACCAGTAACAGCTTCGAAATATAACTCCTGGTCATTATCCCTGAATAAAAGCACCGAAGCCGCCTCGGCATTAAGCGTACGCTGGGTCATCATGATAACCTGTTCCAGCAAATCCGACAACCGCGTATCATTTTCCGTTTCTTTGTCAGCGCCACAAAGCAACTCTAAACGCATGATATTATCCCGCTCGGTGTTGCCTGGAAATATTTTTCTAAATCCTGTTTTTTCTAAACTATTAACCATTGTCGTTCCCCTTTTTCTCGCAGTCGGATAGCGGCTGCTTATACAGTCACGCTTTCAGAGCTGCGAAACATAGCCTTGTTTCTTTCCGACAAATTATCAAATTCTTCTTTAACTACCCATATCCGCTCGTCTTCACCGACGCCGCGGATAGCAACATTCTTTAACACAAAAAGCCGCGCATATTCCGGAGGCATATATTCCTGTACCGCAAATCCGCGGTGGGGGAAACAAATAGTTAAAGGAGTGAGACCTGAAAGTCTTGAAGCAGTATTAATACAATGACCGATATAATCGTTGCCATTGCCTACGCTAAAAACTTTCCCTCTCGCTAAACCGCAGCGGAGTACAGTTGGCGGTTTATTAACTATGCTGTTTATCTGGGGATAAAAATCCTGTCGGTAGGCATTACAGATATTGTAAAGGGTGGCAGCTAAACGGCAAATTTGGTCTTCCTTCATTTTATGGGAGTTCCAAACAACGAGAATGCCGTCGCCAGTGAATTTTACAAGTATCGGCAGGTCTGCCCAAAAATAAGTGCGATTGCCTTCCTCATCAGTGAGACCATAGACGATACTGCCAAAAAGCCATTCGAAGAAATTATTGAGAAACGATGGGATAGCCAAATAAGCATCAACCTGATTACAAAATGTGGTAAAACCGGAGAGGTCAAATACGGCGGCGATGGCTTCTATTTCCTGACAAGGTGTATTAACATCGCCCAAACCAAGTATGGAAGGATTGAATTGTTTCAAAATATCATTGGTTAATAACTTCAATCCCCCCGGTTGACCTTGAGCGACACCAGCCGCTGAACTGACAGACCTGACTCGCCTGATAATGCGTCTTTTCATAAGAGTTTTATTAGTTAGATATTTCAATTAATATTATTCGTAAAAAAGTAAACAGATCATAAATATTTTCATAAATTCTCTAAACGTTTTGTTAATATCGAATTCAAACTTATCATAAACGTAAAATATATAAACAAAATCATTTATAAACAGGGCATATTCCTGTCGTTAATAATTAGGTGTATAATGTAAATATCTATTGGTTAAATGTTGTTATAACGGCGTATTAGGAGGGAGCGATGAAGAAAAGGAGTAAAGCCGAAGCCAATGAGTACATCCTCAAGATGGCTAAGGAGCATGATGTTAAATTTATCTGGCTTTGGTTTACCGACATTCTAGGAATACTCAAGAGTTTCGCTATTACCGTTGAAGAACTGGAAGGGGCATTAGAGGAAGGGATGGGTTTTGACGGTTCTTCGATAGAGGGGTTCGCCCGTATCGATGAAAGTGATATGGTCGCCATGCCCGACCCGGATACCTGGCAGCTGTTGCCCTGGAATCCGCCAGACCATCGCGCTACCGCCCGCATGTTCTGTGACGTCCTCATGCCGGGAGGTCAGCCTTTTGAAGGCGATCCCCGTTATGTCCTGAAAAAGAACCTGAAAAAAGCAGCTGACCTCGGTTATACCTACTACGTCGGACCCGAGCTTGAATACTTCTATTTTAAAGACGGCAACAGCACTGAGTTCCTTGACCAAGGTGGCTATTTCGACCTTACCACCCACGACGCTGCTATCGAGTTACGACGGGATACCGTTATCCAATTGGAAAAAATGGGCATTGGTGTGGAATATGCTCATCATGAGGTCGCCAATAGCCAACACGAAATTGATATGAGATATACGGATGCTCTCACCATGGCAGATAGCGTGATGACCTACCGCCTGGTGGTTAAGGAGGTTGCGCTAAAGAATGGCGTTTACGCCACCTTTATGCCTAAGCCGGTCTTCGGTATCAATGGCTCCGGTATGCATGTGCATCAATCATTATTCAAGGGCGAGAAAAACGCTTTCTTCGATGCCAAGGATGCCTATAGCCTTTCCAAGGAAGCCAAGAGTTATATCGCTGGCTTGCTTAAGCACGCGCCGGAGATTACTGCCGTCTGCAATCAATGGGTCAACTCTTATAAACGTCTGGTACCGGGTTATGAAGCCCCCGTTTACCTCTCCTGGGCAAGGCGTAATCGTTCCGACCTAATCCGTGTGCCGGAATATCGCCCTGGACGTGAAAAAGCCACGCGCATTGAATTCCGGTCGCCCGACCCTGCCTGTAATCCTTACCTCTGTTTCGCCGTCATGTTAGCCGCCGGTTTGGATGGCATCAAGAATAACCTGACCCCTCCAGCTCCTATCGAGGCAAATGTGTACGAAATGAGTGCCGAAGCAAGGAAAAAACACGGCATCAGTATGCTTCCGGGCAGCCTGGACGAAGCTATCACGTTAACGGAAGGCAGCAAACTAGTGCGAGAAGCCCTCGGTGAGCATGTTTTCAATTCCTTTATTGAAAACAAGAAAAAAGAATGGGACGAATACCGCACGCAAGTTACCGAGTATGAACTCAAGAAATACATGCCGATAATGTAAAACTTAACTAGTAGAAATAATTGGAGGGGGCTTTTTATTGCCCCCTCTTTTTTCACGTCACGAACGGCATTCAATTATCACTTTTTCTTTCTAACGTAAACTTTAATTTCTCCGTTAGATTCTTCTACACCTAAAAATTCGTTGCCCGTAGCCTGCGCCCAGGCGGGCATGTCTTGCTTGATGCCTTTATCATCAGCCATCACCTCCAACACCTCACCTGTCTTAAGCTCTTTGATTTTCTGCGCCGTTTTCACGATAGGCATGGGACAATACAAACCCACGCAGTCTAAAGTCTGGTCTGCTTTCATATTTCGCTCCTCACAACTAAATAAATAGGGTCACTTTGGACTGGCGGGCTTCGTTCAGGAAAAAGGCGGCACCGGCCAGGCTGCCAACCTCTTCACGGAAGGCGCCTTCACCCAAGCCCATCACCCCACAAGATGTGGAACAAGGAACCATTTTCACACCCATGTCCTTTGCCATCTGGATGAACTCGTCGATAGAAGGCAGGTGGCTTTCCTTCATGAACTTCTTCATCATCGCCGTGCCCATGCCAAACATATGGAACTTCGAGAGCTTTAACCGTTTTGAACCGCCCCGGTTCATAAAGTTGAGCATCTTTTTCAGTATCCCCTTGCCACCCGGCCCACCCTTGTTTTTCTTAAGGATATTCAATCCCCAGAAGGTGAAAAACATGCTGACATCCATCCCCATGCTAGCGCCGGTGGTCGCCAGTATAAAAGCCGCCAGGGCTTTATCCAGTTCGCCGCTGAAGACGACGATGGTCATTTTTTCTTTTTTGGTGGTCTTTTCCTGCTTCGCCATATCTCTAGCCTCCGTCTACGGTTTCCTTGTCTTTTATAGTGCAGGCCTGACAGTATGGGAAAGCTGCGTCAGCTATCTCTTCTTCACAATAGGGGCAGGTATGAGCTTCATCTTTAGCGGTATCCTGGCTGTTGTCTATTTCAGCTTCTTTTTTTGCTTGCCCTGGTACTGTTTGATTGCCTCATGTAAAGCTTGGGCGCCTAGATTGGAGCAGTGCATCTTATTTGGAGGCAGCCCTTCCAGGTTGTCCGCCACCGCTGCGGGAGTGAGTTTCATCGCTTCTTCCAGCGTCATGCCCATGGCCATCTCACTGACCATGCTTGAAACAGCAATAGCCGCCCCGCATCCGAAGGTTTTGAACTTAACATCTGCGAGTTTGTTGTCCTTGACCTTGATATAGAAGGTCATCATATCCCCACAGACGGGATTACCTACCTCACCGACGCCATCCGGGTTTTCAATTTCACCCACGTTACGCGGGTTCATGAAATGGTCCATTACTTTTTCGTTATATACCGGCATGTTATCCTCCTTTGTCAGCTTTTACGTATTTATCATAGAGCGGAGACATTTTCCGCAGCCTGTCAACGACTGGTGGCATGGTCTCCAGAACATATTCAATATCTACTTTAGTGTTATCCAACCCCAGGGTAAAGAGTATCGAGCCCTGGGCAATTTCATGAGAAAGACCTAACGCTATAAGCACATGGGACGCCTTAAGCGCCCGCGAGGTGCAGGCTGAACCGCTGGAAACGGCGATGCCTTTGCTGTTTAAGAGCATCAGCATGGCTTCCCCCTCGATGAACTCCACACAAAAGCTGGCATGCCCTGGCAAACGATTCTGCTGATGACCGGTGACTACCACATGCCCGACCCGGCGCGGCAACTCATCGAGTAAATAGTCGCGCATAGGCGTCAGCTGGTTTATCCGGGACTGCATTTGCGCCGCCGCGATTTCCGCCGCTACACCCAATCCGACAATGCCCGGCACATTTTCAGTGCCACCCCGACGCCCACCTTCTTGTATACCGCCATCGAGGAGAGGCATCAGCCTCAAACCCTTGCGCACCCACAAAGCGCCGGTTCCTTTAGGGCCGAAGAACTGGTTGCCGGCCAAGCTTAAAGCGTCCACGTCAAGATCGTTAACGTTGACTGGTATTGTCCCCGCGGTCGCAACGGCGTCTGTATGTAAAGAGATTTTCATTTCCCGGGTGATGGCCGCGATTTCTTTAATCGGCTCAATGGTGCCTATCTCGCCGTTGGCGTGCATGATAGAAACCAGAACGGTATCTTTTCTAATACTTTTCTTCACATCATCGGGATTGACGACGCCGTATTTATCTACCGGTACCTCGGTAACCTCGAAGCCCCATTTTTCTAACGTTCTGGCAGAGTGCAGGACTGAAAAATGTTCTATTGCGGAGACCACCACATGTTTGCCCTTAGACTGCTGAGCCAATGCAATACCTTTAACAGCTAGATTATTGCTCTCGGTGCCGCCGCTGGTAAATATAATTTCCTCAGGACTGGCGCCGATAAGACTGGCTACCTTTTCCCGCGCATTATCCACAGCTTGCCGCGCCGTATCACCCCAATCATGTAAAGACTGGGGGTTGCCAAAAATTTCTCCAAAATAAGGCAACATCGCCTGTTTAACTTCCGGGAGAACGGGCGCGCCGGCAGTATTATCCAAATATACTTTGTTCATACATACTTTCTCCAACACTCATTATAAGCATAATCTTATGCCGAGGCTAATGGAAATGACTTTTATCTCATTGCGCCCTGTTTGTCATTCTGAAGGAGCAAAGCGACTGAAGAATCTCGGGGCGGCGGAGGATAAACACATTCTACGAAAGGAAAACAACACCACCCCGAGATCCTTCGCCTCGCTCAGGATGACAGACGTAGAACAAATAGGATTGCTTAACTTAATTAAGTGGTCTTATATTTCTCCAGCGCCCCGTAGAAAGCCCGCCAGAACGGGTCAACAATGGGGTGTTCCAGCTTCTTTTCTTTACCGTTTTCTACTAACACCATGCCTTTGTCCGATTGCGTCAGCTTGCCGACGATTGATGATTTAATGCCCTTTTGCGTCAGCGCTTCGATTACCGACGCAGCTTTACGTTCTTTGCAGGCAATTATCAATGTACCTTCGCTGATAGAGGCATAAGGGTCGATGCCGAATAAACGACAAACCTCTTCGACTGATTCCTCAACCACGATTTTTTCTTTTTCCACCCTCACGCCTAACCCCGAGGCTTGAGCGATTTCGTATAATCCGCCCCAAATGCCACACTCGGTAGCGTCGTGCATGGCAGTAACACCCTTATCCCGAACGCCAACACTGACCGCGGTTATGGCGTCCTCGACGACGGTCATTTTATAAAAGACCTGTTGAGCTTTATGGTTAAGCTCCGTACCATATTTTTCGGTAATGACACCAGGTAACATCGCGGCAAAAATGCCAGTCGCTTCGATGGCCGGACCTTTGGTAATGATTATTTTGTCGCCGGCTTTACAGAATTTAGGGGTAACGTATTCATCAAGTTCACCAACGCCAATAAGAGTAGCGCCCCCGACCATCGGATAATGGCAACCTTCATAGCGGGCGGTATGACCGGTGATTACCGCTATCCCCATTTTTTCACACTCGCGGTGAATGATATCCCAAGTTATCTCCAGCTGTTTTTTCGTCATCTCCATCGGCAGGTTAAGGTCGATGCTTAAGAACTTAGGCTTAAGCCCGCTGGTAACGGAGTCCGACGCAATGATATGGATAGCAAACCAGGCGGCTCTCTCCCAACCATATTCCGGCACGATAAAAACGGGGTCGGTGGTGAATGATACCGCCTTGCCCCCTATTTCCGCAATGCCTACATCCACGCCATGCTGCGGTCCCACCAAGATGTTTTTGCTTTTCGCGCCCAGCCGCGGATAAATTAACTCGCTAAAAATTTCCGGGGATATTTTACCTATTTCCGGCATGTCAGCCATATTCGCGCCTCCTAAAAATATTAAAACCAGAAGCTTAAGGGGAACCTACTTCTGGTTTTGGTTTTCACTTCCCTACGCTCGCATTACCGAGTTCAGGTTCAAAGGGTCAGTCCCCCGACTTCATCGGGGGAACTCTCAGCCATTCAGCTCCCCTAGTGGCAATATTCAATTATGCTAACATTTTAAACTATACCGACTTTTACCGCAAGCCAATCTAGCTTTTCGTGATAAGAACGTTTCTCTTGCACCCACTGAAGTACACTGCTAGAATGTTTTTACCCTGATGAGAAAATTTTAATTATTTAAGTTAACTACTAAAAAATCATAAGGAAGATGAGAAAATCATATTTATTTTTTATTTTTTACCATATAAAATAGATATTAATGAACTACTTAATTGATACTGAAAATGCCGATGTAAATACTCTCTTAAAATGGCTGAAAGTACAGCTTGGTCCACAGTGGAACAATAACTGCAAAGAAAAAATGCATCCCTTAAAACGCGCTCTATATGCGTCTAAAGATCCGAGTGTAAATCAAGATATAGTAAGGGCTTTGAGTTTCTCCAAGATTATGCGAGAATTATCTAATTTTCCGACTCGTCGTTCAGATGGAAAAGTTATCACCGATGATGTCTTCTTTAACCAACTTATAAAACGGTCAAAACAATCCATTGCGGAATTTTGTGCTACGGAAATAGAAGCAACAGTTGCTTGGTCTTACGTAAATATACTAAAACAACCCATTATTTCATTAAAAGCTGGTAAATCAGCCACGCCTGACTTTGAAATATCTATTGGAGGACTTCCTGCATATATCGAATGTAAAGCAAGAAACATTATAACACCACAATTTATTCTGATTGATGATATGCGTTCAGAAATAATTTCCCTTGTTAGTTCCTTATTAGACCACTCAACTACTAATTACGGGATATATATATCAACAAAACAAATACCAAATAAAACTGTCATCCCTAATCTTGTGAGAAGTATAGAGGCATTATTACTAAAAGGTGAGGCTTTTTCTTGTTCTATTGGTAGCTTCGAAGTTGAAACAACTATTCTCTTACCTAACGATAAAGATATAGTAACAACCGCATTCGAACCTTTCGGTCCAGAAGAACATGTTCCTGAGCCAATTAGGAATTTTATGATTAATTGTGGTGTAGGTAATCAAACTACTTATGTAGGAATATGCCATAAATGTCACAAGGAAAATCGTAATGGTTTAATTTATTACCGAAATCCTAAAGTTGTTGTCGTACATTTTGAAATAACCCCTGATCATGTTAATGCCATATATGACCTTATTAATGATGCACGTAAACAATTGACACAAAACTCTCCTGCTGTGATTTATTTATACACGCCCGATTTCTACGGTCTAAATCAGTTTTTCAATCTCGGTCAAAGTATAGCTCAAGCTCTAAAATCCGCACCCTTAGTGAGTGGCGTTGTTATATGGCACCAAATAATTCAAAAGAAAAATATCAATCCCAATGATTCGAATCAAACACTGTGGTGGCAACTGTTTTGTATTAGGAATAACAATGCTCAAAATCCTTTACCAAGTTCATTTGAATTAAACTATCTTCCTCGAGGAAATGGCTTTCAAGTTTTAAATCGAACTTAATTATTATAATAATTTATGAAGCGAAAGAGGGGGACTTAACGCCCCCTCTACTTCTCTTGTCGTTGTATCGTTCTATTTTTCCGTCTTTTTATTGCTTATACCGGCTAAATCACCAATGACGTTCACCAGGCTTTGGCTAGCTGGCAGCACTACCTTGGAATTGGTAGTTAAAGATTTTTCTACCGCTTCTAGTTTCCGTAACGTTTGAGCGTTGCCGATGAAGTACTTGTTGGCTGCCTCGTTAACCAGCTTGATAGCCTGCGCCTCACCTTCAGCCTTTAGGATAAGAGTTTGCCTCTCCCCTTCAGCCTGCTTGATCTTGGCTCTCTTCTCACCATCTGCCTTCGTTTCAGTAGCAGTTGCAAAGTCAACAGCTGCTATTTTCTGGTTATTAGCAACGACAACGTTGTTCATTGCCTCCTGCACCCCTCCTGGAGGATTGATCTCCTTCAGTTCCGTTCTGACGATTTCAATTCCCCAACTCTTAGTCTCAACAGTGAGTTGGTCATAGAGGGATTTGTTTATCTTGCCTCTCTCACTATTGGCTTCCATCAGGTTCATCGTACCAATTATGTTCCTTAGGGTGGTTCTGGCTAGGGCTACTATCTGAATCTTGTAGTTATAGACATTGTACACGGAAGCCTTCACATTTTCTTCGTCGGATTTTACCTTAAAGTAAACTTGGGCATCCACCTGGGCGTTCAGACTGTCTCTGGTTATAATTTCCTGCCCACCGGCATCAACCATCATTTCCGTGATGTTGACCCTGAGGAGCCTTTCGATGCCGAAGGGAATAAGGAAGAGCAGGCCTGGCATCACGAACCTATTATATTTACCAAACCTTTCCACCAGACCGCGGTTAACGGGTCTGACCGTCCTTAACGAGAGCAGAAGCAGTAAAAGAATGACACCTATTACGATATAAATCCAGTACATTTTTTTATCCTCCTTTTTCTTTATTTTTATATATTATAATACTTTTAGTATGTTTTGTCAATACTATACTGATTAAATATTTGGCTATAAAGGTTTTGTTGAATACCTAACGCAGGAGAGATTATACTACAAGTAAGAATAAAACCACTAGTATTAACAAGGAGAGTAAGTATGGATTTGGCGTCAATTTTCGGGGTGATAGCCGGGATATTCACTTCGGTCCGCTTTATCCCCCAAGCCTACCGGAGCTTTACCACTAAAAAAACGACGGACCTATCCTTGATGTTTTTGTATTTCGTTTCGGCGCAATCGCTTTTTCTAATTTTATATGGGATTACAAAGCCAGAGTATTATGTACTTTATATGAATATACTACCGCTTATCAGCGCGCTGTTTCTGGTATATTTAAAACTCAAGTATCACTAATAATCCGGGGGTACCTAAAAACGTGAAACCTGTTTCACTCGCTATCGCATTTCTCTAACAGAGCCGGGAAGGCTTTTTCCAGGTAGGTATAACGACTCTGCATTTCTTTAAGCCAGGTTTTTCTTTTCGCTGGTATATCTTTCATCATTTCAAGGCTGCGTTCCGAGAGTGCCTTGAACATCGTTATCTCTTGTTCTAAGCCGTGTTTAATGACTTTTTGAATAGCGTCTTTTTGTAACCGAAAATGGTCGTGACGCGAACCGGGAATAACATGCCGTTCGATAAAGCCTAGCTGTGTCATTAACCTGACGGAAGTGCTGATGGAGCCTTTGCTGGCTTGTAATACCTCGGCTAATTCGCCAGGGGATTGATAGGGAGGGTCGGAAATAAGCAGCCAGCCGAAAAGCCTGCCGACCATTCTCGGTAGACCAGTCTGCTCGAAAACCACCCCAACTTCTTCGATAAAACTTCGTTCGGCATTAGAAATATCCATAATATCCTCCCATATTCTTACTAATGAACACTATAATACTTTCAATATGTTTTGTCAACACTGAACATTATAATCAAAATAAAAAGGGGCGGTTGACTTAGTACCGCCTAACCGGCTTATCGGCTGGGACGTGGTTAAACCGGATACTCTAAAAACAGCTTGAATATATGTGGTTTGAATATTATGATAGTATTTGTAATAAAAAGAAAATTATCCCTCGCTGTCTTAAAACTTTTTAAAAATAGAATGGGTTGTCAACCATATACCGCAGGAAGGGAGAATTAGATGAAGAATAATTTGAACCAGCTGGAACAACAGGCTGTAGAATGGGTGAACCTTGTAGTGAAAAAACAATTCGAGAAGGCGGTAGAATTCTTTGACAAAACCATGTCAGAACAAGTACCACCTGCTAAGCTTCAAGAGATATGGAATGCCATAATTTCTCAAGTAGGCACTTTCGAGAATGTTATCGGTACCAGAACCAGTCAAATGAATGACTCTGCACTGGTATTTGTCACCTGCAAATTTGGCAAAGCAGCGCTCGATATTCAGCTAACCTACAATGCCGAAAAGAAAATAGCCGGTTTGTTTTTCCGGCCCTCAAGTGCTGCACCAAACTACAGCCCTCCTGAGTATGCTGATGCCGACTTGTTTACCGAAACCGAGGTTACTATCGGAACTGGTAAATGGCTTTTACCAGCGACGTTATCCATGCCTAAAGGTGAAGGACCCTTCTCGGCTATAGTACTGGTGCACGGCTCCGGTCCCAATGACAGGGATGAGACTGTGGGCGCTAATAAGCCCTTCAAGGACCTTGCCTGGGGCTTGGCTTCCAGGAACATCGCTGTACTCCGTTATGAAAAAAGGACCAAGCAATATCCTCAAGAAACAGCCGCTACTATCAATTCTCTGACTGTGCAAGAAGAGACCATTGACGACGCACTGGCTGGTGTTACTCTGCTTGCTGAAACCAAAGGGATCGATACCCAGCGTATCTACGTCCTGGGGCACAGTCTGGGTGCCATGCTTGCCCCCAGAATCGCCTCTCAAGACGGCCGGATTAAAGGTTTAATTATCCTCGCCGGACTTACGAGAAATCTAGGCGACGCTATCTTGGACCAATATAACTACCTGGCTTCTCTGGCCGGGACACCCAACACTAGCGTAGCCGTACAGATTAAAGCCATCGAACAACAAGTAAAAAAAATTAAAGAGCTGGATATCAGAGAAGGCGAGGTTGTTATGGGGGCGGGTAAAGCTTACTGGGAGGACCTGGCGGAATATAACGTAATCGCTACAGCTATGAGTTTAGCCGTGCCAATGTTCATCCTTCAAGGAGAAAGAGATTATCAGGTTACTATGAAGGACTTCAACGCGTGGGTCGACGGCCTAAAGGAGAAGAAAAATATCACCTATAAAACATACCCCGACCTCAACCATCTTTTCATCAGCGGCACTGGTAAATCAACCCCTTCGGAATATCAGCAGCCCGGCAATGTCGCCAAGACCGTAGTCGATGACATCACAGCCTGGATAGAAAGCCAACACTGAAAAAGGGGGACGTTCCCTCTCTTTTTAGCTATGTATTTAGGCTGTAAACTTAGTATCTTAAGTAATTAGGCACGACGTTTTTGTATTTTTTAACGAGCTGCGCCCAGTTCTTCGGTAGCTCTACCTTTTTAGTAATCGGTGGGGGACCGCCCTGCAATAAGCCCATCCATGAGCCAAAGCCGCCGTAAACAAAAATCTGCACGGGGTCGGGGTCGCGTGGGTTGGGCACTAGAATAGCATCTTTATTTGCCGCGCCGGTTATCACTACATTACCACGGTCGAAAGGTTTGCTGTCGTCCAGACCGAGCCTTTTATAATAACCCTCGGGCACGACGGCGTTTTTAATGATATACTCTTTAACCTTTTTCTTACTCCAGCCATCTTTAGCCAGTGAACCGGCGTTGGTGGGGGTTAGCAGTAAACCGAAAGCACCCATACGCGCCGGCACAAGACTTCCAACTACGGTCGCCAGTATGCCTTTAGCGTCCGTACCGAAGGGCATCATCTGCTGGTAAGACTGCGGGAACATCAGGGAAAGGGTGCTGTCTTCTTTCTTAAAGCCCCGCTCGACATGAAAAGGCTCCCAGGGGCTGTTTTCCTCGTTTTCCGCTGTTACAAAGGAGTACTTGCCGGGATTACCCAGGACGCCCATATCCTCGATTTGCTTGCGGATGCCGCGGATGTTTTTTGTTATTAAACCCATCGCCCGCCCGAAGGAAGCATTTGCGATATCACCCGGACTGGCGGCGCCATAGGTCGAACGGAGGTTGATATCTTTAGCGATAGGCCCATTAATAAACCAGAAGGGCGAGAATGAGCCGGTGCTGGCTGCCATCATACCGCAGACAGGGTTTGACGCTAAAGCCTGTACGCCAGCGATGAGTAATGGTATATAGGTCGGCAGACAGCCCGCCATAACGGCATTTATAGCTATTTTCTCAACCGTGGCTTTGCCCAAGCGTGGTTCCAGCTTTTCTACCAGGTGGTCGGCGGGAAGGTCGGTGCCGGTCATCATTTCGGCAACAGCTTCTTCGGTGGGAGGGATAATGGGGAGACCATCTGTCCAGCCTCGCTGGTAGAAAAACCTGTTAATCTCCGCTAGGGTGCCCTTGAAAATAAGGCGTGGCGGATTCTCCGGTTCGCGGCGCTTGGGCGCTTTTTCCTCGTCGGTCAACGGTTTGGTTAAAACAGCGAGGACGTTACTAAATGCTTTTTTAACGGCGGCTTCGATATCCTCTTCGACGGTGGACTCGGAGACGATGTTCTCCGGCACAACTCTAATTACCGGCATGCCTTTACTGGATGCCGCGGACATGGCGTCGTTATGAAAATGTTCGAAGACATAGGTTGCTGTGGGTTTGCCTTTAGCCTCGATATAAATTGCGTCGTACACAAGGTACTTGGTACATGCCCCTCAGTCGCCCACGGCGGCGATAACCGCATCCACTCCCTTGAGCCAGTCGTCAAACTCCCCTTCCCTGTCCTTTTCTAGAGAGGACACGGAGAATGAACGGGCGAAGAATTTACTAATCTTGGCGGTGGGGAATTTTTCTTTAATTAGCGCTTCCGTCACATCAAGAATAAGAGGGGCGGCGCGCTTATTATTACATAGTAAGCCGATTTTCTTGCCGTCCAGTTTATCCAGTCGTGGTGAAAGACCTTTTAGTGGAATGGGGTCGGCTTCCGCCCAGGGACTTAGCACTTCGTAAGTAGGGGTTAACTTATTTTCCGCCATAATATACTCCTTTAGTAGACACTAAACTTAAATTATTAAATGATGAAATTTATCCGCCGGTCATAGGCACCAGTAACGCAATGCGGTCGCCCTTATGCAATTCGAAATCCTGACCATCGAAGTAAAATTTACCATTGACGTTAAATTTGTACTGCTCGACGAGGCGGTTTTCACCGCGGCGGATAACCGGCCCTTCCAAGGAAGGTATTTGCTTTTTCATCGCCGCGATTACCTCCGACATCGTCGCCCCATCGCGCAGTTCTACTTCAACCTCGCGTTTTTCCGTAATTTCGCGGCGTAGACCGTACATCGGTATCACGACTTTAAACATAGCCTAATATCCTCGATGGTGAAAATATTGTACCATCGGCATATTTTCCGGTCAACGTTGCGTATGGTTGCTTGCTCATAGCTATGATTCTGCCTACCGGATATCAAAAAGCCTTTAAATTAGGTATTTTCTACCTGTTATTTAACTTGTGACACTTTTATACTATAATTAATAATAGGGAAACAATAAGGAAAACCTTTTTATATACCGTTCTTCAGGGAGAACTTAATGCCCGAAGCTAAAAAAGCTACGTTTATCGATGAAATATGCTCGATACCAGGCGGGGAAGATATAAAAGTATGTATCCAGTGCGGCACCTGCACAGCTTCCTGCCCTAATGCCTATAAGATGGATTATTCCCCTTCTCACCTCATCGCTATGGCACGGGCCGGCATGCGGGAAAAAGTACTATCCGCCAATAGCATGTGGCTCTGCCTTTCCTGCTATTTATGTGTCGTACGCTGCCCCAGAGATGTCAAAATAACCCGTTTGATGCATGTTTTAGAAAGTCTTTCCGCTCGCAGCAATATCACTAATAAACACACCACCACACCGAGGATGTACAAGGGCTTTAATAGATTTATCCTTAGAGGCGGGCGAATATCCGAACTTTGGATGATGGTCAGCTACTACCTGCGCACCAATCCATTTAAGGCACTAACAATGCTTCCCATAGCCATCAATTTATTCCTGCATAAACGTGTATCAATAAAAATAGACAAAATGAAGCCGGAGGGCATCAAGCAACTTAAGGCTATCATTAAAAAAGCGGAGTCTAACGGAGGTACCTGGTGAAACAGTATTCTTACTTTCCAGGGTGCGGCCTCTCTCCTGAAGGCTTCGGCCGGGCATTCGACTGGTCGATTAATGCCGTAAATAAGGTATTGGATTTAGAATTCAAGGAAATCCCGGATTGGAACTGTTGCGGCACCGTACCCTATGATACCCTTCACGAACAGGCTTCCTTTGCCGTTTGCGCCCGCAACCTGGCGCTGGCGGAGAAAATGAATGGCGATTTAATCGCTCCGTGCAGTTCCTGCTACGTATTTTTAAGTCGCACCAATCAGTACCTGCATGAGTATCCTAAAGTAAAAAAAGAAGTAGATGAGGCTTTAGCGGCTGGCGGCCTTACCTACACCGGTAAAGTCAAAGTGCGCAAGGTGCTCGATGTTTACGTCAATGATGTCGGCTACGAAGCCGTTATGAATAAAGTTAAAAAGAGCCTGACAGATTTAAAAGTGGCTTGCTACTACGGCTGCCAGGAAGTACGCCCTATTTTCGGACGTGACCACCCTGAAAACCCCAGGTATATGGATAGACTGGTTAGAGCTCTAGGGGCAACACCTGTGAACTTCCCGTTCAAGAGCGCCTGCTGTGGCGGTTCTCTCATTATTTCCGAGGAAGATGCATCGCTGGAGTTGATAAAAAAGCTGTTGGAATCAGCCGTCAGTAACGGGGCGGAAGTAATGGTTACCGGCTGCCCGCTATGCCAGCTGAATGTAGATGCTTATCAAGCGATGGTAAACCGGAAATATAAGACCAATTATCATTTACCAGTCCTGTTCTTTACCCAGTTGATGGGTGTGGCTTTCGGTCTCGATGAAAAAGACCTGGGACTAAAAACCAGCATCGTGCCGGTGAAAAAAGCCCTGGCAAAGTTTATTTAAGGAGTGAAAATGGAGCCAAAAATCGGTGTTTATATCTGCCACTGCGGCAGCAATATCGCCGGCATTGTCGATTGCTCCAAAGTAACCGAATTCGCCCGCAGTCTACCTAACGTTGCGGTTGCGCGCGACTATAAATACATGTGCTCCGACCCCGGCCAGAACCTGATAAAAGAGGATATTAAAAAACTGGGTTTGAACCGCGTCGTCGTCGCCTCCTGCTCGCCACGGATGCACGAGCCTACTTTCCGTCGCGCCTGCCAGGATGCCGGTTTAAATCAGTACCTTTTTGAAATGGCGAATATCCGCGAGCAGTGCTCTTGGGTGCATACTGATAAAGATATGGCGACGGAAAAAGCCAAAGCCCTGGTCAGCGCCGCCGTCCACCGCGTTGCCTTACAAGAGCCTCTGGAAACCAAAGAAGTAGCCATGAATCCCTCTACGCTCGTCATTGGCGGAGGGGTGGCGGGCATTCAGGCGGCTTTAGAAATCGCCGATTCAGGTCATAAGGTTTACCTTCTGGAAAAAGATGCCAGCATCGGCGGACATATGGCGATGTTCGATAAAACCTTCCCCACCCTTGATTGCGCCGCCTGTATTCTAACGCCCAAGATGACCAGCGTCGGACAAAATCGTAATATTGACTTATTAGCTTACAGCGAGCTAGTCGAATTATCCGGCTATATCGGCAACTTCAAGGCTAAAATCAAGAAAAAGGCTAGATATATCGATTCGGTCAAATGCACCGGCTGCGGGCGCTGCTCTGAAATTTGCCCCACCTCCGTGCCCAATGAGTTCGACTGCGGCTTGGGCAAGCGCAAGGCTATCTATATCCCCTCCCCTTACGCCGTCCCCAATAAAGCTATTATAGACGCTAAGAACTGCCGTCACCTTAAAGGCTTGGCTGAAGGCAAGAAAGATGTCTGCCGCTTATGTCAAAAAGGCATCCCCAAGCAGGGTCAACTCGGCTGCGAGGCGGAAGCCATTAATTTTGACCAAAAAGATGAAATTATAGAAATTGAAATCGGCAACATTATCGTCGCTACCGGTTTCCAACAGTTCGACCCCGCCAAGATTTACCAGCTGGGATACGGTCGCTTAAATAATGTTTATACCGGCTTGGAGTTCGAAAGACTGACCAACGCCTCCGGTCCCACCGGCGGCAAGGTGGTACTTAAAGACGGCTCCGAGCCGAAGACTGTCGCTATCCTGCACTGTATCGGCAGCCGCGATACTAATTATCATAAATATTGCTCGCGGGTATGCTGTATGTACTCGCTTAAGTTTGCCCATTTATTGCGGGAGAAATTGCCAGAGGCGGCAGTTTACCAGCTATATATCGATATGCGCTGTGCCGGCTCCGGCTACGAAGAGTTCTACGAGCGCTTACAGGAGGAAGGGGTTAACTTTATCCGCGGCAAGGCTGCCGAGGTTACTGATTTAACTGAAACTCCCGAAGAAAAAGGCAGGCTGGTAGTCATGGTGGAAGACACGCTGGTACGCCGTAATCGGCGTCTCTCCGTAGATATGGTTATTTTAAGTTGCGCTCTTGAGCCCCGCCCCGATACCGAACAACTCGCCAGGATTTTAACGTTGAGTCGCAAAGCCGATGGCTTCTTGCTGGAAAAACACCCCAAGCTTGACCCCGTGGCTACCACCACGGACGGCGTTTATATCGTCGGCTGTTGCCAGAGTCCCAAGGACATCCCGGATACCGTCGCCCAGGCATCGGCCGCAGCGGCTCGGGTGCTGGCACTAATCGCTAAAGGCAAGGTCGAGATTGAAGCCGCCATCGCTGTTATCGACGAGGCAAAATGCTCTGGATGCAAAATATGTATCGACCTCTGTCCTTATAAAGCCATTAGCTTCGATGAAGAGAAAAAGGTCTGCCGAGTTAACGAGGCTCTCTGCAAAGGCTGCGGCACCTGCGTCGCAGCTTGCCCCAGCGGCGCCATCAAAGGCAGGCACTTTACCACTGAAGAAATCATGGCGGAAATCGAGGGGGTGCTGTCATGAGCTTCGAACCCAAGATTGTGGGTATCCTCTGCAACTGGTGCTCCTATACCGGGGCTGACCTCGCTGGCACATCGCGGAAAAAATATGCTCCTAACGTCCGGATAGTACGCGTCATGTGCTCCGGTCGCGTTGAGCCAACATTTATATTAGAAGCTTTTAAGCAGGGTGCCGATGGTGTCCTCGTTTGCGGCTGCCATATCGGCGACTGCCATTATCAGGACGGCAACAAAAAGACCGCCCGGCGTATGCCCCTCCTCAAGAAAATGCTAGCGCAGTTCGGCATTGAAGATGAAAGGGTGCGTCTGGAATGGATATCAGCCTCGGAGGGCGACCTTTTTGCCGCCCTCGTTAATGAAATGACGGAGCAGGTAAGGAAGCTGGGACCCTTCGACAGGAATGGAGACGGCGCCAATGGCTAAACCGAAACTGGCAATCTATTGGGCGGCTTCCTGCGGCGGCTGCGATATGGCTATCCTCGATACGAACGAGAAAATACTGGATATCGCCAACCTGGTTGACGTCATCCTCTGGCCCATCGCCATGGACTTTAAATATCACCACATTAGAGAAATGCAGGATAAAAGCATCGACTTATGCCTGTTTAACGGCGCTATCCGCAACACCGAACAGGAAGAACTCGCCAAACTCTTACGCCAAAAATCTAAAGTGCTGGTAGCTTTCGGCGCTTGCGCCTGCCTCGGCGGCATCCCGGCACTGGCAAATTTCACCACGCGTAACGATATATTACAACGGGTTTATATTGAAATCACTTCCAACAATAATGAGAAAAAAATCTTACCGCAGGTTGAAACTAAAGTAAACGAGGGCGAATTGGAACTGCCTGAATTATTTGATACCGTAAAGACACTGGCGCAGGTGGTACCGGTGGAATATTATGTTCCCGGCTGTCCTCCGCCCGTAACCCTTATTTTAAAGCTGGTTGACCTTTATGCCACGGGCAAATTACCAAAAGTTGGCTCGATAATTGCTTCCGACAAAACCTGCTGTGACGACTGCGACCGTATTAAAGAAAATAAGAAGATAACCAAGTTTTATCGCCCCCATGAAATTATCACCGACCCCAAGAAATGTCTACTGGAACAAGGAATTATTTGTTGCGGTCCTGCCACACGCGGCGGCTGCGGGATGAGCTGTGTTAATGCCAATATGCCCTGTCGCGGCTGTTTCGGTCCGCCGGAAGGTGTTGCCGACCAGGGCGCCAAGATGTTAAGCGCTATCGCTTCCATCTATCAGGGAGAAACCCCCGAAGAAATTAATAAAATGTTAGAGGAAGTGGTCGACCCAGCGGGAACTTTCTACCGCTTTGGTATGGCAGAATCACTCTTAAAGAGAAAAAGACTCCCTAAGAGCTAAAGGATTTATTATATGGTGAAAATTAGCATCGACCCCATTACCCGACTTGAAGGACACGGCAAGATAGAGATATTTCTCAATGCCGCTGGCGACGTGGAAAATGCTTATCTTCAGATACCGGAACTACGCGGTTTTGAGAAATTCTGCGAGGGTCGTCCGGTGGAAGAAATGCCACGCATCGTGCCCCGTATCTGCGGCGTCTGCCCCGGCGCGCACCACATGGCTTCGGCGAAAACCACTGATGCCGTCTACCATGTCGACCCACCGCCTACCGCTAAAAAATTACGCGAATTGTTTTATTGCGCCCATATCATCCACTCCCATATCGCCTGTTTTTACGCTCTCTCCGCCCCGGACTTTGTTGTCGGTCCCATGAGCGACCCGGCACAAAGAAATATACTCGGCGTAGTGAATAAAGTCGGACTTAAGATAGGCGGTGAGGTCATTAAGCATCGCGCTTACGCTCAAAGTATCCAGGCGACCATCGGCGGCAAAGCTACCCATCCCGTCTGCGGCATTCCCGGCGGCATGAGTAAGTCGATTAACGAGGAGGAGCGCAAGGACTTCGAGGATAAAGCCAAATCGTTGGTGGACTTTGCCCAGTTTAGTCTCAAGCTCTTTAACGACGTCGTTTTAAGCAATAAAGAATATTTAGCTCTCGTCACCGGCGATATCTACACCATGAAAAGTTATTATATGGGGTTGGTGGACGCTCAAAATAAAGTGAATTTTTACGACGGCGTTTTACGTCTGGTCGACCAGGATGGCAAAGAAGTTGTCAAATTCAAAGCCGACCAGTATCTGTACTATATCGCCGAGCACACCGAACCCTGGACTTATATGAAATTCCCCTTCCTGAAAAAAGTCGGCTGGAAAGGTTTTGTGGAAGGTAAAGACAGCGGCATTTACCGCGTTAGTCCTTTAGCCCGCCTTAACGCCGCCGACGGGATGGCGACGCCGCTAGCCCAGACGGAATACGAAAGAATGTATAAGACCCTCGGCGGTAAACCGGTTCACGCCACCATGGCTTTCCACTGGGCGCGACTCATCGAGCTTCTTTATGCTTCCGAGCGCCTGCTAGAACTCTGCCGTGATAAAGAAATAACCAGTCCCGATGTCCGTACTATCCCCACTGCCACCCCAGATGAAGGCATCGGCATTGTCGAAGCGCCGCGCGGTGTTCTCATCCATCATTATAAGACTGATAAAAATGGCATCATCCAGAAAGTCAACATGATTGTCGCCTCGGCGCATAACTACCCGGCGATGAACATGTCCATTAAGAAAGCCGCCCAGAGCTTAATCAAAAAAGGACAGCCGGCTTCTGAAGGTTTGCTCAACATGGTGGAAATGGCTTTCCGTCCCTATGACCCCTGCATGGGCTGCGCTACCCATACCCTCCCCGGTCAGATGCCTTTAGAGGTAGTTATCCGTGATAATAAGGGCGAAATTATTCAGAAATTAAGCCGATAGCCTATTAAAGTCCCAGTTCCGCCGCCACATCTCCCAATCCCAGTTCTTGCATTCGTTTTTTGCCCGGTTTGCCCGTAACGGGGTCCCACTGCATCACTTTATAGTAGTCCTTTATCATCGTTTCGTCATCCACCGTTACACCAGCTAACGCGCCAGCTTTGTGTGGCGGCTTGCCGAGCAATCTACCGGATATTGTGAATTTCGTCAGGTCGATACCCTCCCGCAAATTGAAAGCCTGGCGCATGTTTTCGATTCTCTCGCCAATAAACACCAGGTCGTCGGTCGTAACATCCCAGCCGGTAACCGGTTGTATGAAATTGGCAATGCCATGGGTATCCGGGAAAGCCGAGTTCACAAAAAGGCAGGTGCCGGAGCACATCAATGCGTGCTGGAAGTTGCTGCCCTTTGCATGCGCCTCCCCCCTGCCTGCATATAGCTGACGGTTGATATCCGGCAATAATCCTGGGTTATGGTGCTCCTCCGACCCTTGGGTGTGACGTGCCGGGGTGGCGTTAGTGAGATAAGTCGTCGCCATCGCCGAAGTAGCGATAGGATTATGCCCAGGCACTTCCTGTCCGTGGACATGCATCGCATAATCCGCGGCATTCTTGCCTATCTTTTGCGCGGCAACCTTCACGCCGTCCGCCAGTATATCGCCGAAACCTTGGCGTAAACCTATTTTCTCGGTCATGGCTACCAACCCCCGATGGTTGCCCCATGTCAGGTCAATGCCGTCGGTATCTTTTTTCGTGATTAGTCCATGTTCGTAGCACTCCATGGCGAAGGCAATAACCGCGCCGGCGGAAATAGTGTCAATGCCAAGGCGATTGCAGATATCGTTGGCTTTTATAATCGAATCGATGTTACTGTTCAAGCAATTGCTGCCGAGCATGGCGATGGTCTCATATTCGGGACGGTAAGAACCGGCAGCGTATTTATATTCACCGGTGCCCTCTTTCATCGTGGCTTCGCAGCCGACCGGACACTGCCAGCAAGCGATATGTTTTAAGCGTCTTTCATCAACCGCTTCGCCGCCCAACGTAGCGGCATTCGGAAAATCATTAATCGCCGTTCCACCCCAATTTTTCACCGGCGAATCACCAGCTTCAATGCTGCTGGCGGTGGTAAACGTCGTGCCGAATTTCCGCAGGATGCTGACGTGCCCACCCAGCGAAGCCAGGTATTTTTTCCTTAAGTCTTTAACGGCTTGTTCATCATAAACAGGCACTTTCATATTGCCCTTTACCGCCACGGCTTTTAGTTTCTTCGACCCCATGACCGCTCCAAGCCCAGAACGTGCGGCAACGCTGCCCTTTAAATGCACCACGCCGGCGATGAGTGACAGCTTTTCTCCGCCCGGTCCGATACAGGCAATTTCCGTGTCCTTGCCCAGTTCCGCTCTTATCATATCCTCGGTATCATATGTATCCTTGCCCCAGAGGTGTCCGGCATCCTTAAGTTCGGCTTTGCCATTATCGATAAAGAGATAAACCGGCTTGGGAGCAATGCCCGTGAAAAACACGAAGTCATAGCCGGCAAACTTTAAAAAAGCCCCAAAATGCCCGCCGGAGTTGGCGTCGCCCCAGCCGCCTGTTAAAGGCGATTTGCCAACTATCGTGTAACGAGTGCCGGAGATAGCCTGCGTGCCGGTTAACGGACCCGTGGTAAAGCCAAGGATATTATCCGGTCCGAGCGGGTCAACACCCGCTTTCATACGACTGAAAAGTATTCTAGCCCCAACCCCATAACCCCCAATAAATTGCCGCGCGATATTTTCATCAAGCGGTTCTTCATTAAATCTACCTTTAGTTAAATCCACCCATAGTATCTTCTCCATGTATCCATGAGCCATGATTGCCTCCGTGAAATTTACGTGAAAAAGTGACGTAATTATTATACTATATTGGCTTGTTTGAGTTACACCGCCAATCACTTATACTTTTTATATCTAACTGAAAACCCCACCTTACTACCTTGTCCCCCATTTACCACAAACCATCCCGACGAAAGCCGGGATCTAGTTGATATGGCACATGACTGGATTCCGGTTTTCACCGGAATGGCTTGAAAGAAGTGCGTAAACAAAGTTCAATCCAAACGACACCACCTTAATTGTAAAATCATAACCTATCATATATATTGAAATAAGCATGAAATTTAAAATCGGACCCTACCTCTGGAGTATCATGGTGATGGCGGTGGCGCTGGCGCTTTCACTTTTTATCGCCACCTATGAAAAAGTATTCGTCGAAGAACAACAAATCGTCTCCCCTGATGTTTCGCTCTGGCCAATTTTACTCTACTTTTTCGGGGTGGTGGTGGTCGTGGTTGTTATCCTCTTTTTTATTCCCTTGAATAAACTTCGTTTTTTCTTCCGTATATTATTCGCTTTAATGTTTGCCTGGGGAGTATTCATTGTCACCATCTTTTTCATGCCCGACCCCGCATCATATGCCTTAGCGTTGATTGCCGGCACTGGTTGGTTACTATGGTCAAAAATCTGGCTGCATGATATCCTCCTGCTAATAGCCCTGGCTGCCGCCGGCGCCATTTTTGGATATATACTTTCACCGTGGACGTTCATGATTTTTATGCTGATTATCTCTATCTACGATGTTCTTGCCGTGCGTTTCGGTCTGATGGTCTGGATGGCAGATAAACTTTCCGGCGCGACTTCTCTACCCGCTTTTATCTTCCCCAAGAAAACCAGTGACCTGAAACTCGGCATACAGGCAGTGCAAGTTGGAGAATTGAAAAATGAAGCGGCGGATAAACGCGAGCATACCATCCTGGGTGGAGGGGATATCGGCTTTCCATTAATGCTGGCGAATTCCGTCTATTTCTTCTATAACATGAATGCCGCCATTCTCACCGGTGCTTTCGGCATCATCGGATTAATCGGCGCCTTCGTTATACAAAGATACTGGTTAAAGGGTAAGCCCATGCCCGCTTTACCCCCTATCGCTATCAGTTGCCTTATCGGTTTTTTGATTGCGTCGAATTATTTAAAATAACATTGGTTAAATATTGTGCCAATACACACGGACGTCTTTTATCATAAAACAGTGAGTTTTCGCGCCGGGGGGAAAGGCCTACAGTTTAAGACTTCCCAGCAACTTTTCAGCGCCCACGATATTGATAGCGGGACGAAGTTCCTCTTGCGTACTATCGTTGACTCTAACTATCCTTCCTGTCAACGTATTTTGGACGTCGGTTGCGGTTACGGTCCTTTAGGTCTCACGCTTAAAAACCTCTACCCCGATAGTACTGTGCACCTATTCGATAGAGATGCCCTGGCAGTGGAATATTCACGGCAAAACGCAGTGCTTAATGGACTAACTGATATAGAAATCTACGGTAGCTTAGGTTACGACGACGTCAAAAGAAACGACTTCGACCTCATGGTATGCAACATCCCCGACCATGCCGGCGAAACGATAATCACCTACCTTTTACGGGAGGCACGTTATTATCTAGCGCCTGGCGGAATTATAACGATAGTGGTCGTTGCCCCGCTGGAAGAGAAGATAGTTAAAATTCTAAAAGATACTCCCGGAACGGAGGTTATACTTAAGAATAATCAGGCGCGACATACAGTTTTTCATTACAGATTCCTTGACGCAACAACCCCGCCTTTGCCCACCCAAAATTCTTTAGAACGTGGCATCTATCACCGCGATGAAATCACCATAAGCCTGGGAAAATTGGAGTACCAAATTCAGACGGCTAATGGCTTGCCGGAGTTCGACTCTTTAAGTTACGGTACTGAAATGATAATAAACGCTTTAAGGGAAGTGGGGAGTAAACAAACCAAAAACGCTGTAGTCCTTAACCCCGGTCAGGGGCATATTGCCGTAGCACTATGGAAATTATTAAAACCTAAATCAATAACCCTTATTGATAGGGACTTGTTGGCTCTTCGATATTCACAGCGTAATCTTGTTTTAAATAGTTGTCTTCCCGAAAGCATTAACATCCTGCATCAAGTTGGTTTAGACTTGAATCCCACAGAAAAAAACGACCTCTTTATCGGCTCGATACGTGAAGAGGAAGGCAAAAAAGCCTCTTTTATGGCTATCGACCAGATGACCGCTAACCTAAGTGATAAAGGTATTATTATTTTATCTTCCGGCTCCACCGCCATTACCCGCCTCGCCGACTATATAGAATCTAAAAAATTGCTCCGTATAAAAACGCGAGAGCGGCGGCGGGGCTATAGCCTGCTGGTGATAGAGAAGATTTAGCAATATCGTGATATAATGCTTTTATATAATGTCCGTGGAGGTATCCTATGAACGTTCTTATAATATCCGGCAGCCGCAACCGCGAGGGGCAGACCGCTAGCTGTATCAAAGCCATCCAGAAAGGCATCGCTGCCGGCAAAGGTAAATCGGAGGTAATCTTCCTCACCGAGCTTAAACTGGAGCGTTGCCGCCAGTGCGACCCCGATGGCTGGGGACTCTGCCGCAGGGAAAGCCGCTGTATTATCGACGACGATTTAGCGTCAATCATCGCTAAAGTGAAAGCCGCCGACGTCCTTGTCTTCGCTAATCCGGTCTATTTCGGTGACTTAAGCGAGAGTATGCGCTGTTTCCTCGACCGCTTCCGCCGTACTCTTTTTAAACCCGGCGCCGCTCCACGTCCCGGCTTCCCTATGGGTGGTGGCACGCCCGCTATCGGTATATCCTATGCCGGTGGTTCTGGCAATGGCACGGTATCCTCGTCCGCTACTCTTGAGCGCGTCCTCCAGACCTGCGGCTTCGACGTGGTGGACATGATACAGGTGCGACGTCAGAATATCGACGTTAAGATACCCATGTTAGAGATGACTGGCAAATGGCTAACGACCAAACCCACGTCGGGTTCTTGGGCGCCTCCTCCATTACCACCCAAAAAATAATTAACCTCTCCTCCTAACCCCCTCTCCGTATACGGAGAGGGGGAACTAAAGGGGGTGAGGTCATAACAAAAACCCGTGCTAATCCTGATTGACAACTTCTCCCATCCTAAGTTAAAATATTAGAGTTCAGAACAGGCCCTCATTGAGGAGAGCCGGGCTCAAGCAACGGAGAACAAACCCGTGGGACTGACCGTCCTGCGGGTTTCTTTATGGGAATTATCATGGATAATATTTATGATTTGAATAAGCTGCACCTGATTAACGGCATCTCGGAGAAAGAGGCGGCGGAAAGGCTTAAGCGCGAGGGCTTTAATGAAATCCCCTCCGCCAAAAAACGCAGTTTTCTCGCTATCGCTTTCAGTGTGGTGCGTGAACCAATGCTGCTGCTCCTCATCGCCGGCGGCGTCATCTACATGATTCTCGGCGATGTCCAAGAAGCTCTGCTACTGCTTTTCTTCGTCGGTGTTATTCTCGGCATTACCCTGTATCAGGAGCGTAAAACGGAGCGTACTCTAGAGGCTCTGCGCGACCTTTCCAGTCCGCGCGCCATGGTCATCCGCGACCGTACCACCAGGAGAATTGCCGGACGCGAGGTGGTGTGTGGCGATATTGTCGTTCTCTCGGAGGGTGACCGCGTGCCGGCGGATGGTATTGTGCTGGCATGCAATAACCTGATGGTTGAAGAATCACTTCTCACCGGTGAATCCGTCCCCGTGCACAAGCTGGAATGCCTTGACGAGGCAAGGAAAATGGAACGCCCCGGCGGTGACCAATCGCCCTTTATCTATTCGGGCACGCTGGTTGTCAGCGGACTGGGAATAGCGCGTATTGCCGCCACCGGCATCCATACCGAGTTCGGGCGTATCGGCAAGTCCCTGCAAAACATCGAGACGGAGGAAACGCTCCTCCAGAAAGAAACTGGTCGTTTCGTCCGCAATATCGCCCTGATTGCCGTGTCGCTTTGTATTATATTAGCAGTCATTTACGGTCTCACCATCGGTAATTGGCTGGACGGACTGCTGGCGAGCATCACCCTGGCGATGGCTATCCTGCCGGAGGAGTTCCCCGTAGTGCTTACGATTTTCCTGGCAATCGGCGCCTGGCGCATTTCGCAAAGCCAGGTATTAACCCGCCGCGTAGCGGCTATTGAAACCCTCGGCTCGAATACCGTCCTCTGTGTCGATAAAACCGGCACCCTGACCATCAACCGCATGTCCGTGAGTAAGATTTTCGCTTCTGGCGAGTTTTTCGGTATCGAGGGGAGTCTTGAAGAGTCCCCGCCGGAAAAGTTCCATCGTTTGATTGAGTTCAGCATCCTTGCCAGCCAGACCAACCCCTTCGACCCCATGGAAAAGGCTTTATGGGAGTTAGGCGAAAACTATCCCACCCTCACCGAGCACTTGCATGACGATTGGGAGCTGATGAAGGAATACTCTCTATCGCGGGAGCTGATGGCACTATCGCGGGTCTGGCAGTCACGTGAACGGCAGGACTACGTTATCGCCGCCAAGGGCGCCCCCGAAGCCATTATCGACCTTTGCCACCTCGATGCTAAACGGGCGCATGAGCTTCACGATAGAATAAGCGAGATGGCTGGCGAGGGACTAAGAGTGCTGGGGGTGGCTAAAGCCAGCTTTAAACAGACGGCGCTGCCGGGTAATCAGCACGTCTTTAATTTCGACTTCCTGGGGCTGATAGGCTTTGCCGACCCAATTCGTCCTTCCGTACCAGAGGCGATAAAAGAGTGCTATAACGCCGGCATCCGTGTAGTGATGATTACCGGCGACTATTCTATTACCGCCCAGAATATCGCGCAGCAGATAGGCTTAAAGGAGCCGGATAAGGTCATTACCAGCGCCGAGCTAAATAAAATGACTGATAAAGAACTGAAAAAGCGTATTATGACGGTCAATATCTTCGCCCGCGTTATACCGGAGCAAAAGCTGCGTCTGGTCAACGCCTTCAAGGCTAACGGCGAAATCGTCGCTATGACCGGCGACGGCGTTAATGATGCCCCCGCTCTAAAAGCCGCCAATATCGGCATTGCTATGGGCGGCAGGGGCACTGATGTCGCCCGTGAAGCCGGCGACCTCGTCTTGCTGGATGACGATATGTCTTCCATTGTAAAAGCCATACGCTTAGGCAGGCGCATCTTTGATAATCTCCGTAAAGCTATGGCGTATATCCTGGCGATACATGTGCCAATTGCCGGACTCTCTTTAATACCGGTTTTGTTTCAATGGCCCCTTGTCTTATACCCGGTACACGTTGTCTTTCTGGAGCTGATTATCGACCCCGCCTGTTCTATTGCCTTTGAGGCGGAGCCAGAAGAGTCTAACATAATGCGCCGCCCTCCCCGCGACCGTAAGGAACCGCTTTTCAATGGCAGAACAGTTGGCTTGAGCCTATTGCAGGGCGCTATTGTCCTCGCTATTACTTTAGCGATTTATAAGTTAAGCCTGGTGTTTAACCTCGGCGACGCCGAAGCGCGCACTCTCACTTTCACCACCCTCGTCATCGCCAACCTCGGCTTGATTCTCACCAATCGCAATTGGTCGACGTCGATAATAGCGAGCTTCCGCGCCCGCAACATCGCCTTAAGGTGGATTCTTGTCTCCGCCATCGTCTTCCTCGGGCTGGTGATTTACGTGCCCTGGCTTCGCGACCTCTTCCACTTTGAAATCCTAACCGCGGTTGATGTTCTTATCGGTGTCGGATCCGGTTTGGTAAGCGTCTTATGGTTCGAGGTCGTTAAGTACTTTGTGAACCGGAATAAACAGCGGGTAGCGCTTTAGGGGATTAAAAGTCTTGAGGAGCTTTGGTAGGTTGTACAGGACGATTACTAAATCATTAGAGTTGGCGTTTATTCTCGAAAGATGCTAAAATCTGGATAATTTTATTTATAGAATCGTTTGACGGAGGTATTAATATGGTAGATATGAATGAAAGATTGCGCATTGCTCCACTTAGTATGGACAAAACGGGTTTAAAAAAAGATGCCCTAGCTGGCGACGTAGCGGTAGTTACCGGCGGGGCAGGTAACGTTGGGGTGGGTGTAGCGCGTAGCCTGGCATGGCTGGGGGTTAAAGTTGTGATTGCCGACGTCATCCCGGAAGAAGGGAAATACGTCGAAGACCTCATTAACAGCGAGAACAAACCGGGGACAGCGCTTTTTGTAAAAACCGATGTCTCCGATGAAGCCTCAATGAAAAACATGGCGGATAAGGCTTTTGAAAAGTTCGGTAAGGTAGACATCCTGGTGAACAACGCCATGATTATGTCCCTCGGCACTCCGGTATTACAAGCCACGGTCGATAAATTAGACCGCCAATATCAGATAGCGGCGCGCGGCACGCTTATCGGCATACTGCTTTTCGTGCCCGGTATGGTGGAAAGACATCACGGCGTGGTAACCTTTTCGGCAACAGCTTTCTGCTCCCCGGTGGGACCGGCTACCTACTGCGCGACCAAAGCCGCCGCTTCTTCCCTCATGAAGTCGCTGGCAAATGAACTGGGATCGGCAGAAAAAACAGGCGTTTCCGTCTTTACCTTCATTCCGGCGGGCGTCGGTATGCCCCGCAGTGTACCGGCGATAACTCCGGAAATGATGGAGGAATTTAAAAAGAGATTCAAAGATTTTAAGATGCCCGCCATGCCCGGTTATACAGCGAGTATCCCCGCCGAGGATGGCGGGGCGGCCATGGCTTATTGCGTCACCCATGCGAGCGAGTTACATGGTTCAGGAATAATGATAGGGCAAGCTTTTCGACAGATGAACTGGCAGTATCCTGTGCCGGAGACCGTGCAACAAATGGATTTCCAGCGTATCGACGATATGGCTTTATCGTTGGTGTTCTCTTTTGTGGGACCCGGCTTCCCCGACCCTAAGGTGCCGCTGATGCCGATTGCTAAAAAGTAAATAAATATAACTCGCGATTTTTTATTGGAAACTTTGGTAGGCCGTGCAGGATTCGAACCTGCGACCAATGGATTAAAAGTCCACTGCTCTACCAACTGAGCTAACGGCCCGTGTAAACGTAATCCAAACATTAATTTTAACAAATCAGCCTCACCATACGCAACTTTGACGTTTGCTTTTTAGCATTCTCCCCTCTTTACGTTATGGTTCGACAGGCTCACCATTTTACGTTATGGTTCGACAGGCTCACCTCTTTACGTTATGGTTCGACAGACTCACCATTTTCCGTTATGGTTCGACAGACTCACCATTTTCCGTTATAATAGCCTCACTATGGTTAATGACGAACAATACATGCGGCTGGCTTTAAAGCTGGCGCGTAAGGGACTGGGCAAAACCTCCCCCAATCCTATGGTGGGCACCGTCATCGTGAAGGACGGGAGGATTATCGGGGAGGGGTATCATCACGCCTTTGGACTCGACCACGCGGAGGTGGATGCGCTTAAAAAAGCTAAAGAATCCGTTGCCGGAGCGACGCTTTACGTTACTTTAGAGCCCTGCCGCCATTACGGCAAGACCCCACCCTGCACCGACGCCATTATCAAAAGTAAAATCGGGCGTTTAGTTATCGGCATGCTTGACCCCGACCCCAAGATGCGCGGCGAAAGTGTGAAACTCCTGAACCAGAAGGGGATTAAGACGACGGTTGGCGTGCTGGAGGCGGACTGCCTTGTTCTGAACGAAAAGTATATCAAGCACCGTACTACCGGCATCCCTTACGTCACGCTTAAGTGGGCGCAGACGCTGGACGGGCGCATCGCCACCGCTAAAGGCTCCTCACGCTGGATTAGCTCCCCGGAGTCCCAGAAACTGGCGCATCAACTACGCGCTACTAACGACGCTATTTTAGTCGGCGCAGGCACGGTGACAAAAGATAACCCCGAGCTGACCACGCGACTAGTCAAAGGCAGAAATCCACTCCGCATAGTTCTGGACTCCACGCTAAGGATTCCCCTCGACGCTAAGGTGCTGAAAAACCAAAATAAAGCCAAAACTATCGTTGCCACCACTACCCATGCGACTAAAGCCAAGCTCGCCGCCCTGCAAAAGATGGGCATCGAGGTCTTAATTATCCCGCCGGATAGTCAGGATAAAATGGACTTAAAAAAACTGTTGAAATCTCTAGGCGAGCGTGAAATCACGTCGCTTTTGGTGGAGGGGGGCGGGGAGGTGATTACCTCTTTCTTAAGACTGGGTTTGGCGGATAAGGTGGTGGTGATTATCGCCCCCAAAATCTTGGGCAAAGGCACCGACGCCGTCGGCGAGCTTAATATTACGGACTTAGCTAAGGCTTATAAGTTAAAGGTTGAGAAGGTTTATAAGAGCGGGGTGGATATTGTGGTGGAGGGGAGGAGATAAAAAATGGTAGAAATACAACCAATCGATCTTAATAAAAAGACAGTATTTGTTCTTGGGGCTAGAGCGAGTAAACCTTATGGCCTACCATTAGGTACAGAACTTAAAACCATAATGATCTCTGGAATCAATATAAATCACGTTAATACTCTTGCACATAATAAATTTGACAATTTACTTGCCGACAATTTCGCTGAAGCTTTAAAATACACTAGTTATCCAACAATAGATATATTTCTTGAAAAAAAGAGCAAATTTAGAGAAATCGGTGCATATGCAATAGCCTATACATTATTACCTCTCGAAAGAACAGATTATTTATTTCCTCAAAAAGATTGGTATAGTCATTTATACAATGTGTTAGATTTTGAAAATAATAAACCAAATGCGAATAATATTGTGTTTGTTACTTTAAATTACGATAGATCACTAGAACACTTTTTACACAAAAATATACAGTATAACTGCCCAGATGACTTAACCCAACATGCCACGCAAAAACTAGCTACTCTTAAAATTATACATGCTCATGGAAGTCTTGGCCGTTATCCAGAAATAAACTACGGAGAGAGTTTTAGTGTTGCGGGAATACTTAAAAATGCTGCGGAAGGTATCAGAATTACATCAGATCGGTTAGATGATACAAATGATTTCCGTGATGCTCAAGCAGCAATAAGAGATGCTTTTAATCTTGTGTTTATAGGTTTTGGGTATGATCAAACAACTCTAAAATTACTTATTAATAATGCCGATTTATCAAATAAAAGAATTCTTGGTACAACCTATAATATAAATGATTCAACAATAAATTTTATTCATTCATTTTTCCATAATAAAATTGAAACTACGGATTCAGGTGCAGATACATATCGATTTGTAGCTAATTATCTTCCGTTAGGACTGAAGTAATTTTGCATGTTTCAACCCCCCCATCACCTCGGCGTTAGAAAAACTCCCTTTATCCCTCTTTACGAAAGAGGGAGACGGAAAAGGAATTACCTCTCCCTTTTTTAAAGGGAGACAAAAGAGGGTTTTTATGCATCTATATAACCCAAAATTGAAGCAGCTATCCCAAGAACTTAGAAACAACATGACAGATGCTGAAAAATTATTGTGGTCTAAGCTTAGGATGAAACAGCTAAAAGGTTTTATGTTCTCACGTCAAAAGCCTTTGGGAGAATATATTGCTGACTTCTATTGCCATAAAGCAATGTTAGTGGTTGAAGTAGATGGTGGACAACATTTTTCCAACAATACAAAAAAATACGATTGGATCAGAGATGAGTTTATAGAGAGTATGGGATTAACAGTTCTAAGGTTCACGAATATAGATATATTCAACAATATTGATGGTGTAATTGAAGTAATTGAACAAAAGCTTAACAATTTATAAAAACTCCCTTGGTTCCTCTTTACGAAAGAGTAAAAATTCATCCTCTCCCTTTTGTAAAGGGAGAGTTAGAGAGGGTTTTTAAATCCCTCCATCACCTCGGCAATCACAAAGATGCTCCCCGCCGCGCAGATAAGGTCTTTAGGTCCCGCCTCCCCCAGCGCCAGTTTCATCGCGTCCTTTACGCTCTCCGCCAAGCGCGGCGTCACCCGGTGCTTCTGGAACTCGGCTACTAAAGCCTCCGCCTTTACCGCCCGCGGGTGCTTGGACGCCACCAGGATGATGTCGCTCGTTAATTCCGCCGCCTCCGCCGCCATGCCCGCTATGTCTTTATCCGCCCCGAACCCTAAAATCAGCTTCACCTTGTCGTACTTAAAATACTCCTCTATCGCCTCGACCAGTCGCTTCATCGAGTAAGCGTTATGCGCCCCGTCGACGACGACCCACGGCTTTTTCCTCAAGACCTGTAAGCGACCCGGCCAGTCCACTTTGGCTAGTCCCTCGGCGATGTTTTTGGATGATATCTTCGCGTCTTTTTCCTGGAGCAGTTCCGCGGCGGCGACGGCATTGGCGGCGTTCTCCAGCTGGTGCAAACCCAGCAGTGGAATCCTTAACTTATATTTTCCCTTCAGTCCCTTCACGCGGAAACTCTGCCCCTTTTGATTAAAGCCAACCCTCTCCCATGTAACGTCCTGCCCCACTTTTATCAGGCGGACGTTCTTTTCCGTACACACCCGCTTGATGACCTCTAGAGCTTCCGGGAACTGCGGCGCGGTCACGACATCCGCCCCCGGCTTGATGATGCCGCATTTCTCCCCGGCTATTTTCGCCAGCGTATCCCCCAGTACGTCCATGTGGTCGAAGCTGATGGACGTTATCACGCACACCTGCGGCTGGATTACGTTCGTGGCGTCGAGCCGTCCCCCTAAGCCCACCTCCAGCACCTGCCAGTCCGCCTTCACTCGCTGGAAATGGAGGAACGCCATCGCCGTAAAAATTTCAAAAGTCGTTAATTGCCCGAGGTCGCCCAGCGCATTCTCCGCTTCGACATGCGGCTGTATAATTTCAACCAGCTTCGCCCAGTCTGCCTCGGCGATGGGCTTGCCGTTAACTTGTATGCGTTCTGTGTAAGAGAGGAGGTGGGGGGAGGTATAAAGTCCCACTTTATAACCGGCACTATGCAAAATCGACGCTATCATCGCAGAAGTGCTGCCCTTCCCTTTCGTCCCCGCTACATGTACCGACCGCGCGAAGTTCTGCGGATTATCCAGTCTTGCCAGCAGTCGTTCGATACGCTTCAGGTCCCACACAATTCCCGAGCGCGGCAGGCGCTCATAATCAGCGAACTTCAATAAATAGTCCAGAGCTTGCTGGTAGTTCATCATTTTTCTTCAAAATAATCATAGCCTATTGCGGTATTGCGGTAAAGTAAAAATTTTAATAATATTTTAACATGTTTCACACGTGAGACCCCATTGACAAACACAACCTGTAGTGGTAAATTATAGACCTCGATACAATAATTTGTGGAGGTCGGCAGGTGAACTGCCCCTTCTGCGGCTATAACGACTCCAAGGTAATCGACTCGCGCGACGTGAACGACGGTGTCCGCCGCCGACGCCAGTGTCTGCGGTGTGACTTGCGTTTCACCACCTACGAGCGCTTGCAGCGCGCCAGTCTTTTTGTCATTAAGAAGGATGGACGCCGTGAGGAGTTCGACCGCGAGAAGTTACTAGCGGGCATCCGTAAAGCCTGCGAAAAAAGACCTCTACCCTCCGGTACTGTAAATAAGCTCGTTGACGAAATAGAAGGCAAGCTTTATCAGTCCGGCCATGCCGAAATTGCTAGTTTTTATATCGGTGACCTTGTTATGCAAAAACTTAAAAAGACTGACCATATTGCTTATATCCGCTTCGCCAGCGTTTATCGCGAGTTTGAAGATATCACTACGCTCAAGGAAGAAGTGGATGACCTCGCCGACCATGCCCCTTTACCCCCCGCCGACCAGCTCCCCCTCTTTAAGCAAGACGAAATGCCTGTAAAAAAGACAAAGCCCCCGCGGAGGAAGCGGCGATGAATGTTATAATAATAAAGCATGTAATATCTTGTCTGGAGTGAAACATGGAGATAGAAGAATTTATCAATAAAAAGACACATAGGCAAATCACAAAAAGAACGTTATGGCAAGACATTAGACTGTGGTTCGGGTATTATAAAATACCAATAAAAAAATATGATTATCTTCCTTATTCCTTAAAAGAAGTGCTACACAGTTGTATACATGAACCACGTAAAACAACAAATGATGCCCAACGTAAGAGTCTTATCCGAGCTCTATATGGAGTAGAAGGAAGACAAAACAAAGATCCTATTGACTTAGTAATGGATGAAGAAATGAAGAAACTCATTCCTTTAAAAGAGCAGCAGATAAACGACTATATGTCAAAATACGAAAAGTAATTATGGTTATTAAGTTAGAAACAGCTTCTGAACTAATTATTGAACGGGCGCGACAGCTTGTAACCGAGTTGATAGCCAAAAGAGGGCATGATAACCCACCATTTTTATCAGAAGAATATGCTTCTTTAGTTGGAGTTCAAAGCATTGAAAAAACGGACCTTGGCAAAGCGGGTAAATCTGGAGGTGTCCTTCTACGATTTGATAGTGGATCTAAAATAAAACTAAATATAAATGACCCTTTGGTAAGACAAAATTTTTCTTGTGCCCATGAAATCGGACATTTATTATATAGTGCGTTAAAATTGGAACAATATATAAATACTATTGAACACAGGACATTCAATCCGCAAGTTGTACAAAGAAAACGTTCTAAAGTCGTAGAAAAACTATGTGATGAGGCTGCCACAGAGTTATTGATGCCAACATCAGTGTTTAGCAAATACTTAGATGAACTAGGAACGTCAATACAATCTATTGAGCGTTTGGCTGATTTATTCAAAGTCTCAATACAATCAGCTGCAATAAGAGTCTCTGAAACTAGTCAAAAACCTTGTTATGTTTCAAAATGGACACCACGTAAAAACCAACCAAATTCACTTCAGTTATCATGGCCTAAGAAGAAAAAGATTGGTAATACTTTATTTTCACCATTAAATAAAAACGTAAATCCACCCTCTATATTACATGATGCCTACAATTTCAATACACTGCTAAAGGGAGATTTACAATATAAGTTCGGTAAGGGGAAAAAACGTTTCCCTTCTGAAATAAAAGGGTTTGGGTACGGAGTAAATAGATATATTGTATCTCTTTCTTTTTTAGATGGATAGATAAATGGAATTGCTGTTATTAAGGTAGGAGCTGTGTTGAATAATCACGCCGGCAAGAGGAACGCTTCTTCCGTTAATCGAAGTCAGATAGCGCGCATCGTCTTCGATAACGCCGCCGCCATGGGTATCCGCGACCGTAAGCTCGTGGAAAAACTGACAGGGCAGGTTATTGAGCGACTGGAAAGAGCGCAGTCGCAAGCATTGCCCACTTTGCCGGGCATGGAGGAACTGGTGGACCGACATTCTCGCCAGGCTCCCCACGGCAGAATGCCCACCGAAGCGGAAATCGAAGCCATGGTGATGGAAGTGCTTAATGCCGAAAAACCCCAAGCGGAACCAGTACCAACGCCAGTAGAGGAGGTCAAAGCCGAAATGGACACCGAAACCGAAGTAAAAAATCCTAAAGACACAATCACTGCTAATGGCCTGACCGACACAGCTCGACAGGTGCTGGAAAGACGCTACTTATTAAGAGACAGCAAAGGTAAAATTATAGAAACAACGGAAGAAATGTTCCGACGGGTAGCCAAAGCCATCGCTGCCGCGGAGTTAATTTATAGTCCTAAAGCTAATGCTAAATCTGTTGAAGATGACTTTTTCAAGCTGATGTACAATCTGGAATTCCTCCCTAATTCTCCCACGTTGATGAATGCTGGTAAAAAGCTGGGGCAGCTTTCCGCTTGCTTCGTCCTCCCTGTCGAAGACTCCATGGAGTCTATTTTTGACGCCGTGAAATACACCGCGCTTATTCATAAAAGCGGCGGCGGCACGGGATTTTCCTTCTCCCGTCTTCGCCCGGAAAACGATGTGGTCGGCTCTACCGGCGGCGTCGCCAGCGGACCGGTTTCCTTCATGCGCGCCTTCGATACCGTCACCGACGTCACCAAGCAGGGTGGTACGCGGCGGGGCGCTAACATGGGCATCCTGAACATCAATCATCCCGATATTATGACGTTCATCACCGCTAAAGAAAAAATGACCGCGCTGACTAATTTCAATCTCTCTGTGGCTTTGACAGCGGACTATATGGAAGCGGTCAAGGCAGGCGCCGATTATGAATTAATCAATCCCCATACTAAAGAGGTCACCGGCAAGCTCAACGCTAAAGTGGTCTTCGAAAAAATCGTGGACATGGCCTGGCGCACGGGAGACCCTGGGATTATCTTCATCGACCGCATTAACGAGGCTAATCCTACGCCGCATCTCGGTAGAATTGAAAGCACTAACCCCTGCGGCGAGCAGCCTCTACTCCCCTACGAGTCCTGTAACCTGGCTTCTATTAACCTCTCCCGCATGATGAAAAAGAAGGGCGGCGGCTACGAAATCGACCACCCCAAGCTAGCGAGAACAGTTAAAACAGCCATCCGTTTCCTGGATAATGTTATTGATGTTAATAAATTCCCCCTGCCCCAGATAGAGGAAATGACTAAAAAGACGCGTAAAATCGGCCTGGGCATCATGGGCTTTGCCGATATGCTGGTGATGCTTGGCGTGCCGTATAACTCCGAGGAAGCGCTTGACGTTGCAGAAAAACTAATGCGTTTTATCGGTGAGGAAGCCTTTAAAGCCTCGGTAGAGCTGGCAAAGGAGCGGGGTACTTTCCCGGCTTTTAAGGACAGTATTTATGATGTGCCTAACGGACCTAAAGTACGCAACGCCACCCGCACCACCATCGCCCCCACCGGCACCTTAAGCATGATTGCCGGCTGTTCCAGCGGCATCGAACCTCTCTTTGCTTTGAGTTACACTAAAACCGTTCTCGACGGTACGCCCTTCGTTGAGGTAAATCCCTATTTTGAAGACGCAGCGAAAAAAGGCGGCTTTTACTCCGACGAACTGATGAAAAAGCTGGCGGAAGGCGAGCATTTAGCCGACATCAAGAATGTACCCGATGATATTAAGCGTGTATTCGTCACCGCCCATGAAATCACCCCGGAATGGCATGTGAAAATGCAGGCGGCTTTCCAGCGCTCGACCGATAACGCCGTCTCCAAAACTATCAACTTCCCCCAGTCCGCCACCCGTGATGATATCGCCCACGCTTACATGCTCGCTTATGAAGAAGGACTTAAAGGCATCACTATCTACCGTGACCGCTCGCGGGATAGCCAGGTGCTGACCACCGGCAAAAAACCAGAAAAACCAGCCGAAGACCCCGTCAGCCGTACCCCGCGCAAGCGACCTACTGAAATTAAAGGGACTTCAACCAAGGTCAATACCGGCTGCGGCTCTTTATATATTACTGTTAATTACGATGACAAGGGCATCTTTGAGGTATTTTCCACCCTCGGTAAGTCCGGCGGTTGTGCATCAGCACAACTAGAAGCTATTTGCCGCCTAATTTCTCTTTCCTTACGTTCAGGAGTAGATGTGGCTCAGGTAGTAAAGCAGCTGCGCGGTATTCGCTGCCCTACTATTGCTTGGGAACAAGGTAAGTCTATCCTTTCTTGCGCCGATGCTATTGCCAGCGTACTGGAAAAGCACATCAACGGCGGCGATAAGCCCAAGACCGAGGACTATGGACTTTCAAAAACCATGGTCGGGCAGTTAAAACAATGTCCGGAATGTCAAAATCTGCTTGTTTTCCAGGAAGGCTGCTACCACTGCCCGGCTTGCGGGTATACGAAGTGCTAAGAGGTAAAATATGGTTTCACCTAGAATAAACATAGTAGAAAATATCATAGGAAACTTGAGCTTAAATATTAAGAAACTATTTGATAAGGGAGAGATTGATAAGCTTTATAAACAGATGTACTCCACTGCTTTAAGTATTGCAGCTAGAGAAACACTCGATTATATAAACAAAATGGCGCTTAAAGACAAAGAACAACGATTTGGCATAGGTGGAAAAAATAAGGGAAAACCCGGATTTATCATTAGTAAAATTCCAGATTATGAGAATGGCAGAATTCAGTTTCATCTTGATCAGATGTTCAAACTTCTAGAGTTATACGCTAAATCAAAAAGTGTAACTTCACAAAAATAATCGTTTTATCCTCCCCTTTTTCCCTCAACCCCATCCCGTTGAAAAACGGGATCCAGTTATTACCTGTTTTTACTGGATTCCGGTTTTCACCGGTATGGTTTAAGGTTCTTTTCTATTGACTTCTCATCACTCTGGGCTTATAATTTCCATTGCCATGATTAGGAAAAAGATACTAAGTCATTGCCTATGTCTCCTGGTTTGTTTGAGCGTCTTGATATTAATTCTACCTGTATTCGCTAGCTGCGACGGGAGTTCTGAAACCGAAACATCCAATACTTTCATGGAACTCCTTAATCTGGTGCCAGCGTCCGCGGTGGGCGAAGGCATGCCTTTTTCTTTCACCCTCCTTGATTACGCCCGTATCTATAAAGATGCCGGTATCGTCTTAACCAAGCCGGAGGATATGTACAACGCGGTTAATAAGGATGATATCGTGATGATGGCAGCGGCATCAGGCTCATATATTACCGGCTATGGACGTTTCGCCTTTGAACCAATAATTAAGGAAACTAATAGGAAAGAATACATCGGCTATGATGTCACTTGTGTCGATGCAGAAATCCAGTTCGGCATGACACCGAAAATAGGAGTTGCCGCTATCGGTAGATTCGACCCTCAAGCCACCAAAGATACCTTAAGCCATCAAGATGAATGGCCTTCTTGGGCAAAAGAGGATTACACTACCGAAGAATATCGCGGCATTACCATCCATAGCTGGGGCGATGGTTTACAGAACCACCTTACTACAAGATTGCTGCCTCCTCATATTGATGAGTTAGGCCGTGCTATGCCCCTGGCAGTTACCGATAAGTATTTGTTCTATGGTCCTTCGGTAGAGGCTGTTAAGCTAATGATTGATGCCAGTCAAAATCAAGGTCATAGTCTGGCCGACCTGCCGGAGTACGCCTCTTTAGCCGAGGGATTATTCAGATTGGGCACTTACACCGCCATTATGGGAGATGAATCTCAAACCGTCGGCCCAGAGGACATTGAAATAGATAATCCCGGTCCGCTGCTTAAACATTTTCTCACTTCCGGCTTTGGTGTTGGTCAAGATGAAAAGGGATATTACACCGCCTTAGTTATTTATCATGAAAGTGACACTAATGCCCAGGCGAACGTCTCGCTCTTAAAGGAGCGTATTGAAGACCCTGCCGGGATAGCTGCCTCAGCAAAGGAATCATGGAATATACAATTTACTGATATCCAGATTAACGTTGATGGCAAACTACTACTGGCGAAATTATATAGTGAATCTGTAGGCTTATGGCCAGGATGGTTCTTCACTCAACATCCATTGCTGGTTCATGAATAATCTTAACTAATTATCGCCTCTGCCACTCTCTTTGACACCCCCATATAGTGCTGTTATCATTCTTTCGGAGTATTTATTATTATGCAGCGTTTACGTATCAGGTTCAGTCGCGGGGAAGAAATTAAGTATATCTCCCACCTCGACTTAATACGGTTATGGCAGCGGGCGCTTAACCGTGCCGGCATCGCCCTGTCTTACTCGGCGGGTTTTAATCCGCACCCCCGCATTTCCCTGGCGCTCGCTTTAGCTATGGGCGTCACCAGCGAGGTCGAGCTGATGGACATTATGCTGGATAAATTCATGACGCCCCATGCCTTTACCGCCACCGTCAGTCAGCAGTTGCCGCGCGGCATCACCATCAGCGGCGTTTTTAATACTCCCCTCACGATTCCCTCCCTGCAGTCCCAGGTCCGGCAAGTGGAATACAACGTCTCTGTCGCCACGGAAAATAGTAAGGACGAAATCGAGTCGTCAATAAACTCCCTGCTGGATAAAGAAACCCTTCCCTGGCAGCACCAGCGCGACACCGGACTCCGTAAGTATGACCTCCGCGCTTTGATCGATGACCTCTGGCTTACCGAATGGCGTAAAGGTTTTTGCACCATCGGTATGCGGCTGCGCTGCGACGCTAGCGGCACCGGTAGACCGGAGCAGGTCACCGCCGCCCTAGGTTTTGAAAAATACCCCGATGCTATACACCGCAGCAAACTCATCCTCCAGACCAGTTAGAAAGGCGGAAGATACAGGTGCCAACCGCGAAAACTCCTTCACCGGAACAAAGAGTTCTGGCAATTATTAAAGAAAATAAACTAGTTTCGCCCCATGAACGGCTGGTCGTGGCGGTTTCCGGCGGACCTGACTCCGTTTGCTTACTGCATATTCTCACTACCCTGCGGCATGAGTTAGATATTGACCTGCATGTCGCCCACCTGAACCATCAGTTACGTGGTAAAGATTCGGTTGCCGATGCTCGTTATGTTGCCAATCTCGCGAAAAAACTTGGTATCCCCGCCACCATCGCCTCCCGTGATGTAAAGTCTTACCAGAAGCAGCACCGTCTTTCTCTGGAAGAAGCCGCGCGTGAAGTACGCTATCAATTTCTTACCAGCATTGCGGATAAATTGGGTGCGACGAAAGTAGCTGTAGGTCATACCGCCGATGACCATATCGAAACGATGCTTATGCATCTAATCCGCGGTAGTGGGACGAAAGGACTGCGCGGACTTTCTTCATTAAACAAGTTAAATGTTTCTGGCGGCAGCCTTACTGTAATCCGACCGCTTTTAGATTTGAACCGCGAAGAAACTGTTACCTATTGCCGCGACCACAAGCTTACGCCCCGCCTCGATGCCTCCAATTTATCCACCCAACCTCTCCGCAATAAAATCCGCCTCCATCTGCTGCCCTTACTCCGTAAATATAATCCGCAAATTAAACAAGCTCTACAACGCCTATCCCACACCGCTACTGGTGACCTCGACTTCATCGAAAAAGAAATAAATAGTGTTGTTAAAAATATAGTCCAGGTCGGTAAAAAATCGGTCACCATTAAAAAGAAAGACTTTTTAGCTTTACATCCCGCCCTGCAGCGTCAAATTCTTCGGTCTTCTATCGAATCACTGCTGGGAAGTCTCAAAGATATCGAGTCCAGTCACATCGAAGATATTATCGAGTCTCTGAAAAAGCCCGCGGGTAAAATTATCGGGCTGCCTTTTGGACTTAATTTCACGATAGAATATAATAACTACGTTCTGGCGCCGGCAACCGTATCGCTTTGTCCTTTCCCTTCTTTATCGGGTAAAGTTAAGCTAAAAATCCCCGGTAAAACGTCATTTTGCGGTTGGAAAATAAATGCCGCTATCGAAAAAAAGGCGGGGGGTAAAGGCTGGGGAGGAAAACCTGATAAATTTTCCGCTCGCTTCGACCTTGATAGAATGGTGAAGAATCTATCCGTCCGCCGTCGTCAAAACGGCGACCGTTTTCAGCCGCTGGGCATGGCGCAGACTAAGAAACTTAATATTTTTATGATTGACGCTAGAATCCCACAAGCCTGGCGCCGCAATATCCCCATTGTTTGCGCCGATGATGATATTATCTGGGTAGTCGGTTATCGTATTGATGAACGGTATAAAGTTAGACCTGAAACGAAAAATATACTGCGACTAGAGTTTAACAAGGTTTAGCTTATGCCACTTTATCCTGCCGGTAGCCCCGCCCGTCGATAATTACCCGCGCTTCTCCCTTTTGCTTAACAACTTCCCCCACTACTTTAGCTTCAGGTAGAGCTTTGGTCAGCTTTTTTACATTCTCCGTCGCACAAATAACCGCCATGCCGATGCCCATGTTGAACACGCGGTACATTTCTTGAATATCGACATCACCGTTTTTCTTAAGCAAGTTAAAAATGGGCGGCACTTTCCATTTCTTGCTATCGAGTTTGGCGGCAAGACCTTTGGGCAAAGTGCGCGGCAGGTTGCCCACGATTCCCCCGCCTGTAATATGCGCCAGCCCCTTAATGTCTTTCAGCCAAGGTTTTAGCTGGTTATAATAACAGATATGCGTCTTCATCAGCACATTACCAACAGTCCCACCCAGCTCTGTGTATCTTTTGTTTAAATCCTTGGCTGTTTCCCCGAAGACCTTACGCGCTAGCGAATATCCGTTGGTGTGCAGTCCATTCGAAGGCAAAGCGATTATCACATCCCCCGCCTTAATATCCTTACCCATCATTATCTTGTCTTTTTCCACTACCCCTACCACGAACCCCACCAGGTCGAAGTCGTCGCCTTTATAAACGCCCGGCATCTCCGCTGTTTCGCCGCCGATTAACGCGCAGCCTAATTCTTTGCAGGCTTCCGCCAGTCCTTTACCAACAGCTTCCAGCCTATTTGGCACTACCTTGCCAACGGCGATATAGTCCAAAAAGAAAATTGGCTCGGCGCCGCAGGTGAAAATGTCGTTGACGCAGTGGCTGACGATGTCCTTGCCGACCGTATCGTATTTATTCAAGACGGCGGCAATCTTTAGCTTCGTGCCCACGCCGTCCACGCTGGAAACGATGACCGGCTTTTTATAGCCCTTCATCTCGAAAAGTCCCCCGAAAAACCCCACCCCGCTTAAAACTTCGGGACGCAAGGTAGCGCGGGCGTACTTGCCGATTTGGGAAATAACTTTTGACTTCAGGTCGATATTCACGCCGGCGGTAGCATAGGTTTGTTTCATCGCGGCACCTCCTATTCAGGAGACCCCTTCAGGTCGAAGCCTTACAGCCCTAGATTAACAGATATACGAATTAGTCTGCAAATTAAACGTTGACATTCAGCCTTGCCGCCGTTAGCATAATAATACTTATGCCAGAACGCTATTTCGGTCAAAAGATAGAGGTTATCACGAGAGGTGGAGAAACTGAAGCTAAAGTACCTGTGTCTTTCAAGTTTAAAGAGCGTGAATACATAATTACCGAAGTGCTGGAGTCATGGCCAGATTTTGGCTTCGCGCCCAGTGAGACCAGTAAGACCTGGCGGACACGTCGCCATCGCAATTATTATCGCGTCAAAACCGCAGAGGGCGAGATGTATGAAATCTATTTCGACCGCGGCACTAACATGAAACACCCAGAATTCAGGCAGTGGTTCCTCACCCAGCGCCTTTAAGACGATACTATATGAAACATTGCATCGTAAGCTGATTTATCATAGAATAAAAGACGTCAAGGTTCACCCTGAAGCTTCACTTTGAAGGGCGACGTGGCCAAGTGGTTAAGGCGGGGGTCTGCAAAACCCCTATTCGGCGGTCCGAATCCGCCCGTCGCCTCCAAATTTTTTAAACAAAAAAACGCGGTTTGCCTTTTCCCCTGACTAGCCGCGCTTAAAAACCTAGTTCTTTTCCTCTTCCCACAAAACCGGCTCTAGTTCGTCCTCATAAACCGTTATTTCCTTCTTTTCCTTGCCAACTTTCACGTTATAAAGAAAGAAAACCTGGTTGATACCCACGTTAATATAATAGTAGTTTGAAATTTCGCCGATTTCGCCGGCGAATTCATTAACGTCATATTCCCGTTTGGAAGCGCCTTTTTCATTAACGGGTTTGATGACAACCTTCTGCCCTTTAACGAATCTGGGTCTGATATCGTTCTGCGACATCGTCATTTGCGCATAATAATACGAAAAGAGATATTTGTCAATACTCATAAATAATTTTACGCAAAAACATCATTTTATTTATTAGTTACCTTGACAGGCTTAAAATAAGCTCTTACAATATTCCTATTATTATCAAAAAATACCACGCTTCTAAGACTCTCTAAGGAGGTGTTTATCGTAAAAATAATCCGAGTGGAATTTTTAAGTAAATTAGTTTATAGGAGGAATAAAATTGGATATCAGTTTTAAATCTAAGGCTCATATGCCTACATTAGTCATCTGCGCTATGATACTTTTCACCGCTATCTTTTTACCCTGGGCCAGTTTTAATGGTATAGCCGGCACTACTGGCACATCGAATTGGGGCGCTATGTCCTGTGTTGCCGCTATCCTCGGCCTTGGTCTCGCTTTTCTAGCCAACGCTAAAGCCAGAGCCTTGGGCTTAATGGTCGTTGGCGTTCTGGCATTAGTCGGTGCAATTATTTATGCCGTCCGCCTAGAGGGTTCAATCATCGATTTTGGTCTTATTTTTGAAATGCTGTTCGCTATTGTGGCTGTCATTATCGGCTTCATGAATTACACAAATCGCGGTTTTAAATAATATCATTATCTAAAATTTGATATTAGTCTGGCTTAACACGGCAACCGGTATGAAGACTGTGTTGCCGTGTATCTTTTTTTAAAGCATTCAGTTTATCCTTGACACCCCACCCAATACCCACCTAAAATTACTTTGTATAAGCCGGTTTATCGGCCAGAAGCTTTAGCGCAGGCCGGGATGGCGGAATGGCAGACGCAGCGGACTTAAAATCCGCCGGAGCAATCCTTGTGGGTTCGAGTCCCTCTCCCGGCACTAAGAGATAAAAATATGCCTTGGTTTATTATTGTTCTAAGTTATGTCCTTGGCTCATTGCCGACGTCTTACCTCATGGGTCGTATTACCGTCGGGCGTGATATCCGTCGTATAGGCGATGAAAATGCCGGCGCGGCTAACGCTTATCATGAGTTGGGCGCTAAGGCAGGCATTCTGGTTGGTATTATTGATGCCGTCAAAGGCTCGGCGGTTATCCTCATCGCTCAAACAGTCAGTATGTCCCAGCCGATTGTCTTCCTCGCCGGTTTAGCGGCAGTCGCTGGTCATAACTGGCCCATTTTCCTCGGTTTCCGCGGCGGCCGCGGCGTCAGCACCACAATAGGTATTTTATATGTTCTGGTTACCATTCCGATGTTGATACTCACTATACCAACTCTACTGATTCTTATTTGGAGACGCAATGTTACCCCCGCGATGGCTTTTACCTTTATTGCCTTGCCCCTTGTCGACCTTGCGTTTAGAGTCGAGCCTATCCTTATTGGCTATGGCATAGCATTACCGGCGCTTATCGGCATCACCACTTTTTTCCGCACCAGACCAAAAGCCTTGAAAAGAGCTTAAAATACTACCCCAAAAAAGGAGTTCTTTGCCTCGAAAAATCGCCAAAGGCTTGGTTCAGATTTTCACCGGTAATGGTAAGGGTAAAACCACCGCCGCGCTGGGCACGGTTCTCCGAGCGGCCGGGCATGGTTTTAAAATATCAGTTATTTTCTTTATTAAAGGTCATTTTTCTCAGGGCGAATATAAAACTCTCGCCACCCTCCCTAACGTTAAAGTTTCCGCTTTTGGTTTACGTCACTTCATCGGTAATAATAAAGAAATTAATCCCAAAGAAATAGCCCAAGCTAAAGCCGCCCTTACCGCCTCCCGTAAGGACATAACCAGCGGCAAATACGACCTGGTAATGCTTGATGAAATTAATTACGCCTGCCATCTAGGACTTATCAAGGTGAAGGAAGTAATTCAGCTTATTAAAGATAAACCGTCCCATGTCGAGCTTATCCTCACCGGCCGCAATGCTGCTAAAAAGCTTATCGAGGCCGCCGACCTTGTCACTGAGATGGTGAAAATCAAGCACCCCTTTGATAAAGGCATCAAAGCCAGAAAAGGTATCGAATATTAGCGAACGCCATGGAAAAACTCTTGCTGGCAACGAATAATAAAGGCAAACTACGTGAGTACCGCCGTCTGCTTTTCAAAATCCCATTTGATATCATTACCCTCGCCGACTTAGGCATTACCATTGATGTTACCGAGACCGGTGCCACCTTTGAAGAAAATGCCATCCTAAAAGCTACCACTTTTGCCTCCGCCAGCAATCTACTCACCCTCGCTGACGACTCTGGTTTAGAAGTTGATGCTCTTGGCGGTGCGCCCGGTGTTCGTTCCAGTCGCTTTGCTGGTGAAAACGCCACCGATACTGAAAGAATCGAGTTCCTGCTGGCTAAACTTAAGAATGCCCCGTCTAAAAACCGCGCCGCCCAGTTCCGCTGCGTTATCGCTATCGCTGAACCTAGCGGCAGAGTTGAAATTGGTTCCGGCTCTTGCCAGGGACTGATTATTGATAAACCGAGGGGCATTAATGGTTTTGGTTATGACCCCGTTTTTTATCTGCCGGAGTTGGAGAAAACAATGGCGGAATTAACCTTGAGGGAGAAAAATCTAATCAGTCACCGGGCGCGGGCAGCGGAAAAAGCCCGCGCCATTCTGATGACGATGTAACTTATTTTTTCTTATTTACCTGTCTTACCGGTCTGGCTTCGATATAACCGCGATAGCCCTGCGGCTCCAGTTGAAACCTCGGACCGTCTTCATCCGCCCAAGCAAAGCCATATAGTTCTGGGTTATAACTTTTCATTACTTCCCACAAGTCGCCTATCGCCTGCTGGAAATCACAATCCTCGTAAGGCGGACCCTGGAAGACCATCATCTTGCATGGCTTTAGTTTGATGATTTCGCATCCTTCCGGCACTTTACCATTAAAGTCCTCCGGCACTTCCACACCCTGCGCGTAGACTGATGTACCCGGCTTGACCAGGTTCTTCGGCAGCCACATCCCGATAGGCTCATACAACGCCTCTTTTACATTGCAAAGTTCTTTCCAGATATCGCAGCCCACTTCATCGCAGTATTCAAAGTAATTGGGAGCTTTTATGCCTCGCCTGATTACCAACTTACGGGCCGGTCGGTCGATAACCTGCACGAAAACCGTACTTGCTTTTGTTTTACTGACCATGATTTTTTCTCCTTTTTCTAGTCTAAGGTAATAATCACGAATCCGTTCCGGCATAAAAAGTTTTAACGGCGGCTTGTTTTTCGTGTAGTCCCGCGGACTCATGCCGAACTGTTTGGAAAAAGCTCGGGTAAAACCTTCGTGCGATTCAAAGACGAAATCAAGAGCGACGTCGACTATTCTGGTGTCTTCGTCCCGGAGTTTTTCAGCCGCGCGCGACAGCCTTAACTCCCTGATGTACTCGAAGGGTGTTTTACCGGTCAGTTCCTTAAAAATCCTGGCGGCATGCCACGGCGAATACCCCGCCGCTTTAGCCAGCATATGCAGGGTTATCGGATCCGTCACGTGCCGTTCGATAAAGTCCTGCATCCGCTGTGCCGCTTCTATGTTTCCCCGGTCGTTCGTATTATCACCTCGTAAAGTAAGTATAATACGGGATGGCGCAATAATCTTGACCTGTTTTGCCGCAATTTAAGTCAAATAGGTTGATTGTCAGCTATATCAACGAGTGTAATTTAAATATTTGACGTCTCTTATTTTTTCTTACCCGCCAGCGCCTCTTTAGGTAAGTGGATGGCAAATCGGCAGCATTCCCCTCCACTTAATACGCTTTCCAGCACTTCCACTTTCAAGGGCTGTTTAAAAATCACTTCCCAGGATTTCTTCATGAAACCGCCGCTGCAATAGCACAAATTCCTGGCTATGTTTACGTCACCGTTCTTTATAGCGTCGCGCGCCCAGGGACAGTGGCAGGAATAGTAACGCTTTAAAATGGGGTCGGTTGCGGCGAGGTATTGTTTGGCCATATACGGTATCTTGGTCTCGTAAATAATGTTGCCATTCCTTTTCCCCGCTCCCATTTCCGGGTTTTTCTTTACGAGTTCTATAACTTCCGCCGTGATTTCCTGGGCGAAAAACATGCGTCCCTCGCGCCGAAAGTCTTCCAGTTGTGCTATGAACCCTTCTTTTTTCTGTATCAGGTATTTATCTATGTCTCCGGCTTGGCGGTATCGTCCCGGTTCTTCTGCATAATCTCTCGCCCGCAGGTTTCTTAAGCAGCCTGACAAAAACTCTCTACAGGTCTTGAACCCGATTTTTTTCTCAAGTCGTTTAAGCACCGGGTGAATATAAGCCGGTTTATCCGGCGTTGGCGTCCCGTATGGTGCAACGCCCGTTCCACTAAAGACCTCGTCCCTTACTTCCTCCCCGAATACTTTAACGACCTTTTTATACAGGTTATCGCTTACTTCCCCTCCGTCGACGAGTTCCAGAAAAGCGACGTACATGTCATTGTTCCGGATAAACTGGCAATATAGCACCAGGGCTATGTAGTTTCTGATGCTGTTTTTCTTTTCTTTTATGAGTTGCCTGGAAAACGCCCAGGCGGTCTCGGCCGTTGGCGTTTTGCCTTTGAGATACTCATTGAATTTATCGGCTAGAGCGGTTGCGACTTTTATCCCTTTCTCTTCCCAGTGAAACGCCTGTAGCATTTTGCCAAATCCCTGATTATCCATTAAAACTCCTCTCTTCAGTTGTTCGCACCATTCTATACTCTTTTACTCCTCGTATCAACTGTAAACTCCCTCTTCATTCCTGTATAATACCAATTAGAAGGCATAACATGACTAAGCTTGCCGATTCATTCCAGCGTCGCATCAATTACCTGCGTATTTCGGTGACAGACAGGTGCAATCTGCGCTGTATTTATTGCATGCCGCCGGATGGCATCTCGCTGATGTCCCACGTCGACATCTTGAGTTACGAGGAGATTTTCACCCTCGTTAAAGCCGCTGCCGAACTCGGCATTGACAGGGTGCGTATTACCGGGGGCGAACCGCTGGTGCGCTTGGGCTTACCCGACCTAATAAAAATGATTGCTAGCATCAAAACTATTAAAGACCTTTCGCTGACGACCAACGGCATCCTTCTCGCCAAGTACGCCGCTGAACTTAAAAAGGCTGGTTTAGTGCGCGTTAACGTGAGTTTAGATACTCTTAAGCCGGAACGCTTTAAGCAAATTACCCGCTGCGGCGAGCTTGAGGATACGCTTAAAGGTATCGAGACCGCCAATAAAGTAGGCCTCACCCCCGTTAAAATTAACATGGTCGTTATGGCTGGCATTAACGACGACGAACTCCCCGATTTCGCCCGCAAGACCATCGAAGACGGCTGGCATGTACGCTTCATCGAGCATATGCCTGTTAATGGTGAAAGTCTTAATTTTAACGACATCGTCCCCGTCAAAGAAATGAAAAAACGGCTCGACTTTTTAGGCAAGATGGAGCCATACAAGCTGGATAAAGGCAACGGACCCGCCAAATACTACCGCTTCCCGGGCGCTAAAGGCACGGTAGGTTTTATTACCCCGGTTACCGAACATTTCTGTTATCAATGCAACCGACTCCGCCTCACTGCGGATGGCAAACTCCGCCTCTGCCTTCTCCACGAGGATGAGATAGATTTACGCGAACCCCTCCGCCGCGGCGCCTCCGTCGAGGAGCTTAAGGAAATAATTATCAAAGCCACCGCCAATAAGCCCAGGGGACATCAACTCGCCGAAGGCATCGTTCATAAGGGGCGTCCTTTCTCCCAGGTGGGGGGCTAAGTTAAGATGAAAAAGACATCAAAGCTGACCCATGTCGATGCCGCCGGGCGACCTCGTATGGTGGACATTAGCGCTAAAGAGGACACCGCCCGCATAGCCATTGCTAAAGGCGTGGTCAAGATGCAGCCCGCCACTTTTAAGCTTATCCAGAGTGGTAAGGTAGCCAAAGGTGACGTCCTCACCACAGCGCAGTTAGCTGGCATCACGGCAGCGAAAAAAACCCCCGACCTCATCCCTCTCTGTCATCCAATTCTCATCAGTAATGTTTCTATTGAGTTCTCGCCAGATAAAGCCACCAGCACAATTGGCATCACCGCCACCGTTTCCAGCACCGGCAAGACCGGCGTGGAGATGGAAGCGCTGACTGCCGTTGCCGTCACTGCCCTTACTATTTATGATATGTGTAAAGCCGTCGACCGCGGCATGAAAATCGAGAATATCCGCCTCGTGAAAAAAAGCGGCGGTAAAAGCGGCACCATTGAGCTTGAATAGTCCTGTATAATGTTGTATACTAGTCCACCAAAGCTATTATTGGGGGTGCACCATGAAACTAACCTGCCTTCAGGAAAACCTTAACCGTGGATTGAGCATCGTCGGGAGAGCGGTAGCTACCAGGACGACCTTGCCCATTACTAATAACGTTCTTTTAGCCACTGATGAAGGCCGTTTGAAGCTCGTCGCTACTAATCTCGAAATGGCTATCAGCTGCTGGATTGGCGCCAAAATAGAAGAAGAGGGCTCCATTACCGTGCCAGCCCGACTGCTTACGGAATTCGTTAGCTCATTACCCGGTGAAACGATATCGGTCAATCTCTCCCCGCAGACGAAAACATTAGGACTTAAGTGCGCCCGTTTTGAAGCGCGTATCAGCGGCGTCGATGCTAAAGAATTTCCTCCCATCCCCAGCGTTGATGACGGCATCACCACCAAGGTTGAAGTTGAAGCTCTACGTCAGGCGATTAACCAGGTTGTCTTCGCCGCCGCTACCGAAGAATCACGTCCTGTTCTGACCGGCGTCTGCACCCAGTTCGAAGGTAGCGCCTTAACCCTCGCTGCGGCTGATGGCTTCAGGCTGGCGGTCTTTAAAATGCCGGTTAAAGATAAAATCAAAGAGAAGACCGAGGTTATAATCCCCGCCCGCACTTTAGCTGAATTAAATCGGCTTATCGGCGACCAGGAAGAAGCCGTTATCCTCACGCTAAATCCCAACAAGAGTCAGGTTTTGTTCCGTTTAAAGAGTACGGAATTAGTCTCGCAGCTTGTTCAGGGAACCTTCCCTAACTACTCCCAGCTTATCCCCAAGAGTTATAATACACGGGTTATAGTTAGCGTGGCGGAATTCCTGCGTGCCACCAAGACCGCCTCGATATTCGCGCGCGATGGCAGCGGTATCGTCCGCCTGGTAGTGACACCTAGCAACGATAAGAATCCCGGCAAACTGGCTGTCTCGGCACGCTCGGAAGAAATCGGCGACGACGTTGGAGAAATCGACGCCACAGTAGAGGGCGCCGAAGCCAAAATAGCTTTCAACGGCAAGTACCTCACCGATGTTTTAAGCGTCCTCCATGAATCGCAGGTATCCCTGGCAATCACTAATCCTTCCAGTCCGGGGCTTATCAGTCCGGTGGGGTCAGAGAATTACACGCACGTTGTCATGCCGATGTTCGTGCAGTGGTAATTAAAGAAATAGCCTGATTAAAACGAGGGGGGAGCAGAAATGCTCCCCTTTTTTTACATACGTTCAGACCAATAATGAGCCGAGCCACTGTAAGCTTTTTTTACTCGCTTCTTTTTACCCATATATTGACGTATTTTAACACTAAGCGCATAATACACGCACACTCTCAACCCCATACATAGGAGTTAATATGAAAATTTCCGTTGATTTGAAAAATTGTTATGGAATAAAAGCACTTAAACATGAATTTGACTTTGCTACTACTAATGCGAACTCATTCTTACTCTATGCTCCCAATGGTGCAATGAAAACATCCCTTGCAAAAGTATTTAATGACCTTAGCCAATCAAGAGAACCTAGAGACGCTATTTATACTCAAAGAACAGCACTATGTAATATTAAAGACGAAACAGGTAACTCTTTAAACCCTCTTCATATATTTGTCGTTGACTCATATGACGAAAAATACGAATCTGAACGTATATCTACTTTGCTTGTAGACGAAGAATTAAGGAAACAATACGAATCAACAGCAAAATCTATTGAAAGTTCTAGACTTACTCTATTATCAGCTATTGGTAAAGTTTCTAATACAAAAAAGAACGCTGAACAACTAATGCTATCAGCTTTCGATGATAAATCAAATGACAGTTCATTATTATTATCAAAACTACAAGATAATGTTAATTCATCATCGTCAGATTTTGCTGATATTCTTTATTCCGAAGTAATAAATGATAAGACTGAACCCTTTTTAAAATCACCAGGCATGCATTCCTTGTTGTGTGACTATATTGATAAATACAATGAAATTATCGACAGTTCAAATTATTTCAGAAAGGGTGGCTTCAATCACTACAACGCATCTACTGTATCAAAAAACCTAAAAGCTAATAAATACTTTTCCGCTAAACATGCTATTTTACTATCAGATTCATCTTCTAAAAAAACAGAAATTACATCGCAATCTGATTTTGATGCAGTTATTTCCGAAGAGGAAAACCGAATATTAAATAATCCCGAACTTAAGGATAAATTTAATTCAATTGATTTCAAGATTATGGGTAATGCTGAACTTCGTAAGTTTCATCAATACCTATTAGACAATATGAAAATTTTACCTGAATTGGCTAGTGTTGATACTTTCAAAAAGAAACTATGGATTTCTTATCTAATTTCTGAGAAGGAACTTTATAAAAATTTTCTTGAGGTTTTTAAGGAAGGTAAAAAACAAATAGATTCAATTGTTAATAAGGCAAGAAGTCAAGAAACTCGTTGGCGAGAGGTTATCAATATTTTTAAAGAACGTTTTACAGTACCCTTCGAAATTGAAGTAGCTAATCAAGAAGAAGTGATTCTTAAGGAAATTACACCTAAAATAACTTTTAATTATATAGATGGCACTGACCGCTGTGAGATGAATAAAGTGGAATTGTTAAGTGTATTAAGTACAGGCGAGAAAAGAGCTTTGTATATATTAGATATAATTTACGAGATAAGAGCACGTGAGACAGAGGATTATCAAACTATTCTAGTATTAGATGATATCGCAGATTCTTTTGACTACAAAAACAAATTTGCGATCATTGAATACTTGAAAGAAATAGAGGAAACCAAAAAATTTCTAATTCTATTGTTAACTCATAACTTTGATTTTTTTAGAACAGTACAAAGCCGACTTCCTGTATATTGGGAGAATTGCCTGATGTCAATCAAGTCTGAATCAGAAGTGAAATTGGTACAAGCTGATTGCTTAAGAACTCCATTTACACGTTGGAAAGATCAACTGCCTGGCAATAAAAATTGTCTAATAGCTACTATACCAATGGCGCGTAACATTATTGAATATACTAAAGGGCGATCTAACCATGAGTATTTAAAGTTAACGTCATTACTCCATTACAAATCAGATACAGACTCGATTACATTAAACGATTTAGCATCTATCTATGGAACTATATTTACGCCTGCGCCTTCAATCACCTCAGATAATACCACAGTAATTTCTCTTATTTTTCAGCAGGCGGATGAGTGTTGTCTCAATAATGTCGAAACTATTAACCTTGAGAATAAAATCGTTTTGTCAATCGCAATAAGGCTCAAAGCTGAAAAAGCAATCATAAAAAAAATAAATGACCCCGCGGTTACAGTAGATATTAGTGGAAATCAAACGAGAGTGCTATTCGACAACTTTGTAAAGAAATTTCCGTCAGACAAAGAATCTAGAAAACTATTGTCTAGGGTCATAATGATGACACCGGAAGCTATCCACCTCAATTCCTTCATGTATGAACCTCTGATAGATTTATCCGACCATCATTTAAAACAACTTTACAGGGATATTAGCCAATTTGCTAGTTGAGTTATCAATTAACGGACTAATAATATTCTACATTTTTTCAAATTAGCCTGAACAAACGTACGCATGAAAGGGCAGACATCCCATTGTTCGTGCAGTGGTAGGTAGAGTTAAATAACTATTAAGTAATTTTATAGATATGTAAACGGCTCTTCGGCGTCTGCAAATTGAACCGGAATTTCTTTTAAAAGTGGCTGTAGTCGGTTAGCCAGCTCTTTCATACCGGGTTCTTCGCTTCGTTCATGTCCTACAACAATCATCGCTTTGTTGAAGCTTAAAGCCGCGGCGTCACGAACATAGGCGCTTAATGTCCATTCGGTGATTTCGCCGCAGATTATCACATCCAGCTGTTGATCGTTCATCAGCTTGGCTGGCATCTCTTCACGGCCAAGTCCAAGGCTGCCTCCGCCGACTAGTATGCCGACTCGACTGCATTTCATATCTGAGTTGCCAACGATTTGTATAACCTTCATGCCGAGGGTCTTCTTCAAAAAGCCAACTAAAGTTTTAACTGCTGTTACAGGAATCGTATAACAATGCGGCAATGGGAATTCTTTGTTTAAATACTTCGTCCATCCCAGGTCTTTTAATAATCCGGCATAAATAAGGTCTTCATTACCGCTATGCATATGGTCATGGTACCGCCAGATTGATATTTTATTATCGTCAATCAAACCCTTTTTCTGCTGATAAACCGAGTCATCTTTTACCCAGTCTGTGTTGTCTAAACCAGTAAAATAAGTTGGTTCATGGGTAATGATTAGGTTGCAGCCCATTTTAATTGCCCGGCGAATTACCTCGACGGTGGCCATAAATGTCGTAACAATACCGGTCACTTGATACTCCCAGCTGCCTTCGATAAGCTGGTCGCAGGTTTTTTCAAATTTTCTTCCACCATTTAACGTTAATACAATTTCGACGACTTCCTTAACATTCATTTACGTAACCCTCAAGTTCTGAAAGTTTTAAGGCTTAAATTCTGTTTATTCTGATTGGTGAAGTGCCCGTTTTAACGCCCGGTGTATATCGGACGTAAATCGTTTAGAAATGTCAGCACCAGGGATGAGCATATCGAAAGCATGACAGCCTCCGGGATAGACATGAAGTTCGGTGGGGACGCCGGCGGCAATTAACCTACGTGCATACTCAACGTCTTCCTGGGCAAACAGGTCAATGTCACCCACAGTTATATACGCCGGAGGAAGTCCTTCTAATTTGGTAGTTCTGAAAGCCGCTGCGTAGTAAGAGATTCCTTTGCCTCCAGGTTTACTGCCAAGGTATGAGCGCCAGCCTATTAAATTGTTTTCCCTGGTCCAGAAAAGGGTGTCAGGTAAGGTATCACTAGCAGGAGTGACATTGCAGTCGTTAATCATGGGATAGATTAATAACTGAAACATAATTTCAACTTCGGCTCGGTCGCGTGCCAGAAGAGCCAGCCCAGCGGCAAGTCCGCCCCCAGCGCTCGCACCCCCGATGGCGATACGTGAACGGTCTACCTTTAACTCATCAGTATGGGCTGCTAGCCATTTCAAAGCAGCATAACAGTCTTCTAGTGGAGCTGGATAAGGATTCTCCGGAGCTAATCGGTATTCTACCGATACGACAACGCAATTACCGGCTAACGTGAATTGCTTTGCTGAAAAATCTTCCTGGTCGATTTCACCGAGCATATAGCCTCCGCCATGAATCCAGAGCAGGGCAGGAAGTAAACCAGTCTGTTTTTCTGGACGATAGATTCTTACGGTTACATCGGGAGCACCTTTAGGACCCGGAATTATTCTGTCTTCGGTAATGACACCTGGAATGACTGGCATCTGATTTTTCATCGCTGCCATCATTTGTTTGGAAGCGGCACGCGCCGCAGGCAGATTGTCGAAAGAGGTTGGCGGCATCTGGCTTAACATCATCTTGATAGGTCCTTTTAGTTCGGGGTCTAATAATTCTGTAAGGTCAGGGTTCATTTGTTTACTCCTTATTTTTTGGGTAACAGTTCCAGTAATGTCTAAGGTTTTTTAATTGAATCTTCTTTTTTTACATATTTAGACGCAATGCTGGTATGAAAGAGAATAATGGGTTTATCCACTTTTTTGAAAATAAGTGGGCAATGTATTAATCCGGCGGGAATATAGACGCTGGCTGGTGAGGTGATGGTATGCATTTCCTGCTCTTCGCCTAAACCGATTTCTATCTCCGCGAACAGGTCATCCATATGTTCATAATCATATGAAATGAAATGTAAATACATGTCAAAGTCGTGAGAATGGGGGTACTCTTCCATTTTGCACGGCGCCATCACACGGGTGATCATAAAGGTGACGTTGGTTTTATAATCGGTTTCGCCGATCCATTCCATAGTTGGTCAAGGTTCTGGTTTTGTTACCGATTTTCTAATTACATACTTACCATATTTAGTATTTACCATTTAAAAGTGCCCTCCAACATAGTTTTTATTATGGAATAATTATACCAGCAATCTTGCTTCTTCTTTGACAAAAATGTCCAGATAGCGACCGGGACGATGAAAAGTTACTACATCGTCAGTCCGTGGCTGAATCGGCTGGCTTTGTTTAGTAAAATCTAAGCCGTTGAATTTCTCTATATTTTCTATTTTTGGCGATGTCCTTAAAAACGCATAAGCCCCGGCGATGGCTGCCCCTAATGCTGCTCCGCACTCGTCCAGCGTCACTACCGGCCGACTCCATATCGCGGCAATTCGCCGTATGATTTCACGGCTATTAACTGCGCCACCGGTAACGTAAATTTTTTCTTTGGTGTTCTTTGAAAAATCTTGTGAATGATAATATACCGAAGCCAATGTGGTCTCGATAAGCCCGGCATAATCAGCGCCCAGACCAGGTTTTTCATTACCAATCCTCACCATTTCTATTTTGCCAGAAGGAGGGAATGACTCATCCCTTGGTTGCCAAAATAATAAATTTTGTCCAACAGGCGTATGGCGCAATGCCTCCTCAGCAGGTTCGTATTCTTCTTTTTTCAAGCCATATATTTCTCTTAGCTTGTCCCAAACCATCGTACCATTGGTGCGGCAGCTAAAGATGAATGGTTTACCCAGGCCATCATACATGGCGTTAGCAAAACCATTCATATCAAAGGTTTCTCCATCGGTGGATACCATATAGACAAGACTCGTGCCTAGACTGAGTAAATCACCGCCTACCAATACCTTTGATTGCGGATTGTCTCCCGAGCCGGCAACAATCTGGCACATCGGGGAAAAACCGTATTTGAACACGAAATACGAAGCTATCTTACCCGAGATTGTACAGGGTGAGACGATGGTCGATAGTTTGCTACGAAAAACCTCTTCACCTCCGGCCAATCCATCGGCAGCGGCTTTTATCAGGATATCCGACCATGCTTGTTGCTGGTAATCCATCAACACCATGCCGCAGGCATTACCGTAGTCGATGGGCGTTTTTGAATTACCCGTAAGGATAGCAGTGACCAAACTACTGATTAGCTGGATATTGTCTGTCTGTGCATAAATTTCCGGATACTGCTGGGCGACGTGCCTCATGATTACGCCGGTAAATCTGAGAGGTATATCCGAACCACATAATTTAATGGCTTTTTCTTTACCGCCGACATATTTACGGATATGTTCCGCCTGTTCGTCAGTATTCGAGGTCATCCATATCGGCGCGCGCTGATATGCGAGGCTGTCTTTGAGCAGGTTGACGAGGTCCGATGATGCTGATGCTTCTACCGATAATTTTTTGAAAATCGATAACGCCTCGTGATTAAGGTAGACGTGGCTATGCTGCTGACTAGAATTGTTAACGACGACGATATCCTTTAAAGGTATATGTTTTTTAAGGTCGTCAAAGATGGCATCCAGCGACGCAAAAAACATTAACGGCGGCTGGCTGGCTTCTCCCTCAGATTCCGAAGGTAAAATGTAATCTTCTTTACGGATGCCAAAGATATTCAGCCTCGCATCCTGGCAATAATCAAGGGAATGCTCATGAATTTTGGTGCGTTTATCTATGTCAAGAACAACGGCGGAAATACCCTGCGTGCCGATGTCCAGGCCTAATGCAAGCCTTGGCTTTTTCATTTTTTAAAGTATTACCTTGTGACTTCGAATTTTCCTTCTAAAAGAATGTCCGCTGAAGAACGGCCAACCATTACTTTAAAAATACCTGGCTCAACTTTTCGTTCCATTTTCCTGTTGTAAAAAGCAAGCTGCTCCGCCTCAACCTCGAAAGTGACGGTCTTTTTCTCGTTGGGTTTCAGGTGGACGCGTTCGAAACTTTTCAGCTCTTTGACCGGTCGGGTAACGCTAGCGACGACATCGTTAATATAAAGTTGGACCACCTCGTCGCCCTCACTTTTACCGGTGTTTTTAATGTCGGCCGTTATCTTAAGCTTACCATTGACGGGTATTTTTGCTGACTCTATTCTTAAGTTACTAAACTCGAAACTAGTGTAGCTTAAGCCGTAACCGAACTCATAAAGCGGCCTGGCGTTTCCATCAACATAGTCCGTCCATGGGTCTGACTTCCTGCCGGATGGTTTGTGTCCGTAGTAAGTGGGTATTTGCCCTTCGTTAAGCGGGAAGGAAATAGGCAGTTTGCCGCCGGGATTGTAGTCGCCGAAAAGCACGTCAGCCACTGCCCGTCCACCTTCTTCGCCGGGTTCCCAGGCATTGACGATAGCGGGTATTTTTTCCGCTAACCATTGCATCGTGTATGGCCGCCCGTTGACCAGCACCAGCACGACAGGTGTACCGGTTTCATAAACTGCTTTTACCATCTCCTCCTGAACGCCGGGCAGAGCTAACATATCCCGGTCGCGCATCTCCCCGGAGGTATTGTCCGGCATCAGACCAGACTTATCACCTACGACAACAATAGCTATATCCGCTCCCCGCGCCGCCTTAATAGCTTCATTAAAGCCGTCTTTATTACTACTGTGGACATCGCACCCTTTAGCGTAGAAAACCTTGGTATTTTTACTGACGGCCGCTTTGATGCCCTCGAAGACGCTGATTACTTTGGGTGTAGCGACCATACCTTCTTTAAAATTTTTCATGACAAGGCCGACATCGCCGGTCTTTTCATCTTTCTTTATTTCGAAGGCGGAGTGGGAAGCGAAAGTATAATCCCCCAGCAGATTCCTCTGGCTATCGGCGTTAGGACCGATAACCGCGATACTGCGGATATCTTTATTTAACGGGAGTAGATTTTTATCATTCTTTAGTAAAATAATCGACTTATGCGCTGCCTCCAGGGCAAGCTGCCGGTCGACCGGCGTGTCGGTTACCTTCAAGACAGCTTCCGGGTTGACGTAGGGGTTTTCGAATAGCCCCAGTCTGTACTTAAGAGTCAATACCCGCGATACCGAGAGGTTGAGAATAGCTATAGGAACCTTTCCTTTTTTCACCGCCTTTACTAGCGGCTCTCCATAGGCGTTAGTAAACGGTAGCTCAACATCAAGCCCGGCTTGAAGCGCCAGCGCGGCAGCATCGCTTAAGTCGGCGGCGATTTTATGGGTGGTCATTAGCTGGGCGATAGCGAAATAATCAGAAACCACCACCCCGTCGAATCCCCATTCGTTGCGTAAAATATGTGTTAATAATTCTTCGGAAGCGGCACATGGTATGCCATCGATTTCGTGGTAGGCGTTCATCACCGAGAGCACGCCGCCTTCTTTGACCGCCTTTTCGAAAGGATAAAGATAGACCTCGCGGAATAAACGCGGCGGGATATGCGATGGCGCGCAGTTTAGTCCTCCTTCCGGTAAGCCATGACCGGCAAAATGCTTTGTCGTTGCGACGATACCCTTTTTAATATCATTCCCCTGCAGCCCCCGGACGTAAGCTACCGCCATTTGCCCTACCAGGTATGGGTCTTCGCCGAAAGACTCTTCCACTCTTCCCCAGCGGGGGTCGCGGGTAACATCGAGTACCGGAGCTAAACCCTGGTGTATGCCAACGGTCCTCATCTGCTGGCGGATAGTCGTCGTTATCCGACCGATTAAGTCTGGCTGCCAGGTGCTTGCCAAACCAATATTCTGTGGGAAGATGGTGGCTCCTTTACCTCGGAAACCGTTAAGACATTCTTCGTGGACAATAGCCTGTATACCCAACCTTGTGTTCTCCACCAAATATTTCTGGACGTCGTTAATAAATTCAGCGACTTCGTGGAGCGGCAGGTTGGTGCCTAAAGCAGGGGCGCTAATATGTCCGATGCCGTTTTTCAACTCTTTAGCGGCTCCAGTCGGGGCGAACTTACCGTTTGCCAACAGTGGTTTAGGGAAAATACTGCCTAGCTGGGCTACTTTTTCTTCCAGAGTCATTTTAGATATTAGGGTTTTTACTTTACCTTTAATATCGTTTTTGGTGTCAGGAGCTTTTTTCACTTTTCGTCCCTCATTTCTTTTTGCGTCCGGCGTGTACCTCTCGAATAAACTTGTCATCCAGTCCCAGCGTTTCATAAATCACTTTATAGGCGGCAACGGCATCGTGGGCTGCCTGCGCTTGCTTTAGCGCTTTATCATCTATTTTCTCGGCGAGTGAATCAATGAATTCCCACTGGTAGATACTGCGTTTAACGGCTTCGACCTGGTCTTCGGTATAGGGGAACAAGTCATAACCGATACGCTCTCCATGCTGACCGTAACCATAGCGGCGCAGCACTAATGCTAACTCCAATGTTTGCATAAAGAAAGAAGCTCCGACCATGTTATCATCGTCAAAGCTACCCCAGCCCGAATTACCGTGCTGGTGTCCCAGGAGTTTTTCGTTAGCCAGCAGCGCGGCGTATTCCGCCAGTGGCTCGCCATTCATTATCAAGTGCTGCCAGTCCATATTTACTTTAAGATTGGCGATGGAAACACCCTTCTCTTTTACCTTGTTGATAACGTATAAAGTCATGCCGATATCGCGCATTAAAATCCGCATCGCCGGTTCGGAGTTTTTGTGTTCCAGCAGCATTGGAACACCTAGCTGATTAGCGTGGTCGACGGCTTCGGCGATGGCATCGATAAAATAATTCCAAACTTCGACATAAGGAATCTGGAAGGAATAGTTGTAGCCCTCGCCTCCCGGCCAGATGATGAACTTCGAACCTACTTCGGCGGCAAAATCGATGCCCCTTTTAGTAGTGGCGATAGCTTCCTGGCGTAACTTTTTATCCGGGTTTATAAACGAACCGAGAGCGTACTTAGGGTTGTTGAAAATCCCAAGTGCGATAAGGTATAAATCCGAAGGGCCGAGGGCTTTTTTTATCTTGTCAATATTGTCTTCGTTAACTTCGCCGGGATAATGAAACTCATAGCCGTCCACCAGTTCACCTAGACCCGCTACAACCCGTCTTACTTTAGCCGGCATATCCTCTTTACCAGCTTGGGGATGGTATCCCGACGGCATAAACCGCGTCGCATTAGACCCGAACGACCAGATGCCGACACTATTTTTTATTCTCTTCATCATCTATACCTCCTTTGGTGCAGTGAAAATTCGGCTTCCATACTTCCCATTACAACTAACACACACTGTTTTTTATCGAGGTTATTATATATGTTGTACTTAGCTGGTGTCCAATGAAATACGGTTCATATTATTTGCTAATAATGATAAATCCGATTTAAAATGAAATTAGGGAAGATTAATAATGAAACTAGATAAACTGATATTGAAAAACCTGGGCGCTAATCTTAAATATGGGCTCCAGTTAATCAGAATATTAAATTTCGACCGTAAGAGCAATATCGGGCCGATTAGAGCTGAAATTTCACCAACATCAGTCTGTAATTTTCAATGTTGCTTCTGTACCACTCATTCATATCTAAAAAAGACTACTATTAAACCAGAAACGATGAGCGATGAAGCTCTGCATAACCTCATCAGTGACCTTAAAAAAATGCATGTTAAAGAGTTGCTTATCTCTGGCGACGGCGAACCTCTTTTGTGTAAAGCTCTGATAAAAGAAATAAAACAATATGGCAGGTATTTTAAGATAGATATCTTAACGAATGGCATGCTTTTAAATTTAGTTGACGAAGAGCTATTCCGTAGTCTCACCTACCTTACGATAAGCCTTAACTCGGGTAATGGCGCCAGCCACCAGATTACCCACGGTTATAAAGGCGAAAACATTTTTCCTGAAATCGTCAGGCAAATAGAAAGAATCCTGAAATTCAACCATGCCAGCGACAAGATAAAGCTCAACTACGTTATTACCACTGATAACTACAATGAACTCGATGACTTTTTCGAAAAAGCCATCAAGTGGGATGTTAGCTTTTCAGCGCGTCCGGTAGACATCATATTCTCCGAGCTGAAATCGAAAGAACTAAGCGAAAAAATGCTACACGACTTAATCCGTAAAGTCCAGCAATATCTTAAGACCAGAAAACTTTCAAATAAGTTGACCTTGTCTTTTCAGCTTGTCGAGCGAGCCTGTAATCTAGCCTTGGATGAGATGACTAACCAAAAACAAAGTAAACCAAGTCATCTGTGTCCGTGCTATTTGAGTTTTATCCAGCCTTATATCGAGAGCAACGGTGATGTTTTATTATGCAGCTCCGGTCATACAAAACCGCTCGGTAATATCAACCGGCAAAATTTCCAAGCTATTTGGCAAAACAAAGATAGCTTAACATTGAGGCTTTTGTGCACCCAGATGGATAAAACTAAAAAACCTGTTCTACCGGCATGCGTTGGCTGCGCTAACGTTCTCTACCATTCGATGGCATTCCACGGTATATATTCTAAAATCCCTTTAATGCCCAAGCTACTAGCGGCGAGAACGAAGAATTCAAAGTAGTATCTTAAGAAATTTTACTAATTACTTTTATATAAGCTACCCGCCTATTTCCATAATTTGAGCACCTTCCGGTAGTTCAAACATCGAATCAGGGATGTCGGAAAAATCGAAGTTTTTCCATAAAACCGTAGATTCGACACCACCTGCCGTAGACTCCATTTTGACCGGAAATCCCTTGTCGTTCCAAATCCATGTTTTTACATTTGCCTCTGGGGAGTTATATTCGATGATAGTGCAAACTTTCCCGTCGATAGTTTCCGTGCCAACTATTTTTGGACTATTTTCCAAAATGTCGCTGGGATTCTCGGGAGCCTTGCTGGCATCGAATGTCATTTTTATAGCCATATTCTGGTCAGGGTAGTACATATACATAGTCTGTTCGTTCATATCCATAAACGTTATTATGCCCATATCCGGCATTTCCATTCTTATCTTCTTATTCTTCATCCAGTATGTCATGGTTATAGTCTGGCCAGAAACTGTTGTTATCATATCGTACTTGACGGTTGGGAAGTTGGCTGCCTCGCCTAGAATCTGGTTTAGATTATTGCTCGGAGCCGAAGTTGTTGTGGTTACACTGGTTGGAGCAGCGCTCGTTTCGGAAGGAGACGCGGTTGCACTAGTTGTATGAGTAGTGGTACCAGATGGAGTTGTCGCTATGCTGGTAGAAGAAGTTTGTGTCGAACCGACGCCTCCGCCGCATCCTACTAACAAGGCAGGTATAAGAAGGATAGCTAGTAATCCAAAAATTACAATATGTTTTTTCATTTTACGCCTCCACATTCACTTAATTGTAGCACATTTTTCTTTCATACAATGCTTGTGTTAAAATACCTAATCTATGGACTATAAAAGAGCCGTTGCTGTCTTAAAAAGTCTATATAATAAATACCCGCTCGACGCCGAGGAAAAAGAAGCGGTGATGACGGCTATCGGCGTCCTTGTTTGGGGTTCGCTGGGTAAAAGCAAGACCAAAGCGCAAAAGGAAAAGAGAGATAAGAGGATAAAATGGTAATCTAATAAAAAGGAGGAACAACGATGAAAAAGAGAGTTTTAGGTTCAATACTATGTTTTCTTATCACATTGACTCTAGTACTGGTATCTTGTGGCGGACAAACAAGTACGACTACTCCTACGGCATCAACCACACCACCTACTCCCACCTCCCCGACTGCAACTTTACCTACTACCACTACAACTCCTACGACATCAACACCCACAACGAGTGAAACGCCATCTCCAACTCTAACTACATCCACAACCCTGGCCACTAGTCCTTATAAAGGGTCGTTGACCGGCACTTGGACGGGAACAAACCCTCTAGGCCAGGATGTCGGCGGAATTTTATCCGTCACCGTCGACGCTAAAGGCGTTATAACCGGAACGTTTGAGGGTGACTTCAATGGCTCTATCGAAGGAGACATCGACGCAAGCGGTAACTTAAGAGCCGTTGGGTCGGCTTTAGTTGGCGGCATGAATATAGAAATAACCTGGATAGGAACAGTAACTCTATCAGGCAACAAGTTAAGCAGCGAAGGAACCTGGTCCGGTACTGGTGCGTCGGGTACGTATACCTGCTCCGGTACTACGGACTAATAAAACAAAAAGCACCGAAAGGGCATTATCGATATCCACTTTCAATGTAGTGCACAATTATTTGACAATCTACACTAGGTAGAATACTATAACTAGGATACTATTTTGCGTAAGTGAAACGGCCTTAACTTAAATTTCCCAACGCAATGTAAATTATATATACAGGTGTGTTACGCAATAGCGTTTTTTTTGAATTGTGAAAGGGGGTAAAGATGATTGAAAAACAAAAACTAGTGAAAATAGCCGGCGTCAGCAACGTGAAAGACGACCAGGCGACTTTGGAGGAATATTCCAAAGACATAAGCTTCGTTAATGCCGTGAGGCCGGTGTGCGTGGTCAAGCCGACCAGTACCGGTGTCGTGCAAAAGCTGGTGAAGTTGGCTAACGAAACTGCTACCCCTCTGGTGCCCGTAAGCTCCGGTCCGCCCCATTTCCGCGGCGATACCGTCCCCGGCATTGGCGGCGCGGTTATTGTTGACTTAAGCAAGATGAATAAAATCATTAACGTCGACCGGGCGCGCCGCGTGGCGATGGTCGAGCCAGGCGTAACCTTCGGCGAACTAATAATAGCGGCGGAAAAAGAAGGCATCAGACTCAACATGCCGCTACTACCCAGAAAATCTAAGACCGTTATCGGCAGTCTGCTCGAGCGAGAACCGGTTATCATGCCCAAGTACCAATGGGATATTACCGACCCGCTGGCTTGCGTCGAGGTGATTTTCGGCAGCGGTGACGAGTTCCGTACCGGTCAAGCCGCTGGACCTGGTACCGTAGAACAACAGTGGAAGGTTGGAGGCGTGCAAAAAGCGCCTTACGGACCCGGTGTAGCTTCGTGGCACAGACTTATCCAGGGCTCGCAAGGCACGATGGGTATCGTGACCTGGGCATCCATGCGGTGCGAGCTACTACCCAGTTTCGAGGAGCCTTTTATGGTCGGCTCCGCCAATGTCGGCACGTTGCTCGAGCTGGCTTCATGGCTGGTCAGACTAAGAATCGCCAACGAATGCTTTATCCTCAATAACACCAACCTGTCGTCTATCTTCGCCAAAAAATGGCCTAAAGATTATCAAAGTCTTAAAGACACTTTACCCCCATATATTCTTTTCTATAATCTCGCTGGCTATGAATATCTCCCGGAGGAAAGAGTCAGCACTTATATTAAAGATGTTACCGACATCACCAAGCGCTTAGGTCTGGAGGCAGTTAAAGCCATCGGCAGTGTCTCGGCGAATGAGATATTAAAAACCGTTCAGCAACCCTCTGCCGAACCTTACTGGAAACTGCGCTATAAAGGCGCTTGCGAGGATGTTTTCTTTTTAACCATCAACGATAAACTCGAAGGCTTAATCGGGACTATGTTCGACGTGGTGAAAAAAGCCGGTTATCCTTCTTCGGACGTCGGCGTTTACATCCAGCCGATTGTCCAGGGCACGGGCGTTCACTGCGAGTTCAATCTATTCTACGACCCCGCTAATACCGGCGAAGCGAAACGTGTAAAAGACCTCGCCGCTGCAGCCATTAAAGCTCTTATAGCTCAAGGCGCTTTCTTTTCCCGTCCATATGGTGAAAGCGCTGGTATGATTCTAAATCGCGATGCCGCTACAGTCGCTGTGTTACACAAGCTAAAGAAAATGTTCGACCCCAACAACGTCATGAATCCGGGGAAAGTGTGCTTTTAACCATGAATAAAACATTAAATAAATTCAGGAAGGAGCGAACATGGGACTAGAACAATATAAGGGCGATATGGAGATGTGCTGCCGATGTTCGACCTGTAAATTCATACCTTTGCAAAAAGTTAAGGGAAGCGAATATTCATACGTATGTCCCAGCATCGCCAGATATAATTTTCACGCTTACTCCGGCGGCGGCAGGATGAATATCGGGGCTGCGGCTTTAAAGAACGGCATGAATTACACGCCCAAGCTCCTTGACGTTGTTTATAACTGCCAGCTGTGCGGCGCCTGCGGCGTCTCCTGTAACTACGCCATGGACATGGAAGTCCTCGAGCCGATAACTGAATTTAGAATTAAGTGCAACGATGACGGCAAGACCAATCCTGCCTTGGACAAGGTTATTGCCGGCCTGAAAAAAACAGGCTCGATGGTCACCCCCAAGGGCAAGCGCGGCGCCTGGGCAACAGGATTGGGTATTAAAGATGCCACGAAAACAAAAGTGGATGTCCTCTATCATGTAGGCTGTCTTACAAGTTACGACAAGGATAGCCAGAAGCTGGCTAAAGCTATCGCTAAGATACTGCAAAAGGCGGGCGTCAACTTCGGCATATTTGGTGATGCCGAGACCTGTTGTGGTGGTCGCGCCTACCAAATGGGCTATAAAGATGAATTTTTAGTCCAGGCAAAAAAGAACATGGCGCTGATTAAGAAAGCCGGCGTGAAAACGCTGGTTACCGGCTGCGCCGACGGCTACCAAAGTTTCAAGGTGCTCTATGATAAGTTCAACCTTAAGGGTAGCCTGGAAGTACTGCATATTACCGAATACATTGACCGCCTTATTAAAGCCAGTAAGCTTAAACTGAATAAGAAAGTCAACCTGAACGTTACCTACCATGACCCGTGTCGACTCGGCAGACTGGGCGAACCGTGGATTCACTGGCAGGGCAAGAAGATTCCGGGCGATAGGTTCGTCTTCGACCCGCCGAAGGAATACCGGCGCGGCACTAAAGGCATCTATGAACCGCCGCGAGACGTTCTCAAGAGTATCCCCGGTATCAAACTCACGGAAATGACCAGAATAAAAGAATATTCCTGGTGCTGCGGCGCTGGCGGCGGCGTCAATGAGTCCAATCCCGACTTCGCTAAATGGACTGCCCAAAAAAGAATCGATGAGGCTATTTCCACGGGCGCCGAGGCGCTGGTTACTGCCTGCCCCTGGTGCGAAAAGACGTTTAACGAAGCCATTAAGGCAAGCGGTAGTAATCTAAAGGTTTACGATATCGTTGAGCTTGTCGAGAAGGCGATATAAAAAGGGGGATATGAAGATGGCGTTAACGAAAGAACAATATAAGGCTTTTGAAGATGTCGTGGGCGTCGAGAATATCTGCAGTGACCCGTCGATTATGCCGGCGTATTACAATACAGAGTTCGCCGCCGTGATTCTCCCCAAGGACACCGCGGAGGTGCAAGCCTGTGTTAAGCTATGCAATAAATTCAAGAAGATGTTCCGGCCTATCTGTACTGGTTGGTCCGGCATGTTCCCCAAAGATATCATTCTCCTCGATTTGCGTCGGATGAACCACATTATTGAAATTAACGAGAAAAACATGTATGCCGTGGTCGAGCCTTACGTTATTTCCGCGGAGTTACAAGCCGAGCTTATGAAACGCGGCTTGAATTTCTGTATTAAAGGTGCCGGTACTAACTGCGCGGCGATGCTAAGGGGTCACGGCCACATGGACCAGACCACCAGCGGCGACGACCGCAACCACCTGGCGATAGAATGGGTCACCCCGGAAGGCGATATCGTCCGAACGGGCGCGCTTGGTTCTTCGGATGATTGGTTCTGCGGCGATGGGCCGGGTCCTTCTTTAAGAGCTATTCTCACCAGCGCTGTACCGCCGGGCGTAACACCGGGTGTATTCACTAAAGCCGCAATAAAGCTTTATCACTGGCCGGGTCCAGCCGCCTTCCCGATTCAAGGGCATTCTCCGAAATACACTCTAAAAGAAATTCCCGCAAATATGATGGCGCGTTACTACAGCTTTCCATCTGTAGAGAAAATGTGGAATGCTGAAATTAAACTCGGCGAAAACGAAATTTGTTATGAGCTGATGGGCTTCAACGCCGCCATGGTTGCCTGCAACATCACCACCTGTAACGAGGAAGAGGAAGAAGTCTTTGCAAAAATGAGTAAAGAAGTGCAGGGTCCCGGCTTTTTCGTTATCATTGGCGGCAACTCTGCGGACGACTTTGAATTCAAGAAAAAGGTGCTAGAAAAAATCGTCAAAGAAAACGGCGGCAAGTCTCTAAAATCGGTCGAAGACCCGGAAATCGAAGGCATCCTGCTGTGCCAGTGTATCAGAATTTCGGCTTCTATCAGAGAGACTTTCCGCGCTGGCGGCGCCTTCAACTCCATCCCCATCATGGGACAGCGAGACCTGACGATTAAGTGGGCTATCGGCGCCGGTAAAGCTAAAGAGCCTTTAATTAAAAAAGGCTTAATCGTGGATGACGGCGGGGCTTTCTTCGGGTGGGGTGTCGAGCAGGGGCACTTGGGTAAGACAGAAATTTTCTGTAAATTCGACCCCCAGAACCCTGTCGCCAAGAAAGCCGTTGAAGAATGGCAAAAAGAGCAGACAATACGAGCTTTCAAGGAGAGCTACTTCGCCAGTACGATGGGACCGCAGGACGAAATCGGGCCAGCTTTATCTAATTATCATCTATGGTGGCGAAAGCTGATAAAAACCATCGACCCCAACGGCGTATCGCCGGAGGGTGGCGCACTGGTTTAAGCATCGTTTGATTTGTCATTCTGAGCGCTCGTGGTGAGTATATCGAACCATAGCGAAGAATCCGTTTTTAAGGGGGAGTGATACCACTCCCCCTTAATTTTTGCTAAAATGTAATCAGAGTTTATATGAAACAAATACATATGTACGGCACGCAATGGTGTCCTGACTGTGCGCGAGCTAAAAGAATCTTTAGTCAACACAAGATTGAGTTCACCTGGCACGATATCGAGCAGGATAAGGAAGCTGTCGCTTATGTAGAAAAGGTAAACAAAGGCTTTAAGAGCGTACCGACGATTGTCTTCCCGGATGGCTCGGTACTGGTTGAGCCGAGTAATGCCGTGTTGGAAGAGAAACTCAACGAAGCGGGTCTTGTTTAATAAATTCAGTATTTTTACCTAGAATTTTCAGGCAATTTATAGTATAAGTACTATTGACAATTTTTGCTTTAGGTGCTAAATTATTAAGTAACTAAAGGATTAACGTTCTTTACTGATAAATAATCCCAATATAAACTGCTTTGATACACGATTATGGAAAGAAATAGAGAAGACTTATTGCAAACTGCTATTCACAGCATGATGTCGGTGATGCGGCATGTTCGTCACCCCAGTCCGCCCCCTGAACAAAAATTAGGACCGCCCCAGATACACCTGCTTTTTACCATCGCCGCCAGTCCTAAAGGAATATCAGCCACAGAGCTGGCGGACCGCTCCAACATTACACCCGGCGCAGTAACCCAGTTCGTTGACCCGTTGGTGGAGAAAGGTTTGGTGACACGCGAGGGCGACCCCAACGATAGGCGTGTCGTTTTATTGAAAATTACCGATCTGGCAAAAAGTCAACAAGAGCAAATGCGGAAGATGCATATAGCAGCGATGTCAAAAATTTTCGAGCCTCTAACTAACGATGAAATTAAACAACTAATAAAGCTTTTCACTAAAATGGATACTTACCACGAAATGAAGGCTAAGGATTAATGTTAAAACTCATCAAACACCTCAAACCATTTATCTGGTCGCTGGTGGCGATTTTCGTCCTGCTGTTCATCCAGGCGCAAGCCGACCTGGCGTTGCCGGGGTATATGGCAAATATCGTTAACGTCGGTATTCAGTATAACGGTATCGAAAACTCCGTGCCGGAAGCGATACGCGCCAGCGAGTTTGATAAGCTGGCACTATTTATGAGTGATAGTGATAAAGACATTGTCGCTCCTAATTACGTACAACTAAGTAGGCAAACTCTTTCCAATGAAGAATATATCTCCTATATTGATACCTACCCTGCCCTAGTTTACGGTGAAATTTACATCCTCAAACCGAATGAGCAAACTGATATTTCCAAACTGGATAGCATTTTCAGTAAGTCGGAATTAATCGTTTCTATAATAGAGCAACAGGGCACGGCTATATTTGAACATATGGGCATTACCGTCCCGGCAGGGACCGACCCCTTTACCGTATTCGCTAAGTTAACCCCGGAACAAAAAGCGGCGATGGCAAGCTCAACCAACATGAGTCTTGCTGCTGTTCCAGAAAAAGCCATTTCGCAGATGGCGGTTGTCTACGTCTCTAACGAATATAAAGCCATCGGTTTAGACGTTGTTGGCATACAGACGAGATACATCCTACTGGTGGGGGGCATCATGCTCTTGATTACCCTGGCAGGAGCGGTTTGTTCCGTAGTAGTAGGTTTCTTATCAGCGCGGGTGGCTGCCGGACTTGGTAGAAATTTGAGAAAATGGATATTCGAAAAGGTTGAGAGCTTCTCCAATACTGAGTTTGATAAATTTTCTACGGCGTCTCTCATTACAAGGTCAACCAATGATATCTCGCAGGTGCAGATGTTGCTGGTGATGCTTTTTAGAATCGTCTTCTACGCACCGTTAATGGGTATCGGGGGTATTATTAAAGTTATCGGCAGTGAAGTATCAATGACCTGGATAATCGCGGCGGCGGTTATAGCGATTCTGATGTTGATTGGCGTATTGCTTATTATCGCCGTACCCAAGTTTAAAATTATACAAAAACTCATAGATAAAGTTAACCGGGTGATGCGGGAAATTCTCTCCGGCTTGATGGTTATCCGCGCATTTAATACGCAAAAGCACGAGGAAAACAAGTTCGACAACGCCAATAAAGATTTAACCAAGGTGAATCTATTCATCACTCGCGTCCAGGTGCTATTGATGCCGGTATTGAACCTGGTTATGAGTCTGGTGACGCTTACTATCCTCTGGGTCGGAGCACATCAAATAGACGCTGGCAATATACAGCTTGGTGATATGATAGCGTTCATGCAATATACCATGCAGATAGTTTCGGCCTTCCTGATGGTAGCGATGGTTTTTGTCATGTTACCGCGTGCTCTTGTTTCCGTCCAGCGTATTAACGAAGTGATAGATACCGACCCGGTTATTAAAGACCCGAAAGAACCGCGAAAATATAACGGCGAAAACAAGGGGTTGGTGGAATTTAAAAACGTTTCTTTCCGCTATCCGAGCGCCGAAGATGACTTACTGAAAAATATTTCTTTTACGATGCAGCCCGGCCAGACCACGGCAGTCATCGGGAGTACCGGCAGCGGGAAGTCGACATTGATTAACCTTATCCCGCGCTTTTACGACGTCACTGGCGGCAGCCTCCTCGTCGATGGCGTCGATGTACGCCAAGTAACACAGCACGACCTGCGGGAAAAAATCGGGTACGTGGCGCAAAAAACGCTGCTGTTTTCCGGCACCATTGCCAGTAATATCAGGTACGCCAATGAAAACGCCACCGATAAAGATTTAGAGAAATTTGCGACAACGGCACAAGCCCTGGATTTCATCAAGGAAAACAAGGAAGGATGGGAAACCGCAGTGGCGCAGGGCGGTATGAATCTCTCCGGCGGGCAGAAGCAGCGATTATCCATAGCCAGAGCGCTGGCGAAACAACCAGAGGTTTTTATCTTTGATGATAGTTTTTCATCGCTGGATTACACCACCGATGCGGCGCTTCGAAGAGCGTTACGCCGGGAAACCAATAATGCTACGGTGTTGATTGTAACACAGCGTATAAGCACCATCATGGGCTCTGACCAGATTGTCGTACTGGACCATGGTGTAGTCGTCGGCATCGGCAAGCATAAAGAGCTCATGGAGACCTGTGAAGTTTATCGTGAAATCGCCCAGTCCCAGCTGACCAAGGAGGAACTATCTCAATGAAGTTCCCGTATCAATTCATGGGTGGGGGCCCACCACCAGGAGCACCTCCGGGGGGACCTATGCGCGGAGCTGGACGCAGAGGACCAGGGGGTGGGCATGGGCCAATGGCTATGCCGGGAGAAAAGCCAAAGGACTTCATGGTCACAATGAAGAGACTTTGGCAGTTTATCAAGCCTTACCGTTATGCCATTATCTTCACGCTGATAATTTCTGTAGCAGGTACGGTTTTTGGCATCGTGGGGCCTAAAATTATCGGTGATGCCACAACTACAATCTTTGCCGGCGTAATGGCTAAAATGAGTGGCGTGCCGGGCGCTGGTATAGATTTCGATGCCATCGGCAGAACCATGCTACTTTTACTTGGTTTCTATCTTGCCAGCATGATATTTACCTATATACAAGGCTGGGTGATGTCCACCATCGCCATAAAAATGACCTATGACCTGCGTAATAGATTGGCAGAAAAAATAAGTCGCTTGCCTTTAAAATACTTTGATAAGAAGACTCACGGTGAAGTATTAAGCCTTCTTATCAACGACATAGAGACGGTAGGCACCTCACTAACTACGAACCTTTCGACGGTAGTAGCTACTATCATGTCCCTCCTTGGCACCTTGGCGATGATGCTCTGGATAAGCTGGTTGATGACTTTGGTAGCCTTCGTCATACTACCTATCGCCCTTTTATTGGTCATGTTTATTGTTAAGAGAACACAAAAATATTATAAAAAGAACCAGGATTTTCTCGGGCATGTCAACGGGCATATCGAGGAGATGTTCGGCGCTCATACCGTCATGAAGGCTTACAACGGTGAAGAGAAATCGATTCAGCAATTTGACGGTTTGAATAATGAGCTTTATGACGCAGGATGGAAATCACAATTTTTCGGGACGGCGATGATGCCGGTGATGACTTTCTTGAGTAACCTAGGGTATATCGGTGTGGCTATCTTAGGCGGTTATCTCGCAGTGAAAAAAGTCATCCAGGTGGGTGATATCGTTGCCTTCACTTCCTACGTCAGGCAGTTTACTCAGACTGTTAACCAAACGTCTAGTATCGCCAACATGTTACAGTCCACCGCCGCGGCCGCCGAACGCGTGTTTGCTTTCTTCGATGAGGAAGAGGAAATACCTGACGCGGTTGATGCGGTAAAACTGGAAAAAGTATCCGGCCATGTTGCTTTTGATAAAGTGCACTTCGGATACAACCCGGACAAAATTGTTATCAATAATTTCTCCGCGGATATCAAACCCGGACAAAAAGTGGCTATCGTCGGTCCGACAGGCGCTGGCAAGACGACGCTGGTGAAACTCCTGATGCGCTTTTACGACGTCAATAGCGGCAGAATTTACGTAGACGGGGTAGACATTAGAAAGATGAAGCGTGAAGACCTGCGGGAGATGTTCGGGATGGTCTTGCAGGATACCTGGCTTTTTAACGGCACCATCAAGGAAAATATACGGTACGGCAACTTTAAGGCAACGGATGAACAGGTCAAAGCCGCCGCAAAAATGGCTTACGTTGACGCCTTCGTGCACGCATTACCGCATGGCTACGACATGGAGCTTAACGAAGAAACGACCAATATATCACAGGGTCAGAAGCAGCTGGTCACCATCGCGCGCGCCTTCCTCGCCGACCCGAAGATATTGATACTCGATGAGGCGACCAGCTCCGTAGATACGAGGACGGAATTGCTGATACAGAAAGCCATGGAGGATTTGACGAAAGACCGCACCGCATTCGTTATTGCCCACCGGTTATCAACCATCCGCAACGCCGATATCATATTGGTAGTGAGGGACGGCGATATCGTGGAGCAAGGTAAACACGAAGAATTGCTTGCGGCTAACGGCTTCTACGCCTCGCTTTACTATAGTCAGTTTGAGATCGCGGCGACAGAAGTGTAATCAAAAAATGGCAATTATAGACCAACATTTGTATACTAAAAGGAAAAGCATCCTGGAGGTATAAAATGAAAGTCTTAGCCATTGTCGGCAGCCCCCACGCCAAAGGTAACACCAGCTACCTGGTGGACGAAGCGCTTAAAGAAATTGCAGCGCAGGGCATCGATACCGAGAAAATCGTCCTGGGTGAATGCGTAGTCAATCCCTGCCTGGGACATCAAGAATGCGGCACATTTGCCATATGTAAAATAAAGGACGACGCGCCGGGCATTATTAAGAAATTTAATGAAGCCGACGCGGTTATTCTCGCCAGCCCGGTATATTTCTATGACGTTTCCGCGCAGATGAAGGCGTTTATCGACCGCAACTTTTTCACTTTTACCCATCAGGGCAACAGAAACGCCAAATATGCTGGTCTGATTGCCATTGGGGGAGGCGGCGGGGCGGATGAGACCATTGCCACGCTAAAGAGATTCGTTGGACTACCGGAAGCTAGCTGTTTTGTTGTTTCCGGATATGTCGGGCAGGGTTCCGCCAAGGACAGCCCAAACCTGGTGCAAAAAGCCAAAGACATGGGCAACAAGCTGGCGGCGAAGCTAAAGGGGAAATAAATGGTTTCTGGATACCGACTTCCGTCGGTATGGCTGTCTCTCAGAGATTCTTGACCTTATTCACCGTTCCTGTTATGCTTGGGGCGAAAAACGCGCAGTTAAAGAAAGGAGTCCACTATGGTCGTTAAGAAAGAATATGCCAACCTGATAAAACCAATGATTATTAAAGACCCGCCCAAGGGACTTTATGCCGAGCCCCGCATCTGGATGGAGGCTAAAGACCTGGAGGGTTTCAATGCCCATTTTTCCTTCGGGTTTGTTAAAAAGCCATGCACCTTTCACCCGCTGGAAGGAGCCATCATGCACCCTTACAATGAGGTGCTGGTCTTCGAAGGGACGAATAGTAAGGACATTATGGACCTGGGAGGGGCAGAGATATCCGTAATCATCGGGCAGGAGCAGGAGGAAATTATTATTAAAGAGCCGTCCTGCGTGATTGTGCCCAAAGGCATGCCGCATGGTCCGGTCACGGTGAAAAAACTTAAGCGACCTATCACGCATTATACTATCGGTTTGGCGCCCGCTTACCAGGCTACTATGGCACCAGTGGCCGGTAAAACAGTTAAGGCATCCAAGCACGCCCACCTTAAAAAGAAAATGTGGACTAAATTCAGCAGCATGCCCGGCGGCGGTCCCACAACGCCCGGTAGGCAGGATAGACTCCAAGCTAATAAATACGGCTCTATCCGGGCGGCAGCGATGGGAGTGGGTCCCGGTAACGGCGATGAGGTGGTCTGGCTTTACGGCGATGACCTCGAGGGGCTGGACTTGAACTTCACCTGGGGACTATACAGTCAGTGCGGCAAGTGGCACCGCGGCGGTGAAGCGCATTACCATCCGGAAGCAGAAATTTTATGCTTCGTGGGACTGGACACGGATAAACTGGACTACCTTGGCGCCGAGTTAGAGTTGGGCATGGGCAAGGATTACGAGCGGCATGTTTTCAATACGCCTACGGTAGCGATTTGCCCGGCGGCTTTCCCGCACCTGCCGCTGATTACGCGCTGGGTAGATAAGCCCTACGGATTCTTTGTCATATGTTTAAGCGGCGAGCACGGCTCACCGTGGGTAGAAGCATAATATAATATACACGTCATTCTCGGGCTTCAGCCAGAAGGCTTGACCCGAGAATCCACGACCCCTTTACCTCACCACTGGATTCCCGCTGGAGTTTACCCTGAACGAAGTGTGAGGGCGGGAATGACAATACAAAGTATGAAATACCGTAAGTTCGGCAGGCTGGACTGGCAGGTCTCGACACTGGGATTCGGCTTGGAAAATTTACCGAAAGACGAAGACGAAACCATCAAGATGCTTCGCCATGCCATCGATGGCGGCGTCAATTTTATCGATGTTGGTTCACTGATAACACTTAAAAATAAATCACCGGTACTCTTAAAAGCTCTTGGCGACGGCTATCATAAGAAAGTTAAAATTGCCGTTACTATACCGTCAGTGAAAATCAACGCAGTGGCGGACTTCGACCGACAGTTAGAAGACTTACTTAGATTATTAAATACTAATAGTATCGACTTTTTAATACTCGGAGGCTTGAATCGTTTTACCTGGCCTAAATTACAGGAAATGGCGATTACTCGGCAGTTAGATAAGGTTATCGCCAATAAAAAAGTCGGCTATGTTGGCTTCTTTTTCCACGACCAATATCAGTTCCTGCGAGAGATTATCGCCGCTTACGATAACTGGACATTCTGCCAGTTCCAGTACAGCTTGATGGATATCGACCATCACCCGGGAGTCAGCGGGCTGACCTATGCCGCTGAAAAAGGTTTGGTGGTGGTTGTGTCTAAACCACTGCTGGGGGGTAGGCTAACCAAAAATATACCACAAAGCGTCGCTAAAATATGGTCAGCATCTGAACCGAAGCGGAGTCCAGCAGAGTGGGGCTTAAGATGGGTTTGGAATCATCCAGAGGTTGCCACCATCGTCTGCGACATGAATAGCTTTGAGCAGGTAAAACAAAACTTGGCGCTGGCGGATAAAGCGGAGGCGGGGAGTTTTACCGTGCCGGAGGAGCTGGTCATCAACCAGGTGAGGGACGCTTACAGAGAACTTAAACCCCTCCCCTGCACTGCCTGCCGGGGCTGCATGCCCTGTTTGCAGGGTATCGACGCGCCGCGTATCTTTGAAATCTATAATGATGCCGTCATGTTTAACGATGCGGCGACGGGACATGAAATATACCGCCGGGAACATCATAACATTAATGACTGTAATGAATGTGGCTCTTGCGCCAGTAAATGCGCTCTGGGATATCCCATACCCCAATGGCTGAAAAAAGCGCGCGAGTTACTGACAGAAAAAAAGTAACCGATATATTTTTCTACCAGTCAATATAGATGCTATAATATTAAAGAGTTTTGTTAAATACTTTTCTCGTCCAGAAGGAGTATTGATGGATACCGAAATTTCCGATGTCAGGAAAAACACCAAGATACTTATTGACGGCGCCCTTTACAACGTGGTCGACGCCGAGTTTACCAAGCCAGGTAAAGGACGCTCCGTATATCGGTTAAGACTCCAAAATATGCGCGACGGCGGCGTTATCGACCGGACATATCGCTCCGGCGAAAAGGTTGATACCGCTGCCTTAAACACGGAAGAAGAGCAGTATCTCTACCACGAAGGCGACCAGTATATTTTCATGAACTCCAAGACTTATGAGCAGCACGGCATCTCCGAAAAACTGCTTGGTATAAAAAAGAATTTCCTCCTCGAAGGCATGACTGTCGTCGTACTGATGCACGGCGACGAAGCCATTGATATCACCCTGCCGATAAACATCGACCTTAAGGTAATCGAGACTGAAGCATCCTTTAAGACAGCGACTATTACCCCGCAGATGAAGTCGTCCGTCGTAGAAACCGGCTACCACGTCGATACACCTACCTTCATTAAAGTGGGGGACGTTATCAAGATAGACACGCGCACCGGTAATTATGTAGAACGCGTTTCAACCGGTAAATAATAATGCCAGAAGATGAAGCAACAAGACTCGCCCGCCTGCAAAATAATCTTAGGCGGCGGGCTTTGATTTTACGGGCTATCCGCGATTTCTTTAATAATCAGGGTTTCCTGGAAGTTGAAACCCCTATACGTGCCCCCGCCATCGCCCCGGAAGTATTTATCATCCCCTTTCAAAGCGGAGACTGGTATCTGGCGGCATCGCCGGAGCTGCATATGAAACGTCTGCTAGCCGCCGGTTACGATAAGATATATCAGTTCAGTCACTGTTTCCGTAAAGGCGAAAAGGGACGCTGGCACAATCCGGAATTTACCATGCTGGAGTGGTACCGTAAAGGCGCTGACTACCAGAAAATCATCGAGGACACGGAGAATTTAGTGCTCGCAGTAGCGGACAAATTAGGATTTTATAAATCCATCAAATACAGGGGACAGGAAATAGATATTAGCCAGCCCTGGCCAAGGCTAACCGTTAGATACGCCTACCTTAAATCCACTGGCTGGGACCCCATCGCCATAAACAACCCGGAAAAATTCGATATGGACTTTATAAGTAAAGTGCTGCCGAGCCTGGCTAAAGACCGTCCGACCGTCCTCTTAGATTATCCGGCGGTACAAGCCTCGCTGGCGCGTCTGAAACCAAATAACCCTCTCGTCGCCGAGCGTGCGGAGGTGTTTATCGGAGGACTTGAACTCGCTAACGCTTACAGTGAACTGACCGACGCTGAAGAGCAAACCAAACGCTTTGGCGAAACGATTAAGCAGATACAAAAAGAGCGCGGACAATTAATGCCCATGCCGGAGAAGTTCCTTGAAGCGATGAAACGACTACCCGAGTGTGGCGGTATCGCGCTGGGGATTGACAGGCTGGTAATGCTTTTCTGCGATGCCGATAAGATCGATGATGTGATGGCTTTTACCCAAGATACGGCCTAACTTCCCTTTATTGCTATCCAATTTTCCCTATGATATCCTTTTGCTTAGAACGATGCGTTGTGGGGGTGAAAAATGATGTTCGAGAAAGTATTAGTCTGCCTGGATGGTTCCGTACTAGCCGAACAGATTCTGCCATATATTGCTGGGGATAGTAAAAAATTTAAGAAAGTTATACTTCTTAGAGTAATTGCCCCACCAGGCTTAGTGATACCTATAAGCGTGCCCGGTGAAACTGTGGGAAAGATACAAACAAAATCCATGCTTGAACACGCAGAGAAAGAAATTGAAGAAACACCAGACTACCTGGAAACCAAAGCGCAACCACTTAGAAAGATGGGATTAAAAGTTGAATGCGTGGTTTTAGAAGGGATACCAACGACGTCAATCATCAATTACGCGCATGATAATAATATTAGTCTTATCGCCATCGCAACTCACGGTCACTCCGGCTTACGGCACATTACGATGGGGAGCACGGCAGAATATATACTGAAACATGCTGGTTTGCCAGTGTTGATGGTTACGCCGCAGAAACGCTAAGTCCCGCGTAATTTTCTTATCATCGCCTTAAGGGTCTTCCAGATACTATTAGCTTTATCTTCTTTTTCCGCCGAAGCAGCTTTTTCGCCGTAACGCACGTTTTCATAAATATCCGTTAAGCTGTTTAGCGGCTTTATGCTATCCGGCATAATATGCTCGATACGATCGGCGTATTCTTCAGTGGTTTCGTGGCGATGGCGGGGGAGGCCAGAGTTTTTCGCCTCCCACTGCATATGGCGGTAAATCTCTCTAACATCCAGCCGTCCTGTTTCTTCGAATTGATAAGCCGGGACTTTGGGAGGTCTGCGTCTCCTCATCGACCTAAAGAATTCCTTCAAGTCGTCCCTTAAGCCGCGCCAGCTAAAGAGCGATTCACGTACTTCCTCATACTCCTCCTTGTCATGGCGGGCGCGGTAACGTGAAATAGCTCTAGCCAGGAAAAATATCACCAGCGCGATAATTATCGCGAACACCGTCCACTTGATTATCGAGGTCACCGTAGGCGATATTTCAATAGTTCCAGTTTCCGGGAAAAGCTGGGATGTTAGATTACCTGATACTGCGCCTTGCTCTTGCTGACTTCCACTTAATAATCCAATAAACCAATATAAAAGCCAGACCAAGCCCTGCCCAAGGTAAATAATTGGATACGCGATATATTCAAACATTTTAGCCAGGAATCCGAAGACTACGTTGGCGCCATGTCCGACAGCATCTATAAATTCCGGCGACATGGCCGAGGCAACGCCGAAACCGATGATAATCATCACGCCGATAACACCTATCATTATCGGTACCCAGCGCCACATCGAAGTCAGCTTAGCTTCTTCCTTAGGCATAGTTTGGCGCATAGTATAGAGATGGCTGACGGCAATAGCGAGTAAACCGAAGAAGAAAAAACAAATGACGTCGATGACGATTCCCGAGCCTGGGTCAGGGATACGGCCGGATGAAGTACTAATCTGCCAGAAAATTATCAAGGCAATAAGCGCAAACATGCCAATTAAGAAGGAGCGGTAAATATCTTTAAAATAAGAGGTTGATTGCCCCAGCATAATTCCCCGCCACCAGAGGTAAACAATTGCCGGAATAGCCACGGAGACCGTGCCGGCATGACTAAAGGTGTTACCCAGCACCTGCCCGATATGCGCGAACCAGCCGCCGGAGAGAAAAGTATACCCGTCATTATATTCAACCGCCAGAACAAGGAGCATGGTTAGTAGTCCGCCGCCGATAATAATAAATCGTATCTTTAAAAGTGACCATTGTTTCGTGGTGAATATCCTCGTAATCACTAAAGAAACGACGATAATGATAACTACGGAAGCCAGACTTAATATCGGGCGGGTTTCTGAAAATAGCGGCCAGACACCTACCCAATTCAACCAAGGGGCAACCCAGAAAGATTCCATAAGGATGACCGCCAGCGGGTAAAACACCACCGCCAGCCAGTCGAAGTTTTTCAGTCTAGCAATCTTTATCACCTTTACCCCGGCTCCTCTTGAATTCCTATTTCTTTAATCAGCTCCCAGGCAACATCATCAGGAACACGAAAAACAGGAAAATGGCTGGCATTCACTTCTTTAACGGCGCTGCCGACCACAACTAAAGCTACACTTCGCCCCACCCTTTTCATGTCTAACAACGTCGCCAGTAGATTTTCATCAGGTTGGGCGGAGACGACCAGCATGGTGCTGCCCCAGGGGAGATTGGTCGCTTCGCGGCGTATGTATGTTGTTATTGGTATCGTTTCTATTTGATGCAGCTGCGCCAACGCTTCGAGTATCCGCAACAGCTGGTTAGGATTTTGGCTAGGCGGTACCGTGACCATTCCATGCGAGAAACGCGTTATTTGATTAACATAGAGCCCGACGCGAAAGCCGGCATTAAGGGCATACTGCGAAAGCGAAGCCGCCGTGATAATACCAAGCTCCTGCAGCTGGTAACTGCTGCCCCATAAATGCGCTCTTAGAGTGCGCACATCGAGAAAAACGCTGATGTCGATAGTAGTGGTCGGCTCATAAATTTTCGTCTGCAGCCTGCCGAGTCGAGCCGTGCTTTTCCAGTGTATCCGCTTAAGAGCATCGCCGGAGTGATACTCCCTCACGCCAGCGGTTAATACCGGGTCCTGGAAAAGGTGATGTTTCAAGCGGATATCGCCGAATAGCTGCTGCGATGGTATGCCCAGTTTTTCCAGCGGCACCAGACGGGGATAGACGAGTAGATAATCCAGTTGTCCAACCTCCATATCCCGTCGGAAGAAGCCAAAGAGGTCGCCGGATTGCAGGCGGGTGGGACCAAAAACAAAAGCGCCGCGCAGAGGACATTTTATGGGGAAACGACGCTTAACCCGATGGTACATACCGATGGGGAAGATATTAGTCAGGGTAACACGGTCCTCATGAGATGTCGAGGCTTTCCCTTTTAACAGGACCAGTTTCTGCGGCAGTTCGTCCTCTATCTTAAGCCAGGGGAGGGGCAGCGGTTTACGGTTGGAAACTTCTATTTCAAGGACGACTTCTTCGCCGAAAAAGACCTGGTTCTGACTTAAACGTCGTTTGTATTCGACGCGACGAAGGCAATACTTATTCCATAATCTGGATACGCCGCCGGTAAGGATAAATAGCAAGGCAATTAATGCCAAAGGCACCTGATGGAGTGCCAGACTGATAATCAAGATGATGACGGCAATAATAATCCAGGCGTCGCCCCGCATTCCTTATGCCTCCTCGGCAACGCCTTCATCTTCTACTGGTACGGGGACGGAATCACTAATTTCTTTTAAGGTTTGTTCTGCTTTTTGCCCGCGTAAACGACTTTCCGATTTCGGAATGATGCGGTGAATCAACACGGGCGTCATAAGGTATTTAACATCATCGGGTTTAACATACGCCCTGCCTTGGATGGCGGCGTATGCCTGGGTAGCGTTATAAAGCGCCAGCATCGCCCGAGGACTGGCTCCTAACTCGATGGAAGTGTGCTGACGGGTGGCATGAATCAGGCGGATAATATAATCCTCGACATCTTGGGCGACATGCACCTCGCGACAATCTTTTTGCAATTTAATCAAAGCCTCGGCGGTAATTACTGATTTTAACTCCTCAAGTGGGTCTTCTTTGCGGAAACGCGCTAAAATCGTGCGGTCATCGTCCAAGGAGGGATAGCCAATCTGTATTTTCATCAAAAAGCGGTCGAGCTGGGCTTCGGGGAGGGGGAAAGTGCCTTCCAGCTCAATGGGGTTTTGTGTCGCCAGGACTAAAAAGGGGCGGGGCAAAGGTCGGGTATCACCTTCGGCGGTTACCTGGCGTTCCTGCATCGCTTCCAGAAGGGCTGATTGAGTGCGGGGGGTGGCGCGGTTAATCTCATCCGCCAGCACAATCTGGGACATGACAGGTCCGGGACGGTACTCGAAGTCGGACGTTTTTTGGTTGAAGATATAGGTGCCGGTGATATCCGAGGGCAATAAATCCGGCGTGCATTGAATACGCCGGAAAGAGCAGCCGAGTGATTTGGCTAATGACTTGGCGAGGACAGTCTTGCCCAAGCCCGGCACATCTTCAAGGAGGATATGACCCTCGCAGAGGAGAGCGACAATCGCCAGCTCCACCACCTCACCTTTGCCGACTATTACGCGCTCGATGTTTTCCTTTACTTTAGCGGCAGCTTTTTTTATTTGTTCTACCAGTTTTGCTTCCATAAATAAATACACGCTTCCTTTTGGAATCTTAATGACCGTGAATAATTATAGCAGTTTAGATAGGTTGACGCTATTAATACAATTAGGTCTTAACACAGTACTGGATATCGGCGTTAGGATAAACCGCTACTTTAGCCTGATTACCATGGCTTTTTTTAAGCAACTCCAACACCTCCGCCCAGTTATCCAGCATAAATACCCGATTTGTTTTTTCCAAATAGCGTTGGGCAGCAAGTTCGGGGTACTCATTGAAAAAGATGAGTCGCTTTACATTGGACGGCACTTTCTTCTGAAGTTTAAGCTTACCGGCGATGCTATTCCCAAAGGGTCCCATGAGATAATGTGTCGCTTGCCCTTCCGGCGCGCTAGCGATAAGCACAACATCACCTCCCTGCTTTTTTACCGACGGAAAAGCAACCTGTAACGCGGAAACCGCCTCATTTGCCTTGGCGAAAGAGTTAGCGATAACGATATCTTTTTCCTTGGCTTGCTGCGTTAAGTAATGTTTTTTCGCCGCTTCCAGGGCAGTCGTATAGGTCGGGCGGGACTTACCGGCGAAGAGAGCGACCGTCTCGCCCCAAGTATTAACGAGAGCGTTGATTATCATATCAAGTCCCACGATATCCGCCGCCTCGTCGATATCGCGCCGTCGTGGGTTGTTCTCAAAAGCGCCCATGCCCGTTATGGTATCATTAAAGTCCCCCTTACCTCTCGGCGCATGGAGTGCCAGCACAGTTTCATAACTAGCCACGCCCGGCAGGACGATTTTATTGCCACCACCGAAACCCACCATCTCATGCGGCACAATGGAACCAATACCTATTTTCAGGTCGCACTGCATGACTTCGGCATTGATGTTTATTTTCGTGCCACCAGTGGTCGTGCCAACATAAACGCAGTTATCGAAAGGATTATGGTTATATACCGGGAAACGCTTTACCACGTCCTCTCCCAGCTTTTTTACAAAGTCCACTCGGTTTAAAGCACCGTGACAGCCAACGGAGGCGATAAAGCGTATTTGTTTATCTTGGATACCGGCGGCAGCCAGTTCCGCTAGAACAAGGGGCGCAATCATAGCTGTGCGTGTTACCCGCGTCATATCATCGAAGAGGATGACCACTTGCTTTTTACCGCGAGCATATTCCCGCAGTGGCGCCATGCCGATGGGATTGCCAATGGCTTTTTTCGTGGCGCCGGGGCTAAGGGGCGTTCGGTTATACCCCGCCATGTTGCAGACCTCAACCTGCCAGCTATCCGGTAATGATATTCTAAGCTCTTTTACGCCATGCCAGGCTAGCTTTGGCAGTGATATTTTAGGCATTGGTCTTTGCCTCCAACTCTATTTTTTAGGTCCTTTTATAATACCCTGTCTCTCCAACATGGCGCGTAAAATCGGGGTAATATCCATGCCGGCTACTTCTTCAGGCGTAAACCATCCACATTCAGCAGCATCGGACTGTGCTTTAAGGTCACCGCCGATATAGTTCGCCAGCAGGTCGATGATTACGTAATGGTAGCGGATACGTCCATCGGCGTCCCTAACGATATTATCCGCCGCGTCGAGCACCCGCATTATTTCGATTTTTACAGAGCATTCCTCAAACACTTCCCGCTTGGCCGCTTGATAAACAGTTTCTCCTAGCTCTATCCCACCGCCCGGTATGCTCCACTTACCTTTATTCGGTTCATTACCGCGTTTTACCAGCAGCAGCTTCCCTTTATTGAATACCACCGCCCCGACACCGGCGACCGGTAATTGGGGATATAATCTACTTTCGTTCATGATAGTTTCTCTCACTAAAAAAGTCGCCCCGGGAATACTCTAACGGGACGTTTTTATTATGGGCTTAGGTAAATTTATTGTCAAAACGTGCATTATGACGTTCGAACTAGTACTATTTGACGTAATATTTACAAATCATTTACATAATATGCGCTGATATTCACTATATGTTTATTTCTAGGATGCTATAGTTTCGCCACATGGCGCATTTTTCTGGGAGTAAATATATCCTTTACCTTGAGATTGATATCTAGGAAGGTGATGGTAATGAAGCATGCCTATTCTGAAACTAAAGATACAGGTGGAAGTAGTAAACCCAAGTCTGATAACGCTTTAAAAAACAGCGTTCCTTATTCCACTTCTCGTATTGATGACTTTTTCCAGATTTTAGCAGGAAATGCCCGCGACATAATTTTCCACGCCAAATTTACTCCTACCTTCCATTATGATTATGTGAGTCCATCCTGCACTCATATCACTGGATACACCCCCGAAGAATATTATGCCGACCCATATTTAGCTAAAAAATGCACGCTTCAAGAAGATTATCACCTCATAGAAAATGCCTTCCGCAACAATTCAAGTGTCATCAAACCTGTAGAAATACGCTGGAAACGTAAAGACGGTAAGATAATCTGGACGGAACATATGATATCGCTAACTCGAAATGAAAAAGGCAAAGCTGATAATCTCTATATTATCGCCCGTGATATTACCGAGCGTAAAGAGGCCGAAGTAGCTTTACAAGAAAGCCAACAGTTCAATGCTAGTCTTCTCGAATATGCGCCTCACGCTACGGTAGTAATTGACCCGGATACTTCAGTTAGATACGTCAATCCGGCCTGGGAAAGATTTAACGGCTGGACCTTAAAGGAAGTAGTGGGTATGAAAAGCCCCTACCCTTGGTGGCCGGATAAATTCAAGGATGTTTGTATAGAAGGCTTCAAAGAAGCCATGAAACAGGGCAGCGGCAAATCCGAATTTTTCTCGCAAAAGAAAAGCGGCGAAATCTACTGGATAGCTATGAACTGGGTCTCCGTGATGAATAACGGACAACTGGCATACATGATTATAAACTCCGTTGACATTACCGAGCGGAGAATTATGGAAGAGGCATTAAAAGAATCGGAAACTAAATATCGTTCTATTTTCGAATCCACCAACGATATCATCATTTTAATGGACCCCGAAGGTAAGATTATCGATGCGAATAATAGGGTAAAGGAACTCGGTGGTTTTGAAAAAGAAGAGATAATCGGTAAAAAATTTAACCAACTAACCAAAATCATGCCGAAAGAGAGTATGATTCAGGCTACTCGTGTTTTTAGTAATCGGTTGGCTGGCGCCAGTATCCCTCCTTATGAGATAGAAATGCGTAAGAAAAATGGGGAGCCTGTTGTTCTTGAAGTAAGCGCCGTACCATTAAAAATTAATGATAAAATCGTCGGAGACTTATCTGTCTTAAGAGATATTACCAATCTAAAACGTTCTATGTTGGCACTCAAAGAGAGTGAAGAAAAATTCTCCAAGGCATTCAGTTCCAACCCTAACTCATTCTGCCTCGTTACCGTTAAAGATGGGACGTTCCTTGAAGTTAATGAAGGCTTTTTGCGGTTTACCGGATACAGTCGGGAAGAGGTAATCGGGCATACTCCAGTCGAGCTCAACCTCTGGGTTAGCAAAGACGAAGAACAGAAAATGGCGAAAAGCCTTAAAGAAACCGGCAGAGTTGATAACCAAGAAATACAGTCTCGCACGAAATCAGGCAAAATCCGCACGGGCTTATTCTCGGCCGAAACGATTGATATCGGCGGCAAGAGATGCATGACTCTGGTGGTAACGGATATCACCGAGCAGAAAAAAGCGGAAGAAGCGCTAGCTAACGAAGCCGTGCGACGGCGTATACTTATCGAACAATCAAGCGACGGCATTGTTATTCTCGACCAGAACGGCAAAGTATATGAAGCTAACCAGCGGTTCGCTGATATGCTGGGATATACGCTTGACGAAGTTTATCAGCTACATGTCTACGAGTGGGAGTTTGCAACACCGCGCGAGCAAGTTCTTGGAATGCTTCAGACTATTGATGAAAAGGGCGACCACTTTGAAACGAAACATCGGCGTAAAGATGGGACAATATTCGATGTGGAAATAAGCACCAACGGTGCGACTTTCGCTGGACAGAAGCTTATTTTCTGCGTATGCCGTGATATTACCGAACGCAAGAAAGCCCAGGAAGCTATACGCGAATCGGAAGAAAAATTTTCTAAGGCTTTCCAAGCCAGCCCTAGTTCTATTTCCATCAGCCGAAGGAGCGATGGCAGATTCATTGAAGTCAACGACACCTTCCTGCGAGATAAAGGTTATACGCGCGAAGAAATAATCGGGCACACCGCTAACGAGTTGAATATCTTCGGCAACAAAAATGATTATGCTAACATCAGGGCTATGTTGAAACGCGAGGGAAAATTTGTCAATAAAGAAGTTTTATATCGCACAAAGACAGGTGAAATTCACCCAGGGTTAATGTCCGCTGAAATTATCAATATCGGCAACGAAAAGTGCATGATAGTGACTCACACTGATATAACCCAGCTCAAGAAAGCGGAGGTGCAGTTAAGATTACTTAGCTCAGTAACGCAGCAGGTAACGGACTCCACCGTTATTACCGACCCTGATTTCAATATCACTTATATCAACCAGGCGGCGGAGGATATGTTCGGCTACACCCTAGACGAAGTTAAAGGCAAGAAACTATCATTTTTTAGTAAAATTAAACCTCCTGAAAAAGTCAACAAAGTGATTAACAAAACACTACAATCTAGTAGAGTGTTCTCCACCATCATTACTAAAAAACGTAAGGATGGCACTTTGATTGTTTGCGATTGCCGACTTTCACCTCTATATGATGAGAAGGGGAAAATTTGGGCGCTTATCGATGTCCAGCGCGATATCACCAAACAAAAAGAAGTGGAAAAGAAGCTACAGGAACATAAGAAACTAATTGATAGCATTTTAGCTAATACGCCGCAGGGTGTGCTGGTCATAGATAGAAATCAACATATACTACTGGCGAATAAAGCCTTCTATAAAATTTTCCATCTCAATAAGAGATCGGTGGATACCAAAACACTTAAAGCATTATTCCCCACAGACCAATTTTTCCACCTTCATAAGGCAGTAAAGCGCCGAAGTAATGAGAAATATACTCTGGAATTTAGATACCAGGCGCAGTCTCAAGAAAAAATTATCTATTGTGTTGTGGTACAGATGGACGGCGAACGCACGCTGCTTACTTTCACCGACATCTCCCGCGAAAGGGAAGAGGAAGAAAAGCTTTACTTAACTGACCGTCTCGCTTCAATCGGAGAAATGGCGGCTGGTTTGGCACATGAATTGAATAATCCTTTGACTGGCATCATGACTCTATCTCAATTATTAACGAATACTGAACTACCGGCAGAGAGTAAAGAAGATATCGAGTGTATTTATACTGAAGCAAAGCGGGCAGCTAATATTGTGAAGAATGTCCTTTTATTTGCTCGCAATAAAGTTGGAGAAAACGGCGAGTCATCGGTTAATGAGGTAATTAAGGATGTTCTCAAGCTACGTGAATATGAAGAGAGATCTAACAATATCTCCGTCGTCACCAAGCTGGAAGAAAAACTCCCGCCCGTTCCTCTGGAAAAGGGACAACTGCAGCAAGTATTGTTAAATCTCATCTCTAATGCTGAAGGAGCTATTAAGGAAGCCAGCCGACCGGGCATCATAATGGTTGTGACGCAACGGATTAATAATCACGTCAATATCATCTTCAGTGATAACGGGTGCGGTATTAAGAAGCAGATAATACGAAGGATTTTCGACCCATTCTTTACGACTAAAGAAATCGGCAAAGGCACCGGACTCGGTTTGAGTATCTGCTACAGCATCATTGTAAAACGCGGCGGTAAAATAAGCGTTAAAAGCCAGGTCAACCAGGGCGCTACCTTCACTATCAGAATGCCCATAGTAAATTAAGCACTTAATTCTAAATAAAAACGCGAAAGGACACTGCCAATGGTAACAACAGCTACTAAAGAGACATTATCGGAAGATGCATCATATAAGGAAAGAATCCTTATAGTTGATGATGAGAAAACGGTCAGGAGAAGCCTAAATAAGTGTTTAACGATGAATGGCTTTGCCTGTGAAGAAGCCAGCAGTGCTGAAGAAGCCATGGCGACCTTACGCAATAAACCAGCCGACCTGGTTATTCTGGATATTATGATGCCGGGCACTTCCGGGAGTTCTTTATTACCGCAACTCAAAAAGTCTTTCCCCGATACAGCGGTGGTCATGGCTACGGCTGTTGTGGAGCCAGATACTATCGTTAACTGCATGAAAAACGGCGCTCACGATTATATCACCAAACCTTTCGATGTTAACCAGCTGATTAAAAATATCCAAACCGTACTGGAAAAGAGGAAGTTGGAGCGAGACCTCAAAAAGAAAAGCCAGGTTCTCGAAGGCAAAGTAACCGAACAGGCGAAAGAATTACAAAAACTCTTCATCGATGCCGTGGAATCGCTCATCAGCGCCCTCGAAGCTAAAGATAAATATACCGCCGGTCATTCGCGGCGAGTTACTAAAATAGCTCTGGATATCGCCCTTGTAATGGGCTTAAAAGGCGAAGAGCTGGAAAATGTACGCTGGTCCGCCCTGCTGCATGATATCGGTAAAATTGGAATTGACCCGAGTGTTCAGAACAAACCGGGCATTCTTTCACCAACCGAATATAATTACATTCTTACCCATTGCAGTATAGGACCCGGTATCGTGCAACCGCTGGTGAACGACGATATCGTCGAGGCTATCAGGCACCATCATGACAGTTACGACGGAACCGGCATCGGTCAATCGTTAAAAGGCGAATATATTCCTCTTATTTCCAGGATTCTTGCCGTGGCTGATTCATTCGACGCGATGACTTCCGACCGACCTTACCGAGCCGCCATGTCCGCAATGAAAGCAGTGGAAGAAATCAAGCGATGCGCCGATACGCAATTCGACCCGGACGTCGTTCAGGCTTTTCTGAAAACCCCAATAGTTACGTCTTTTAAGAACTAAATTTTATACAGCGATAATATATAATAACCGCTCTCGCCAGCGTTGTTTACCGGCAGAGCGGTTTCTTTTTTCTGTTAAATAAAACTTATCTATTTAGCGCTGGTACGGAACTGCCAGACAGCGATACCACCGAAAATAATCGTAAATACTAATAGCGCTATCATCGATGGCACAACATCACCGAAATCAGCGCCAAAAACCATTAGTTTATTAAATCCCTGGGTAGCCCAGGCGTGAGGTGTAACCTTAGCAAAATTTTGCAGCCATTCCGGATAAAGGAAGAATGGCCACCAACAACCGCCCAGGGGGGCGAGTAAAAGGGAAAAAATTACCGATAGCGAACTAGCACTGCGCATGGTGTTAGCCAGCGTCGCCAGCATGATGGAAAAAGCAGCGGACATGATAACCATGAGTATAGATAGGATAACAACCCCCAACGGGGAAAGTCCCATGTCAATATGAAAAGCCAGTAGACCAACTACCCAAAAGATCGCAATTTGCACCAATCCTTTAGCAGCAGTGCCGGTAAAAATACCAGCGAGAATCGACTCCTTTTTCACCGAGGTTGATAGTATTCGTTCAAGTGTATTATTTTTTCTTTCTCTAACAATAGCCGGTGCCGATGTCGCCGCCGTCATAAAAACGAACATTACCAGATAGCCGGGTATAACCCAGTTAGCCGGATTTTCGGCTTCAACACTGCCTACCTTTTCCACTTTAAATGTCAGGTAAGCCGCTTCCTTCCCAGCAACGCCACCAGTAAAAAGTTCTTGCTGAATTTTTTGAATAGTGGTTTGGATTTCGTCTGGTGTCACGCCGTTCTTAGCCAATAGCTCCGCGCTGGCTTTAATAACCGCCAAATTGGCATTGATTTGCGACGTTATAGCATTAGCGACGCTAACCAGCGCCATTCGGGTATTAGTAGAACCGGCATCGGCGAAGACTTCAAGCTTGGTGGCAGAACCACTCATTAATGACTCGGTGAAATTTGCCGGAAAGTTTAAAAATCCTCCAAGTTTTCCGTCCAGCACGGCTTGCCGGTCAGCATTATAATCCTTATCCCAGATAATTATCGGGTCTCCCGGTTTAAGCATTGATTGGTCTTTGGTCTCCATCATCGCGATTATCTGGTAGCTTAAGCCGCCCTTGGCTTCCTGGGTGGCTATATGCATTTCCAGTCGAGTGTCTCCTCCTCCCACACCCCCCATTAAATAATTAAACATGATTATGAATATGAAAGGGAAAACGATGCCAAAAAATAAGCTAGCCCGGTCTGAAACGAATATCTTCAAGTCTTTAAGGGCGATGAACCATATTAGTTTTAGCTGTTTCATAGATTCTACTTGCTCCCCGGGATGGCTTTAAAAATCAAACGGCTAATAACAAGTCCCACTACCGCCACAACCGCCAGGACAACTAATTGTGACCAGGTATCACCCAACGAACCTCCCTGGGCGATAATTGTGAAATAGGCTTTATTGGCATATGTATTAAGGGAAAACGTGCTGATGGTCGCCAGTACGGAGCCTTCACTCGTTTGGAAGAAGGTGCCGCCCACCATCACCATGAACATAGTAACCACGATAGCAATCCAGTTGGCAGCAGATTCGGTGCGGCTAATAGACGCGATAATCATTCCGATACCCGCAGCCGCGGAGGTGAAAACAAGAGACACCACGAGACATGCCAGGAATGATAGCGGGGTGAACATTTGAAATACGGCATAAGATAATAGTAATAAAATTAAAGTCTGGATAAAACCGCGGGCGATAGTCGACAGAAACTTGCCGAAGAATAATTCGCGGACATTTAGCCGCGTCGTCAGCAGGCGTTCCAGTGTGCCCCGGCGTCTTTCTTCCACAAGCGTCATAGCGGATAAAGTCAGCGAAAAGAGGACATACATAGTAACGATACCTGGCAGGTATTGATTGATGAATACCGAGCTGCCGCCGGTCACTTCTTCGGTTACGCCGATGGTCGGCTGTTGAAGTTCTTCACCTAAAGCATTTTGAACGGTTAACTTGATATCGGTATCCGATATCCCTCTGCCCTCTACTGCGTTTTTCACCTCATTAGTAACCTGAAATTGCTGGTTAATATTCTCGGCCATGCCATGGATAATACTGGCGAGAATCTGACCTTCCATGCCCCCATTGCCCCGCTGTTTAAAGGTCAACTCTGCTTGCCCTCCGCTTGTCAATGTATCCGAGAAACCGGCAGGGATGAAAAGCGCTATCAATAAGTCCGAGCGATCCAGCTTAGCGTTGGCTTCTTCCGCAGAAACAACATCCACGCTGATGCCGTCGACATTATCAACCTGCTGGATAAGCTGTTGGGAGTAAACCCCTTTATCTTCGTCGACGATGGTGGCTGTAGCCTTGAACATGGTTCCCCCGCCGAAAGCCCCATACATCAGCGCAAAGGTAAGTATCGGCAGGAGTAAACCGAAGGCAAGGTCGCCCTTATCCTGTAAATACAGCTTCACTTCGTTAAGGGTGATGATTAAAGCTCTTTTCATACTATTAACTAATCACGTAAACTACGCCCGGTGAGTTTCAAGAAGACATCTTCCAGCGTGACTTTGTCCGGCGAGCCTATTTTCTTTTTCAGGTTATATGGCGTATCCATGGTGATTATCTGGCCGCCGTCCATGATGGCGATACGCTGGCAAAGTCGGTCGGCTTCTTCCATATAGTGTGTAGTATAGAGGACGGTTAAACCTCTTTTCTGCAAGCCCTGGATGTTTTCGAAGATATGATTACGCGATTGCGGGTCAATGCCGACGGTCGGCTCGTCTAAAAAGAGAAGCTGGGGACTACCCATGAGGGCGATGGCGAGGTTGATACGCCGCATCATGCCGCCGGAGAATTTAGCCACTTTACCTTTTGCCCAATCCGTCAGCCCCATTAGTTCCAGGTTTTTCATCGCCTGGGCGTGGGCTTCCTTGCTACCCATCCCCATCATCCGCCCGAAGAATACCATGTTATCCAGCGCAGAAAGTTCGTGATAAAGCGCAATTTCTTGCGGACAAACCCCGATAATATGGCGAATGGCTTCCGCTTCTTTTTTCATGGAATGACCACCGATGATAATCTCGCCACTATCGGGTTCGAGAACAGTGGAGAGCATACGGATAGTCGTCGTCTTACCGGCGCCGTTAGGACCTAGCAGGCCAAAAATCTCCCCTTTAAAAACGGAAAAGGAAACACCATTGACCGCCTTAAAATCCTTGAAACTTTTATGAAGGTTTTTAGCAACAATAAATTCCTCTGCCATAACAATACCTCCGCTTTACCTTATGGGGAAAAAAGAAACAACCTCGCTAATTATATACATAGAGGAGCTAGGGTGACAAGGAAAACAAGACTGTCATTCCCGCCCTCACACTTCGTTCAAGGTAAACTCCAGCGGGAATCCAGCCATTCCTTTCCACCTGGATTCCGTATCAAGTACGGAATGACGATTTCTTTTCCTCCTCTATTAAAAAGTAGAGCCTCCATATTTCAGGAGGCTCTATAAAAAATTCTTTATGCTCTTTTGGATTAAGGCCAGAGGACTTTAGCCACATCGTTCAAGCCGAGGTCAAGTAATGCTTGTTTGCTGGGTTTGCCGGTATTAACATCCCAGCCCATCGCTTCATAATATTCTTTTGAAAGCTCCACTTCATCCACCGTGGCGCCGGCGCGAGGTCCGACTTTCTTAGTAGGCTTGCCCAGCATCCTTTGATGATGTTTCCAGGGTGTTTTAACACCTTCGCGGGCATTGAATGCCTGCTTCATCGTTTCGATACGGTTACCGGTCTTAATCAGCTCGTCTAACGTGATATCCCAACCGGTAATTGTTCGGAAAGCCTCAACCAGGTCGTTGATATGCACATAAGCGTCACCGATGACAATCATACAGATGCCAGCGGCATTATAAGCGCTGGTAATCCCCATGCCTATTTTGTGCGGCGTTCCTCGTCCTTTTAGAGAACGGAAGTCGTATTGCGGCATAGACCCCTCCGGCAACGGTCCTTCGCCGCCCTGGGTATGACGTCCCGGGGTAGGATTAGCGCCATAACCGATAGCGAAGTTGATGCCACCTCGGGTGTCATGAGCAGGATATTCCTGCCCGCCGATGTGAATAGCATATTTCTCGGAGCCTTTGCCGACTTTTTCGGCGGCTTTCTTCACGCCATCGGCGAGAATAGCGCCGATACCTTCACGCTTGCCGATTTTCTCCGTTAAGGCGATGATGGCTTTAGCGTCGCCCCACTTCAGCGGCATGCCGAGCTCTTTTTCTGTAAGAATTCCTTTTTCATAGCATTCCATCGCGTAACCAACCGCCGCTCCGGCGGATATCGTGTCCATGCCGTAGCGGTTGCAGATATCGTTGGCTTTAATAATCGATATCAGGTCGTTGTTAAGCAGGTTGCTGCCGAACATCGCCAGTGTTTCGTACTCCGGTTTATGCGCATGTTCATCATACTTGAACTCACCGGTGGAGGGTTTCATAATGCCACCGCAGCCTACAGGACAGTGCCAACAGCCGTATTTTTTTGCCTGCTGGGCTTTGACCGGCTCCCCGCTGATGTCTTTATACTTCGGGAAGTCGATAATAGTAACACCGTCCCAGTTCTTACAAGGAGCATCGTCGCCTTCCGCACTCATGTTAAAGAGGAATGCAGTGCCGAAAGTTCCAATCATTTCCGAACGCGGGTTCTTGTTCTTTACATGTCTGGTTCTCATTTCTTTGGAGACGGCTTCATCGGCGATAGGGATTTTCATATTGCCTTTAACGGCGATTGCCTTAAGTTTTTTGGAACCCATCACCGCGCCCAGACCGGAACGTCCAGCCGCCCTGCCTTTATTGTTCATGACCGCCGCGATTAGCGATAAATTTTCACCGGCGGGACCGATACAAGCTACCTCTAACTCATTACCATGTTCCGCACGCAAAATATCCTGTGTATCGAAGGTGTCTTTACCCCAGATTTTAGCGGCGTCCTTTAGTTCGGCTTTGCCGTTATCGATTAAGAGATATACCGGTTTATCAGACTTACCGGTGAAAAATACGGCATCATAACCGGCGAATTTGAGATAGGGTCCCACGTTGCCGCCGGAGTTGGCGTCGCCCCAGCCGCCGGTCAACGGCGATTTTCCGACCATGACATAGCGGGAACCGCCCATAGCATCCGTACCGGTAAGCACACCGGTGACCAGACCTAAAATTGCCTCCGGACCCAGCGGGTCAACACCGGCTTTCTGCCGACTGAATAATATGCGCGCGCCCAGGCCATAACCCCCCAGAAAATCGCGTCCCATTTTCTCATCGAGGGGTTCTTCTTTAATTTGTTTCTTAGAAAGGTCTACCCAGAGTATCTTGCCCATAAAACCGTGCGCCATTAATTACCTCCTTGAAAACTTAAAATATCGATTTTTAGTTACACTGACTAAAGCTTACAATGTGTTTTTAGTGATTGTCAAACATTATATTTTTATTCGTGAGTTGAACGTAAATTGTATTACTTGTACTAGAACATTTATTCCGAAAAATATTTAGCTTAATTGACATACCTCCAGCAAGGGTATTAACATAGCGGCAAAGGATTAAGGAGGCTATCATGTCACCTGTACTTAAAGATAAAGTCGCCATTATCACCGGGGCTGGTCGCGGTCTGGGTAAGGAGTTTGCGCTGCGGTTCGCTGCGGAAGGCGCTAAGTTACTGCTCCCCGATATTAGTCTGGAACGGGCGCAGGAGACTGTAAAAGCTATTAAGGCTAAAGGCGGTGAAGCCTATGCCATGTTAACCGACATCTCGGACGAAAAAGCCACGCAAAAGATGGCGGATGAGGTAATACGTCTTTACGGACGGGTGGATATTTTACTGAACAACGCCGCTTTATATTATGGCGTAGCGCGGCGTAATTGGGATGCCTGGACGGTCAAGGACTGGGACCGCATGTTCGAAGTTAACGTACGCGGCACTTATCTTTGTTGTAAAGCCATCGCTCCGCTTATGGTAAAAGCCGGTAAGGGTAAAATAATCAACATCGCTTCGGATGTTTTTAAAGTCACCGGCGCCTATCAACTTATGGCTTACGCTTGCAGCAAGTCGGCTGTTTACACCCTAACGCAATGTCTCGCCAGAGCATTAGGTCCCTCCGGCATTAACGTTAATAGCATCGGACCCGGCTTTACGGCGACCGAAGCCAGCCTGGGACAGGACCCAGATGGCGTTGCTTTTAAAGGTACGGTGGATGCCCAATGTCTTAAGCGTCGTGAAGAGCCGACCGACCTGCCCGGGACGGCGGTCTTCCTGGCTTCGGCAGATTCGGATTTTATGACCGGCCAGTATCTCGTCGTCAATGGCGGGAGCGTTCTCGTTTAAGTCTACCCGAATTTTTTATTGTGTCCAGCACCCACAGCCGCTAAAGGAGCTACCGCTAACCAAAGCGTAATTGTAATCAGCATCGATTTCACATAGCTGATAGTAGCGATGCCAAAATCAGGCGCGATAGAACCCCAGAGAAGCATTAAGAAAAAAGCGCTTAAGAAAAACCCAGGAATAGCTGCCAGAATTTTAAAATAACCCATTTTGATCCTCCTTAGCAATATTTTAGAACTCTGCCTGAAGCAGTTTTAATACTATTCTACTCCACAAATACCTTTATCTTTTCACCTCTATGACCTTCAACATCAATTTCCATATCACCCAGCGCGTCGATAAGACCTTCAATATCTTCGGGTTTCATATTACGTACATCGAACTTTATACCCTTGTCGTTTAAAGCCTGGTTGGCTTTATCTAACGCCTCTGGGGGTACCAACGACGTTAGCTTGATGCCGGCACGTATCAGTGACATCGGTACGCGTACGTTAACACGGTCTGAATGTTCAGGGTCGAATGGATTTTCACCGGGTGTTATCGTCACCCGCAGATATTTATGCTTTATTTTATCGTCGGTCTCGTGTGCTTTTTCCTCACTGCCGCTTTCTTTAGCATCAATCGCGCTTAAAAGTCGGTACGCCTCATCTGCATTTATCTTTTTCTTTTCAAGCATTTCGAGAATCTTCTTCTTATTTTCAGACATTTTATTTACCTCCCATTTTACTATTTATCTATACAAAGGTTACGAGCACAACTTCGTGCCGATTCTGGACATCTACTGTTAAGCCGCGCAGATTCCAGAGTGTTATAAACGGGGCTTGTATGGCTAATAATATAATTCTTTCCCATCCCATCAACAATAAAACTAGAAAACCGAGTAATATTAACGGTGATAGAACGAGAAAAATCGCTAGCACGACCGGATATAGTAGAAATAGTGGTATCCAGATGCTGAACCAATGGTGCTTATTCTCAATTTTCACATGCAATAACATTGGCGGCCAGTTCATTTTTCTGATAACCTCCTTATAGCTTCATCAGTGGAAATATCCCCTTGCTCTAGAGCATCAATGACATCCTCCTGCGGCGAGAGTTTATCAATTGAGATGAATTCAAACTGTTTGGCGATGCGGCTAAGCCTGTTTTTTACCGTCGGATAACTGATACCAAACATCTCTTCCATGTCTTTTATCGACCCGCTGCAGCGGATAAAAGCCATTACAAAGACCTGGTCCTCGGCAGAGAGGTCAGCCAGAGGCGGCAATGAAAAGCTACCCTCTATCGCAATATCGGTATCCACCAGGCGGACGCGTTCAATTAGAACCGACTTGCCGTGAGTCATTTTAGTAAGTTCGTTCCAATCTCTAGCCATTTCACATTACCTCACCTTATATTAATATAGTTAATATGTTTCTTAATTTTCTTAATTATTATAATCATTATTCTTAATTTTGTCAATAGTTTTTTATAAAATATTTGGGAAACATCTTAAAAATCTTAATTTTTTATCACCTTTTAATAATAATTTAGTGGTAAATAGAGGTGTTCAACTTAATTAAATTTTGGTAGACGCACTTGCGCAATTACGCTATAATCTATCGGGATATTTCATCTATGTCCATCATTTGTATCGCTAATCAAAAAGGCGGCGTTGGCAAAACCACGACTGCGGTTGCTCTCGGCGAAGGTTTAGCCGAGTATAAAAAGCGCGTGCTTCTGATCGATTGGGACCCGCAGGCTAGCCTTACCATCAGCCTGGGGATAAATCCGGATGGACTAGAGCTTACGAGTTATGATGTCCTATCGAGCATTATCCGGGGTAACGGTCAATACTCACTACCCAACGTAATTTTAAAAACGAAAAATCCCTATGTCGACCTGGTGCCCGCTAATATTGAACTCTCGCAGGCGCATCTCGACCTGGTGAATGCTTTTTCCCGCGAGCTGGTGCTGAAAGAGATGCTTCAGTCTGTGATGAAAGATTACGACTACATTTTAATAGACTGTTTACCCAGTTTGGGGCTGCTGACTATTAACGCTCTTTCCGTCGCCGATAAAGTACTCATTCCTTTACAGGCGGATTTCTTAGCGATGAAAGGGCTGGCGATGTTATTGCCGACCATTCTCCGGGTCCAGGAAAAAATTAATCCATCGTTAGAAATTATGGGGATATTGTTTACCATGACCAACTCCCGCACCCTGCATAGTCAGGAGGTCATTGAGGTTACCAAGAAGGCTTTTGGCGATAGAATCAGAGTTTTTAAAACCACCATACCCCTTAGCGTGCGTTTTAAAGAAGCGCCGGCCGCAGGGATGTCTATTCTAAACTACGCCCCTAATTCCGATGGGGCAGAAGCCTACCGATTATTCACAAAAGAGGTGCTACATGAAAAGAGCTAAAATAACCGAAGAACTTGCTTATGGTTCCGCTTTGGACCGACTTACCGGTGGCGACCGTGCGCCTGCGGCTACTCCCCAGTCCCGGCAAGCCGCACCTCCCACTCCCCCGGCATCGCCTAAGGCGTCAATGATTAAACTATCGGTCTTCCTTAACCGGGAGGAGGACGCTTATCTGGAGTCGCTGGCGTCAACCGCCAAGTTCAGCGGGGGCAAAAAATTAAGCAAGACTAAACTTATCGAGGCGATGGTGCGGGCTTTCCGCAAGACGAATCTGGATGTCCGCGGCGTTAACAATGACCAGGAGCTGCTTAACAGGATATCCGCACAGCTACACTAGTACAGATTGTTGGGGCGGGGTGGTGTATAATGACAGGAATGAGGGTGGAGACTGCCTAATTGAACATTGCGGCGATTGATTTATTTTGTGGAATAGGTGGTTTGACTCACGGTTTGATAGAAACCGGTGTGCCGGTTGTAGCCGGTATTGATATCGATGATACGTGTAAATATGCTTACGAGGCAAATAACGACAGTAATTTTATCCACGCAGATATTACAGATATTTCAGGCAATGAAGTAAGCTCCCTATATCCCGAAGGTTGCATAAAAATCTTAGTAGGCTGTGCTCCTTGCCAACCATTTTCTCCTCACACTCAAAAGAATAAGCAACGGACAAAAGAACAAGATTGGAAATTGCTATATTCTTTTTCTCGTATAATAACAGAAGTGAAACCTACGATAGTATCCATGGAAAACGTATTTGAAATATCCCATACACAAGTATTTCAGGATTTTGTCGATAATTTAAATTCGATGAAATATCATGTTTCTTGGAGTAAGATTTATTGCCCAGATTATGGTATATCACAGACACGGAAGAGACTCGTATTACTAGCTTCTAGGCTAAGCGATATCAATATCATCCCTCCTACTTATTCTAAAAATGAATATGTAAAAGTCAAGGATGTAATTGGTGACCTCGAACCGATTTCAGCCGGCGAAGTATCAAAAAAAGATCCCTTACATAGGGCACCAGTATTGAAAGAATTGAATTTAAAACGTATACAACAATCGAAGCCCGGTGGTACATGGAAAGATTGGGATGAGGAGCTTTTATCACCTTGCCATAAGAAAAAAACCGGTAAGAGTTACTCCGGTGTTTATGCAAGAATGGAAGATAATTCTATCGGGCCGACGATAACGACTCAATTTTATAATTACGGAACAGGGCGCTTCGGTCATCCTGAGCAAAATAGGGCGCTTTCATTAAGAGAAGGCGCTTTACTACAGACTTTCCCCGCGGAATATGATTTTTTAAACCCCAAGACCGAGTTTTCTTTCAAAAAGATTGGAGCACATATAGGCAATGCCGTTCCGGTAAATCTAGGGGTCGTAATCGGACGCAGTATCCTTAGGAATTTAGGGGAGGGTGATGATGATTAAAAAAGCAGGAAGTAACGATCAGTTTACGTTTGCAATCTCCTTAAGCGTTTTAAATCACCTTGGAAGGAATCTGTATAGGAGTTTTGTTACTGTGCTCGGGGAGGCTATTTCTAATGCCTGGGATGCTGATGCTGAGAAAGTAGAAATATTTATTGATAAAGGGAATAACAAATTTATCATCAAAGACAATGGAACTGGCATGTCAAGGAGCGATTTTCAAGATAAATTTTTAAAAATAGGATACTCAAAAAGGAAAGGTGGGGAAACAAAATCTCCTCGAAAACATAGGCCATATATCGGAAGGAAGGGAATTGGTAAATTGGCTTTGTTGTCTTGTGCAGAAAAAATTACTGTGATGTCTAAGACAGCCGGTAGTGATTATGTCGGTGGGACGATTGATAATACAGGATTGGATAAAGCTATAACTAATGACTTAACTCCAGACAAATATCAGTTAGACAAGCTAGATATAGGAGTATTTGGTGATCACACTAAAGGTCATAAGCAAGGGACACTCATCAGCTTTAACAACCTAAAAGAAGGAATACACAACAGCCCGGAGTACTTACAAAAAATTCTTGCTCTATATTTCAGATTTTCTCTTTTAGATAGTTCATTCAATATGTTTGTCAATGGTCAAAAGATCACTACCGCTTGTCTTAAAGACCTCGGAATAAAAACACAATTCTTATGGATAATAAATGAGTGCGATGACCCTTATGTTAAAAACCAACTGAAAGATGTAAAAAGGAAGAAAACGATAACCGTAGAAGGTGGTTTTAGTGGTTTTATAGCTTCCGTGGAAACGCCAAAGGACTTAAAAGTAATAACTACCGATGAAAGAGTTAGTATAGACCTTTTCGCTAATGGCAGGTTGCGCGAAAAAGGAATTTTAAAGTATATTCCATCAGCTCGTATTGTTGAAGACTACTTATATGGACAAATTCATTATAACGGGATGGATGACGAAACGGAAAGGTTCTCTACCAGCCGAGAAGGCATTGTTACAGAAGATCCCAAATTTACGGCGTTTCTCACAAGTCTAAAGGATAATGTTTTAAGCAAAATCATTGAAGATTGGGACATATTTAGAAATGAGCTCAAAAAAGATGGTGATCCAGATAACGAAAGAAAAACCAAGAGAGATAGAAAATCTGAGGAACTATATTATATTGTTTCTGGTGAGTATACTCCACTCGAAGGTTCAGCAAATGCGAAAGATATTAATGGGTGGCTTGATGTGTTGTTAGAGGATGCGAAATTTAATTTTGGTTCCTATGCAGAATGTTTTATATCAGAAAATCTAATAAGAAAATATATAATTAGGAAAAAAATCAAGTTGTCTCCCGAGGCGGAAAATTTCATAAAACAAAAGATAGAAAATGAAGTAAAAAATAAGGAAAACAGCAATTGTAACATAGATATTAGACAAGAAGGAAGTAAAATAAGTTACTTGGATATGACAGGTTTGGCGAATTTAGTCGATAAGCAAAAAGGAGGTACTAAAAACTGCCTCCCTACAGATGCGAAAGATTATAGGCCTATTAGAGATGCGCTTATGCATACTGCTCTTTTAACTGAGGAAGCAAAAACAAAGTTGACATCAGTTTATAATAATATCAAGGGACGAGTCAATAATTTATTAGCCAGGAAATAATAAAATCGAAAACTTAAATATTTTCTGGAATAATATATTCATTTCCACCTGATTTTATCCAATCCTCCAGTTTTTTCATGTTGTATGTAAAAATTTTCGTCGTTTCTAGAGAACACTGCCAAACTACGGCGACTCGCCAATCTAGGTTAATCAACTCCTTGATTTTCCTCGTATCACGTTCAAGATTAGCTCGGCGTTTCTCTTCCCAGAAATCGTGTCTTGTCGTAGGAAGACGGCTTTTTTTACACCCCGAATGACCATGCCAGAAGCAGCCGTGTATAAAAATGGCTGCTTTATATCTCGGAAGGACTATATCCGGACTGCCGGGTAAATTAGCGGCATGTTTTTTGAAACGATAACCCATTTTGTGAAGGTAAGAACGCACCCGGACTTCTATGGTCGTATCCTTACCATGAACCTTAGACATAAGGCGACTGCGTTGCGTGGGTGTAAGCCTATCGTTCATCGCCTTATTTTAACATAAACAAATTTAACTCACCCTAATCCTCCCCTTATGCTCCCCCACTACTTTGCCGATTATCGCGGCTTGTGTGAGGGCGTGTGCGTGTAGTTTGGATAAAAGGCGGGGGGCTTTGGACTGGGGGACGGCTATTAATAAGCCGCCGGAGGTCTGGGGGTCGAAGAGGATGTCCTTTAAATAGTCAGGCACGTCAGAGGCAAAGTCCACCATGCTTTTACGGTAGTCGCGGTTGCGACTTAAGCCGCCAGCCACCATGCCCATAGTGTAATACTCTTTTACTTCGGGGAAGAGGGGCACAGCGGCGGCGTTAATTTCCATGCCCACTTTCGTGCCTTGTATCATCTCACAAGCGTGACCCAGCAAGCCGAAGCCGGTAATATCCTTGCAGGCACTTACGCCCACTTCCAGCATGGCTTCCGAGGCGGCGCGATTGAGAGTAGTCATGGACTTAACGATGTCCGCGATGGCACTTTTACTGGCGGTCCCGCCTTTTATCGCCGTGCTGATAATACCCGTGCCGATAGGCTTGGTGAGGATTAAGACGTCTCCGGCTTTAGCGGTGTTGTTATGGACGACTTTTGCCGGATGGATAGTGCCCGTTACCGCCAGACCGTACTTAAGCTCGGGGTCATCCACGGTATGGCCGCCGAGGAGGATAACGCCCGCCTCATGCATCTTATCGAGTCCACCTTCCAGCACCTTCTTTAAGATAGAAAAGTCCAGAGCATTCTGGGGGAAGCAGACGACGTTAAGCGCGGTCAGCGGTTTACCGCCCATGGCATAAACATCGCTCAAGGCATTGGCAACAGCAATCTGCCCGAAGTCGTAAGGGTCGTCGACAATCGGTGTAAAAAAGTCGACCGTCTGGACAATCGCCAGGTCTTTGGTGAGCTTATAAACGCCGGCGTCCTCCGCCCGCTCCATACCCGCGATGAGATTAGGGTGGGACTGAAACTTGAGTCCTGCCAGCGCTTTAGCGAGGTCGCCCGGACCTATCTTGCAAGCTCAACCCGCGCCGTGGACGGTCTCGGTAAGGCGCAACTTTTTCTCGTCCATGTTTACCTCTTAGCGATAATTGTACAATGGCGAAGTTAATAGGTAAAGCGTGAAAGTCAAAGCCTACTACATTTTATAAGCAGACCATATCTTTATGGAGTATGGAGTCGATGGACTTGACCATATTGGTAGGCTTACCGACCTTTAGCTTATCCGTAAGGTCAAAATATTCTAGGCAGGTGGAGCAGGCGAGTATCTCTACCCCCTGCTCCTCCAGCTTTTTCAGATGCACTAAAGCCCATGAGCCTTCGCAAGCCAGCTTCACGCCGGTATGCCAGAAAATTAACGAGGCAGGTTTATCCGGGCTTTCGACGAGCAGCCTCAAGAAGTTGGACATAATCAGCTCGCCCAGCTCATCGCTGCCCCTGCCTAACACTTCTGATTGAATCAATATTACTTTTGACGTCATATGTTACCTCTACCTTGATGATTTACCCATAATAACTTAAAATAATCGTGAGAGATTATACCATAAGCATTTTCTTAGTGCAAGATAAGTTTTACTTATGAACATCGAGTATTTAAAGACATTCCAGGAAATAGTGAGGCTGGGGAACTTTTCCGAGGTGGCAAAGAAGTTGGTCGTCAGCCAGCCGGCAGTGACTTTCCAGATACAAAAGCTGGAACAGGAGCTCGGTACACGCCTGATAGACCGCAGCCAGAGAGGATTAATATTAACGCCCGCCGGTAAGCGGCTGCTGCGCTTTGCGGAAACCGTGGGAGGAGAACGCGAAAAACTCCAACACGACCTGGATGAGTTACGCGATAAGGTTTCCGGGGAATTACATATCGCCGCCAGTACGATACCCGGCGAATACCTCCTGCCGACGTTATTAGCTAAATTCAAGCAGCGCTATCCCACCGTCAAAATCCAAGTTGATGTATCCGATTCACTGACAGTTATCGGTAAAATAAAAGGTGGCGCTTATGAAGTAGGATTTTGTGGCATTATGCCGGAGGGAAAGGACATCGTATCCTTTAAAATCGATAATGATGAAATCGTGCTGATTGTCTTTCCGGGGCATCCCTTCGCTAGCAAAGAGAAGGTTACGCCAGAGGAGTTGGCGGGCGAGCCTTTTATTTTCCGGGAGGTGACATCAGGGACACAGCAGAACCTGGAAAAATTACTATCGAAGGCAGGAGTTGATATTGAACATTGGATGCCGCAACTGGTGCTCGGCAGCACACAATCGGTTATCGCAGCAGTTGCCGCCGGAGCCGGCATCGCCTTCGTCTCAAACCTGGCAATAAAACAGTACACGGCGCAGGGTCTGGTACAACAGGTTAAAGTAAAGGGACTACGCTTGTCGCGTAATTTCTATTGCGTTCATCGGCAAGCAATCACTTCGCGACTGCTGGAAGTATTTATAGAATTCGTTAAGACAGAGGCTTTACAGCATGGATAATAACGGCATCGAGAGCTTGCAGGTAAAAATCAACGGCCGGCAAGCGCATTACTTTAAAGCGGGCAGCGGTCCGCCGGTAGTATTAGTTCATGGCGGCGCCAGCGATGCGCGGGACTGGACCGGTATGATGTCCGCTCTATCCGGTCGCTTTAGTTTGTATGCTCTGGATTTACTCGGCTACGGGCAGAGCGAGAAGAACGAAAAGGGCTTTTACTTTGATGACCTTATTGACTTTATGGTCGGATTCATCGACACGTTAAAGCTGAAAAAGCCGGCGCTGGTGGGGCATTCGCTGGGAGGGAAATTCTGCCTAGATGTGGCGCTTAAAGACCAGGATAAAATCAGCAAGCTTGTGCTGGTAGATACGACCGGTCTTGGGAAAATGACTATATTGGGTAATGCCTTACAGTATATTTTCTGGGGATATCGAAAGGTATTTCGATTACCGCAGCCATACCCAAATTTTCGATTAAAACCAGGTGAAGTGTTCGACCGTAATTACGATGAAGATTTACGACACCTGAAAATTCCGACTCTGATAATCTGGAAGAGGATAGACCCATATTATTCCGTCTCAATCGCGCGGCGAGTAGTCAAAATAATACCCAAGGCAAAGCTGGCAGTGATGGGCGGGTGGGGTCATGCGCCGCATCGAAAAAGCGTCGAAAAGTTCAGTAAAATCCTCGCCGATTTCCTTGATGGCGGATAAGGACTTGATATTAGGCGGTTAGCACAACGACCTGTATCGTGAGGGGGAGGCTGGTCCGGGATATAGTTAGTTTGGGGCGGGGCTCTACCTGTGTTTGACCCATTTCTCTAAGGAAATTCTCCACTGGCTCAAGGTCGCGCTCCGTTTTATCGGTCTTATAATGCATGGGGATGACTACCTTGGGTTCGAGTTTGCGGACTGTTTGTGCTGCCATGGAAGCGTTGATGGTTGAGACGCCGCCGACCGGCACCATTAAGATATCGATATTTCCCAGTTCCTCACTTTGTTCATCGTCGAGGATATGGCCGATATCGCCGAGGTGACAAATCGTTACGCCATCAATTTCAAAAAGATAGACAGTGTTCTTCCCTTTCGATTGGCCTTTAATAGCGTCGTGATAGGTTGTTATCCCGAGAATCAAAACAGTGCTGATTTCATACTCGCCGGGTCCCTTTACCAGGCGGTGCTGTTCTTTGATGCCGTCAATGTAAGAGTGGGAGAGGTGGGGATGGCTGACGGTAACGATATCGGCGGTTTGCTTGCCGAGTGTATAACCTAAGTTGGGCGGAAAAGGGTCGGTGATAATAGTGGCTTGACTGCCTCGGATGCGAAAACAAGAGTGACCTAACCAGGTAATATCCACGTTTACAGTTTAGCATATTTAGCTTTGGGGGACAAGCAATATTCGACATATTCACAACAAGCGGACGGAGGAAAAGAAAGGGTATTATATTAGCTTTTTTGCTACTTTTGTCTCTTGACAAACAACCCTTCAGAATGCTAAATTAGATATGATTAGCAGTCGGAGTGTTAGACTGCTAACGGAAGCTAAATGGTAACTAGTAGAAGTAGTCAAATACTCAATTATATCGTCCGGCGGTACATAACGGATGCGGTGCCTGTGCCTTCGCAGGTAGTGGCGGATAAAGCCGACCTGGAGGTAAGCCCGGCCACCATCCGCAATGAGATGGCACTTTTAGAAAAAGAAGGCTATCTTATACGCCCACATACTTCGGCGGGGTGCATACCCTCCGATAAAGGCTACCGCTATTACGTGGAGTCTATTGAAAACATTACTCTCCCCCGAGAAGAACAGTACCTTATAAGCCACACCTTCCATCAGGTGGAGAAAGAAGTGGAGGCGTGGCTAAGCCTCACGGCATCGTTGTTAGCCAGGCTTACGGAAAACGTGGCGGTAGTTAGCCTCCCCAAGGCAACGGACTGCAAACTTAAGCATTTGGAGTTAATCGCTGTGCAAGATACCCGCGCTCTAATGGTGGTTGTTCTCGAGGGAGCGACAGTCCGACAAAAACTGATTACCTTCGATGACCCGGTTGCCCAGCCGGACCTGGCGACTATCGGTAACAAGCTGAATAGCGCTTACGCCGGCTTAACCAGAAGTCAGATTGTTAAAAGTAAAATCGAGTTAACGGCACGGGAAAAAAAGGCTACCGAACATCTCGTAGAAATGATGCACACTGAAGATAGTAAAGAATATCAGGAGCCTTACCTTGAAGGCTGGCATTTTATGCTGGAAAAGCCTGAATTCGCTCATAGCGACCAGATGCGCGACCTGATGGAATTAGTCGAGCAGCGCTCCTTGCTTAAAGTCATCGTGCCAACTAAATTAAGTAAGTCCGGCGTGCAGGTAATCATCGGCAAAGAAAACCGCAATGAAGCCATCCAGAACTGCAGCGTGGTTATCTGCCGTTACGGCTTGCCCGAGGAAGTATCCGGCACCATCGCCGTCGTGGGACCGACAAGAATGCCTTATACTCACACCATCCCCACGGTTTACTACTTATCGTCCGTGTTGAACCAACTGATGGGCGGACTTTACGGAGCTAGAAACAGCTTTAAGGAAGAATAGCGAAGGATAATGTAATGGCACAGGAATTTTATTGTAATAAGTCTGAAGGAAACTTGCTAATCAGGCTTCATAACCTTCATGAATCCTCAATGGGATATACTAAAGGCGCAATTAAGCAGTATAGAGATTCTCGACCTACTAAATCTATACACGTTCGAGAATTCGATACAAAATATGGCTTTCACTATGATGATTATAATCCTGAACAACTCCCTTTTGAACACTTTTTCAATGATGTCCTGAAGCCGGAATCAGTATTAGCAGCTGGATTAGCATTCGTAATAGTATATGAGGAAAAAAAGAATTGGAAGAGTGCACTTTGGTGGGCTTTAGGTATAGGCACTCTAGTTCAATTTATAGTAGACAACTAAAAGTGAGTCAACATTAAATGCCGGAAGAAAAAGAAAATAATGCAAGTGCTCCGCTGGAAGAACCGAAGGCAGAAACACCGGAAGAGCTGCCGGAAGCCACGATAACTCCAGAGGAAGCGCTAGCCGAAGAAAAGAAACGCGCCGAAGAATATCTGGCTAACTGGCAGCGGGCGCAGGCGGACTTCATTAACTACAAACGCCGCGCCGAGCAGGAAAGGCTAGAGTTCAACAACTATGCTAACGCCAATCTCGTTTTAAGCATACTGCCTGTCCTCGACGACCTGGAGCGCGCCATCAAGGCTATTCCGGAGGAGTTTAACAAGCATGACTGGGTGGAGGGGATTAAACTGGTGGAGCGAAAGTTCAAAACCACCCTGGAGGGACAGGGAGTGAAACCTATTCTGGCGCTGGGCATGGCTTTCGACCCGAAACTACATGAAGCGATAAGGCACGAAAAAGGCAAAGAAGGTATGGTCATCGCCGAATATCAAAAGGGCTACACGCTTAATGGTAAACTTCTGCGTCCGTCTCACGTGGCCGTGGGAAAAGGCACAGAAGAACCTGCTCATAAAGTTCATCATAAAGAAGAAAAAGAAGGGGCAACTCTAAAGACTCATCCTAAAGACGAGAAAGAGGAGTCCCCTATTAAAGAACAACCTAAAGAGGAGTTAGAGGGACAAAAGGAGGAGAAGTAAAATGGCTAAAGCAGTTGGGATTGATTTAGGGACTACTTTCAGCGAGGTGGCGATACTGGAGGCAGGCGAGCCGGTAGTTATTACCAGCTCCGAGGGCAGTCGCCTGATACCCTCGGTGGTAGCGATAAATAAAAATGGGGAGCGTCTGGTGGGGCAAATAGCCAAGCGTCAGGCTGTCGTCAACCCGGATAACACCATCTACAGTATAAAACGCTTTATGGGACGTAAATGGGGCGAGCCAGCGGGACGTGAGTTACCGGTAGAGGAAGACGCCAAGCGAAAAACTTATAAAGTTACGAAAGCGCCAAATAACGACGTGCGGGTGGTGATGGGCGGCAAAGAGTACAGTCCGCCGGAAATATCGGCGATGATTTTGCAAAAACTAAAGGCAGATGCCGAAGCCTACCTCGGCGAAAAGATTACGGACGCGGTTATCACGGTGCCCGCTTATTTCAACGACGCCCAACGCCAAGCCACTAAAGACGCTGGCGCCATCGCCGGACTAAATGTTTTAAGAATTATCAACGAGCCGACGGCGGCATCGCTGGCTTACGGACTGGATAAGAAGAAGGATGAGACCGTGGCCGTATATGACCTCGGCGGCGGTACTTTCGATATTTCCATTCTGGAGTTAGGCGAGGGCACCTTCCAGGTGAAGTCCACAAACGGTGATACTCATCTAGGTGGGGATGACTTCGACCAGCGTATTATCGACTGGCTCATCGCCGAGTTTAAGAAAGACCAGGGCATCGATTTAAGCAAAGATAAAACAGCTTTGCAGCGTCTCAAGGAAGCAGCGGAAAAAGCCAAGGTAGAGCTTTCTTCCGTGCAACAGACAGAGATCAATTTGCCTTTCATCACAGCAGACGCCAGCGGACCCAAACACATGAATATCAAGCTGAATCGCGCCAAGCTGGAGCAGCTGGTCATGGATTTGGTTGATAAATCTATCGAGCCGTGCCGACAGGCGCTTACCGATGCCGGCAAGACCGCCGCCCAAATTGACGAGGTGATACTCGTCGGCGGTCAGACGCGTATGCCGCTGGTGCAGGATAAAGTAAAGCAGTTCTTCGGCAAGGAGCCGAACAAAAGCGTCAACCCGGACGAGGTGGTCGCCATTGGCGCCGCCATCCAGGCCGGCGTGCTTAAAGGGGAGGTCAAGGACGTCCTGCTCCTCGACGTAACGCCGCTAACGCTAGGCATCGAGACGCTCGGCGGCGTTGCCACACCCCTCATTCCCCGCAACACCACCATCCCCACCGCCAAGAGCCAGATATTCAGCACAGCGGCGGATAGCCAGCCGAGTGTAGAAATTCACGTCCTTCAGGGCGAGCGGCCCATGGCGGCCGATAACCGTACACTCGGCAGATTTATGCTCGATGGAATTTTACCGGCTCCCCGCGGCATACCGCAGATTGAAGTCACTTTTGACCTGGATGCCAACGGTATCTTAAATGTAAGGGCGCAGGATAAAGGCACCGGCAAGGAGCAGAAGATAACGATTACGGCGTCCAGCGGCCTCTCCAAAGATGAAGTTGCCAAGATGCAGAAAGAGGCGGAAGCTCATGCCTCCGAAGACACCAAGCGCCGCGATGAAATCGAAGCCAGGAACACGGCGGACGCGATGGCTTACCAGTCGGAGAAAATGCTTCGCGATAATAAAGATAAAATCCCCGCCAACCTTAACAGCGAAGCGGAAGAAAAAATCAAGGCTGTTAAAGAAGCATTAAAAGGCACCGACGTTAACGCCATCAAAAACGCCACGCAGTCTTTAAATGATACCATGCAGAAAATAGGCCAGGCAGTCTACCAGCAACAGCAACCACCACCCGGCGGTCAACAGCCGCCACCAGGAGAGCAACCGCCGCCTCCGGAAGGGGGAAAAGGCGGTAAAGACGAGGGGACGGTGGAGGGGGAGTTCCGGGAGGTTTAATATTGGGGGGTGAGAGTCATGGCGAAGAAGTTGAGGGATGATAAAAAAGTAGGCAATCTGGAAAAAGACCTCGGCTTGCCGCCCGGCACCTTAAGAAACAAGGGCGGTAGAGACACGAGGTCCGATAAAAAGGTTGGGACGATAAGAAAAGAGTCAGAGAAGTCGTAAGACGGCACTTTTTCCAGATAATCTAAAAATAACTCTTGATAAATTGAGAGGGGGCGAAAATGCCCCCTCTTTCTTTTTAAAAATCTCCCTCAATCCCTTCAGGGTGAACCTTCAGGATGAACCCTCCTTATTAAGGAGGGAGACGGGTAAAGGGGTGACGTAATCACTTCTCCCTTTATAAAAGAGCCTGCCCCGTACTCGATACGGGGGAGATTGAGAGGGATTTTGCTCAACCCCACACGAGATCCTTCGCTACGCTCAGGATGACAATCGTTCTACAGACGTAGCTCAAGTCGCGGTTCAAGTAGATGCTTCGCCAGCTTGGTTTCGCGCATATATTTGACCAGCAGTTTATGCAGTTCTTTCGCTTTTGCCGGGTATTTCTTGATAACGTTTTTCAATTGGTGAGGGTCGGACTTAATGTTATACAGCTCAGAGCGACCCGCCTCGGTATCATAGAGCAGCGTCCATTCCGCGGTGGTGACCGTAGCTTCGGAGTCCTCTGCTGTCATGCGGTTGACGCCATCCACCGATTTCATCCATTCGCCGGCATTAATGAACGGATGTGCGCTAATAGTGTAAGGGCGGCCGGGGACAGTCTGGTCTTTAACCGCCGGTAGCAGTGACTTGCCCTGAACGCGTGAAGGAATCTCGGCACCCATTATTTCCAGTACCGTGGGCATCAGGTCTACGGCGGAGGTTATGCCTTCATAGTTACCCGGTTTATTACCGGGCATGTAGATGAACAGCGGCGTATTGGTGACTTCCTCATAGAACGGCGAGTGCGACCATATACCGTTGCCTTTCATCTTGCCTTTCTCGTCCCGTGCGAAAACCATCTTGCCCAGAATACCGCCGTGCTCGCCGAAGTAATAACCGTGGTCGCTGGTGAAAATAATCATGGTATTCTGCATCAAGCCCAGGTTTTCCACCTTTTTCATGAAGTACCCGAACCAGGTATCCACCATAGTAATCTCGCCGCAGTAGGAGGCATGGGCTTTATCAACCAGTTCCTGGGTAATGCCGGGAATCTTCGGCCAGTAGCCATAGACCGGCATCGCCTGTTTGCCGTCGTGGCCGGGCCAGTACATATCGCGGTAGTGCTGCGGCGGTTCCCAGGGCTCGTGTGGGTCCCAGGTATCCACGTATAGAAAGAAGTCCTCTTTGTAGTGGCGTTCCAGCCAGTTCAGCGGCTTTCTGGAAGGTCTGCGGCGAGATGTAATCAGCCTCGTAGCGCCAGTCGGCTTTCACGTCGCCGCCGTAAATACTGTGGAGGACACTCCCCTTCTTGGTGTCCGGGTCAACTATCCACTGCTGGTTTATCTGGCCGGGTATTTCCGTAAAATGGCGGAAGCCTACGTCGTAGTTCATGCCGTTGCGAATATAGAACGGCGTATCGACTACGGCGGCGGTATGGATACCCTTATCCGAAAGCAGCTGGGGCAGCAGTACTTCGTCCTTGAATAATGGCTCCCACTGCATGTAGGACATCGTCCAGCGGCCGGTGAGGTAATCGGCGCGGGTGGGCATGGTGGGAAAACCGGCGATATAATGGCGGTCGAAGCGCACCGACTTGGCGGCAAAGGCATCGATGGAAGGAGTAATTATTTTCTTATTGCCGTAGGCGCCGACGTGGTCGCGCCGCAAAGTATCAGAGATAACCCAGATAACGTTCATTTTTCTCTCCTTATTATTTTAAAAATACGCTGTGTATCATCATACAACATTAAGTAAAAAAGTAGAAATTATACGGCGACTAAGCTAATATGAGGGTACAATTTACTCTAAAGGAGTAAGGAAAATGCCGCCAAGCATATATCCAACAGGCACGACTATTTATTACCCTGATAAATGCTGGAATGGCTATACTCTGTTCGGGTCAGAGTTACACCATAATAATAGCCGTGGCGCAATGCTGATAGATATGAACGGCAACGTAGTCAACCGCTGGCAGGGTTTGGACGGTTTCCCGAATAAGATGCTACCCGGCGGGCATATCATGGGCGGCACAGGCGTACGTAACCCTAAATATGGGTTTCAGGATATGGTCGACCTGGTGGAAGTGGACTGGAAAGGGAAAATTGTCTGGAAGTTTGATAAGTACGAGCTTATTAAAGACCCGCGACAAAAACCACGCTGGATGGCGCGCCAGCACCATGACTATCAGCGGGAAGGCAATTCAGTCGGCTATTATATTCCCAAAATAGAGGCTAAGGTTGGTGGCGGTAAAACGTTAATTTTATGCCATAAAAACGTCACTAACTCTAAAATAAGCGATAAACCTCTGTTAGACGACACGATTATCGAGGTGGATGGGAATGGGAAAATTACCTGGGAGTGGATTTGCAGTGAACACTTTAATGAAATGGGATTCGATGCAACAGCGAAAAAGACCTTAAAGCGCAACCCAGGCGTTAAGCCAATGACCGGCAATGTCGGCGACTGGATGCACATAAATTCTATTTCCTGGCTTGGTCCCAATAAATTTTATGATAAAGGCGATAAACGTTTTCATCCGGATAATATCATCTGGGACGGACGCCAAACGAATATCACCGCCATTATCGATAGAAAAACGGGCAAGTTAGTCTGGCAGCTGGGACCTTATTTCACCGCCACCGAAGCCCTCCGCAAAATAGGCCAAATCATCGGGCAGCACCACGCGCATATGATTCCGAGGGGCTTGCCGGGGGAGGGGAATGTCCTCCTTTTTGATAACGGCGGGGCGGCTGGTTTTGGCGCGCCCAATCCCGGTGCGCCTGAAGGCGTCGATAATGCCAAACGAGACTTCTCCCGCGTGCTGGAGTTCGATCCGATAACCCTTGAGATTAAGTGGCAATATCCGACGCCTGGACCCGGCTTAAGCCGACTCTACAGCTCCTTAGTTAGCTCTGTCCAACGCCTCCCCAACGGTAATACGTTGATTACGGAAGGCAACATCGGACGTATTATTGAAGTCACGCCGGAACAGGAAATCGTTTGGGAATACATCAGCCCCTACCAACACCGGAAAATGAAGTTTAATCTTATTTACCGCGCCTATCGTGTGCCTTATATGTGGGCGCCAGTGGAAAAACCCAAAGAAATAGCTATACCGCGCATCGATAATAATAAGTTCAGAGTGCCGGGTTCGCCGATGGTTCGACAAGCTCACCACGAGCGGGAGAGAGTGACGAGAATAAAACTTTAGCGGGAAGGATTATATGGTAAAAAGTCAGGATTGGAAAAAGCTATTAAAAGCCGACCCTACCGACTGGCTGCTGGAGGAGGCTGACCCCGGGGTAAGATACCTGGCTTTACGTGATATAGTCGACGCCGATGATAAAGATGTAAAAGCCGCCCGGCGTAAAGCCCACCGCGAGGGTCCAATTGCGGTGATACTGGATAATATGAATCCAGAAGGTTATTGGGTAAAACCCGGCCCCGGTTACCTCCCTAAGTGTAAGAGCATTGTATGGTCAATTATGTCATTGGCGCAACTTGGCGGTTTTATTGAAGAAGATAAACGTATTAAAATCGCCTGTTCATATTATCTGGACAATGCCCTAGTTAAAGGAGGACAGTTTACCCCCAAAGGAAAAGTTACCGCTATAGGCCTCTGCCTGCAGGGTAGAATGCTGGCATCGCTTATGGATTTAGGCTGTAAGGACAGTCGTCTGGATACGGCCTATGAATGGATGGCGCGGAGAGTAACCGGCGATAACCTGCCACGTAAAATCAACAATGACGGCCTTGCCCCGGAAGAGGACGTTCCCGGCCTATTCCGCATTGTTAATTTTATATCCAATCCGTTATTTGGCTGCCGTACGAATGAAGGTTTAGCCTGTGGCTTTGCAGGTTTGCTTGTGTTGACTGCTTTTTCCCGTCTGCCAGCGGAATGCAGGACCGACTTGATTAAGCGGGCAATCAATGCAGGAGTAGATTTTTTCTTGAGTACGGAACCCTCAATCGCTGGTTTCCCCGGTCACCGGAAAGGCACACCTGACCCTATGTGGTGGCGGTTCGGTTTTCCCGCCTTTGGGACAGAGATATTGCAGATAGCGGAAACATTAACCGCACTGGGATATGGAAATGACCCCCGTCTGGTAAAAACACTGGATTTAATAAGAAAAAAACAGGGTGGGGATGGAAAATGGCTCGACGATTATCCTTTCCGTGATAATCGCATGTGGGTGAAATATGGAGAACCAGGTACACCCAACAAGTGGGTAACTTTGAGGGCGATGCGTGTATTAAAACAGGCGGGGCAGTAACTGTAAAGAGTATTTGCGCAATTACGCAGGTGCTATGCCTCGTCTCTACAGTTGGTATTTGTCATTGCGAGCGTAGCGTGGCAATCCCAATGTCATATTTAAGCAGATGTTAGAGATTGCCACGGCCTTCGGCCTCGCAATGACAATTGGATCATTTGCTACCGCCTCTCCTTAACCCCTATAATTCTAACGTGCTCAATAACGAAATCCTGCATAAGATAATACGTCCGGCGCGCTATACCGGCGGCGAGTGGAACAGCGTCATTAAAGATTGGGATACCATTCCCATCAAGATTGCGCTGGCTTACCCGGATAGTTATGAAATCGGCATGTCCAACATGGCAATCCCCATTCTCTACGACATCCTCAATAAGGAAGCGGACGTTTTAGCCGAGCGGGTTTACGCGCCGTGGGTAGATATGGAAGCGGCGCTGCGGGAGAACAAAATCCCGCTTTTTAGTTTGGAAAACCAGCGACCGCTTAAGGACTTTAATATCATAGGTTTTTCACTCGGTTATGAACTTGGCTACACCAACGTCCTGAATATACTGGACCTGGCAGGAATACCAATTTTAGCCGCAGAAAGGGACGATGTTTACCCGCTAATCATCGCCGGCGGGAGCTGCACGCTTAATCCGGAGCCGATGGCGGACTTTATCGACGCTTTTGTCGTCGGCGATGGCGAAGAAGTGATATTAGAATTCCTCGAAGTTTGGCGGGGGGAAAATGGTTCGACCCTGCTAAACTCAAGTTCCGTAGGGCAAGCAGGCTCACCACGAGCGGGGCGGGGCAAAAAAGAACTCCTGCGTCATCTAGCTAAAGTTGAAGGCGTCTATGTACCCAGTCTGTATGACGTTAAGTACGATAAAGACGGTTTCATCAAAAGCTTTACGCCCAATGTATCGGAAGCCAAACCCAAGATAAAGCGTTGCCTAGTCACCAAATTACCTCCACCCCCCGTCAAGCCGGTCGTTCCCTTTGTCGAGGTAACACACGACCGTGGCGCCATCGAGGTACAGCGCGGGTGTAGTCGCGGCTGTCGTTTCTGTCAGGCGGGCATGATTTACCGTCCTTTACGGGAGCGTCCCCACGAAGAAATAATCCAGGCGGCGGGCGATATTATCAACAACTGCGGCTACGACGAAATATCACTGGTATCGCTAAACACTAGCGATTTCTCCGGCATTGATAAATTAGTAGCAAAACTAACACAACGCTATCCAAAGCTTACCCTATCACTGCCCAGCTTAAGACTCGATGATTTTTCCGTGAAACTGGTGGCATCGCTACCGACGCGGAGTCGGACGGGTTTAACTTTTGCGCCCGAAGCCGGTAGTGAAAGGCTGCGGCGTGCGATTAATAAAAACATCAGCGATGAAGGCCTGCTGCAAACGGCGGGTAAAGCCTTCGAACGGGGTTGGACGAGCTTTAAACTTTACTTCATGGTCGGTCTGCCCACAGAAACTCTGGAAGACGTAGCGGGCATCATCACTTTAGTGGAAAAGGTACGCGACCAGGGCAAAAAGCTAGCGGCAGGAAACCGATGATAAGAATTAGTGTATCCACCTTCGTCCCCAAGCCCCACACACCTTTCCAGTGGAGCAAACAGGAGGATGAAGCGTCTCTTAAAATCAAACAGGAGCTTTTACAAAAGGGACTCCAGCAGAAAGGAATACGGCTTTCATGGAATGACCCCAATGTGAGTTTACTGGAGGCGGTGTTGTCGCGGGGAGATAGGCGAGTTGGTAAAGTCATCAAACGCGCCTGGGAGCTTGGCTGCCGCTTCGACGCCTGGAGCGAGCTTTACGACCACGCAAAATGGTTCCAATCTTTTAAAGACAGCAACATCGAGCCGGGATTTTATGCCAGCCGCGAGCGTTCATTGGACGAAATACTCCCCTGGTCGCACATCGATGCGGGGGTAACTGTAGAATTTCTAAAGAGAGAATACCAGCGAGCGAAGAGTTGTGAAGAAACGCCTGATTGCCGAATAAGCGCCTGCAATGCCTGCGGGCTGGAAAAAACCGAGGTTTGCCGAGGAAAAAAGGCTAGGGCTTAACTTTTACTTTTCGTCTTCTTCTTCAAAAGTGGTGATTGCCACCAGGCGATCGCCCGCTTCCAGCGTCATTACCCTAACGCCCTGGGTGCTTCTGCCTTGCGTGGTGATGCCCTTGCGGGGGTCATCTTCTTTAACCGGCGTGCGGGTCATCATGCCTTCTGCGGAAACAAGCATTACCTGCTGCATTAAATTGACCACACGGGAAGCGGTAACATCGCCGGTCTTTTCGACGATTTTGAAAGTGCGCACGCCGCTGCCGCCGCGATGCTGCTGTGGGTATTCGTCAACGAGCGTGACTTTGCCGTAGCCACTTTCTGTAACCACGAGGACATAGCCTTTTTTCTCGATACGGTCCATGCTGATAACAGAATCGCCTTTAGCCAGACGCATACCGCGTACGCCGCCGGAAATGCGGGAGGCGGCGCGGAGACTCTTAACATCAAAACGAATCGACTGGCCCTTGCGGGATACCATGAGAACATCGTCTTTATCTGTTGCCAGATCAACGGAAACAAGCTCATCGCCGGGCTCCAAATCCATAGCGATAAGGCCGCTGCTGCGCACCGAAGTGAAATTATCTACCGGCGTCTTTTTCACTTCGCCCATCTTGGTGGCCATCACCATGAAGGTGCCCTTCATCAAACCGTTGGTGGCGACCATCGCCGTTACTCTTTCGCCTTCAGTGATAGAAAGCAGGTTGATTATCGCCAGTCCCTTTGAAGTGCGGGTGGCGCCAGCGGGTATTTCATGGCACTTAAGATAATAGACCTTGCCCTTATCCGTGAAGAAAAACATGTCATCGTGGGTATCTGCCACCGTGAGTATCATTACGGCGTCTTCTTCACGCGTAACCTGCCCGATAATGCCCTTGCCTCCGCGGTGCTGCAGAGCGTAAAGTCGGGCTGGTATCCGCTTGATAAAACCCCGAGAACTCAAGGTAACCACAACTCTTTCATGGGGGATAAGGTCTTCTTCAGAGAAGTCGAGTTTACCCTGCTCGAGTATCTCGGTGCGGCGTTTATCGCCGTATTTAGTCTTAAGTTCAGTCACATCTTCTTTAATGAGAAATAAAATCTTTTTGGGGTTAGCCAGGAGGTCTGTGTAGTAAGAGATATTCTTCAGAACTTCGGCCAATTCATCTTCTATTTTCTTTCTCTCCAGTCCGGCGAGGCGCCGCAACTGCATATCGAGAATCGCCTGCGCCTGCAACTGGGAAAGCTTAAACCTTTCCATAAGATTTTTACGCGCATTTTCAGCAGTATCCGATTCTTTGATGGTTTTTATAATCGCGTCGATATGGTCTAAGGCTATTTTCAAACCAAGTAAAATATGTTCTCGTGCTTTAGCTTGTTTAAGTAAGAATTTAGTGCGCCGGGTAATCACGATTTTTCGGAACTCAATATAACTCTCAAGAGCTTCCTGGAGACTGATTACCTTAGGCTGCCCATCTACCAGCGCCAGCATGTTGACGAAGAATGAAGATCTCATGGCGGTATGCTTATAGAGATTGTTAAGAACCGACTCGGGCTGGCTTTCTCTCTTGAGCTCAATGACAATGCGCATTCCCTGTCGGTCGGATTCGTCACGCAGGTCGCTGATGCCATCGATTTTTTTGTTCTTGACCAGCTCGGCGATATATTCGATGAGCACCGCCTTATTCGTCTGGTAAGGCAGTTCGGTAATGATAATCTGGCGTTTGCCGCCAGCGGAGACACTTGTAATGTGCGCTCTGGCTTGGACAATTATTTTACCATGACCAGTAGCATAAGCATTCTGAATGCCTTCACGTCCATGGATAATACCGGCTGTGGGGAAATCGGGACCTTTAACAAATTTACTCAATTCTTCGATAGTCGCTTTTGGATTATCGATTAAATAGGCGATAGCATCGCAAACTTCGCCCAAATTATGGGGCGGTATATTAGTAGCCATACCAACGGCGATACCGGAACTGCCGTTAACGAGGAGGTTGGGCAAACGGGCTGGGAGTACAGTCGGCTCCTGTAGATGGTCGTCGTAGTTCGGCATAAAGTCGACGGTTTCTTTTTCGATGTCAATCAGCATCTCTTCGGCGATTTTTGCCAGGCGGGCTTCTGTATAGCGCATAGCGGCAGGGGGGTCATCATCGATGCTGCCGAAGTTGCCCTGGCCGTCAACGAGCGGGTAGCGCATGGAAAAATCTTGCGCCAGACGCACCATGGCATCATAAACCGAAGTGTCGCTGTGAGGATGGTATTTACCCAGCACTTCACCGACGATAAGAGCGCTCTTGCGGTGGGGACTATTGGGGCGGAGTCCCATATCATTCATAGCATAGAGGATACGGCGGTGCACCGGCTTCAAGCCATCGCGAACATCCGGCAGGGCACGCGAAACGATAACGCTCATCGCATAATCGAGGTATGAGCTCTTCATTTCATTTTCGATAATGACAGGTTTGATTGTTCCTGAAACCATCAGATTACCTACCTTTTATTCGTCTTCGTTGCCTGTGTCGTCTTCCTCTTCTTCATGTTCTTCCGGCAGCACTTCTACTTCATCGCCGCCGACAATAGTATAGCCGGATTCCTCTTCTTCTTCGCCTTCGATTTTGGTGAGTTTATCGCTGCCGTAGGCGCGAAATTCTGCCGATCCCTTCGGAGGGAAGGAAAGCCTGCCGACTTGTGAGGGGTCTTGATATATCTCACGGACCATAATCGTCATGCCATCGGCAGTGGACTTGACGACGTTGGCGGAATACTTGTTGCCGCCGAGCATCAGTCGAATAAGCCGCGGGGCGTGTTTCGGTTCCGCCTTGCCCAGATAGTCACCGCGACTGTTTTCCACCACCAGGTAAGAGCCTTCTACTTTCAAAACGGCTTTATCACCAGCGACCGTGCCGGCACGTTTTTCTTTCTGCGCCAGTTCCTCAAGTGTAACGACGCCAGTTTTACCGATTTCTTCGATGAATTTTTGAGGTTCAACCTTATCTGTCTCGACTTCGGTTTTACCCATATCCTTCAAATCTTTCAGGCGGCGTATATTTCTATTGGCGATGGCGTTATACGGGTCGAGCTGTACTGTTTTCTCATAAGCTTCACGTGAGAGCTTGTATTGCCCCAACTCCAAATATGCCCTGCCCAGCCGATTGTATGAATCAACATCGTCCGGGAAATTACCAACAAGTTCCTTATTAATATCTACAGCTTCCTGCCAGCGCGCCTGCATTGCCATTTCGATAGCTTCTTTGCTGCGCTGCTCTTTGTATCTTATTTGTTTTTCGTCTTCACGCGGCATTTATTTCTCCAGAAAAAGAGTATGCTATTAGATAAGTTGATATATTCTACATCAGTGAAATCAGTCATTCAAGAGATTTTAGACCTAAATTTAACCTGTTTGACAATAGCCTTACTAACAGATAGAATTTATATAGAAACCTCTCTTAAATATTAAAGGAGTTTAGCTTAAAATGCAAGAAAAAGTGAAGAGTGTTTTGGATAAAGTACGACCCTATTTAGTAAGGGACGGAGGCAACGTGGAACTGGTGGGTATCGAGGGTGGAACCGTAAAGGTAAAGCTCGTCGGCGCCTGTGCCGGCTGTCCGCATTCTACAATAACGCTCAAGAACGGCATCGAGAGAATTTTGAAGCAAGAAGTACCCGAGGTTAAAGAAGTTATCGCCGTCTAACAGCGAAAGGAAAAAAAGTGAAGGGGCAGGTGTTGAACCTGCCCCTTTTTATTTTTCCTAAATCAATCAGGCGCAAATGCGCAATTGCGTAATTACTACCCTTTTACTAGGTTTCTTTATCCAGCTCGAAAGCTTTATGCAAGGCTTTTACCGCGTCTTTTACTTTATCCTCATCAATGATACAGGTAATTCTTATCTCTGACGTTGTAATCAGCTGGATATTGATGCCCGCCTTGCTTAACGTATCGAACATACGGGCAGCATAGCCCGGGGCATTTTGCATGCCGGTACCAATGATGCTGATCTTGCCCCATTTGGGGTCGCCGATGCATTGTCGCGCGCCGACGGATTTGGCGATAGGCTTCACCACTGCCATAGCGTTTTTTAATTGACTCTGCGCTACCGTGAAGGTGAGGTCGGTGACCTTTTTCATACTGGCGTTCTGTACGATAGTATCGACGCTGATGCCCGCCTTAGCCAAAGACAAGAATATCTTAGCGGCGACGCCGGGTTTATCAGGAACACCGACGATAGTTATCTTAGCGACATCAAGGTCATGGGCGATGCCTCTGACTTTATTACGAATTTCCATAGACACCTCTTTATGAATCAACGTACCGGATTTTTTATTAAAGCTAGACGCAACCAACAAAGGAACGTTATATACTTCGGCAAGCTCTACAGCCCGCGGCTGGATAGCCTTAAATCCATAAGTCACCATCTCCAGCATTTCGTCGTAACTGATTTCCTTGAGTTTTCGGGCTTGGGAGAGGAGATGGGGGTCGGTGGTATAAATACCGTCGACATCGGTATAGCGCTCGCAGCGTTCGGCTTTTAACGCTGCCGCCAGAGCTACCGCCGTGGTATCCGAGCCACCTCGTCCCAGGGTGGTGATATCCATGTCCGCGGTTATACCCTGGAAGCCAGCTACAATAACGATATTTCCTTTGTTCAGCTCTTTTAAAACGCGGGAAGGGTCAATATTGGTGATACGCGCCTGGCTGTAAGCGTCGTCTGTCCTGATGCCGGCTTGGGCACCGCTCAAACTGATAGCCGGAAGGTCCATACCGTGCAACGCCATGGCTAAGAGGGTGCTAGCGACAAGTTCGCCGGTAGAAAGCAAAACATCAAGCTCGCGTTCTTCCGGGTCTTTGTTAACTTGATATGCCAGTTTAATCAAATCGTCGGTGGTATCGCCCATGGCGGAGACGACGACGACAACTTTATTACCCGCTTGACGCGTTTTAGCGATGCGCTGGGCAATGTTCTTTATCTTTTTGGCATCGGCGACAGATGAGCCGCCGTATTTCTGGACGATTAAACCCATTTTGTTATTCCTTAATTACTCTCTTGCGTATTTACGCAGTTTCGTAGTTATTCTTTTATTTATTCCGCCACACCCCGCCTGGATTCCGTATCAAGTACGGAATGACAAAGGAGTAATTACTCTTTCGCTCATTTACTCAATTGCGCAAATGCGCAATTACTCTAATAAGTATTAATTTATTTTGTAATCAGCTTTCCCATTATTTTATACCCATCGGCGATATAAGCGCCAGTGGCTTTAGCCTCCGTCTCGGTGAAACGGTTGGCACCATTGGCGCTTATGCCCTTACCCCATACCAAGAACGGCACGGGTTCGGGACTATGAGTGCGGGTGGTAATGGGGGTGGGATGGTCGGGCATAATAAGGACGCGTAAATCACTTTTATATTCCCGTAGTCGACTAACGACCTGTTTATCGATATCTTCAATAGCTTTAACCTTTTCATCGATTTGGCCGCCATGACCGGCTTCATCGGCCGCCTCTATATGGATGATAACAAGGTCGTGCTTTTTTAAAGCTTTTAAGGCGCCATTTACCTGGGCGGCGTTATCGTTATCGGGACCATCAGTTACACCTTTAATTTTCAGTACCATCATGCCTGCCATCTTCGCTAAACCACGTAGAAGGTCAACGCCGGAGGTCATCGCCGCGTTTAAGCCGTAAGCCTTCACAAAAGTAGGCATTTCAGGAACCTGCCCACTGCCCCAAAATAGCCAGATAGTATTAGCGGGTACATTACCGCGTTTAAGCCGTCTCTCGTTGATTTTGTGGCTTTTCAGTAGTATTTCCGAACGAGTCATGAGGTCATTTAATAGTTCGCTGCCAGAACCCTGTGGTAGATAGTCTTTGACTGGTTTTCCAGGGATATCATGAGGCGGTGTACAACCCGCTTTTAGAGTCTCCTCATGACCTTTTATTTTCAGGATGTGCCGGTAGCTGACGCCGGGGTAAAAAACGATATCGTCAATGCCAAGTTCTTTATTCAGCGATTTTATAATTGCCGCAGCATCTTTGGTGGTAATATGTCCGGCAGAATAGTCGTGCATCTTCCCGTCGATAACACTGACCAGATTGCAGCGAAAGACGACTTCTCCGGGACCAATCTTAATCCCCATGCTTTTCGCCTCGATGGAAGCCCTGCCTTTATAGTAAATAGTCGGGTCGTACCCCATGACGGACATACAGGCGCAGGCGCTGCTCGGCTCCATGCCGTTGGGGACGGTGCGCGCTAAGCCCAAAGTGCCCTCCGCTGTTAATGCGTCGAGGTTGGGCGTGCGCGCCAGTTCAAGGCTGGTTTTTCCACCTCTAACTGGAATAGGGAGCCCCGCCGCTCCATCAATTATTAACACGATGTATTTCATATTATCCTATTATTGCCCCTCCCCGAGATTCTTCGCTACGCTCAGAATGACAAATAAAATCTCATTTGCGCAACTGCGCACTTACTCATTTACTCACTGACGCTATTGTTTTTTTCCTTTACCCCACCTAGATTCCCGCTGGAGTTTACCCTGAGTGAAGCGTGAGGGCTGGAATGACATTACCAGAGTTTCTTGCCTTACAAGTGGTTGTAGCCTTATAATAAATGACGTCGGGGCGTAGCGCAGTCTGGTTTAGCGCGCAGCGTTCGGGACGCTGAGGTCGGTGGTTCAAATCCACTCGCCCCGACCATTTATTTTTTAATCCCCCTTTTGCCTCCTCCCAGAGGTCGTCTTTTTCTTTAAAGGATAATTTACTAAAATCGATGGCGCGTTTTCGGCAAAGTTCTTCCATGCGGGTGAAACGCTTATAAAACTTGTTATTCGCCTCCCGCAGCGCCGCTTCGGCGTCGATGCCTTCCCAGCGTGCTACGTTAACCAGCGTGAACAACAGGTCGCCAAACTCCTGTTCTTTTTCTTTATGATTATCCGAATCTTTAATTTCTTTTATTTCTTCCGCCAGCTTATCGATGACGCCTTCGATATTTTCCCATTCAAAACCGGCATTGACCGCGCGCCGCGATATTTCATAAGCATAAGCTAATGCCGGCATTTCTTTGGGGATACCTTCCAGTAGCGACACTCCCTCCTCGCGTTCTTCTTTTTTCAGAGTTTCCCAGTTATGCATGACTTCGGCAGAATCTTTAACTTTACGGTTGCCGAAGATATGTGGGTGGCGGTGGATTATTTTAGTGTTGATGCTTTTTATAACATCATCGATTTTAAACTCGCGGTTATCTTTGGCTATTTGGGCATGCAGTACGATTTGCAATAAAAGGTCGCCCAGCTCCTCGCAAAGTTTTTCTTTATCCCCATCATCCAGCGCGGCCAGGACCTCATAAGACTCCGATAATATATGCTTGCGGAGACTGCGGTGGGTCTGTTCTTTATCCCACGGACAGCCGTCCGGCGCGCGTAACCTGGCGATTATTTCCACCAGTGTGTCAAATTTGTGTAAGTTTTCTTTTGAAGACAATGGTAACTCCTTAACCATGATTATAGCGAGCGGGGTTCATTGTAGCAACAAAGAGGGTAGCTTATTATTCTCTGTAATCTTTCCGTAATTGCGCAATTGCGTTGATGCGTTATTACGCAGTGAATTTAGGAAGGCAATTTAGCGCCGGTAAAATCGCGCTGGCCTCGGATAAAATCGGCGGCGCTCATGGCTTTTTTCCCGGCATACTGTATATTCTTTATCACTAGAATACCGTCACCGGTTTTTATGCCCACCAGACCTTCAGCGGGAGTTAGCGATATTACACTTCCGGGTTCTTTTTTATCTTTATCAGGTAAATAATAAGCTTCGTTGATTTTTAGCTGTTTGCCTTTCCAGTAAGTAAAACATCCGGGCCAGGGATAAAAAGCGCGTACGCGTCGCCAGATATCTAACGCCGGCTGTCGCCAATCAATTTCTCCGTCTTCTTTTTTCACCTGACCGAAGTATGTCGCTTTGGATTCGTCCTGGTTTTGCGGTTTTATCGTGCCATTCAGCCAGCCGGTTAAAGCTTCTTCTAAAAGACGCGCTCCGATGATACTCAGTTTTTCCATGAGTGTCTCAGTGTTATCATTTTTAGATATTGGGATAGACGCGGTCGCCAGTACTGGACCAGTATCAACCTTCAGCCTTACCAGCTGGATGGTGACGCCGGTAAACTCATCACCAGCGAGTATCGCTGATGCCACTGGTGACGCCCCGCGGTGTTTCGGCAACAGAGAAAAGTGAACGTTAATGCATTGCCGGGGCGGTATATCGAGTAATGGTTGTGTTAAAATGTGTCCGTAAGCACAGACGACAATAACGTCTGGTTTAAATACCGCCAGTTTTGCTAACGCTTCCGCCGACTGCAAACTCTCCGGTTGCATGACCGGCAGTCCCCATTTTAAAGCGGCTTCTTTAACCGGTGATATCGCCAGACTGCGTCCCCGACCATAGGGTCTATCCGGCTGAGTATAGACGGCAACAACCTTATGCTGGCTGAATAATAACTGCTCTAGTGAGGGCACAGAAAATTTTGGCGAGCCCATAAAAACTATCCGCAATTTTTTCCTCCGAACTCAGGAAAATTTTAACATGAAAATAAATTTTTTACCACCCCTCGTGGTTGAGCATACGACTATCGAAAACACGTAAAAAACAGAGTTTTAAAGAGATTGTAAGGGCAGTGATGGGGTAAAAACGTCCCGTATCCGTCCTTAAAATATTTGCTATTTCGACGTTTTCATTTTATTCTTTTTTTGTTAATAGAAATTATTTTATTAACTTTAAAAAACTACAACACCGCCAGGTCGGGCGGTAAGTCCAGGTGTTGTTCAATTGAGGGTGAGTTTTTGCCCAAAAAGTAGGTAATTCATCTGCCTGCAGAGGAGTAAACCGGCAGGCATTTTGTATGTATTATGAATTCTAAAATCAGTCGTACACCAAAAGAAATATGGGAAATTGCCCTGGGTGATTTGCAGGTGCAAGTTAGCAAACCGAACTACCGCACGTGGTTCAGTAAAACCATCGGCTTAAGTTATCAGGACAATGAATTTGTTATCGGCGTGCCCAATACCTTCGCGGCTGTATATTTAGAGAGAAATCAGCGCTCGCTTATCGAAAAATCGCTTATGGGTTTGACATCACCTCACGTCAAGGTTTCATTTCAGGTTAATGGCAAAAACCACCAGCCATCCGCCGAGTCGGACAGTGTGACCGTGATGCCCGCACCACCGCCAACTTACACCAGACTGAATCCCAATTATGTTTTCGAATCTTTTATTGAAGGAAGTTGTAACAGCCTTGCCCGCGCCGCAGCTTTTTCCGTCGCTCAAAATCCGGGTCGCAGTTATAATCCTCTCTTCATTTATGGTGGCGCCGGGCTCGGCAAGACACATCTTCTTCATGCTATCGGCCAGATGGCGGTTACTTACCACATCAATGTTATCTGCACCAGCGCCGAGCAGTTTACCAATGAGTTTATCTTGGCCGTGCGGGATAAAAACACCGAGGACTTTCGCAACAAATATCGCAACATCGGCATGCTGCTTATCGATGATATCCAGTTTATCGGCGGCAAGGAGCAGACGGAGGAGAGTTTCTTCCACACCTTTAATGAGCTACATAACACCAACCGCCAGATTGTCATCACCAGCGACTGCCCGCCAAAATCGATGCCTTTACTCGAGGAGCGCTTACGCTCCCGCTTTGAATGGGGTTTAATCGTCGATATCCAACCGCCGGATTATGAAACGCGCCTGGCTATTCTTCAGTCCAAAGCCCATCAGAAGGGTATTAGCGTTCCCAATGATGTTCTGGAATTTATTGCCGGAGAAACGCACCGTAACATCAGGGTATTGGAGGGGTCTCTCAATCGCGTTTTCGCCTTTGCCAAGCTTCTCCGGGCGGCGCCGACACTAGAAATCGCCTCGAAAGCGCTTGATGACATCGCTAGTAAAGATGCCATGCCCAATGATATTACGCCGATAATGATTATCGAAGCCGTGGCAGATTGTTTTCAAATATCCCGTGATTCCTTATTAGGGCGTGAACGTGACAAGGATACCACACTAGCCCGTCGACTAGCGATGTATCTCATCCGCCAGGAAACTAATTACTCCCTGGACCAAATAGGTCAGGCTTTAGGAAATCGCGATGCTGCCGCGGTAACCAATGCCTGCAAAAAAGTCTCCACTGATATCAATGCCAGCCCATTCTTAAAACGTAAGCTGCGCGACATTCAACATCACATGCGCCCCAAGAACCATATCGCTGTTCCTGCGTAGCTTTACCATGTTCTCACCCATTCCAACACTTGCGCAGTTACGCATTTACTCTTTTAAGTGTTTATCTATTATATATCTTTCATTTGCTAATGTTTTTAATATATTTTGTGAATTATTTGAGAATTTTCGCTCACTCAGTTTGTGTGGAAAATATCAATGTTACAATGCCGAACTCACAATGTCATCTTTCCATTATTAGTATTATTACTGTTAAATAAACCCTTATTATATAACTTGTTGTATAATCATTATTATCTAATTCTTTTGTGAATCTTGGATTTATATGTTTGATAAGGTAGAGATATCTATAAAAGCGGGTGACGGTGGGAACGGTGCGGTTAGCTTCCGCCGTGAGATGTATGTGCCTTACGGAGGTCCTGATGGCGGTGATGGTGGTAAGGGAGGAGATGTCATTATCAGGGCCGATAAGTCAACGGATAGCTTAAGGTTTTTCCGTCATAGAAAGATGTACCAGGCAGAAAACGGTCATAATGGTGCCGGAAAGAAAAAATACGGTAAAGATGGTAAAGACCTTATCCTTCTTGTACCCCCCGGCACGATGATTACTACCATCGATGAAGATGGTAAAGAAGAATTATTAACAGACCTGGAAAACATCGATGATAAGGTTGTTGTGGGAGTGGGGGGTAAAGGTGGCTTGGGGAATGTTCACTTTAAGTCTTCGACTAACCAGACGCCGCGTCTCGCCTTGCGTGGTGAAAAGGGAGAAGAGAAGACCCTGCGACTGGAGTTGAGACTTATTGCGGACGTCGGTATTATCGGCTATCCCAATGCCGGCAAATCAACTCTGCTGGCAGCGGCATCAGCCGCCAAGCCCAAAATCGCCAGTTATCCCTTCACTACTCTTGAGCCAGTGCTGGGCGTCGTAAACATCGGGACGACAAGTTTTGTTATGGCCGAGATACCTGGTTTGATAGAGGGTGCTCATCTTGGCAAGGGACTCGGGCATGATTTTCTGCGTCATGCCATGCGTACTAAAATACTGATTCACCTTATCAGCGGCACGTCGGATACTCCAGCCGACGATATGATAAAAGTAAATAATGAGCTTGCTAAATTTGACATATCCTTAGCGCAAAAACCGCAGATAATCGCCCTAAATAAAATCGACCTGCCGGAAGTGCAGGAAAAACTTGATGTTATCAAAAAAGAACTATCCGGGGCGGGCATAAAAGCCCATTATATTTCGGCAGCAACGAAGCAGGGCGTTGATAAACTGATGGCGTCGGCACTGGAGTTATTAAAGACGCAAACAGAAAGCGAAAAGCGACCCGAACCGCCAGGTAAGATATTCAGACCGCAACCCAAAGAACCCCGCATTAAAGTAGACAGAAAGGGCAGTGAATGGATTATCCGCGCGCCGGGACTGGATAGATTATTCGTTGGCAGCGGCGCTACCGAAGGAGAACTACGCTGGCAGATGAATTACCAGCTCGAAAAGCATGGCGTGAACAATATCCTGGAAAAAGCCGGTGTTAAAGTTGGGGACAAAGTACGCTGCGGCGACCTGGTTTGGGAGTGGGATAAGCCGGGTCGGGCAGTAAATAAGGTTGGTATTTTAGGTGGAACTTTCGACCCCGTTCATCTGGGTCATTTAATGATTGCTGAGGAAGCCAAAACAGCGCTGGAACTTAATGAAGTTATCTTGATACCGGCGGGCCAGCCGATGTCCCGCCCGAACGAAACAGTAACATCAGCTAAACACCGTCTGGAAATGTTGAAACTAGCGATTGAGGGCACTCCTTATCTTAAAGTGTCTGCTATAGAGATTGAACGTAAGGGTCCCTCATATACCGCGGAAACTATTACGGAAATAAAGAAAAAGTCGGGCGGCAAGGACGAGCTGTATTTCATTTTAGGCTGGGACAGCCTGGAACAGTTACCGGAGTGGCACCAGCCATCGCGGATTATCACCATGTGCACACTGGTGGCAGTACCGCGGCCGGGCTACGATAAGCCGAGACTCAAGAACCTGGAAGGCGTCTTACCGGGCATATCGCCAAAGGTGATATTTTTAGATAAACCCAGAGTTGATATCAGCGCCACGGAAATCAGAGACCTCGCGGCAAAGGGTGAATCCATCGACCACCTCGTACCGGAAGCAGTGGCGCGATATATTAAAACACATAAGCTTTATTCAACATCAGGAGGTTAACTGTGAAAGCAATCGGCATCGTCGGCAGCCCCAGAAAAGCCGGCAACACGGAAATACTGGTAACACACTGCTTAAAAGCGATAGCGGAAGAAGGGCTGGAAACGGAACTGATAACACTGGCGGGACTTGATATCAGAGGCTGCAACGCCTGCGGGTACTGTTTTGAACATCCGGGAGAATGCTCGATAAAAGATGACCTGCAACCGATACATAAAAAGATGCTGGCGGTGGATATTATCGTCGTCGGTTCGCCGGTATATTACGGGTCTGCCACAGCGCTGGTGAAGGGACTTCTGGAGCGGGCGGGTTACATGTCTCGCGGGAAATATGCCGGAAAAATCGGGGGACCGATAGTCGTGGCGCGTCGGGCGGGACAGAATTTCACCTTCGCCGAACTGCTTTTCTGGTTCCATATCAACGGCATGGTTAATCCCGGCTCGATTTACTGGAACGTAGCTTTCGGGGCGGAAAAAGGCGAGGCGGCTAAAGACGAGGAGGGGATGCGGATAGTCTGGGAATTCGGCAAGAACTGCGCTCGAGTGGCGAAAAAGTTGAGAGGATAAATAGCAAAATTTCAAGCATCAGGTTATAATAAAACGTTTTATGGTTCGACAAGTGTTCGACTCCACTCACACTAAAACTCACCACAAGACGGAGGTAATCCTTGGCGGGTGAATCGTTAATCACTAAAGAATTAGAAAGCCTGCTCAACGTAGAGTTCAGACCGGAAGTCTATGAGATTGAGAAGGGCATGCTGCGTAAGTTCGCCGAGGCTATTGACGACCCCAATCCCCGGTGGCTTAAGGAAGCCCCGCCTACCTTCCCCGCCGCCCTCGTGCCTAAAGCTCTGCTAAACAAGCTCTTTAACGCCGATATTCCCCTTAAGCGTCTCCTCAACGGGACAAGCGAATTAGAATATGTCCAGCCCATTAAAGCAGGTGATGTTATATCCGTGACCGCTAAACTGACCCGACTACGACAGGTACCAGGCGCAGAAGGTCCCACCCTTTTCATGTTCACCGAGATGACCTATACGAACCAGCGCGGCGAAGTAGTGGTTAAGGGGAAAAACACCTACATCAAATATTAATAGCCATACCGACGAAAGTCGGTATCCAGAGGAGAATTGGCGTAGAGAAGTTATAAGTATACCAGTTCCGAGTTAACTGGATTCCGATTTGCATCGGAATGGCTAAAAGTAAGATGATTTAAGGTATATAAAATGGCACAAGTATTTTATGAAGATATCCAGGAAGGCGGCGAAATACCGGCGCTGGTCAAATATCCTACGACCATGCAGCTTGTGAAATACGCCGGCGCTTCCGGAGACTACTACCAGATACACTACGATAAGGATTTCGCCGTCGCTAACGGTCTACCTGGCGTAATCGTCCATGGGTGGCTAACGCTTTCGTTCCTGGGGCAGATGGTGACCGATTGGCTGGGGGAGGGCGGGAGGCTGCTTAAGTTAAACGGCAGCTACCGCGGCATGAACAAAGTTAATGAGGACATCATCTGTAACGGCAAAGTGGTTAAAAAATACGTCGAAGACGGCAAGAACTTAGCCAGGGTAGATATCTGGGCGGAAAACCCGCAGGGTGAAAAGACTGTCACCGGCACGGCGATAGTGTCTTTACCTTTGAAAGTGCAATAACACGTTTTTGTTTGTCATTCTGAGGAAGTCCTTCCGCAAAAGGACGACCGTGAGAATCTCAATCATAGTCTAGATTAATCAAAGGGATTGCCACGTCCCGATACATCGTGACTCGCAATGACAGGAGAAATTGCGCAATTACGCATTTCCCTAATTACTCCAGAGAATTCGCCAGCAACTCGCTTAGGTCCATCGCCTTAACCGTCTCCTCAACCCCTTTAGCCTTAAGCGCATCATCGAACATAGTGAGGCAGTAAGGGCAGGCGGTCGCCACGCACTTAACATCGGCTTTGATAATTTCTTCTATCCGGCGAGCACTCACGCGCTTATCCGGGTCTTCTTCCATCCACATATGACCGCCCCCGCCGCCGCAGCAAAAACTGTTAGACTTGCGACGCGGCAGTTCGACGTTGTTGTGATTCACAGCCTTTAATATTTCCCGCGGTTCATCGTAAATATCGTTATAACGTCCCAGGTAGCAGGAATCGTGATAGGCGGTTTTTAAAGCGGCGGGGTTCTTGATTTTTAGGCGTTCGTTTTTAAGCAGGCTGGTAAAGAATTGGGTATGATGCACGACGTCGAAATCGCCGCCGAATTGAGGATATTCATATTTCAAACTGTTAAAGCAATGAGGGCAGGAGGTCAATATCTTTTTAACATTATGATTTTTTAGAATCTCGATGTTCTGTTTACAGAGAGTCTGAAAGAGGTATTCGTCGCCCATGCGCCGGGCAGGGTCGCCGCAGCAAGCCTCTTCATCTCCCAGGATGGCGAATTTAACTCCAGCTGCCTGCAGGACTTTAGCGGTAGCCTTGGCCACTTTCATGTTGCGGTCATCTAATGCCGCAGAGCAACCCACCCAATAAAGGATATCGATATCTTTAGCGTCGGCGACGGTTGCGATATTCAATCCCTCGCACCAAGTTGTTCGTGTGGCGGTAGTGCCGCGATAGGGGTGCATCCGTGTGCCGAGACTTTTCAGTGTTTCCTGGATGGTTTCCGGAAACCGACTTTTTTCCATCGCCAGGTTACGACGCATGTCCACTATCTTATCCACATGTTCGATGTAAATGGGGCAGGCTTGCTGGCAGGCGCGGCAGGTCGTGCAGTCCCAAATAATTTCGTCGGTAACGACCGCGCCGAGCATTTCCTGGCGGGTTTCTGCTTTCTTCAAGGCAAGACTGCCGGGATAAACATCATAAAAGTGTTTTTTAAGGTCCAGGATAACCTGCTTGGGATTAAGCTTTTTATCGCTGAAATATGCCGGACAGGCGTCCTGACAGCGACCGCAACGAGTGCAGGCATCGAGGTCGATAAGCTGCTTCCAGGTGAAGTCCTCGATTTTATCGGTGCCAAAATGCTCCGTTTTTTCGATGTCGATGGGCGCCAGCGCGCCTTTGGGTCCCAGTTTTCGAAAGAAAATATTAATCGGGTCCCAAAGAATATGAAACAGCCGCGAATTAACGAAAACGAGATAAGCAAATAGAAAGAAGGAGAGGACGATATGGAACCACCATAAGCCGACATGCCAGCCTAGCAAGGTACTTTGACTGGCGCCGGCAAAAGCCTTAGCGAAAACCCAGCCTCCCGGCGACCATACCGCCCAATCGGGATGTGTTGACAGTTCGGTGACAGCGATACGCAAACCTTCCACGACAAAGCCGGTGAGGAGGATAACCAGTATAATCAGTAGCGCCGTTAGGTCTTCCCACTTATTATCGAGTCGTTTTGGTTTCCAGATATAGCGGCGATATAAAGCCATCAGGACGCCTATAATCGCCAGTATGCCGAAGATATCTCCCGCCAGAGAAAGGGCTAGATAAAAATTACCTCTGATGTACGCTTCAAAGATACCGATGGTGGTAACGATAAGTAAAACAACAAAACCCCAGAAAATGGTGAAGTGCATCGTGCCCGGGTAAAACTCGCGGGGTCTGACGGGTTTTTCGATACCAAAGAACTTGCGGTGCAGCGCGCCCTCGGTAATAGTCAGTGAAATAAAGTCACCCACCCTTTGCCACCAGTGGTTAGCCCGCTTGGCCGGTCGGCCAACTTGCCACCTTTTGATGTGAATATAAATACCATAGCAAAGGATACCGACGGCGATGACGGACAAAACCCACATGGGCCATGGAACGCTGATATTCCAAAAAGCTTCACGGGAGGCTTCAGTCATGTTTTACCTCTTTCTCGCGACAATAGCCAGCCATTCTCCGCCTTCTTTATAAGGCGTTCCGATAAGGTCGTTCCAAACATGCATGATATTAAAACCGGCTTTTTCCAGGACAGGTTTCAGAGTATCCGGAGTATACATGTGGTTCCAGATACGGTATACCGTTATTTTTTCTTCGTCCATAATAATATGCTGGTCAACATAAACATTGTCTTCAGGATAATAGAAGCGCATATCCATAGTAAGGTGCCGCCCGGGCCGCCAGAAGCCGACGTCGGCGATGTACCACCTATTATATGGTGTTTCTTTAGTATTTTGTGTAGGAGTACCAACGTCAAAAATCAGGAGACCGCCGGGCTTTAAAGCGCGGTGCAGCTTTGCCAACAGAACATCTCTCTTTTCATCGGAAAAAGTGCCGATTTCCCCTTCAACCTGAATGGCGGTATCGAATTCTCCGGAATAATTCAAGTCGAAGAAGTTAAGCAAACGGTATTCGATATCGAGATGATGTTTGCGTGCCTGCACAATTGCGTATTTGAGTGAATTTTCGGAAAAATCAATACCTGTAACTTTGATGCCTTTAGCCGCAAACCTGCTTGCGTACAAGCCCGGCCCGCAGCCCAAGTCAAGAACCCGATTACCGGGCTTTAAAATACCGGAAGATATAAGGTGATTGACCTCTTTCTCGATGGTTTCCGGTCGGCGGCTGGCGGCGTCATGGGCGGGGTTCAGATGGGCTTCCAACATGCTCTTGGCAATATGCGGGTCGTCCCAGAAATGCGTATCAGCCGGTTCGCTGGGCGAAAACAGAGGAGGCTTGTCCGCATACTGGGCGATTAATGCCAAAATATCTTTAAGACTATTAGACATACTAGCCACGATTATAACATAAATCACAGCTATCTGGCTTTGACTTATGGTGGGGATGCGGATATCATAAAATACTGCAGGGTTGATACATGAAAAAATTCGAATTAATCGAACATACGGCAGATATAGGGTTAAAAGCTTACGGCAAAAATTTAGCTGAGGCTTTCGCTAATGCCGCGTACGGCATGTTCTCTATCATCGTCGATTTAGACGAGGTAAGAGAAAAAGAAAAACGTCACATTGAAATAAATGAAGAGGACAAAGAGGGTCTACTTTTCGAGTGGTTAAATAGCCTGCTTTATTACTTTGATGTTGAGGGGCTGCTTTTCAAGAAATTCGAAATATTAGATTTCGGGGAGGGGCATCTGAAGGCTGACTGTAAAGGCGAAAAGTATGACCCCAAGCGCCACCACCTGAAAACGGGGATTAAGTCCGCCACCTATCACATGCTTGAAGTGGATAAAACGAAAAACCAAGTGCAGGTTATTTTTGATGTTTAGGCCAACGTCATTCCGTACTTGATACGGAATCCAGGTGGGGTAGGGAAGATGGATTCCAGCCTTCGCTGGAATGACATTTTATATAGTACTGAAAATTATCGTTCTTAACCTACTAGCCTGATTATTTCGGTGGCGTCCGTCAACTTTTCTAATCGGTTCACCAACTCAATTACTTTTTCAATTTTACTGGCGGGGAGGGGCTTAAGCGCACAGGCGGCACATTCACGGAATTTTTTAGTCACATCTTCAAAGGTCATCGGTCTTGCAACGCTGCCAAGGCAATGCTCTACCTCTTCAGTGTATTCCTTGTCGTCCTGTATTGTTATCGTTACGCCACCCGGGCCCACGCCATGTCGGTTCATCGATGGCACCAGTTTTCCAGATACTTTACGGGCGATGTTTAATATTTCCGGTCTTTTAATCGATTCTTCGGTAAAATCATCTACGGTCACTTTGCCTTTAACCAGAGCTGTCGCAACCACCCAGGGCACGCTGAACTGGGCATCGATTATTGTCCTGGGATTTTGCTTGATATCCGGTGGCTGCGATAAATCATAAATTGCCTGCCCGCCATAGGCAGTGACGGATTTGATTGCGTCAACTTTAATGTTATATTTTGACTTTAGGTTCAGCGCGGCATCGATGCAGGCATGGGTCAAACCACAGCAGGGATACGGCTTATTCCCGATGTTCACTACTTCCCACCGACGCCCTAAATCCGCAGTCAGTGCTTTGGGTTCATAATCGCCACCCATATAAGTTTTAAAAATGCCTGCTTTTCCCTCGAGGGCGTCTCTTTCGCCGGTGATGCCTCTTTCTGCCATTAACGCCGAAGTTAAACCGGCTTTTGCCGCCAGACCAGGTCCCATTCGCTTAGCTAAAGCGCCGTCCGCCACGCCGCTGCCTGCCCCGCCGCATTGATGATAAGCCAGACCGATGGCGTTAATCATTTTCTCTTCATCGAGACCGAATATTCTGCCGGTAACCGCCGCCGCACCGAGAAAACCAAAAAGAGTTGTCGGATGCCAGCCGGAGGATAGAGCGTTTTTGCCCGGCTTGCTGGCTAATCCCAGCCGGGACAGGAAGTCCCCGCCTAAAGCGATAGCGGTTATCAGCTCCTTGCCGCTGACTTTGCCCATTCGCTCCGCCGCCGCGAAAGCCGTAGAGATAGTTATGCACCCAACATGTACCAGCGCCGTCTGGTGGCCATCGTCATAGTCAAGAGCGTGTATCATCGTGCCGTTAACCTGGGCGGCGTTAGGGGCAGGACATTTAAGACCGTAAGCGATAACAGTACTTTGCTTGGAGCCACCCCACTCCTTGACCATATCCACTAATTCACCCACCCCCGCTTTAGATGAACCCCCTAAAGCAGTCGCCAGACTATCTAACACTTCCTGCTTAACTGCTTTTACGGCAGCCTCGGGGATATCCTCGTAGCGGGTGGCGACAAAGTGTTTCACGAAGTCATTAATCGCCGTCATAACTTATTTCCTTTTCCCGTCCCTTTAGGTCACCCCGCCCCCCAGCGCGATTACCTCTCCCGTGATATATGCTGAAAGGTCGGAAACCAAGAAATAGGTCAGGTCGGCGGCTTCTTCCGGCGTGCCCATACGGCCCCAGGGAATGATTTTTGATAAAGGCTCCTGGTCTTTCTTCCGGGCTTCTTCCCAGGTGATGCCTTGGGCTTCCGCCATTTTCTGGAAGGTCCCATCCCTTAAGTTGGTGACAATCATACCGGGGTTTATGCCGTTGACGTTTATCTTGTACTTCGCCAGCTCTAGAGCCAGGCTTTTGGTCAGTCCGATGGTGCCCCATTTGGCTGCGGAATATGCCGCGCTACCTGCCACGCCATGCGTCCCTGCCAGCGAGCAATAAATAACGATTTTCCCGCCTTTTCCTTCGGCTATCATCGCCTTAGCGGCTGCCTTGCAGATTAAAAATGCCCCTACCAGGTCGATTTCAATAATTGAACGAATATCCTTTTCCGAAAGGTCGACGACGTTGACGCCTACGGGACCTCGAATAGCGGCAGCATGGACGAAAATATCTAATTTGCCGAATTTCTTGAGGACTTTATCCATGGCGGCATCGATTTCTTTACTCACGTTAATATCTAACGTTAGCGCCATACCCTTCCTGCCCAGCCCTTCAGCTTCTTTTACGATATCATCAAGACCGCCCCACCCCTCATCCCCAGGAAACATGCTCTTCGGCGCGGCGATTTTATCCGCAACAACTATATCCGCTCCCTCTTTAGCCAGCTTAAGGGCGGAGGCGTGCCCCATGCCCCTCTTACTGGCGGCTCCGGTTACCATAGCGACTTTTCCTTTAAGGCTGCTCATTGTGTTAATGACTCCTTTAAATGCGGGATACCATATATCATATTAAAGCTGGTATAATATCGTCAAATACACGTTGCGGATGGGGCAAGGAGGCAAGATGCTGTTAGAAAATAGGGTTGCTCTCGTTACCGGGGGCTCTAAGGGAATCGGACGAGGTATCGCTCTAAAGTTCGCCAGCGAGGGTTGCGATGTCGTCGTCAATGCGCGACATATCGAAGGCGCGCAAAAAGTGGCGCAAGAAATTAAGGAACTGGGACGTAAATCGCTGGCGATTGCGGCTGACGTGGCTGATAGCGCCGCGGTGGTTGATATGGTGGCACAGACCATTAAAGAGTTCGGGAAAATCGATATTTTAGTTAATAATGCCGGCGGAATCTCCGGCGACGCGAAAATAGAGGACACAACCGAAGAGGCATGGGATAAAGTAATTGACGTTAACTTGAAGGGACAGTTTTTGTGCTGTAAAGCGGTAGTGCCTTACATGAAAAAGAAAAAGTATGGCAAGATTGTCAATATCTCTTCTATGGGCGCCATTCATCCACCGGCGCCCATCGTGCATTACCACGCGGCTAAAGGCGGGGTGCTGGGGTTAACGACCAATTTGGCGTTAGAGTTAGCGCAATACAATATCACGGTGAATGCTATTTTACCGGGTCCGATACGCTCGGAGTTTTTCACCGATATGTTCAAGGGAAAGTCCGAGGCAGAGAAAAAAGCTTTCTTAAAAATGCTGGATAACAAAGTACCGATGCACCGAATGGGTGAACCGGAAGAAATTGCCGGCGTGGCTCTTTTCCTGGCGTCAAACCTCTCCTCTTATGTTACCGGCGAAGCCATAAATGCTGGAGGGGGTTTGCCGCTAACGCCGCTGGATGTTAATTAACACGTTTAATAGTTTACTTTTCCAGGAATTTTGCACTCCCTGTCTACGATGCCAGATATAACACCATAGACAGGGATTGATTATTTAGTTTATTAATTCAAAGAACCGCAGGATATTGCCTTCGGGTGTAGTGACCAAGCATTCTCTGCCGCCCCAAGACTGCGGTTCAATGTCTGAAATTTTGTTCCAGCCATTATCCTTGACGTGCTTATGCAACGCATCAAGCCCTTCAACCATCAAAAAACCGGCAACACCCTTTATCGGCTCTCCCGTGAATAGATGAAATCCTCGAAAAGGTGTTAAATGAGCTACCGCCACCTCGCTCGGGTAATCGAAAACACAACCATATTCTCCGACACCTTTATTATCCCTGGCGACTACATCCCCAAACCAACCGAGGACGTCTACAAACCATTTAACCGTTTTATCCATATCTTTGGTAAAGTAGACGGGGCCATTTTCCCTGACAACATAACCCCTTTCGCTAAACTTGTTCATTTTTGCAGACCTCTCTTTCTCTAATAAATTAAGGGTGATTCTTGGATAAGCATTAAGGTCAACACCAACGCCGCGCGCTGACGAAGGTGTTATGCCGAACAATTTACTAAAAGCACGGGAAAAAGCCGTCGGACTTTCGTAGCCGTATTTCAGCGCAATATCGATAATTTTCGTATTACCGGCCAGGATATCACCCGCCGCCAGAGGAAGCTTACTCTGGCGTATGTACTCTCCAAGCGGCACGTGTGTCAAGAATGAAAATACACGCTGAAATTCCCATGTCGAGCAACTAACAAAACTTGCCGCAATATTTAAATCAACAGTTCCTGTTAGGTTACTCTCAATATAGTCAATTGCATCGTTCATACCTTTTCGCCAATCCAATTTACACCTCCTGAACCTATTATAAAGTGGTAATTCTATTCTAGCATTGCATATTGTGTATTTTTCTGCATAGCGGAGAACACTGGTAATGTGAAAAACAAAAAACATGATAAAGAGAGTCTGGTTGAGAGGGGTGAGACCGTTAACATCGGCGGTCTGCCTTTATCCCCGCTGGATAAAGAACAATAACTAGTTTTTGTTGTCATTCCAGCGAAGGCTGGAATCCACTTGAAATAGTTCATTCATTTAGGCGTACCCAAAATGGATTCTGGCCTATGCCAGAATGACATACTACTTACTATTTTCTGATGTACTCTAATACGTTTTTACCAGCAATGCGTCCTGAATTCATCGCAAAAGCCGAAGACATCCCCGAAGTAACCTTAATCGGATAGCTATCGCCGTACATCCCGCCGGCGTCATACCCGGCGGCGTAAAGCCCCGGAATGACTGCATCCTTTTTATCTAACACTTCGGTTTTTTCGTTGATTTTTATGCCCCCCATCGTCCCCAGGAAGACAGTGCGGGCTTTAATAGCGTAATATTCAGGTCCGACAACCGCATTGAGGTATTTAGGGTCTTTAGCAAAGAGGTCGTCGTGCTTTTTCTCGCAATAGGAGTTATATTCATCAACAGTAGCCTTCAATACTGCGGGATTGACGTTTATTTTCTTAGCCAGCTCTTCGACAGATTTCGCCTGGAAAACTTCGGTGGTGCCTCTTTCTAAAGCCGCCTGTAATTCTCGCCGGATATCGGTCGTCTTGCTTCCTGGATGATAGCTAACATTGGGATTTTTATCGATGCCCTTTTCTATCATTCGCTGTAAGGTAGCCTCATCAAAAATGGTGTAGCTATAACCCTCTTTAGCTTTAACGCTAACGTTCCCTGCCGAGGTATCGTAGAAAGAAACCGACTCGTCACAGAAACGTTCGCCCCGCGGATTCACCCAGAGGACTGGCTGGATGGCGGCGATTTCGAGCTGGCAACCCATAGTAAACTCCGGCGCTATCGGGCCCACCCGGTAAAGCTCCAGAACGTTTTTCCCCTCTTCCGCTGCTCCAGCCTCCCAGGCCATACGAATGCCGTCGCCCATTTTATCGATGTTACCAACCGGCACTATATTGACGCCCAAATCGAGTCCGTTATATTTCTTTATCCATTCTTTATTATTCGCATAGCCGCCGCTGGCGATAATGACGGCTTTAGTCCCCACCTGTTTTTCCTCCCCGTTATCATCCGCGACGACTCCCTTGATACTATCGCCCTGTTTGATGATTCGCTTGACCGGCATCCCCGGCAGGACTACAACCCCTTTTTCCTTGGCTTTAGTTGCCAGCGTTTTAATGACCGCTTCCCCTTTGCCCTTGATAATGTGGTAAGTTCGCGGGGAATCCGGCATATTAATCGTGGCGTCGAGGAATACAATTCCCTGCTGCTGCAGCCAACTGATGGTGGCGCCACTTTCGTTGACGATAACCCGCACCAGCCGCGGGTTAGCTATCCAGTGACTGTACTCTATGATATTCTTAAAAGCTTCGTCCTTGCTATAAGCAATGTATCTTTCCCGCTGCATCTCGCTTTCCACGGCGAAGGTGCCCTCGAAGAAGTTGGAGGTGCCGCCTAACGAACGCTGCTTTTCAAAAACGACAACCTTTGCGCCACCCTCCGCCGCGGTTAACGCCGCCACTAACCCTGAAGCCCCCGACCCCACCACGACGACATCGGTTTCTACCGGTAAATTACTCATATTGACCTCCCAATGAATTAGAAATCGACTTCTCCTGATTCCAGGTAAATAGTTTTCCAGTTATCTCTAAAAAAATCATCCCAGTTATAAGTTATCAATGGAATGGGATAAACAACTTCGTTATTCAACTGGTCTCTCCTGAACCACCCCACCTCAATAATTTTTTCTTTAACAGCGCCTTTGGTTTTGGCTAGTTTTCCTCCCATCAGACTGCAGAGAAACCAGATTTTTGTAATTCTATGACGTTTAGAAAGCATATCTTCCACAAAAAGTATATTACCTGGTTTTACTTTGAGTCCGGTCTCTTCAAGCACTTCTCTAACCGCCGCCTGGCTGGTGCTTTCATTAATTGATACCCCGCCGCCCGGTCCCGCAAGGAAGCTTTTTCCCTGGCTATCCAGATATCTTACCAGCAGGATTTTCGCCTGGTCGATAACGATAGCCCCGCCGGATATTCTAAACTCCCTTTCCACTTATCAATTACCTATCCTAAAGCTAATAATTCGCCCAGAACTTAATCGGAGTGATTTTAAGTCGTAAATCGCATTGCAGGCAGCGCTTCGCCTCACACTCTACAACATTTTCATCGAGGTCTGCCACCACCCGCTTAAAATTCTTTATTCTTTTTTCCGGAGTTACTAATTTATCGGCACACCGTGTCAGAACAGCGAAGCCGTCCTGTTTCCCCAGGTATAGTTTTAACTCAAGTTGCGGCGCCAGTTTTTCCTCGATATTACCAGCACCGCCGAGGAATTTATCCAGCGCTATAGCCGCTTTTCGGCCGGAGGCGATGGCTTTAATGACCGTAGACGTGCCATTCACCGCGTCGCCGGCGGCGAAAACCCCCTCCCGATTGGTGGTAAAGGTGAACTCATCCACCTCGATGAGATTGCCGGTAACAGTATTAAGTCCAAAGCCCTCCGGTATCTCCGGTCGCTGGCCGATGGCGAAGATGACGTTATCAGCATCGAGGATATGTTCTGAATTTTCTTTGACTTCTATCTGCGGTCTTTTTTCTTCGTCGAAAGTAAGCGATGTTACTTCCAAGCACTCTACGCCGGTGATTTTGCCGTTTTCACTTAAGATGCGGGTAAAGGTGCGGGCTGGATAAAGCGTAATCCCCTCCTCTTCCCCCTGCTTGATTTCATCGTCCGCCGCTGGCATCGTCTCCCGCGATTCGAGGCAAGCCATTTTTACCTGCGACCCCAACCGTCGCACCGCGCGGGCGCAGTCGAAAGCTACGTTGCCGCCGCCCAGCACCAGCACATTTTTACCGATGCTTACCTTTTCGCCAGTGTTAATAGCACGCAAGAAATCCACACCAATTAACACACCGGCATTATCAGCGCCGGCGATGGGGAGCTTTTGACCGCGCTGTGTGCCGACCGCTGTAATAATGCCATGAAAACCTTGCTTAAAAAGGTTATCGATGGACTCTACTCGCGTGCCGGTTTTAACTTCTACGCCTGCGTTTTCGATATACTTGATCTCGTTATCGAGCACGTTTCTAGGAAGGCGATATTCTGGTATCCCGTAGCGTAACATACCTCCAGCTAAAGAAGAAGACTCAAAGACGGTTACGTTATGACCCTGCAAAACAAGATAGTAAGCCGCCGTTAAACCGGCTGGACCCGCCCCGATGACCGCGACTTTTTTATTAGTAAATGGTTTTTTATTAATCTTCAGCAAAGCGTTTTTAGCCTGTTCTGCGGCGAACCTCTTAAGCTCTCTAATGGCGATGGACTGATTCACTTGACCGCGTCGGCAGACGCCTTCGCAAGGATGGTCGCAAACATATCCCAGTACTCCGGGGAAGGGCACCTTTTCTCTTATCACCGCCGCGGCAGAGGCATAATCCTTTACCCCGATAAAGCGTAAATACCGCGGCACGTCTATCTCGGCGGGACAGGTATAACGACAGGGCAGCAAAGCGGTTTTTCTGTTCTTACCCTTAGTAAGTTCCTCTTTATCCATGATGGCGCCGCTGGGGCAGACCTCGGCGCAGGCGCCGCAAAAACGGCAGCCCGCTTCTACCAGCGTTAAATCATTTTCTGTCCCGATGTATTTTTCCTCGCCTTTAGTTTTTTCAACGAGAATTCCCACCCCCCTTAAGTCCTTGCAGGCTCTGATGCAGCGTGTGCACATGACGCATTTATTGGGGTTAATGGTGAAAAGAGGATTACTGTCATCAACAGCGAAAAGCCGCGCCGGACCTAAAGGTTTGTACTCTTCTTCGCTGACGTATTGCTTGAGGGACTGTAACTCGCAGTTGAGGTATTTATTACAGGTACCGCAGTCGGTGGGATGGCCTTTGAGTATCTTTTCCATCGCCTGGCGGCGCGCGTCGACGACTTTTTGTGTCTTCGTGAGGATATTCATGCCGGCGGCAATCGGTTCCGTGCAGGCGAGGACTAAATCCTCCCGCCCCACCACCTCCACCACGCACAAGCCGCATTCGCCGGTCGTGCCTAAATCGGGATGATAACAGAGATAGGGGATATAGATGCCCGCTTCGAGAGAAGCCTCGAGGACGCTTTTGCCCTTTGGCGTCTCGATATCGCGCCCATCGATATTAAGCTTGATGGTTTCCAAACATAACTCTTTAGAAAGTACGTGTTATAGAGGCAAGACAATTATAATATATAGGGGTGAAGGAGGCAAGATTTGGAGAAAAAACGGTAGTGGTACAGTTTGAATTCATCCGGCATTGAAAGCTGGGCGATGATGTAAACCAGATAGCTTTTCGAGTAGTCCAAGAATCAACGAGCGAAGCTAAATTGAGAAAATCACCTAAAAGCTAGTACCAGCTAATTATACCTCTCCGATTACTTCAGTTTTTCTAAAACCGACTATTATAGGTGGGCGACGTTCTTTTTTTGCTGCTTCAAATTCCTCTTTTTTGCATACATTTACGTGAGTATCATTCATTTCAACTAGTATTACAACAGCTTCTCCATCGTATGTCTTTACTTTAATCATCTGTCCAGCTTTCATTTCTGCACCTCATTCATTACTATTTATAATATAATTCTAGTTGTTCCCATGGGTAGTGTCAAAATAAATCTGCGGAACAACTAGGAAATCTATTGACAATTCCCAGAATCTAGTTTAAAATATATCCAGAATAACCAGAATAAAGGAGAACGTGGAAATGGAAACAAATGGGAACAACGCAGAACAAACCAGAGCACCTGTCTATATTCCTTTTAAAACTTTTCTCAGTGCCGTTGAGATATTAGAACAGGGGCTACCAGACCCACTTGACCGGTCTGTATGGCCATCATGGTCTGGCGGTACACAGAGTCAAACACTGGGTGCTTTTAAGTTTCTAGGATTGATTGACGAAAAGGGAAAAGTCCAACCAAGTCTTCATCGTTTAGTCGATGCTAAAGGTGAAAGCAGGAAGGCAGTTTTAAGGGAAATTATAGAAGAACGCTACAAAGATGCTATTAAACTGGGTGTAAGTAATTCCACTTTTCAACAACTTCAGGACTTATTCCGTCAGTATGGTGTTGAGAGTGGGACTTTGGAGAGGGTAACTCGTTTTTTCCTTGAGGTCTGTGAATATACGGGATTGAAATGTTCTGTACACTGGGCAAAAGCAAAAAAAACCATGAGGCGTAGTAAGAAAGATGAATCTCCAAGTTCCGGCAGCGATGAGACAACACCCCCAAACGTTAAGGGTAACAAATCGAAAGGTAATATTCAGTCTATCCAATTAAAAAGTGGCGGAACTTTATTTTTATCCGTAGATGTTGACCTTATATCTTTATCCCCAGAAGATAGAGAATGGTTATTTAAACTGATTGACCAATTTAATGAATATGGAAAGACTTAAAAAATAACGAGAGATTGAATGTAAATAAAATGGTCGCTACTCTGGCAGGTCATTAGAACCTACGGGCATCCAACCCACCCTACGCAACCAGCGTAGGGAAAAAGATGCTGCCGTCACCAGTCAGGGTAGCGACTTAATTATTCTTATTATACCATTGAAATATAATTATGTCAAGCAGTGAACACCCTTTATATACAACCACTTGCATGCTGTGTTATAATATAGTATAAGTTCAGGTTTAGGTTATTGCACGCTTCTAAGAAGCCTCAAAAACGGATTTCTAAGTGTTGGATGACCAAAACTCTAACTAATAATTGAAGAGAGGAGGTCATCCATGAGTTTTCAGGACAAAACCCTCACATGCGTCGATTGTGGTAATACTTTCGTCCACAGCGCCGAGGACCAGGAATTCTTCCAGACCAAAGGCTACACTAACGAACCCAAACGGTGTCCCGAATGCCGTCAGTCACGGAAGACCGAGCGGTATGGTGGTGGCACAAAGCAAATGTTCCCCGCCACTTGCGCCCAGTGTGGCAAAGCCACTGAAGTTCCTTTCCAGCCCCGTGGCGACAAACCAGTTTACTGCAGCGATTGTTTCCGACAAATGCGATCAGCTAGATAAACTGATCAAATCCCGGGTCACGTCTGGTTTTAGGGCAATCCATCCGGATGTGACCCGGCTACACTTTATCTCTATACTTTTTAAGTCCCGTAATATTAATGCCTGTTTCAGGAGGGCAATCATGAAAATCTATGTGGGCAATCTTTCTTACGAAGTCACCGAGGACGAACTGGCGGCGGAATTCGGCACCTACGGCAAGGTGGATTCCGTAGCTGTTCCCTCCGATAAAATCAGCGGGCGGCCCCGAGGCTTCGCTTTCGTGGAGATGAGCTCCAAGGCTGAAGCCGAAGCTGCTATCGCCGGACTAAACGGCAAGTCATTGAAAGAACGCACGATTGTGGTTAATGAATCACGTCCACGTCCCGATAACCGCGGCGGCGGTTCCTTTGGAGATAGAAGGGGCGGCGGCTACAACAATCGTGGCTATGGCGGCGGCAGGTCGGGCGGCGGCAGAGGCGGCAGGTCGGGCGGCGGCAGAGACCGAAGATATTAGTCAGTTCGGGTGCCGGTAGCTGCGCGCATTATTGCCAACGCAGCAGTGCCAATCGGTAACGCTAGCACGACTTGTTGAAAGGCGGCGATATGAATATCTACATAGGTAATCTATCGTTTGAAACCACCGAGGACGAGCTTCGTCAAGCATTTGCGGCTTTCGGTGAAGTGACCTCGGTAATCATTATGAATGATAAGTACATCGGCAGCGGTAAAACCAACGGTTATGGCTTCGTAGAAATGACATCAAAATCGGCAGGTATGGCCGCCATCGCCGGATTAGAAGGCAAAATAGTCAGAGACCAGCTTGTCAACATTATTGAAGCACTGCCTCTTTCCGAAAGGAACATGCAGCGGCCTTCGGCATCAAAAAATGGTAATCGTCCCAGCCGCAGTCGGCAAAGGTATTACCAGAGTAATTAAACCTTCTCCTGGCGAGTGTTATTTAGCGTTTCTTTGACCCGTCCCCGAAGAAATTGTTGGTGCGGAAACCTCCAGCACCTGCCCGGAAAGCTTGTTGGAAACATCCGATACCAAAAAAGCCACCGCGTTAGCGATATCTTCCGGCGTGGTAGTTTTACCAGCTTTAGCCAACATTTCCACAACTTTTGACATTTGCGGGTCGCCGCCGCTAGCACGGTGGAAATTGGTATTACCGGGTCCCGGGGCGATGATATTGATATTTATCCCGGAAGCCCCTACCTCACTAGCCAGTGTCTTGCTAAACATTACCGTTCCCGCTTTAGCCGCCACGTAAGCGGTTGAACCGGCTAAACCACCAGGCTGGTGGGCGGCATGGGTGGAGAAGTTCACGATTTTACCATACTGTCTTTTCAGCATATGCGGAAGCACCGCCTGGGTAAAATTCATCGTCCCTTTAAGGTTAGTATCTATATCCATGTCCCATTGCTCTTTAGTCATAGTCACGAAAGGTCGCAAGCCGCTAGCCCGACCGGCACAGTTCACCAGTATGTCTATCTTGCCAAACTCCGCTAAAGCTTTTTTGACGACGGAGTCAATTTCCTTTCGATTGGTGATATCCGCTTTAAAGGCGAGGGCTTTACGATTCAGCTTCTGAACATCCTCCGCCGTTTTTTTCGCCCCTGCTAAGTCCATATCCACGCTTACGACGTGGCAGCCTTCCTTCGCCAGCATTAAGGCGATGCCCCTGCCGAAGCCAATCTGGCTGCCAGTACCGGTCACAATCGCCACTTTATCTTTCAGTTTCAAGTCCATGGAATTCTCCTTAAATCGTATTAGTCAATCAGGCTTGATGTATTATATACTCTAGCTGATGATGAAAGCTACCATGAAAATCCTTAGTGTCTGTGGTTCGCCGCGTAAAGGCAATTCCGAGTGGATGCTTACCACATTATGCTCGGAACTTTCTAGGCTTGGCGCTGATGTGGAAATTCTACTTTTACGTAAGATGGACGTGAAAATGTGTCGCGGCTGTCTTGTCTGTGAAAAGGGCGGCAAAAAGCGTCAAGGCGACTGTGTGATTAAGGACGACATGGCGACTGTCTACCCCAAGTTGATAACCACAGATGCTATTATTTTAGCCACGCCCGGTTATATGGAAATGCTTTCCGGCCTGCTGAAAAACTTCCTCGACCGCACCTGCGCCGTCTGGCCGCGGCTGGAAAGCAAACGCATAGCCGGTCTGGCGGTTGCCGAGGAAGGCATCGGCCAGACGATACAAAACTTAAAAGGCTACGCTAAACTCTGTAAAATGCGCTGGACGGGCAGTGTTAGCGTCCTGGCCAAAAACCCCACCGACGCCTCCCATATCCCCGGCCTTGAAAGGCGTTTAAAGCGCCTGGCAAAGAAGATAATCAGCCAACTAGATAGCCGCTTAAACTTATACTAAATATCAATGTATCTTTATTGTCCATGCACATATTTTCGATACAGATTCCAAGATAGAGGCCATATATAACAAAGGTCTATTTTGATTTTTCTAGCATCCCATTCTCCCATGCATGGCATTAAAGTTGCGTAGATATTTGAGACAACTGCCAATATGATACCGGGAAAGAACAACAATATTCTCAATAACGGTACTCTCAACCATAACCAGCTAGTAGCTATTAACAATGCAAAAAATGGCATCCATATAACAGAACCTATCCAGAGAAATATGCCAAAAGTTATTTTAGCTAATAATCCCAGAACAAATGTAGTAACCAACTGAATTGGGAATAACGGTATCGCTATTACACTAATAATACCTTTGTTGGTATACCTTGTAATATTGGTGAAGAAATCATGAGAATTAGCTATCTCTAGTTGATATATTGACTCCTGGTATCCCAAGTTGGCATGCACTTCCTACTTCCTCCTTAAGTTTATTCGAGTAAATCATGCTTGACTTTGGTTAATACCGTTAGGACATCAAGTATCCGATTTAGTCTCGATTATATTATTTATCAGGTGGCGGCGGTACGGGCGGTCTCTCCCCGAAAGTCAAGCGCTTGCCGTTCGGTCCAAAGAAGCTGCCGTTCCACCCTTCCATTACCGTCCCCGCGCCCAGCATGATAGCCATTTCGATATGCGGATGGCGGACTTTATGCCAGATTAGCGGGCCGTGTAATGTGCCTTTGGGAATCCACATGCCGAAGCTCGTGTCGAACACTAGTTTCTCGTCGCCCATGTCGAACTCCAGGTCCGCCCCCAGGTCTTCTGGGTTTTTATAGTCGCCGCCGACATGCAGCACAATTTCGTCGAGAGTATCGTGTATCATCTTGGGTAATGGCACCTTCACAACGTCCCAAATCCAGCCCCACTCAATATAGGTGTTGGCGACATTAATTTGCGTGCGGCTCATGTAGGTCATGGTCGGACTTTGACGTCCTATTTGTCCGGGACCCGCCTCACGCATAGGACTACGGATGACATACTGCTCATAATCGAAGTTCTTAGTCTTCTTGGAAGGTTTTTTACTGCCATCTATGATGCCGCTCTTGCCCCAGGCTTTATCCGGGTCTCCGGTGCCCAGCATGAACGCCATCTGGACATGGGGGTAATAGAACTTCTTCCAGGTGACGGGGCCATGGGGCGTGCCTTTCGGGATGTACATGCTGGTGGTCGTATTAAAGGTGATGGGCTGACCGCCGATATAAAACTCTACTTCGGCACCGAGCACCTGCGGCTGCTTATAATCGCCGCCATAAAAGAGGAGGATTTCATCATAATCATGCACATGTTCCATGATATGTGGATTCGGTTTCGGTATATCGTATATCCACCCCAGCGTAATATAGTAAGGCGCGCCCGTCTGCTTTTCGCTCATTAAAGTCATCGTGGGACTTTGTCGGTTCTTTATGCCGGAACACACCTCATAAACAGGTTTTCTGACTGCGTATTTTTCGTAGCTCGATTCTGCCATTTGACTGATTCCTTTCTGCCTGGTATTTATCGTGTGTTTTTGCGTCCCGATTAATGACAGTATTGTAGCATATGTGTTATAATTCCGCCAGCAAACTATTAAGCTGTTTACATAGTAAAAACTCTGCTAAAAAAGCAGTTTTTCTTTATCCAAATAAACTTTTAGTCCGGAGGAAAATGTTATGGTTCGTCAACCTAATGATGGTAAATCGGGCAAGCAGCTGCGGAAAGAACGCGAAACTAGAATCATGAATACCATCCAGCTTAAGCCGACGGATAGAGTGCCGGTTATCAGCGCCATCGGCTACTTCCCCGCTAAATATACCGGGATACTTTGTTCCGCGGCTTATTATGATTTCGATGCCTGGTACAACGCTTATAAAAAGACTCTGCAGGACTTCCCGGCGGATATGATTTTCCCCCAGGGGTTTACGCCGGGGAAAGCCCTGGAAATCATCGCTCCCAAGACGATGCGTTGGCCCGGGCATGGCGTCGACCCGCACCAAGGACACCAGGCTATCGAGATAGATAACCTGAAGGCAGATGAGTATGACGCTTATATGCGCGACCCCTCCGATTTTATGTTCCGCATTTTCATCTCCCGCACCAGCGATAATCTGATGGGTATGGCTGATATCCCCAAGCTCTCCGATATTGCTGGCCAGATGGGTGCGCAGGCGCTAGCACTGGCTTTCTCAGAACCTAGAACTGCTAAAGCTATTAGTACTCTACAAAAAGCAGGACGTGAAATGCGCAAGTGGCTGCCGAAGATGAGGAAATTTAGCCAGATGATACTGGATATGGGCTTTCCGGAATATTTCCAGGGGGCGGCGATGCCTCCCTTCGACGTTATTTCTCACTCTTTACGCGGCATGAGCGGCACGATGATGGATATGTTCCGCCAACCGGAGAAAATCGAGGAAATGTGTGAGTTCATCTTAAAGAAGTCGCTGGAGAGGACAAACCCCGAACCGACCGAGAACGGCTATACCCGCATTTTCATGACCAATACCCGCGGCTCCGATGAATTCATGTCCATGGCGCAGTTTAAACGGTTCTACTGGCCGACATTTAAAAAGCTGGTCATGGGGCTGGTTCAAAAAGGTTTAACACCCTGCATCTTCTTCGAGGGCAACTTTACTTCAAGACTAGAATACCTGTTGGAGTTCCCCAAAGGCTCGATACTGGCGCGTTTTGATACCACGGATATCTTTAGAGCTAAAGATGTCCTGAAGGGCCATATCTGCATTGAGGGGAATGTGCCGTCTTCACTTTTACAGGTGGGGAGTAAGGAAGACGTCATCGCCCACTGCAAGAAACTCATTGATATCTGCGGCAAGGGCGGCGGCTATATACTATCCCCCCGCTCCTCTACCGACGAGGTCAAGCCGGAAAACCTCAAAGCTATGATTGAGTTTACGAAAGAGTACGGTAAATATTAAAGGATTATCCCACTTGGAGGGTTGAACGATGGAAGTTAGAATTAATAAACACGAAAATGGACTGACTACTAAAGTCTTTTTCTCCGATGAAAGCGGTTTCTCCGTTGCTTCGGTCATCGTTATAGGCAAAACCGATGCCGCTTTACTCGATGCGCAGTGGAGTTTGTCCAACGGACACCGTGTCGCTGCGGAAATACTGGAAACAGGCAAGCACTTGAAATACATCTATGTTACTCACGCCCACCCCGACCATTACTTCGGTTTAGGACCAATTACCGAAGCCTTCCCTAAGGCGAAGGTCATCGCCCTGCCCTCAGTCGCCCACACCATTAATAAGCAGATGTTCGGCAAAATCGAGCACTGGACACCTGTCATCGGGCCGACCAACGTGCCCACTAAAGCGGTTAATATCGAGCCTCTCACGAAAAATTACTTTGAGTTAGAAGGCAAGCGCATCGAGATAATCCCGGAAATCATGGGCGACTTGAAATACAATACCGTCGTCTGGATTCCCTCGATAAAAACCCTCTACTGCAGCGATGTTCTCTTTAACCAGGCGCACCCATTTACCTGCGAGATAACGGCGGAAGAGCGTAAGCAGTGGTATAAGGACATCGAGCGTTTGGAGAAAATGGGCGCTGAGGTCGTCATTCCAGGACACCAGAAGCCAGGCATGCCCTTCGATAACTCTTCATTTAAATTTATGAAAGAATATTTAACCGCCACTGAAGAAGAACTCAAAAAGACAAAGGACACCGGCACGTTTTTCTACAATATGGCGATGCGTTTCCCGGATGCCAACCTCATTTTCTTGAGCAATGAAATGAACTCGGCTGTCTTTAAGGGCGGGAGGGATTGGGACTGGCGGGAGGACTAATTTTTAAGGCAGTTTTTCAATACATTTTTTGATGAAGCAAATCAGGCATTTTACGCGTTTGCATCATTTATTTGGTCGTTAAAAATCACAATTTTACCTGTTTGCTAAAAATAGTACAAAAATATAGCTATTTTATGTCTGAAACTATTGACAAATACGCTTGATTTTGTTACGCTTTCAGGCAAACGATATTTAGTCTGGGAGGTGCACAATGCAAGCCTATTGTATGAAATGCCGGAAGAAGGTTGAAATGAGTAATCCCAAGGCGGTCACTCTGAAGAATAAACGACCAGCCACCCAAGGCACCTGCCCAAAGTGCGGGACCAAAATATTCCGCATCGGCAAGGGCTAATTCCGACTCACCCTCTACTTTTTTGTTAGTCCTGGTTCGTTTACCTAAATTAAATAATACGACCAATTTTTTATAGGTTGGTTATATATCGGCGTAGAGCTGATAAAGCTTGCTAGATAAGAAAACAGTATATTTAACACAACTTATCTAGAATAATCGGATATAAGTTATAAAAGATAAGGCATTGTAACAACAGTGCCTTATTTGTTTTTGTTTTGAGGCTAATTCGTAAACCATTCCGGCGAAAGCCGGAATCTAGCGAGAATGATATTAGCTGGTTCCCGACTTGCGTCGGGATAGTTTTTACAAAATTCAAAAATTTAAATTCAATTCCTTTACTAGATTCTAACAGTTCTTTTTCAGAAGGAATTCGTTTAAATACTGCGTTTGGTTTTTCCTTTGTATCTTCCAAAATGACTCCGATAGTAGCTAATTTATTCCTTATCTCGTCGGCTTGTTGGTAATTCTTTTCTTTCCTAAGTTTTATTCTCTGTTCTATAAGACGATTTACTAAAGTTGTTACTTCACTAGGTATGAAATCAGCTTCTGCAGTTACTGTGATACCAAATGATACCGAGGCTTTTACCTCAACCTCTTTTCTTAATTTAAGACCTAGTATATCCTGAGCTAAAGACCTAAGTTTATCTTGCGCATTCTCAGGGATATTTCCCTTGTCTATAGCTAAGTTAATATCTCTTGCTAAATCAAATAATACAGCTAGTGCTTTTGGCGTATTAAAGTCATCATCCATTGCTTCTATAAATTTCTGTTTATAAGATTCGATATCAAATGGAACCACTGTTGCGTTAGCTTCATACCTTGATACAGTGCGTTGTAATCTTTCCGCCCCTGCCTGCGCCGCCTCGATGGCTTCGTCGGTATAGGTCAGTGGACTACGGTAATAAGAACTTAATACGAATATCCGCAGCGCGTCCGCACTATATTTTTTCAGGAAGTCTCTTATCGTTATAAGGTTGCCCAGGCTTTTACTCATTTTCTCCGCGCCCAACTGAAGTGAGCCATTATGCATCCAGTACTTAACAAAAGGAACCTTGCCGGTATAGCTTTCTGTTTGCGCTATTTCGTTCTCGTGGTGGGGGAAGACCAGGTCCGAACCCCCGCCATGAATGTCTATCTGCTCGCCCAGGTATTTTGTGGACATAGCGCTGCACTCGATATGCCACCCCGGTCTACCCTCACCCCATGGGCTTGGCCAATGCGGCTCGTTCGGTTTGGCGGCTTTCCAGAGGACGAAGTCCAGTGGGTCTTCCTTTTCTTCGCCAGGTTCAATGCTGGCGCCAACAATCATAGTATCAAATTTACGTTTTGATAACTTCCCATAGTCCGGCTTGTTTTTTACGCGGAAGTAGACACTCCCGTTAGCCTCGTAAGCAAAACCCTTATCGATTAGTCCTGTGATAACCTTTCGCATCTCTTGTATTTCTTCGGTGGCTTTTGGATTAATATCCGGCGGGGATACATTAAGAAGCTCCATCTCTTCGTGATAACTATTAGCATACTTACCGGCTAGCTCGGCGGCGTTGATACCGAGCCGATTAGCGCGGTTGATAATCTTATCATCAACATCGGTAATATTTTGGACGGTTTTAAGCTTATATCCCCTGAACCGCAGGTAGCGGCGAACAACATCAAAAACAATGGCACTCATGGCGTGACCGAGATGGGAATCGTCATACGGCGTGATGCCGCAGACATACATGGTTACGGTATCACCGCGCGGCTTGAACTCCGTTTTTTTACCGGTTAAAGTGTCGGATATTTTCATTATTTTCCCTCTTCTACCAAAACAACGGCATATGCGGCGATGCCTTTCCCCCGCCCAATATCCCCCAGCCCATTATTCGTGCTGGCTTTCACGCTTACCTTTTTAATATCGATGCCTAATACATGACTAAAATTCTGCCGCATTTCATTTAAATGTTGTTGAAGTCGCGGTTCTTCGGCTACCACCGTAGCGTCGATATTCACTGCTTCAAATCCTGCTTCCTTTAAAGTTACTGCCACTTCGGATAGCAGGACCAAACTCGATATGTCTTTATATTCCGCTTGCCCCGGCGGGAAATGCTGCCCGATGTCGCCTAAAGCCGCCGCTCCTAGCAAGGCATCCATCACCGCATGGGTGAGTACATCGGCGTCACTCCAGCCATCCAGTCCTTTAGCGTAAGGTATCTCTACCCCACCCAATACCAACTTCCGCTTTTTTACCAGGGGATGCGCGTCATAGCCGATGCCGATGCGTAAATTAGTGCTCATTTCGTTTCGCTAAAGCCTCCGCGACCGCGAGGTCGTCTAGTGTGGTTATTTTTATATTAGCATAAGAGCCCATATAGAGTTTAACTTTATAGCCGGCTTTCTCTACCAGCGCCGCGTCGTCAGTGACATCGCCATAGACGGATTTATAGGCTTTTTTGATGATGTCAAAACGAAAAACCTGCGGAGTCTGGATGGCTCTTAAGTTTTGGCGCGGCAGCGTTTTATCTACAATTTCATTATCTTTTACTGTTTTAATAGTATCCGTCACTGGCACCGCGGCTGATGCTGCACCGGTCTCTTGAGCCGCTTCTAGCCCCAGCTCGATAAGGTCAATGGTCACAAGAGGACGCGCCCCGTCATGGATGACTACCCAATCTGCGTCCCTAACATACTTAAGTCCCTCCGCCACCGAGTCCTGCCGCCTTTTACCGCCAAGGATGATATCCTTGACTTTAGTCCACCCCTCGGCCTTTACCAGCCGCCGGCATGCGTCAATATTTTGTTGGTTCATCACGACAATTATTTGGTTGATTTTTTTACAGTTCTGAAAGGTATCCAAAACACGCGCCAGGGCAGGACGACCGTTAATGGGGGCGAACATTTTATCGACGCCCCCCATCCTTTGACTGTCACCAGCAGCGGCGATAATAGCGGAGACTTTTTTCATTCAAATCCCTCTCTAACTCTCCCTTTTACAAAGGGAGAGGATGATTGTACAAACCATATATCGTTGGTTAAATTTTTTCTTTCCCCCTTTGTAAAAGGGGGACCAAGGGGGATTTCCCCGTCATTCCCGTGAAAACGGGAATCCAGCTAGGCTGTCCCTTTTTTCTTTTTCTCTATCGCTTCTGAAAGATGATGCACTATAACATGTGGATTACCCATGATATCTAATACTCTTAACAAGAAATCGACAAGAGGACGTATAATTTCATAAAGTTTTTCAACGATTTTATAAATTTCATCAGGATCTAGCTTCTCAATAATTTCTATTTGTTTAAATGCATCCTGATCCCTATGTGCAATGACAAAATGCCGAATGTCTTCAAGCATTATTCTATTAACTTCATTAAATTTGTGAAGAGATTTAGTGATTTTATTAAGCTCCTCTTCAGCTCCATCCCATAAGGGAATTGTTCTTAAACTAATACGAAAATTTCCATTTAAAAGTTGGGGAATATCTTGAGACATTTCATATACTAATAATGCTATTTGTCTGGCGATATATTTCTGTTCCCAATTGTTAGTAAAAATTTTTAAATAGTTAAGTATCAATACTGACATATCCCGTTCCATTATTAAAAGGAATAAAATAACATTATCAATTTTTTCAAAATGTTCTAAGTTGCTTTTCTTAGAATCTTGGTAATATTTTTTAACGGCTTCCATGGCTTCTTGTAGAAGCGGGATTCTTATTTCCTCACGTTTTAAATAATGTTTTAAACGTTCTTTTTTTTCATTTTGTGTCAGACTCATTTTTATCCTCCTTCCCTCCCTTTAACCCCTTAAAAACCGCCTCCCTTAAAGTCCCCGCAATAATGATTTCCATATCTTTAGGAGGGTTTATCTTCGCCCCCGTCTTAGGAATAATGCAACGTGTAAAACCCAGTCTAAGCACTTCATTTAGTCTCCTATCCATCTGCGGGGCGGGGCGTAATTCTCCGCTTAAGCCCACCTCCCCCACCGCCGCTGTTTGAGGCATCACTTCCGCGTCCCGATAACTGGAGGCAATTGCCAGAGCCATCCCCAGGTCCGCTGCCGGCTCGCCTACCTTTAAGCCGCCCGTCACGTTCACCATCACGTCCTGGTTGCCCAATTTTAACCCCACCCGCCGCGATAACACCGCCGTCACTAAAAGAAGTCGATTAAAGTCCACGCCATTGGCTGTACGTCGCGGCTGCCCGAAAGTATTGAGGGTCGTTAGCGCCTGTATCTCGACTAATAGAGGACGACTCCCCTCGATGACTGGCACGACGGCCGACCCTACCGTTTCCGTCCCCCGCTGTGATAGAAATGCTAGCGATGGGTTCGCCACCTCGACCATCCCCTCCTCTTTCATCTCAAAAACGCCCACCTCATTGGTCGAGCCGAAGCGGTTTTTAACGCAGCGAAGTAATCTGTAAGCGCTGAAAGGCTCGCCCTCAAGATAGAGGACGACGTCTACGATATGCTCTAAAACGCGTGGGCCAGCGATGGCGCCCTCTTTGGTGACATGTCCCGAGATGAAGACGGGCACGCCGTGAATTTTCGCCCACTGCATAAGACGCATCGTGCAGTCCCGTACCTGCGATACACTCCCCGCCGCCGAATCCCCACCCGGTATGTAAACCGTCTGGATGGAGTCTACAATCAATAATCCTTCCTTAGGAAGGACCTGTTCCGCCTGCTCGATAATCGCGTCCACGTCGGTATCCGCCAGAATGAAAAGTCCCTCTCCTTTAAGTCCCAGTCGCTTCGCCCTAAGCTTTATCTGCTGCGCCGTCTCTTCGCCGGTGACGTAGACCACGCGCTGACGCTGGTTAGCGATGGACGCCGCCGCCTGTAATAAAAGGGTGGACTTGCCGATGCCAGGGTCGCCGCTAACAAGTACAAGCGACCCCGCCACGATGCCTCCCCCCAGTACGCGGTTGAATTCGGCGAGGGGTAAAGGGGAGCGGTCTTTAGCCTCTAGCTCTACCTGCGAAAGCTCCTGCGGAAAAGCCGCCTGACCCATCGGTCTTAAGGAGGCGACCTCCGCCTTAATCGTCATCTCGCTAAAGGTGTTCCACTGGTTGCAGTCCGGGCACTTACCGAGCCACTTAAGACTCTCCTTGCCGCACTCTTTGCATACGTAAACCACTTTAGCCGAGGATTTACTCATAGCATGACTTTACTAGATTTAGGAAAAGAAGGCAAGAAAAAACCCTCTCACTCTCCCTTTATGAAAGGGAGACGATGGATTGTCCCTCTTTCGTAAAGAGGGATTAAGGGAGTTTTAATTCACCCCACCCCGTTATATAATTAGCCAACTATTTAAGGGTGAGGTAAATAAGATGACAAAGGAAATAAAATGGTGGAGAAATACATGTGAAAGATATGTATCTTTCTTAAATATTATGGGTTTCAGAGATAGAGTATTTAGAGAAAGTTACGAAAGAAATAACAGTCAAAAAACGAGACAACTATAAAAGAATTAGCGCCCATTGATATTTTCCCTGTGTAATATTACCGCGAATATATACAGTTCCATTACCAAAACCTTCTTATTGGTTCTTCGGTCATGATATCACCTAGGTCTACAATTTCGCGTGTATTAAGTGACTGACGTTGATAATTAGTACCGGTGAACAGCCCAGCGCTGTTTTCTATGTGGTTAATCCTCATGTGTATTATCCTCGGCACCCACTTCACTTTAGTAATTTCCCCGCTGCAATTTTATCCGGGATGTCGTTCGGTTATTTAAGAACACCCAGTTCATACCGACCAGCTCCGGCATCATTACAGTTTCGCTCTCGTTGTGGTAAATCTTCATTTTCGTTGTCTTCTGTTCATGTTTCATTTTCATTACCTCCTCGGTAACCACTTCAGTTTAGTAGCTTCCCCGCTGCAATTTTATCCGGGATGTCGTTCGGTTATTTAAGAACACCCAGTTCATACCGACCAGCTCCGGCATCATTACAGTTTCGCTCTCGTTGTGGTAAATCTTCATTTTCGTTGTCTTCTGTTCATGTTTCATTTTCGTAATCTCCTCGTCGCCTCATCGGCGCTATTATACTTTTTAGATTTATTTCATTCGGGAAATGTTGTTGATTTTTGCCAGTCCGGTAGTCCTTATATCACCAAGGGTGGGCTCGCCGGCTAGGTTAAGGTTGGAAACACCTGCCAGCCTGGCATCCAGCTTACCATTGACTTTTATCGAACAGGTACTGGCTCCGTTTAGTCGGATAGCTGCGTTTTTAACCGCAAAGTCCTCCATCCCCAGATAGCAAGCTCCGTTTACATCAATGATGATGCTTTCAGCCTTGCCTTTTGCATTTACGTTACATGCCCCGCGCAGGTGAAACTCACAGTAACCGAATTCCATATCGGCATCAACCTTACTAGCTCCATCCATAGTCAACTTAAAATTCTCCCCTGACTTGAAGCCACTCATTTTTCCTATCACCGCCCCGGAAAGTTCTAATTCTTTAATGACGGGCATTGAAATTTTTACTCTTGGTCGATCAAGACGGAATACCCAGCCGATATGTTTACTATGGAATACCCGAAGTGTTTCGCCCTCGGTTTCGACATGGAGATTATTAAATAGTCCTTCATTGGCTTCAACGACGATACTGTACGAATCCGCACGGACTATTTCGAAATCGAAGGTACTGCCGATATCGACTCTGGTAAAGTTCTTTAAATTGAAATCCTGTTTTTTCATTGTCTTTATACCTCCGTAACCCTTTGTTTAATTTATCGTTATAATTATTGATTTAATTTTTAATTTAATTCTCTATTTATTATTTAAACATATAATTGCCTAGATGTCAAGGGGTTTTTGAAATAAATTTTAGAAATAACCGAAAAAGGAGTAAAAAAGCCCTCTTTTAGAAAGAAAAAGGGGGACCAAGGGGGATTTTAATTACCCCCTCCCCGTTTTCCCCTCTCTGGTTCCACTGAGTCACCACGAAGTGCCAGCGGAGAGGGGAATTTAAGAGGAGAGGTCAACCCCCTTGCCCCTCCCCCTCGCCCGTTATATAATTAGCCTACTATTGAGGGGGAGGTAAATTAAAATGGCAGAGAAAATGGATGGTTGGGAAGATAAAAATGACCGCTTTGTAGCTTTTTTGGATATAATGGGATTTAAGGAAAGACTACAAAGAGACGGTGATGATAAAGTAAAAAAAATGCTTGAGTCTCTACTTCCAACTATTGACTATGTTGAAACGATGGCAAAATATGCGTCTACTAACAAAGCTGGGCCAGCAATAAAACATATAATATTTTCAGATTCAATTATTGTTGTCTCCAATGATAAATCACAACAAGCATTTAATTGGATAATATTTGATACAAAATTGATTATCTACAACGCTATAATCCAAAGTATACCTATTAAAGGAGCCATAGCATTTGGCATGCAAACCGCAGATTTCACGAAGTCTTTACATTTTGGACGACCACTAATAGATGCACATGAATTACAGAATGAACTTCAATTATATGGTATTGTTTTACATCATACTTGTGAGAAATATTTAAATGATCCTGATTTTATAAAAAAAAGTAGCGTAAAAAGACTAAGTGATATAGATATCACTAACTATCTTGTTCCTATGAAGTCAGGGAAAATTAGTCACTATTTAGTGAATTGGGTTTCTTTATATGAAACTGATAGGATACCTATGAATGAAGAAAAGGACCCCATAAATGATGTATCAAATTTATACAACATAGTATCCGGCAAACCTAGAATATATGTTGATAATACTTTAAAATATGTTCGTGAAACCCAGGCAAAGAGACTAGAACTTGAAAAGAAAAAGGGAAATCAGAAATCCGTTTAGAATTTAGAATTTCGTGCTTAGGATTTAAACTATCCTCCCAGCGGCCCAATGTGTAGTCCGCTCATAATCGCCAATATCATCGCCGAAATAAAAAAGAGGGGTTCAATACCCCTCTTTAAAATTTATGACTGTTTAGTCCAGTTTAATATTCAATCACGGCAATCATCTCGCCGGGCTTAACCACCTGCTCCTTTTTTACCCCGATTGCTACCACTTTACCGCCCACCGCCGCCAGTATCGGGTTTTCCATTTTCATAGACTCTAAAACGCAGATGACGTCGCCCTCATTCACGATATCGCCAACCTTCACTTCGACGCTGATGATTTTTCCAGTGATAGGAACTTCAACTGTTTCTCTCGCCAATTATCTGGCTCCTTTCCTGAATATCTTTTACTAAACAAAAAGGCGGTGGAGTTACTTAAACTGCCACCGTCCTATTATACTAAAGCCGGTTATAGATGTCACATCTTTTGTTGGCTATCTCGCTTTGGCGCTTACCGGAGCATTCGGCAGAGAAAATTCATCGTTGGAGTCGATAGTATACTCCTCGTCCTCTATATCAACTACCACTTCGGAAATGTAAGAGTTCTCTATTACCTTAACTTCCTCGATAAGCCTGACCTTTTTCGCCGCCTTGCTTTTCGCCTTCTCGTCCATCGTTTCTTTAATAATTTTCTCTAGTTCGTATTTTATGCTTTCAGAAGCGTAAACGGTGAGATTATCGCCTTTGACTTCAATACCTTTAATCTCTGGGACAACGCGGAATTTATCCGAGCTCTTCTGCACGGCGCGCTTATCGGGGATTTCTTTAGTTTCCTTGACGATACTATCCATTACGCCTGGCATCTTGATAGTTGCCTTAGTTTCATATATCCGGTCGAAGGTTTTAAAGCCGCCTCGCAGCACCGCTTCCGAAAGTCTATCTTCAACACGGTTCTGTATGACGCGACGCAGCTGGCGCGCCCCGTATTCCTCTTTATACCCTTCTTTACCGAGTTGGTTCTTGGCGGTGTCGGTTACCTGTAATTTAATTTCCTTTTCGGCGAGTTGCCGACCGACGGCAGCCAGCATCATGTCCACGATTGCCCGTATTTGCTCCTCGGTGAGGGTATGGAAGACGATGATATCGTCGATACGGTTCAGGAACTCAGGACGGAAGTTGCTTTCGCGGCTGTCCCTTAATTTGGTCAGCAGGTCATCCTTCATTTTTTCGTAAGAGCGTTCCCGCGTTTTCGCTTCATCACTGCGTGAGGCAAAACCGACCGAACCTCGCTTGATTTCTATTGCGCCGAAGTTGCTGGTCATTATTATAATACTGTTGCGGAAATCTACTCGACGACCCTTAGCGTCGGTCAAATGCCCGTCATCGAAAATCTGGAGAAGCAGGTTGAAGACATCCGGGTGGGCTTTTTCGATTTCATCCAGCAGGATGCAGCTATATGACTTGCGCCGCACTGCTTCGGTTAGCTGACCGCCTTCTTCATACCCAATGTATCCCGGCGGCGCCCCAACCAGTCTGGAAACAGCGAATTTTTCCATGAACTCGGACATATCGATGCGGATGAGCGCATCTTCGCTGCCGAACATGTATTCAGCCAGCGTTTTCGCCATCTCTGTCTTGCCTACGCCCGTGGGACCCAGGAATAGGAAAACGCCCATCGGTCGTTTAAGATCTTTGATACCGGACCGCGCTCGCCGTACTGCTTTGGATATGGCTTTTACGGCTTCTTCCTGTCCGGCGATACGCTTGTGTAAGGACTCTTCCATATTCAGGAGACGGCTCGCCTCGTCGTCGGCAAGCTGTACCATCGGTACACCCGTCCACATGCTTACCACTTCGGCGATGTCCTCCTTCTTCACTACCACGTCCTCTTTCTCTTGCTCTGTCCGCCACTCGCTCTCTAGTTCTTTTATCTTTTCTTCGGTTTGCAGTTCGCGTTCCCGCAATTCTGCGGCGTCGTCATATTGCTGCGTGGCGAGGGCGTTATCTTTATCCTTACGGATGATATCCTGCTGTTCCTTGGCTTGTTTTAAGGAGACTGGCATCGTGCTGTGGCGTATGCGTACTCTGGATGCCGCTTCGTCCACCAGGTCGATGGCTTTATCCGGTAAAAAGCGGTCGGGAATATATCGTGCTGCCATGCTGGCGGCCGCTGCTAAAGCCTCTTCGTTGATTTTCAGGTGATGATGCTGCTCGTATCGTTCCTTGATGCCGCGTAATATCCGCAGGGTCTCTTCGACGGATGGTTCCTCAACAAGAACAGGCTGGAAGCGTCGTTCCAGTCCCGCGTCTCGCTCGACATATTTGCGGTAATCGTCCAGGGTTGTTGCGCCGATGCACTGCAACTCACCCCGCGCTAGTGAGGGTTTTAAAATATTAGCCGCGTCGACGGCCCCTTCGGCAGCGCCGGCGCCAACCATGGTGTGAAATTCATCGATAAAGATAATGCAATTGCCCGCAGTTTTTATTTCGTCGATTATCTTCTTCAGTCGCTCTTCAAACTCGCCGCGGTATTTCGTGCCCGCTACCAGCGACCCCATGTCTAGGGAGATGAGTCTTCTATCTTCTAACATTTCGGGGACGGTGCCCGAGACAATTTGTTGTGCTAGTCCTTCGACGATAGCGGTCTTGCCCACGCCCGGCTCACCGATAAGCGCGGGATTGTTCTTGGTGCGGCGACTTAGAATCTGGATGACGCGCTCTATCTCTTTATGCCGTCCGATAATGGGGTCGAGTTTCTTTTTGCGGGCGGCTTCCGTAAGGTCGGTGCCCAGCTGGTCTAAAGCTGGAGTCTTGCTGGCGCTGCGAGTCAATCTGGCTTTAGGCACGCCCTGAGTCAGAATATGAGTTACTTCGGTACGGGCTCGCTCCAGGGTAATCCCGAAGCTATCCAGCACGCTGGATGCCACTCCTTCACCCTCACGCAGCAGTCCCAGTAATAAATGTTCGGTGCCGATATAGTTATGCCCCATTTGGCGGGCTTCATCGATAGCTAATTCAATGACTTTCTTGGCTCGGGGGGTAAGTCCAGTCTCGCCGGTGCCGGGTTTTTCTCCCCGCCCGATGATAAACTCCACCGCCGAGCGTACTTTGCTTAAGCCGATTCCCAGGTTGGTGAGTACCTTGGCAGCCACGCCCTCTTCTTCGCGTACCAGGCCGAGCAAAATATGCTCCGTGCCGATGTAGCTGTGATTTAGGGCGCGTGCCTCTTCCTGGGCTATCGTAAGGACACGACGGGCTCTCTCGGAAAATTTTTCAAATCTGCTTGCCATATAGATTCTTTGGTGTAAATTTGTGTGGTGAGTGACTCTCTATTTCTAATCTTATAATATCACCACTGGTAAAGCAAGAGGGGTAACCCTTGCAATAAATGGCTGTATTTACGTAGAAATAGCTTGTCCTGAGCTTGTCGAAGTGACCTTTTTATGCATGAAAAAAGAAAAGTCTCCTGGCAGTGGCATATTTTCCACAAAGGGTTGTCCCCTCAGTATCGTCTGCGCTGGGGCGTTTCACTTCCGTGTTCGGGATGGGAACGGGTGGGACCACCTCGCTCTAACCACCAAGAGACTCGTTCTCTGGTTTAATTTATTCAGTTTTTAAGGCTGCTTTCAGATTCCAGCATATATTCTAGCATATTATTGGCTGTAAGGAAAGGGGGTTGATGGATAAGGTTCTATTTATTTGAGGACACAAGCCAGTACTTATTCCCCCGCTCTTTCGTCATAGATAAAAATACCTTTGATATTATTTTTACACATCGAACAATTTTTCCAGATAAAACCTTGACAAGCTAGCATACAAGTGATAGTTTATTGAAGGGCTTTTCCCTATAGAATTATTTAAGCGGATACTGGCGCATTGTCATGTGTTTAGCCCTATGATTTTTACGAGGTGAGATTATGAGCATTGAACTGGTTCACATCGGTTTTGGCAACATTCTGGCAATGAGTCGGACCATCGCTATAGCCTCCCCCAACTCCGCCCCCACAAAACGCATTATTCACGACGGCAGAAGTAACGGCAAAGTAATTGATATGACCAGCGGCAGAAGAACTAAAGCCGTTATTTTTACCGATAGCGGACATATTGTCTTGGCAGCGCTCGCCCCGGAAACTATCGCCAGCCGCTTTACGTCACGCACACCTGTCCTGTCAAAGCAAGAGCAAAGTGAAAGCGATAATGAAGGGTGAAAAAAGCTCATCCCTCATCCCACCTGCTAAACCCCTCTTAATCGTCCTCTCCGGTCTTTCTGGCGTCGGCAAGGACACTGTCTTGGCTGGACTAAGGAAATCAGGACTCAACGCTTTTATCAGCGTCTCGGCTACCACGCGGACACGTCGTCCCAGTGAAAAAGATGGCGTCGATTATTATTTTATTACTCCTCAAAAATTCCAAACAATGATTGATTCTAATCAACTATTGGAATGGGCAAATGTCTATGGCAACCGCTACGGCATCCCCGCCGACCCGGTTCGGCAAGCCTTAAAGCGTGGGCAGGACGTTATAGTAAAAATAGATGTTCAGGGCGCCGCAACGATTAAGAAAAAAGTGCCGCAGGCATTACTAGTCTTTCTGATAACATTAACTCTGGATGAGCTAGAACAGCGTTTGAAAAAACGTCGCACCGAAACGTCGGCAGAATTGGAACTTCGTTTGAAAACCGCCGAGAAAGAATTAGATAGCATCCCCATGTTCGATTATGTTGTCGTTAACCGCGAAGGTAAAATCAAGCACGCTATCGAGAATATTAAAGCAATTATCACCGCAGAAAAATGCCGCGCCGTCCAACGCGTTTGTGAAATCTAAAATCTTTAGAATATCCAGTTCAACAGCAGCGAAAAAAGGTATCCCAAAATACCGCATACCGGGAACGTAACAACCCATGTCAGGATAATACTCCGCGCCATACCCCACCGCACTGCTGAAAAACGCCGGCTGGCACCCACCCCCATGATGGCTGTCGTGATACAGTGGGTGGTGCTTAAAGGTATGCCGAAGCGCGAACCAAGCAGAATCACTATACTACCTGATGTCTCTGCCGCAAAGCCGTTGACTGGTTCCAGCCTGGTAAGCCTGAATCCCAGCGTCCTGATAATACGCCACCCGCCTATTATTGTTCCCAGCCCCATCACCGCCCCGCAGATTAACATCACCCACCAGGACACGTGGAAACTGGGTATCACCCCGCCCAGCACCAGCGCTAAGGAAAAGACGCCCATAAACTTTTGTCCGTCATTACTGCCGTGGCTGAAAGCCATAAATGCCGCCGATAATATCTGAAGTCGGCTGAACGTATTGCGTATCTTTGTAAGCGCGGCGTGCTGCAACATCCAATAGATAATACTCATTATTACAATACCGAAGACGAATCCCAGGATGGTGGAAAACCCCAGTCCGATGAGCACCTTTTCCCATCCTTCCCATAGCAGCACGGACTGTCCTGCCGCCGCCAAACTGGCGCCCGTAAGCCCGGCGATAAGCTCGTGGCTTTTGCTGGTGGGAATAGCAAAGTACCAGGTAACGCAACTCCAGACCAGAATGGTTAACATGGCGGCGGCGACTACTGGAAGCGAAATGAAATTTTGCTTGACAATGCCTTCGCCGATGGTCGCCGCCACCGCGGTGCCGGTAGCCAATGCACCAACGATATTAAGCACAGCAGCCATAATTACGGCATAACCAGGAGAAAGCACTCGTGTGGAAACTACTGTGGCGATGGCGTTAGGCGCATCCGTCCACCCGTTGACGAATTCAGCGCCTAATATCAGGATTAGAGTTATTATTAATGCCAGACTTATATCAGGCATTCTTCAGGGCTACCCCTTCAATAACATCAGCCACATCCTCACACCTGTCGGTAGCGGTTTCCATATGTTCATAAATCTCGCGCCATTTGATTACATGCGCCATATCTTTTGTGTTATCAAAAAGTTCACCGATGGCGGCGCGGTATATCCGGTCGGCGGCGTTTTCCAGTCGGTTTATCTCAACGCACCTCTCCAGCATATTTTTAAATTCTTTTTTATGTCGTAATCCTAATATGGCTTTTTCCAGCTCCGCCGCTGCCAGCACGATGACATCAGCCAGTTCTTTAGCTCTATTAGAGGGATTAGATATCTTATAGATAAACATAGCGTCGGCGGCGGAGTGTATAAAATCAATTACGTCGTCCATCGTATGCGCCAGCAAGGCGATATCCTCGCGGTCGAATGGCGTTACAAAAGTGCGGTGCAACAGAGAAATTATCTGGTGGGTTATCGTGTCACCGTCATGTTCCAGTTCGGTTATTTCCGCCACGTGACTATCAAGAAACTGCCAGGTATCGAGCATCTCTTTCAGCGATTTGGCAGCTTTAATGATATTTGTGGCACTCTGCTCAAACAGGTCGAAGAATTTTTCTTCTCGGGGCATAAAGGGAAATCTTGGCATCGTTCCTCCTTTATCTTGAACGGCGAGTAATTACAGTAAGGAAACGTGTTTTGACCAAGATGATTTTATTGGAGAAACCTATTGATTGTCAAGAAAAGGGTCTAGCTTTCCGCCCCTTTACCCCCCTCCGCCATCTTCCGCTTCTTCTCTTCCTGGTCGTTTTGACGCTCGAGTATCTGCTTTTCGTACCCCAGCGTCCCCGGCTCGTAGAATTTCTTATCCTTGACGGAATCCGGTAAGTGCTGCTGGTCGACGACATGGTCAGGATAATCATGGGCGTATTTATAGTCCTTGCCGTAGCCCATTTCTTTCATCAGCGACGTCGGTGCGTTGCGGATGTTCATGGGCACATTCTCGCTGGAGCCTTCTTTGATTAGGTCCTGCACTTTGGAATATGCCGCATAAAGCGAGTTACTCTTTGGGGCCGTCGCCAAGTAAACCGCTGCCTCGGTCAAAGCCAAATTGCCCTCCGGCATGCCGATAAAGTGCACAGCTTGCTGTGCCGCCATGGCGACAACTAATGCCTGCGGGTCAGCCATGCCGATATCTTCCGAGGCGAAGCGCACCATACGTCGGGCGATATATAACGGGTCTTCCCCAGCCTCCAGCATCATCGCCAGCCAGTAAATCGAGGCGTCGGGGTCGGAATCCCGCATGGATTTATGCAGCGCTGAGATGAGGTTGTAATGCTGCTCGCCTACCCGATCATATTGTATTGCACGTTTTTGGAAAGCATCTTCGATAGTCTCTAACTTGATAACTCTTTGTCCTGTGGCATCGACCGGTGTGCTTAAGGCAGCAATTTCCAGGGTATTAAGCGCCATCCGTGCGTCGTGGTTAGACATTTTTACCAGATGGTCTAGTGTATCGTTTAGCAGCTCGATGTTGAGTTCGCCTAAGCCTTGCAGTTTATCTGTCGCCGCCCGTAGAATTAATATTTTAATTTCGCCATCGGTCAGTGGCTTAAGTGGTATAACGCGTGTTCGCGAAAGCAACGGTGACGTTACCTCAAAAGATGGATTTTCTGTCGTCGCCCCGATAAGAATGACCGTGCCGTCTTCGACGTAGGGCAGCACTGCATCCTGCTGGGTTTTATTAAAGCGGTGGATTTCATCGATAAAAAGAATTGTTCTTTGCGCATTTATCTGGCGCCGCTCTTTCGCCTGCTCGACGATTTTCCGCAGGTCGGCGACGCTGGCGCTGACGGCGCTGACCGCCGAAAAGTGTGCCCCCGTGCTATTGGCGATAATATTCGCCAGGGTGGTCTTGCCGCTGCCCGGCGGACCCCAAAATATCATCGAAGGAATACGGTCGCCCTCGATAGCCCGCCGCAGTACTCGTCCTTTGCCTAAAAGATGCTCCTGACCGACGAAGCCATTAAGGTTTTTGGGTCTCATGCGTGTCGCCAGCGGCGCTTGCTGCAACTTCTGCTGTTCCGCTTGTTTTTCGAACATATCCATGTTCATAGCAGACCTTTTCGCATTGGTTTTTATAATTTACTCCAATTTAGTTTTTTTATCCACCCCGCCCCTATACCCCCTTGACTTATAGGTAGGGAAGGAGAGTGGCATTTTCTTATATGCTCTCCTCCCCATTCTCAATTTACATTCGTTAGTATCGGATTTGTATCATGAAATTTTTACTTTCCTGACTCGATGCCTGCACCACTACTTGATATTTACCAACACAATACAGAATCACTTTTCCCACCCGTGACACAACTTTCGCCATATCTTCTACTATCCTATCATTGATGCCAGTTCCTATATTATAGTCGTTGATATTTCTTATGACTCCGGAAACTATATCTGATTCTACAACAGGGTAACTAACACCAATCGACGATACCATGTCAAAAGAAGGATAGAAATAAGGACGTGATAGTGGATAATCCTCTTTATCTATAGGTATTAAAATACTGATAATTGATTTGTCCTGATCTGAGATGCTGTAAACCTTGGCTATACTTGAAATTCGATCGGGTTTTTCCTGATCATAATTTACCCGTTTAACAAAGTTACCATCGTTGATAAAGTAATCGTTAGCATTTGGACCGCTTGAAGAATATGGATAGGATACTTCGTACCCCATCTCCTCGAGTTTATTAGACGATAAACTTGTCGCAATTAAGTACGCCCCAGGCGTAATGTTGACATACAACGGTGTTTTACCAATGAGATATTTAGTGTCTATCAATTCGAAATTATCATAGGTGGCGATTGTGCCTGGAGCTAAGTAAACTGATGCCCCTTCTGGGTATGAAGTAATCCAGAAACCTGCCGGAGTAGTGCCGTCCGGTTTATTATCGACTGAAATAGAATCGCACCCACTAAAAAATAACCCTGTGATAGAGGATATTATTAACAAGCCAAGAAGCAATACCTTTGTTTTATACATATAAAATTCTCCTTCAATTTTTTCATTTATATTTGTTAATAGTTATTTGCTTCATGACTATACCCCTTCACCTCCCTGTTACTTAAAATTCCTCCTTACCTAAAATATATTATTTAAACTTAATTTTTCCCCTCACTTATACCTCTTTACCTCAAACCTATAAAGCTGCACCGGCTCATTGGGTCCGATGCCGCCCTTCTGACGACAGATGTCTATCTGGTAATCCGCCGAGTCCACGCCCTCCAGGTCCGGTAATAATAAGCCCCTTCGCCACCCCGCCTGTACAATTACGCCGTATTTTTTGGGGTCGAGTTGTTTTTTATCCGGCACCGGTTCCGGCTCGGTCAGCACATCCACGGAGTAGTCGAGGTCTTTTAATTCATCCTCGGTGATGGGCTCGAAACGCGGGTCGCGGGTAGCCGAGCTAATCGCATTAGTGATGACCTCTTCGGCTACGTTCTTTTCCTGCGGCTCGAAGGTGCCGATGCAGCCGCGTAAATCGTCCAACTTGTGGATGGAAACAAAGACGCCTGCCTGTTCCTTCATTTCCGGGGTGAGGTTTTTGGGCGCGGCAAGCCTCTTACCTGTCTTGACGTAGGTTTCTACAGTTTCTTGAGCCAAGGTCGTAATCGGGTGCATCTATGCCCCTCCCTTCTTAAAGATAACCCCCGCATAAGCCACCACCGAATTATAATCGCCGGAGGCATCGCCGCTATTCTGGTATTTCACCAGTTCTGCGCTGTTAGCCCCTAGCTCTTTTGCGGCGGCCATGAGGGTAACTAAAGGGCCGTAAGCGCACATCGTTATGTGCAGATTATTATATCGTTGTGTCAGCTCATCTTCATCGAGGGCAAGCATCGCTTCCACCGCTTTCATGTCCTTCTCCCGTGCTACTTCCGCAGGCTGATAATGTGTCATATCGCCGCTGGCAAGGATGACCACTTTCTGCCTTAGGCTCTTAATTGCCCGGGCGATGGCATGACCGATTTCTTTATAAATTTCGTCCGCGTCTCCAGTGAGGATAATAGGTACTATCTTAACGTCCGGTTTGATGTATTGCAGGAACGGGATTTGCACCTCCACGGCGTGTTCGTTCTCGTGGGCGAGATAGTCTTCTTCAGCGAACTTGGAAAATCCGATAATCTTATAAGCTAATTCCTTATTAACCTCGACCTCTCCCAGCGGCGTCTTCCAGGTGCCTTCCGGCATGACGCTAAAGGGTTTGCCCATGCCGGAATGGGAGGGTCCGATAATGATAAAGGTATCCTTAAACTTAACCCTGGAGATGGCCGCCCCGGCTACTGCACCGGAGTAGATATAACCGGCATGAGGCATCAGCAAACCGATTACTTCTTCTTTGGGTGCGGTTTTGTCGATGAATTTCGCCAGCATGGCGTTTAGTTCCGCCGGCGAGTCGGGATAGAAATAACCGGCGACAGTTGGATTTCTTATCATATTGCACCTCCTCTGAAGTTAGGGAGGAGAATCGATGGGGCGGAAATTCAGGTCTGCCCCGCAGTAACGACATTTAGAACCAGATAATCCTAATATTTCCGTTTGATAGCCGACCCTTTTAACGATAAGCTTACCGCAGTTATAACAATGGGTGTTTTCGCTTTCATGGCCGGGCACATTACCGGCATAGACGAACTTAAGTCCGGCTTTTTTACCGATTTCCGCGGCGCGTTCAATCGTCTCCAGCGGCGTCGACGACAGATGGCTCAAATGGTGATGCGGGTAAAAGCGGGTCACGTGCCAGGGAGTCAACTCTCCCAATTCACGGCATATCCAGCGCGCTAATTCCTCCAGCTGTTTATCATCATCGTTCATTGTCGGGACGATGTTGGTGATAACCTCAACATGCATCTTCCATTTATCTTTCGCGCGTTTAGTAACCTCGAGAATCTCGCGCCAGTGCGGGATGCCGGATAACTCTTTATAAAACTCATCGGAGAAACCTTTAATATCGACGCGCCAGGCATCGAGGTAGGGTCCTATGGTATCAAGTGTTTCCGGAGTGGCGTAGCCGTTGGTGACATAAACGGTATAGAGTCCATTCTTTTTTGCCAGTTTGGCAGAATCCAGAGTATATTCAAACCAGATAGTGGGCTCGTTATAAGTCCAGGCGATGCCTTTACAGCCGCTCTGTTGCGCAACTTGAATCGCAACTTCCGGGGTAATTTCGCGGCAGGTATGTTTAAGCGAAGTGCTGTTGGCGGTGGATATCTCCCAGTTTTGACAATGCTTGCAGTGGAAGTTGCACCCCAGCGTGCCGAGCGAGAAACACAACGTGCCGGGGTAAAAGTGGAAGAGGGGCTTTTTTTCGATGGGGTCGGCAGCAGCGGAAGAAACCAGGGCATAATTCAGGTTGTAGAGGGTGCCGCCTTTATTTTGATACATGCCGCAGACGCCGTGCTTCCCAGGGTTAATCTGGCAGCGCCACTGACAGGTGTTGCACCTAACTCTGGAGTCCGGCAGTTTTTCGTAGAGCATAGCCTCATGCATAATCCAGTTTCTCCCAGCTTAAGGTAATTATTATTATAGCACCGAAGAAAAGTGAATTATACAAGAGCGCTTAGGTATTAATATAAGTTAATGCCTACTAGCTTGGCGAAATCTACACCCACGACGGGCGAGAGGATTATGAAAGATAAAAGGTGGGCGACAAGGAAAACAATAAAAAGCACCAGTAAAGTCCTTCTCAACCACGTTATCCTGCCGTTGCGGAAATATTCTAACGCCTGATTGAGTGCCAGACCCAAACCAAGGCAGGTGGCGCCAATAGCTGGATAATAGTAAAACGGATAGGTGACCCTGTCGGTGATGAGAGTAGCAGGTATCCACAGTATATAAGTGCTGGTGTACCAGGCAACACCGAAGAGCGCCGCTTCGTTTTTCCTGACTGCCTGCCATATCATGTAACCGAAGGTGGGGATAGTCAACGCCCAGATAGTAAAACTGATGGCTCCGTAATAGTGCGGCGTCCACCAGTAAGCGATGGGTTTATAGCCGATTATCCATTGCCAGGGAGGAGTGGCGGCGGGGTGGGTGACGGTGGCAAAGGTTAGGCCGCCGGTTAATTGTGACATGTCCATCACTCGATGAATCGGGTCTACCAGGTTAGAAAAATTGCGAGTAATAGCATAATCACATAAAATCATTAATTCTAAGAAGGAAATAATCGCGAAGATGATGGTAAGCATAAACCAATAGGAACGGCGCTCGCGAGTAAAAATCCAGTGAATTACCAGTGTCGGCAAAGCCAGTAAGCCGTTGAGCTTGGCTAAGGCAGCTAGCCCGATAGAGACGCCGGAGCTAATGTATCTGCGACAGGCATAAAGCAGGAACGCCGCCATCATAAAAGTAAGATAAAAGACGTCCAGCATAGCGAGGTGATTTTGCACAAAAGTCATATTCTCGAAAGCGAGAAGGAAAGTAGCGATATTAGACGCGTTTTGCGACATACCGAGGCGACGGCAAAGGAAATAAAAAAGCACGATGGTAGCCGTGCCGAAGAGAATGGGAAAGACACGCCAACCCCACGGGTTATCGCCGAAAATCTGCGTGCCGGCAGTAATAATCAGTTTGCCTAACGGCGGGTGTTCCGGTCGCAAATCGGTCGCATTAGTCGAGATACTCCTGGCATCGTTAACATAATGGGCTTCATCAAAAATAACCTGTGAAGGATTGGTGATAATGCAGAAGTGCATAATCAAAGTGGCTAATACAATTAAGCAAAGCCAGAAGTATTCCCACTTATAAAACTGTTTGAGTTTGCTTTTTATTTCCATGCCCATATCGTACTTAAAAAGTAGTTCCACAGAAAAGCGACAAGGATACCGACAAAGTCTGCGAGGAAGATATTGACGCCGGCATTGACCATTAATGCGCCGATGCCCCAGTTAATGAATGCCCCCACGAGGGAGAGCACGTTATATTTCAACATCCGCGTGAAGAAGGACGCTGTTTTGCCGGTACGGCGGTCAGCAAAAGTAAAGAAATCATTTAAAAGAAAATTGGTGATTACGGCGACTTCGATACCCGGGAGCAGCTGCACTTTATCATTCCAGGTCGTGAACACGGTAACCAGCTTTAAGACGCCGAGGTTGACCAGCGTACCGCTGATACCGACGCCGATGAACTTAACGAACCTCATAAATTCACCGGTGCGTGACATTAGACTGAAAATATGCTTGAGGTAATCAATCTGCTGGCGGGCATTAAGTTTACTCTGCCCGGCGCTTCTTTCTGCAAAGATAAAGGGAACTTCAGCAACGTTTTTAAAAGAACCCACCAGCATAATTTCCAGGGCTATTTTATAACCGATAGGTTTTAATTTATCAGGGTTGACATTTTCCCGCCGAAACATGAAAAAGCCAGACATCGTGTCCTTGATCCGACGGGAGGAGGGGAGAAGGATGTGCGATACCATTAAGGCAACCTTGGAAATCATCCTGCGGGATAGTCCCCAGTTGGGGCAGCCACCGCCTTTAACATAGCGGCTGGCAATTGCGATGTCTGCTCCGTTCTCAATAGCTTTATATAGATTAGGGAGGACTTCCGGGGGGTGCTGTAAATCCGCGTCCATAACGCCGATGATATTCCCGGATGCCTGTTTAATGCCGTGAATGACGGCAGTGGCAAGTCCTCTTTCTTTGGTGCGGATGTATAGCTTAACCGGATAACGCGACGCTAGACCCTTGGCGATTTCAATGGTGCCATCCCGGCTGTTATCGTCCACGATAACTATCTCATAGTCATGACCAGAAAGAGCTTTGTGAATTCTTTCAACAAGAGGCGTGATATTATCCCTTTCGTTATAAGTCGGGATAATAACGGAAATCATGTCTTTCATATAAAATCTTCTAATTATACCTCTTTACGTAGACTGCGTAAAAGATTATAATATATTGGTTTATTTAAATCTAAAATAGCCGGGAGAAAAATTTTGGCAATCATTTATATCGTCGCTGCGGAAAGAGAAGCCGGTAAGACCGCCATTAGCGCTGGTCTGGCGATTAACTTATTGAACAGCGGGAAAAATGTAAGTTACTTTAAACCACAGGCGACCGAAAACGATAACGACATCGCTTTCATGAAGAAGATATCTAACCTTAATGTTGTCAAAGAGAAAGCTGATATTAAAAGAGGCAAGGGTGTCGTTTTCGTCGAAGCAATGTTAAATAACAAAACCAAGTATGCCATCCGCGCGATGAAGGCTAAAGTTATTGCCGTAGAGAATTATAGCGGGAAAATTCTGAAATACGGCGACACCTATAAGAAATTCGGTAATAAATTCCTCGGTGTAATTATCAATAAAGTGCCGCAGAGTCAATTAAAACGCGTTAAAGAAGAAGCGGCGAAAATTTACGGGACGGCAAAGATAAAGGTATTGGGAATAATCCCCGAAAACAGGATACTCCTCGCCATTACCGTTGGCGAACTAGCAGATTTCATCGGTGGCAAGATTTTAAACCACACCGAAAAGTCCGGAGAACTGGTGGAAAACTATATGCTGGGGGCGATGGTGGTGGACTCGGGATTAGACTATTTCGGGCGGAAGAAAAACAAAGCCGCGATTATCCGTCAGGAGCGACTGGACATGCAGCTGGCGGCGCTGGAAACGTCGATGACTTGCCTCGTTTTAAGCGGCGGCGATGCTACACCGGAATATCAAGTCCGCCAAAGAGCAGAAAACCGCGGCATACCAATTATCACAACTAATACTGCTATAAACGACATCGCGACGAAAATCGATAACGCATTAGCTAAAAACAGGTTAAATCAGGTAGGCAAGCTGGCAAAACTGGCCGATACAATAAAACAAAACCTGGATTTAAAAGTATTCGGTTAAAACGAAAGGGGCTTTATAAATATACCGGCTTAGGCATCATCGGTATTAAATGGTGTTCCCCGGTTTCTTACTAAAGAGAAGCAGGGGAGGGTTCCTGGGGTGGTAATATATTACCTTGGGAATTTTTATTTGGTGAAGTCTTGTTTGGGAATAGACAATTGGTGTTATCACGGCAACCCGTGCCGTTTGGAAATACGGGAATAAGTACTTAAAGGGGGGCAGGTGATTGAATGCGTTAGGAAGGCACATACTGGTTGAACTGTATAGATGTGATAAGGAGATTTTAAACAGCGTCGACCTTATCCGGGAGATAATGCTGAAAGCGGCGGTAGATTGCGGGGCAACGGTGCTGGGGGAGTCTTTTCATCGGTTCAGTCCGCAAGGGGTGAGTGGGGTGGTAGTCATCGCCGAGAGCCACATCTCCATCCATACCTGGCCGGAACATGGTTACGCCGCAGCAGACGTCTTTACCTGCGGTACAACCGTTAATCCTGAAATTGCCGCCAATGTACTCATCGAGGAACTGGGTTCTAAGAATCACACGTCGACGGAGATAAAAAGGGGGATTCTGGTAACAGTATAGAATATTGATTTTTATGGATACAGACCCAGATAAATGGTTTAAAGATAAAATCAACGAGGACTTTTTACAGCTGCATCACCTTGAAGAGGTACTTTATCAGGGGCGGACGAAATATCAAAGTGTCCAGGTAGTACGCAGCAGCAGGCTGGGGATATGCCTAATTCTGGACAACAAGATACAGTCCAGCGAGCGGGATGAATTTATCTATCACGAGGCGCTGGTGCAGCCGGCAATGGTCACGCATCCAAAGCCGGAGAGGGTATTTATCGCCGGGGGAGGGGAGGGAGTGACTTTGCGGGAAGTGCTGCGTCACAAATCCGTGAAAAAAGCGATAATGGTGGATATTGATGACGAAGTAACTGCCCTTTGTAAAAAATACCTGCCGGGTCATGCCGGTAAAGCATTTGAAGATAAGCGGGCAGAGGTTTATCATGTCGACGCCCGTAAGTATTTAGAAAAATCAAAAGATAAATTTGATGTTATTATTATAGATTTACCCGACCCGATAGAGAAGGGTCCGGCCGCCATGCTTTTTACGCAGGAATTTTATCGAACAGTTCGCGATAAACTAACCGATGGCGGACTAATTTCCATCCAAGCTGGTTCGGCTAACCCAACCGAACTTTTGAATTTTAGCGCTGTAAATAAAACTTTACAAAGCGTTTTTCCAATAGTAGTGCAGTGCACCGCTTACGTACCCTGTTTCGGTGGACCTTGGGGATTTTGTGTGGCGTCTTCTCAATATAATCCGGCTACATTGACAGCGGCTGAAGTAGATAAGCGGATTAAAGCAATGTCGCTAAAGAGTTTGAAGTTTTATGATGGCGAGACCCACCGCGGCATGTTCGCTTTACCCAAATACATCCGCGAGGCGATGGAAAAGCAAACCAGGGTCATTACCGATAAGAAGCCGTTGTATTTATATAAGAGTTAAACATCCTTAACTTAGATTATATATTCATCGTTTTTTGGTCGTTCAAAGAGGAGGCTATCATGAAAAAGCTGGCATTGGTGATTCTCATCGTAGCGTTATTTATATCTTTCATCGGTTGTGCCCCATCAGCCAAAGCTAATATGCCGGTGGTGCTGCTGACGGATTACGGTAATGATGATTATCGCGTCCCGCGGTTGAAAGGTATTATCTATAACACTTATCCGGATGTTGAGATAATTGACGCTACTCATGGTATAACCGGTATGGATGTTGCCACCGGGGCGTATATTTTGGACTTAACCGCCAAGGAATTCTCGTCCGATGTGGTCTTTGTTGCGGGCGTCGGTTCTCCGGCTAGCCAGGATGTCCAATATCTGGTGCTGCTAACTAATAAAGACCAGATATTCGTGGCGGCTAATAACGGGCTTCTTACCAATGTTATTAACGATATGGGCATCAAAAAAGTCTATTCTATTACTAACAAAGAACTATATGATAGACCGGAAAGTATGCTGTCTTCGCACTATATCCTGGGGCGGGTGGGTGCTTTAATTGCTTCCGGACGTTCGCTTGAGGATGTGGGACCTGAAGTGAGTAACCCAATCATGCTGGATATCCAAAAATCTGAAGTTATTGGTGATATATTAAAGGGTTCGGTGGCTTTTATCGATCATTTCGGCAGCTGCTTGACCAATATCTCCAGTGCCGATTGTGCTAAAGCCGGAATCGCGGTCGGAGATACACTACAGGTGACAGTTAATGATAATAAAGTCACGATGAAATTCGGCACCACTTATAGCAGCGTCGCCGTGGGCGAAGGGGTGGTTTTTATTAACAGCCTGGATTCTTTACAGTTGTCCCTAAACTCGGCGTCCTTCGCTTCGAAATATAACTTAAAAACTGGCGTGAAGATAGAAATTAAGAAACAAGCGCCGTAATCTGTCGTTGAGGAATAAACAAACAGGCTGGCGAAAATTAACCTCACCAGCCTGTTTTTGTTCCGTTAAAGGAACGTTTAGTTGCGATTATTTCTTATTTTACTGAAACAATCGCTACAATAAACCGGTCTGCCTTCGCGGGGCTCAAAAGGTACTTCTGTTTCTTTATGACATTCGGCGCAAACGGCTGGGTACATCTGGCGGGGTTTACCGCCACCCATGCGTTCGGCTTTCCTGTTCTGACGGCAGGCAGGGCAGCGTTTAGGTTCGTTGGTGTAACCCTTGCCCTGGAAAAACTCCTGCTCAGCCGCAGTAAAGGTGAATGAGGCACCGCAATCGGCACACGTGAGTGTTTTATCCTCGAAAGCCACGGATGACCTCCTTTCTTAAGTTAGTTGGTTAGAGCTAAGGCCATCCGTAACTGTGTCAAGATAGAGTAAATTCAATTGCATCCGACCTAGACAGAAAACCACTAGACGCTATTATATAACGAACACATAGGTTTGGCAATAGCTTTGAAAGAAATATTTTTATGTTTAGTCAAGCTATAAATTGCACTTCAGTTTTGGTAATTCAGCTATTATTCATGATTGTTTGCATTGACTAAGTCAATTTTTAGTATATACTATGGGGTTAAGGTAATAGTGTCGTGAAAAAAGGAGGGTAAAGATGGTCTACGAGCCGCAATATGAGAAGCTGCGTATCTGGAACATTTTCATGGGTTTCCTGCATCTCGTCCAGGGACTGCTTATCATTCTCCTGTCTAATGACTTCACACTGCCGATTACCACATCGTTCTTAACCTTCAATCAGTCAATGGGCAAGCTCTGGCCGGAGACTAACACCCTGGTGAACCTGCCCTTCGGGGTAATGGTAGCGGTATTCCTATTTATCTCCGCCGTTGCTCATTTCACCATTTCTTCCCCCGGGGTATTCGGGTGGTACGTTAATAACCTTAAGAGGGGCATTAATTACGCCCGCTGGTATGAATACGCTTTCAGCGCCTCATTAATGGTCGTGCTCATCGCCATGTTATGTGGCTTGTATGACCTGGGCGCTTTAATCATGGCTTTCGCACTGACGGGCGTGATGAACCTGTGCGGGCTGGTGATGGAAGTACATAACCAGACAACGCAAAAGACTAACTGGACTTCTTTCTTAGTGGGATGCATCGCGGGCATAGCGCCGTGGATAGCCATCGCCATTTACTTCTTCGGGTCGCTGGCTCAATCCAGCGGCGGCGCACCAAAGTTTGTCTACGCCATCCTGCCGATACTATTCGTGTTCTTTTTCTGCTTTGCCGTTAATATGGCACTGCAATACAAGAAAGTAGGACCCTGGCGAGAATACCTATTCGGCGAACGGGTATATATCCTGCTTAGCCTTTTCGCGAAGTCGGCTTTAGCCTGGCAGGTTTTTGCGGGGACATTAAGGCCGGTTTAACACGACTTACATGATTAGTCGCTGTTACGGTCTGTTTTTGACAGACGGAAAGGCAGCTTTTATACTTATAAGGTTGACTTTCAGATTCCTAGATTGAAGAGGTAACGATTTATGGCCATTCCACCAGCGCTCGATGTAGCTAATACTGTTCTTTTGCTCATTGATTTTCAGGAGCGGCTTTTCCCCGTGATGCACGATAAAGACAAGCTCCTGCAAAACGTTACCAAACTCATTAAAGGGGCGAAAGCGCTGGAGATACCAATAGTTCTTACCGAACAGTACCCCAAAGGCTTGGGTCCAACCATCCCGGAGATTAAAGAGTTAATACCGGAAGTTAAGCCGGTAGAAAAAGTCTGTTTTAGTTGCACGGACGAAGTGGCGTTTAACCAGGCGCTGAAATCGTTTAAGCGTAAACAGGTGCTAATCGCTGGCATTGAGGCGCACATTTGCGTTTACCAGACAACCATGGCTTTAGCTCGTTCCGGCCATCAGGTTCAGGTCGTTAGCGACTGTGTTGCTTCCCGCGACCCGGAAAATAAAAAAGCGACGCTTTTTAAATTGGGGTCCATAGGCATAAGTCCAACAACTATGGAAATGGCGTTGTTCGAGCTGCTCAAGGTGGCGCAAGGGGATAAATTCAAGCAGATAAGCAATATCGTTAAATAAGAGAAATAACTAAGAAACAAGGAGTAAATGTGGCTGGATTCCCGCTGGAGTTTACCCCGTAACCTGATACGGGGCGGGAATGACGTTTAGTTAGGGCGTATGAAATTTAAAAAGAGCAGTCCTATTGAATTCAGGCGCGAGGTGCTGTCTTCGCGGATGATGACCCGCAACGGCTCGGGCGAGTTCAGCGAAGCGGCTATTCCGCTGGAGTTCCGTTTCGACCCGCTTACCGGTCGAACTTGTCGTATCGTGCAGTATTCAACGGAGAGAATAATACGTCCGAATTTAGTAGCCCTACAAAGAAAATCCAAGAGACTAAACTGTCCGTTCTGTAAGCCGTATGTCGAGAAAAACACACCCCGTTTGCTGCCCGACCTTGTTCCCGAGGGTTTAATCCGCAAAGGCAAAGCCGTAGCCTTCCCGAATTCGGGACCGTACGATGTTTACGGCGTGGTGGTAGTGATAACCAACCGTCATTTCGTCCCGCTTAAGGGTTTCGACGTAGAGACGATACATAATGCCCTGCTGGCGGCGCAGGAATATATCAAGCATGTTCAGGAATTCGACCGCCGGGCGATTTATCACTTTATCGCCTGGAATTATATGCCGCCTTCCGGAGGTAGCCTCATTCATCCGCATTTGCAGAGCAACGCCGGTTATTACCCCACCGATTATCAGGCGCAAATACTCGAAGCTTCCGAAAAATATTACCAGGAGAAGGGGACGAATTACTGGAGCGACCTGCTGGAAGAAGAAAAAAAGAATAAGCAGAGATACATCGGGCAAGTTGGACATACCGAGTGGCTGACCAGTTTCGTGCCTAAGGGAAGACTTTCCGACGTAGTAGCGGTTTTTCCGGGTAAGGCTTCGATTGCGGAACTCAATAAGCGAGATTTAGAGGACTTCGCCGAAGGGATGATTAAGGTTTTCGACTATATCGATAAGTTGAATCTGATTAGCTTTAATATGAGCACCTATTCGGGCTTCGATAAGGACCGGTTCTGGGCGCACGCCCGTATCACACCGCGCGGCATGCTGCTTTATTCACCCATCGAAACCAGCGACCAGTTTTACTACCAGATAATGCAGGATGAAAATATCTGTATCCTGCCGCCAGAAACCATGGCACAGGGGTTGCGGAAGAAGTTTTAAATGTCGGTCGCTAAAACTAAGGCCAGTAAAAAATCGGCAATCATGGAGTGCCGGCGATGCGGCGTCTGCTGTACCAAGCACCAGGCTTTCGTTAACTCCGAAGATACCGATAGGATAATAAAATTTCTGGGAATAACTCTCGACGACTGGAATAGGCTCTACGACGACCCCCACTGGTGGTTTATACAATACCGCCTGATACGCCACATCAACGGCGCCTGCGCTTTTCTTAAGATAAATAAGGGGTTGGCTACTTGCCAGATTCACGCCGTTAAACCTGCCTGTTGCGCTAAATGGCAGGCGAGTATGGATAGGGCGGAGTGTAGAGAGGGGATAGGGGAAAGAATATAGCTTGGTATTTCTGTAACTATCAATTTATAATGCAATTAGTGTAATGAGACTTGACATCACTTCCTCTAAAGCGCATGATATTAAAAAATACTTGATGTAATATGGAATTAATTAGTTTTTTTACTACCTTATATTACCTTGGAAAAGAAAAAAACGAGCCTATAACCACAAAGATACGCGCAGCACTTACAGGCACAACTGAAACAATAGTTAATACAAAACCTGAACCCGATGTGAACATCGTATCGTCAAAAGACAAAACAAGGATTACTTGGAATCGTACTATAATCCGGTTTAAAATGGAAGGTCAGCCAAACCAAATAAAGTGCATTGAAAACATGCTAAATACATTAACACGTATTAATAATATAGCTCCTATAAACACTATTTTTAACACAGAGTTACAAACATGTTGGATATTACCAACACCAAATTATAATTTCCCAACTCTTGCACGAAAATATAAGGATACCCTTATTGCACATTCAAGTTTTAAAGAACTTTTCGTAGGAACATTTGACTATAGTGTATTGTTCGATGCGAAAATAGGCGACTGTCAGTTAAGACACCAAAGCGGTCCGATGGAACCTTCTCAGTTGACACAAGTATACTTAAGTTTCAAGCATAACAGGGACTTCCCAGGAGCTTTTATATTCCTTTTTACTAGAATCACTTGCAGTAACGTAGTAGAATATAATGAGAATAATATTAAACACCATGTTTTGAAAGCTACTGAAATCGCTGAAAAGCACAGTAATACCTTTCAAAGTATTTGGGGGGATTTACTATGACAATAACACTATTAGAAAAGAGAACGCAGGAACAAGATACTAAGGCTTATTCCTTTGAAGTAGACAGTATCTTATCAACATCTGTCAAGCCTATAACAGTTGAAGGTGATCATCTGGATATCAACTCCGGACAACTGGAAGTCGAAAAAATCTACAACTTCACCTATTTAGATGCTAATATGGTCCTATGGAAATCATCCAACAATGATATTAACATCTATCAAATTATAAACGAATGACATTACCACCAATAAATCCTTCATTCAATATCGAGACACCCTTTAAGTATTTAAAGCACATTGAGAAACTTGACACATCAACCTTCCCAGATTGCCACAGTGTTGAACGGGAGTGGAAAATCAAAGAGCGAAATTTAGTTTATGTTCACCATTCAGCGAGTTGCCATTGGGAGGTTATGCGCGTGTATATATTAGAAGGTCAACTGAAGATGGAGAAGCTTTAAAAACCTAATACTTTTTATTTTATCAGATTTAACTTCCCCTTCGCCCTTATATCCCTTGATGAACTGCCCACTAATATTTCAAACTCTCCTGGTTCCACCACCCAGTCCTTTTGTTTTACGTCGTAAAAAGCAAAGGCTTCTTCCGTCAGTTTAAATTCCACCTTTTTCTTTTGTCCGGGATTTAAAGCAACTTTCTTAAAGGCTTTTAGCTCTTTAGGCGGACGCGGCACGCTAGAGGTGACATCAGAGACATACACCTGCACCACCTCTTTACCCGCCACTTTACCGGTGTTTTTAATGTCGATACTGACTTTTATTTCATCTCCTGCCTTGGCTTTAGTGGGGCTGACCTTAAAATTACTGTATTCAAAACTGGTGTAAGAAAGTCCGTACCCGAAGGGGAATAAAGGCTCAACATTTTTCGCGTCGTAGTGGCGGTAGCCGACAAAGATGCCCTCGCCGTAAACAACTTTATCGTTAGCGCCGGGGTAGTTGGGGAAGGCGGGGTTATCCTCAAGGCGACGCGGGAAGGTATCGGGCAGTTTGCCGGAGGGATTCACTAAGCCAAAGAGGACAGACGCGATGGCATTACCGCATTCCTGTCCGGGGAAAAGGGCTTCTACGACGGCGGGAACTTTATCCAACCAGGGCATAGCTAAAGGCGAGCCATTATTTAGAACAACGACAGTATTAGGATTAACTTTGGCGATTTGGCTGATAAGTTCGTTTTGCCCCGGCGGCAAGTCCATATCTTTCTTATCAAACCCCTCGCTTTCGTGCTTATTGGTCGTCCCAGCGAAAACGATAGCAACGTCGGCATTAGCGGCGGCTTTAATGGCTCTCTCTAAAAGATCGGCGGATGGCGATTCACCACAGCCGGGTTCGTAGGTTATTTGCACCGCATCGCCACATAAATCTTTTATCCCCTCAAGTGGGGCAACCTTATAGTAAGGCTGAACATAAGCGCTTCCTCCACCCTCGATGCTGGCTGATGCCGCATTAGGTCCAATAACCGTGAGAGTCTTGAGTTTCTTTTTATCCAGCGGCAGGAGATGATTATCGTTTTTCAACAGGACAATCGCTTCCTCGGCGACCTCGCGGGCGAGTTTACCGTGGGCGGGGAATTCTTTTTCTTGATTGGCGGTGGAGATTTTACCGTCAAGAGCGCCGGTTTTTATCATTACGCCTAAAATACGGCGCACTTTATCATCAATTAACTTTTCATCAACTCTGCCTTCTTTTACGGCTTTGACTAAAGCCTCGCCAAAGTATTTAACTGGTCCAGGCATCTCCAGGTCAAGGCCGGCATTAGCGGCGGGCACCGTGCTATGCGTAGCATACCAGTCGGACATGACGAGTCCCTCAAAACCCCACTCATCCTTTAAAATCTCGGTTAAAAGCCAGTGATTTTCCGAGGCATGAGTGCCGTTGACTTTGTTATAAGAGCACATCACTGACCAGGTATCGGCTTCTTTGACCGCTTTTTCAAAAGAGGGGAAGTAGATTTCACGTATGGTTCTTTCGTCCGCCTCCGAGCTGATAGTCATACGCTGATATTCGGAATTGTTGAGGGCGAAGTGTTTCACGCAGGCGCCTGTCTTGGTGCTTTGAATTCCTTTAATGATAGCGACGGTCATTTGCGATGATAGATAGGGGTCTTCAGAGTAACTTTCAAAATTCCTGCCGCCAATCGGTGAACGGTGGATGTTGACGCAGGGACCTAATAAAATGGCGCAGCCCCGCGCCCGCGTCTCCTCCCCGATGGCGACACCCACCCGGTAAATGAGGTCGGGATTCCAGGTTGCCGCCATGGCAACGGCGGTGGGGAAACAGGTGGCGGGGATAGTGCGTTTGGGGTCGGCGTCATCAAGCGTCCGGGCGCCGTGGGGTCCGTCAGTAAACTTAAGGGAGGGAATACCGAGTCGTTCAACCGCTTGCGTGTGAAAGAAATCCTTGCCCGCCAGCAGCGAGACCTTTTCCTCCAGCGTCATTTGCTTTATGAGTGATTCAATTCTTTTTGCATCGCGATTCCTTTCAGGCAAGAATAATAGATTTTATTACTGCCGCCTGTGTTTAGGCAAATGACTAAAAAAATGTTACTATATAGCGAAGAACCAAGTAAAGGGCAAGTCGGAGGCATTTCATGGCATCCAGGAGATTCGAGAAGCTGCTCGAGCCAGGTTACATCGGCAAGGTCAGGACCAGGAACCGGATAGTGAAAACAGGGGCGGGAACTTTTATGTGGAACGAGAATGAAACCCGCATGAATAAAGCCATCCTGGCTTTTTATGAGAGTCTGGCACGGGGCGGAGTTGGATTGTTAATTGTAGAAAGTCCGACCATCGATTATCCGGCGGGGGCGCGGTGGCGGGCGCGTTATCGTCTCGATGATGATAAATATATTAACGGTTTAAGCGAGCTTACCGAGGTTATCCACAAATACAACTGCCCCACCTTTATGCAGATGAACCATGATGGACCCTGGCAGGCAAATATCCTCGGTGGGGACTCGCCTTTCAAGGGACCGCCGATTGGTTCATCTCCTACTATATTAAAAAGCGAAAACGATTTTCATAATGAGCCGCCGCATGAGCTGACGATACCGGAAATCGAGGTGATTATCGATAAGTTCGCTAGCGCCGCTGTACGCGCTCAAAAAGCTGGCTTCGACGGGGTGGAAATCAATGCCGCCAGTAGCCATTTGTTGCATAACTTCCTCTCGCCGTTCTGGAACCGACGGCAAGATATTTATGGGGGAAGTCCCGAAAACAGGGCACGTATTGTAACTAACATTATAAAAGAGATTAAAAAACGATTGGGTAAAGACTTCCCGGTGTCTGTTTGTATTAACAGCATTGAAGTCGGTCGTGCGGCAGACGTCCCGGACGAAAAATGTATTACACTTGAAAACGCTAAAAAGACGGCTCAACTCTTAGAAGCAGCTGGCGCCGACGCCATCCATGTGCGTAGTCATTGGTTGGGCTATCACGTGGGGGGTTATTTACCAGACCTGCTTTTCTATCCGGCTCCTCCCGTCCCCATAAAATCTATCCCCAAAGAATATGTGGCTAAATTAAAAGGCAAGGCATGGAATGTAAACCTGGCGGCGGGGATTAAAGCGGTTGTATCCATACCGGTAATGGTGGTGGGTAAGCTCGACCCGGAGTTAGGTGAGAAAGCACTGCGAGAAGGCAAGGTCGACTTTATCGCCATGACACGTCGCTTGCAAGCCGACCCGGAACTGCCTAACAAAGTAGCGATAGGGAGACTGGAAGATATCGCGCCCTGCACCGCTTGCGAGAACTGTTTGGGCAGCCGGCGCTGCCGCATCAATGCCTTTATGGGCAAGGAATACAACACTATCGAAAAAGCGACGAAAAAGAAAAAAGTTGTGGTGGTGGGCTCGGGGCCAGCAGGCATGGAAACCGCCAGGGTAGCGGCGCTAAGGGGACATGACGTAACCCTTTACGACTCAAGCAGTAAGCTGGGAGGTTTGTTACCGGTCGCGGCGGTGGTTAAAGGTATGGAGTTAGAAGACCTGCCGTTGATAATCAAGTATTTTAATTGCCAACTGAAAAAACTCGACGTTAAGATGAATCTCGGGAAAAAATTTGATGCAATAACACTAGAGAAAGTAAAACCGGACGCGGTTATCATCGCTATGGGCGGGACGCCGACCATGCCCGATATTAAAGGGATTAACCTGCCCAACGTCATCGGCGGAGCTAAACTGCATAAGAGTCTTAAGACTTATTTAAGGTTCATTCCACCTAATCTTTTAAGATGGCTGACCAAATTCTACCTGCCCATCGGTAAAAGGGTGGTGATTATTGGGGGGAGCTTACATGGCTGCGAGTTGGGGGAGTTTTTAGTAAAACGAGGTCGGCAGGTAACTATCGTCGAAAAATCAGATAGGCTAGGACAGGGTATGGTGGACGTGATTCAAGCTTACCTCTTCCAGTGGTTCAAGAAAAAAGGCGTTACCCTGATAAGCGGCGTTAAAGAGTATAAAGAGATTACGAAAAAGGGACTGACAATTATTGATAAAGATGGCAAGGAAGAGACACTGGAAGCCGATACGATTATCCCCGCCTTGCCGCTAATGCCCGATATGAAACTTTTCGAAAGTCTTAAAGGTAAAGTAGCAGAAGTTTACGCAGTCGGTGACTGCCAGGAGCCTTTATTGATTGCCGATGCTATCAGCAAGGGCATGGAAACCGCTCGCTTAATTTAGTCTTAAGGGAGATAGAGATATGCCTAAACAAAAATACTTAAAAAATATCCTCACGGAAGACCGTATGCCCCCGCCGCCCGAACGAGATACCAAAAGCATGGAGGAGCAGGCAAAGGTGGGGAGAACACTGGATAGAACGCTGCTGCTGGGGATACAGGACTCGATAGTCAAGGGGGCGTTCTTTGCTGGGTGTGAGTGGCTGTGGCAACTTACGGGTAACGGGCCGGTCGCCATTGAGACGCCGCATACCCACGACTTCGATGAGATTATCGGGTTCGCCGGTTCCAACAGAAGTCATCCGCGCGACCTTGGCGGCGAAATCGAATTCTGGATGGACGATGAGCCTTACACTCTCACCAAAACCTGTCTCATCTTCATCCCCAAAGGCGTTAAGCACTGTCCCGTCGTACTCAAGAGAATAGACACACCAATTTTTATGTTTGAATCCGGCAATAATACCGCTTACGAAAAAATTAAGTCGCAATAAGAGGAGGCTAGAGATGGCGAAGAAGAACTACAAAAAATACTTTGTGAGTAAGCCCGCCTATGAGGTCATCCCGCTGACGGAGGTTAAGGGGAGGCGTGGAGCAATGACGCTAATGAGCAATAATCTGGTGCCGAACACCAATATGTATATCGAAACAGGCTGGGTGTTCGGGATGCCCGACCCTAACCCGCATATCATCGAGCATAAGCACGATTATGACGAAATTGTTATTCACATCGGCACCGACCCGGATAATCAGGAGGAACTTGGTGGTGAAATCGAATTCATGGTGGGCGGGCAGCCGTTAATTATAAACAAAACGTCGGCGGTATATGTGCCCAAGGGCGTTAAGCATGGGCCGCTGACCTGGAAGAAATATAAAAGGCCGCACCTGGAGCTGACGATTATGGTTGGCGCCGGGACTTTAGCCCAGGCTGACCCGGGCGGATATGAAAAAAGGAGGAAGAAATAATGGCTAAATGGGATAAAAAATACTTCGTGACGGAGTTAAAAGACGTAGTAGGCGCTGCGCCATGGTCGCCGGTGTTTGCCGATAACGAGGCAAGGCGTCTGCTTTCTCTGGACAGCGATGTTTTAAAGGGCGCGTTTTACATGGAAACGGCCTGGTTCTTGCCCGGCGACTGGCCGGATAAAACAGGCTCGCGTAAGGACCGCACCATCGGGGCGCATAAGCATGACTTCGATGAGACGATTGCCTGGGTAGGCTCCGACCCCAAAGACCCCTATAACCTTAATGGAGAAATAGAAATCTGGATAGACGGCAAACAGAACATTATTGATAGGAGCTTTGTCGCGTTCGTCCCCGCAGGGATAGAGCACGGACCCATAAACATCCGCCGAATTGAAAAACCGATGTTCCACTTTACCGCGGGCATGGGGAAGAAGTACGGGGGGTAATCAAGCATAAAGTGTGAAAATAACAAGGCGGAATGGGTTATCTTAATGGAACCAAAACAATACCCTGCAAATGATTCATCCGAGCAAGATGCCAAGACTGTCCTTGAAAGTCTTGTGGATAGTCATTTTGTTAAGTTAGACATTAGAACAAGAGACAAAGTTCCCAATGTAGATGGTACTATCGAATTAGTTAATGAAAAAAGTGTTCCAATAGGTAAATTAGATATACAACTTCGTTCGATACCTAAAGGACATACATCATATAATTGTGAAGTATCTTTAGCTGCATATGGTAAAGTATCAACCTTGCCTGTTTTGTTAGTATGTGTTGATACTGTGAATAAATGTGCATACTGGAAACATATTAATCCGTACATGCCGGAACTTAAGGGTAAAGAAAAACAGCAAAGCTTTACTGTTTATTTTTCAAATGGTGCTGATAACATTGACCAGTCTGGTATTTACATAAAGAAATGGCTAGATATTGCCAATAATTATCAGATATGTATAGAAAAGTATCCTTCTTTAAGTGTTGGAAATATTCAAAAATTAAGTCCTGAAACAATTGATCCGGTAGAACTCGAGTTTTTTCAAAAATTTATCGATACCATCAACAATTTGCTTGATAACGATTTCCCGGTTTTCAAAGAAATTGTATTCCCCGGTGTTTGGAAACTAGGTGTTGGTATCATATCATCAAGTGAACATCATATTCAATATCAAATATACTCAATACCCTATAAAGAACCAGCACCTTTAGTGTGTAAACTCAGTAAAGGTTTACTATTTACTAATAAGTGGGATAAGAATGCAATTAGTGAGACTCAAACATCCAAAGATGCTCTATTAGACCCTCAACAAGCTGGTAAAAAATTTGTAGAAGAAAGAATTGTTGCGGTTTGTACATCAAAATTGTTACCTATCTATGGTCACGAAATATCATCAGATATTCTATTTAATTTTGTTGACCGATATCACTTAATACTTGGAATAGAACCATGTTTAAACCAATATTCAGTTCAGGACTTATCTATTGCACTTAATCACCATTTATATGAAATTTCTGAATCTGCTTTGGTAGAAAAAATACCTGTTAGTAGTAGAAAATATAGTGTTGATTTAGACAAATTAAATTCATATATTGATATTAAACATTCTACTCCAAAAGGTATTTTCGGTAAACCCGTTAGTTTTTCTATTGGGACAGATAATTTCCCAATACGCGCCGTTTATGATTCACTTAAATATCTAATAGCTAATGGGATAAAAGAAGTCAATCGAGTTTTTGGATTGCCGGATTTACCTTTAGAACAAGGAGCACATTGGGTTTGGTCGGGTTACTCACTAGAACGTGAAATAAAAAACGTTACTCATATTCTTAACAATTCTCTTAATGAATACAAACTTTTTGTTAATGGTAATAAACTAAAGTTTCCGAATAGTCACTATCTTGACTCTAGCACCACAATAATTTATGAATATGAACCTAGTAAAGGTGATAAATATGAAGATGGTCCCAGTCTAAACGAATACTTCATAGATAATTCTTCTCATACTCTTCCTAAACTAATCGTTTATCCCAAAGATAAAGCATCTCCTCATCTTCCTGTTGATACCAATAAAGGGGGAAGATATTATACAGTTGATTATGAAAGTAAAACCTATAAAGCATATTCAATATCTTATGGTTTTTGTGCCTTCCTTTTTCAAAATACTCCTTTTCTAAATCTTATCTACAGAATGTTATCAGATGATTTGTCAAAGCATTATGGAATGTCAATAAGTAGCGCGATAATTTAAGTTTAAAAGCGGTGAGTAACAATAAAAAATCCTACGGTTTTTAGGATACGTGAGATTTCCTTTTTCATATTATTGATTTACTTCATCTAAAACTCTATACTGAAATCAACAAAATCTCCGGGGGTTAATATTGTCCGCAAGAAAATTTAGATTTTTCGCCATAGCCGCCTTGTTCATTGTTATGCTAGCCATCGCCATCCCTGCCCCAGCTTTCGCGGACGGCGGACCTATCGTGTCCCACGACCTGTGGGCTGACCTTAAAGAAGGGCACCAGCTAGCCGTTGTCACCATTTTGGATAAAGACACCGTTAAAGTTGACCTTTTTATCTCCATCCTGGATACGACAGAGCAGTCGCATGAAGTGGTCTTCTTCGTCCCCATCGGGCAAAAGTCCTCATACTTCACCGCGGTTGAAGAAGACCTTTTTACCCTGAATAATGTACTTACCAGAGACCTCGATAATATTATCCGCAACCGCGCCAATGAGAAGAAGTTCACCCTCCAGGTGCTTTTTACCGGGTCGCTGTTGACTAACGGTTCCATACTGGCGCCGTTATGGATACCGATGATGCTGACCGGCTGCGGCGCTACTCAACAGCAGCCGGAAATGACGCTGGAGACCGAAAGCTCCCAGATAAGCATCTACGGCATTGATGACAACACTGACCTCGATGCTCTGATTTTGACTACCGGCCTACCAGCCTCCGTCGCCGATACACTGGCGAGTCTCAAGGGGCAACAGATTGCGATAGTCAAGTTGCACACCCAGCCACAAAACGAAGAAACCTTCGGGTCCGAGCCGACAGAACAAACCCAGAGCGAGCCCGGTTTACATCTCTCCTGGCAGGCATCGCTCATTGAAACGGAAGCCGGACCCACTTATACCTATCCCCTCGGAACGGGTGCGGCTTGGTCAAAGCCGATAGAGATAACGCGGGTCTATATCGTCGCTCCAGCAGGAATGGACTTTGATGTAGTTTACCCCAAATTGGGGGACGACCACTCCGGCTATGAAATCATTGAAGGGGCATACATTAACCAATTCGTTAATATACCCTCATACGCCGTGAATGAAGCCAGGGACGATTATTATGGGCGTGTGTGGCGGGTCAGCTATACCCAAAGCAACTCCACCGAGGACATCGTCATCACGGTTAAAGAGCAATCAGGGTTTGATAAATTCTTCGCCAATGTACAAGGTTCGGGTTTGAGTTTATCCTTTCCTTTCGCGTTGATATTCGCTACAGTAATCTGGGTACTGGCTTGGCTCTATCTTATGCCCCGTTTCCTGGGCGCAGGGGCGGTCAGATTACACTGGTATACTGCCCTGATATATCCCGCAATAAACCTCGCCTTCATCATTTTCCCTGGGGTGATATTGTGGTTGATTAATTTAACGGGGGCGACTGTACCGGCTTTAATCGCCCAGTTTGTTATCGGCGGGACGGTCAGTATCGGTTTCTTCTATCTGATTCACGGCAGGCGCTTGGGCGTCAGTGAGAGTAAAGCAATAAGGGCTTTCGTCTTCACCAGTTTGTCCAGCAGCGCGGCTTACCTGGGACTAGCCGCTATCTTCGCATTCATCGTAAAAGCTATTTAGATTCCGCTGGATAGCTGATTCAAACAAGGAACAACAAAAATCCCCCGTTTCCCTAAGATTCGTGGGATTTCTTTTTATCTTTAGTACTTCTAGTTGTATAATAATAAAAACTCATCATTAATTAACCGGGGGTATAACATGCGAAAACTTTTAGAAGGTAAAGTGGCGGTGGTTACCGGGGCGGGTAGCGGCATCGGGCGGGCAGAGGCTATCGGGCTGGCTAAACAGGGGGCAAAGGTGGTGGTGAATGATATCGGCACGTCCGCTTACGGACAGGGCATTTCGCAAGAACCTGCGGATAATGTTGTCAGAGAAATCAGAGCCGCGGGCAATATTGCTATCGCCTGCTATGATAGCGTGACGTCGGAAAAAGGCGCGGAAAACATCATCCAGACCGCGCTGGATAATTATGGGCGTATCGATATATTGATTAACAATGCTGGTTTGGTCAAGGACCCCAAAAATATCGCCGATATCAACCCCGATGACTGGGACATTATCATGAAGACCCACCTTTACGGCACGTTTTACTGCACGCGGCGGGCGTGTTCTTACATGAGAAAACAAAAGTACGGCCGCATCATCAATACGTCTTCGCACGTGGGGCTGGGTTGGTCAGGCTTCGTTTCCTACGCCGCCGCTAAAGAAGGCATTGTCGGCTTGACCCGCGTTGTTGCCCGTGACATGGCGGAATTCGGCGTAACCTGTAACGCCATCCGCCCGATTGCCGCCTGGCGCGGCGCGGTGGAGAAAAACCCCAAGGTTGAAGCTAACAAACCGGAAGACGTCGCCGCCCTGGTGGTTTACCTGGCGAGCGAGCAAGCCGACCATATTAACGGCTGTATCTTCGAAGTATGGCGGGGGCATGTGGGAATATTTACCGACCCGCCGCCAGTACAGGAAGCGCTGGAGAAAGAAGGCGCCTGGACCACTGAAGAACTGGCAGAAGCTATTCCGCAGACCTTAACCAAAGGCAGGTCGCGGGAAAAGTTCCCCAGAATCCTGGATTTCTTCTAATATTTTTAATAATCTAGTTGTTTTATATAGATAAGAAAGGAAATTAACTTGGATGCAAAACGCAGATAAGGTCTATGTCGAACTTCAGCAGCATCTGGATAAGCAAGCAGTAGGCTTCCCCGCCACGAAGTCTGGAGTTGAGATTCGCATTTTAAAGGAACTTTTCACTCCAGAACAGGCGAGCTTAGCGCTTCACTTAAACTACACGCCACAGTCCGCTCTGGATATCTATAATCAAGTTAAAAGCAACAGCATATCTTTAGAAAAAGTAAAGAGTCTGCTGGAGGAGATAGAAAGAAACGGAGCCATCTGCAGCACGTTGAAAAACGGTACTGAACACTATTTTACTATGCCTCTATTAGTCGGTATCGTGGAATTGCATGGAAATAAAGCGACGCCCCAGTTCTGGGCGGATTTTGGTGAATATACGAGTGGAGAATTTGGTAAGGCGTATGCCAGTACAAAAGTATCGCAGCTGCGGACTATTCCCGTGGAAAAAAGCATCCCGTTGGAACATCGTATCGCCACCTACGACCAAATCAGAGAAATTATCAAAACCACCGACGGACCTATCATCGCTAGCAGCTGTATGTGTCGGGAAGGGGCGAAACAAAGGGGGAAACCCTGTCATGTAACAACGCGTGAAGAGACCTGCATGTCCTTCGGCGATTGGGCCAGGCATTTCATCAAACTCGGCTTGGCAAAAGAAGTAACCCGTGAAAAAGCCCTGGAAATTATGCGCCAGAATGAAGAAGACGGACTTGTCCTGCAGCCGACCAACTACCAGAAAGTTGACTTCGTCTGCGCCTGTTGCGGGTGCTGCTGCGGCGTCCTTACCAGACTTAAGATGTCGCCCAATCCGGCAGTGAATTGGGCGCACAACTTTTATGCTGTAGTCGACACGGAAAAGTGCACCGCCTGCGGGATATGTGTCGAAAAATGCCAGATTAATGCCGTTAAAATTGACGAGCAGAATGGGTATACAACAATCAACTTAGACCGCTGTATCGGGTGCGGCAACTGCGTAGCAAACTGCCCGTCGGAAGCTTTAAGACTGGTCAAGAAAGAGCAGGAAGCCGTCCCGCCGAAGGATAGCACCGGCCTTTACAAAATACTGGCGGAGAGGTAACCGTAAACTATTTATTTTTTAGGGTGGTAATAACTCACATTCCACCAGATACCAAATTTATCTTTAAAAGAGCCGGTGTACTGACCCCAGTACATATCAGCCAGGGGGCTTTTTTCCGTGCCGCCCTCGGATAACGCGTCGTACAACTTTCCTGCGTCTTTCTTGCTCGCGGCGCTGACACCAAGGGGAACGTTGTTTCCCTGCACCAGTGGTTTGGAGAAGGTCTGGTTATAATCATCGCCACCGAATAAAATCTTTTTACCCAGCTTCAAGGCGACAAAGGCGATTTTCTCTTCGTCCTCTTTTTCTATTTTAAAACCGTGAGGTATCATCTCCTTAAAGCGCTGCAGCATGAATAGTTCCCCGCCGAAGACGGATTGATAGAACATAAAGGCTTGTTCGCAGGTGCCCGGGAATCTTAAGAAAAAATTTACTTTTACCATGATTTATTCTCCTTGATATTAGAATGTTTGTTCGCTTATTATGCGCCATTCGATATGGAAATGTCAAGGGAAGCAGGCAAACAAAAAAGCCCAGCATCGAACTGGGCTTTATCTTTATTTGGTAGCGGGGGTTGTACAATAGACAGAACTGTTTGCCTTTCCTTTAGTATACCATAATTGGTTCAGTTCGAATCCCCTCGGGTGGAGCGTACGAGATTCGAACTCGTGACTTTCCCGATACAATCGGGATGCTCTTCCAGAAAATCGGGCGTGCATCCTTACTGCTTGCCTCCAAGCGTGGCTAGAGTATGCGGTTTGCTTTTGAATATGTGCTATTTATCGCCGCTAAAAGCAATATAGTGTTGCTGCAATTCCTCCAATAGATCCCTTTCGCAAGTCGGTAATTGTTTCAAACACATTTCGTACACAACGCACTTCCGGCAATCGCCGAAGTTTGGACATTTGGTATTCCAACAATCGCATTCGAGCTTGTCCGCTTCACGGGCGTGCGCCATTGCCATACGCATTTCCCCGGGGGTGACTTTTGGAGGATTTTCTCTCCATTTGTATTTGTTCGGCTGTTCCAGTATGTTTTTTTCTTCTTGCATTTTAGTGCACCCTTTCATCATAATAAGTTGGTCTGACGATTCGCGAAATATGTACTATTTATCGCGGCTAAACACAATATAGTGTTCCTCTAAGTCCCCCAACAGAGCCCTTTGGCAAGTTGGGAACTGCTTCAAGCACAAATGAAATACAATACATTTTCGGCAATCGCCGTAAAATACGCAATGAGTGTTCCAACAGTCGCATTTCATCTCGTGCGCTTTTTTAGAGCATGCGAATGCCGCGCGCATCTCATCTTTTGAAACGCTTGGAGTATTATCTCTACATTTGTACTTGTTAGGCTGCTCCAGCATGTTCTTTAGTTCTTGCGGTTCGCCGCTTTCTTCCATGTCGCCGAAAGGGTTCATCATCTTTTGAAATTCTGCAACGGCTTCCGGTTTCAACATGGATGTTATGACCTCAATGCCTCTCTTAAAAGCATCCGGGTCAAATCTGCCCTCTTGTGGTGGCCTGAAGCTCTCCTCCAAGGCTGCGGCCATTGCTTCCTGCTTGCCATCTTGCGTGCGTTCCATGATAAAATCAAAGAACATTTTTTGACCGTTTTCCATTTTTGTTGCTCCTTTTTATGTAATGTTAAAAATTTGCTTTCCTTTTTTATGCGCCAATAACTACAAAATGTTGACATTATACACGATATATCTAAAAACATAAAGCCCACCATTCGAGATGGGCTTATCAATTATCGTTGGTAGCGGGGGCTGGATTTGAACCAGCGACCTCCGGGTTATGAGCCCGACGAGCTACCACTGCTCTACCCCGCGTTGAGACGCAATCTTAAGTATATCTGTTAACGATGATAGGTGTCAAGCATAAGGGGGTGAGGATTACATATCCCCACCCCGAGGTTTTTCTATGCTTTCAGTGTGATATTTTGTTATTTCGGCGGCTGTTCGGCAGCGCGTTTGCGGTGGTCTTCCAGATAGCGCCGGGCGAACCTATCGCGCCCCAGGAGAAGGTCGGCGGATAACACGGCCGGCATAACCTTAGCCGCGTCGGCAATTAGAGCGGTACCGCCAGCCTCGATAACCATCGCTATCCAGGCACTATTCAGTATCGGTCGATCCGGCATGCCGAAAGATATATTGCTTGCGCCCATCGTCATGTTCAAGCCAAGCTCCTTACGTATCTGTCGCAAGGCGGCGAGAACGTCCATAGCGGCTTTAGGCTCGACGCCGATAGGATAAGTCATGACATCGATAATGATATCTTCCTTGGGGATACCCATTTTCGCGGCGGCCTCGACAATCTTATAAGCATTAGCCACGCGGCGTTCGGCGGTTTTAGGAATGCCATCTTCGTCCTGGACTAAACCGGTGACCGCGGCGCCGTACTCTTTGATTAGGGGCAGGACGCGCTCTAGTTTTGCTTTTTCTGCACTCACGGAGTTGACCAGCGGTTTGCCTTTATAGACTTTCAGTCCGGCTTCTAGAGCATCGGAGTTGGGACTATCGATGCAGAGAGGCACGTCAACCGTTGCCTGAATGAGTTTAATAGCCTCGGGGAGAAGTTTCACATCATTAACGCCGGGGGCATTGACGTTGCAGTCGAGGATAGTTGCGCCGGCGGCAACCTGTTCCAAAGCTTCCTTTTTGACGACAGAAAGGTCGCCGTTTTTAAGCGCTTCAGCGAGTTTCTTCTTACCGGTCGGATTTATACGCTCGCCGATGATAACCGTAGGACGGTCGTAAGAAATGATGACTTCTCTAGTCGGGGTAGATACTTTTGTTTCCATTATTATTTCTCCTGTTTTTATTTATCTAAACCGTATTCTTAGACGGTTTCAATAGGGCATCCTATCTATTATGCCTTAAATTAAAAATTCTTGCATCCGCTAAAATGCTGATAAAGAAAATAAGATAAGCAAGGTATACGTATTAAACGTATTTAATACTTGCCGTATTCCTCCGCCGCTGCCATCATGGCGTGCAGGTTCTCCGGATTGCATTTACTGACGCTGGCTGCGCCCATGAGAATATAACCGCCACCGGGAGCGCAGATAGTTATTAGCTTGCGGCAGGCTTGTTTAACTTCTTCGGGCGTGCCAGTGGCGACTATCGAGGCGGGGACATTGCCGGTGATACAGGATACATTACCTAATACTTTTTTGGCCTTCGACATGTCCATGACCTCGAAGTACCAGACGACCGATGAGTGGGGCATATCTTTTATAAGGTCGAGTCGGGGCTCGTAATTGCCCTCGGCAAAGGGCATGGGGACGAGTCCCTCGTTGACCATACCAAGCAGCACTTTCTTTAAGGTAGGCCAGTAAAATTCCTCGAACTGCTTGCCGGACATGAAGGAATTATCGCCTTTATGCAGGGGCATCATGACCACCGGACTCAAAGAATTTTCGGCTCCCTTCACCGCCCCTTTAACGATGATGGGTACCAGCCGCTCCATAGCCTCTTTAATTTTATCCGGTCGGCGGAACATATCCATGACGATGCCCTGAGTGCCGCGGAGGACATCGGAAAGGTTGTCGAAAGGCGCGCCAGCCATAGCTGCCCCGCTGAACGAAGCGAAACCCTCCGCCAACGCCTCTTGGTTGACTTTGCCGACGGCGTCGCGCCATTTAGCGATTTCCTTACCGGCGTCAATTAATGACTCAAAGGATTTTCGCACGTCAAGATTAGCGAAAGACATTACCCAGCCGAGCGGATTAGTCATAACGGGGTTAAAGGGCGTCAGATACTGGAAGGACTCGAGGGCACCGGCGGTACGGGGTAAGAAAACCCTCATCCAGTACTCGGTGGGATTTTCTATAAAGTCATCGTATTCCTCCGGCTGCATATAAACGCCCTCGACGAATTGATACATAGGGGCATTATCCGGTAGACCATGGCCGGGCCATTTATGCAGCTTATGACCGATTTTCTCGATAACACGGCCGGGATATACCAGACCAGGGCCAATAAAACTATCCGGCTGGAAATCATGGTTAAACTTCAGCCAGGCTTTAGCCAGCTTTTTATAATCGTACATGACCTCTTTGAGAGAATAACCGGCGTAAATAGCGGGATAATAACCAGCTGGTAAAATCACCGGCACGCGGTCGGGTTTTTCCAGTTTGATGACTTTAATGAAGCGGGTGACGCGCTCCTGATATTTCCTTTTCGCCTCCGGGCTGTTGAAGGTGACGCCGGGAGCTTCGAGCCATTTCTTAAATCTTTCTTCCCGTTTTTCCTGCCATGTCATGGCTGACTAGTCCTTTTCTTTTTCATTTATCGCTGAATCTCTATTTATAAACGCCGTACTCTTTAGCCGCGTCCATCATAGCATGCAGGTTTTCTATCTTACCCTGGTCCATTTGGGCGGCGGCAGTCAGAACATAACCTCCGCCGGCGGCACAGTCCTCGATAAGCTTACGACAGCCTTCTTTTACTTCCTTCGCCGTGCCGGTAACCATAATAGAAATCGGCAGGTTGCCCATAATGCAATTTTTCTTACCGACTGTCCGTTTGGCATGCGCCATATCCATATATTCGAAGTACCAGACTATCGAGCCTTTAGGCATATCCTGGATGATTTCCAGGCGGGGTATATAGTTGCCCTCGGCAAATGGCATCGGCACGAGACCTTCATTAATAATCCCCAGTAGGACCCGTTTAAAAGTAGGCCAGTAAAATTCCTCGAACTGCTTGGGGGACATGAAGCCTTTTTCGCCCTTGTGCAGGGGCATCATAAGAACCGGCGATAACGAACCCTCGGCGGAACTTACCGCTGCTTCAATCATAATGGGCACCAGTCTTTCCATGGCTTCATGAATTTTTCCCGGCTGACGAAAGACATCCATGAAAATACCCTGCGTACCCCGGCAAAAATCAGTCAGCATATCAAATGGCGCCCCGGAATAACCGCCTCCGTTAAAAGACGGTAAGCCTTCGGATAACGTCGTGTTGTTTACCTCACCGATGACTTTCATCCATTTATCCATCTCGGCACCGGCAGCCCAGATTTTCTTAAACATCGCCTGCATCTCCGGCGTGGAGAACGCTGGTATGGTACTGATAGGTAAGCCTATTACCGGGTTCAAATGCATGAATTTTGCCAACGGGGCGAATGCATCGGCTTGGCGGGGCATGAAAACACGCAGCCAGAAATCAGAGGGGTCCTGGATGAGGTGGTCGTATTCATTAGCTTTCATGTACTCGCTTTCGACAAACTGGTACGAGGGCACATTATCGGCGAGACCATGTCCCGGCCATTTATGCATTTTGTGTCCCAAAATTTCCAGCGCTTTCGCCGGCAGGATGAGTCCGGGTCCACCGTGACTATCCATATCGCCGAAATCATGCACAAACTTCAGCCAGGCTTTTTTCATTTTTCCGTAATCATACATTACCGTTTTAAGGTCGTAACCGGCATAATAAGCGGGGAACCAGCCTAAAGGCAGGCTGCAGGGAACGCGGTCGGCTTCTTCCATGCTGATGGCTTTGATGTAACGGGTTACTCTAGTCTTATAAAGTTGTTCCGCTTCTTTATTCTTAAATTTAAGGCCGGGGGCATCCAGCCAGCGTTTAAATCTGGCTTGCCTTTTCTGGTCAGGAGTTAATTCTTTCCAGTTAGCAATGCCATCCATAGTAGCCTCCTGTTAACGCACTTTGTCATTACGAGGAGCGCTCGTGATGAGCTTGTCGAACCAAAGCGACGTGGCAATCCCTATCTATTATTAAAATCGGTGTTTGAGATTGCCGCGCCCCGACAAGGCGGGGCTCGCAATGACAGTTAAACTAGTACTTCCCATACTCCTTAGCGGCATCCATCATAGCGCGTAGGTTTTCCGGTTTAGCCATGTCAAAAGTGGAGCCGCCGGTGAGGATATAACCGCCGCCCGGGGCGCAGGTTTCAATAAGCTTACGACAATACTCTTTCATCTCCGCCGCCGACTTTGTATAGGCGATGGACACCGGTACATTACCGGCGATGCAGGAAACTTTGCCGACTGTTTTCTTGGCATTAGCCATATTGGTCTGGTCGAACATCCAGGCGATGGCGGATTTAGGCATATCCGAGATATATTCCAGACGCCGATTGTAAGCGCCTTCTGCCACGGGATAGGGGACCAGTCCCTCGTCAACCATACCTAGCAGAAGGCGGCGGAAGGTTGGCCAGTAAAACACCTCGAACTGTTTATCGGACATAAAGGTATCGTCACCTTTATGCAAGGGCATCATGATGACCGGACAATCAGCGCCGTCCGCCATAGAAATAGATCCGGTTAGTAATTGGGGCAGGACAAACTCCATCGCCTCATGTATTTTTTCCGGCTGGCGGAACATATCCATGACGATGCCCTGCGTGCCGCGCAGGCTATCGGCAAAAACGTCAAATGGGGCGACTGCCAGACCGCCGCGGAAAACAGGGAATCCCTTGGCGTTGGCGCCCGCCGTGGTCTCGGCGTTGGCTTTGCCCCAGGCTGGCAGTTCCTTACTGGATTCTTTGATGGCTTTAAATAATTTTTGGAATTTCGGGTCAAGGCACATCATCATCAAGCGCTGGGGAAGTCCTTGATAAGACGAAAACGAAGCCATATCCTTGAATGGCTCGAAAACACCCATGGTACGCGGTAAAAGCTTGAGCAACTGGAAGTCGAAGGGGTCTTTCATAAAAAGGTCGTATTCATCGGCTTGCATATAGACGCCTTCCACGTATTGATAGGAATGAGCTTCGTCCGGCAGACCATGACCGGGCCATTTCATTGTCTTGGCTTCCATCAATTCATTGATTTTTGCCTGGAAGAAAAGCGTACCGTCGAAAGAATCGGAGTCGTATTCATCAACGAACTTAAGCCAGACCTTTTTCATCAGTTCGGGGTCATACATGACTTTCTTAAGCGGGACGCCGGCGTTCTGGGCGGGAAACCAGCCGGTGGGAATCATACAGGGAACGCGGTCGGGGATTTCCATTTTCACGGCTTTCGCCAGGCGAGTGACGCGTGCTTTGTAATCTTTTTCTGCTTGTTTATTGACGAACTTGATACCTGGGGCGCTTATCCAATGGTTAAGGCGCAGGTCGCGTTTTTGCTGCCAGGTAAGACTTGCCCAATTATCTGGTCTAGTAAACATCTGGTCATCCTCCGTAGTGTAATGTCAACAGTTTACAGTACACAGTTTACAGTGTTAGCGAAAAGAAAAGGGTACTGTCAACCGTAAACTGTCTACTTCTTCTTTTTCCCTAATACTTCCCATATTCCTTGGCGGCTTCCATCATGGCTTTCAGGTTTTCTATTTTACCGGAATCGACACTGGCGCCACCAGCAAGTATGAAACCGCCGCCCGGCTTGCAGTCGGCGATAAGCTTGCGACAGTATTCTTTCACCGATTCAGTAGTGCCTTTAATCATAATCGAGGTTGGCACATTACCGGCGATACAGCAAATGTTACCGAGAATGCGTTTAGCTTCTTTCATATCCGTCTGGTCGAAGTACCAGACGACGCCGCTCGGAGGCGTATCATTGATTTGCTTGAGGCGTTTGGTGTAGCGCCCTTCAGCAAAAGGCATGGGCACCAGACCCTCGTTAATCATCGCCATGAGTACCTGCCGGTAAGTAGGCCAGTAGAACTCGGCGAACTGCTTATCGGACATGAAAGCATCGTCGCCTTTATGCAGGGGCATCATACAGAGGGGACTTGACGTTATGGGGAAGTTCTTGATATTGGTCTCAATAGTCCGTTTGACATACCACTCCATAGCCTGATGCAATTTCTTCGGCTGGCGGAACATGTCTTTGGCGATGCCCTGTGTGCCGCGTAAAGCGTCGGCAAAATGGTCGAAGGGCGCCGCCGCCATAATGCCTCCGCCCCATAATGAAGGATAGCCACGTTCTTTAATATACTGGTTGATTTCAAAACTAGCTGCTGTGTGTTTCTTTTGTTCATCGGTCAGCGACATGAGTGTCTCGAAAGTCTTGCGAATATCCGGGTCACTTAGAGCCATCACCCAGAAATTACCCATCATGTTGCTCAAAGGCGGGAGTTTTCTGAAAGACTCGAAGAGGGGAGTGGTGCGGGGCATCATCACCCGGAGGTTATAATCAGTGGGGTCCTCCATATATTTGTCATACTCGTCCGCCATCATGTATTCGCCTTCGACGAACTGATTCATCGGGGCATCTTTGGGAAGACCAAGCCCAGGCAGCCTTGTCTGCTTGGAGCGAATGACTTCCGATATCTTACCGGAGGGGATAAAGGATGGACCGTTAAAAGTGTCCATGTCCCCGAATGCTGCCATATATTTCTTCCAGATTTCGTTGCCTTTTTTATAGTCGTACATTATCTCATGGAAGGAAGAGCCTGCCCAGAAAGCCGGAAAGTTTCCGGCGGGGAGCATCACCGGCACACGGTCGGGTTCTTCCAGCTTGATAGCTTTAATGAATCGGGTGACACGCGCTTTATAAAGCTGCTCCGCTTCCTTGTTGATGAATTTTACGTCCGGCGGATTAAGCCACCGGTCAAAGCGCGCCTCGCGTTTTTCCTGCCAGGTCATCTCTTCCCATTTCTTGGTTTGCTGCATGATTGAATGCCCTCCTTAAAATATTACAGGGTCGGGTGTAGGTGATAATGGATTTTGTTATCTACTCTAATACTTACCGTATTCTAAACCGGCTTCAACAACCGCGTGCAAATTAGCGGGGTTGCATTTATCGATGCCGGAACCGAGTGCCAGGATATAGCCGCCGCCAGGACCGCAAATTTCGATGAGCTTGTGGGCGTATTCCTTAATCGCCTTGGGGGTTTGCGTGTAAAGCATTGCCGCGGTTACATTGCCGGCGATGCAGGCGGAGTTGCCCAGGATTTTTTTAGCCATCGCCATATCCGTTTTTTCCATTGTCCAAACGACAGATGATTTCGGTAATTCGCTGATGAGTTTCAGGCGTGCTTCATCATATTCGCCGTCAATGACCATCATTGGCACACAGCCTTCGTTAACCACGCCCAAGAGGAGTTTACGGAAGGTAGGCCAGTAAAATTTTTCAAACTGCTTGATAGACATGAAGCTTTTATCGCCTTTATGCATGGGCACGAAGACGATAGGACTGCGCGCCATATTAACCATACCTACGGTTGACTCGATGCTGTTCTTGGTGATATATTCCAGCGCTTCAAGGAGTTTTTCCGGCTGGCGATACATATCCATCACCGAGCCATGCGTGCCGCGTAGCATATCCGCTACAACATCAAAAGGCGCCAGCGTCACGCCGCCCATTAAGGGAGGGAAGCCCCTGTTTAGAGATTCCTGGGCGCATTCGCCCATTACCTTTTGGTGTTTAACGCTTTCCTGGCTGGCTTCATAGATGGATTTAGCGAGCTTCAAAAATCTTGGGTCCTGGCACATCATCATCAGTTGGTCGGGGAGGCCTTGATAGGAGGTTAAGGGACCGATATTAGCCAGAAGCTCGAAGGCGCCCCAGGTGCGGGGTGTAAAACGACGCACGCCGAAGTCGAAAGGCTCTTTCATAAAGAGGTCGTACTCATCAGCCTGCATATATTCTTTTTCCACAAAATTAGGCAGGGTAGAGTTATCCGGCAAACCATGCCCGGGCCACTTGTTTAATTTATAATCGAGGATTTCATAGACCCTGGCGGAGAAAAAGCCGGGGGCATCGGCGGAATCTTGTTCGAACTCGTCGAGGAATTTTATCCAGGAGGGTTTAATCAAAGAATAATCATAGAGAACGTCTTTGAAAGTATGACCGGCATTGTAAGCGACGAAGGAGTTCGCGGCTAGGTGAATGGGGACGCGGTCAGGAATTTCCATCTTAATGGCTTTAATCATGCGGGTGAGGCGGGCTTGATACTTTTTCTCTATTTCCGCATTAGGTAATTTTACACCGGGGGGAGAGAGCCACTTTTTAAATCTTTCCTCGCGCTTTTCCTGCCAGGTCATTTCCGACCATTGTTTTGCCATCTTAAACCTCCAGAAATATATCGCTTGAACTAACAGGCATTCCCCCACCTATAGAAACGGTGCGAAAATGCCTGCCTTCAGCAAATAGCTAATATCTTTAATTTACTTGTATACGCCGTATTCTTTTACTGCCGCCATCATAGCGCGCAGGTTTTCCGGATTGCCTGCATCAACATTTGCGCCACCAGCGAGGACGTAACCGCCGCCCTTGCCGCAGCCCTCGATAAGTTTCCGGCAATGCTCTTTTACCTGCTGCGGCGTGCCCGTCATGATTAACGAGGTTGGCACGTTGCCGATGATGCAGCATTTATTGCCGATTTTTTTCTTCGCCTCGAAAATATCCGTCTGGTCGAAGTACCAGGCAACCGAGCCCTTAGGGAAGTCGCCGATGATATCCAGTCGTTTGTTATAACTCCCCTCGGCGAAGAGTATGGGGTAGACGCCTTCATTGACCATCGCCATGACCACTTTTTTAAACGTAGGCCAGTAGAAGGTTTCGTACTGTTTAATAGACATGAAGCTATCAGCGCCTTTATGGAGCGGCATGATGATAATAGGTGCCGCGGCATTAGCCACTGTTGATAAAGCCCCGTGGACAATAATAGGGACTAATCTTTCCATGGCTTCGTGGAGTTTTTGCGGGCGCTGGAACATATCCATCATCACGCCCTGCGTCCCGCGTAGGGTATCGCCCAGGGTATCGAAGGGGGCTTTAGCCAGCCCACTCATAATCCCAGGGAATCCCATCGCTGACGATTCGGCAGCGACCTCACCGACAGCCGCAATCCATTTAAGACTTTCCGTGCCGGCTTTCATGATGGCGTTAAAACCAGCCTGCACGTCCGGATTGCCGAAGGGTATGAAGGACATTGTGGCTATTTCTTCAAAACTCGTCCACGTCGGTAATTGGTTAAAAGCCTTAAACGCCCCAAAAACCCTCGGTAGATAAGTCCGCAACCAGAAATCGGAGGGGTCGCGGATAAGAGCGTCGTATTCGTCGGCTTTCATCCACTCGCCCTCGACCGCCTGATATGAAAGGGTAGTCTTGGAAAGACCGTGTCCAGGCCATTTATACAGCTTATAATCTATCGCTTCCAATGAACGGCCGGGCGGCACAAGGGCGGGGGCAACATAAGTATCCGCATCAGCGAAGTCATGCAGCATTTTACGCCAGGCGCTTTTCATCTTGTCATAGTCATACATGACTTCTCCAAGATTGGTGCCGGCGTATGAAGCGGCAAAAAACCCAGTAGGCAGGATACAGGGCACCCTATCAGGTTTCTGCAGGGTGAAAGCCTTCATGAACCTGGTGACTCTTTCTTTATAGGCTTTCTCTACCTGCGGGTTGGCAAAGGTGACACCTGGCGGAGAAAGCCACCGCTTAAAGCGCTGTTCCTGCTTTTCTTGAGGAGTCAACTCCGCCCATGTCTTTTCCATATTATTTCAAACCGTACCATTGTTTGGTGAGTGTAACTGCCGCCATGGCGTCTTTACCGAAGGCATCGGCTTTGGCGTACTTGCGGACCTCATCGTCCATCTGGCCGCCGCCAATCATGATTTTGATATTCTTGCGCAGACCGGCTTTATCCAATGCCTCAACGGTTTCTTTCATGGCATCGAAGGCGGGGGTAAGAAATCCGCTTAAGCCGAGAACAGGCGCCTTGGTATCCTGCATGGCTTTAACGAATTTTGCTACCGGGACATCGACGCCGAGGTTGGTGACCTCGAAGCCGTTGACATCGAGCATGAAATCGACGATGTTTAAGCCGATATCATGGATATCACCGGCGACTGTGCCGATGACGACCTTGCCGATTTTCTTAACCTGGACCCCCGACCCCGAGAGATGGGGTTTCACGATAGCAGTAATCTGCGCGAGCAGCTCGCCGGAAAAGACGAGCTCGGGCAGGAAGTATTCGCCGCCGGCAAACCGCTTGCCGACGATTTCCATACCCTTCCGAGCGTCTTCGAGGATTTTGAGGGGGTCTTCTTTCGAATCAAGCCGCTGTTTGGTCAGCTTGAGTACCTCTTCCTCTTTTAAATCAGCCAACAAATTCACAAAATCTCCGGACATACCTAAATCCTCCTTAATATTTTTTGATATCCTAGAAATTGAAACAATTAGACCGGAAATGTTCCGAATACAAATCGTTCATGGCGAGTATATCAATGCCTAGAAAAAAAGTCAAATGTTACACTAAGTACACTATTTATAAAATATACTTCTAGCAGACATAGCTGTAAAAAGTCTTTACAACACAGGCCTTTTGGGCTAAAATTATAAAGCTTTAGGGCGGGAGTAATTCAGTGGTAGAATGTCTGCTTCCCAAGCAGAAAGTCGCGAGTTCGAATCTCGTCTCCCGCTCCAGTATTTAGTTTACTATCCTAAAATAATCTCAATATATAACGTTATCCCATTACTCTTGCCCTGTAACCTAACATATCTTCCCTTTTGGCGGCTGATTAAGATACACAAAGGAGTAATCATGAAAATAACCAAAAAAAGAATGACGGAGCTATTGAAGAACGACCGCTATCCTCGCTCGGCTAAATATGACCCCGAGTGGGTCTTAAAAGGATGGATGGGTCCTAACGTACTCTGGCTGGCGGAGTGGCTCTGTGAAAAAATGGAGCTTAAACCGGGGATGCGCGTGCTGGATATGGGATGCGGTAAGGCGTTAAGCTCTATCTTCCTCGCGAAAGAGTTCGGGGTAAAGGTTTGGGCTAACGACCTCTGGATAAGCGCCGCGGAAAACTGGCAGCGTATTAAAGAAGCAGGAATGGAAGACCAAATCTGTCCGATTCACGCCGAAGCGCATGACCTGCCCTATGCCGAGGGTTTCTTCGATGCGATAGTGTCGCTGGACTCTTACCAGTATTATGGCACTGACGACCTCTATTTGTCTTACTTCCAGAAATTTGTAAAGCCTGGCGGGCAAATCGGCATTGTCGTACCGGGGTGGTTAAAGTACTTTGGTGCAGTAGTTCCGAAGCATTTAACTAAAAAACGAAAAAATAGCACTTCTTTTTGGGTAGACGAATGTTGGTGTTTCCATACCTCTGCCTGGTGGCGTAATCACTGGGAAAGGATGAGTTCGATAACGGTAGAAACGGCGGACGTCTTAAAGGATGGCTGGAAAGACTGGCTGCAATACGAAAATGCCTGCAATGAGGCTGGTACGCTTATCTTCCCTTCAGAAGCGGAGGTACTAAAAGCCGATGCGGGCAGATATTTCGCTTTAATAAGGGTAATTGGACGCCGTAAATAACCAAGGGAAAAAGGGTGACGCATACATTGTTTTATTGCGTTACCCTTTACCAGCCTAATGTTGTATTTGCATTTATTTAAAATTTTTGATATCCTCATAGCGACATGTGCTAAAAAATCTACTTTTTATCGGCACCTAGCACATGTTTTTAATAATTAAGTATTAGAATTATACAATGTGGCATAAGGCTAAATTTTTATTCGCGATTTTACTTGTATTAGTATTTCTCACCCCTTATTTATCAGGCTGCACCGTCACTCCGGAAGCTAATAGCGGCAATCCTGATATCAATCCTTTTTACGATGATAAAGTAGCTACAGCACGCATCGTCATGCCGGAAAGCGACTGGCAAGATTTAGTAAAGAATGCTTTTACCAAAGACTATTATAAAGCTGACTTCTGGTTTGACGACGAGCTGGTGCCGGATGTCGCCGTCAGGACCAAGGGTAACGCCTCGCTGCAACAGACTGTTTTTTGGCAAAGCGACCGCTTTCCACTAGCCATTGATTTTAACCTTTTCAACACAGCGCGCTCTTTCCATGGCATGAAAAAAGTGCATTTCAATAATGGCTGGAGCGACCCAACTTTCATCCGCGATGTTATCTCTTATCAAATATTTGCGGAAATGGGTGTTCCGTCTCCCCGCGCGTCGATAGTCGACCTCTATGTTAATGACCACCATCTCGGTGTTTATACGATGGCGGAATCGGTTGATAAGTCATTTCTCGCGAGATATTTTTCGAATAATGGAGGCAACCTCTATAAACCCGAAGTATCCTCGGCGCGCTTAGATTGGACGGAAGAAAATGCCTATACTAAATTTACAATGTTTGCTAAAGCTCCTCCGATGCCAATGCCAACGCAACAGGAAAACCCTGCGTTATCAGAAAATCTCGGGGGTGGTCCATTAATAGATATTCTTAATCTCCTGGGTGATGAAGATACTGCCTTGAATTTCCGGTCTGAAAATCAGTCTATGCCGTTTATGAATATGGTAATGCCAACTACTTTTATTGAGGGCGTCGGACTGAAGACTAACCAGGCAAATCCAGATCATACCGCTCTATTTAAGCTTCTGGATGTTCTTAACAACGAACCCAATGACACCTTTCCGCAGGAAATAGAAAAGGTGCTGGATGTTGATGAAACGTTAAGATTCCTGGCGGTATCGGATGGCATCGTACATCTGGATAACTACATCGGCATCGGGCACAACACATATTTGTATGAAGATAACGGTAAATTCACTATTATCCCCTGGGACTTGAATATGACCTTCGGCACTTTTAATGGGGGCATCCGTAAAGACGGCATTATCAATTATTATATCGATGAACCAACCGCCGGCCCGATGAAAAGATTCCCCTTAGCCAACCGGCTTTTATCTTACAAACCATATTTGGATAAGTATCACCAATATATGCAGGAATTATTAGACGGTCCTATGTCACTAGATGTTATACTGCCGCGCATCGACCATTTGGTAGATTTGATAAGTCCTTACGTCAAAGCGGATACCGAGGCTTTCTATACTCATGAAGACTTTATACGGTGTCTCACCGAAGACTTGAGGCCGCCGGATATTTTTGAAGGGTTTGAGGCGGGAGGACAAATGCCGATGATGCCTTTTATGATTAGTCCCATTGAAACTTCAAATCTTCGTAAAAACTTTGGTGTTGGTGCTCTTTGGGAATTAATGATGAAATTTAACCCTGATAAAGATATACCCAAACTTAGAAAAACTTTAACGAAAGAGAATGCGGACCAATTCTTGCAAAGCTTATATGGTCCACTAATGTCGCCGCAGCCACCGCGTCAGCCAGGTTTTGGGCCTAACAGCCTTGGTCTTAAGACTACTATTATTGCTCGGCACGAATCGATACAACAGCAGCTCAATGGTGAAAGATCGAGTCGAGGCATCCCCAGCTTAGGCAATGGCGGCAGCATGTGGATGGCGGATATGTATACAACAAAGTAAGAAAACACCCGGAGGTAGAAAATTAATAGCCCTGAATTATTCGAAAAATCATCCGTACCTAATCAGGTAAAACATCCGCAAAGGTTCGAGCGGAAATTCGCTATTCGTCCCTCGGATATCGGTTTAGCTTACACCTTTTTACGTCAGATTTGCCGGGCGGATAGGGAATACCCCAAAGACCGCGTTTTTAGTTTATATTTTGATACCGCCGACCTTGACCAGTACGAGAAATCGGCGGCTGGTGAATATAAAAAGAATAAAGTGCGTATTCGCTGGTATGGCTCCGATGCTAAAGAGAACGGCGAAGTGCCGGTTTACCTCGAACTGAAATCGAGAGAGGGCTTCGCCAGCAGCAAACAGCGTAAGAAATTCACCGTACCGCCAGATTCTTTAAAATTAGAAAATTTGAGTCGCGGCATTTTAGATAAAACGACCATTCTACAGTCATTGGCAAAATTTGGGTATTTCCCGGGACAGCCCATCAAGCCGATAATATTCATAACATATCAGCGTTACCGCTTTAGCGAGATGCAAACCGGTACGCGGGTTTGTTTAGACTATGATATCAGCGCCTCGGTTGTAGCGCCAGAGTTTGGCAGGCAAGGCAGAGAGGTACGCCTTGAAGGAGGCGTTCTCGAGGTTAAAGGTCCCTCTATCGAGCTGCCAGTAACACTACGCTATATGAAGCAACTGGATGTGGACTGGAGTAGATTTTCCAAATACGGCGGCTGCCTGGACGCCTATTTTATCCGTGTAGAGCAAAAGGTTTCAACGTAAAAAGGAGGATATTTCATGAGTGATCTCTGGCACTATATTCAAAGTTTAGGGACTCCGTTAAGTATGAATCAAATCATCGTCGACCTGGGATTCTCCATTTTAGCTTCGATTGTTATTTACCTTTTATACCAGATGTTCTACGGGTCGAGGCATATCGGGGCGGGGGTGCACCGCACCTTTATCATCGGCGGTCCGGCGATTACCGCCCTCTTCCTGGGCATCCAGGTATCGATACCGCTATCGCTAGGCTTGCTGGGCGCGCTATCCTTCGTCCGTTTCCGCACGCCGGTCAAAGACCCAGCAGAAATAGGTTTCTTGCTACTTTTAATTGCTTCATCCATCGGCGCCGCTACCAATAACTTCCTGATTACCTCGGTTCTTATCATCTTCGTCTTCGTAGCTCTAGGTATTCACTGGTTGACCCGCAACCGTTTCAATGTATTCGGGCGAGGGCAGTTAATGATTTCCGTTGACCAGAGCGCTTATGCCCAAGTGGAAAATAAACTCTCTGCTTTCCTTATGGAACAGTTACCTGGCTTAAGAATGGTGACGATGTCCGTCATTGAGGATAGGGTGAATCTCAATTACCAGTATCGCAAGCGCACAAAATTTGATTGGGCGACTTTCACCACCGAGCTTAATAAAGTTACCGGACCGGCTAAAGTAGAGTTGTTTGTCGGGTAACTAAAAGTTAACCAATAATTAAGACTTGTCCTGAAAAGGTTAAAGGATACAATAATCAAGCGATAATTAGATGTTTGGTTATTGTATCTTTTTTTATATTCGCCCAAGTGGTATCCCATCCCCGCAGATGATATTATTAAACCAATGGATATTAAACTCACCTTTATGGGCGCTGCCCGCGGCGTGACCGGCTCCCGCTATATGATAGAGACAAATAATACTACCGTTCTTGTAGATTGCGGTCTGTACCAGGAAAGAAAATTCCAATATAGAAACTGGGAGCCTTTCCATTGTAAACCAAAGAAACTGGAGGCTGTATTTTTAACCCATGCCCATCTAGACCACTCCGGTTTGCTTCCGAAATTGGTCAAGGACGGATTCCAGGGCAGGGTTTATTGCACGCCAGCCACCGCGGATATCACGAAAATTATGCTGATAGATTCAGCCCATTTACAGGAAGAAGACGCCGCTTATAAGAAAAAGAGACATCTGCGGGAGGGCAAAAAGAGACGCTATCCGGAAGAACCTCTTTATACCGTCGCTGATGCCGAAAAAACTTTCCCTCTTTTTTCGACTGTGGAGTATAATCAGACCATCGATATCGGTCACGGCATCGAAGCCACTTTTTTTGACGCCGGCCATGTGCTGGGTTCGGCGATGATTAAGCTAAGGATTAAACAAAACGGCGAAAAAAGAAGCATCATTTTCTCTGGCGATATCGGACGCTGGAACCGGCCCTTCTTGCACGACCCCAGCATGTTCCGCTTTACGGATTATATTGTGATGGAGTCAACCTATGGCGACCGCATCCACGAAGGCACCGAGGATATCAGTAATGAGCTGGAGGAAATCGTCAAGAGTGCTTTCGCCGCCCGCGGTAATATCGTCGTCCCCAGTTTCGCTTTACAGCGCGCCCAGGAAATCCTTTATTACCTTAATAACCTTTCCATGGAAAAACGCATACCAGCTTTGGAGGTTTACCTCGATAGTCCGATGGCGATACAAATCACCGAAGTATTTAAACGCTACGCCGAATTGATGGATGATGATATGAGAAAGCTGATCAGCCAGCACCGTTCACCTTTTGATTTTCCTGGATTAAAAATGGTAGAAACGGTAGAAGAATCAAAAACTTTAAACTCCATTAAAGGCACGATTATGATAATCGCCGGAGCCGGCATGTGCAACGGCGGCCGCATTAAACATCACCTTATTCAAAACATTTCCCGACCGGAATGTACTATATTATTCGTCGGCTATCAGGCAGTAGGCACACTGGGCAGACTGATACTCGACGGCGCGAAAAATGTTAGAATCCATGGCCAGCAATATCCCGTCCGTGCCCGCATTGCCCAGATTAAGGGATTCTCCGCCCACGCTGATAGAGACGACCTGATGAAATGGCTTTCTCAATTATCTGTAACGCCAAAACATATTTTTATCACCCACGGCGAAAACGAAGCCGCCACCGAGTTCAGTAAATTATTAAACAAAAATACCGGATACGAAAATTCTGTACCGAAATATAACTCAACCGTCAGGCTGAAATAAAAACTAATGTAAATTCCTCTTGAGGAGGGTCTATGAGTGGCGAGTATGAAATCAATCAAATGGCTAAAGAAGAATCTTGGCGGATGTTCCGTATCATGGGAGAGTTTGTCGAAGGCTTCGATACCCTAGCCGATATCGTGCCGGCGGTAACTATTTACGGCTCCGCTCGTATCAAACCTAATAATAAATTGTATAAGCAGACTCAAGAAATTGCTTACCTGTTGGGCAAAGCTGGCTTTAACATTATGACCGGTGGGGGACCTGGCGTGATGGAAGCTGCGAACCTGGGAGCAAGTAAGGCAGGCGTTAAATCCGTCGGGCTTAATATTGAGTTGCCGGTCGAGCAGGTATGTAATGTTTATGCCGAAAAAACAATTACTTTTCATCATTTCTTCGTGCGCAAGGTAATGCTGGTGAAGTACGCTACCGCCTTCATTATTATGCCGGGCGGCTTGGGCACGATGGACGAATTGACGGAAATTCTTACTCTAATCCAGACGCATAAAATCAAACCCTTCCCCGTCATCATGTATTCCAGTGAATACTGGGCTGGGTTTTTAGATTGGTTGAAAAACACCGTTCTTGCCGAAGGCAACATTTCGCTGCAAGACGTCGACCTCTTAAGGGTGTTTGATTCTACCGTCGAGGTTGCCGCCGCGGTACAAACCTGGTACACCCGCCAGGAATACTCCGGACGGAAGGCTTTAGAATATCAAACGTAATATTATCGATTACGAGATATATTCATAGATAATCGCTAATATATAAAGAAAATCTATATATTTATATAATCCTATAACCATATCTACCTCTATTTCCCCCAGAATTGACGTAATTACTATTGACAAAATATTTGCTTGAGACTATTATTAACTTATCATTACTATTTAATTAATAACATTATAAACCTAATAAATCCGCAGGTATTGCGGTGGAGGGCTACTTTGGATGAAATAGTAGAAGCCATTAAAAAATTTCAAAAGGAACTCAACGGTGGTACGGCGGCGCTGGTTTTATTGGGGGTATTGGAAAAAGCTACTAAACCAATGTATGGCTACCAGATAGCCAAACTCATCGAAAAACAAACCAAAGACGTTGACATTATGAAACAGGGCGCACTTTATCCGGTACTTCGTTCATTGGAAGCCGCCAGTTTGCTTCAAAGTGAAGTCGAGCCTTCCGTCGCCGGACCGCCCCGGCGCTATTACAAAATAACTAAAGCTGGTCGTCAGACTCTGATGAAGTGGAGAGAAATCTGGCAGCAGACCAGCGACCTTGTAAATAACGTCCTTAAAGGAGGAGAACATGATTAACAGTATTGAGCAGTACCTATCCGAGTTGAAGAAAGAACTAGCCGGCAGCGACCGCGCTACTATACAAGATGCTTTATCGGACGCTGAAGAATATTTGAGGACGGCTCTAGCTAATACCGTCAAAAGCAAAACACCTGGCGCCGAAGCCAAAGCGCTGGAGCAGATTATCGAAAAATACGGCACGCCTAAGGAAATTGCCGCTGCCTATAAAGACATCGAGTCTCGCACTCCCTCCTCCTTTGGTCGCCCCGCTCCGGAGGTAATAAAAACACCGCCACCGCCGGCACCGCCCGCTGCTCCTGTAGCCCCAGATACGCGACCGTGGTACACCCGCTTCTTCGGCGTTTTCGGCGAGGCAAGGGCATGGGGGTCTTTATTCTACCTTATCTTAGCCATGGGCACGGGTATCGCCTATTTTACCTGGGCAGTGACAGGATTATCATTATCAGCCGGGTTACTGGTCCTTATTGTTGGTTTGCCGATTCTGGCACTTTTCCTGCTTTCGGCGCGGGGCATCGCCCTGGTAGAAGGTCGCCTTATCGAAGCCGTGTTGGGTGTAAGAATGCCCCGCCGACCGCTTTTCTCGCGTAAGGACATCGGCTGGTGGCAAAAGTTCATAACTATGTTTAAAGAAAGACAGACTTGGACGGCTGTTGTTTATATGATAATGCAGATGCCGTTAGGCATCGTCTACTTTACTGTTTTCGTCTGCCTGATTGGCGGCTCGGTATACTTAATAACCAACCCTATCTGGCAGCATATCTACGATTTGCCGGCGTTTGTCATTGGTCACCACGGGTATTACTTCGCAACCTGGTCTATACCCTTTTTCGTCATCGGCGGCATATTACTGCTTTTTGCCACGATGCATCTGGCAAAATATATGGGTAAACTGCACGGAATGTGGGCAAAAGTAATGCTCGTAAAAGAATAATTTGGTAATCTTTGGAGGACGTAAAATGAACAAAATATTAATCGCTATCCTCATCGTCGGGGTAATCATCTCGGGGATAATACTCACGAGTTGTGATGTTGTTGATCTATCGGAGAAAGCTGGTCCCGTCACCACGAAAAACTATGATTTTAAAGACTTCACCGGTATTGACGCCGGGTACAGTTTCGAGGTAACAATTACGCAATCGGATAGTTATTCAGTCACTATCACTGCCGGTGAAAATGCCTTCGAACATATAGATGTGCACCAAGACGGCAGCACTCTGGTAATTGGTGTTAATACCTGGTTCTTCAATTGGTTCGTCTCACCGAAGCTAACCGTGACCATGCCGGTTCTTAAAGAGTTAGGCCTTTCAGGAGCTTCTAGAGGTACGGTCAGTGGCTTCCACTCCCTTCAGGACTTAAAGTTACATTTATCCGGGGCAAGCAAGCTGGACATTGATATGGGAACCGGCGGTTTCTTCGCTGAATTATCTGGTGCCAGTGAAATGACCGGCAAACTAGTCGCGGCAAGCTCTGAAATCAAACTTTCCGGAGCGAGTCATGTCAATCTCACCGGTTCGGGTGGGAATATTAAGATTGATGGCTCCGGCGCCAGTAGTGTCGATGGGGTGAGTTTTACCGTAAATAACGCCTATATTAAGTTTAGCGGGGCGAGTCACGCCAATCTAAATATAAATGGGAGATTGGATGTTGACCTTAGCGGTGCCTCTTCAGTGGGATATGCCGGGAATCCTGAACTTGGAGATATCAACTTATCTGGAGCGTCGAAAATCGAACGAATAACCACACCATAAACTGATATTAAATTAAGATAAGAAGGGCGTATAGGACTTAACTATACGCCCTATTCTTTTTTCAAGTCTTTTTTCCATGCTGCTGCTTTTTCTATTAATTCCCGCGCGGCTTTTAAAGCGCTTTCCGTATATTGCTGACCGCCAATCATCATCGCCAGCTCTTTTTCCCGCGCCTCCCCTTGAAGTGGTTCAATGGTGCTGACCGTACGGTCGCGGGCAGTTCGTTTGCTGACGCGATACTGGGCGTCGGCGAAGGCGGCAATTTGCGGTAAATGCGTCACGCAAATGACCTGATGGTTCTGCGCCAGTTTCCAAAGTTTTCGGCCGATAACCTCCCCGCTGCGACCGCCGATGCCGATATCAATTTCATCGAAGATGAGCACTGGAATCGTGTCCGCTTCCGCCAGAGCGCTTTTCAACGCCAACATGAAGCGCGATATCTCGCCGGTCGAGGCGATTTTATCCAGGGCTTTAGCCGGCTCGCCCGGATTAGTGGATGCCAGGAAAGCCACGTCGTCCACGCCAGAGTTGTTGAACTTATAAAAATTACCATCGGGCAAAGGAATTCCATCCGGAGAAGGCTCTTGCGTAATCGAGACGAAGAATTCCACTCGTCCCATACTTAGTTCGGCGAGTTCTTTCTTCACTGCTGCGGCAATTTTATGTGCCGCTTTTTGCCGCTCCTGCGAAAGCTTGGCGGCAAGAATACCCATTTCTTTTTTTAGTTGTTCACGTTGTTTTTCCAGCTCTTCACGCCGTTCGGTAGAGGAGGTCAGCCCGGCTACTTCTTTTTCGGCTTTGGTGAGGTAAGCTAACACCTCATTGATAGAGTTCCCGTACTTGCGTTTTAAAGTCTTGATGAGTTCAAGCCGATTCTGCACCTCTTCGAGTCGTTGTGGGTCGAAGTTGAGGTTATCGCCGTAAGCGTGGATTTCCCGTGCCAGCTCTTCAAGTCCGTTAATGATTCCCTCAAGATTAGTCATTTTGGGCTGTAGCGACGAATCGGTATCGACGAGCTGCTTCATCAGCGGGAGGGTTTCGTTGACTTTATCGAGAGCCGAATTAGCAGTCATGGCGCTGTCTTCGCCGTAAAGGATACGATAAATTTCAAAAGACGCCGCTTTTAGTTTTTCCGCGGATGTCAGGATAGTTAGTTCTTTTTGTAACGCTTCTTCTTCGCCTTCCTGCAATTCCGCCTTTTTTATCTCATCAATCTGGAAATTGAGTAACTCAATGTGTCGGGTTAGTTCTTTTTCATCGCGAGATAACGACTGGATTTCCCGCTCCATCTGATGCAATGCTGAAGCTTTATCTCCAAAACCATGTCGTTTTTCCAGTGTGTGCGCATAAGCGTCCAGATAGTCCAGATGGTGGCTTTTATTGAGGAGAGAGAGGTGCTCGCTTTGGCCGTGAATATCGACCATCGCCGCGCCGATATCCTTAAGCAACGCTCTGGATACCGCCTGCCGATTTACCCGCGGCGTAGTGCGACCCTGCCGCCTGATTTCGCAGGCAAAGAGAATGGTCCCATCGCCGGCATCAAGTCCCTTTTCCGTTAGCAGAGTTTGCAGGGACCGATTCTGCTCGCCATTATCCTGATGGAAAACCCCTTCGACCCGGGCTTCGGAAGCGCCGTGACGGACGTCTTCTTCTTTAGCCTGACCGGATAATAATGCTTCAACGGCGTCCACCACCAGCGACTTGCCGGCGCCGGTTTCGCCGGTAATAACATTCAAGCCGGTGGATGGCTTCCAGTTTATCTCTTCGATGATGCCGAAGTCTTTTACCGATAGTTCGTCAAGCATGTCCTAGCGGTCGTCCTTTTTCTTTTTAGTATCGCTTTTATCCTGCATTATTTCAAGGTTAAGCGGCAATTGTTCGAAAGGCATTTTCAGCGCTTTCTTGAGGTCGTTGGCATTGCGCGGGGCATAAGCCTGCCAGTGATTATTGAAGAAGGCGAAAAGCAACCTTGTTTTTTCCGCGGCGGCTTTGACCCGCTCGGCTAATTCATTGATTTCTGTTTCATTATAATGATACCGGTAGCGCTGTTCGCCATTACCGCTCCACCAGTCTTTAGCGTTTCGACCATGAAAACGAAAGTAAGCGATTTCCGCCGTCACGGGCGTCTCCATAGCTATCGAAGTGCTGAACTTAGGCTCGTCAATATTTACCCAAGCCATGTTGTTTTCCTTGAGAAATTTAGCGGTGCTTTTATCATCGCTCCAGGAACGATGCCTTAATTCCACCGCCAGTCTGTATTCCCCGAAGGTTTTGGCGATAGCTTCAAGCATTTGTCTTCCATAATCATCGTTTTTAAAACTGGGCGGAAACTGCGCTAGCAATGCCCCAAGTTTACCGTATTTAGCCAGCGGTTCGATGCATTTTTTAAAAAGGTCAACATCATCTTGAGAAATAACGGCGTCTTCACCGGTGGCTTCTTTAAACATCTTAGGGTGGGTGAACTTTTGCCAGAGTTTTACCGCGAAAAGGAATCCCTTGGGCACATGTTTAGCCCAGTTATAAACATAACCGGGGTTCGGTGGACGGTAAAAAGAAGAATTGATTTCTACGGTGTTGAAAAACTGGCTATAAAACTCAAGCTCATTTATCTTGCCCGGGGGATAGAAAAAACCCTGCCAGGTGCCTTCACCTTTAGGGTAAGACCAGCCGGAAGTACCGATATAGATGATTGCCGCCATAACTTTTATACCCTTATTGGACTTAGAATAATTATACTCTAATTATTGTGTTCAACACTAAAAACCCGACCTCTCTCCCTGACCCTCTCTCCGCTGGCAGAGAGAGGGAACTAGTCGGTGCTCGATAAATTAAACTCTATTTTTTTTATTACTTTATCAATACTATTCAGTATGGAGTCATTAGTAAAACGTAACATTTTTAGATTAAGACTTTTTAGAAATTCCTGTCTTATCAAATCTTCATCTACTTGATATTGGTGTAGCGAGCCGTCAACCTCTATCACTAGTCGTTCTTTAGCGCAATAAAAATCTACGATAAACTGACCTATACTATGTTGTCTCCTAAAACTTAGACCGCGTAAATGATGTCTGCGGAGGTGTTGCCATAATAGACTTTCAGCTTCTGTCTGTTTACCTCTCATCTCACGAGCAATTGGCTTAAGCTTTTCCCATAAGTCTGGATTTGTATGCCATCTTTTATCTTGGTTTCTCATTCCAATCATATTATCTTTTGTCTCCCTCTCTGTCAACGGAGAGGGAGAGTAAGAGAGAGGTTTGGACACGTTGAACCAAAAAAGAAAGACCACCGGGCGAATTACTCCGCCGCGATGGTCTCTCGGTTTTATTTAATTATGCTTTTTCGGCGTAAGCGTTAATCAGTGTTTTCAGCAGGGCATAACGCTCATCTACTTGTTTCTGTAACTCGGCGATGCCGTCTTCTTTAAGATGCGAGAATTTACGCATCAATTTAGTGAATTCCGTTATCGGTTTAGGACTAGCAACTTCTACGGTTAGCCTAGGCTTGCCGTTTTCTGCTTCCCAAAGCGGGAACCAGTTGGTACGTACTGCCGTGCGGCAGACTTCGATAACCATGTTGGAGTCGATACGCCAGCCGACCGGGCACGGCGAGAAAACATGCAGATAAACAAAACCTTCTTTGGCGGCTTCTTTAGCTTTCTGAAGTTTCTTGGCGAAGTCCTCCGGATACGCCGGATTAGCCGTAGCCATATATCTAGGCTTATGCATCAGCATAATCATCGTCATATTTTTCTGGGCGGTTGGTTTGCCCTTGCCTACCTTACCCACCGGCGTCGTAGTGGTGGCGGCGCCCTTTTGCGTTGAGCTGCTACGCTGGTTACCGGTGTTCATGTAGCCTTCATTATCGTAAGCCAGGTAGATAATATGCTCGTTTCTTTCGGCGGCACCACTTAAAACTTGAAAGCCGATATCCGTGGCACAGCCATCGCCGGTAAAACAGACTACCGTAGCATCCTGCTTTGTCCGACGGAAATATCGGGATAAACCAGTGGCGCTGGAGGCGACTCCCGTCATGACGCAGGCGAGATAGGAAAGCTTATGCCAGGCGCCGATGTTTTGTCCATGCAGAACCGGCGCCGAGCAGGAAGGCGTGCCGACGAAGACCACGTTCTTGCCCATTACTTTGGGCACGGTCCTGGCGATTAATTCCAGCGGACAGCCAGCACACCAGGCAACGCCGCCGGAGAACTGGTCTTCGGTAGTGTAGTAATCAAAAACTCTGTTTCTTTTCTTAGTTGCTTCTACCATCTTCTTTACCTCATTACTCCATCGGAATCCAGGTTACGTCCTGGTAAGCCTTGCCCTTTGCCGCGGCGTTGACTTCATCGACCACTCTACTGATATGCGGGGTAGTAATATCTAAATTAGCCAGTCCATCGATATAGCTTAAGATGGGCACTGCGCCGATGGACGGGGTGATGGCTTTAAGCTCGGTGCACATCGGTCCGTACTTCCAGCCGAAGCAGACACTGCGGTCGATAACGCCGATGGCTTTTTTACCCTTAAGAGCCTTTGTCAACCGCTCTTCCGGGAAAGGACGGAACAATCTTATTTTCACCAGCCCCACTTTTACCCCCTCATTACGCTTGGCGTCGACGACGGTTTTAGCAGTGCCGGCAGCGCTGCCGGAGGTAACAATAGCGATATCGGCATCGTCCAGGCGGTATTCCTCTATCTGACCGCCATAACTCCGCCCGAAATATTCGCCGAACTCTTTATCGATATCGTCAACTTTTTGCTTCGCTCTCTCTAGTGCCGACCAGTGCTTATAGCGGGCTTCAACATAACCCATCTCGATACCGTGTGTGCCGCAGCCGGTGGATTTTCCGGGGATGATGCGGGGTCGCTGCGGTTGGTTTTTCAAAGGCGCCAGGAAGGCGTCAACATCTGCCTGGTCAGGCATCTCGACAGCCTCCGCAAGGTAGGATAGATAGTAACCGTCGTAGTTCACCATTACCGGTAGTTGTATGTCGAAATCTTCAGCAAGTCTGTAAGCCATGATTATCTGGTCGATAATTTCCTGGTTGTTTTCGACAATTATTTGCACCCAGCCAGAATCACGCGTTGATATCATGTCCTGCTGGCCGGAAGAAACAGCATGTATGCCCGGCGTCTCGCGGTTAACATTGACCATAACTACCGGCGCCCGATAACCGGACGCCTGCATCATTGCGTCATACATATAAACTAAACCGTAAGAAGACGTAGCGGTGAAAGTCCGCGCCCCAGCCACGCTGGCGGCGAGGACGACATTCATCGCCGAGTTTTCGCCTTCCACCTCAACAATTTCGGCATCCAGTGAACCATCCGCCACGAAGCTCGACATTGATTCCGCCACTTCACTCTGCGGGGTAATAGGGTAGCAGGCAACAACCTCCGGACGGCACAGTCTGGCGATATTAGCCGCCGCCACATTGCCCGTCATGACACTTACTTTGCCTTTTTTAGCCTTCATTGGTGAACTCTCCTTCCGGCTTCATGGTGTAGGCTTGCTTGGGGCATTCATGAGCGCAAATGCCGCAGCCCTTGCAGAAAGCCAGATTTGCTTCATAATGGTCGCCCATATCTTTCATACACTGCGGCGGACAGTACAGAGCGCAGAGTCCGCAGTAGTTGCATTTTGATTTATCCAGCACCGGTCGCTCCGTGCGCCAGCTGCCGGTATCCAATACCAGCATTTTCTGGTTGGCGTCCGACCACGGGCTTTCCGTCTTAAAAATCCATTGATGCTTAATTACCATTTGATTACCTCCACTTCCTTGTAGCCTCGCTCGGCGCTTTTAAGATTTCGCTGGAGGATATCGCCGCTTAAATAGTCCGACAAACAGGCTAGTATCGATTCCAGTTTCAGCCAGCCGGTCGCCGCGGCAAAAGCCCCGAGCAAACAGGTATTGGGGATATCCCGCCCGATTTCCTGCACGGCGATACTGGTAGCATTGACGAGACCGCCGGTTTTCACGTTCTCGTTCGGCTGCTTGAGTTCTTTTTTTGGGCTGTTGAGAATGAATACCCCGTTTTTCTGCAGCCCTGTGAAAAGCGTGGGTAAGGTCAATAAACCGGGGTCGATAACTATCAGGCAGTCCGGGGTATAAATCTGCGTTTTTTCACGTATCGGCTTATCATCGATACGCGTAAAAGCCACCACCGGCGCGCCGCGTCTTTCGAAGCCGTACATCGGGAAGTTGGCGACATATTTACCTTCCGCCACGAAGGCGCTTGCCAGCATCCTGGCGGCTAACACAGCTCCCTGTCCGCCCCTTCCATGAAATCTAATTTCTTTCACAGTTACATAATCCCCTCTTTCTATTGATGTTTTCCGTTAGCTAAGGACTTAACGATTTTGGGTAAAAGGTTTTCCCGTAAAGTCCTCATTGTTTCCACTAGTTCTTCGACCTTTTCTTTATCCAAACAGGTTAGCGCCCCGCGGCTTAACTCCTGGGCTACCGGACTAAGGCGATTAACTTCCTTCCAGCCTTTTTCAGTAATGACCACCTTTACCGAACGTCGGTCATTAGTCGAAGGCTCGCGGCGGACAACTCCCTGTTTTTCCATGGTGTTCAGCACCGCTGTTATCGAGTTCTTTTCGCGGAAGACAACTTCAGCAATTTCCGAAGGCGTCATCTCGCCGCCGTTTTTAAATAGGGCGCTCATGACATTAAAGCGGATGAGGGTGGCTTGATAGCCTTTCAGCTCGATTTCCAAGTAGCGCGCCAGCACCTCAAAGGACGTGAGGATGGATAATAACGTGCCCAGGGGGGTTTTATCGGTTCTTTTACTTACTTCGCTGACGGTCATAATTCAATACTAAAAGTGCTCTGGGGAGTTTAGAAATGTTCCACCTAGAACTATATTATAACGATTATTGACCTTTGTCAAATGTATTACCACATCTAAAAGGTTATATATTTGTTCCATATAGAACGAATTTAGCTTCAAAATGACCACTTAAACAAATTACTTGCCATTTTCGATTAGTTTTGATTATAGTTAGTAGGCAGTACACTTAAAAACCCCCTGATGTGTCACTAGAAGAGGTATTTTTGATGAATGACAGCGTATATTGGAATCCCATCCTGGAAACAATGCCACGCGAAAAACTAAGGCAGCTGCAGTTCAAGAAATTTAAAGAAATCTTTACTTGGGCTTACGAGCGTTCTAAATTCTATCATAAGCTCTACAGCGATGCCGGCATCGAGCCCGGCGACCTGAAAAAGTTCGAAGATATTAAAAAAGTGCCTAAGATTGAAAAAGCGATGATGCGGAGCGTGCAGGGACCGGGTAAGGATAACTTCCCTTACGGTGATATTTTAAGCGTGCCTCTGGAGCAGGTGACGGACTACCGCCAGACCAGCGGCACTACCGGCCAACCGATTTATCAGGCAGATACGTGGCAGGACTGGGAACTCAGCACCGAGGCGTACTGTTACGCTATGTGGGCGCAGGGCTACCGTCCTATGGACCGTATTTTCCTGCCCTTCGGCTATAATATCTTTATCGCCTTCTGGGCATATCATTATGCTGGGGAGAAAATCGGCTGCGAGGTGATTCCCGGCGGCGTCCTTAATACCGAGGCGCGCATACTTAAAATGCAGGAGCTTAAAGCCACGGCGATGGGCGCTACGCCTACTTATGTTTTGGGCATGGCGGAAACCGCCCGCGGTATGGGCATCGACCCGCCCAAAGACCTGTATATCCGTAAAATCACCGTCACTGGTGAGCCTGGCGGCAGCGTTCCCGCCACGCGTAAAAGAATGGAAGATGCCTGGGGGGCAAAAGTCTATGACCAGGTGGGCAGCACGGAAATCGGGCACTGGGGTTGGATGTGTACCCATCAGGCTGGCTTGCATGTCAATGAAGGCATGTATCTGGTAGAGATAGAGGACGTTGATACCGGCGAGACCATCGAAGAGCCGGGGAGGCGGGGTAAAATGGTGGTTACTACTTTCGGGCGTATAGCGCAGCCCTGTATCCGCTTTGATGTGAAAGACTTAATCCAATGGAACACCCAAAAATGCGACTGCGGCCGGACTTTCCGCTTGCTGGAAGGCGGCATTCAGGGGCGCGCCGATGACATTACCAAAGTTAAGGGCGTGCTGCTTTCGCCGATGGCGATTGAAGAAGTGGTTAGAAATATACCGCAGCTCGGAAATGAATATCAGGTGGTCGTCACTAAAAAAGGTGATATCGATGACATCACACTGAAAGTGGAAATACTACCGGAATATAAAAAGGATGAAGCCGCCATCAAAGCCAAACTCACCGACCAACTTCGGTTAACAACCAACCTCGGTTATAATATCGAGTTCCATGATTATGAGAGTCTGCCGCGGTCACAGACCAAGAGCCGGCGATTCCTTGACCAGCGGCCGCATTAGGAGTATGAAGATGACACAGCAATATGATATTAAAGGCATGGTAAGTAAAATAAAAGCTCTCCGTAAAAACGCGGAAGAACTAAAAAATATTGCCGACGGTATTCCGACGGTGGTCAAAAACGTTGACCGCATTCTGGCGGATGTGCGCATGTTAGAAATCCAAATTGTTGACGCCGCAGAGCTAAAGTTGTAAGATATTGTGTTAAGCACTTTTAGGTTTTTTACACGGAGGTAGGAATATGGTTTTCGGGGCAATAATTATCGCCGTTGGTGTTATCGCTTTACTGGTAACAACGGGCACAATATCCGGCTCTGTCTGGCAATATACCTGGCCGACAGTTCTTATCATCATCGGGCTGTCCTGGGTAATAGGCAGGTTCTGGCACCACCGCCGATGGTGGGGTGGACCGCCTTGGTGGGGTGGACCGCCCTGGTGGGGTGATAAGGATAAAGACAAAAAAGAATAAACTAGCCTTGGGCTGTTATTTTTAACTGGGTTACTGGTCACAGATACTGGCACCGCCGTGGATGCTGCTGAATAAAGCGTTCGTTCTATCGCCGTCTTAAAGCGATATATCCGCTGCTTTGGCATTTCTTATTGTCGTTTTACAGGTATGATTTCATAAGGTTATATTATGCAGGAATATACTAAAAGATTAGGTGACGCGCCGCTAGGCAGACTGCTTATAAAGTTAAGTATGCCGGGCATCGCTGCCACTATTACGACAAGCCTTTATAACATCGTCAACACTCTCTGGGTGACGAGGATTGGCTACGAAGCCATTGCCGCCCTGACGATAGTGATACCTTTCCAGATACTATATTACGCTATCGGCGGTGGTACGAGCACTGGTGTTGCCGCGCTTGTTTCCAGGCGTTTCGGCGAGAAAAACCCCGATGCCGCTAATCGCGCCGCCGGGCAGATATTCTTTATCTGCGTACTTTGGGGACTGATTTTTATAACAGTAGTTTCTCTTTTTGCCGATAGAATACTACCCATACTGGGAGCGACGCCGGATATCACGGATTTTAGTCGGCAGTACCTGGTGATTACCTCTTACGGCGCGCCTTTTATTCTGTTTGCCTTGAATGTTTCCAGCCTGTTGCGTGGTTCCGGCGACGCCGTGAAACCGATGATAATTATGATTTCTTCAACGGTTCTCAATATCATCCTTGACCCGTTGTTGATATTCGGCATTGGTCCCTTCCCGGAAATGGGTGTAGCTGGCGCAGCGCTGGGTACGGCTATTTCGCAAACATTCGGGGCATTGTTCGGTCTATATTTCTTACTGGCGGGTAAAACGGCTTACCATATCAAGCTTGCCCATTTACGCCCGGATTGGGCTATTTTGAAAGATATCTATCGTGTCGGCGCTCCCACGGTTGTTATACAGCTGCTGGAAAGCCTGGCTTTCTTGCTTTTTAATAAAGTTCTCTCTTCTTTCGGCTCGATGATTATCGCCGTCGTCGGCATCGTCATGCGCATATCGGACTTTGCCTTTATGCCGGTGATGGGTGTATCTAACGGTTTGATGCCTATCGTTGGTTATAACTTCGGCGCAGGTAATTATAAACGATTGTGGCAGGGGGTCAAAATAGCGTCTTGGGGCATGGTAGTGCTTCTGGCAGTTCTCACCCTTATCATGGTGATTTTCGCTCCATGGATTGTAGGTATCTTTAGTAATAATGCTGATTTAACAGCGGAAGCAATACCGGCTTTACGCATTATGCTTTCTACGATACTGTTTGTCGGACCGACGGTTATGTTTATAACGGCATTCCAGGGACTATCCCAGGGGAAGAAGTCTTTAATATTATCGATGTTGCGGCAGTTTCTGATTTTTATCCCGTTTCTTTTCCTTTTCCGTCATCTTTGGGGACTAATGGGAGTATGGGTATCGGCGCCGGCTTCGGATATCTTAAGCTTTGCTCTTATTTACGTTTTTATTTACCGGGAATACAAGAAGCACCCGGGCAAGCCGGGCGATAAGCCGGAAAAAGCCTGGTAAAAAGGGGCGATGGGACTATTTACCTTCCCGCCCTTTCCACCACTCCCAGAACGCATCGAGCCCCTTGACGCCGTTTTCCAGCACCGCTTCGTAAATATGGATGGACTTGATGCTTTTACCGTATTCCGGCAGCATGCAGACGGCTTCTTTTATCTCTAAAATATTGTAACGCGTATCATCGGTTAAGCGGTCGGCCCACATATCCCGCCGGGGTTGATAGGGTAAGTACTCTTCCGCCCGCGCCGTCCAGAGGTCAAGTTTCCAGATATCCCCTCCTTGGGGGTAATTCAGGCGTAATCCCCAATAAAGCCCCTCGTCCCCCATACCATGCGGGGCATGGTAGGCATTGACATAGCTTAAACCCCATACCCATTCTATTTTGAAAAACTTCTCACCCAATTTCCAGTGGTTTTTCATGTCCGGATTGGCGTCCATCCTCTCATAATCAAGGTTACGCCAGGTCATCGTCTTCATAGTATAAGACCCAACGAGCTTAAACCCTTCCTCCCTGATAATCATTCCCAGCCCCGATTCTTTAAGCATTTGGTCCGCCTCCACCCTTAAACTGGCGTCTAAAGTGAAAAGTCGTTGCCGGTTTTCTTCTAATGACATTTTCATTTCTTTTCTCCAAAATTAAACAGTCTTTTCGCGTTTTCCGTAGTCTTTTGCGCTATCTCCTCCTCACTCAACCCTTTCAGCGCCGCCGCGCCTTTTAACGACCGCGCCACATCCGCCGGACTGGACTTAAACTCGCCCTCCCTGCCCCGCCCATAAACCACCGGACTATCCGTCTCTAATAGCAGCTTCTCCAATGGCGTTTCTTTCACCGCCCGCAGGTGTTCCTCGTGATACTCTACAGCGGGAGTGACGGAAATGTAATAGCCGCTATCGATAATGTCCCGTAAAACGCTGGATGTTCCCGTGTACCAGTGAAAAACTACTTTAGTTAGTCCCGCCTCTTTAACAATGTCGTAAGCGTCTCGCCAGGCATAACGGGAATGGATGAGCGCCGGTTTATCGAAGTCTTTAGCGATTTTCAGCAGTTCTTTAAGTGCTCTTTTTTGCAGGTCTTTATCCGCCACCGCCCTTACCCGCTTATGATAATCCAGTCCTACCTCCCCTATGCCTACCGCCCTTACGATATTCGTTTTAATAAATTCCAGATTCGCAGATATATCCGACTCTTTAATGTACCACGGGTGCCACCCCAGCGCTGGATAAATGAAACCCGGATATTTTTCCGCGATGTCCAGTGTCTTCTGGTTGGACTCTATATCGGAGCCGACGGCTACTATCGCCGCCAGTCCGGCCTCTTTAGCTTGAGCGAGGACCTGCTCAAGATTTTCAACTTCGTCCAGGTGCGCATGAGTGTCAATAATTCGGAACATCTTTCTTATCCGTCATATATTAACATATGTGCAACGCCGTGTGGAAAGGGCAAAAAGGGTTACAATTTCTTAACCCAATATTTCCGTCTACTACTCCTCTACCCCGATTTTTCTCTTTATTTTATATTTATTTCCCGGTACCCCCTTGACAAAATAGAATGTTTATGTTATAAATAAAACGAGCGTTCTTTTTATAGGAGGCGTTGATGTCGCCTAAAGTGCCACAAGCATACATGGATGCCCGACGCAAAGAAATTATTCAAGCCGCTTACAAGTGTTTCGTCACCAAAGGCTTTCACAATACCACCATGCAGGATATTTTTAGTGCTGCCAACTTAAGCCCCGGAGCTGTCTATAATTACTTTGCCAGTAAGGAAGACCTAGTCATTGCCACATTAAAGGAGTCCAATGCCTTTCTCTTACCGCAATTGGCATCGTTGTCCTCGGAGAATCCTGAAAAAACATTGCACAACATGGTAAATTTCTGGGTCGCACTCCTGAAAGGAGAATACGCCACCGAGTTCGCCCGTATCCAGATGGATTATTACTCGGAAGCCACTCACAATAAGGCCATCCGCCAGGCTTTACTTGAGTCACAGGCGGAAGTTTCCGACGTACTCGTTAAAATTTTCCGGCCTAATCGGAAAGCAGATATTTCTAAACCTGAACTCGACCCCCTCTCCGTCGCCGTCGCTATGCTGGCCATGTTCTCCGGACTGGGTATGTATAAACTAGTCGACCCTGACACTAATATTGACGCTTTCGGCAATATTTACAAAGCTATGGTGACCAGCTTCATAGCGGCAAAATCGGAAAAGCGCGTAAAAGCAACAAAAGCGAAACACCGCACAGCATAAACTGAATAACCTTTATGGAGGAGAAAATGGAAAAATCAATCATTATCATCGGGGGCGGACTTACTGGTCTTTCCGCCGGCTGTTACGGTCGGATGAATGGTTATAAAACGACCATCTTTGAAATGCACGATAAAGCTGGCGGCGTCTGCACCGGCTGGAAGCGTAAGGGCTACATTATTGACGGCGCGATGAACTGGCTGGTGGGCACCAGTCCTGCCGCAAGTTACCATAAATTCTGGGAAGAACTGGGAGCGGCTAAGGACTGGAAAATTTATAACCATGAAAGGTTTACGATTGTCGAAAACAAAGAGGGTAAAGCCTTTACCGTTTATTGCGATGCCGACCGTTTTGAACAATATCTGCTGGAGTTAGCCCCGGAAGATAAAGATGTTATCCGAGAATTAACCGGTTTACTGCGTTCGATAAGTTTCGATATACCCGCAGATAAACCCCAGGAACTCTCTAATTTCTTTGACAAAATAAAGGTGATAAAAATGCTCTCTTTCGTAAGGCTTATGAAAAAATGGGCGAAGGTATCCGTTAAGGATTTCACCGAGCGTATGAAAAATCCCTTTTTGCGTGAGATGTTTCCACTCGTTTTCGGTACTGATATTGCTATGGTATGGTCGCTGATGGCACTTTCCATGCAGCACCGGAAAATAGCAGGTTATCCCATCGGCGGCGCACTCGCCTTGGTTAACTCTATCGAGAAACGCTACCGCAGTCTGGGCGGTGAAATTCATTTTAATTCCAGAGTCGCAAAAATACTGGTGGAAAACGATAAAGCCGTCGGCGTAAAGCTGGCTGATGGTAAAGAGTACCGCGCTGATTGGATTATCTCCGCTGGCGACGGCCGTACTACAATATTCGACATGCTTGGTGGTAAATATATTGACGACACCATAAAAGACAAGTATGACCACCCTAAGATTTTTTCTCCGCTGGTATATGTGGGGCTGGGTATTAACCGTTCCTTTGATGACGTTCCTCCCTCACTCAATGGGATTAGCTTCCCGTTTAAAAAACCTATCGTTATCGCCGGCAAAGAGCATCCGGTTATGAGGGCGCTCGTTTATAAATTCGACCCCACCCTCTCGCCAAAGGGTAAAAATGTGGCCGTTGTTGGTTTTGAAACCGATTATGATTACTGGCAGAAGCTAAGGCAGGACCCCGCGCGCTATCAAGCGGAAAAAGAACGAATCTGTAACGACGTTATTGCCGGGCTGGAACAGCGTTTCCCGGGCATTACTAAACAGGTGGAAATGCGCGATGTCGCTACCCCCATAACCTGGGAGCGTTATACCGGCAACTGGCGCGGCGCTTACGAGGGATGGCAGTTCAGCACCGAATCTTTCACTTCATCGATGAAAAAGACCTTGCCCGGTCTGGACAACTTTTACATGGCGGGGCAGTGGGTTAATCCCGGCGGCGGTATGCCCACCGCGGCTATGTCCGGCAACCACACGATACAATACATCTGTAAAATAGATAAGAAAAAATTCGTCACCACGAAACCTTGACATAGAGGAGATGCTGGCGAAACATGCCGAAGAAATACGACAAATACGTCATAAAAAAACCGGTGGCTATCGGCGGCTTCGGGCCGGAATTTAAATATATCGGTGATAAAGACTATAAGTCCAATTTCACCATCATGTTCCTGCGTATCACCGAGCCGACCTTAATGGAAGAGTATGCTCACTCTCATGATTTTGATATGTACTTATATTTTATGTCCTTCGACCCGGATAATATGGGAGATTTAGGAGCCGATATTGAGATAGGATTGGGACCGGAGCGGGAGATACATAAAATCACCACCCCCACCTCCGTATATATACCCGCCGGGATGATTCACTGTCCACTGGAGTTTAAAAAGGTGACCAAGCCCATCTTGCTTGTGCACTGTACGTTGGCGTCAAAATACGTTAAGGAAGAAAGTAAAATCATCAAGGATTAACGATGGGTAATGGCTACCCCTTCACTATGGCTAGGCAGAGACTACCAGCCACCAGCAGCGTGCTCTAAAGCACTTACCCTTTTTTCCAATTCATCTATCGTGCCGTATCGGGAACCACTTAAGTTATTCTCCAACTCTTCCACGCGGTCAGCCAAGTTTTGATACGCAGTGCCAGGATTACCATTAACCACTTTTTCTAACGCACTTACCTTTGTCTCCAATTCAGCAATCCGATCTTCCAATGAAGATATCGAAGACGAGGATGTACTGGTGGACGCCGCTTCGATAGTACCGCAAGACGTCAAACCTAAAAGCAGCAGAAGCAAACCTACTATAAAAAGTTTATTCATATCTTCCCTCCGACTTTATATACTTCTAGCCCATGCTGTTTTTACCCCTTTACCACCGCAATCGGTCTCGTCCGCGCCACTTTTTTGGAAATGCCTGCGCCATGAGCCACCCGCACCACGTCCGCCACGTCTTTATAAGCCTCCGGGGCTTCTTCCGCCAGACCCTCTAGACTGCCCGCTCGCACGGCGATACCTTTAGCCTCTAACGCCTCTAAAACCTCCCGACCGCTCGCCTGCCTTTTCGCCGCTGCCCGACTTTCCATTCTTCCAGCGCCATGGCATGTGGAGCCGAAGGTCTCTTTCATTGCCCCCTCCGTACCCACCAATATAAAAGACATCCGTCCCATGTCCCCGGGAATTAATATCGGCTGCCCCACCGCTTGATACTTCGACGGCACATCCGGGTGACCCGCTGGAAAAGCGCGGGTGGCGCCTTTGCGGTGGACGCAGAGTTTTTCTTTTTTCCCTTCCACGTCATGGTCTTCTATTTTAGCGATGTTGTGTGTAACATCGTAGATAAGCTCAAGTCCGGCTTCTTTTGGGCTTAGATTCATCACCCGGCAAAAAGTCTCCCGCACCCAATGGGTGATACACTGGCGGTTTGCCCAGGCATAATTGGCGGCGCAGCGCATGGCGGCGAGGTAAGCTTGCCCCTCGGCGCTCTGCACCGGCACACAGGCAAGTTGGCGGTCAGGCACCTGAATACCATACTTCGGCATCGCTCGCTGCATTTCTCTAATATAGTCATCCGCCACTTGATGTCCCAGTCCCCGCGAGCCGCAGTGGACATAGAGCATAACTTGCCCCACCTGGTCGATGCCCATCGCGCGAGCAACACCTTCTTCATAAATTTCGTCAACAACAGCAACCTCGAGGAAATGGTTGCCGGAGCCGAGGGTGCCTAATTGCGGTGTGCCTCGCTCTTTAGCCCGACCACTCACCCGCGAGGGGTCGACGCCTTTCATCTCGCCTCTCTCCTCGGTGGTTTCCAGGTCTTCTCTAACGCCGTAGCCTTTTTCTACCGCCCAGCGCGACCCCTTGACTAATACTTCGTCGATTTCACCAGCGCGCAGTTTGATAGCGCCTTTCGAGCCAACACCGGAGGGCACGGCGTAAAAAAGAGCGTCAATAAGGTTTTTTATTTTGGGGCTGACTTCTTCCTTAGTCAAATTGGTGCGCATGATGCGCACACCGCAGTTAATATCAAAACCCACCCCGCCCGGCGAAATAACGCCATCGCTAACGCGCATCGCCGCCACCCCGCCGATGGCGAAACCATAGCCCCAATGGATATCCGGCATCGCTAAAGATTTACTAACAATGCCTGGCAGAAAAGCCACGTTGGCCACCTGCTCCAGAGCTTGCTCTTCTAGAATATGCGGGAGCATGCCTTCATCGGCATAGATAAGCCCGTCCACACGCATGCCCGGCTTATAGCTTTTAGGAATGCGCCAGCGGAAGTCGTCAACTTTTTCCAGTTTGCCGCCCCACTTAGGCATTAACCGCCTCCCCTCATTTATTGACCTCTCCTCCTGACCCCCTCTCCGCTAGCGGAGAGGGGGAATAAGGGGGTGAGGTTTGAATTCTGACCCCTCGGCTAATCTAGGGATGAAGCCTTCGCCAGAATGACATTATACTAAGTCTGGCTGTCTCTTAAAACCCTGCCCGTGGCTTTATCCTTCCAGTAAGCCCGCTGCTGCACCGGCCAGTTAAAGGTCATGGCGCCGGGGCGGGGACAATCGTTCACGCAGCAGCCGCAGTACCAGCATTCATCAGGATGTAAAACCACCGGCGGCTTGCCTTTTTGCGGATTAGGAATATATACATCACACTGGCAGACTTCCACACAGTGGTTGCAGCCATTGCAGATTTCCGGATGGAAAACCACGTTAGTATTTGGGGTTGTAATATTAGGTAAAGCGTATGTTTTCTTAGCCATCGACGTCTCCTTATTTACCTTTATACACACCGGTGTAGTCTTTGTTGTGGGCTTCGTAGCCGGCTTTCATATCGCCCCAGTATTTTTGCGGTCGTTCGCCGATTTTTATATTGTTGTTTTCCAGTTTGATGGTGAGGTATTTATTCCATTCCGGCGGGTCGAGCTTGGGGTAATCGAGGCGGTGGTGATTAAGCATCATGCTGCTGGCTTTACGCGCTAACGCCGCGTTAATGATAATTTGCCCATGTGTTAGCAGGTTTAAGTCCTCTATGCTGCGCATCAGTTTATGCGGGTCGAGAGCATACAGCCGTGACACATGAACTTCCTCGATTTCTTTTAAGGCATCTAATCCCATGTTTAGCAATAGTTCTGTCTTATTCTCAGCGCAAAACCACTGCATGACGCGGGCGATACCGGCATGTATTTCTTTCCAGTCGATGCCAGCGGTGCGTTTTATCGGCGCGTAGATGCGGATTTTTTCCTGGGCTATCTGGTCTTTAAGCACCTTGCCCTGGCTGACCTGCTTGGCATAAGCCGCCGCTTTCCTGCCGGTATAACGTCCTGTCGCCGCGGCAAAAGAATGGTCACCGGCAGCAAAAACATTTTCTCCAGCCACATATAGTCCATCCAATGTCGTCTTCAAATCCCAATCAACCATGGGACCACCGCCACCAGCAGTACGCCACTGCGGGGGACTGTTGCCCTCGATGATACTGAAGTTCATGAGAAGGTGTTTGGCGGGATTGAAGCCGGATTTTTCGTAGGTATCAGTGATGATTTTGGTGGTAGATTCCTCGCCGAGCATCAAGTCCCAGGTCGCCCGCCGCTCGACGTCCGACATCGCCGGGAAATCACCGTAGAACGGTAGGGCATATTCGCCCGTTTTAAGACCGTTCATGATTTTCTCCATGTCTTGCGGTGAAGGCCGCATGGCGCCGCCATCTGCCCAACCCTGCGTCGGCCAGGGCAGCACCTTACCGTTAGCGTCAACAATCGGCACGTTTTCGTAGCTGGCATCACCGGCGCCGCCGTACCAGGTATGTTTGAAGCCGGTGCTTAACATCATGACGCCTGTCCGCTCCATTAAAGTGAGTTCGGCGCCAGCCCGGAAAGCCATCGTGTTACCGTCGCCGGTAATAGTGCGGGAGCGGAAGGTGTTATAACCCGCCAGCTCGGTGTTTAATAAATACAGCGACCAGTCGCCGGCAGTGGCGACTATTGCCGCTTTAGATTTGAATATCATGAATTCACCGGTGCGGCCGTTTAGACCCATCGCGCCGACTACTCTGGCACCCTGAACACCGTTTTCCGTCAGCAGGTTGGTAATCATTACACGGTCGAAAATCTGCACACCTAATCGCTTGCATTCTCTCTTTAAAGCAGGCTTGAAGGTCGTCCCCCATACGCGGATGACGGTATTATTTAATTTATTTTCTGGATTGCTTTTAAGCGCTCGGCGATTCGCGGCATCGGGACCGAAGCTTACGTTGCGGGTATAACGCGGAGATATCATTATTTTAGACTTTTCGTCTCGTCCTACCGCACCGACGTATTCATCTTTAGTGTCCCTAATCTTGCCTCCCATCTGCTCCATTTCCGCCAGCGTATCCCAGTCCTCGCGACACTGAATCTGGTTGCCGATGCCGTTGCAGTACGGCATTTCCGACATTACCTGCGCCCATTCATCCGGGTCGACATTGGATAATGGGTTGGCAGGTACATTGCACCAGTGGTCACAGCCAGGTCCGCCGGCGCCGCTGCGGATAACATCGCCCTTTTCCACAAGAGCCACCTTGACACCGTTTCGGGCGGCGTTGATGGCTGCCCAGCACCCAGCGATGCCGCCACCGATAACTAGGACATCGGTCTCGATTTCCTGTTCCTTGTCATAGTGGATGGGATAGGGCCAGGCGGGGGCTTTACCATCTTTTTCGATAAAATCATGCCATCGGGTCATATTTAACCTCCTAATATCAATTACACTCTGTGGGTTATGTGTATAGTAGAGTTTGTTAGATTGTACTCCCTTTGGCATCATTTATTCAACAAAGAATTCCAGCAAGGTTCAATCCGAACTTGACACAGCTGTAGCAGTAATGTTATTTTTCTATATTGACAAATTCACACGGATTAAATAAAGGAGGAAACATGTCACCAGTATTAAAGGACAAGGTTGCTATCATTACCGGCGCTAGCCGCGGTCTCGGCAAGGCTTTTGCCTTAAGATTTGCCGAGGAGGGAGCCAAACTGTTTTTAACCACTACCAATATGGAGAGGTCTAAAGACACCGTTAAAGAAGTTAAGGCTAAGGGCGCCGATGTGGCGATTATAGAAGCGGATATCTCCAAAGAAAGCGATTGTAAAAAAATCGCCGACGAGGTGATGAAGAAATATGGTAAAGTAGATATTCTCATTAACAACGCCGCCATCTGGTACGGTATCAACATCACCCCCTGGGATGCCTGGAAGGTTGAAGACTGGGAACGAATTTACAAAGTGAATGTCATCGGCACGTGGCTGGTCTGCAAATACGTTGCGCCTTTAATGGTTAAAGCCAGCAAGGGTAAGATAATCAATATCGCCTCTAACGTAGCGCAGGTACCGGCAGCGATGCTGTTCCTGCCGTATTCCTGTGGTAAAGGCGCACTTTACACTTTCACCCATGCGCTGTCACGAGCTTTAGCCGGGAACGGCATCAACGTCAACGCCATCGCCCCCGGATTTACCGCCTCCGAGGCGAGCCTTGCCCAGCAGGGCAGTGACAAAACATTTGAGTTTGCCGTCAGCGGTCAGGCCATGAACCGACGCGGTCAGCCGGCAGACATGGTGGGGGCGGCAGTATTCCTGGCTTCTAAAGATTCCGACTTTATTACCGGACAGGTTTACTACATCGACGGCGGAACCATCATGCTTTAGTCCCGTAAAAGCGGGTGAAAATAAGAGAGGGGGGTTTTAGCCCCCCTCTTTTTTATGCCTTTTTGATGTGTTGAATCCTATTTATAAACGCCGTATTCCTTGGTAGCGTCAATCATCATTTTAATGTTGGCCGGAGGCACATTATCGATAGTAGCGCCGCTTAGCATGATGTAACTGCCGCCCTTAGCGCAGTCGTTGATGAGTTTTTTAACGGCGTTCTTTACATCTTCCGTTGTGCCGACGCTTAACGTAGCGATGGACAAGTTCCCGCCGATACAGAAAACATTCCCCAGCATTTTCTTGGCTTCAGCCATATCGGTGGTGTCGAAGCCCCAGATAACTTTACCCTTTGGCGAGTCCTTTATAACCTTGAGACGGGAGTTATAACCGCCTTCAGCCCAGGGGAAAGGTATGCAACCTTCGGCAATAAGCCCGTCCATTAAGTCTTTCAGGGTAGGCCAGTAAAATTTCTTAAACTGCTCGTCGGACATAAAGCCGTCGGCGCCCTTATGCAGCGGGATAAACACTACCGGGTTGCCGTTCAGTTTAGCATTATCGACGCCCATTTTAACCATTATCGGTACAAATTGCTCGCAGGCGCGGACAACTTTAGCCGGCTGGCGGTACATATCCGTAATAATACCTTTGGTGCCTCTTAGCGTATCGCCGATGGTGTCGAACGGCGCCTTGGTGCCACCACCGAAGAATCCGGGAAAACCAGCGGCGGTCATTTCCGCGCCGAAAGCTCCTACAGTGCCTATCCATTTTAGTGCTTCGTCACCAGCATCCGACATGGCTTTTAGAGCTGCCTTAACCGGCGGTAAACCAAAGGGTACAAAAGCCGCCCCGGTGAAACCGCCGTACATTTCCGTCATGTTAGTAAAGGGCGTGAGCATTTTGAGACCGTCCAGCGCGCCCATAACACGGGGCAGCCAGGCGGTTAAGAAGAAATTGGTAGGGTCACTAATGAGAGCGTCGTACTCATTGGCTTTCATGTATTCGCCCTCGAGACATTGATAGGAATGCTCTTTGGCTACGCCATGACCCGGCCAGGCATAGAGTTTATAATCGATAATTTCGTGTAGTCTGCCGGGGGGAGAAACCGTTACACTAAGATGCGCATCCGGCTTCATATCCAGTACATATTTGCCAAAGGAAGACTTTAGTTTATTATAATCGTACATTACGTCGTAAGGTGTATAACCGGCATAGAAAGCGCCAAAGAAGCCGACAAAGGGAATTACCGGGACTCTATCCGGTTGCTTCATGTTAATAGCATCCAGAATCCTTTGGACTCTGGCTTTATAATCCTTTTCAGCCTGGGCATTTACGAATTTCGCTCCCGGGGGAGATAAAAATTTGTTATCTAGGTCAGCGCGTTTTTCCGCCGGGGTCATTTGTTCCCATTCTTTAGCCATTTTTGCCTCCTTAATTTAATATTAAATAGTTATTTCACTCCCAGCCACTTTTTGGCGAGGGCGACGCCTTCTATGGCGTCTTTACCATAAGCATCGGCGCCGGTATATTTAACGATTTCCGGAGTAATCTGACCGCCGCCGATCATTATCTTGGTCTTGTCTCTTAAGCCGGCTGCCTTGATAGCGTCGATGGTTTGTTTCATAGCATCGTAAGCTAAAGTGAGGAAGCCGCTTAAGCCGACGACGGTAGCGCCGGTTTCTTTTATCTTATCGACGATTTTCTGTACCGGCACATCGACGCCCATGTCATAAACCTGGAAGCCGCTGACATCGAGCATGAAGACGACGATGTCCTTGCCGATGTCGTGGATGTCGCCGGCTACGGTGGCGATGATTACCTTACCGCCGGTTTTAGTTGCCATCCCTCCGGTAAGTTTCGGTTTGACCAACTCATTGACTTTCTTTAAAATCTCGCCGGAATAAACCAAGTCCGGGATAAAGTATTCGCCTTTGGCGAAACGTGAACCCACGGTTTCCATGCCTTTGCCGGCTTCGGCGAGAATGCCCATAGCGTCGGCGCCAGCGTTCAGCTTATCCTGTACGATGGCTATTACCTCATCTTCTTTAAGGTCGGCTAATGCTTTAGACAAATCCTTAGCCATTGGTATTACCTCCTATTAACTTATTTACGTTTTTTAACAGTGGCTGCGGAATATCGATATATCGTTACTTAGCTTTACATATATTAGCGAGTTGGCAAGAAAAATGCAAGAAGCGTAAGAATAGATTGAAAATGGTGAATATCTAGTTTTATAGCGGGGGAGAATAAAATGTGTCAACGAGGAACGTTGCGTTTCCTGAGCTCTCTAATTTCATCTGCAGAGAGAATATCATCTGGAGAAGGCGAAAATTCATAGAGGAATTCAAGCTTGAATTCCTTCCTTGTTATCCATTCCCATCCCTTTTTCCATGAAGACCTGGGATGTTTAAAAATATCATCGGTAGTTACCTTGTCGGTTACCCGATAGACTCTGCCTTTAGCTTTTCCGTTATGTTTTATCTTGCCGTCATCAGAGACTGATACTATACCTGGCTTGCACGAAAAAGCCTGAGCCATTTTCTCATCCTGTGTTATGGAGCTGCCTTTTTGTAATTTTTCTAGTTTTAAAGGCGAGCCGTGGAACCAGGTAGCGTTTTTCTTTAATGACATATTTTATTTCAGGTGGATAATAAACTTACATTCCTTCGCGCCGGTCATGCAGGTTTCTTTGGCCTCCACTTTCACTGGCCGCCCCAGAGCGCCTTCCCAGTACTTTTCTACAAAGCCGCGGGAGCACTGGCAGTAGGTAGGCGAGGTATTAACGCCTTCCGGCAAGGCAAACATTAAGCCGCAGAAACAACGCCGTGGGATAGAGTGGGTGCGGGGGGTATAATACTGTATCAGTGTTTTGCCTTGCAACTCCAGCCGAGTGCCTTTAATCGGTTTTTTAAGTTCCGCTTTTAAGAAATTCTCTTCAGTTGAATGTTTCTGGCGTCTGGCTTTAATAGCCTCCGCCATGCGGCTGTTGTGGGCAATACAGTTATGGCCGCAAGCCACCATTATCTGACTGCATTTCCCCGGGGTTGCAGAGGCATCCAATCGGTCGATAGCCTCCTTGACCCAGAGAGCAATCTTTATCCTGTCAGAAGAGGCGGCGACATTTTCGCTGCCTTCCATCACTTTTTCTTTTATTTTTACACCGGCGAACTCTTCGATATGCCCACCGATTTCCTGGATTTGACCCGCTATTCTTTTACTCATCTTCTCCCCCCTTTATTTCAGATGAATGATGAACTCGCATTCATCATCACCGGAAATAGCGGTTTTACCCAGTTCGACCTTAAGCGGCCGCCCGAGGACGGCTTCCCAGTGCGCCTGGACGAAAGCCCGCGAGCACTGGCAATATGTAGGCGAGGCGTTAACGCCTTCCGGCAACATATTAACTAAAGAACAGTAGCAGCGCAAACCCTTCCTGTATTTGCTGGGTGTATAGTGTTGTATCAAAAGGTTTCCTTTCCGTTCGGTGTGGGCGCCATTGCCGGGCGGTTGTATAAATTTCTCCAGGAACTCTTCTTCATTAGCGCAAAAATTGCGCATCTGTTTTAATTCATCAGTGTCTTGATGATTATGCGCGTTACAGCTTTTACCGCAGGCCGTCATTATTTTTACGCAGGTTTTTTTATCGGTAAGAGTGTCCAGCTGGTCGATAGCTTCTTTCATCCACACCGAGCCTTTGACCGGGTCTTTAGCGGCCAGCATTTTGTCTTTCCCCTGCAGAATTTTTTTACTCACATCTAACCCGGCATACTCCTCGGTGCGCCCACAGAATTCGTTTAACGGTCCCAAAATCATTTGCGCCGGGTCAAATTCTCCGGTTACCGGCTCTATCGGTTCCCAAAATCCCACCACCGATTCCGGGTTATCGTTGCCCTTGAACCTTTTATCGTATATCTCGATGCCATAATGAATACCGTCCACTTGGGCTGGTCGGTACGACCTGGCGTTGTCCTCCAGCCATTTACTCATAACTGCGTTGCTGCTTTCATAACCTTTAGCCGGGTAAATTTCAAACTCAGCATATGTCGCGGAAGGTACATAGAAGACTTGATATTCTTTAGGGATATTGGCGTCTTTTATCTGCACGCCGACAAAGATTTTACCGGGGCCTTCATCCGGATACATCCGAATTTCGTAACCGACTTCGCCCACCTGATTTTTCAGGGGCATAAGTTTTTCCAGTTTCATATAGGTTTCCCAGACTTTGCCAGTCTCATCGCCGCTGCCGGGAACGCCGGCTATAAAAAAAGCTTCTTTTTTGATAATATTCGGTTTCATGATAAAACCTCCCGTTCTTATTATTTCTCCTTGTTCTTGAACATGTTGCAGTTGCCTTTAGCCAGCACTTCATGCCCGAAGCATTTACCCATGTCGGCATCGGTTTTTTCAAAAAACTGGCAGTCTGCGCAGGTTTTACCAGGTCTGCCTTTTTCGACGTATTTGACGTCCATATTCCATACCTCCTGTTTATCTATTATGCCAATATCTTAACAGATAAATAGGACAACAGTATGTCATATTAGGACGATTTTTGATAAAATTTTAAGGCTTTTTGCATTCTTTTACGTATGATGTCGCGTATATGCGGCGGCTCCAGCACTTCTACGCGGTCGCCAAAGGACATGATATAGCCATAAACCCATTCATCTTCGGGGAAGCGGACGGTTACATCATAAGTGCCGTCGGCGTTGCGGGTGATACGTTCCTGGTCGTAGTCGTCATAGACGCGGTAGAGGTTCTCCGGTTGAAATCTTAGTTTCACAGTTACTAGATTTTTTGGTACGGTAGTGGGTTCTTCATCTTTTATTTTATCGAGCGAACGGCGTACGAATTTATCCCCGCTGATTTCTAAATTCCTGATTCTGGAGATGCGGAAAGTGCGGAAATCCCGCCGCGTTTTACAATAGCCCCACATATACCAAGCTTGGGCTTTAAAATCAAGCTGCATCGGTTCTACCTGACGATGACTCAAAATTCCATCGGCGTTAATATAGTCGAAGGTGACTACCTTTGTTTCGAGGATTGCCTTTTTTACATTAAGGAATTTGTTTTCTTCATTAGGACCGCTGCCCCAGGGCGAGAAGTCGATATGCACCCAGTCCGCCCCCGCAGTTTTCTTAAAAACCGCCCCGATTTTTTCCAGAATCGCATCAATCTCTGGATATTTGGTAGCCTGTAAAGTCTTAAGCGCCAGGAGGATACTATCGCGTTCGTGTTCGGTCAGCATGGCTTTATTAATGGCGTAATTTTCCAACATGGATATGCCGCCACCACTCCCCTTATTAGTAAAAACGGGTACGCCCGCCGCCGAAAGCTCGTCGATATCCCGGTAGATAGTCCTGGTGGATACGTTAAACCTTTTCGCCAGTTCGGTGGCGGTGACAGTAGTTTTGTTCAAGAGGATTAAAGATATTTCTAGTAATCGATTTATTTTCATATTTTTATTTTGTCGGGTCGTGTAATTTACCCGGCCCGAATGAAGAATAATCAAGGTCATAGAACTGGCGGCACGTGGCAAAATAGCCCAGGTGACTGCCGCCCATGACCAGTTTGGCTACCGGGGCATCGCGGTAAAATTTTTCGTAATGGTTTGCCCTAATATAGCCATAGCAACCCATCAACTCCATTCCCTTAAGTATCAGTTCGGCCGCCGTCCGGGTAATCATGGTGTGCACCGCGTGTGCTTTGGCGACCATACTGGTTGTTATCCAGGAGCCGTAAGTTTCTGGATGGTCGAACTGGTGTGCCAGCTCAAGGTAAGAAGACCTGGCGACTGTGATAAACGATGCTATTTCGCCCAGAATCATAGCGGCATCGAGGTGCTGGTTAACTAGCCTGCCGCCGGCAACTCGCTGTCCCGTGTAATCGAGAAGGACATCGAAAGCGCCTTGAAGAATGCCTACCATATGACCCGAGTTTAGAGGGAAAGGAGCCGCCGATGCTGTTTCAAAAATATCCCAGGCAACCGGACCGGCAAGTCCCCATTCTTTGGGCACCCTGACGTTATCAAAAAAGGTGGAATTATTCCTATCGGCCTGCATGCCGCATTTCACTTCCGGTTTACCGTGCGAAACTCCAGGCCAGGGTTCGGGGACATATATCAGGGCAAAGGCGTCTTTACCTAGTCTGGGGTCCATGTTGCATATCACACAGTTGAGGTCAGCCACGCCGGCATTAGACGCCCAGAACTTGTTGCCGTTGATGACCCATTCATCGCCTTCGAGTTTAGCCCTAACTCTTACCGTTTTGCCTTCATTGGTCAAGTTCTCGATGTCGCAAGCGGATTCGGGTTCACTCATATTAAAACAGCCGGCGCGTAACTCATTGCCCGTGAACATCGGGGCGAATTTATCAAGTATAGTTTTACCCCAGGCTTTTGCTTCTTTAGTGGGCGCCGTTAAATATGCCAGCGTAGCCGGCGTCCAACACCAGTCGGTGACGGCGCTATGCATACTGATACCGTAGTCACCCCGCCCGATTTGCTCCTGCTTTAAAGCGCCAGTGACTATCGAGAGCAGCTCATTGCCGCCATATTCTTTAGGTATCATATTCTTTTGGCAACCGAGGTCTACCTGAAGTTTTTTAAGGATAGGGGTGATTATTTTTTCATGGGTTACATCGTCGTCGATTTTATCGCGGACAGGGATAATCTCATTATCGGTAAAATCCGCTAACGTCTTTTGTATCATGCGTTGTTCTTCGTTGACGAAACACTCTGGGTACTGTAACTTATACCATTGGCTGGTCTGGTCTAACATTTCTTGACCTCCTTAATCATGTTTTTTGGCTTGTTGTTAGATGATATATTTTTTTCATACATGCGTCAATCTTGGTTAGAAGAGAAAATGAAAAGCTTGATTTTAGGTGGATTATTCCTTAGAATTTATAAGCAATGCGGCGGGGGCGGTTAGCTCAGCTGGTTTAGAGCGTCAGTATCACACACTGAAGGTCACAGGTTCGAATCCTGTACCGCCCACCATAAATCTCGCCTTTAATCCCCACTCCAAATTTTAGTTTCTAGGAAGCAAACAACTTCTGTCAATATATTGACATTTGTCATTTATGTGGTAAAATAGTGTCTCAGGTCAACTTACAAGGTATGTCTTGATTGCTTTGAAGCAACTTAAAACTTGAAAGGAGGTAATAATGAGAATTCTAGGCAAAGTGTTCATCGTACTGGTTGTTATGACTCTTTTCTTAGTTTCATGGCTAAGTTGTAAATGTGATGGAGGCCCACCGTATGACCAAGAGTTTACTATATACCAATCAGCTGGAGTATCGGCAAGTGGGAATATCACGTTTACAAAAGATGGTAAAGAAATAGGTGGACCTTATATGGTACATTGTCCGTGGGAAGGTAATTATCATGAATATTATAGTTATAAATTACCTCAGCAACCCAATGATATTTCTTGGGTTATAAAAATCACATGGGAGGATGGCTCTACTCAAATATGGCAGGGGAAAAATCAACCTTGGCCTGAAATATATGAAACTACTCACGGTACATCATTCGTGAAATTTGAAGCTCCTTAGTGAGTTTCGTTAGGTAATGGGTGGTACTCTATCAGGAGTGCTTAACTGGAACACTACTTACTAATGGCGGGAAAATGTTATAAATGCCGCTGGAACATCAGGCTAGTCAGATTACTGGTGCTAAATCACAGCTGTAGAACCATGAAATACTGTCTTGATTCAGGTTGGTCAGTAGCGCTCGGCAATAATGCTATCAGAGGTGGCTAGATTAGCCACATCTGCTTGGATTGTTTAATTATATTGATTATTACCTAAATATTGAATACAAATGAAAGCCCAAGACTTCTACATTTAGTCCTGTACCGCCCACCATTTAAACTTCAATATTATCCCAGCGGAATCACGAATTGCCCGTTTTTATATAGCAGCTGACCATCAACAGTAACTTCGCCGCCACGCCGCATATCGCAAATCATATCCCAATGAATAGCCGATACGTTTTTCCCGCCAGTTTCAGGATAGCTGGAACCCAACGCCATATGGAAACTACCGCCGATTTTTTCATCAAAGAGAATCTGTCGAGTGAATCTTCTGATACCCAGATTGTTGCCGAAGGCGAATTCACCTACGCGTCGGGCTCCTTCGTCTGTATCCAGTGTTTTTAACAAAAAGTCTTCGTTCTTTTCTGCGGTAGCTTTTGTAACCTTACCATTTTCGAACCAGAGCCGTACACCGATAACCTCATGCCCGTTTTCGATGGTGGGATAGGAGAAGTAAACATGTCCGTTCATACTGTCTTCGACCGGACCGGTAAAGACCTCTCCATCCGGCACGTTCTCATGACCGTCGCAGTTAATAAAAGTGCGGCCGGCGACGCTAAAAGTTAAATCGGTCTCAAGGGCAGTGACATGAATATTTTTCTTGCCCTTCAGCCATTCTACAACCTTCTGTTGCCGGGCAGAGAAACGTTTCCAGTAACCGATGGGGTCGTTCACGTCTCCTAAACAGGCTGTATAGACGAAGTCCTCATATTCTTCGAGGCTCATCTCTGCGTCTTGAGCATAGGCATTGGTGGGATACAGAGCTAGCGTCCAGCGTACTTTACCGCTGGCTGCCCTCTCAAAAAAGGTCTTACGCAGCTCGGTACGCGATTGCTGGCGCGCCACTATCTTAGCGGTGTTTACATTAGTTAGGGCTTTGGTATTTTCCTCGCTTGTTATATGGATCATCACATCATAAGTGTCGTTCATTAGTTTTGCGGGTGGAGGTATATGTTTGATTTGCTCGTCGGACGCATATTTATAGAATAATTCAGTAATCCCGTTAGGGGAGGTTACTAAAAACGGAAACCCTCCGGCTTGCAATACCTTGACATATATCGCTTTATGCAATGGTTCCGCCAGGTTATCTCCCTGGATACTTACTGTATCGCCAGACTTCACCTTAACTGAATAATTGACCAGTAAGTCGGCAAGTTTATCTATACGTAAGTCAGCCATATCTTGAACTCCTTTATTTCTCGGCCTTAAGACGTCCCACCCGTCTCTCAACACCCTTCCGATGTTCCTCCTGGGTAGTATTAGGTTCTTTCACGTCGTAGAATATCTTGCAGGGCAACTCCTTGCATGGACTACAGTTGGTAAATTTTTTGTTATTTACGGCGCAATCATAAATCGGACAGATTTCTTTACCAAGCATATTAGCCCAAAATATCTTTCCGTGGGTCTGGTTACACCCTTTGCATAAGGATGCTTTAAAGGCTTCACAACTGTCGCAATCAGATCCACAAACGCAAACTACCATTTTTACCTCCTGTAAGTGGGAATCCCCGTTTATTTTTCCACATCTAATGAAAATATACAACAAAATTTTCTGCAATAATATATACCTTAATGAAGACTTTGTGGTAAAATCCTAATGACAAAATAAAAAAACTGAAATATCATGGAAAAACAAGCAATCTTAGCCCTGGCGGACGGTACGATTCATCAGGGCTTTGTTTTTGGCGCGGCAGCCGATGCCGTCGGCGAAGTAGTATTTTGCACCAGCATGGTTGGCTACCAGGAGATGCTTACCGACCCTTCGTATGCCGGTCAGATTTTAGTCCCAACCTATCCCCTCATCGGCAACTATGGCATTAACGAACGGGATATCGAATCTGCCAAGATACAGGTTAAGGGATTCGCGGTGAGGGAACATTGTCTTCAGCCCAGCCACTTCATGAGCAAGGAGACCATCCACCAATATCTGGAGGAAAACGGCATCCCCGGCATTTACGGTTTGGACACCCGCGCTATTACCCGCCACCTTCGCTCGAACGGCGTGATGATGGGTATGATTACCAGCGATAAGACTCCGAAACAGGCACTGGAAACACTGCGTAAAATGCCTGACTATGGCTCAATTGATTTCGTGAAACAGGTCAGCACTAAACAACCTTATAAATGGCAGAGCACAAGTAAGCCAGCAAAATATCATGTTGTTGCCATGGACTGTGGCTTAAAATATAACATCATCCGTATCCTTAACCATCTAGGGTGTAACGTAACCGTCGTTCCATGTACTATGCCGGCTAAAGAAATACTTTCGTTGAAGCCGGACGGCATTCTCCTCTCCCCTGGTCCCGGCAACCCGGATTTGTTGGACTATATCGTGGATAATATTAAGCAATTCATCGATAAAAAACCGATAATGGGCATCTGCCTGGGCAATCAGTTAATCGCCCGCGTCTACGGCGGTCACAATTATAAGCTTAAGTTCGGTCACCGCGGCGGTAACCACCCTGTACGCGAGTTAGCTACCGGTAAAATCTATGTCACGGCGCAAAACCATGGTTACGCTGTTGACGCTAAATCAATTTCGGACGAACTGGAAGTTACCCACATCAACGTAAACGACGGCACGGTAGAAGGCTTGCGACATAAGAAACTGCCTATCTTTGCTATCCAGTACCACTCCGAGGCTTCACCCGGTCCCTGGGACTATACCCACCTTTTTGAAGTGTTTTTGGACATAATCAAAAAAGAGAAAAAGTAAAAGGAAAAGTATTGAAACCATCGAAAGTATTGATTATCGGTTCCGGCCCCATCGTCATCGGGCAAGCGGCGGAGTTTGATTACGCCGGCACGCAGGCGTGCAAAGCCATGCGGGAAGAAGGCATTGTCTCCGTTTTGGTGAACTCTAATCCAGCCACCATTATGACCGATGAAGGCATTGCCGATGTCGTTTATATCGAGCCTTTAAACCTGGATACCTTAACTCGCATCATTGAAAAAGAACGACCGGATGGCTTACTGCCGACTCTTGGCGGGCAGACCGGACTTAACCTGGCGGTAGAACTGGCTGATGCCGGCGTGCTCGATAAGTATAATGTCAAAAGCCTGGGGACGCCTATCGAGACTATCCGGCAGGCGGAAGACCGGGAACTTTTTAAAGAGCTGTTGATTAAGATTGGCGAACCGGTGCCTGACAGCACCAGCGTCACTACTATGGAGCAGGGCAGAAAGGTTGCCAAGAAGCTGGGACTTCCCCTAATCATTCGCCCCGCTTTTACTCTAGGCGGCACCGGCAGCGGTATGGCGATGAATCTCGAGGAACTGGAGTTGGTAGTATCTAAAGGACTGGCTACTAGCCCGATTCATCAGGTACTGCTGGAAAAGTCGGTAACCGGCTGGAAAGAAATTGAGTATGAAGTGATGCGCGATGGCGCCGATAACTGCATCACCATCTGTAACATGGAAAACTTCGACCCGATGGGCGTACATACCGGCGACAGCATCGTTCTCGCACCCAGCCAGACCCTGACCAATAAAGAGTACCAGATGCTGCGCTCGGCAAGCCTTAAAATCATCCGCGCGCTGGGTATCGAGGGAGGCTGCAATATCCAGTTTGCCCTCGACCCGAAGAGCGAAAAATATTACGTTATTGAAGTAAATCCCCGCGTCAGTCGAAGCTCGGCTTTAGCCAGTAAAGCCACGGGTTATCCTATCGCCCGCGTCGCTTCTAAAGTAGCCGTCGGTAAGAGACTGGACGAAATCCCCAATCAGATTACGGGGAAGACGATGGCTTCCTTCGAGCCGGCGATAGACTATGTTGTCGTTAAAATTCCGCGCTGGCCCTTCGATAAGTTCGCTGCCAGCAACCCCGTCCTGGGAACCCAGATGAAAGCCACCGGTGAAGTCATGGCGATTGACCGGTGTTTTGAAGCTGCCTTGCAGAAAGCGGTACGTTCGTTAGAGTTTAATAAACGTTCACTCCTCTGGGAAGACCCTTCCTGGAAGCTGGATAAGGATATCAGGTCATATCCCCTCTTCCCTAATGAGTTGAGAATATGGGCGATTATGGCTGCCTTAAGAAGGGGGATCAAGCCGGAAGCCATCGCCGACAATACGAAGATAGACGTTTGGTTTATTAACAAGATGCAGAACATCGTCGATATGGAGCGAAAGCTGAAATCGAAAAAGCTGACCGAGAAATTAATGCTATCGGCTAAACGACTTGGCTTTATCGACGAGCAGATTGGCGCTTTAACCGGGACGCCTTATAAGCAGGTCAGGGAACAGCGCCGCGCCTGGCATATCGAACCGGTGTATAAGATAGTGGACACTTGCGCTGCCGAGTTCGATGCCAGCACGCCTTATTACTATAGCGCTTACGAAATAGAGGACGAGGCGAATCCTTCAAAGAAAAAGAAGGTCATCGTCGTTGGCAGCGGACCTATCCGCATCGGGCAGGGCATAGAGTTCGACTACTGCTGTGTTCATGCTGCCTTTGCCTTGAAGGATGAGGGCTACGAAACCCTGATGATTAACTGCAATCCCGAGACGGTCTCCACCGACTTCGATACATCAGATAAACTGTACTTTGAGCCATTGACGGTTGAAGATGTATTACATATCTATAATAAGGAAAAGCCGCTAGGGATTATCGTTCAGTTCGGCGGGCAGACGCCACTGAATATCGCGCAGGAACTGGAAGATGCCGGCGTTAAGATACTCGGCACTTCCGTCAACTCCATTGATATCGCCTCCGACAGGGGACGCTTTAGAAAGATGATGCAGCAGTATGGTATCCCCATGCCGGAGTCCGATACCGCTTATAGTCTTGAGGAAGCGCTGGTTATCTCCCGGCGTATCGGCTACCCTCTCATCGTCCGTCCTTCTTATGTTCTCGGTGGACGCGGTATGGAAATTATCCATGATGAAGAAGAATTGACCCAATACGTTAGCGCGGCGGTTACTATAACGCCGGATAAACCCCTGCTTATCGAACGCTATCTTGAAAATGCCATCGAGATCGAGGCTGACGCTCTTTCCGACGGCAAGGATGTTTTTATTCCGGCTATCATGGAGCATATCGAGTACGCCGGCGTTCATTCCGGCGATGCCGCTTGCGTGCTGCCGCCGGTTAGTCTTTCCCAAAAGCATATCGACACCATCAATGAATATACCCGCCGCATCGCCATCGAGCTTAATGTGGTGGGACTGATGAATGTGCAGTACGTCCTGTGCAAAGACATCGTCTATGTCATCGAAGTCAACCCCCGCGCCTCCCGTACCGTGCCGGTGGTATCTAAAGTCTGCGCTGTCCAGATGGCGCGTCTGGCTACCCAGCTGATAATGGGCAAGAAGGTTAAAGACCTCGGACTGAAGAACTGGAAGATACCACATTACGGTGTAAAAGAATCCGTCTTCCCCTTCAATATGTTCCCGGAGGTCGACCCCGTGCTGCGGCCGGAAATGAAGTCCACCGGTGAGGTGCTGGGTATCGCCAGTTCTTTCGGCATGGCTTACTGGAAGGCACAGGAAGCGGTCAATCGCTTACCGACTGAAGGCACGGTGCTGATTACTGTCGCTGATACCGACCGGCCGGGCGCGGCAGAAGTGGCGGCGGGATTCGCTAAACTGGGATTCAAAATAAGAGCCACCGAGGGCACTGGCGCTTACTTAAGAAGTAAAGGTATTCTTAATGAACCCATACTTAAAGAGCACGAGGGACGACCTAATATTACCGACGCCATTAAAAACAAGGAAATCCAACTGGTTATTAATACGCCCGTCGGCAAGTTAAGCCGATACGACGATTCTTATATCCGCAAAGCGGCGATTAAGTACCGCGTGCCTTATATCACTACCTTAGCGGCGGCAAAGGCGGCGGTTAAGGGCATTACCGCTTACCGCGAGGGTCGGGCGGAGATTAAATCCTTACAAAACTACCACGAAGATATTAAGAAGGCTTCGGGGTAAAATTTAGTTCTTCTGCTTTAGAGTCAGCGCTGCCAGACCTAGAAGCACCACGGCATAAGCCACTAAAACACCAATGTCTGTGCCGATGTCCAGCAGGCTTTGCCCCTGCAGCATTAATGCCCTGATTCCCTCCACCCCGTAAGTCAACGGCATGAATTTCGACGCCCATTCCAGAACGACCGGTAATTGATTCACCGGTATAAAAAGCCCACTCACGAAAACCTGCGGGATGATAACTAGGGGGATGAATTGTATCATCTGGAACTCATTGCGGGCAAAGGCGGAAAAGAAAGTGCCCAGACAAACGGCGTTTATGCCGATAAGTATCTGAAAAATCAGTATCTGCCATATATCGCCCCGATAATGGATGCCCAAAACATAGACCATATAGAAGAACATTATCAAAGTCTGAATTAAAGCAAATAGCAGCAGACCTAATAGATAGCCTGCCACGACATCCATCTTGGATATAGGCGAAGCTAAAAGGCGCTCTAGCGTACCCTGGGTACGTTCTCTTAAAAAGCTGATGCCGGTTATCAAAAACCCAAAGAATAATATTAGCGTAGCCAGTATCGCCGGCGAAAAAACGTCCAGAGAGCTTTTATCCGGAATACTGAAGCCTGTGATACTAGCGATAACCAACGGCACGACAAGAATTAATACAATCGTGCGGCGGTCACGGATGACCTGAAGCATGACGCGGCCGGCGATGACTAATGTATTACTGGACATTTTTCTTCACCTCGTCCTTCTGGATATAGTAGAGGAAGGCATCTTCCAGCGAAGCGTTTTTCTTGCCGGTAGCAGTACAGAGTTCTAAAGGCGTTCCTTGAGCCACTACTCTGCCCAAGCGCAGGAAAGCCAGCTGCTGGCAATGCGCGGCATCATCGAAGGTATGGCTGGAAATAACCAAAGTGTGCCCTGTCTTGGTGAGATTTGTAAAATAATCCCAGAAATGCACCCGCAGTTCTGGGTCGAGTCCAACCGTCGGTTCATCGAGGAAAATCAACGGCGGCTGGTGAACGATAGCACAGGCTAAACTGACGCGCTGCTTCATACCGCCGGAAAGATTCATAATTTGTGTCTTGCGTTTTTCCCAAAGGTCCACCACTTTAATAACATCGTTAACTCGTTGCGACCTTTCCTTTCTATTCTTAAGTCCATAAATGTGGGCGAAGAAGTCGACATTCTGCTCCACGGATAACTCGGAATAGAGCGCAGGCAGCTGGGGCATGTAACCGATGTTTTTCGCCGTCACGCGTGTTGGTTCCTTCCCAAGACATAGAACATTGCCCGCTAACGGTTTAAGCAGTCCCACCATAAGTCTGATTAGGGTTGTTTTCCCCGCCCCGTTAGGTCCCAGCAGACCATAACTGGTGCCGGACCCTATTTTTAAAGACATGTCGTCGATAACCTTTAATTTGCCGTATTTATAGGCAAGATTATTGACGGCAATTGCGGCTTCTGTCATTTAACGTTCTCCTTTCGGGTTATTTAACAAACCGTGCAACATAAAACCTGCAATATCTTCAGCCACTTTATCCTGGTCAAGTTTTTTCAGCGGGCTGGTATCGCCTTCCGCAAGGCGTAAGAGTAAAAATCCTATAATTAGACCGCCTATTACCCTGACAATCACTTCCGGTTGGTATTGGTGGAATTTACCAGTCGTCCTCATCATACGGACCATCATTTCTACCTGATTTAACATGGGACGGAGGAAATCCTTCAACCAGAGAGCTTTCAATTCAGGGTCGCGCTGTATCTCACTCATGATTAAAGGTAACCGCTGGAAAGAAGGATTTGATAGCAGGTCGAACCTGTCTTTAATGATACTTTTTAGTATGGCAGGGAGGTCGCCCTTTGGCATTTGAGATAGAAGATTGAGTAGGGGAGTGGTTATGATTAAGCTCTTGACTACTGCCACGAAGAGTTCTCGCTTACTGGGATAGTACAGGTAGATAGTGCCGGCGGCAACTCCTGCCTTTTGCGCGATTTCCGGCATTGTCGCTGCGCCATAGCCTTTCTTCGTAAAGACGTCTAGTGCCGCGTTTTGTATTTGCTTCTGGCGTTTTTCGGTGATTTTCTTCTTCCTTGATTTAGCGTCTGCCATCTTCGTCATACCTCAAATCACTGAATGAACGTTCATTCATTATTTTAGTATGAGTAAGGCAAGTTGTCAAGAGGGGTAGTACTAAAGAAAGGGTTAGGGCAACGTATTATCTCTAATCAAATTTAAAGGTATTAATTAGATGGTCAAAATCAGCTTTAGGTTCATCCAGTATTTCCATGTTAGTCGTGACGATAATAAACCAGATCTGACCTTTGTAATCAAAAGCAGCGACCCAGCCGGTTAAGCGGTTGGGGATGCTGGTAACCTCTTCCATCGTAAAAGCATAAACCAGCTTTTCTCCGTTTATCGTGGCGACTTGAAGAGGAGAACGTTCGCTTATTACAGGGTCTTTGCCCGCATTTTTAGTGTTGTTGGCAAAGTAATCCAACCTAGCCTTGGCATTCGGAATCTCGGTGGTGGGATTCCAAAGCTGAATGCTGATGCGCGTGTTGCTTATAGTGTCATTAGAAGCGTAAGTATATATTTCTCCGACTACGGCTGCTGTATCACTCTCTTCACCAAAAGGATTAGAGGGACCCTTTTTATATTTATCGGGATATTCAAAAGAAAAACTGATACCGCGTTTATTTAAGTCTTCTAAAACGTAGCCGGGACTTGAAGCATTTTTAGAGCACCCGATAATAGACGTGATAATAATAACAGCGATTAAGAATAAAGCAACTTTAACTATTTTTTTCATCGTTTCATATACCCAACCATTTCTTTAATGCCTTCTTCCAACGTGTACTTGGGACTATAGCCGAAAGTTCTGGCTTTTGAGGCATCCGCCAGACTATGCAAAATATCGCCGGGCCGGGGGGCAACGTGAACGGGGGGAGAATTATTGCCTGTTAACTTATTGATTAGCTCCGCCAGCTCGTTGACGGTAGTACTTTTACCACTGCCGATATTATAGACGCTCGAGGCATCGCTTTCCGCGGCAAGGATAAAGGCTCTTACGGCGTCCTTGACGTAAATGTAGTCCCGCGTCGCTTTGCCATCGCCATAAATTTCGATGGTCTTACCCTGGGACTTTATTTTAATAAACTTAGGAATTGCCGCGGCGTATTCAGAGTCGGGATTTTGCCGCGGACCGTAAATATTAAAGAATCTTAAGCTGACCGAGGGCAAGCCGTAGACCTTCTGGAAAATTTTACAGTATTCCTCGGCGGCGAGCTTGGTGACGGCGTAAGGGGAGAGGGGATTTATAGGCATGTCCTCTTTTTTCGGCAGGCCGGGCGCATCCCCATAGATAGCACAGGAAGAAGCATTGACTACTTTTTTCACCTTATTATCTCTAGCGGCGATGAGGACATTTAAGGTGCCGGTGACATTTACTTCATTAAATTGCTCGGGGATTTTCATACTTTGCGGGATACTGACCATCGCGGCAAGGTGAAAGACATAATCGACGTCTTTAAACAGTTTTTGTAATAGCGACAGGTTGGTAATGCTGCCCTTAATGAATTTAACGTTGGGTTTTTTAATTATAGCGCTTAGGTTTTCCCGCTTGCCGGTGGAAAGGTCATCGATAATCGTTAAGGAATAATCGCGCTGCGCCAGCTCTTCTGAAAGATGAGACCCGATGAACCCCGCCCCACCCGTGACGATAGCTTTCTTCATTGATAAAAATTATAGAGGACGGCTAAGGTATTTACAAGTTGGAACAAGCAATTATACCCACCCATTATTTCTTTTTTCTTGAATCGCAAACAACCTGACACCGCTTGCAGGCGGTAGTGCAGGGCTCGACATGGATGTAGACTTCTGCGTTAGGCAGGAGGTTTTCGATGTCCGTTTCCAGATGGTCGCACAAATCGTGCGCATTATCCACATGGGTGTCTTTCGGTATCACCAGGTGAAGGTCTATGTGGCGCATACTGCCTGCTTTGCGCGTGCGTAATTTATGGAACTCGACAATCTTGTCATTATGTTGTAGCAGACAGTCTTCTATAGCAGACAGTTCCTTTTCAGGCAAACTTACATCCATTAATCCACCGAATGATTTTCTGATGATGTCGATGGATGCCTTAACAATCAGCAAAGCCACAACCATCGCGATAATCGGGTCGAGTATATTAAGTCCGGTTACCCTGACGATAATCAGACCAATGAAGACGCCGCCCATCGTCCAAACATCAGTCGAGAGATGGAGTGCATCCGCCTCCAGGGCTAAAGAATCGGTGGCTCGAGATACCTTATGTATGTACCGTGACACTAACAGGTTCACTACGATGCAAACACCCATGACTCCAATACCCACTTCTAGTATCTCCAGGCTTGACCCAGTGATAATTCTTCGAATTGCCTCAAAAACAATTAAACCGGCGGCAACAAGAATTAATAAGCCTTCGATAACGCCGCTGACGTTTTCCGCCTTGCCATGCCCGAATTGATGTTTTTTATCCGCCGGCTTATCGGAAACTCTAACACTGATATAAGCCACGACTGCCGCCACCAGGTCCATGATGCTGTGGATGGCTTCCGCAATCAGACTCACGCTGCCGGTGATAAATCCGGCGATGAGTTTCAGCAATATTAGCGATGTGTTGGATATGATAGACACCATCGCTGCTTTAGATTTTGTTACTACCACGATGTTTTCTCCATATTAAAAAAATCCCGCAAGATAGATACGGTCCTGCGAGATTTCCGCTGCCTAAATTTGGCCCGGCCGTTACTCTGATTTTACAGAGAGGCCTGTTCCTAGCTTTTCTATTATTTTAACATTTATTTTCCGTGCTGACAACCATAAGTTAATACGGAATCAGGATTGGTGGTACCCCAGGGGCGATTCGAACGCCCGACACGCGGTTTAGGAAACCGCTGCTCTATCCATCTGAGCTACTGGGGTGTTGCTACAAGTGTAATTCTAACAAGTGGGCGTACGCTCTGCAACAGCCCATCAGATAGAGCGCTTTAGGGAGAACGGGAGGATAAGTTCGCTATATGGTTTATTTTAGATAAACCTGCACTGCGTACGACCTTAACAGCGGAATATAGGTATTGATAGCTGCGTCGTTTAACGGGTTGCCCCCCAGATGGTATTGGTATGACATATACGGGGAATAAGTAATCTTATGCACCAGCGGCGCGATGTCGCTGATATTGTTATTAGCCAGGTTAAGTACCCTCAAATTCAGCAACCCCTTGAGCGGCGCCAAGTCGCTGATGTTGTTGTTTTGCAGATAAAGGTCGTTCAGGGACGTTAAATTCGCCAGCGCGCTGACGTCACTGATATTGTTGTCGTTCAGGCCTAGGAATACAAGTCCTGTCAGTCCAGCCAGCGGACTGATGTCCGTCACCGTGTTATGGTCGCAGTAAAGCGACTTTAGACCGGTGAGTGTTGCCAGCGGTGTTAGGTCGCTGATGCTATTTTCAGCAATGTTCAAGGTTTCCAGCTGGCTAAAGTTAGCCAGCCCGGAGATGTCGCTGATTTTGTTGTGCCTTAAGGAGATGCACTGGAACCGGTACTGCCCTTTCAGATTGGAGATATCGGAAATCAAGTTTTCGTCCAGCACCAGCCCGGAAAGCTTCGGTAACCCATCGAGGCATGGAATGGATGTTATTTTACCGCCGTTCAGGAATAGCGCCTCGAGGTTCGGCAGGTTGAGGATAGGCGTAAGGTCGCTGATGTTGTTGGTACCGACGAACATGAGTATCTGTAAATTGGTACAGTACTCCAGCCCGGTGAGGTCCCTTATATCCCTATTGCAGGCGGAAAGGGTAGTAATGCCCTCCATGTCGCTGGCATGCAGTTCGCCCTCAGGCTTTTGGATGGTTTCCCGGACGACTGCTTCCAGGTTGGCGTCGCTAAAGGTTACGACATCATTAGCCCTTAAAAAGTGTTTATTACTTCCAAAGACCATCCCGGTTCCCAGTATAGATACTGATAATATCCCCGCCACCAAGATAATAAGTATTTTAAATTTCATAGCTGCCCTCACGTATAGAATATGCAATACTACCATACCAGAGAAGCAGCATATTGAAAATCAAGCTACTACCCAATTATTTAAGGGGGATTTTTGTATTTGGGGAGGATAGAATAACATGAGGGCAGCTGGCTTTTACGCCAGCCGCCCCTAATCTGAGTATTAAAGTATACCAGCGTCACTGACTGCCGCGCCGGAAATGTCTACTATCGCCGCTCCGCCGTCAATGAGCAATGCCGCGCCGGTCATAAAGCTGGATTCTTCGCTGGCAAGGAAACTGCAAATGCCGGTAATCTCGTGAGGTTTGGAGACGCGCCGCAGCGGCACGTTGTGAGAAAAGTAGTTCAGCGCGCCCTGCTTATCTGTCTTCAGTGTCTTTGCCAGTGGTAATATCATCTCGTCGAGAAGCTCGGTATCGATACCCCCGGGGCAGACGGCGTTGACTCTTATTTTATATTGACCGTAGTCCAGCGCTACCTGCTGCGACAGCATGATGAGGCCGGCTTTGGCGGTGTTGTATGCCGGGCAGGCGGGCAGGCATCTTGTGCCGCCCAGCGATGCTATATTAATAATCGAACCGCCGCCATTCTTAATCATATAAGGGATAGCGAAGTGCGTCAGCAGGAAAGGCCCGGTGAGGTTAATACCAATAACCATACGCCAGTCATCCGGCGCGAGGTCGGCAGCCTTACCTTTGACATCGGAAGCGGCGTTATTGACGAGCACATCAATCTTGCCGCCGAACTTCACCGTCTCCTCGACCATCCGTTTTGCGTCCGAGTCTTTAGAAACATCGCCCTGGCAGACGGCTACCGAGCCCTTGGGCATTGTTTTAGCCGTCTTTTCCAATGTCTCCCTGTTGCGGCCGGAAATGACTATTTTCGCCCCGTCCTGTAAAAAGCGCTGCGCTATGGCTAAACCCAACCCTCTGCCGCCGCCTGTAATCAATGCTACTTTTCCCTTCAAATCCATATCTAAAATTCCCTCCTGTAAATATATTTTATGCTTAATCCTCGCGTTCGCCGGTCAGCGAGACCGCCATGCAAACGTAAGGTCTATCGATTTTCTTGGTGACGATAGGGCAGTGGTATAAGCCAGCTGGAGCGATTAACACCGTCGGTTTGTCGAAGGTGTGTTTTTCCTCTTTTCCCTCTTCGCCAATGGATATTTCTACCTCGGCGCCCAGCTCATCCAGATGGTGCGGGTCGGTGCCGATAAAGAAAACCGCCTCATCGTATTTGTGCACATGGGGCTTTCGGGACATGCCGGTAATACCGGTATTGTAACCGCAGGCGTAAATGATGTGAAGCTGTAAACCCCCCATCTCCTTTGCCCCTACGGAAAATAAAGGTCCCACCGGTGTTTTAAAAAAAGGTATAGTTGCTAAGTACTTGCCGTATTTCGACTCTGCCATGGTTACTCCTTTATTCCTTAAGTAATGTTTAGATTTTACCGGTTAACTTAATAGCCATTTGGATATGCGGTTTTTCAAATTTTTTCCAGGTTACTCGACCGTGCGGCACATTTCGGGGGATAAAAAGCGCTGTGGTCGCGGTAATTAAATGCCGTTCATCGCCCATATAACCTTCGATTTCTCCACCGAGATACTCAGGATGTTCCGGGTCCATGCCGATATTCAGGATAACCTCGTCGTAATCGTGAGATTCCATCGCCAGATGCATCGGGTTGGGCTTCGGTTGTTCCTTTATCCAGTTGTACATGATGTTCACATTACAGCCTGGGATTAGCTCGTTACTCATCAACCAGGCGCCGGGGCCCTTGCCCTTCGCTAACGTTACCCGATATCTATCGTATCTAGATTCTGCCATTATCATACCTCCTTTAAAGGAGTATTGGAAATATACTCCCCCTATCATAAAATTGTTGCTGGGGATATTCAAGCTGGTTTTACGCCAGATATTGTTTTTGTAGCTCGGGGTCGAATTTCGCTCTACGGCCGGGACATTTCAACTGGGTGCAGAGCTGGCAGCTTAAGAAGCCGGTATCGTTAGCGAAGATGAAGCCGGAGCGACTTTTAATCGGATTCATCACGCCGCCGGCTGTTAAAGAAACGCCTATTTTACTTTCGACGTCATGGAACAATTTGAAAAGTGGTCTTTGTTCGGTAATATGCCAGTCCTCGATTTCGCCGGGGTTAAGGAGGGCGACTCTGGGGATGTTATACTTTTTCCTGATATATTCCGCCAGGTAGTCGACGGCATTAACCAGAATCATGGTTTTAATGCTATCCAGGCAGAAGTTCTTCATCATTTCCTGGGGCGAGATAGGCAGCTCATCCAACTCTTTCCCGATGGTGGTGATAAAGGGATAAACCATATCCTGGTTGCGGAGGAGTTTATTAAGCACTTTACTGGTGAAAACTGTACCATCGACATCTAACGTAGAGCTATCGATAATACGGGGGTGGGCTATCTTATAAATTGCCCTGGGGCGGGCAAGCTTACGCGCTGTTTCTGCCAGCGCTACCGCTATATCCGCCAATCGGTCGCCCATTCTACCCTTGCGCAGCCAGCTAACCAGGGCTTGAGTATCCAGAATAACGGGGATATCAACTGTGTAAATGTCTTTTTCTTTATAATTCATCAAAATTATCTTACCTTAACGTAATAAACACTTGTTTCTTAAATAATTCTAATATATAATGCTATATCCATACAAAATTTTTGAATTTAACTTAAGAAAGGGGGTTGAAGAATTTAACAGAATAATCAGACGATTTCTACCTAAATTAAAATAAAAAAAGGAGACAGAATAATGAGTGATGTTATCTCTTGGCAGGATGCTAAAAATAACATCGGTAAAACGGTTACTATAAAAGACAAGGTATATGAAAAAATGGATGCGGGTGAATTTTGGGTGTTGTTCCTTGGAGCGCCCAGTACTGGAGGAGGTACAACCGGCATCGAAATTCAAAAGTCGAATGTGTCTAAATTCCCGGCTGATATGTATGTAGGCCAAACGATAAAGATAACGGGTGAACTTCATTCAAATCCGTTGAGTGGAGGTTCATTCTCTCTCACCGACACCTCACAGGTTGAGGTTGTAGGATAAAAGCTTTGCGAACCGGTAGCTTACTAGGGTAATTGAGTACTCCCTAGAATTAAAAAGGAGATGAAATAATGAAACGTAGTTTACTCTTATTTGTTGGTTTAATTCTCATTCTGACACTGGTATTGGGTATTAGCGGTTGTTCCTCATCGACATCATCCTCGACGACAGCGGCTTCAAGCACAACGACATCCAAGACCACGACTACGACGCAACCCACGACTACTACTACAACAACGCCCAAGACTACAACGACAACACCAGCTAAAACCACTACTACAACAGCAGCAGCGCCTACGACCACAACAACGGCGCCTACGACTACAACAACAGCGCCTACGACCACAACAACGGCGCCTACGACCACAACAACGGCGCCTACAACCACAACAGCAGCGCCTAGCACAACGACTACAGCGGCAGGCATAACTGTCTATGTTAGTGTCAGCGTTGACGGCGAATTATTAATTGCCGCGCAGCCCGTTACGGTCACTAATTTGACTGTCGATGGAGCACTCAAGGCAGCCCACGTGGCGTACTACGCTGACGGTTTAAATGGCTATGCAGCCGGTATTGATGCAACTTACGGGATTTACCTCATTTCCAAGTGCTGGGGTATTGCATTCACTCCGTTCATCATTCTTAACGGCTCTCCCGCACCAGGACCGACGGTTACTACATTCGTCGATGCCACCCCGGTCGTTGCCAATGACAACATCATCATTTGTACTTCCAATACCCAGGGTGCTGCAACACCAAAATCTCTGACAGCAACCAAATCCGGCAATTCCGCAACTTTGACGGCGATATCCTGGATATTCAACTCCTCGACATTCTCGTATACTTCTGCCCCCCTTGCCAACGCGAATGTTATTGACCCAACGACAGGCGAGTCCCTTGGTACCACCGATGCCAACGGCAAAATCACCGTTACCATTCCGGCAAGCGGCATTGTCGCCATTGAAGGTTTGGCGGCTATCAATGTGAATGCCTCTGCCAAATAGACATAAACTAGTAGCTTACTTAGGTGATAGAATACTCCCCGGACTCAGGTTTAAATCGGGAACCCCGGGGGGTATTTCTTTTTATACCTCGGTAAATTGATATTGATAGGCTAAGGGCGGAAGGAGTAAAATCAGTTACAACCGCTTTTCGTTTATATTCATCTAAGGAGGTAACATCCTATGAAAGCCGCTTTTATCGTTGCCCCCCGCAAGTTTGAGATAAGAGATATCCCCACCCCTAAAATCAGTCCCGACGAAATGCTAGTCAAGATAGAAGCCTGCGGGGTATGCTCTAGCGATATGCCTACTTATTTAGATACCGCGGTTGTACGAACTCCTTTCCCTCGGCGTGCCGGTCATGAGCCAGCGGGGACGGTGGCGGAAGTGGGCAACAACGTTAAAGGCTATAAAGAAGGCGATAGGATAACCTGCTTCTTCGCCAGCGATTGTTACGCCGAATACGTCGTCTGCAATCCCACCGATAGACTCGCCCGCGGGCATGGCTCCATTATTGAAATAATCCCCGACGGCATTCCGTTCGAACACGCTCTTGGCGAACCCTTGATGAGCCTGGTGTCCATCACTCGTACGGCGACGCCGGAGTTTGGCGACTTTGTTTTTCAGATTGGGGCGGGCTTTATGGGGCTGGGCATTATCGCCGGGGTAGCAAGTCCTAAGATTAGAGAATATATCGTCGCCGACCTCGATGACAGCCGACTAAAACTGGCTAAAGAGTTAGGGGCGACGATAACTCTGAATCCTGATAAAGTGGACGTTGTTAAAGAGGTGATGAAAATAACTGATGGACGGGGAGTTGATGTGGCTATCGAGGTCGTTGGTCATCCGCCGGGTGTGAAAATGGTCGGCGAGGTAATTAAAAACAACCGAGCAAAAATCATCATGGTCGGCTGGCACCAGGCGCCGGATACCTATGAGCTTTTCAACTGGATAAAATCGCCCATCATTTATAGTCCGCAGGGCATCGGCATGTCCACGGATTACCAGAGTGAGTTGGTACGCGCCATGTGGGCGTTAAAAAAAGGCGTGTTTCCTATGAAAAAACTGGTGACGCATAAATATAAGCTGGAAGATATCGATAAAGCCTTCCAGGACAATTTGAAGAGGACACCCGGGTATATCAAGGGTGTCGTGATGCCTTTCATGAAATAAAAAACAGGGTTTGACACAACTGTTTTGTATAGCTACACTTGTGTAGATACTGTCAGCGCCGTTATTTTGTGAGATGTAGAAAGGAACTGGCATGGCGAAAAAGAAATCCTTCACGAAACTACAGCATGTAGGCGTAGTTGTTGGAGATATTAAAAAAGCCATTAAATATCTAGAGTCTTTGGGGATTGGTCCATTTACCGCGCCGGGCGTCAAGCCGGGGCAACCTCCCATTTTTACGATACCGTTCAAAGGTGAGTTACACGGCAAGCCTGCCGCCTGGAAGACTTCCATCAGCTTTGCTAAAATCGGTGACATAGATTTGGAACTTTTAGAACCCACCGAGGGTAATCAGGCGCTTAAAGAAACGCTGGATAAAACGGGCGAAGGACTACATCATATCGGCTTTTTAACCGATGACCTTGATGCGGAAATCGCTAATTTCAAGAAAAACGGCATTGGCATCTGGACTTTAGCCCGTGAGGAAGGCGGCGGCGGTTTTCTTTATTCCGACCCCACGCCTTTGGGCGGTATCGCCATTGAATTTAGAAAGATTGGCAAACCGCCGAAGAAGTAACCAAATTAAATAAGGAAATAATATGAAAGCAGCTGTTACCAGAAAAGCTGGCATCATCAAGATGGAAGAAGTGCCCGATCCTGTCATGGCGCCGAACCAGATAAAGGTGAAAATCGCTTACGCCGGACTCTGCGGTACCGACCCGGAAAATATGGAGCAGCGATTCGGTCTGATGCCGCCGGAAGTTTATAAAAAGGCGCGCATCCTCGGTCATGAAGCCTCCGGGACAATTGCTGCCATCGGGAAAGATATCAAAGGTAAGTTTAAAGTCGGTCAGCGTGTGGCGATGAATTTCCGCAGCGCTTGCGGCCATTGTTATTACTGCCAGAATGGGATGGAGCACTTCTGTCTTACCGCCGAGGGTTCATCGGGTTCGTTTGCGGAATATGCCGTTTATCCGGAAAGCGCCATTTATGTTTTACAGGACAATGTATCATTAGAAAACGGATCGCTGCTGGAGCCGGTGTCTGTTGCCGTGCATGCCATAGACCAGGCGAAGGTTGCCACCGGCAGTAGCGTGGCTATATGTGGCGGAGGTCCTATTGGCTTACTCTGTCTGGAAATGGCGCTTAAAGCCGGCGCGGCTAAAACGCTTCTCTCCGAACCTATCGCGGAAAAGCGGGCGTTGGCTAAGAAACTCGGCGCTGATGTTGTCATCGACCCCTTTAAGGAGGACATTGAAGCCATCGGTAAAAAATTCACTGACGGACGCGGCTTTAATGTCGTTATCGATGCCAGCGGGAGTGTCAAAGCCGCCAAGCAGTGCATCAACCTGGCGGATAACAAGGGCGTTATTCTCTGGGCGGCGGTTTACAGCAAGGACGTGGAAATCGGTGTTTCGCCGTTCCTGATGTACGCCAAGGAGTTGACTATCACCTCCACCTTTGTTTCCCCTTACTCTTTCCCACGTGCTCTTGCCATGCTCCCCAAACTAGAACTTAAACCATTGATTACGGATATCGTTCCGCTTAAAGACATCCAAAAAGCCTTCGAACTGCATAAGAAAGGCAAATCGATTAAGATACTTATTAAACCTTGAAGCGAGGTCATTATGACAGAAAAGATTAATTGCGCTAAATGCGATATGTTATTATATTTCGGCGAGGAAATTAAACGCCGACTTTATATGCGGGCGATTCCTAATGAAGCAACAGTGCTGGGGTATTATAACAACAAGTGTCCCCGCTGCGGCAATAAACTCACCCTGAAAACAGTCAATATCAAGACGGAAGGGCGGAAAAAGTATGGCGCATGATGAAAAGCTGATTAAAGAGTTGGAGAAAAAAGCCAACCAGCTCCGCAAAGATTGTTTTACGATTTTCGGTTCTACGCAGATGGGACACTGCGGCGGAACAATGTCAATAATCGAATTGATTACCGCTTTATATTTCCATCATATGAAGTTCGACCCCAAGAACACCGATTGGCCCGAGCGTGATAGACTGGTGCTTTCCAAAGCGCATTGCTGCGAGGCTATTTACGCGGCCCTCGTCGAGCTGGGGGTTTATCCTAAAAAGACGCTGGAGACCTATTACTGTTTCGGTTCGCCGTTCCAGGGGCATGCCGATAGGTGGTGCACGCCCGGCATTGATTACTCCGGCGGCTCGCTAGGGCAGGGACTTTCTTTCGCGGTGGGTATGGCTCTAGCCGAGAAAATGAAAATGGCGTATAAAAATACCACCGCCCCGCAAACCGGCTTTTTACAGAGGTATATCGTCCGCTTCGATCCCGCTTACCGCTCATTCTGCATCCTCGGCGATGGCGAGTGCCACGAGGGCATGGTCTGGGAAGCAGCGATGTTCGCCGCCAAATATAAGCTGGATAATTTAATCGCTATTATCGACTATAATAAATTCACCCTGGATGGTCCCACCAACGAGATTATGAACATCGAGCCTCTCATTGATAAATGGAAGGCGTTCGGCTGGTGGGTAACGGAAATCGACGGGCATGATTTACGCCAGATTATTGATGCCCTGGATTTGGCGAATAATCTTTACGGTGATTACCGACCTAAATGCATTATCGCCCATACGATAAAAGGTCATGGTATTCCTGCCTGGGAAAACGAACATATGCATCTCGGTCGCGGTGAGGTTATCATGCGGGGCATCAGGCAGGGGAGAGAAAAATATGGTGAAGTTTAATAGATACGTTAAGATAGATAATAAACCCAGTTTAGTGCCGACAGGTTTGGAAAAAGCCATTATCGCGGCCGCAACGAAAGACCCCCGCATCATCGTTGTGCTGGAAGATATGGGTTTTCCCGGACTTTTATGGTTCAAGAAAAACATGCCGGAACGCATGATTGAATGCGGCATCGCCGAGCAAAACGGGGCGGTCGTTGCCGCAGGTTTAGCCGCCGAAGGTTTTATTCCAATTATAAATAGCTTCCTCTTTGCTAACGTCGGCCGGGCGTACAATCAGATACGCCAGAGCATCCTCGTCGACCGCTTTAATGTTAAGTTTATCGGACGCGAAGGGGCGTGGGGTGAGACGGGCATTTCTCATAACACTATCGAGGGCATCGGCAGCACGCGCGTACTCCCCAACCTCGTTATTTTAAATCCGGCGGACGCTGTAGAAGCGGAAAAAGCCGCCGAAGCGATGTTACAATACGTCGGCCCCGTGCTTTTAAGGCAGGAGTCCAGTCCCAACCCAATGACTATTTTCGCCAGTGATTTACCCTTTAATATCGGTAAGGCCTTTTCTTTGAAGGACGGCAAGGACGCCACTATTATCGCCACAGGCTATATGCTGACCGAAGCCGTAAAGGCTCTAGACATACTGGACAAAGATGGACTGGACGTTGACTTACTGAATATGTGTACTCTTAAACCGCTGGATGATGAGGCGGTCATTAAAGCGGCGGAAAAAACAGGAGCAATAATCACTGCGGAAAATGGTAGTGTTATTGGTGGATTAGGAGATGGGGTTGCGGCAATACTGGCGGAAAACTTACCCACTCCCATGATTAAAGTTGGCGTTGAAGATGAGTTCAGTCAATCCGGTAAACTTACGCCCAAAGATGAACTCAAAGCGCATTTCGGACTAGATGCTAGAGATATTGCACTCTCGGTCAAAGAGTGTATTAAAAAGAAAGAAAAACTAAATAGGAGAAGGAAGTAGATATGTTATTTAAAAAATACGGAAAATGTCTGGTAAATAAGCCTGGCGCTTACCCCGACGAGCTTAAGGGCAAAGTCGGCACGGCAAAAGACCCGGTTCCGGGTGTTAAAACTACCCACCTTATCACGGCTACGGATAAAGTCTTAAAAGGCTATTTTTATGTGGATACTACCTGGCTATGGAGCGGGGCGGCTAAGGAACCTGTAGGCGAGCCGCATACCCACGATTATTCTCAGGTGGTCGGCTTTATCGGCGGTTATCCGGGAAACGACCAGGACCTCGATGGTGAGATTACTATGTGGCTGGACGGTCATAAAGAGACCTTCACCAAAAATCACCTTGTTTTCATCCCGGCAGGCGTCGTCCACGGTCCGTTTATGTTTACCAAGATTAACCGCCCGGTATTATTGTTAGTCATCGCCATGACCGGTCAGTATTCAAGTAAACCCGCTTCCCAACCCTCTACGCCGACAGCGCAGAAACGGTATTCATTGATGGACCATACTAAAGAGAATTTCTCCGTCGGCGGCGATTTTAAGGAATTACCGCCTCCTAAAACGCCTATCACTACCAAAGGTGCACGCGTCCTGCATATCGAAGATGATATGATTCCCGGCGCTTTCTATGTTGATGTTGTGAAAATCTACGAAGGTACCGGTAACGCGCCGGCGCCGGAACATGTACATCAATGGGCAGAGCTGCTGGCAATGGTGGGGGCAAACCCCGAAAAGCCGCGAGAGATTGAAGGCGAGATGGCTATTTACCTTGGCGGCGAATACCACACCACGAAAAAGAGTTCTTATGTTTGCATTCCTGCTGGTTTAAAACACTGTCCGTGGGAATTCCACGATATTAAATACCCCACCGTTGTTTTCTCCGCCGGACCGCAGGGCGAGTATTCCGGTTCGCATAAAAAAGAAAAAGCACAGTAGTTGGAGGTCGTTCATGACTGCAAACAAGTATGGAAAATATTTAGTACAGAAACCCGGCTCATTCCCGTTAGAGTTGGAGGGTAAGGTAAAGCATTCGGCTAAAGACCCGATACCGGGCGTCAAAGCAACCCACATATTAACCGCCGATGAAAGTGTTCAAAAGGGATTTTTCTTCGTCGACGGAACGTGGTTGTGGAAAGGCGCCGCTAAAGAGCCGGTCGGCGTACCGCACAAGCATAATTTTGACCACGTGCTCTGCTTTGCCGGCGGGCATATTGACGACCCGCAGGACTTCGGCGCCGAAATAACCGTCTGGCTGGACGGCCGTAAAGAAGTTATCAAGCGTAATAGCATCATCTTCGTACCGGCGGGCGTCGTCCATGGGCCGATTCTCTTTAATAATATCCCCCGCCCCGTGTATTTTTTGACCGTCGCTATTACCGGCAAATACTCCCGTAGCGTTGTCCCCCAAGTTGCCAAACCGGCAAAAACCAAGAAATATGCTATCGTGGACGAGCTTTATAAGAGTTTCACCGTAGCGGCGAATAAAGGTAAGAATTTACCCCCGCCACCTCCGCCGAATCCTAATCTCAAAGGTGCCCGTATCATGCACATCGAGGAGGACAGGGTCAAAGGCGCTTTTTATGTGGACTTTGTCTGGATATTTAAAGGTACCGGCGCTGCGCCAGCGAAAGTGCACGACCATGATTGGCCAGAGCTTATTGCCATGGCTGGGGCTGACTCTTCAAAACCGCATGACCTTGGCGGAGAGATGTCTATTGTGCTCGGGGATGAAACTCATGCGACAACCAAGAGTACATTAGTCTGTATCCCGGCGCATACCATGCATTGCCCGTGGGAATTCCATGATATCAAAAAACCCACTCTCGTTTTTACCGCAGGACCTTCGCACATGTATACCGGTTCGCATAAAAAAGAATAAAGTTAAGCGTAAAGAAATAAAAAAAGGAGGTAGGGTTTTAAGTCCTACCTCCTTTATGTTTAAGTAGTAAACGTGTTTACTGTGCTGGCGGTGGAGCGTACTGTACAATGCTCGCGGCCAGGAAATAGGTTAACATGTCGCTGATTAGCCATGCCTCAGTGATTTTGCCGTTCTTGACCTTAAAGAAATAGGCACCCTGGTATGTTAAACTCTGACCGCCGACTGTACCCGTCTCAGTCCACCGGACCGAGCCGGTGTCGCCCGTGCCGGTTATTTCCGTCCATTTATGAGTAATAGGACCGGCGGCTCCATCCCTTATCCCTTTAATGGCAGCCACATGAGCCGCGTTCCCTGTAGTGTCCGGCCAATTCATCATGTGGATGATGATATTGTCGTCTTCGACGGCCATCAGGCCACTGCCGTCACCTGAGCTAAACATCAGGTCTTCAGCTGCAATAAACTTGTTAATAACGTCAATGGTCGATGTATCGGTTGTGGTCTTAGTTACGGTCTGGGCGGGCGCCGTTGCGGTTACGGTGGTAGTAGTCGAGCATGCAGTCAGCGATAAAATTGCTACTACAAGTAAAGATAATATTAGGCATAATGTTTTAAACTTCATTTTTTTCTCCTTATTTTTTATATTTAAGCTATAATAGATTTTCAAAGCGTTTCTTCTTCCCCTGAATGCCTCCTTTCCTTATCATCAAATCAAGTGAATATACGTAGGACTCATATTATAGCATATTTAGTCAAGAAGTTGCCTGTTTATTTAGCGTGTTTTTATTGGGGGCAGTCCCGCCTCCAGACGCGCGTCGTTGATGTGAATAAGCACGGCTTTTTCCATCGGCATACAGCTAAAGCCAAAGTCCTCTTGCGCCCGCTTGCCGCTAACTAGCCAGGGCAAACCGAGACCACCATCGGGCACCACAAACGATTTATTAGAGAAGGTTATCTTCGCCTCCGGGATGTATTTCTTTATCACCTCTGCCAGTTGCCGTGGACTCTGGGGTGGTCCCCCAACATTATAAACCGGGTGGGGCGATGACTTGGCTTTAATTAAAAGATGGGTAAGTATCGCCAGGTCGTCCGCCGATACCAGCGAAGCCAGCTCCTTACCGTCGGTTTCCATCGAAAAAGGTTTGCCCACCGCGCAGTTAGTAACCATGTCTCCCCAGTAGCGCGCTGGCGACCGACTGCCGAGTCCGTAGCCGATGGTAGGACGAACACCCGTAAAACTCATCGCGAACTGCTGGGTATAATTATCTGCCAGTATTTCGGCCAGCTTTTTGCAGACGGCATAAGAATGCATCGGATTAGTCTGGTCGTCCTCGGTAACTTCTCTCATGCCGTACATCGACTGCGGTCCATAGACTGTTTCCGAGCTGGCATAAACGACACGTTTTACGTCCATGATTTTAGCCACTTCGAAGGCGTTGCTCATCCCCATGGCATTCACGTTCACTGCCAGGCGCGGGTCGGTCGGTGCATTGGCGGCTATCATAATAAAAGCCCAGTGAACTAACCTATTGATGTTATATTTTTTCATGACGTTCAGGAAAGCATCAAAATCTGACACATCCCCTCGGACGTATTGAAATTTCTTGGCGTATTTCTCGATGGACTTCATAAACCAAGGTTTCGGCGGCACAATATCTAAAGACACCACAGTTTTTACGTCCGGGTCTTGGAGTAAATATATAACCGTTTTTTGCCCAAACATGCCGCTGCCGCCCGTGACTAATATATTCATGGCTTGCCTCCTGAATTATTCAACACAAAATGACTTAACCGATTATATCACTTTTCACTGTCGCATCAACAACATTTTTGACAAGCTTTAACACAGGGATTAAACTTGGGCATAATACTGATTAATAAAAACGGAGTTTTAAGATGAAGTGGCAAAAGCTGGTATTGGACTCATTTCAAAGACAAGCGCAGGAACTGGAGGTGGTGGTTAAAGGGCTGACGGAAGACGATTTAAACCGCCAGCCTGCACCGGATTGTAATAGTATCGGCTGGCTAATCTGGCATACTCTACGCAGCCTCGACCGCAACATGTCCGAGGTGATGGGAGAAGAACAGCTCTGGATAAAAGATAAATGGCACGTAAAGTTTAATCGGGCGGCTGACCCCACCGAAACCGGTTATGGGCATACTGCCAAACAGGCTAAAGAATTTAAATCGCCAAGCGTTAAGGTGATATTGGATTATCAAAAAGCCTTGATGAACTATGTAGAAAATTATATCAATAACAGATTAACGGAAAACGATCTTGCTCGCGAATATACCAGCCCCACCTTTAAAGATAAAAGAGTGGTAGAATCAACCATTGTTGGGCAGTTCTGGCATGGCATGCATCATGTCGGTCAGGCGGGTTATGTCCGCGGCTTGCTTAAAGGTAAGGGTAAAGGCAAAGGCTGGTACGGGCGTTAAATCAGAGTGTCATTCTGGCGTAGGCTTCAGCCTTCAGGCCGAGCCTTCTGTCCGAGGCCCGAGTTCAGCCCGAGGGCCAGAATCCATTAATGATTTTCGAGTACTAGTAAATTCAAATATAGATTCCAGCCTTCGCTGGAATGACAGTTGTAATAGGAGGTTATTTATGGGAAAGCTCGACGGGAAAATAGTGCTGGTAACCGGCTCCAGTCGCAGTATCGGGAAGTCTATCGCTATTGCCTTCGCTAAAGAAGGCGCCAGCCTGGTGCTGGCAGCGCGTGGCGTAGAGGGCTTAAACGCCACGGCAAAAGTAATAAAAAAATTGGGTCGTGACGTTGAAGTAGTCCCCACCGACGTACAAGTAGAAGCGCAGATAGATAATCTCTTTAAGAAAACGATGCAGCGGTTCGGTCGGCTCGATATTCTGGTGAATAATTCCGGTGTTTTTAACAACGGACCGATTGATAAAATAAGCACCGCGGATTGGGACGCTGTTATCAATACCAATTTACGCGCCGCGTTTCTCTGCACTCGGGCGGCTTTCGCCATTATGAAAAAACAGGGAGGCGGACGCATCATTAATATTGGTAGTATCTCCGCCTCACGCGTCCGCCAGGGCAACGCACCGTACAGCAGCGCCAAGTTCGGGCTGGTGGGGCTTACTCATACTACCGCGCTTGAAGGACGTGAGTTTAATATTACCTGCGGCATCTTGCATCCCGGCAATGTCAAGCGTGATATTGACCCAAAAACCGAAGCTGGCGGCAAAAAGGAGCCTAAGATATCGCAGGAAGATTGCGCCGCGGCGGCGGTCTTTATGGCTTGTCAGCCAGCTAATGTCAACGTTCTGGAAATTATCCAGTTACATAAAGACCAGTTGTATCTCGGCAGGGGATAGGTGAATTATTGGGATTCCAGATATTTCCGGTATCCCGCGAGGTGGCGTAATACTCGAGCAGCGCGGCGGGGGTGGCTATATTCCGGTATCATTGTCTTTACATTGCTATTCGTCCCTGGGGAAGAAGCGATAGCCACTCTCCTGATATAAACCAAAGGCTTATCGTACTTATGTAACTGCTTGTAGAGATTTGCCTGACTCTTTTCAGCCTCCTGCTGCATGGTACGAATTTGCTCTGGTTTAAGGTCGCCCGCCATACTCGGAGAAACGAACATTGGCGGCAGGAGAGAGATAATAATGTCAACGTTCTTATCTTCCAGAAGCAGCTGCAAACAGTCGGCAGCCGTATTATCGCCGCCCGTTAGCCTTATGCCCACGAGGTCAACTGGATTGCCCGGCACCCAGCGCGAAGGCAGAAGTGCGCTCATCTTCTGCAATGTGTTCGGTTCAAGTGAAGCTAGTTCAAGTCCTTCTTTCTCGCAGTCTTCGGTGGTCATCACCCCGAAACCTCCGCCTATCGTGAGGATGCCGATACGGTTGCCTTTAGGCATCGGTAGTTGGCACAAAGCAAAAGCTATATCAGCTAGTTCCTCTTCATCCTCGACCCTTATCACGCCTGCCTGTCTGAAAGCCGCTGTATAAATAGCGTCGGAGCCGGCTAACGCGCCGGTGTGCGACCTCGCGGCTTTAGCTGCTGCCTGGGTAGTGCCGGACTTTATGGCGATGATGGGCTTATGCTTGGTTATTTCTTTGGCGAGGTTGAAGAAACGCCTGCCTTCTCTTAATCCTTCAATGTATAACGCGATGATACGCGTATTATCATCCTTGGCGAGATATTCCAGATAATCTTCAAGGTGTAAATCTGCCTCATTCCCTGTGCTAACGAATTTACTTATCCCAATGCCTCGCCCCGCCGCATTTTGCATGATGCTGATACTCAACGTGCCGCTCTGACTTAACAGCGCCATAGGACCGGCGGGAATCGTGTCCGCGAAGCCGACGCTGGCGACGTGGGAATAGAAATCAGCGTGGCCGTTGCAGTTGGGTCCGGTAAAGCGCAAACCGCTTTCTTGTGCGATGGTATTTATTTCGGCTTGCAGCTTGGCGCCCATAGCGTCTACTTCGGCGAAGCCTGCGGAGATGATAACAGCGGCTTTTACCTTTTTCTCGGCGCATTGGCGGAATACCTGCGGGACTACCGTTGCCGGTACGACGATAACCGCCAAATCCACCGGACCAGGTATATCCAGGATGCTTTTGTAGGATTTTACTCCCAGCACTTCCGCTTCATTGGGGTTTACGGCATAGACCTGCCTGGTTGACTTGGCTTTGACGGCTTCTAGGGCTGCTTTAATAGCATCATAACCCCAGGTGCCGGGGGTGGCTTTAGCACCGATTACCGCAATAGAATCGGCGTCAAAAAAAGCCTGCCAGAAACTGTTATTTATTGATTTGTTACCGTTATTAGAGTTCATGGGTATATTGATATTATAAGTGATGTACAAAAGTAAATAAAATACCGTTGACAATATCTGTAATAGAATTGTAACTATTTTAATGACGATTTTACATTTATTAGATGGATAGCATCTTATAATCCTGATTAACATGTCGTCGTTCAGTAATTCTTGTGTGAATAATAGGAGGTAAATATGAAAGGTCAGCAGAAAGTAATTGACGTTCTTAACTCGTTATTAGCGGATGAACTTACGGCAGTTAATCAATACATGGTGCATACCGAAATGTGTGAGAACTGGGGCTACGATAAGCTCGGCGAGGCAATCCAAAAGCGTGCCGTAGAAGAAATGAAACACGCGGAAAAGCTTATCGGGCGTATCCTGTTTCTAGAAGGCATACCCATCGTCAGCGTGTTGAAGAAAATGCATATCGGCGCAGATGTACCCAAGATGTTTGCCAGCGACCACGTCCTAGAGAGCGATGCCATTAAAAATTATAACGCGGGTATCGTTATATGCGGTGAAGCCAAAGATTTCGCCACGCGTGAAATCCTGGAGGGAATCCTTAACGACGAGGACCGACACATCGATGGCATTGAAGAAATCCAGGACGAAATCGGGCAGATGGGCGTGCAGGTTTTTCTGTCTACCCAGCTTAAATAGGCGTTACCAACTCATACTGATGTAATTAGAAGTAACTCCGTAATAGTTGGAGACCTAGCCGAGGGATAGCATGCTGGCTAGGTCTCGCAATTATACTATAAACCTATTTCACTTTATAAGCTCTAAAGCTAACCGTGCCTCACTTTACTTTTTCGAGGCCTAACAATATAAGCCCCTTAACCGCCGATATAAGGGCTATCGGCGCTACTAAAGCCCCGAAATCTATCAAAATATATTTAATCTTGTCCCCGATGTCCCAGACGGTAATGGGAGAGAAAGCTGCCGTCATTAAAAGTAAAGCGATGGCTGACAAAAGCAAGGTTTTTATCTCTTTGGCAGCAACGGCATAAATGAGGCCGATAACTAAACCTGCGATTGCTAACAGCATAGCAATCCAACTAGAATCCTTGTACCAGATCCCGCCGATTACCGAGAAAATCAGGCCGAGGATGAACAGAACAAAGGCTATCCAGTTCCAAATATTTCTCCAATTCATGTTTGTCTACTCCTTATTGTTCACTTAAAAATTACCGATTCGAGGTGTTGAAATATCCGCCCATCCATTAAGACCGCTTTTAAAGCAATCAATCACCTCCTTTTCATCAACTCCTATTTTATAAAAAATTAGCTGCGGGCGTATTTTTTGATGAGAGCCCCGCAGCTATATAGTCAATTTATAAGTACCCTTCACAAAACTCAGCCAAAAGGCTCGAGCATCATAAAAGCCACTTTTTCTTTGTTCTGTCTATTCTTTTGTTACTTTCATTCCCCCTATATTTCTAGCCATTATAATAACATAGTTAACGAGCTTGTCAAGTAGATTAACCAAGTATTTAATATCGTTTGCTACTTGTTTCTCGCCACTTGAAACTTGTTACTTGGCGGGGTGGTAATGAGGTGGTGACTTGGTGGAGATAGGGGGATTCGAACCCCCGACCTCCGCGATGCGAACGCGGCGCTCTCCCAGCTGAGCTATATCCCCGTGGTGACAAGATTATTATAGCATAACCGGGCTAGCGCTCGACGCGTTTTACTTGGTAGCGCAGCTTGCCTGCCGGCACGTTGATTTCAACGGTCTCGCCATCAATACGCCCGAGTAGCGCCTTCCCCAGCGGAGAGGCTAGGGATATTTTACCTTTGGTGGGGTTTACCTCCCGCGGGTCGACAATCATGTAGCGGTATTCCTCGCCGGTAGTTAAATCACCGACGACGATGATATCCCCAATGCTTGATTTTAGGGCTGGCTCTTTCTTTTCCTGGATGATGGTTGCTGCTTTTAGTGCTTGTTCCAGTTCTTTTATTCTCCCCTCAACATGACCGCGCTCTTCCTTGGCGTATTGTAGAGGCGCGTTTTCTCGAAAATCTTTATCAGCGGCGGCGCGCTGCATTTCCCCCACCAGCTCCCGACTCCTCTTTTTAAGCTTCTCCAACTCTGTTGTTAGCTCATCATACCTCTGCTGGGTTAAGGTAACGGTTTCAGGCGCATTCCGTCCGCCGCCCGCTACGGCTAAAGACTTTCCCTTTTTGGTCTTCATGTGTGTTGAGAGGTTAGTCTGGCTCCAGCCCGTCTTCTTGGCATAGGCGAAGAATGCGCGTAAAATCGTAAGTTTTTTTCCGTAGTCGATATCCGATACATTTAGCGCTTCGGCGTAACCGGCAACGGCTGGCCCAGCTAATGACGAAAATGAATTTTCCCAGCCATACCATCGGGCGAATCTGTAAACCTCCGGCTGGCTGGTATCCCGGTCTTTTAACGTTAGCTTACCCAGGTAAAGCGTCACGGCTTCACCCAGACTGGGGATATGGTCGGTGCTGTTAGCCATTTAATCTCTCCACGTAATTTTCCTCCCCATTCTAAACGTTATTAGCCTTAACGGTCAATTCTGGTGGAAGGGGAGGGAGACTTTATAATTTAAATAGTTTGTTTATTATCTGGTATTTAAGGAGACTTTTAATCGTCCTGCTATGCCAATCGAAGGAAATGTCCTTGGCTTTAAGTAGGGCTTCATCGATGCCACTGGCTTTGATTTTCTGGAACAACCGGTCGATTTGCCGCTCGTTCAATCGCTCGAAGAGCTTGCGCGCCCAATAACCTGTTTTAATCTCTCCACCAAGCTTCTTCTGCCATGCCCGTTGATAGCTTGATAGTCTTTTAGCTGAAAGGTCATTATCTGCCAGCGCTTGGTGCAAGATATCCGCGGCTATTTCCGCGCCGATTAAGCCATAAAAAATGCCGCCGCCGGTCGTTGGTTTAACCTGTCCTGCCGCATCGCCAACCGCTATCATTCGCTCGCCGTAGGTTCGGGACGGCGGTTTTAAGGGGATACCCCCGTAGTTGATGTTAACGTCGGCGGACTTTATTTTTCCTTGTTCTTCGAGTTGGCGTAGCCATTTTTTCAGTAGCCTTCCTGCCTCGATGCGGGCAAGCAGTCCTGCTTTCGCCACTCCTTTTCCTGCCGGGACAAGCCAACCGAAGAAACCTGGTGTTATTTCCCCAAAATACACCTCCACCTCATCAAGGTTAGGGGTTTTCACTTCCGCCTGGGCGCCTAGAGCGTAGTCTTTAAATTCACCTAATCCTAGCCGCTTATTAAACTCCGGGGTGAAACCGCTGGCGATAACTAGCGTTCTGGTTAGAATTCGATGATTTTTCTTCTGACTGGTTACGGTGACGTTAATACGATCGCGTTCAATAGCAGCATCTAGCACGCGACTATTAAATACGTATTCAGCTCCGGCACGCTGCGCCTGCTCCGCCAGGGATTTATCGAAAGCTTTTCTATCCAGGATAACTGCCTGCGACTCCTGGCGATACAGACAGATGGAGTCTCCTGACGGTGAAAATAATGTAGCGCTATTTACTTGCTTTAAAATTACGTTTTTATCGATTTTAAAGGTTTTTGCGCATTCCTGCCCTACGATGCCAGTACAACAGGATTTTTGTCCCGCCGCCACGTTTTTCTCCAAAACCAGTATGCTGTAGCCCTTTTCTGCCAGGCAGCGTGCGGTATAGCTACCCGTTGGACCCCCGCCGATTACGATAACGTCATACATACATTCTCCATTTTTGCCTGTAAGCACTAATATTCTAAAGTGTCTAGGTAGGAATCTCAAACTTACAGAATATTCCTAGCAAACTAGTACTATAGTACGCGGTAAAAGGCGACTTTGGGGCAAAGCGGTTATATTAACAGGACGCTTGGCTAAATCTCAAAAAAATGATACAATATATAGGTTAAGTGTATAAGACTGGAAAATTTGTGGCGCGAACAGAAACAACTAAAAAGTTTAGTCACGAAGAAACACTCGGAAAAATAGTAAAACATTCTAGCCGTTCTGGCAAAAGACTCCGAAGATAAACTATTCCCTAAAGCATGTGCCGATGCCTATAACGGTAAACGTTGATATCATGGAACGTTAAACTCAGCAGAGAGAAGGAGTTAAGCATAAGTGAGTAGTAAAGAGAAAAAAGAGAATAACAAGTCAGAAGAAATTTTAGGGCAAATATCGAGCGAGGCAATCTCCTCGATGATGGAAGAAAACCGTGTTTTCCCTGCGCCTAAGGAATTCGCTAAAAATGCCGCCGTAAAAAGCATGGAGGAATATAGATTGCTCTATAAAGAGTCGATGAACAACCCCGATAAATTCTGGGGCAAAATGGCGGAACAGCTTGATTGGTACAAGAAATGGGATAAGTACGAAGTAGCCGACTTCAAAAACAGTCCGGATATTAGGCACTTCGTCGGCAGTAAAATTAATGTTGCTTACAACTGCCTCGACCGCCATCTTAAGACAGCCCGCAAAAATAAAGCCGCTCTCATCTGGCAGGGCGAGCCGGATGGCGATGTCAGGACATATACCTATCAGCAGCTCCATTATGAGGTCTGCAAGTTCGCTAACGTACTTAAGAAAATCGGCATCAAAAAAGGTGATACCGTTTCCATCTATCTACCAATGATTCCAGAACTTGCTATCGCTATGCTTGCTTGTGCCCGTATCGGTGCTATCCATAGCGTGGTTTTCGGCGGTTTCAGCGCGGAAGCCCTGCGTGATAGGATTCTCGACTGTAAATCCAAAATGCTTATCACCGCCGATGGCTACTGGCGGAATGGCAAGCAGATTAAAAGCAAAGACGGCGCGGATACTGCCGTTACCGCTTGCCCCACGATTCAAAAGGTCATCATCGTTAAACGACTCGGCATTGATATTAGTATGCAGGCAGGCAGGGACTTCTGGTGGCATGAGTTAATGAGTGCGCCGGATATCAACGACAAATGCGAGCCGGAGCAGATGGATGGCGATGAAACGCTTTTCATTCTTTATACCAGCGGCAGCACCGGCAAGCCCAAGGGCGTCCTGCATACCCAGGCTGGCTATCTCCTTCACTGCTACTTAAGCATGAAATGGATTTTCGATATAAAGGATGAAGATGTCTTCTGGTGCACGGCGGATGTCGGCTGGATTACCGGCCATAGCTATATCGTTTACGGTCCCCTAGCCGCTGGAGCTACCAGCCTGATGTTCGAAAGCGTGCCTACCTATCCCGCAGCGGACAGGTTCTGGCAAATCGTCGAAAAATTCAAAGTCAACGTGTTTTATACTGCCCCCACAGTAATCAGGTCTTTGATGCGCGAGGGCGAGGACCCGCCGAATAAACATGACCTTTCCAGCCTAAGACTACTCGGCAGCGTCGGCGAGCCGATTAACCCCGAGGCATGGATGTGGTACTACCGCGTTATCGGTAAAAACAGATGCCCCATTGTCGATACCTGGTGGCAGACAGAAACCGGCGGTATCTTAATTACCCCCCTCCCCGGCGCCATGGCTATTAAACCAGGCTCCGCCTCTCTACCCTTCCCCGGCGTCGACCCTATTATTCTCAATGAAAACGGCACTCCTGTCGGCAAAAATGAGGGCGGCTGGCTCTGTATCAAGAAATCCTGGCCCGGCATGATGCGCACCATCTGGGGTGACCCAGGAAGATTCAAGGAAACCTATTTCACCAAGTTCCCCGGCTACTACTGCACCGGTGATGGCGCCCGACAGGATAAAGACGGCTACTACTGGCTGATGGGACGTATTGATGATGTTATTAAAGTCTCCGGTCACCGCATCGGTACCGCCGAAGTGGAAAGCAGCCTGGTCTCGCATCCTAAAGTGGCGGAATCCGCTGTTGTGCCTATGCCGCATGCTCTTAAAGGCGAAGGTATTTACGCCTACGTTACCCTGAAAATGGGCGAAAAACCGAGTCCGGAGTTGGAAGCTGAATTGAAAGCTCATGTCCGCAAGCAAATCGGGCCCATCGCCACGCCGGATGTTATTCAATTCGCTGATGGTTTACCCAAGACCCGTAGCGGCAAAATCATGCGCCGTATCCTCGTGAAAATCGCGGCCGGCAGCACCGATAATCTGGGCGATATTTCCACTCTTGCCGACCCCTCGGTTGTGCAGACCCTACTGGCGGGTAAAAAGAAGTAATTTTTAAATGGGGCGAAAGTGGCCGGGGCGGAGATTCCACTCCGGCCATTTGGTATATTTAACTAAATTTTTGGAGGTATTACGTGGCACAAATCTCGACCCAAAAAGAATCACAATTGGCAAATCCGGGAGCGCTCGGTCTGGCGGCATTCGGTTTCACTACTATTTTACTTCAGTTCCATAATCTTGGCTGGATAGAAAGCTACATGCCCGTTTTTTATGGTATGTTCTGGGGAGGCGTAGCGCAGGTAATCGCCGGTGTTATTGACGGCAAGCGGGGCGATACATTTGGCATGACCGCTTTTGTATCCTACGGCGTATTCTGGATTGGACTCGCTGTGGCTTTCATTTTCCAGTGGACGGGCGTGGTTAAGCTGGATGATGCTGGTCTTGCCTGGACTTTCCTGCTCTGGGGCATTTTTACCTTCTTCATGATGATTGGCACGCTTAAAATGACCTTTGTACACTTCTTCGTTTTCGCCTCGTTGGTAGTGCTTTTCGCGCTGTTGGTAGCGCACTTTTTCGGTGCCATTTCCACCAAGCCCGCGGGTATCGAAGGAATCTTCTGCGGGGCGGCGGCAGTTTACGGCGCGGCAGCGGTTATTATCAACGGCAAATTCGGGCGTACTGTCCTCCCGATGGGGAAGATGTTTTAATAGATAAATAAAAAGTAATAGAAAAAGCGGCTTGGTAAAAACCAGCCGCTTTTTGTTTTAACTTGCTATTAAAATAGGCTGGTTGTATCATCATTAATGGAGTATCTATTATCGTGGAAAGTGACTTAGTTCCCCCCGGACTTACCTACCTAGCAGATAATATTATCACTAAGCAAAATATCCTTGGCGTCAGCAAAGAGCAGGGCGCTAAGTGGGCGCATCACCTTAACCTCCCCTCCCAGGGCGAGACGATTTTCTTCGCTGGCTGCGGCTACCAGTATTCGGCGCAGTTGGAAGTGTTAATGACTTTAGCCCGGGGCGTTGATAAAAGCGTTATCGGCTCCGAGCTACCCATGCGGTTTGCCCGTTTTCAGAAAAAGCTGGGACTCAACCTGCCCGGCATTTATAGCAATGTTATTTCCTTTAGTAATACTCTTTACCACAGCACTCCCCTTACCCGCGATAAAGACCAGTCCCACGGTACTGGACCTGAAGTCAAGCCTTTAGAAGCAGCTATTAAAGTGCTGCGTAAACTGGGTATCCAACCTGCTTACTTAGGAAAGGATGAGCCATGCTGTGGCGCGACGCTTTATCATGCCGGACTACAATCCAAGTTCGCCGAAAATGCCCGCCATGCTTCTCAAATGCTAAAGCAAGCAGGTGTTAGGCGGATTATCGGCATCGTTCCTTATTGCACCCATGCATTGCAGAAATTGTTTCCGCTTTTTATAAAAGATTATAGTCTTGAGGTTAGACATTTCCTGGAGGTAGTCGCCGAAAAAATTTCTCTTTATAAACTTCGGTATCCGCGTCAAGTCAGGGTCACCTATCATGACCCTTGCCAGTTGGTCCGCTATATGAATTTAATCGAAGAGCCGCGCCGGATTTTACGCGCCATCAAGGGAGTAACATTAGTTGAAACGGATTGGACGCGCGGCGAGTGGGCAACTTGCTGCGGCGGTGGTGGCGGTTTTGAAACTGTTTTCCCCGAATTAAGCGAAGTGTTGGCGGTCAACCGAGTCACGGAGCTATTGGAAACCAAGCCGGATATTATCGTGACGCATTGTCCCGGTTGCATCATGCAGCTTAAGGACGGACTACGCAAGCTAAAAGTCGAAGGCGTCGAAGTGCTTGATTTATCGGAAGTCGTCGCCACGGCGATGGAACCATGAAAAAACAATCGGATTTTACTAGCTATAAGAAAGAGATAATGGACGCGACGCATGATGACCGTCTGCGTCTGGCGCTTTCACGCGCCGTTAAAAGTTTCCGCGGTAACGTAAAAAATGCTTTAGCCCGGTTCCCTCATACTGTCGCGCTGGCTGAAGAGGTTCTTAAAATCAAGGAAAAAGCCATCCCGAACATGGAAAAGCTGACCCGCCAGGCAATCACAGCCATTGAAGAAAACAAGGGCAAGGGTTATATCGCCCGCACTGCGGAAGAAGCTCTGGAAATCATCGCTAACCTCGTCGGCACGAAAAAACTTATCGTTAAAGGCAAGTCCATGACCGGCGAGGAAATCGGGCTCCGTGAACACCTGGAAAAAATAGGTAATGATGTTTATGAGACCGACCTCGGTGAGTTTATTATTCAGAAGCGCGGTGATAAGCCGATGCATATTACCTCCCCTTCAATCCACGTGCCCCGCGAGGACGTCGCCAGGCTTTTTTCTAAAATCATGGGACAGGAAATTGCCCCTGACGCTGAAATCGCAGATATGGTTGCGGTTGCCCGCGAATACTTAAGAGATAAATTCTTCCGCGCCGATATCGGCATCAGCGGGGCTAATGTCGTCGCCGCCGAGACTGGCACGCTCTTTATCATTGAAAACGAAGGTAATATCCGCCTCTCCACCAGCGCCCCGCCGGTGCACATTGCCTTAGTCGGCATGGAAAAGCTCGTGCCTTCCTTGAGCGACGCTTTTAAAGTCAGCGAGGTAACCTGGCGTTACGCCAACTATACCGTTCCTTCGTATGTCAGTCTGATATCCGGTCCCAGCAAGACCGGCGACATTGAAAAAGTCACCACCTACGGCGCTCACGGTCCTAAGGAGCTTCATGTTATTTTCCTGGATGCAGGAAGGACACAGCTGGCTAAATATCCCAAACTACGCCAGGCGCTTTATTGTGTACGCTGCGGCGGCTGTTTATATGAATGTCCCGTCTTTGCCGTCACCGCCGGTCATTTCGGTGATAAGTACTTTGCCGGCATGGGCGCTATCTGGGCGGCTATCGTCAACAAAGATAAAGAAAAAGCGGCTGCGTTAGCCTATACCTGCCTCACCTGCGGACGCTGTCGCCAGCGCTGCCCGGTGAAAATCGATGTGCCGGAAATGGTCATCGAGTTACGCAAAATGCTGGCAGAAGGCGAATAGTAGCCATGCGCTTAATTTACGCCGCTGATATTACCAAAGCCGTTGCTAATCTCTTAATAGAAGCCAATTATAACCTCGGCGATGATGTGCTGGCGGCGCTAAAAAAGGCTCGCAAAGAAGAAGAATCCCCCGCCGGACGTGAAGCGCTAGACGCTATTCTGGAGAATGCCCGTATCGCTGCCAAAGAGAAAATCCCTCTCTGCCAGGACTGTGGTACTGCCGTTGTCTTTCTAGAAATCGGGCAGGATGTCCTGGTGGTCAAGGGCGATTTATATCAAGCCGTTAACGACGGTGTTAAGCAGGCATATACGGGAGGATATTTACGCAAATCAATGGTTATGCATCCATTTTCCGACCGCAAGAATACCGGTGATAATACGCCCGCTGTGATTCACACCACTATCGTCCCCGGCAATAAACTAAAGATAGTTGTCATGCCTAAGGGGGGCGGAGCGGAAAATATGGCTAAGCTCGGTATGCTGCTGCCTTCTGCCGGCAAGCAAGGCGTTATCGATTTTGTCGTTAATGCCGTTGCTGAAGCCTGGAGTAATCCTTGTCCGCCGGTTATTATCGGGGTGGGTATCGGTGGGACGGCGGAAAAGGCGATGGAAATGGCAAAGCATGCCTTGATAAGAAAAATAGGAGAGCCCAGCCCCGATAAAGAAAATGCCGCACTCGAAAAGGATATTTTACATAAAGTTAATAACCTAGGTATCGGACCGATGGGATATGGCGGCAGAATCACCGCCCTTGCTGTCCACGTGGAAAGTTTCCCCGCCCATATAACTGCTCTACCTGTAGCCGTAAATTTACAATGCCACTCCGCCCGACATAGAGAGAAGACAATTTAGTCAACATTCGCCCCCTCATTATATAGAAAGTTTCATATTTATCTGTTAACATAAATATAACCCTGCCCTACCATGTGGAAACACATGGACTTGCCGTCAGCGTTGGGCAACGCTTTGGGGGATGTTAATCATAGTGATATGGTTAATGACGTGCAAGATACGAGAGGTGGTGCTTATGATAAAGAGTAATTGGATATTGTCTGCAAATGTTTTAACATCTGTAAATAGTTTCAATGCTTTTTTGATTAATATCACCACCCTCGGAATGAGGGTTTTACTGTCATCCTGAGCGTAGCGAAGGATCTCGTGGAGGTGTGTAAAATTCCTATCCCTTGATGGGAGAGGTTAGGTGAGGGTGATATATAGTGAAGAAAATAACACTACCTTTAACTGAACAGGTTATAAAAAACCTTAAAGCCGGCGATAATATTCTGCTTTCCGGCGTCCTCTATGTTGCCCGTGATACCGCACACCGGCGTATGATAGACGCCTTGGATAGGAGAGAGCCTTTACCTTTTGATATTAAGGGGCAAACAATCTACTATATGGGACCCTCCCCCGCCCCTCCCGGTAAAGTTATCGGTTCGGCAGGACCTACCACTAGCGTGCGTATGGACGCTTATACACCCCGCCTCCTCGCCGCCGGACTTAAGGGGATGATTGGCAAAGGGGTGCGTTCACCAGAAGTGAAAAAGGCAATGAAGAAGTATAAAGCCGTCTATCTGGCAGCGGTCGGTGGCGCAGGAGCATTAATTTCTAAGACCATTGTAAAATCAAAAGTCGTTGCCTATCCCGACCTTGGTCCCGAAGCAATTTTACGCCTTGAGGTTAAGAACTTCCCCGCTACTGTAATCAACGATATTTACGGCGGGGATTTGTACATCGAGGGGAAAAAGAAGTATAGTTTAGCCTAATAATGCTATTAATCAGGAGGTATTTTCGTGGCTAAAAACTATCAATACTTCGATATTACCCTCCCACTAAATAAAGAAATCCCGATTCCCCCGCCCATCCCACCCCAGCCGGGTCAAGCGCCCCCTCCTGCTACCGATATTAAAATACCCAATCCCCAGGTATATCGTTTTTTTGACGTTGATAATGGCGATAAAGTCACGATGTCCCGCATTGAGATGACCTCACACGACGGCACGCATATCGATTCGCCGCTCCACTTTATCCCCGGCGGCACGACCATTGACGCGATGCCTTATGATACGACTATCGGACTCTGCCGCGTGATTGAAATCAAAGACGAGAAAGAAGTTACCGTTAAGGAGTTAGAACCTTATAAGATTAAAGCAGGCGAACGAATATTATTTAAAACGAAGAACTCGCCGGTTGTCTGGGAGAAGCGGCAATTCCTCGGCAAGGCCGTCGCTATTTCGTTAGAAGCCGCTAAATACCTCGTCGCGAAAAAGATTAGACTCGTCGGTATCGACTTTATCTCTATCGCCTCCGCCGACCCGCCGGAAAACGTTAACGACGTCCATAAAGCCTTCCTCTCTAATGGTATCTTTATTTTGGAGGCGCTGAATCTGGCTGGCGTAAAGCCCGGCAAATACGAACTTATCTGCCTGCCACTGCGTATCGAAAAAGGCGACGCCGGACCCTGCCGGGTTTTGTTGAGAAAGTGACCAAAGGTCATCCTGACCCTGAACGAAGTGAAGGAGAAGGATCTCGTTGTTTTACTCTAAGAGTTCTATGATATGTCGTACCTGCTGCGGCATGTTCTGACGTTTTAGAGTGTCGATAAGTTGTATCTGGCAGCCGGGGCAATCCGTAACGACGATATCTGCTCCAGTGGTCTTAATCGAGTCGGCTTTCTTAGCCGCAATTTTCTGGGATAATTCATAGAAATAGATGCTGAAAGTTCCCGCCATACCGCAGCAGCGGGAGGCATCCGGCATTTCGATGTATTTGATGTCCTTAAGCGACTTTAATATCTTACGCGGCTGTTCTTTAACGCCAAGATAACGTCCGAGGTGGCAGGGTTCGTGCCAGGTGACGGTCTTGCCCTTGAACTCTGGGGCAACATGGTAGGCGGAAGTGGGCAGTTTTAACACATCCACGAGGAATTCGGTGATATCTTTAATCTTGTGGGCGAATTCTGTGTATGCCTGTTTTCTTACGTCGTTATCCCCTAAGAATTTTACGTAGTCCTTCATCGCTGAGGCGCAGGTAGCGCAGTCGGTGATGATATAATCCAAGTCTATAAAAGCCTTAACATTGGTGTCTGCCATTTTTCGTCCGGTGACAAAATCGCCCGTGCCTAAGAAAACCGGTGCCCCGCAGCAGCCCTGTCCCTGTGGCACGATAACTTCCACGCCGTTTTTATTCAAAAAACTGATTATCTTTTTCCCCACCTCGGGGAAAACAAAGTCGGTCATGCAGCCGGTAAAATAACCGACGGTGTACTTAACTTTTACACCTTTGGGTGGCTTATTAACCTCCGGCACGGACTGACGTAGAAATTTAGGGGCTATTTGCGGTATATGCCTGCCTTTACCTAGCGCGGCAAGGAAAAAAGTAAGATGCCGAATACTGCCCTCGGTTTTCGGCAGGAAAATGCCCTGAAACCAGGAAGCAAACCTGACCACGTAACCGAAAAGGCGACGCCTGGGCAGGAGCCAGTGGAAGATGACGTTATACGGAAATGAAATCCCCTTTTGTTTCACCTTGTCCGCCCGCGCTGCTGTAATAACAGATGGTACATGTGTCCCCGCCGGGCAGTTCTGGGCGCACGTCATGCACAAAGTGCAGCGATTAAGCTGCTCCGCCATTTCATCGGTGACGTTAAGCTCGCCGTCCAGCAGCGACCTTATGAGCATGATTTTGCCGCGTGCCACCGCGCTTTCTATCTTTTCTTCACGGTAGACCGGACAGTCGGCCATGCAGAAGCCGCACTTAGTGCATTTATCGAGGTCGTCTTTGAACTTTTCTATTTCACTATATTGTACGTCTGTTTTCATTTTAACAAGATAACCCAACCCCTTTACCCCCTCTGGATTCCGTATCAAGTACGGAATGACAGTCAATGTTTCTCTGTCATTGCGAGGAACGGAGTGACGTGGCAATCTCTTACATTAGGAGTAGTCGATGATGGAGATTGCCACGCTTCACTCGCAATGACAATTATTTGTATTATCTTAGGCTTCCTCCCAAATCTTCCCCGGGTTAAGCGTATGTTTGGGGTCGAGTAAGTCCTTTATTTTACGCATTATTTCTATCGCCGCCGGGTCCATCGCCTTCTTGAGGAAGCGCTGTTTTTCCAGTCCGATGCCATGCTCGCCGGAAATGACGCCGCCCAACTTCAAGGCGATTTCAATCACCTCATCGACGCATTTCAGGGCGCGCTGGTAATGCTTTTTATCACGGCTATCGGTAAGCACCGCCGGATGGAAATTCCCGTCCCCCACATGTCCAGCGAAGCTAATGGGCACATTATGACGCTTCGCGCTTTCCTGGCTTAGTCGGATAAATTCGGCTATCTTGTCGCGCGGTACAGATACGTCCTCGTTAACGATGTCGTGGGCTTGGCTGTGAATATCTGAATAATGCGCCCGTCTCGCCTCCCAGTATTTTTCCGCCTCGGCAGGATTAGCCGCTACCCTCACCTCGCGCGCCGTCTTTTTACAGATTGCCGCTACCTGCTGCGTTTCGGCTTTTACCGTTTGTTCTAGGCCGTCTACCAGTATTAATAAAATTACTTTTGATGTGTCGAGGATTGTGTCGGGCAAGACGCCGCGGAATTTATCGAATGTCCAATTATCCATGAACTCTACCTTGGAAGGTAATATACTGCTGGCGATAATGTTGGTTACCGTTTCTCCTGCCACGGCCGCGTCGCGGAAAACCGCCAGAATGGTCTGGCTGGCTTTAGGCACTGGTAATAGTCGGAGTGTGATTTTGGTGATAACTCCCAGCGTCCCCTCCGAGCCGGTGAAAAGCATCATCAGCTCATAACCGGTGCGGTTTTTAGGGGTCAGTCCTCCAAGCTTAACGGTTTTTCCGTCGGCTAATACAACCTCTAATCCTAAAACGTACTGCTTGGCGACGCCGTACTTCAAGCAGGAAGGTCCGCCGGAATTCTCCGCTATAACCCCGCCCATCGTACAGCCGGCGTAACTCTGGGGGTCGGGTGGGAAAAACAGCCCTTGTTTCGCCAGAGCCTCCTGAAAATCCTGTAATATCACGCCCGGTTCGACGGTAGCGTTTAAATTGGTTTTGTTTAGCTCAATAATCCGATTCATCTTGGTCGTGCAGAGGACGATGCCCCCTTTAATCGGTATTGAACCGCCGCTAACGTTAGTTCCCCCACCCCGCGGCGTCACCGGAATGCTATTCTCGTTAGCGTATTTCAAAATATCAGAAATTTCCGAAGTATTTTTTGGAAACACCACCACATCCGGTAAATGCGACCATGCCTGGGTGCCGTCGTAGGAATAGGCAACCATATCCTCTTTAGAAGTCAGCACATTTTCCCTGCCGACTATTTTGCGTAAGCGGTTGATATGGTTGGTGTTAATCATTGTGTTTTATCTTTCGGTAGGTTGCAGTCAGCCCCCGTTGGACAGGATTCGCATTCCATCTGTAACGTCGTGTGCGTGATGTTGAAATCGTGCGCCAGCACTTCATTCGCCTTCGTCAATATATCGTCGCACTCACTCACCATCCGGTCGGTAATTTTTAAATGGGCGCTTAAAGCATAAATGCCGGAAGTAATCGTCCAGATATGAATTTCGTGCAGGTCGTCTACGCCGGGGATGCTTTTTACGGCGGCGGTGACCTTTTCCATTTCCACATGCGGCGGCACGGACTCTAAAAGAATATCCACCGATTCTTTAACGATACGCACTGCTCCCGCCAGTATAACGATACCGATAACTACAGCGAGTATAGGGTCGGCGTAAGTCCAGCCAGTTAGTTGTATGATAATAGCCGCGGCAATGACGCCTACCGAGGACATGGTGTCGCCGACGACGTGCCAGAAAGCGGCTTTAATATTGATGCTTTTATGGCTGTGTCGCCGCAACAGAAATATGCTGATGATATTAGCTATCAAGCCTATGCCCGCTACAATTAGCATAAGCGGGCTTTTAACCGTCGGCGCTTGCAGGAATCTCTGATAAGCTTCGTAAAAAATAATCGCAGAAACAAGAATCAGCACCGTGCCGTTAGCTAGAGCTGCCATGATTTCAGCCCGGTGATAGCCGAAGGTCTTGGTAGATGTGGCTGGTCGTCTTGCCAGGTTCATGGCGAATAAACTTAAACCCAAAGCCAATGCATCGGTAAACATGTGGCCGGCGTCGCTTAATAAGGCAAGACTGTTGCTGAATACCCCGCCTAATATCTCTGCCACCATAATAATCAATACTAGCGCCAGTGTAATTTTCAGGGGCTGGCTGGCAGTGGCATCGCGTTGATTTTCTTGGTGCATAAAATGCCTTATAATATAACTTTAACCTGTTGTAAGGCTGGATTCAAGCTTGTTTATCCCTTTCTCGTACTGTTTGTGTTATGTTATAATATTGGTTTGGGACTTTAAAATATGCCAGGGAACAGACACAAAGCCAGGACTTTAGCCCTGCAGGCTTTATACGAAATCGACTCGGTAGCACGCCATCCCGAAGATGTGGTAGAACGGCTGCTATCAGAAGTCAAATTATCTAAAGAAAACTGTGATTTTGTTAGGGGATTGGTCAGCGGCGCGTTAAAGAATAGAAAAGAGATAGACCAACATATTCAAAAATCAGCGCCAGCCTGGCCGGTAAACCAATTAGCGCTGATCGACCGTAACATACTTAGACTTGCAATATTTGAGATTTTATTTGATAATAAAGTACCAGTCAAAGTAGCTGTTAACGAAGCGGTTGAACTGGCTAAGACTTTCGGCAGCGAAAGCTCCGGCAAATTCATCAATGGGGTACTCGGTTCCGTAAGCGACCATGCTAACCGCTAGACGGCTTGGAAAAAGGGGGAAAACGTGGCAACTGCTTTTGAAAAAATTAAGAAACTGGTTGTGGACCAGCTCGGTGTTGACGAGAAGGATGTTGTGCCCACCGCCAGCTTTGTTGAGGATTTAGGCGCCGATTCTCTGGACCTGGTAGAGTTGATCATGTCGCTGGAAGAAACCTTCAGCACTCCGGAACGTAAAATCGAGATACCCGACGAGGCTGCCGAGAAAATCGTTACCATCCAGGACGCACTAGACTACTTAAAAGAACAGGGAATAGAGTAGCGGACTTAGTCTTAGATACCTTTCGCCCAAGCCATCGCATTGGTAAAAATCTGTAAACCGTAAAGGTCTTTTCGTTCTTTTTCCCGCGTCCAGCGGGGATGCTGTGTCCAGCGGATGAAGTCCTCGGGGTGGGGCATTAGCCCGAAAATGCGCCCCGTAGCGTCGCAAATGCCAGCGATATCTTTAACCGAGCCGTTAGGATTATATGGATAACCTGCCTCGGTTTTTCCCTTTTCGTTAACGTACTGCACGACGATATTCAGCTTTTCCAACATGCCGACTTCCGCTACCAGCTTACCTTCGCCATGAGCGATAGGGATATACATACCGTCCATTTTTCTAGTAAAAACACAAGGACTTTTTTTATTAACCTTTAAATAGACCCAGCGGCATTCGAATTTGCCGGAATCGTTATTGGTTAAGGTCACCGGCTGGGTGCTCTGCCCATTTATACCTGGTAGAATGCCCGTTTTCACCAGAACCTGGAAGCCGTTACAAATACCCAGCACCAGCCGCCCATCCGCAACAAATTTATCGATAACCTCGCCCAGACCCAGACGGATTTCATTCGCCATGATTTTACCGGCGGAAACATCGTCGCCGTAAGTAAAGCCGCCGGGAATGACCATGATTTGATAGTCGGAGAGTCGTTTTTCCTTCCGTGTTAATTCGTTTACCAGTGCTGAATCCACCACCGACGCGCCGGCTATGTTAAAGGCGATTTCTGTATCGCCATCCCGGTTGGTTCCGGGCGCTCGCAGCATTAAAACTTTTACTTTAGACATATCGCTTTTACCATCGCAAAGGCTCCTGCCAGGCTTCTTTCAATTCATCAATAGCAACGGACAGAATGACTTTACCATCACGTCCGATTACTTCCAGCTTTTTATTCGAGTAAACTCTACCTATTTCCGCGAAGTCTACGCCGGATAACGTTTTTTCGAACGTCTGTTTATCTCTAGGCGACACTTCTACCAGAAAGCGGGTGTTGGACTCCGAGAATAGGATATAATCATCGCGCTCGATATCTTCGGCTAAAGATACATTCTTTAACTCTATCTTCATACCAAGACCGCCGGCAAAAGCCATTTCTGCCGCCGCCACCCCTATACCCCCCTCGCTAAGGTCATGGCAGGCTTTCACCAACCCTTTTTTCATCGCTGCGGCTAGTTTATTCATCAGCCGCTTGCCTTTCTCCGGGTGGACTCTGGGGACGCGATTGCCGATATAGCCGCGTGTCGCGAAATAATGCGAGCCGCCAAGTTCTTTATAGGTAGCACCGATGATATAAATCAGGTTACCCGACTGCTTACAGTCCATGGAGACGGTTCTATCGATATTATCCATAATCCCCATCGCGGAAATAAGGAGCGTGGGCGGGATACAAATGCTTTCTTTGCCAGTTTCGTATTCGTTATAGAGGCTGTCCTTGCCGGATATGAACGGGGTGCCGTAAACGCTGGCGATATCGTAGCAAGCCTGCATCGCCCGCACTAATGTACCTAGACGGTCGGGCTTTTCCGGGTTGCCCCAGCAGGAATTGTCCAGTAATGCTACCTTGTCCAGGCTGCCGCCTACGGCAATAACCTGCCTTAATGCCTCGTCGATAGCAGAAGCCGCCATCCAGTAAGTATCGATATCGCCGTACTTGGGATTGATGCCATTAGAAATGATAATCCCTTTATTTGAATCCGCCAGTGGCCGGATAACCGCAGCGTCGCCGGGTCCATCGTTAGCGGCGCCGACCAGCGGCTTGAGCACGCTGGTGCCCTGCACCTCATGGTCGTATTGGCGGATGACCCATTCCTTGCTGCAAATATTCCATGAGCCCAATATCTTTTTTAGGTCTTCAGTGAGGTCGGGCGGCTGGGCGAAATCCGGCTCAGGGTTAAGCGTTGGCTGCCATAAAGCGTCCCGCTCCAGTTGGGGTAGTCCTTTGTGCAGGAACTCCATATCGAGGTCGCACACCAGGTTGCTGTTATAATTAAGCTGGAGTCGTTTATTATTCGTGAACTCACCGATAACGCTGGCTTCCACATCCTCTTTCTTAAAGATAGCCATTAACTGGTTTATTTTGTCCGGAGGGACTGCCAATAACATACGCTCCTGCGACTCGGATACCCATATCTCGGTGTAAGAGAGGCCTGAATATTTTATAGGCACTTTCTCCAGATTGATACGGACGCCGGTTTCCTCTGCCATTTCGCCGACGGCGGAAGAAAGTCCCCCGCCCCCGCAGTCTGTAATACGGCGATATAGTCCCAAATCGCGTGCCTGTAAAATAGCGTCCAGGGCTTTCTTTTCCACGATAGGATTGCCGATTTGAACCGAGCTTTGGGAGAGCGTTTCCGACTCTTTATCTAATTCGCCGGAAGCAAAGGTTACGCCATGGATACCATCGCGTCCCGTTTTGCCCCCCACCACCACGACCAGGTCGCCGGGTTTTTGCATCCCTTTCTGACTCATGTTTTTCGGCATTATCCCCACGGTGCCGCAGTAAACCAGCGGATTGCCCACGTACCGCTCGTCGAAAAATATCGAGCCGTTGGAAGTGGGTATGCCCATGCGATTGCCGTAATCTGCCACGCCAGCTCTTACGCCTTTAAAAATACGCCGCGGGTGAAGTACACCTTTAGGTAACTTATCGTAAGGGTAATCCGGCGGACCGAAACAGAAAACATCGGTGTTCATAATCGGCTTAGCGCCCAGACCTGTGCCTAATGGATCGCGAATGACACCGCCGATGCCGGTTGCCGCCCCGCCATAAGGCTCTACCGCCGAGGGGTGGTTATGAGTTTCGACTTTAAAGCAAACGGCATACCGACCATCAAAATCAATGACGCCAGCATTATCTTTAAACACGGAAAGGCACCAAGGTTTATTCAGTTCCTGGGTGACCTTCATTACCGTGCTTTTCATTAAATTATCGATGACTTTTTTACTGAGAGTGATTTTCGCTTTAAAGGTCTTGTGGATACAATGCTCCGACCATGTTTGGGCTAGTGTCTCCAGTTCGACATCAGTTGGCTGACGACCGAGCTTTTTAAAGTAATTCTGGATAATGCGCATCTCTTTTATATTCAGCCAGAACCTGCCTTTGCTTAACTCCGTCATGGCGTCATCATTCATGCTGGCGATGTCTATCTTTTCCAGCTTGAAATTATAGATAGCCGAGGGCAGCGCCACGGCTTCTTTGTGGGCGACGATGTGCTGGACGACGCTGTTGACCAGCAGTTTATCGCAGATGGACTTAAGAGTATCGTCGGAAATGTTGCCCCAGAGCAGGTATTTCTTAGCCGTCCGGACGGCAGTTATAGTATTTATACCAAGGTCACGGATGCCCTTTTTCACGCTGTCTTCTACGGGGTCCATGACGCCGGGATTATAGGCAACCTCGACCAGCCGAGCGCCGGCAGGGGCGGGACTATCTTGAGTGGTGTATTCCTCCACAATGGGGTCAGTGAGTAGCTCCTGACATATAGAAAGCAGTTCATTATCGGTGAGGTTGCCTTCGAGCAGATAGATACTGCTAACTCGTACACGGTTGACCGATTTAATACCGAGGTCGAGGATGTCTTTTTGCAGTCCCTCGGAACGCGGGTCGGCGAACCCCTCTCTTACCGAGACTTCAATGCGATACACGACTTGCTTCCTTCTCCGTTTTGAATTTTATCTACCCTTTTATCTATCCGATTCACCAAAAACGTAATCCAGCGGCTTGGCTCTTTCGTTTGACTAAAATCAAAGTCAGTATAAACCATATCCGTGGCCTCGGCAAAGTAGCGTCCATTCTTGACTTTAGCGTGAACGAAGTCCAGCATGTTTTGGAAAGCCTGACTTTTTATCGCATAAGGAAAAAGCGAGAGCGCATCGAGCACCCGCAGAATGCCATATTTAACCGCCGGGTATTGCAGACTGTGGAAACGCTTCCCTACCCCGAACCCATAAATATTGACCTTCATCTCCCAGTGCGCCAGCAGGTGGTCGATGGCTTTATTCAATTTTGGATTCTCGCGGTAGTCCTTATACTGCCCCAGCAGCATCAAAATATTCATATCGTCCATCGGGCAGGATAAACCGGAACTGAATTCTTCTTCATAGCAGTCCCAACCTCCGCCAGACAGCTGCGAACCCATCGTCGCCCGTATATACTTTATCACGCGCGGGTCGTCGCGATAGCCCATTTTCGCCAGCGAAGAAATCAATATCGCGGACATACAAAAATAGTTTTCCTTAACATTAGGAGGGATGGTAAATGTGCCGTCGCGTGATTGAAAGCGGAAAATCTCCTCCGCTTCGGCTTCTAACTCAATATCTCGTATCGTCAAGCCGATATCCGCCAGAAAAAAGAGGTCCCAGTAAGCTTTGCCTGTTTCGGTGTAATGCACTTTGCCGGATTTGATAGCTGGGATTCCAGCAGTTTGGCTTTTGAGGCGATTGATTATTTTTTGGATGGAGCTATCTCGGAGAGTTGGTTTAACGTCAGGCTTGGCATCTAGTAGCTGGCTTTCCACGGCGTATTTAAGCCATGGTGAACCTTCAAGCAACCAATCCAGGGTTTTTTTATCCAAGATTTTTCACGCCTGCTAATCTAAAGATTTCTCGGCATTCGGGTGAAGGTATTCTGACACTTATATTTTACCGCTTTTTCAGCTAGAGGTAAAGACTAAAGTACCAGTTACCCCATGACTATTTTGAGGGAAAACTTTATTGATTATGCAAGCGTAATGATATATAAAGGTGTTACAATAGGCGTAATCGTAAGAAACGTTAGGTATATAACGTTTATACCTGAAAGGAGGTAAGCGTGTATTCTGTCAAAGCCGACGTACAAAAAAACAGGTTGTATGTCACTCTCGAGGGTTTCTTTGAATACCAGTTAATGAAAGAATGCACTGATAAAACTATCGAAGAAACTAAAAAACTCAAGAGAGGCTTCGATGTAATTACCGACCTTTCTAACTTCAAACCGGTTGGCAAACAAGCTCTAGCTGAAGTGGCGCGGGGCCAGGCTTTTTTCAAACAAGCCGGCATCAGGCATGGCATTCGTGTGGAAAGTAACTCTGTTTTTACAATGAATCAATTCGATAGGTTGGGTAAGTCTGTCGACTACAATCCGAATGTTGTAAAAAATGTTGCCGAAGCAGAAAGACTCCTCGACTCCTTAACTCCTTTGGTGCCAACTAATAAATAAAGCAATAACAAAATTCGGTTTTATGTTCCTCCGTGGTTAAGCGGATATCGTTTTTCTTAATACTCATTCACAAGTATCGGCTGTAATCCGTTATTGATTTCACATATCTTCTTTTGTGACTTTTCTCGTAAATTCATTACTTAAGTTGTTATATTCTTATTTATCACGTCACTGGTTGCATAAACATCTTATGTTTTATATATTGGTATGGCGGAGGGCAATATGGATAAACAAAAAGCTATAAAAAAACTTCAAGAAATAGATGAAGGAACTAGGGAACATTGGGCTCAAAGAATGCAAGAAATGAAGCATATAGAAACATCTGGGACTCTTTATTGGTCGCAAAGAGAATGGGATTATACTAATGAAGCCACAGAATGTCATATTAGTGGTTTTTATAAAAGTGCAATATTCTGTTACTGTTGTTCTGTTGAACAAATTATCCGGTTTGAATATTTAAAAAAAATTAAAAATGATTACGAAAAAATAGAAAAATTGACTCTAGGTAAGTTAATTAAAGAGTGCAAGAACGTTTCAACGATATGCCCATATATTGATAGATTATTATTACTTAATGAAATACGTAATAAAGTAGCAGTACATCCATTACTTATTGATCTTCCTACATCATTTAATTCAGAAAAAGAACTCTGTAATTCAATATTGATAAAAGATATAAAAACTCTTCTTGATTTAGTCGGAAAAATAGATAAAGAAACCAGAACTCAACTTGATAAAACTAAGTTAGAAGACTCACAGGGAAGGCAATTTGTTCTAGGTAATATTATTGAGGGAAAAGAAGAAGTACCACCAAGTATGTTTAGTTTTAGAATTTTTCTTGAAGAAGATATATTAAAATTGTTTGCACAAACTAGTCGGGATATCTTAAAAGAAGTTTTTGAAGGATTGTATCCAATTAAGTAACAATGAGAAAATAATACGAAAAATATCATAGTCGTTTTTCTATTTTTTAGTTGTTTTTTAGCTAGTATAGTATTATCTCATTATCGTCGTGTGACTTTTCTCCTATTCTTATTTATGCTATTCTTATATGCTACTATCATGATGCCCGATAACCTGTTTTCACGAGGAGGTAGTAGAACATGAAACCCAGAGAGCTGAAAAAGGATATTTATTGCGTCGGCGCCATCGACTGGGATAGACGATTATTCGATTCTCTTATACCCCTCCCCGACGGCACCAGTTATAACGCCTATTTAATCAAGGGCAGCCAGAAGACCGCTCTCATTGATACCGTAGACCCGCCCATGAAGGATGTATTACTCAACAACTTCGACCAGTTGGGCATCAAACATATCGATTACGTTATTTTCAACCACGCCGAACCTGACCACTCTGGCTCTATCCGTGAGGTGCTGGCGAAATATCCCGAAGCTAAAGCCATTTGCACCGATAAATGTAAAACCATGCTCATCGACCGCTTTATGGTTGCCGAAGATAGATTCAAGACCGTCGAGGACAAAGAGACGATTACGCTCGGCGGCAGGACGTTGGAATTTATTCATGCCCCCTGGGTGCACTGGCCCGAAACCATGCTAACCTACCTTCAGGAGGAAAAAATTCTCTTCCCCTGCGATTTCTTCGGGTCGCATATCGCCACGACGGACATGTTTGTCCGCGACGCTGGGCAGGAATACGAAGCCGCCAAGCGCTATTGGGCGGAAATTATGATGCCCTTCCGCCTCCAGATTCAAAAAAACCTGGAGAAAATCAAGGATTATAAAATAGATATTATCGCCCCCAGTCACGGTCCCCTACATGATAAACCGGAATTTATTCTCAACGCCTACCGCAGCTGGGCTTTTGACGAACCCAGCAATATCGTGGTCGTGCCCTATGTCTCTATGCACGGCAGCACGCGGCGTATGGTCGCTTACCTTGTGGAAACACTGTCGCGTCAAGGCGTAACAGTAAAACAGTTCGACCTCGCCGTAACGGACATCGGCAAGCTGGCTATGGCTTTGGTCGATGCCGCCACTATAGTAATCGGCACACCTACCGTCCTGACCGGACCCCATCCTAACGCGGCTCATGCCGCCTTCCTGGCTAATGCTCTAAAACCCAAAGCTAAATTCGCCTCTATAATCGGCTCTTATGGCTGGGGCGGTAAAGCGGTAGAACAGCTTGCCGCGATGTTGCCTAACCTTAAAGTGGAAATCTTGACGCCGATAATTATAAAGGGCTACCCTAAAGAAGCAGATTTCCAGGCGCTGGAAAAGCTGGCGGAGACTATCGTCGCCAAGCATAAAGAAGCCGGGATAAAATAAAAAGCTCGTAATGAAAGGAGTAACATGATAAAAATTTCTAGAGAATCCAAACTCAAACCGAAGGATGTTATCAAACGCGCTGTAGGCTTTTTCGGCGTCAAAGGACATGGCTTGGTGTTGAAGGAGGAGGATAACTGTAACGCTTATTTCGAAGGGGGTGGGGGCAGCGTAAGAGTGTCCGCGGCGAACAGTAAAAAAGGCAGCACGGTAGATATCGAGTCGGTGGAGTGGGATTATCAGGCTAAACAATTTTTTGACAAAATATAGTTATTATTAGAGAACATTTTCGAGGAGGGGGAAAATGGCTTACAAAGCACAGGACTACAGTAAACTCATCGGTATGGAAGGATTTAGCAACACATTATTAAACAACCACTTTACACTCTATCAAGGTTATGTGACCAACACGAACAAGCTCGCTGACGCTCTAGCGGCAATGCTTAAAGACGGCAAGACTGCGACTCCAGAGTATGCCGAACTAAAACGTCGCTTCGGCTGGGAATATGACGGCATGCGTCTTCATGAGTTATATTTTGAAAATCTGGGTGGTAAAAGTGCCCTGGTTAAGGGAGCAGTTCTGGGGAAGCTGATGGCAGCATCCTTTGGTAGTATTGAAGCTTGGGAGCAGGATTTCCGCGCCACAGGTGCCATGCGGGGTATCGGCTGGGTGGTACTTTATTATGATGTAGCCGCCTGCCGTCTTTTTAACCAGTGGATTAACGAGCATGACGTCGGCCACTTAGCTGGCTGCCAGCCTATTCTGGTGATGGATGTTTTCGAACATGCTTTTATGATTGACTACGGTCTAAAGCGCGCTGATTATATAGCTTCTTTCTTTAAAAACATCAATTGGAAAGCGGTAGAAAACCGGGTAAAATAACCTGTTTATAATAACAAAGAGGCATGAGTTGGCAATAGGTTGCCTCTATTTCTTCTTACTTGTTAATAAACCGCTTAACGTCTCCTGAAGCTGCTTAACACTGTAAGGTTTGGCGATAACAGCTTTAAATCCGTATTTACTATATTCGGACATAATAGGGTCAGTAGCATAGCCGCTGGACACAATTACTTTGGCTTGAGGGTCTATTTCCAACAGTTTTTGCATTGCTTCTTTACCGCCCATCCCGCCAGGAATAGTCAGGTCCATGATAACTGCATTAAATGGATCGCCTGTTTTTTTGCTTCCTTATATTTATGCAAGGCTTCGACGCCATCAGCAGAAACTTCCACAATATAGCCAGCCTGACTCAACATATTCTTCAGCATTTTCCGGATTATCTCTTCATCATCCATTACTAGCACTTTGCCGCCCGCCTGAACTCCGGTCATAACTTTCATTTTCTTGCCTCCTTTGGTGGGCTTTTTTGCGGCAGGAAGATAAATATGAAACGTCGAACCCTTGTTTTGCTTGGAATCGGCGTGTATTGTACCCCCATGGTTTCTTACGATGGAATAAGCGGTAGTAAGTCCTAAGCCGCTCCCTCTTTGTTTGGTAGTAAAATAAGGCTCGAATATCCTCTGGAGGTGTTCCGAGGATATACCAATACCTGTATCGGCAATATCTATACGCACATAGTCACCAACCGGGAGAGGGGGGATATTCGCTTTCTTTAAAGTAAGATTTTTAGCTTGAATCTTCAGCGTACCTCCTGACGGCATAGCTTCATCAGCGTTGATGATCAGGTTATTGATGACCTGACTTATTTGCCCCTCGTCAGCTTCTATTGGGTAAAGGTCATCCGGTAGAGAGAGTTCCAGTTTAGCTTTAGACCCTCTCATAGCAAAAGCTGCTGATTCTTTAATTATCCCTGCAATGCTTGCTGATTTTTTAACCGGTTTACCTCCTCTGGCGAAGGTTAATAGCTGCTGTGTCAGGTCCTTGGCGCGTATCGCTGCATTTTCTGCCTCATTAAGCATTTCATAAGCAGCATCGGAAGGAGACATATTCGTCTTCACCAGCCCGATATTTCCCATGATACCTGTAAGAAGATTATTGAAATCATGAGCAATGCCTCCCGCCAATGTACCGATGGATTCCAGTTTAGCGGTTCGTAATCGCTCTTGCTCAAGAGACTTGTATTCACCTTCACGCTCCATGTTATACAGGGCGAAAGCGATATCCGACCCTACCTCTTGGACAAGAGATAATTCATCTATATCGGTTAAAATTTCTTTAGGTATCGAAGCGCACAAAACACCGTAAATATTGCCGGCGTACTCCAGTCTGACCGACATGGCGCCGTAATTTAGTGTTTTATCGTATATCTCACAATCCGTGCACTTCTTTGGATCTTCGATAATAACAACCTGACTTCTCTTGAGAGCTTTTTCGACACAGCTGGGTATATTACCCCGCTTAATAGCTTCGCCTACAGGTAAAACGTCATCGGGCATACCGCTCTGGGCGTATGTTATCACGTTACGAGACTCGTCAAATAGGACAATCCAGGCGGCATAAAAGCTGCTACTTTCTATTAAGGTATCGCATACGCCTCTCAGGAGCTTTTCGCGGTTTTTCTCTCGTGTTATCAGTTGGTTAACGTCGCGGATGGAGCGTAGCGTTTGATTTAGGTAGTTTATCTTTTTTTCAGCTTGCTTACGTTCGGTGATATCGATAGAGACGCCGAGCAAACATTCTTCTCCTCCGAAAGTTATTGGTTCAGCCGAGAATAACCAGGTGCGTATTACCCCCGACTTCATGTGGAAGTTAAATTCCTCTTTGTTTACCCTGCCCTGTTCCTTTAAGATGCGTAGCATTCTCACACGGTCTTTTGGATTAGCCCAGGCATTCAGAGATATCGTGTCTTTACCTATTACTTCTTTTCTTGAATATCCGGTTGTTTGTATCCAACTATCACTTACTTCTACAAACTTACCTTCTTTTAATGTGGTAATAGCGACCATCGCCGGGCTGGAGACAAATGCCTTTGAATATTTTTCCTCGGATTCTCGTAGGGCTTTCTCCATTCGTTTGCGTTCCGTGATATCCCGGCAAACACAGAAAATAAGCTTCTGTCCGGCGAACACAGCCCCATTGGTGCTTATTTCAACATCACAAATCGTGCCATCTTTACGCCGATGCCGTGTTTCAAAATGGTCGCCTTTTTCATCAACAGTCGAAAGCATCTCGACCACGCGTTCACGCGGATATAAGAATTCCCAATCAAAGACATGAAGTTGTCTCATCTCCTCCATCTTATATCCCAGCATACGGGCAAATCGCTGGTTAGCATCATATACTTTGCCATTCTGGTCGAGGATTACAATCCCATCGCGTGATTGTTCGATGAGGATGCGTCGCCGTACTTCTTCGTTGGCTAGTTGTTCTTCCACCTTTTTCCGCTCAGTTATATCCCGGATAATAACAATATCTACTGGCTCTTGTTTAATGGTAATTAGGCTAGCACTTACTTCCGTATATACCCTTTTACCCTCTTTCGTTAGCAGGTTGACATCATGTCTTTCTTGCACACTTTTACCGGCTATTCTTTTATGATATATTTCGGCTACAATTTGTTTGTGTTCTGGAGCGACAAAATCGATAAAGGATTTACCCAACACCTCTTTTTGAGTGTATTTGCACATTTCGAGCATCTTTGAATTGCAGTACTTGAGTACACCATTCACGATAAACACAATCCCATCATTACTATGTTCGACGATGTTATGAAATCTCTCCTCACTCTCCCTTAAGGCTTCCTCGGCTCGTTTGTGCTCGGTTATATCCTGATACATCGCCATAAATTGTTGCTCCCCGCCCCACATCACACCCCGACGATATACCTGTAGATTTCTAACCTCGCCACTCGGTCGGACGATGTCTATTTCATACTCTAACGGTACATATTCTTTAAGCTTCCTCTTCCTTCTCCGCTCCTGGTGGGCTTTATAACTTTCCGGGGTATAAAGCTTATCACGAGGCACCGCGGCAAGCTCTTGCGGGGTTTTGTAGCCACAGATATCCAATATCGCTTTATTGGCGTAAATCAGGTCGCCGTCTTCCGTAATAACACGTATACCTAGAGGACTGGCATCCATGGTGTTTTTGAAGTTCTGCTCTGAGGTGATATAGGCTTCGGCAATGTCTTGTGTTTCTTTTATCGTGACGTTGTTCTTGTTATCGGTGGAATTTTTCTTGCTCTTCTCTAGTCGAGCGATGAGTTTTTCTGCCTCCGCCAATTTTTTTTCTAGGTCTTTATACTTCGTTATATTATTTTTCATGTTTCAGTACCTCATCAATCGGAGGTCAAATACACATGATTTATCTTATAGTGTTACATTTGTTCAAGTGTATATACTTCGTAAAGCTAATGTCAAGAGCTAAAAGGGCATCCTACTAAATAGCTATCAAATTATACAATTTAGATAATTTACGCCTATTTATTAATTCTATTAGTTAAATAACAGCGATTTTTAGCTTAATTGCTTGACACCTCAAGCGAGTAATTGCTACACTTTTCTTGTTTCCTTTAAAACAGATTAGGCAGCTTTTATAAATATGAAAATAAAAAAAATCGGCATTCTATATCATCCTAAAGTAGCAACCACCCTCGTTAAGGCTAAAGAACTGGAAAAATTAGTAAAAACGCAGGGTATCGCTGCCTGGATATGCTCTGCCTGGGAAAAAGAAAAAACACATGCCATGCTTAAAGGTACCGACCTGATATTAACGATAGGCGGAGATGGCACTATTCTCCGGGCAGTACAGTCGATTATACCAGCCAACACGCCTGTTACCGGCATTAACCTGGGTAAACTTGGTTTTCTTACTGAGTTAGATGCTGATGAGACGCCGAAAAATTTGCCTCGGTTATTCGCTGGAAAGGGCTGGCTTGACGAGCGTTCGTTGTTGCAGGTTGAGTTGGCGTCCAAGGGTCATAAGCCGCGCATCTTCCATGCTTTAAACGACGCCGTTATCGGGCGCGGCGAAATAGCTCGTATTATACGTGTCGATGCCACTATCAATAATCAGTTTCTGACTACTTATAAAGCAGACGCTGTGATTACGGCTACTGCCACCGGCAGCACCGGCTATGCTTTAGCGGCAGGGGGACCTATTCTACACCCGCAATCCCGCGACTTGCTGCTAGTGTCGGTTGCCCCTCATTTAAGTCTTCCTTATCCCCTCGTGATACCGGAGACGGCGGTGATAGTGCTATGTCTTAACACCTATCACGCCGCCACTTTAAGTATCGATGGTCATGTTAACCTGCCCTTATCTGATGGCGACAAGGTTACAATTAAACGAAGTCCCTACGTCGCCAGATTTTATCGAATTCGGTCTCAAGACTCTTTTTATCGTTCTCTGGAAGATAAACTGAAAGGAAAACAAGGTGAATCAGGTAGAAAAAGCTAAAATATCGGACGTCCCGCAGATACATACGCTCATTAATGGCTTCGCCGAAAAAGGGCTGATGCTCGCCAGACCTTTGAGTGAAATATATGAAAGCATACGCGACTTTTTTGTCATCAGGAAAGGCAATAAAATCATTGCCTGCGCCGCTTTGCATATCAGCTGGTCAGACCTGGCGGAGATTCGTTCGGTTGCCGTCGCGGAAGATAAACAGAAACAGGGCTTGGGCGCTAAGCTTGTCGCCGCTTGCCTTAAAGAAGCAGCCGAACTTGGTATCAAGTCTATTTTCTGCTTTACCTATCGTCCGGAGTTTTTTAAGCGGCAAAAATTCGTCGATATCGATAAAAAGGAATTACCGCGTAAAGTCTGGACGGACTGCTTCCGCTGCCCCAAGTTCCCCAACTGCGATGAAATCGCGCTGATTTATCATGGCTAAAAGAAAGCCCGGTGATTTCACAGAAAAAACCTTGGAGAGTAAGTATGTCTTCAAGGGGCGTGCTGTCAATGTACGCATCGACACCGTAATTACCAGCGACGGCCGCCGCACCACGCGTGAAATCGTCGAGCACCCAGCATGTATCGCGGTGGTGCCGCTAGACGCGGAAGATAATATTTTAATGGTCAGCCAATACCGCACGCCGGTGGGGAAAGACCTGTTGGAGATTCCTGCGGGAGGTATCGAAAAAGGCGAGGATATTGAGGCTGCCGTAATGCGGGAAATGCAGGAGGAGATTGGCTTTAAACCGAAGAAGCTGATACATTTAACCGGCTTTTATTCATCTGCTGGATACAGTAATGAATACCTGCATCTTTATCTGGCGACGGATTTATTCCCCTCCCGTCTCCACGCCGAAGATACCGCGGAAATTAAGCTGGTTCGTGTGCCGATTAAGCAAGCTCTGGGAATGATAAAATCCGGCAAAATCCAGGATGCAAAGAGCATCGCTGGCATACTATTATTGCAGGAATACCGCAAGACTCACAAGAACCTTTAGTTAATCCACTTAAGCTGTCGTCCACCCAATAAGTGTATATGCAAGTGCTGGACTAGTTGACCCCCGTGCTCGCCATAGTTAATCGTTAGCCGGTAGCCTTTTTCGGCTAACCCCTGCTCTCGGGCAACCTTGTTGGCTACTGCCACCATTTTACCCACCACTGGTGTGTCAGCATCCGTCATTGTTGCCAGCGACGTGATGTGTTTAACAGGGACTACCAGCAGGTGCACTGGCGCAATGGGGTTAATATCGGGGAAAACGACGACGTCATTATCTTTATAAACTATCTTGGACGGAATTTCACCGCTGATAATTTTACAAAAGATACAGTCATTCTTTTGGGGGCTCATCAATATCACCCCTTTTCGCTAGAAATTATAAATCTATCCAATTTTTAGGCGAACCGGGAGGTGCTGCCATATCAATCACAGTTGCTTTACCCTTTTTAATGATGAATACCTTGATAAAGTCCCAGCCCTCTTTATCCACTTGCGGCTTTAAGAAGGGGCGTACCTGTAACATTTCATCTCGATAAGGCTTATTATCAATCTCCGTCATTTTACCAGTGACGCGTAATTGAACGCCTTCCGCCCAGTAACATAATTCAACTTCCGGATTTTTCGTTAGCTGTTTATAGACGTCTTTACTTGCCTGCATGGAAAAGGTAATGCCGTTTTCATCCGCTTTATATGTCCCCATAGCGCGGACATGCGGTTTATTGCCTTCTACTGTAGCCATGAAAGCGATAGGATTTTTTGTAATGAATGCCAGTATTTTTTTCTTGTCCATGATTCTCCTTTTATTTTAATTTCTTAATTATCACGTCCGCGACCTGTGATGTTCCCACGGCGCTGGGGTCGTCGCGCCGCTCTTTCATGTCGTAAGTGACGTTTTTACCTTCTTTAATGACAGCGGCGATAGCTTTTTCCAGTCGGTCAGCGGCTTTATCCTCACCTAAGTGCTTTAACATCAGCATACCGGAGAGCATCATTGCCATAGGATTAACCTTATTTTGACCGGTGTATTTCGGCGCGCTACCATGGGTAGGCTCGAAGAGGGCTATCTTTTCCCCGATGTTTGCCCCCGGGGCTAAACCAAGACCGCCCACCAGCCCCGCGCAGAGGTCGGAGAGGATATCCCCGTAAAGATTAGGCGCGACGATGATGTCATATTCCTGCGGTCGCCGCACCAGCTGCATGCAGAGATTATCGACGAGAGCTTCCTGAAACTCTATCTTCGGATAGTCTTTAGCCACTTCCCGCGCCGTGTTGAGGAAAAGCCCGTCGGAGAACTTCATGATATTGGCTTTATGCGTCGCGGTTATTTTTTTACGTCCGTATTTTTTAGCGTACTCAAAAGCGAATTTCACGATACGGCGTGTGGCGAACTCGGTAATCATCTTGATACTGATACTGGAATCCTGCCTGATTGCCTCACCTTTTTGTCGGTTGATAAACTCAATCAGTCCTTTGGCTTCATTGGTATTTTTCTCGTACTCAACGCCAGCGTAAAGGTCTTCGGTGTTTTCTCGTACGATGACGATGTCCACGTTTTTATAAGTTGTCGGAGCACCGGGATACGTCTTGCAGGGACGCACGCAGGCATAGAGGTCTAACGCTTTACGCAGGGCGACGTTCACGCTTCTGAAACCTGTGCCGATGGGTGTGGTTATCGGACCCTTTAGCGCTACTTTATTCTTTTTGATTGAGGTTAACACGGCGTCCGGCAGGGGAGTGCCCTCTTTAGCCATGACTTCCGCTCCGGCATAAGCCAACTCCCACTCGAACTTAATGCCCGTGGCTTCCAGTACGCGCCGCGTCGCCTCGGTAATTTCTGGGCCGACGCCGTCACCTGGGATTAACGTTATTTTATATGCCATTTATTTCTCCATGTCATTCTGAGGGAGTGTAACGACCGAAGAATCTCGGTGGTGAGTGGAAATACCCCACCCCATTCCGAGATCCTTCGCTACGCTCAGGATGACAAATAGTCCTTACACCTTTATGTCTCCATGCTTTTTGATATAGGGAATTAAACCGCCTTCATTAAGTATGTTTAACATCACTTCTGGTATCTTGCCGAAGGTCAGGGTCTTGCCGTTAGTTTTATCTTTAACCGTACCTGCCTTGAGGTCTATCTCAAGCTCGTCGCCGTTATTGATTTTGTCCGTATCACAAATTAGTACGGGCAAACCGAGATTAATGGCATTCCGGTAAAAAATCCGCGCCACGCTTTTGGCGAGTACGGCGCTTACACCCGCCATTTTGATAACCAGCGGCGCGTGCTCACGACTTGAACCTAAACCAAAGTTGTTACCCGCTACCACAAAGTCTCTTGGTTTGACCTTTTTTACGAAATTCGCATCGGCGTCTTCTAGGACGTGCTTGGCAAGCTCCGGCAGGTTGCTGCGTAAATGGGCGTATCTCCCGGGGATAATATGGTCGGTGGAAATGCCGTCGCCGAACTTATGTGCCTTGCCGGTCAGCATTTACATCACCTCCCGCGGGTCGGTAATCTCGCCTTTTAGCGCCGACGCTGCCGCCGTAGCAGGACTGCTAAGGTAGATAAAGCTCTTGGGATTGCCCATCCGCCCTTGGAAGTTGCGGTTAGCGGTGGAAAGGCACGCCTCCCCATCGCCCAATGCCCCCTGGTGTAAACCCATGCAGGGCCCGCACCCAGGCGGCAGGATAATACCCCCTGCCTCCACCAGCGTTTTAATATAACCTTTATCGATAGCTTCAAGCATCACTATTCGTGAGGCTGGAGCGATAATCAGTCTGCCGTTTTTCGCCGTCTTTTTCCCTTTTAAAATGGCAACGGCGACGGCTAAATCTTCCAGTCGGCCGTTGGTGCAGGTGCCGATAACCACCTGTTGTATCTTGGTGCCTTTAAGCGCTTTAGCCAGAGCCGTGTTATCCACGGTATGCGGTTTAGCGACCGTCGGCTCTAATTTATGGGCGTCTATTTTTATCGTCTTTTCATAAACGGCGTCGGCATCAGCTTCTATTGCCTTAAAATCTTTACCCCGCCCTTCCGACTTAAGAAATTGCTTGGTCGTTTCATCGGCAGCGAATAACCCCGCCTTTGCCCCCGCCTCCACCGCCATGTTGGCGATAGTGAAGCGACCACTCATACTCATCTTTTTGATAGCGTTGCCCTGAAATTCTAGTGATTTATACGTCGCACCATCGGCACCTATCATGCCGATTAGATGTAAAATTAAGTCCTTGGCGCTGACGCCCTTTTGGAAATCTCCTGAAACTTCTATCTTAAAAGTTTCCGGCACGCGGAACCAGTTCTTGCCAAGTCCCATCGCCACGGCAACATCACTCGAACCCATGCCGGTGGCGAAAGCTCCCAAGCCCCCCGCCGTGACCGTATGTGAATCTGCGCCTACCACCACGTCCCCCGGTCGCGCGTAAGCCTCCTGGACAATCTGGTGGCAGATGCCGTCGCCCACCTCGCTTAAGATACACCCGCTCTGTCGCGAAAAATCCCGCAGTAAAATATGGTCGTTGGAGAGGTTGGCGTTAGGACTCGGCGCCGCGTGGTCTATGAATAGAACCGTCCTTTTAGCGTTGGTCAGCTTAGCCATGCCGCTGCTCTGGAACTGGCGTATGGTTAATGGTCCGGTAGTATCCTGCGCAAAAGCCAGGTCCACTTTAGCGATAACGATATCGCCGGCTTTAGCGTCCGTGCCGGATTTTTCGCTTAATATCTTTTCCGATAGTGTCTTGGGCATTAATACTTTCTCTTGTCATTGCGAGGAACGAAGTGACGTGGCAATCTCATTCATTTTACTAACGTAACAACAATTGCGCTGATAGCAACAATCAAAGAAAAAATACTTAACGAGATATTACATCTGTTAAATCTGCGTTGTTGTCTTCTCAATATCTCTTCTTTGTAGTAGTTCAATCCTACCATGGTGTTTTCTGCGATTTCGTCGAATTTCTTCTTAAGCTCATTATCTGACAACTTTTTTAAATCATCATGTTTCATAGCCATTGACATGTTAGCCTCCTATATAACACAGCATCTTCCTTTTCCAGTCTCTCCCTTTGTAAAAGGGAGATTAAGAGGGATTTTGTTCTTTCACCCTCACCTAGCCTCTCCCGTCAAGGGAGAGGAAAAACGTTTTCACTTTTTATACTTCTATGGTTACTTTCCTTTAATATATCTCATTACCGCTTTGCGGTTTATCACTACATGGACGATACAGGTCAATGCAAATATGGAAGATATAACGATATGTGCTTCAGGTAGTCTATTCGGATGTATAACTGCCTCCCCGATTCCCAAAATAATCGTCAGTATTCCCGTTATCAGCAATAAATAGACCAGAATACGTCGCATTGATTTACCTTTCCCTACATCGGTATATTACCGTGTTTCTTAGCGGGTCGGGATTCCTTCTTATCTTTTAAAGCCTCTAAAGCCGCAATTACTTTCGCCCTTGTCTCACTCGGCTGGATGACGGCGTTGATGTAGCCCATCTTCGCCGCCACGTAAGGATTGTAAAGCAGCTCGCGATACTCTTTTACCAGCTCCTGCTCTTTAGCGGCTTTATCTTCCGCCTTATCTATCTCACCCTTAAAGATAATCGGCGTCGCTGCCTCCGCTCCCATCACCGCTATCTCCGCCTGCGGCCAGGCTAAAGTATAGTCCGCCCCTAAACCCTGACTGCACATGGCGATGTATGCCCCGCCGTAAGCCTTGCGGGTTATCAGCGTTATCTTAGGCACGGTAGCTTCGGCATAACACCAGAGAAGTTTAGCGCCGTGACGAATAATGCCGCCCCATTCCTGGTGACTCCCCGGTAAGAAACCGGGCACGTCGGCAATGGTGAGTAGGGGAATATTGAAGGCGTCGCAAAATCTTATGAATCGTGTGGCTTTATCCGACGCGTTAATATCGAGGCAGCCAGCGAGATAACTTGGCTGGTTGGCGATGATGCCGATAACTTGTCCGTTCATCCGCGCGAAGGCGGTGATAATATTCTGCGCCCATTGCCGTGAAGGCTCGAAGAATTCGCCATTATCCACTATCGCTTTAATGACATCCTTCATGTTGTAGGTTTTATTCGAGTTTTCCGGCAGGATACTATCCAAGGTCTTATCCGTGCGGTCGGGGGTGTTTTTGGATTTTATAGAGGGCGGTTTTTCTTCGTTGTTGGACGGCAGATAGCTCAATAATTTTTTGATTTCTTCGATTGCCTGTTGGTCGTTATCGCAGGCAAATTGCGTCACACCACTCTTGGTGCTGTGGGTTAAAGCCCCGCCCAACTCCTCGTTACTTATCTCTTCGCTGGTGACACTTTTAACCACCGCCGGCCCTGTGATGAACATGTAACTGGTCTTTTTTACCATGAACACAAAGTCAGTCATCGCCGGCGAGTACACCGCGCCCCCCGCCGCCGGACCCATAATGGCGGAAATCTGGGGTATGACCCCAGAAGCACAGGAGTTACGATAAAAGATATTGCTATAGCCGTCGAGAGCATTGATACCTTCCTGGATACGTGCCCCGCCGCTATCGATAAACCCAACCATCGGGCATTTCATCTTCATCGCCAGGTCCATGACGCGGCAAATTTTCTTGGCATGCATTTCGCCTAAGGTGCCGCCCCGCGCTGTAAAATCTTGCGCATAAGCACAAACGGTCCGTCCGTGTACCTTTCCAAAGCCGGTGATAACGCCGTCGGCTGGGATGGACACTTTATCAAGTCCAAAATTACTAGAACGGTGCTGTACGAATAGGTCGGTCTCTTGAAAAGTGCCTTTATCGAAGAATAAGTCCAGTCTCTCCCGCGCGGTTAACTTACCGGACTCATGCTGCTTTTGGACGTTCTTTTCGCCGCCGCCCGCCTTCAGCTCTGCTTCCAGCTTGGCTAGCTTTTCATTTTTGTCTTTCAAGTTCTTTCACCTCACAGCTACAGCTTGAAAACAAGTTAATGATAACATAAGGCAAATTGGTGGGCAAATGATTGGGCTAACGTAAACTCTATTCTAGCGTAGGCTTCAGCCTTCAGGCCGAGCCTTCTGTCCGAGGCCAGAGTTCAGCCCGAGGGCTGGAATCCTAAGAGAATGTAAATTGTTACCTCCCCCCGTACCTCTCCTCCGTCCATGGGTCGCCGTGCATATGGTAGCCCGCCTGCTCCCAGAATCCTGGCTCATCTTTAGCCATGAACCTCACGCCTGTCACCCATTTGGCGCTTTTCCAGAAGTATAAACGTGGCACTACGAGCCTTACCGGACCGCCATGTTCCGCGGTCAAAGGTTGCCCGTCATGCTTAAGCGCAAACAGGGCATCTTCCTGAAAAAAGTCCTCCAGCGGGAGGTTAGTCGTAAAACCTCCCTCTCCCTCCACCATAACATACTTCGCTTCACCCTTTATCTTCACCAGGTCTTTGATGACGCTGGTACTCACGCCCTCCCACAAGTTGTCCAGCCGCGACCATGTAGTTACGCAGTGGATATCGGATACCACCTCTACTCGCGGCAGGGCTATGAATTCATCGTAAGTGAGGATGCGTTCTTTATCTACTAGTCCAGCTATCTTAAACGTCCACTTCTTGACGTCGATTTTGGGCACGCTCCCGTGATGCAGCACGGGCCATTTATCGGTCAGCCGCTGCCCAGGTGGTACCCGGTTTTGCCTTAGCGTGTCTGGACTGATAATACGCTTCATCTCATCCATCTAATCTTAATATATCACATCATCTTACCATTTAGAATTCAGGGTTTTCTATCTATATACAGAGGTGCTAAAATATGGGTTATATGAAAGCTGCTTTGTCTCCGACTAAATGCGGCGGTGCCGAGTTCCGCTGGGGCGAAAAGACCTATATCATGGGTATCGTTAACCTCTCGCCGGATTCGTTTTCTGGCGATGGCATTGGCAGCGATATTGAGCGGACGGTTGACCAGGCGCAACGCATGGTGGAGGAGGGGGCGGATATTATCGATGTAGGCGGCGAATCAACCCGTCCCGGCACCAAACCCCTGTCTATTAACGATATTGAAGAAGAGCTACGGCTGGTTGTTCCTGCCATCGAACGCCTGGTGAAAGAGATATCCGTACCCATCAGCGTAGATACGTATAAATCCAAAGTAGCGAAGCGTGCCTTGGAAGCCGGCGCCAACATGATTAACGATATCTGGGGACTTAAACAGGACCCCTCTCTCGCCCGCCTCGCCGCGGAGAAGGGTGTGCCGATTATCTTGATGGCTAACGAGCGTGAAGCCCCGCCGAAAGTCGGCATTGTGGCGAAAGTGCTGGCGGATTTGAAAAACAGTATCAAAATCGCGACGAAGGCAGGCGTGCCAGCCGAGAATATCATCGTCGACCCCGGTATAGGGTTCGGCAAGACATTGGAGCAGAACCTGGAGCTGGTGAACCGGCTGGCAGAACTGAAAGCGCTAGGGAAGCCGATTTTGTTAGGTACGTCCCGTAAGAGTATGATTGGCTTGGTGCTAGATTTACCGGCGGATAAACGCCTGGAGGGGAATCTAGCGGTGACGGTTATCGGCATCGCTAATGGCGCCGATATGGTGCGCGTCCATGACGTCCGCCAGACCGCGCTTGTCTGCCGTATGAGTGATGCTATAATAAGAAGGGGGTCAATCGGTGAATGATACGGTAACAGTTTACCTTAGCCTCGGCTCGAATCTGGGGAATCGCCAGGCAAACCTCGACCAGGCGCTTAAGATGATATCGGAACGCATGCGTCTGGGCAAGGTGTCCTCGATATATGATACCGAGCCGGTAGGACTGGTCAACCAGCCCCGCTTTCTTAATCTGGCTTGCGAGGTTTTTACCCGTCTTTCACCGGAAGGCTTGCTGGCTTTGCTTAAGGGCATCGAGCAGAAAATGGGACGTTATAGTCGTTCCGGCGAGCCCCGCATCATCGATATCGATATCGTCCTCTTCGGCGACCAGGTGGTCAATACCCCCAACCTCGTCATCCCCCATCCCAAGATGCACGAAAGGGCTTTTGTTCTCATCCCGCTGGCGGAAATCGCCCCGGACTTCGTCCATCCCGTGCTTAAGAAAACGATTAAGGAGCTGGATAAAGCCGTTAAAGAGGTGCAGGGCGTGATGAAGTTCAACGGGAAATAATAGGGTTGTCATTCCAGCGTAGGCTTCAGCCAGAGTTCAGCCCGAGGGCTGGAATCCACCTATGAGTTCAGTCATTAAGGAGGTTCTAAATGGATTCTGGCCTTCGCCAGAATGACAGAGGAAGAGAATGTACGAAATATCGGTGGAAAAACACATCGACGCCGCCCACTACCTGCGGGGCTATAAGGGCAAGTGCGAAAAAATGCATGGCCACCGCTACAAGATAGTGGTGAAGGTAAGCGCGTCAAAGCTGAATAAAATCGGCCTCGCTTACGACTTTATCGACCTTAAGAAGCACCTGGGTGAAATACTGGAGCGCTACGACCATACCTGCCTGAATGACGTTAAGCCCTTTGATAAAATCAACCCCTCCGCCGAAAACCTCGCCACTACGATATATAATGAGCTTAAGAAATCCCTCGACAAGGCTCGGGACAAGAAGCTAAGCAAGCCCTTCGACGATGCTCAGGGTAAACCCATTACCCTTGTGAATGTTGCGGTGCCTGAACTGAGCGCAGTCGAAGTTTTTGAAACGCCGGAGCAAGGTGTGATATACTCACCATAGTCAAAAAATACGGGAGCGAATAGATGAAGATAAAAATTTATAAGTACATGGCTATTTCTTTTGCTGTAATCGCTGTTTTATGTATTATCATAGGAATAATTATAGGATATAAGTTTTTGCCGTTTGTAGGTATACTCCTGATTACGTGCGGTATTATCCCCCTGATAGACCCGTTAGCCAAAGGGCTTTAATAAAAGCGGGGTGGTATAGCTTTATAGGCTGGGGAGGCTGGTGGAGGGGGTTTTATATTCCAAGATAATAATGAGTCTTAAAACTAATATTTAATTAATATAGTGGTTTTTTCGTTAATTGTTCTTTTATATTACGCTCAATAACTGTACTAGCTAATACGCCTTCTCTTAAAAGTTTTACTATATCTAATGGCATTTCTCTAATACAACACTCAAGGCGCTTCGAGGATAGTCTTTGGACCAAATCATTAATAGGATATCTAAAGACACTATTATTACAGTCAAAGATGGTATTACCTGAAAAAAGTGGATATTGTTGGGGAGTCACTATTACGAGAGTCTTGGATGAGTGGCTTTTGTTGCGTTGTTTAACTACATCGATTTTTGATGATCCCAACACCAATATTATCAATTGTTCGTTAAATGGATCCAGATTAACAACTACATAGAAGTGAGATTCTTTACTAGTTAACTTTTTACTTGGAAAATAATAGACTGAACCTGGGCGTATTGTTCCTTTGATAACAACCTCAGGGGGGATATCCATAACAATTGACTTATCCCCACATTGACTCAATGCGAGATATCTCTATAATCTGTTCTTCTCTAGCTTGTTTATCTTCTGCATTGAGTTTGAAACATTTTTCTATATCTTCATCAGGGTCTTCTAAAAAGTCTAAAATATCCATTTGCCAACAAGATCCCAATGAACCTAAAAATGTTTCCCATCGTTTCCATTCTGGATAATAATGTGTTAGTTCGGCTAATTGAAATTGAGTATATTTTCCGAACTGTTTCCATGCAAAATTAAGAGCTTCGATATCAGACTCTGAAAATACCGACTCATCAATTTTATCAATTGACTTTAATACTAGATTATCAGAAGGTTCTACATAGATATTCGAATATTCTTTTATATCGTCTTCAAGAAAGTCATTAGATTCTGCAATATTCTTCACTGCCGATGGAACTGGGCCATATCTCATTGCTAAATAAATATCATTTGTTACTAGTCTTCCATATTTACGAAGATGGAATCTATCTGCAAAATAGATAAGCTTGAGTGCTTTCATTTTGTTTATAATGCCACCTTCTTTAATTGCAAAAAAGTTTAAAGCTTGAGTTCCTTTTTTAGGATCAAAATTAAACTGAATTCTTGGTTGATTATCAGTCATTTAAGTCTCCATTTTAGAGCTTCTATAAACAAAAACGGTCTGACCGCATCAGGTTCAGGCCGTATTCTCCTTTGATATTGAGTTCATAGGAGTAATTCCTAGTCTCTTTATCAACTTAATATTATACTATACTAGTCAAGTTAAATTGTCAAAAATAGCTATAATATCAATATATGACTAGAGAACACAACCTTGCATTAGTGCTATTACTTATATGTCATAGGGTCTAGCATTACATTTATTGACTGTTAACCCTATAAAATGAGAACACCTGTTCTATTATACAATAATTAGTATTTTTGTCAAATTGAAAATGACATATTATTGTTAATAACTAGTCCACCTCTACCTCGGTTTTATCTTTAACTCTCCATATCCTAAAAACAATGCCACCCCTGGGAAGGGTCTTCTTGCACCCCTTCAAGGATTGCGCTAAAATGAAGCTGGTTGTGCCTAAGGCGAAGCTATGATAAACCATCCGGTATTAGTCTTGAACCAGAGCTACGAGCCGCTAACCGTCTGCCGCGCCCGCCGCGCCGTCGTCCTCATCTGGCAGGGCAAAGCGGAGATGATTGAAAACGGCCTCGGCTATATCCATACGCTTACTCAAGCCGTCGAGCTGCCCTCGGTTATCCGCCTGGCGCAGCTGGTAAGACGCCCCCATCGCCAGCGCAAGATGACCCGCTACGAGATATTCAATCGGGATAGATACACCTGCCAGTACTGCGGCGAGCAAAGCCGACACCTTACGCTCGACCACGTGGTACCACGCTACCGGGGAGGTCAACACACATGGGAAAACGTCGTCAGCGCCTGTGTAAATTGTAATCGCAAGAAAGCCGGGCGAACGCCCCATGAAGCTCGTATGAAGCTGATAAAGACGCCGGGACAACCGACAGGGAGTCCCCTCTTCAACATCCCCTATCACTACTTAAGCCAGCGCGACGAATGGCGCAAGTACCTGTATCAATAACCCCCCGTCATTGCGAGCGAAACGTGGCAATCTCTAAGACCGACGACAACCCATGATGGAGATTCTCACGGTCGTCCCGATAAAAATCGGAGCTCCCTCAGAATGACAGGCTTACTTCCAGGGTCATTCCCGACCTGATCGGGAATCCAGAGGGGGTAAAGGGGCGGGCAACGGATTCTTCACTACGTTCAGAATGACACTCTAAACTAGTAACTAACGTCCTTCAGCGGCAATTCTACCGTCGATTCGCTATCCAGCTCCACCGTCACCGTTTCTTTAAGCGGATTATTACTCACGACGGTCGCCTCTCCCATACGCGTGGATATCCGCGCCCCCACCTTGGGCATCTTCTCTTTCATGGCTTTATACTGCTCGCCTTCGTAAGCCAGGCAGCACATCAAGCGCCCGCAAGCGCCGGATATCTTCATGGGATTCAGCGGCAGGTCTTGCTCCTTTGCCATTTTGATGGAAACCGGCGAAAAATCCGTTAAAAAGCTCCCGCAGCATAGTTCGCGACCGCACCTGCCAAAGCTGCCGATAAGTTTAGCCTCGTCCCTACTCCCCACCTGCCTTAGCTCCACCCTTATCTTAAACTTGCCGGATAAACGCCGTACCAACTCGCGGAAGTCCACCCGTTCCTCGGCACTAAAGAGAAAGGTCAGACGGCTGCTGTCCAACGCGTATTCCGCCGCAAGCAGTTTCATTGGCAGTTTTAAATCGGCTATCATCTTATCGCAGGTGATTAATGCTTCCTCCGCCTTGATGTTTAGTTCCTTTTCTTTAGCGATGTCCTCCGGCTCCGCCTTGCGTATCACCGGCGCTAGCGACTCGCCTGTTTCATTGACCTGTATCTGCCCCGGTGCGATGACGACATGTCCCAGCTCTAAGCCGCGACTGGTTTTCACCACTGCGTAGTCGCCGACTTGCAGGGCGATATCCCCCGCGTCAAAGTAATAGATTTTCCCTGCTTTTTTAAAGCGTATTCCCGTAATATTCGCCATATCTCATGTCCCCGATATTATCGCGGACTTATTGCCTCCTCTCGCGGTAAATCGAGCATCAGTACTTCCAGAGCCAGCCGCGCGTTTACATTCTGCTTAAGCTGCCTCGCCGCTGACTCTACACTGCTAATATAATTCCTTATGCTCGACAGGCTGTATCTCCCAGCCATTTTAATGATATCATCTTTTTTGTCTATATTCGTCATCATATCTGGGCAGTCCAGCTTCGCTAAAATCAGGTCGCGCCAGAAATCCAACCACCTATCAAGCGTCTCATAAACTGCCTGCCGGTTTTGACTGAACCCCGCCGCCAGTCGCCCAACATAGGCGAACCGGCCTTCATAGTCCCCTTTGACCGTGCTAATAATCTGGTCTAGCGTTTCACGACTTTGCGTCAGTATTTTTTCGTCATTCGCTGCTGTAATCGCCCACCCGATACAGCCGTGAGAGAGTCCTGCCAGCAGCCTAGCCTTTTCCGGCTTAACCTGCATTTTTTCGACCAATGTTTTCGTTTCTTCGGCAAGCGACATTGGCGGTAGCTCGATACGCTGGCAGCGCGAAATTATTGTCTTGAGTAGCCTGTTTTCATTTGTCGTGAGTAAAATAAAGGTAATTTTCGCCTCCGGCTCTTCGAGGGTTTTCAATAGTCGATTCGCGGCTTCTATAGATAGCAATTCCGCCCCGTCGATGATAAAGACTTTCTGGTTCCCCTCGAAAGGCGGCAAACTGGCGGCATGCAGTACATCTTTTATCTGGTCGGTATGTATCAGTTTAGCTTCGTTATCCTCTTCGTCCTGTACTAGACCGATGACCTGAACATCGCTGTGAGTGCCCGCGGCTATTTTCTTACACGAATCGCATTCGAGACAGGGCTTGTCTTCCGATTGGCAGTTAAGCGCCTGTGCCAGATTTAGCGCCAGGGTCATCTTGCCGACATGCTGCGGACCTAGGAAAAGGTAGGCATGAGATAGTGTGCCTGCTTCCAGGCTATGTTTTAAAAGGGAGACGGCTCGCGTCTGCCCGATTGCCTGCCACATTAAAAATTTCCTCGCTAATCTACATCACGCCGGATCAAGTCCTGCAGTGTTTCCCGCCGCCGGATAAGCCGCGCCTTGCCGTCCTTCACAAAAACGATTGCCGGACGGTAAGCGGCATTATAGTTGCTGGACATTGGCACGCAGTAAGCCCCACTCCCTGCCACCGCCAGTATATCTCCGGCTTTAAGTTCCGGCAGTTTTATTTCTTTTATTAAAACATCACCGGCTTCACAGAACTTACCGGTTATCGTAACTGTTTTGGCGTCCTTAGCCGTCGGCCGGTTGGCTATTAAAGCTTCCTGCACCGCGCCGTACATCGGCTGGCGGATATTATCCCCCATCCCGCCATCCACCGAGACATAAGTCCTGACGCCCGGAATATTCTTAATTACCCCGACCGTATAAAGCGCCACGCCAGACTGGGCGACTATCTTCCGTCCCGGCTCAATCATCAGCTTGGGTGTTGCCAGCTTGAGTTCGTGGCAGCGGCTGGTAAACCTCTTAATGATTGCGTCAGCAAAGGATGAAATTGTTGGCGGCACGGCACCTACCACGTACTGCGCGCCGAACCCCCCACCGATGCTCAATATGTTGGTCCGGAAGCTGTATTTTTGCTTGATGACGGCGGCGTATTCTAACGCTTCATCCAGCGACTTTAAATACGGCTCATACTCAAAAAGCCCGGAGCCGATGTGAAAGTGAAGTCCATCCACATTAAGATTCTTGGCAGCTAAAGCCGTCTTTACCGCTTCGTCCCAGTCAGCCTTGGGCAGGCCGAACTTGGAATCCGCAATGCCGGTGGTATTAAATTTATGGGTATGCGGGTCGACGCCCGGATTAAGACGTAAAAGGATATCGACCTTTTTCTTGCCGGTAATGTTAATCAACATCTTAAGCTCCGGCAGGTTATCCACGACGATGTGCCCGATACCTTCCTTGACTGCCAGCTCCAACTCTTCTCGAGACTTATTGTTGCCGGGGAAGTGGATTTTCTTGGCTGGGAAACCTGCCGCTAAAGCGAAAGCCAGCTCCCCGCCCGTTACTACATCCAGGTCGAGTCCTTCCTCTTCAATTAGTTTCATCATGGCTTTAGCGATGAAAGCCTTGGTCGAATAGCCGATGGTAGTATTGGCATAGCGCTTGCCGAATTCTTTCTTGAACTCGCGACAGCGATGGCGTATGTCCGCCTCGTCAAAAACATATAAAGGCGTGCCGAACTCTTTAGCCAGCGCCACGGTATCGCAGCCGCCTATTGTCAGGTTGCCTTTTTTATTGATTTCCGTTGTTTGTGAAAACACCGCTAATCTTGGAACACTGGTCTTAGTAGACATATTCACCTCACATCTTTATGTTAGCAGTGGCTACCTTTCAAGTCAATGAGCGCGGAGGGCGGTTCTGGTTTGATTTGTTATTAATTGATACCTCACCCCTTACCCCTCTCCAACCGGTAAAATTTCGAAGCAGTTAATGTTGGTGGTTGGAGAGGGGGTAGGGGATGAGGATTAAAAACATTGTATCAACCGTTCTTTACAGTAAGAGCGGCTTTCATTACAATGGAACTGTTAGAGGTGAACGCTATGATAAAAGCCGTGTTTTTTGACCTTTACCAGACATTAGTGCACTACCAGCCTTCTCAAGAAGAACTTGAGGCTGATGCTTTAAAAAAACTGGGCATTAATGTCAAGGCGGCGGCTTTACGCCATCCCATGCTTACCGCCAATGAGTTTATCTACCAGCAAATTGCCAAACGTCCTTTAAGCCAACGTTCTCGGGAAGAAACGATGGCGCTTTATTCAGAATACCAGCGTATCGTCTTAAAAGAAGCCGGCATCGCCGCGGAGGAAAAGACAGTCTTAAGATTATTGGGCATGATGCAGCAGGCGAAGATGGACCTCGTTCTCTTTGATGATGTTATGCCTGCTATCGACGACCTAAAAAAACGTAAACTGAAACTGGGTTTAATCTCTAACATCGAGCAGAATATGACCGCCACGCTGGATAAACTCGGGCTTTCCGCGAACCTTGATATAGTGGTCACTTCGCAGGATGCCGGTTTTACCAAGCCGCAGCCGGAGATATTCCGATATGCCTTGAAGAAATTTAGTATGAAACCTAATGAGGCGGTCTATGTCGGCGACCAGTATCAGGTCGACATTGTCGGCGCTAAAGGGGCTGGTATGCGGGGCATTCTTCTCGACCGTGACGATTATTATAAACAAAAATTAGACTGCCCGAAAATAAAAAACCTTAAAGAACTAACCGGTTTATTAAGTTAGCCGGACTCCTTATTTAAGGGGCACGCATTACAATTACCCTCTAAACACATCGTTTGGTAGAGATGTATCAGCCCTTGCTGCCGCCTGGCGGTATTAACCAGATGATGTGTTATCCCCAGCTGCTGTCGCATATGTTTTACCAGCGTGTTTTCCGCTCCTGCGTGGTAATCCCGGTAAAGACTTAGCACTTTTTCGTCCGGTGCTACTAAGTCCCTAACATAAGCCAAAGGCAAAAGCACATTAATGATGATATCCGCCGCCCGCTCTTTACCTAAAAGCGCGGGAACAGCACCGCTGGCTGGTATGCCGAAATCCGAATAGCAACCCCAATAACTATCTGGCATAACTAGCAATGCTTGTTCCAGAGGACGGATATTGTTATCAGCTATTGCCTCTTTAAGCTCGTCTTCCAGACCTAGCAACAATCCCTTTTGACGGTAGCGGAGGAGGAGATAACTCATCGCGGCGATACGGCGTACCGGATGGTTGCTCGGTCTGACTTTAAAACAATGCCAGTCTTTAGCGGATAGGCATGTCTTATAATTCCCCTCCGCCCATATCTTTTCCAGCTTTTCTTCCCATTCATCCATGTGCCTATTCAATGGCTTATATCCAGCACGTTGTGAGGGCAGTAGCCCCGCTGTACCTACCAACCTTGCCTGGCAATAAGCTGGGAAATCGTTATCCGTAACGTGTTTTGAGGTCAAAGATTCGAGTTCCTGCAGGGGTAAATGATGGGCTAGCTCCGCCATAGCTGCCTTGTTTTTAGAATAGCCCAGCGCTGTCATGAGTCCCTGGTAGAGTGCCTGCCCTGGTCCCATATTTGCGATCATTTCTTTAATTCGCGCTGCCTGTCTTAGGAATCTTACGTCTCCAGCTTCATCCAGTATATTCGCTATTAGTGTCATATTCCCGCGGTAACCGGCGCCACGGCAAGGTAGGAGGGATAGGGGAGAGGTGCTGCTGTTATTTTCGACATAATCGTTTAAAGCCAGCGTTGGCACTCTAAAACCGTTTTCCAGGATTAGCGGTTTATCGGTATCGTCTTGGTAGACTACGTGGAGAATCACCCGGTTATAAGCCGGGTCTTGGTGGTGCTGGTGCGTCCACCAATAGCTGGCTTTAACGTGAATTTCGATATCACCTCGCAGTTGCCCTTTACCGGTATTGATAATCGCGTCTTTAAAATCAGCGCCACGGTCGTCATTAAGACGTCCCGGATAAACGACTCTTATTGGCTCGTTTTCTACCGTTTTCAGGTCGGTGCGACCCTGCAAAGAGCCCTGCCAGATTTCCAGCACGCGTCTCTCAGTAAGAGCGGTGGGCATAGACACATTCCTTTGTTAAGTTGAATAGTGCCCGTTTTGAGGCTGATACTAGTATTTCAGGGGATTAAGGTTATATTACACGTTAACGTGTAATTTGTCAAGGCTTCTTTTTAGGCGGTGAGGCATCGTATTTGAACTTGGTTTGTTCTGCGACGATGGATAGCAGTTTTGCCGAAGCGCCGCGTGGCTGGTAGACCCCTGTTTCCCATTCGCTGATGGTTTGCTGCCGTGTGCCGAGTTTTTCCGAAAGCTCGGTTTGGGTTAAGCCTAAATGCCGGCGTAAAGCCTGGATGCTGCCAGCATCCCACCTTCTTTTCTTATCACTTGTTTCTTTTTTCACGCCTTGATTCTACACGATGCCGTGTAAGCCGTCAATAGTCTTAAATCGATTCTTGCATCGATGTTTCCCCCTTCTCCTTTTATAGGATGAATTAGAGTATTAAAAATGGCTAGTTTGTATACAACGTTAATCTATGAAATATATATAAATAAGAGAATTTTCGTATAATTAAAAGATATTTAATGAAAGAAGGAGATAGAATAAGATATTTGCCTGTGATATACTATCTTTAGTAATATTATAAGTTGCGATGAATTTAATTCTGCGCTATTATAATGATGTTAGCACTCTCCACCAGAGAGTGCTAAATAACGTCAAGACATATTCAAGACAAATCAAGAAAGGAGGCTAAGTATGGCAGCCAAACTACAACCGCTCGCCGACCGTGTCCTGGTAAAGCCCATCGAGCAAGAAGAAAAAACTAAATCCGGTATATACCTTCCGGATACGGCTAAGGAAAAACCCCAGGAGGGAGAAGTCGTTGCCGTTGGACCGGGCAAGCTGGATGAGAACGGCAAGCGGATTCCCATGGACCTCAAGGTTGGCGATAGAGTGATTTACGCCAAATACGGAGGCACGGAAATCAAAATAGATGATGTCGAGATGATGATTCTCCGCGAGAGTGATATTCTGGCGAAGAAATCAAAATAATATAAGGGAAGGTAAGGACTCGTCCTGAAGGAGGAAGATTATGGCAAAACAAATTATTTTCGGTGAAGATGCTAGGCACGCTTTGAAAAAGGGCATCGATGCTCTGGCGGATGCGGTAAAAGTTACTCTTGGTCCGCGGGGCCACTGCGTTGCTTTGGATAAAAAATGGGGCGCGCCCTCGGTTATTGATGATGGCGTAACCATCGCCAAAGACATCGAATTGCCCGAACCGTTCGAAAATATGGGCGTGCAGCTGGTCAAAGAAGCCGCCAGCAAGACCAATGACGCTTGCGGCGACGGCACTACTACCTCAACTATTTTAGCTCATGCTATAATTACCGGCGGTTTCAAAAATATCGCCGCTGGCGCCGAGTCCCAGGCGTTAAAGCGGGGCATCCAGAAGGCAACTGCGGCGATCGTCGAGCAGCTGAAAAAATCCTCGACGGAAATCAAAGACAAAGCGCAGATTGCCCAGGTAGGCACTATCACTGCCAAAGACAAAGAAATCGGCGACTTACTCGCCGAGGTCATGGAAAAAGTCGGCAAGGATGGCGTCATCACCGTCGAAGAATCCAAGGGCACCAAGTATGAAATCGAATATGTCGAAGGCATGCAGTTCGACCGCGGCTATGTCAGCGCTTATTTTGTCACCAATGCCGAGCGCATGGAAGCTGTTATCGAAGACCCGTATATTCTGATTACGGATAAGAAAATTTCAGCCGTGGCCGATATTCTGCCCGCGCTGGAAAAAATTCTTCAGGTATCCAAGAACCTGCTTATCGTCGCCGAGGACATCGACGGCGAGGCGCTGGCTACGCTGGTGGTTAACAAACTTCGCGGCACCATCAACGTGCTGGGTGTAAAAGCCCCCGGCTTTGGCGATCGCCGCAAGGCAATGCTTGAAGATATGGCTATTCTCACCGGTGGCAAGGTTATCTCGGAAGAGATGGGGCGGAAGCTCGATTCTGTCACTGTGGAAGACCTCGGTCGTGCCCGCCGCGTGACTTCCGATAAAGATAACACCACTATCGTCGAAGGCAAAGGCTCCGAAGCAGAAATCAAGGCTCGGATTAAACAGATTAAAGCCCAGGTTGAAGAAACCACCTCAGATTTCGATAAAGAAAAACTCCAGGAACGGCAAGCTAAACTGGTCGGCGGTGTTGCTGTTATCAAGGTCGGCGCTTCCACCGAAGTTGAGCTTAAGGAAAAGAAACACCGCGTTGAAGATGCTCTCTCGGCTACTCGCGCTGCGGTTGAGGAAGGCATCCTGCCCGGCGGCGGCGTCGGTTTACTCAATTCACTATCAGTGCTGGATAAGTTAGCTGTTACCGGTGATGAAGCTACCGGCGTCGATATCATCCGCAAGGCTGTTAATGAGCCCTTACGCTGGATTGCTACCAATGCCGGCAAAGATGGCGCGGTTGTTGTTGATACGGTTAAAAAGAGCAAGAAAGGCATCGGCTATGATGCCGAGAAGGACGAATTCGGTGATATGGTTGTCAAAGGCATCATCGACCCCACCAAGGTCGTCCGCACGGCTCTGGAAAATGCTGCCAGTATTGCTGTAATGGTATTGGTGACCGAATCGTTGGTGGCGGATATCCCGGAAAAGAAAGAAGCTGCCGCAATGCCCGGCGGTGGCGGTATGGGCGGTATGGACTACGGGATGTAACTCAAAAGCCTAAAATTTAAGAAGTAAACAGAATAGCCCCGGTGAAAATCGGGGCTATTTTTTAACAAAATCCCTCTCAATCTCCCCTTATTAAGGGGAGAGGTGATTACGCCACACCTTAACTCGTCTCCCTCCTTCGTAAGGAGGGATTAAGGGAGATTTTACTCTTGCTACTTGGAGTTTATCTCAATATACTTAATATAGAGGTTTGTTGATGGAATCTAAAGAAAACTGCGGCGTCTGCGGTAAGCCTTTAGTCTACGGCACGAAAGAGGTTTTAAAGCGTTGTAACTTTTGCGGTCAAGAGCAAGCCGCCCTGATATATTGTCCCGAGGGGCATTACGTTTGCGACGCCTGCCATAGTCGGGGGACGCTGGATATTTTACGCGATGTGTTGAGTTCAACTAAAAGCGCTGACCCTGCGGAAATACTGGAAAAAGTAATGTCCCACCCCTCGGTGCCGATGCACGGTCCCGAGCACCACGCCATGGTGCCGGCGATTATCATCGCGGCGGTGAAAAACGCCGGCTATCCCGTGCCAGAAGGGGCGGTGGAAAAGGCTATCGAAAGAGGCTCTAAAGTGCCGGGCGGGTGGTGTGGTTTTTACGGCGCCTGCGGCGGGGGCATCGGGGTGGGCACGGCTGTTAGTGTGCTTACCGGGGCGACGCCGCTAACCGGTAAGACACGGGCATTGGCTAACGAGGCGACGGCTTTCGCTTTAGGCAAAATGATTGACGGCGGTGCGCGCTGCTGTAAAAGGGCGAGCCGTAAGGCTTTAGAAGCCGCCGTCGAGTTTTTAAAGAAACGCATGAATATTGACCTGAAAATCGATAAGAAAATTAAGTGCCAATACGTTTCGCGTAATCGCGAGTGTATCAAGGAAGCCTGCCCTTACTATCAGGATTAAAGCTTTAACAAATCTTCCCAGTCTTTTTCCGGGTCGATTGGTCCTACAGCAACTAAATGAAGCTTCTCGCCTATCAATAGTTCTTCAGCTAATTTTTGCAGCTCTTCAGCGGTAATAGCTTCGATAATGGCAATAACATCATCAATGGTCATGATTTTACCCAATAAAATTTCCTGGCTGCCCGTCCAGCTGGCGACACTGCGGCTGTCCTCCATGCGTAAGAAGATACGCCCTTTAAATAACTCTTTAGCTTTATTTATCTCTGTTTCCGGTATTTTTTCTTTGAGGCGTATTAATTCTTTGGTAATGGCCTCAATCGCTACCGCCAGATTTTTATTATCCACGCCGGCGGATATCACCATCGCCCCGGTATCGAGGAAGTGCTCGGCGTAGCTCTGGATGCTATAGGCTAGTCCCAGCTTATCGCGGATTTCCGTAAAGAGTCGACTGCTCATGCCCTCGCCGAGGATGATGTTCAGCAGGTCGAGCTTGAAACGCTCGGGGTGAACTAGCGATAGCCCCGGCAGAGCCAGGCACATCTGCGTTTGCTCGGTTTCGCGTTTTTCGATAGACACACGCCGACCCTCTGTATTTTGGTAAGCCGTATATTTCGCTGGCGGTCGTTTTTTTCCCCAGTCTTTCAATACCTGGTTAACAGCTTCGACTGTTTCTTTATGGTCGATGGCGCCGGCTATCGCCAGCACGGCATTTTCCGGCTGGTATTGCCCCGCCATGTAATCGAGCATCATCGCCCGGGTGATACCTGTCACCGTCTCTTTACTGCCGGCGATATCACGTCCCAGCGCATGACCGGGCCACATTATCTCGTCAAGGAGCATGGAAACCCGCGCTGCCGGCAGGTCCAGAGACATATTAATTTCTTCGATAATAACCTGTCTTTCCTTTTCTATCTCGGCGGGGTCGAACTTGGAATTGAGTAAAATATCCGCCATCACGTCAAGAGCTCGTCCGAAATGAGGCTGCGCCACTTTGCACCAATAAACGGTCAGCTCTTTATCCGTACCGGCATTAAGCATGCCCCCCACCCCCTCGATGACCGAGGAAATTTCAATTGGCGTGGGGCGTTTTTCCGTGCCCTTGAAGCACATATGCTCGATAAAGTGTGAGATGCCGGCTTCAACATTATTTTCGTATCTGGAGCCAGTGCCGATGAAAAAGTTAATCGCTACCGAACGTGTGGACGGCATAGCGGCGGTAATTAAGCGTAATCCGTTATCCAGTGTTACTTTTTCGTACATATTCATAAGTCCCTTTACTGTAAACCCTGGGCTAGTAACTGTCAACACTCGCTAGTCCAGTTTACGCACCCTTTTCGATGTAACTAACAGGTATAGCGTGATTATAACCAGTAGTATTGCCATGCTCCCAACCGCTATCGGCGCTCCGACAACTTCCGCTAACATACCGGCGAAGAAAGTTCCGAGGCTGCCGAGACCGAATCCTAACATGAGGAAACTCATCACCCGACCGCGATGGATGGCGTCGGTATAATACTGCACCAGCGAGTTGCCCAGCGCCATTTCTATCGTGCTGCCCATACCGATAAAGACGATCAAACCCAGCGATAAATACCACCATGAGGAGAAAGAAAAGCCGATGAGTGCCACGCCTAAAACGATACCGGCGAAAAGCAGTATCATGCCGCGCTTGCGGTTCATTAAAGACGCCAATATAAGCGAACCAATAATTGCGCCGACGCCGGACACAGCGATTAATATACCCATATCCGTCGCGCTTACCTTAAGGATATCCTCGGTGAACATGGGCAGCAGCTGGCCATAAGGTGAACCAAGAACGATGACGAGCACGGTGAATATCAGCACGACGAGTATCGTTTTTTCGCCGCGGATATAGCGCCAGCCTTCAACAACATCTTGCAGAGAGTTGCCGCCTTCGACGGTTTTGGCTTTGGCAGGCGGCACGAACAGGATGAATATCCATGACATGACAATCATTACGGACATGATGGCGTAGACTACCCAGAAATCGAAAGCATCGATGAGAAAGCCTGCCAGCGCTGGGGAAAGCACGCGGAAGACGTTCATCCCCAGGTTGTTTAAAGATATGGCGTTCATGAGGTGCTTGGGCTCGACTATCTCGGAGATAATCGCCGAACGCGCCGGCAGCATAAAGCCCATTACCGCCCCTTGTAAAGCCCCGCTGACCACCAGCACCCACCACGACTCCGGATGTTCCGGACTTAAATAGCCAATCATCAAAATAGCCGTTGTCGCCAGTGACACGACGATGGAAATTATCTGGCAAAACTGGATGATAGTCTTTTTTTGGAATCTATCCGCCATAACGCCGCCGGGCAGCGTAAATATAATCATCGGTATGGCATTAGCCAGTGCCAGAATGCCAAGGATGGCGCCGGAGGGATTGATGCGGTAAACGAGCAGGTTACGCGCCAGCATCTGCATGTTCATGGAAGACCAGTGCCCTACCATAGATAAATAGTAGAGGCGATAGACGGGATTTTTAAAAGATACGAAGGTTTTGGAAAAACCGAACGATATGACACTCCCGCTGTATACGGGTCTTTCTATATCGTCGTCACCCTTGAATTGGTTTAGTTTTTTGCTCATGCAGTCTTTCAAAAGAAGAAATCAGGTGTGTGAGAAAAATGAAAAACCTAATTCCATTTTACAGGAAAAAACCGCGAGTGTCACTGGGAGGGTATTTATTGAAAATGACAGGGTAAGATATATAGGTGTGTTGGTAGAAAAAGGTAAGTAATTAGTTGATAGTAAGTAGTTTGAATTGGAAAGGGGTTTTCGTAGAAGTTTTATAGACTAACTGGAAGGACTTTGATCTTCTATGACTCCACTTCCTTCTACGATATTGTTTGGTAATAGTTTATTCACTTTAGCTCCAAGAAGGCGAATTTCCTCCACTTTGCCAACAAGATTACCCTTCCCTAAGTATAATCGTTTTAGTGCTTCATCGAAAGAATCAGTAACACCGGCCAATTTTTTTTGAGCCTCGGTCATTGATTCCACAATTAGTCTTACTTGGTCATAAATTCGCCCTGCTTTCTCAGCGATAACTTCTGCATTTTGATTCTCATGTTCACGACGCCATATTTGGGCAATTAGTTTGAGTGTGATCATCAAGGTAGCAGGACCAGTGATGACGATTTTTGTGTTTGCTATGTCGTATAATAGGTTATTATCGATCTTCAGTGCTGTTTGAAAGGCTGGCTCTAAAGGTATACACATAACCACAAAGTCTAGAGTCCTATTACCGAGAAGTTGGGTGTAATCTTTTGAGCATAGTTCATTAACATGATTACGGACTGATTTAAGATGCTCAGAAAGAGCTTCGGTTTTTTCTTTATCTTCATCAACTCTACAATAACGTTCATAAGCGGTGAGAGAAACTTTAGAATCTATAATTACAACTTTGTCTCCTGGAAGATACACGATAAAGTCTGGTTTTTGTAGCCTGCCATCTTCAGTATACATAGCGGTTTGTACATCATATTCTCTGCCACGTTCAAGTCCAGATGCTTCAAAGATTCTCTCAATGATAAGTTCTCCCCAATCACCTTGTTTCTTGGCATCACCTTTTATAGCAAGCGCTAATTTATTGGCATCGCTACTAACTTGATTGCTTAAATTTTGAAGCTGTTTAACTTGTTCCTTAAGTTCTGTTGATTGTTTAGTATCCTCTGTATGAACCGCATCAATTCTTTGCCGAAAAGAATCTAGTTGTGTTTTGAATGGATCTAGTAGACTGGATATTCTTTGATGGTTCTCGTTAGAAATTGCCTTTCCTTTGTCTTCAAAAATTTTATTAGCAAGGTTCTCGAATTCTGTCTTTAGTCTTACCTCCGAGTCCTGAAGGAGTTTTATTTTCTCCTCGGAAGTCTTTCTTTCATTTACGATATCAGCCTCCAATTTAGCCTTTTCTACCTTAAGCTGAGTAATTTCGGCGTTTTTGTTCTGTCCCTGTTTGGTTCGTATAGCAAGAAAGGAGAGAACACCTAGTGTTAGAACAAGAACAATAAGAATAGCAGTTGTCATGGTGTCATCATCCCATTCTCTTAATTTACTATACAAGTCACCATAATCTTGGGTATTAATAGTACCATAATCATAGTATTTATTAAAGTACGTTTTCTTTATTCTTATTTCCTAAGAAATTTATATAAACCTCCAAATACAATTCTTTTCTTTATCTGATATACTTTTAGATACTATGGACATTGCTGCCGCTATCGTCATGGTTCGTAGGCTGGACCGCCGACATCGGCGTTGTTATTGTAGCCATAGCCTTCCCAAAAGCCTCGGAAACTGGTATTAGCCGACAGCTCGATGCGGGTGACCCACTTCGCCCATTTGTAACCGAACTTACTCATGGCGACAACCTGGAAGGGAAAGCCTCGCTCCGGAGGTAGCGTAATGTCATTATCCTTTAAGGCAATGATGATATTATTTTTCAGAATATAGTCCAAATCCAACGAGCTATAGCCTTCCGGGACGTCGGCAGTGTAGAAGATGGCGATTTTGGCTTCTGGTTTTACGCCGGCATCAGCAAAAATAGCGCTAAGCGCGGGGCCGGTCCATTTGGCGCTAAAACTCCAGCCCTCTACACAGTCCAGATCCATGAATTGTGATATCTGGGGATAAGCCTGTAGGTCGGCATAGCTTAAACTTAAAGGGTGCTCGACTAAGCCGTCGACCGTAAGCGTATAGGTTGATTTATCAATGTGTTGGGTGCCTTTGAGAGCGTTATTATTCTGCTGGCTGATGGGCGTTAATTGATGTCCCATATATTCCGTAGCCTCGATTTCACTGTTTGGGGTAGTAATAGGGGTAGTATTGGTACAAGCCGCCAGGACTACAGGGAATATTAAGACTGTTATTGTTATTATTATAAGTAGTTTGTTTTTCATTTATCCTCCCACCCGAAAATATTCCATATAAATCACTAATGCCATAATGCAACCGCCGATGGCTATGAAAAAGCCGTTTGTTAGCCACGTGAAAAAACGGCGTTGGCTGGATATTTTCAACCTGATGTTTATCAGCACGTGCAGCAAAAAGAAAAATGCCAGAGGCAAGACGCTTGCCCGGTGGATTGAGTCCGCCAGACGCCGGTCAATTAACCCGAAGGAGATGTTGTATATAACATCGGTCTGGGTAATGCCCCAGCCGGAAAGTAATAAAACAGCTACACTGGCTAAGAGCAACCACGAGCTAATGCTGGAAATTCGCCTCAACCACAAATTCACGGTCATTTCCTTCTATATGAAATACCCTTCATTTAATGATTAACATACCTGGCATCTTTATAATGTGATTTTTATCACTAGTCTGCTATACTCTTACTTGCTGTGGACTTAACTAATGACGTATTAAAGGGAGACGTCGGCGCGGCTGCCCGCCTTATTACCATGATTGAAGACGAATCGCCGGAAGCCCTTGCCGCACTGGAAGAAATCTATCCGCATACCGGTAAGGCGTATATCATCGGCATAACCGGCGCACCGGGCGTCGGCAAAAGCACGCTTACGGATTGCCTAATTGATATTTTTCGTAAGCAAGGTAAAAGAATCGGTGTTATCGCCATCGACCCTACCAGCGCTCTCACCGGCGGCGCTTTACTCGGCGATAGAATTCGTATGCAGCGTCATGCCGCCGACCCCGCGGTTTTTATCCGCAGTCTAGCGACACGGGGTTGGGTAGGTGGACTAGCCAAAGCGGCTCTTGGCGCTGTTCATGTCATGGACGTCATGGGGAAGGACATTATTTTAATAGAAACGGTAGGGTCGGGTCAGACGGAATTAGATATTGTGAAAGCGGCGGATACGACACTCCTCGTTTTGGCTCCCGACACCGGTGATGAAATTCAGACGATGAAAGCCGGTATTTTAGAATTGGCGGATGTTATCGCTATCAATAAAGCCGATTATGAAGGCGCTGACCGACTGAAAACCAACCTCGATAATATGTTAACGATGAAGTCGAAAGACCCTAAAGACTGGCTGCCGCTTATTATCCAAACAGAAGCAATTAATGGTAAAGGCGCGGATGAATTAGCTGATGCCCTTTTAAAACATCAAAAATACCTTAAATCAAATGGATTGTTGACCCAGCGCCGCAGGGAAAGAGTTAAGCTGGAGCTTTTAGAGACTGTTGAGACTCATTTGAAAGAATCGGTGGATAAACTTGAGAGCGGTAACTTACTAGAAAAACTGATTGATGAACTGCAAAGAGGTAAAACCACCCCCCGCCGCGCCGCCCAAAAAATACTTAGCCACTTAAAGGTAAGTTGAGATGTTGACGATTCGTAAAGCGGAGCTTAAAGACCTGCCGGCGATTACCGATATCTATAATGAGGCTATTCGCAATACTTCCGCAACTTTTGATACCACCGAAAAAACCGTCGTACAGCAAAAGGAATGGTTCGACAAGCATGATAATAAACACCCCATTATAGTGGCCGTCGAGAATAACAAAGTTATTGGTTGGGCGTCGATGAGCGCGTGGTCGGACCGTTGTGCTTATGCCAATACGGCGGAGGCATCGATTTATATTAAAGAGGGATACCAGGGTAAAGGCGTGGGACGTAAGCTGGCGGAGGCTAACTTAAAGGCGGGTAAAGAAGCCGGACTCCATACCGCCATTATTAGAGTCGCCGAAGGCAACGATGCCTCCATTAAACTCGCGGAGTCGCTGGGTTTTAAGCATATCGGGGTAATGAGGGAAGTGGGGAACAAGTTCAGTAAATTACTCGATGTCTACATGATGCAGATAATTTTTGATTAGTTTTCTATTCTAATAGTGCTTTCTCAAGTCGTTCTTTAAGTGACGGTTCACCACCCATAACCTTGAGATAATCTGCTACCGAGCCGAATTCCTGGCGAAGTGTTGTTAACAAGAGTGCCATCGACGCCGGTTCAGCCCTCCAGAAAAAGTCAGGCAGGCGTTTGACGTCGTCCGGTATATCAGCGGCTTTGTCAAACTGCTTTCGGAGTTCATCCATATACTGGTCGGATAAAGAATAGTCTTCGATGATGTCTTTTTCAGCAACACCGAGTGTGCCTAATAACATCGCCGCCAGTATACCCGTTCGGTCTTTGCCGATGGCGCAGTTGAAAACCAAAGGATGGTTTTTACTTTCGGCGATGATTTCTAGCGCCTGGACAACACGTCCCCCGAAAAACTTGTCTCTGACAATTTCCAGGTAAAACTCGCCCATATTGGTAAACGGAACATATCGCTTATCTTCCGCTTCCCTTTTGCCGCCGTCAGTGATAAATGAAATATTATAATACTTAATATTTGAGTCTGCAGGTAGTCCTATGCCCTGGTGTTGTACTTCAAAATCGCTTCTTAAGTCGACGACCGACGCCAATTTAATTTCATCCGTAAGGCGGCGATAATCTTCTCGATTGATATGACCGAACTCACCACTGCGGAAGATACGCCGCCAGGCAATGAGACGACCCTGCTGCGTGCGGTAGCCGCCCAGGTCACGGAAATTGGTGACGGATTTTAATCTTAAATGTCGGTTATATTTTTCTTTCATGTCGGTTAATTCAATAGACTGAAGACAGGTCTGGCGCTTTCACCGGCGGAATATTTATCACCGGCGAAGACTTTATTGCCCATCTTCACCTTTTTGCCAATTAGTTCCATCGTGGCTGTCTTGGGGTCGGTGCCTTCCAGATTGCCCATTATCCAGGGTCCCTCTTCTAACTCCACGATAACGAGGATATAGGGCACTTCGCTTTCACGTCCTTCCGCCCCAACAAATATCGTTGTGAACGTTTTGATTTTGCCGTTGGTTTTTAATTCGGTGATGTCCATGTCCAGACTACCGCATTGTCGGCAAGCCATCTTGGGCGGTATTGTTAATGCCCCACAAGCGCGGCATTTTAAGCCTAGTAATTTGTTCTGTTTCAGGGCTTCATTATATTCTTTAAAATAGAGTTTCTGTTCCATTTTACCAGCCCCTTTCCAGAATCATATTCACCAGCGTGCCGCCGTCCCCGCCTAGTGTGTCTGTCATGCCGATTTTCGCGTTAAGAACATGCCGTTCTGACTCCACCTCGCCCCGTAGCTGCTTAACGATTTCATAGACCTGTCCCGCCCCGGTGGCTCCAATCGGGTGTCCCTTGGCTTTGAGTCCACCGGAGGGATTGATAGCTACCTTGCCCCCGATATCCGCCTCCCCTTTTTCCCAGGCTTCGCCGGCTTTGCCATATTCAAAAAATCCAAGGCTCTCCGTGGCTATCAAACTGGCGATGCTGAAACAGTCATGCAGCTCACACAGGTCAATATCTTCAGGCGATAAGCCCGCCATTTTGTAGGCTTGTTGTGAGGACAATTCCCTCGCTCTAATTCTGGGCAAGTAGTCCTTCTGGTTGATAAGCGGGCCATTAGATGCCTGCCCGATGCCGGTGATATAGACTGGTTTTTTGGTGAGTTTTTTGGCGACCTTTTCCGAGGCAAGCACCACGGCAGCCGCACCGTCGGAGAAGGGACAACAATCATGTAAAGTAAGCGGTGTACAGACCACAAAGCTGCCGAGGACTTTTTCTACGGTCATATCGGCGTTCTTACCGAAGAACTGCGCTTTAGGATTAATAGCGCCGTGTTTATAGGACTGTATCGTTACCTTCGCCATCTGTTCACGGAGTTTTTGGAGGGGGATTTTATAAGTATCAGCATAGAGATGAGTCAACATAGCGAAAACCGCCGGGAAGGTCACACCAGAGGGATATTCGTAGCGGGCGTCGCTGAACATAGCGAAGGTGCGCGTCGCTAAGCCCGTACCCATCGTGGCTGCCCTTTCCACTCCTCCCGCCAGGACGATATCATAATAGCCGGAAGCTACCCACATGAAGGCGTCTCGGACAGCCATGCTGGCGGAAGCGCAGGCGCCCTCGTAGCGGTTGGCGGGTGCGTAGAGGCAGCCGATGTTCTCCGCCGCATAAGCCGCTATCATGCCCTGCCCCTCCTCGATATCGCCTAAAGCATTACCGATAAATAAAGCCTTGATATCCTGCGGCTTAAGATTAGATTCGGCTATCGCTTCTGTCGCGGCTTCGGCGAAAAGTTCAACCTCCGTTTTAGTCTGGGGTCCGCTGAACTTCGTTTCGCCAACGCCTACCACAGCTACCTTGTTCATGCCGTCCTCCTCTGAATGTTGGGATAATTTCAGATTACCGTTTTTGGGCAGGAAGTGTCAAACGAAGCATAAAATTGTTATTTAAAATCTGGTATCGGCGGGGTGGTGCATTTATGCGCGCTGGCGGCATGCATTGCCTCGATGCGTTTTTTCAACTCTTCCGTCGCTTTGCCGGTCAGGATATAATTATCCAACGCTTCGTAGGTAAAGCCCATTTCCCCCTCGTCCGTTTGCCCCGCCCATAGTCCTGCCGAAGGTGGTTTATCAATAATTTCCTGCGGTATATTTAAAAACCGCGCCAGTTCCCGCACTTCTTTTTTTACCAGGTTACCAAGCGGCAAGATGTCCACGCCGCTATCGCCGTGCTTGGTGAAATAGCCAACGGTTAGCTCGCTGCGGTTGCCCGAGCCGACAACTAAATACTTAACTTGATTAGCGGTGTAATAGAGCGTTGTCATCCTCAACCTGGCTTTAAGATTGGCTTGCGCTAAACGGGTGAGGGAGGCGTCGGGTTTAAAATCCGGTAAAACTTTCAAATAGGCGTCATAAATATCATCGAGGACGACGGTTTTCGTCGGGATGGAGAATTTTTTAGCCACCATTTCCGCATGTTCTTTATCTTTCGCGATGCTGTGGCATGGCATTAATAATCCAATTGTATTTTTAGGAAAAGCCTTAATGCAGAGTACTGCTACTACCGAAGAATCGACGCCGCCGCTCATCCCCAGCACCGTACCTTTACAACTTGCGTCACTTACCTTTTCTTTAATCCAGTCGGATAGTCTTTTCGCCAGCAACTCCGCGTCCATGACGCTCCTTTTTCCCACGCAATGCTTCCGTAGTATACTTATTTATAGTTTATATTGTCGCGAGTCTTAATACAATGGCAACTACTATCATTCTTAAAAACGCCAACGTCATTACGATGGACGCCACCAAGCCGAGAGCCGAGCTTGTAGCCATCTCCGACGACTCTATCTTTTTCGTCGGCAGTAATAGTGAAGCCGAGAGGTTGACCGGTCGTTTCACGAAGGTTATCGACTGCGCGGGAAAAACCGTAGTCCCCGGCTTTAACGATACCCACCTCCACCTCTTTTCCCTCATCAGAAAATTGATGAGTATCAACCTCTCGCCGGATAAAGTCCGTTCTGTTGCCGACATTAAGGAAGCCGTACGTAAAAAAGCGTTAGCCACCCCGCCCGGTACTTGGATAAGCGGCACGAACTATAATGAGTTTTATCTCGAGGGCAAACGCTGTCCCACCCGCTGGGATTTGGATGAGGTTGCCCCCAACCACCCGGTAATCTTAAGCCATCGCTCCCTCCATGCCTGCGTGCTTAACTCACTGGCACTGAAGCTAGCGGGCATTACGAAAGATACGCCGGAGTTGCCCGGCGCCCGCATCGAGCGAGACCTTGCTACTGGCGAGCCTAACGGTGTTTTGATTAATATGCTTGGCTACATACGCAGTCAGGTTATGCCGCCATTAACGGAGGATGAGATGGATGAAGGCGTCGCTAAGGCAGATGAATATTTCCTCTCGCATGGTATCACCTCTTTCCAGGAAGCGACCGTCAGCAACGATATTCAACGATGGGAGACGATTTGTGAATTTAAACTAAATGGAGACTTGCTTAGTCGTGTCACGATGATGGCGGGTGCATCCTACTGGCAGGAATTTAAAAATAGGGGATTAATAACCGGCTCCGGCGATAACCTGATGCAGCTTGGGGCGGTGAAGGTGATGTTAGATGTCGAGTCGTACCAATCTGAATTAAATGAATTAGCCCTTGCCTGTCATAAGGCTGGATTTCAACTCGCTTTCCATACCGTCGCCGAGAATATGGTAGCTGCTGCCGTCACTGCCTTAGAATATGCTAACAAACATTCACCGGTAACAGGAAGACGTCACCGCATCGAACACTGCTCGGAATGTCCACCACACTTATTGGAGAGAATAAAAAAGCTGGGACTGGTGATTGTTACCCAGCCTTCCTTTATCTATTACAGCGGCGAGCGTTACTTGGCGACGGTCGCGGAAAGTCAGCTGCCTTGGCTTTATAGAATTAAGTCGCCGCTGGAAAAGGGCGTGGTCGTTGCCGGCAGCTCAGATGCCCCGGTCGTGCCGATTAATCCTCTTACGGGTATTTATGCGGCGGTTATGCGTCAAGCCGAATCTGGTCAGGTGCTTTTACCAGAGGAGTGTATTACCGCGGAACAAGCGTTGGCACTTTATACCGTAAATTCCGCTTACTCTTCTTTCGAGGAGAAAACTAAAGGCTCTATTGCCTCAGGTAAACTGGCGGATATCGTTGTCTTAAGCGATGACCCCACCCGTTTACCCCCCGAAAAAATAAAAGACATCAAAGTCGAAATGACGATGATTGGTGGGGAGGTAGTCTGGGAGGGTTAAGTTGCCCCGATGGCCGTGGCGATAGCGTTATCGCGTGAATGTGATAGGCTGACGTCGATTTCTTTTATACCTAATTTTTCCGCTTGTTTCTTTGCCCGCCCGTTGAGTCTTATCAACGGCTTACCGCTATCATGATAAAGGGTCTCAATCTCTCGCCACCCCACTCCTTTATTCCCCGTCCCCAGTAACTTCATCACCGCCTCTTTACTGGCGAAACTAGCCGCTAATGAATGTGCGTGGTGACCATAAATATTCAGTTCATCTTTGGTATAGACGCGGTTCAAGAAACGGTCGCCGTAGCGTTCGATAGCTTGGCGGATACGTTTTATTTCGATAATGTCCGTGCCGATATGGTGCTGCATTATTCCTTCTTTAGCTCATGCGCAAGTTGGGTTCTTAGTTTTTTCAGCAGTTGTAAAGGCGGTTTATCCAGTAGACTGGTGTAAATGGGGGTGATTGAAATGTTGCCCTGCACGATAGCCTGGATGTCCGTGCCGTTGCTGCCGGACTCCGCCACTCTTTCTCGCACCAAGCGATATTGTTTATGCTGGACGCTGTTATCTTCCGTTACGGAGTTGATGTGGCTGGAGCGAGCTAATCGTGTAATGCTAATGCCGTGGACTTCATCCAGCGGCAGGTCCGGCACGTTAATATTGAGGAGGATTCTAACAGGATTATTCTCGGCTATTTTCTGCGCCAATTTGGCGGTTATCCGTGCGGCAACCTTAAGACCGATTTGACTCTCTAGCGGGGCGGAAACAGCTATGGCCGACAGCCCTCTAAAGTATCCCTGCATAGCAGCACCAACGGTACCGGAGATATACACATCTTCTCCTAGATTAAGGTTGGGATTGATGCCGGAGACTACCATATCTATATTATTAATTAATTTACCAAGCGCAAGGATAACACAGTCGGATGGCGACCCGTCAATGGCGTAAGCTTTTACGCCGTCCTCCGGCGCGCAAAATTCGCTGGCATGGAGCGGTTGGAACAAAGTCACGGCCGTGCCGATAGCGCTTCTCTCGCCATCGGGAGCTACAACTGTCACTTCCGCCACTTTCTTTAGCTCCCGCACCAGCGTCCATAGTCCCTCGGCTTGAATACCGTCATCATTAGTCACTAATATTTTCATAAGCTCTTTATGCTTGTAGTTTAACACGGTGTGGAGTTCGGGGCAAAACAGTTATTCCCTCCCCCTCCTGGATTCCCGCTTTCGCGGGAATGACGAAAAATAAAAATATTTAATAACCACGTCATTCCCAACTTGATTGGGAATCCAGTCGTTACTTTCCCCTTTTCCTCTACTGTAAACTGTTAACAGAAAACTATTAGCTCCTCTATTTGCCCCTCTCTCGCGTAATATGTTATTATCAAAATAAATATAGGTACGTTTTTTGATGCTAATTGTCACCTGTGTAAAACAGGTACCGGATACCACCCAGGTCAAAATCGACCCCAAGACTGGCACTCTCATCAGAGAGGGTGTGCCAAATATCATGAATCCTTATGATACACAGGCCCTTGAGGAGAGCCTGCGTCTTAAGGATAAATACGGCTTTCGCGTCGCCGTCATTTCTATGGGTCCCCCTAATGCCGAAGTAACTTTAAGGAAGACGCTTGCCCTTGGCGCCGATGAAGCTATCCTTTTAAGCGACCGCGTTTTTGGCGGCGCCGATACTCTTGCCACTAGCATGGTTCTCACCGGGGCGATTAAAAAGCTGGCGGAAAAGGATGAGCTGGCGATTGTCATGTGCGGCCGCCAGACCATTGATGGCGATACCGCGCAGGTGGGACCCGGCATCGCTACCCGCTTAGGATGTTCACAGCTGACATTAGTCGACCGTGTTGATGAGATCGATTTAAAGGCGAAGACCGTTAAAGTCCGCCGTAAGCTGGAAGGCAGGCATGAAGTCGTTAGCGCTCCTCTCCCCGCCATGATTGCCGTCCTGCGGGAAATCAATACGCCGCGCTATCCTAATGTGCCAAGGCGTCTGATGGCGGAAGAAGCCGAAATCGCCCTCTGGAACAATGCAGTAATGAAGATGGACGAAGCGACCATCGGGCTTAAAGGCTCGGCGACACAGGTGCGTAAAATCTTCTCCCCGGAAAGAGCGAAAGGTGAAATTTTAGGGAAAGAAACCGATAAACCGGAAGACTCTGCGAAAATACTCATCACTAAAATGATAGAGAAGGATTTGCTGTCCTTATAATAATATGGTAGAAGAACCGAAGAAACTTAAGAGACCCCGCGGCACTGCCCGGCTAATCCCCGGCAAGTGCATCGCCTGCGGCGCGCGCTGCCAGGCGGAGTGCCCTTTCGACGCCATTATCATGAACGATAAGGGCGAGCCGATTATTGACCTCGCTAAATGCACTCGCTGCCAGCGCTGTATAAAAGTCTGCCCAGTTCAAGCTATCGAAATTGTCTACACTCCTGAAGAGCAGGGAATCCTTGATGAGATGGCGAAGCAAAAAGCTGCCGCCCAACCCGTGCCAACACCAGCAATTGAAGACCCGCGTCTGACGAAGCTTAAGGAATACAAAGGCGTTTGGATTTTTACCGAACACACCGAAGGCAAGCCGGCCGAAGTTTCCTGGGAGCTTTTAGGCGTTGGCGCCGACCTCGCTAAAGCGCGCAACACCGAACTATGTTCCGTCGTTATTGGCGAGAAGGTTGAACACCTTTGCCAAGAAGCGTTCGCTTACGGCGCTGCTAAAGTTTATTTGGTGGACGACTCGGTTTTCCATTACTACCGCACCGAGTCGTACTACAAAGCATTTTGTTATTTGATAGAAAAATATAAGCCGGAGATTGTGCTTATCGGCGCGACGGGACTGGGACGTGATTTAGCGGGGGCGATAGCGACGAAATTACAAACAGGCTTAACCGCTGACTGCACTGGTTTATCTATCGACGATAAAGGATTTCTTTTACAGACCCGTCCCGCTTTCGGCGGTAATATCATGGCGACCATTTTAACAGAATTCACCCGACCCCAAATGTCTACCGTCCGACCTCATGTTATGCCCATGCCAGCTAAAGACGCATCCCGCCAAGGCGAGATTATCCGCGAAAAAGTGCCTCTCAAAGAAGAAGACATCGCCGCTAAAGTTTTAGAGATAATCGGCGATAAGCAGCTGGACAGCGTTGATGTTGCGGCAGCGGACATTATAGTTTCCGGCGGACGCGGCATGTGCAATACCGAAAATTATAAAATCCTCCAGGAGCTTGCCGATGAATTAGGCGGTGTTGTGGCATGTTCCCGCGCCGCCGTGGAAGCCGGCTGGATGCCGCTGGAAAGACAAGTGGGTCAGACCGGTAAAACTGTCCGTCCCAAGATTTATATCGCCGTCGGCATCAGCGGGGCTATCCAGCATCTGGTCGGCATGCAGGACTCGGATACTATTATCGCCATCAACCGTGATAAACAGGCGCCGATTTTCGAAGTAGCCACTTACGGCATCGTCGGCGACCTTTTTCAGATAATCCCGGCGATTACAGCTTATATTAGGGAGAGGCGTAAACAGAAAGCCGCCAAGGCATCTTAAGGAAAGAAAATGTCAGGAACAGTAATAGCGTTTATCATCGTGCTGGCTATATCAATAGTCTTCTTTGCTTTTAGCGCATTTATGCGCTTTAGGCTGGTGCTAAAAGGCAAACCGGAAAACCGATTCAATGCCTTCTTCAAGCGTTTTTGGAACATGATTTATTACGCCTTCGGGCAGCGGCGTGTGGTGAAAAAGGTTTTCGGCATCAACCACTTCGTGCTGTTCTGGGCTTTCATGATTCTACTGATTTCTAATACCGAATTTTTACTCAACGGGCTTTTCCCCGATGTCATTAGCCTTTCTCGTCTGCCGGACGGCGCTTATTTTACCTTAGCCTGTATTTTCGATATAATGTCGGTCCTAGCGTTGCTCTCTGTTATTTTAGCCATTATCCGTCGCTTAACCTTCCCGCCGCCTTATACCGAAGCGAAAAGTCGTGACGCTTTCATTATCCTCGGGCTGGTGGCTGGCTTGATGCTCGCCTTCTTCGGCATGAAGGCTTGCGGCATTGCGGCTGGTACGGAAAGGGCGGCGTCCTACATGCCGGTGGCTAATCTAATCGCTTCGTGGCTGCCATCGGGCGCGGCTGGACTCGATACTGCGGCGCGTGTTTTTTGGTGGATACATGCGGGTATCCTGCTTTCCTTCCTCAACTACTTGCCTTACAGCAAGCATATGCATATCATGACCTCTATCCCCAACTGCTTCTTTAAGAGTCTGGATAAAGTTAAAACCCAGCCCCGCGAGGAGTTTAAGAAGGGCAATACCTTCGGCGTGGGACAGGTGGAAAACTTTACCTGGAAAGGTCTATTCGACTCCTATTCCTGTACTGAATGCGGACGCTGTTCGGATTCATGTCCTGCCACTTTTACCGAAAAGCCCCTCCAGCCCCGCCTCTTGATACATGACATCAAGGTGAACCTCTTGAAAAACGCTGGTAAAGATGGGCATAAAGAGCTGCCGCTTATCGGCGAAAGCGGGGAGGGGAGTATTAAGGAAGAGGTTATCTGGGAATGCACGACCTGCGGCGCCTGTATGGAGGTCTGCCCGGTCTTTATCGAGCATGTGCCCCGCATCGTTGATATGCGCCGCCACTTGGTGGAAATGAAATCAAAATTCCCGGATGAACTACTATTATTATTCGAAAATATGGAACAGCGTAGTAATCCCTGGGGCATCGCCCCTACCGAGCGTACCAAATGGGCGGCGGATATTGATGTTAAGCCTTTTGAAGCCGGCAAGACGGAATACCTATTCTATGTCGGCTGCGCAGGAGCTCTCGATGCCCGTAATCGTCACACAACCATCTCCATGGCGAAGATTCTAAATAAAGCCGGTATCTCCTGGGGTACTCTAGGCAAGGATGAGATGTGCTGCGGTGATAGCTTGCGGCGTCTTGGCAACGAATATGTTTTTGAACGCATGGCGCAGGCGAATATAAAGATGTTCGCCGAGAAGGGCGTAAAAAAAATCATCACCCAGTGCCCGCACTGTTTCAGCACTTTTAAGAATGATTATCAGCAGTACGGTGCCAAGTTAGAGGTTGTCCACCATACTGAATTTATTCATAGCTTGATTCAGGAAGGTAAGCTTAAGCTAAAAGCCAAATCTGATTTAGGTAAAGTGGTCTACCACGATTCCTGCTACCTCGGACGGTATAATGAAATTTATGATGAACCGCGTCGCGTTATCGCCTCGGCTACTGGTAGCGCGCCATGCGAAATGGAACGTAACCATGATAATGGCTTTTGCTGCGGCGCTGGCGGCGGACGCATGTGGATGGAGGAGAAAGAAGGCAAACTCATTAATGTCGCCCGCGTGGAAGAGGCTTTAGCCAAGGAACCGAACACTGTTTGCGTCGCTTGTCCTTACTGCATGACTATGTTCGACGACGGACTTAAAGATAAAGAAGCGGCGGATAAGGTACAGGTTCTGGATATAGCGGAAATCGTCGCTAAAGCGCTAGAGGATTAAGCAATATTACCTGTGGTTTTTAAATAGTTGACAATAATAAAAGAAACGCCTAGACTAATTGAGTATTTACCCGAATGTGACATAAGTAGTATCATTCTATCGCCATTATTAGTATTATAGTAATATAATAAAAAGTAAACATAACGTTGACATTGTATATTGACATGGTGTAGTATAATATATGGTACATAAGTACCATACTGATATTGCTCTGCCATGCAGAGGTGAAAAGATGGGTGCAGAATGGGAACAGAACCTCCTCTCGAATTTAGTGACCATGCCAAACGCCGTATGTGTTCACGAGGCATTACGGAGGCGCACGTATGGTATTGCATACATCATCATAGTGGACAGTATGATGTCACAAAGAAGGAAATTGCGTATGTTACAAAATTACCTGATGGGAGAAATATAAAAGTACGTGTGAGGGATGGATTAAAAACCCCAATTTATGTAATAGATGCCTTCTCATTTCAGTAAGAAGGAGGATAAAATGCTAAAAGTAGATACGGACCCCAAAGCAGATGCTGTATACATCACGTTACTAGAAGAACCAATTGGTTATAGTAAGGAACTAGATAGCAATCGTATTATTGATTGTACATTAAATCCTGGGAAGCCAGTAGGGATTGATCTTTTATCTGTTAGCCAAGGTGTCAAATTAGCTGGTCTTCCAGAAGCAGAAAGGGTAGAAAAAATACTTATTGGTCTTGGCATAAAAGTTATTAAGTAATAATATCATCACCCAAGTATGAGAAGGAGTTGGCTTATTCGGCCAACTCCTTTTTTTTAGGTATTTTGCCTGATTTCAATACACCCTCAATTTCTAGTATAATTAAGTGTCACTCTGTAAATTCTGTATTTTCAAGAAAGGAGTTGGTCCTGATGGTTAAGGAACTTCCTGTCATTTACCTCCAGACGGCTGCCTGTAGCGGTTGCGCGGTCACTATGCTGAATACAGCCAGCCCGACCATTAAAAATGTGCTCATCGACCAGCTGGCGCCTGGTTTACACATTAATCTTAAGTTTCATCCGGTGATTATGGCGTCGGCTGGTGAGATGGCGATTCAGGTGATGGAGGATACCGCTAAAAGACAAAAGGGCGAGTACGTCCTCGTAGTTGATGGTGCGGTGCCGACGGCTGACGGCGGTATTTATGGCGCCGTCGGAGAGAGGAACGGTAAGCCAGTTACGATGCAGCAAAGAGTGGAGGAAATGGCTAAAGACGCACTGGCGATTATCGCCATAGGCACGTGCGCTTCTTTCGGTGGTATTCCTGCCGCACCGCCCAACCCCACCGGCTGTGTTTCCGTCCAGAAATTTCTCGCTTCTAAAAAGATTGTTAAACCGCTGATTAATGTCGCTGGCTGCCCGCCCCATCCCGACTGGTTCTTTGGGACGGTCGCCAGCATTATTATGAATGGCTTGCCTAAGCCTGAAGACCTCGATGACTTCCTCCGCCCCAAACTTTTCTACGGTAAGCTGATACATGAAAATTGCCCCCGCCGCGCTTACTTCGATGAGGGCAAATTCGCCAAGAAGTTCGGCGAAGAAGGCTGCCTCTATGAGCTCGGCTGTAAAGGACCTATCACTTATGCCGATTGCCCCATCCGGCACTGGAACAGCGGCACCAACTGGGTTATCGGCGCGGGCGCGCCCTGTAATGGCTGTACCCAACCCGAGTTCCCCACCGAGACCTCTCCCTTCTATGAAAAGCTGGTTGATGTTGACCTTCCGGTGGTCGGGGCTTACTGGGCGAACAAGGAGGCGAATAATGGCTAAAATCATTATCGACCCCGTCACCAGGATTGAAGGGCATTTAAAGATAGAATGCGTTGTAGAAAACGGCGTCGTTAAAGACGCCCGCGCTACCGGCAATATGTTTCGCGGCTTAGAATTAATATTAAGGGGACATGACCCGCGGGACGCCCAGATAATCGCCCAGAGAATTTGCGGTGTTTGTCCCCAGTCGCATGGTCTCGCCGCCGCGCTGAATCTGGATAGCGCCTTCGGCATCGCCGATAAAATTCCCGATAACGGACGCATCATCCGCAACATGATTCACGGCGCCCATTCTGTCCAAGACAACGTCCTCCATTTTTATCACCTGGCGGCTTTAGACTATGTAAATGTCGCCGATGTGGCTAAGTACGAAGGCAATGATTCCCAGCTTAATTCGGTTAAGGACTTTATTAACCGCGGCGCTTTAGAGCCGTTTATGCCGCGCTATGAAGGCGATTACCGTCTGCCCCCCGCCGTTAATCAGCAAGCTGTCGCCAATTACGTAAAAGCGCTGGAAATCCGTCGTATCGGGCATGAAGCGGTGGCTATCTTCGGCGGCAAGATTCCCCATAGCGTGGGTGTTGTGCCCGGCGGCGTAACCACCGTCCCCGCCCCTGATAACATCATGGCATATATCTGGAAAATAAAAATCCTGCAGGATTTCGTTAATAATGTTTATATCCCGGATGTCCTCGCCGTGGCTAACGCTTATCTGGACTACGCGGAAATCGGCGTCGGCTGCAAGAACCTGCTCTCTTACGGCATGTACGACCTCGATGGTAAAAGTCCGAACTATGCCACCAGAGAGCGACTCTTTAAACAGGGAACCATCGACGCCGACCTTAAGCTGGGCACGCTGGATACGAGCAAAATCACCGAACAGGTGAAGCACTCCTGGTACGAGGACGCCACCTCCAACCGCCACCCATCTCAAGGCGATACCAAACCGCAGTACGGTAAGAAAGATGCTTACTCCTGGGCGAAAGCACCCCGCTACGACGGTAAGGTTTACGAGGTAGGTCCTTTAGCGCGCGTGGCGATGACTTACGCCAAAGGTGACCCCAAAATGAAAGAGCTGGTGGACGGGGCTTTGAAAAAGCTTAAAGCCAAGCCGTCGGCATTATTCTCTGTACTGGGACGTCACTTGGCGCGGGCGCTCTCCGCCAAGTTTATCGTTGACAATCTAGAAAGCTGGGCGCTCTCACTTAAGTCCGGTCAGCCAGCTTATGTTGAATATCAAATCCCGGAAGAAGCCGCCGGCATGGGCATTATCGAAGGCACACGCGGCGCGCTGGGGCACTGGATTGAAATTAAGAACAAGAAAATCGCTAACTATCAGGCAGTCGTCCCCACCACCTGGAATATCTCCCCGATGGACGATAAAGGCCAGCATGGACCTATCGAACAGGCGCTTATCGGCACGAAAGTTAAGGACGAGAAAAATCCTTTCGAGGTCGTCCGCATCATCCGCTCGTTCGACCCCTGTATCGCCTGCGCCGTCCATTTCGTTACTCCCAAAGGTCGGGACCTTGGTCAGTACAGGGTAGTGTAAAGGAGGCGCGATGATATATTCGGAGCAAAAGCATTTTGATGAGATAATCGCCTATCTGGAAAAAGATAAGAATGTTTTTATCGTTGGCTGTGACGGATGTGCACAGTCTTCCGGCAGCGGCGGACCCAAACAGGTTGAAGAAATGAAACAAAAACTTACGGCAGCCGGCAAGAATGTTACCGGCACTAAAAGCGTTGATTTTCTCTGCAGTAAAGCCCTCGTTAAATCAGCCTTGAAGGGTAAAGTCGACCAGGTTAAGGCCGCCGATGCTGTCCTGGTATTAACCTGCGGTATCGGCATCCAGTGCGTCGCGACTGCCGTTAATAAACCAGTATATCCTGGCTGTAATACCGTGAATCTGGGTGGCATTCGCGGCGAGTGGGAAGGCAGCGAGCGCTGTTTCGAATGCGGGCAATGTCTCCTCTATCATACCGGTGGGATTTGTCCCCTCACCGCCTGCACCAAGAGTCTGGTCAGCGGTTCCTGCGGCGGAGCTAGTAATGGAAAATGCGAAATTTCTAAAGACCGCGATTGTGGTTGGGAGCTGATTTATACTCGACTCAAAGAGAGGGGACAGCTACATCGTTTGAACGATATGATGAAGCCCCTCGATCAGAGGAAAATAGCGCCCCGTCCGGAGATGATGTCCACCCCGCGTTATGCTCTGGAAAATCCTCCTAAAGTAGAAACACCCATTCCGCCAGCGAATCCTGCAAAGGAGGTGAAAGCATAATGAGCTTTCAATCTAAACTGGAATCAGGTCAATTTACCGTATCCTGCGAGTGCGGTCCCCTTAAAGGCACGGATACTCATGAGCTTAAAGAAAATATCGCGTTATTTAAAGATAAAGTTGATGCGGCTAACGTGACCGACCAGCAAGGCTCTCTGATGCGTATGAGCGGGCTGGCCACCGCGATACTGCTGGTGCAGGGTGGTCTGGAACCTGTTTTCCAGATGACCTGCCGCGACCGCAACCGCATCGCTTTGCAGTCCGACCTCCTTGGAGCTTGGGCGATGGGCATAAAAAACGTCCTGGCTTTGACCGGCGACCTCCCCATGAAGGGCGACAACCCCCAGGCTAAGGGTGTCTTCGACCTGGATTCGGTGACGCTTTTACAAACAATCATTCGACTTAACGAAGGCTTCGACCTTGCCGGCAATGAGCTTAAAGGTAAGCCAACTTTCTTCCCCGGCGCGGTGGTAAAGGTGGAGTCCAACACCGAGGCATCGGAAGAGCTGCAAATTTTCAAGATGCAGAAGAAAATCGTTGCCGGTGCTAAATTCTTCCAGACGCAGGCTGTCTACGACCCAAAATCTTTCGAGAAGTTCATGAAGCGTGTCGAGAAATTTAAAGTGCCTGTCATGGTGGGCGTTATCCCATTAAGAACCGCGGGCGCAGCCAGATATATGAATAACAATGTTGCTGGTATCCGCGTACCGGATGACCTTATTCAGAGAATGGCTGATGCCTCTAAAGAAGACCGCGATAAGGTTGGGGTTGAGATAGCCGCTAACCTTATTAGGCAGATGAAACCCATGTGCCAGGGCGTGCATATCATGGCGATAAATTGGGAAAAGAAAGTGCCGGAAATCATGGCAGCAGCGGGACTTTAATATAATTTAAGTAATCCTTCGACAAGCTCAGGATAAACTAAATCCCCGACCCATAAAAAAGCCGGGGATTTTTGTTTCCCGGCATATCTTTAATATTCAATTCTTTCAAGATGGAACAACATCAATAATATTGCCATCGGGGTCGGTAAAAGTGAAGGATATATTACCCACCGGGTCAGCGAATGGAGGTTTTAAAGAATCAGGATTTAGTTTTTTGATTCTTTCATATTCAGTATTAAGGTCACTTACTCTAAACGCTATAACGAAGTTGTTATGCCCCGCTTCCTTAATAGGAAACTGCGTTGTAAGATTTTTCATGGCTTGTCTGGAAAAGATAGATAGCACTATGCCTTTCGTTTTTAAAACTGTATAAACATCATCACCCTCTGATTCAACTTCAAGAACCTTTTTATAAAAATCCCTTAAAGCGGGGACATCGTTGGTAATCAGACATACTCCTACAAGTTCCATTTTTATCCTCTTCTATTTCTTAACCGCCTTGGCTATGCTTTTAATATTCCGTTTATGCGATGAGACGCATTTGCATGAAAATTTCTTCAACCCTTGCTGAATCCTTGACCGTAAATCCAATTTGGAAATCGGCGTTTTTCAATTTGGCATGAAATATATGGTCGCGGCTCGGTCATTTGATATCCAAAGGAAACCATATATCAAACCTACCACTACCCCATAACCGCCACTGCCCATTTACAACGGTTGGTTCTTTGATGACTATCTTTTCAATATTACTTATAGGTACTGTTTTGCTGACTCCCGGGAGATAATAATTGTGGAACACTACCGCGTCCTGGGTAATGGTTATCAATCCATCGGAATATATTGTGTCGGTAGTCATTTTTGTCCTCCCCTACCTCTCATTCCCAAACGGATGAATGTCCGCAAATATCATCGGTTTTTCCAGTTTGATTATCCCGCCGGGCCAATGGGGGATAAAGGGGGGCGTTAGCACTGCCGTGCTTTTATTGAACCTATGTTTTTCCTGTTCTTTGCCCAGGCATATTTCAAACTCCGCCCCCAGATTGCTTAAATCATCCGTATCCGTCCCCAGCAGGCACATAATCTGGGTGGTGGGGTGAGTGTGGGGTTTATCGGGGTCGGGCCCTATGCGGTAGGGTCCCCGCTTCATACTTTCGTACAGCATGACAAAGTCGAACCCCGCCGCCTCTTTCGTGCGGATGAAGGAAATGTGACCGCCTCCGTCATCGCGGTTTGTCGGACCGTAATGCCAGGCGCCTTTACGCATGAAAGCCACAGGCATAATGTATTTACGCGTCGCCGAGCGGAATCCAGCGATAGGACCGGGCTTTTTGTTGATTAGCGTCGGTTTTTCACTGTATTTCTCTGTTAAAGAAATTTCGTAATAAAAAAACGGGCGGTTCATGATGTTAATCGTCGCCGGAAAATGCGGCATGCCTTTAGGAATCGCGACGGCAGTTGTCGTAGTAATCATGTGTGTTTCTAACTCATCGCCCAGACAGAACTCTACCTCCGCGTTCAGGTCGCCGATGTCGTTCATGTCCGACCCCGCGAAAAGCAGCACCTGGTCGAAATCGTGCACATGTGGTAGGTAGGGCGCTTTACCTATATTACCCGCCATGCGGTAAACCCCGTATTTGATATGGACATCAAAACCCAGCCATTTTTTATCCAGTTCCATTCCCTGCCGGAAACCGCCTTCATCGTATTCCTTCATCGGTATAGTTTTCACTAAATTGTCATACTTCGTCGCTGTTTTTGGCATGATGCCTCCTTTAGTTTAGCCAATTGTAGCATATCTCTTTTGAAAGTGAAAACTTAATTTATCGTTGCCTTTCTTACAGCCATTCGGTATAGTGAAAAGGAATGAAGACGAGCGATTTTGATTATAACTTGCCACAGGAATTTATCGCCCAGACCCCCATTGAACCGCGCGACCATTCACGTTTGCTGGTGCTGAACCGTCGGGACGTCTCTATCGAGCACCGAATTTTCTATAATATCGTTGATTACCTTCAGCCCGGCGACGTCATGGTTTTTAATGATAGCCGCGTAATTCCCGCCCGACTTAAAGGACAAAGGGTGGGGAGTGGGGGAGCGGTAGAAATTCTCCTCCTCCGCCGGTTAGAGCCTGGCGTCTGGGAAACCTTGGTTAAACCAGCCCGCCGACTTAACGTGGGGGAAAAGATAGAAATTACTACTACGGATAAGGAAAGAGAGCCTATTTTCGCCCAGATTATTAAAGGCGGACCTGAAGGCATCAGGACTATCCATTTTAATAGCGAAGAGAGATTGCTGGGCGCCGGTGAAATGCCTTTACCTCCCTACATTCATGAGCCACTTATTGACCCTGATAGGTATCAGACTGTCTACGCTCGCGAATTAGGCAGCGCTGCCGCGCCTACGGCTGGTCTACACTTCATACCGAGTTTACTCGCTACAATCGAGAGTAAGGGAGTACGCTGCCTTTTCACCACGTTGCATATCGGCTTGGATACTTTCCGACCTGTCACCGAGGAAGACCCTCGTCAACATACCATTTATCGTGAGTACGGCATCATTTCGGCGGAAGTTGCTGTCGAGCTATCCGTGGCGAAAAAAGAAGGACGCCGCATTATCTGTGTCGGCACAACCTCGGTCAGGCTTATCGAACAGGCGGTGCTTATCAGTAAAACGGAGGATATCCAGCCATTTCATGATTGGGTGAGTCTTTTCATTCTGCCGGGTCACAAGTTTCGTATGGTGGACGCCTTGGTGACGAACTTTCACCTGCCCAGGTCAACCTTACTCATGTTAGTTACCGCCTTTGCCGGCAAACAGCTAATCGATAAAGCTTATCGCGAAGCCATCGTACAAAAATACCGTTTCTATAGCTTCGGTGATGCCATGCTAATCATTTGACATAATACCAAATCCTCACTGTTGTATAGCTTCTTTTTGTATTACCTTTAGGGTATAATTAAGTAACAATTTCACGTTTAGAATGATATATGAACATTCTTTTTATCCATGAGGTCGATTGGCTGCAGAAAGTCGTGTTTGAGATACATAATCTTGCTGAAATTCTCTCTACACGCGGTCATAAAGTCTACGCTATCGACTATGCAGATACCTGGAAAAAAACCGGATTCTTTGATTTAGGTAGTCTTAAAACAAAAGAGTTCACAGGCGTCTCACGGGCAGTAAAGGGGTCTTCAGTAACATTGCGTCAGCCTGGCTTTATCAAGATTCCTGGCATTAGCCGTTTATCCGCTGGCTTCACTCATTACTTCGAGATTAAGAAGACTTTAAAAGAAAAGAAAATCGATGTTATCATGCTCTATTCCGTCCCGACTAACGGACTTCAGGTTATTAGTCTCGCACGTAAGTTTGGAGTTCCAGTCGTGTTCCGGTCGATTGATATGCTGTATCGTTTGGTACGTTATCCCATCCTCCGCCCCGCTACCAGGTGTATAGAGAAACGAGTGTATAAAAACGCGGATGAAATTTTAGCGATTACGCCAAATCATGAAAGATACGTTATAAGTCTGGGGGCGTCAAAATCGAGAGTGAAATTATTACCCATGCCCATCGATACCAGCCTGTTTCATCCATTAATCGATTCTTCCGAAGTGCGGCAGAAATGGGGATATAGCCAAAAGGATAAGGTTATTGTTTTCATCGGGACACTCTTTGAATTCAGCGGACTGGACGGCTTTATCCGCGAATTCCCACATGTAATAAAGAAGGTACCTGAAACAAAGCTATTGATAGTTGGCGACGGACCCCAGCGTAAAAAACTGGAGCAAATTATCAGTGAACTTGGGTTAAAAAAATATGTTACTATTACCGGCTTCCAGCCTTACCAGACAATGCCTCAATATATTAACCTGGCTGCACTATGTATTAATCCCTTCCTCGATACCAAAGAGACCAGAGACATCTTCCCCGGTAAAATCATTCAATATATCGCCTGCGGCAAGGCAGCCGTCGTCACGCCGCTGCTCGGCATAAAGTCCCTCATCCCCGACGATTCAAAAGGAATAGTTTATGCCGCTACGGCAGCCGATATGGCGGCTAAGGTGGCTGACCTGCTGGCATCGGATAAACAACGGCAGCAACTGGAACAAGCTGGCATTGATTACATCCGAAAGGTGCACGACCAGCAAAAGATAGGGCAGCAACTCGAAGCGGCGCTGCAGGAAATCGTGAATAATCATTCAAAAATCGTTAATCGCAATTAAAGGAGAGAACCTTGACCAGAGTATTGATTTTAGGTGCTAACGGCATGCTGGGACATAAGCTGTATCAGGTTCTTAGCCCGATGTTTGAGGTTCACGGCACTATCCGGGGTGAGTTTAAAGATATCAGCAAATACGGTTTCTTGCAGTCGTCACGAATAGTGCCTCGTGTTGACGCTATGAAACTTGACCTGTTAGAACAAGCTATTACCAAGACCAAGCCGGATGTGGTCATTAATTGCATCGGGGTTATCAAGCCGCTGGTAGAAAAAGTCGGTGTTGCCACTACGACATATTTAAACGCAAAACTGCCCCACCAACTTTACCAGATTTGCCAGAATAAAGGGATACGACTGATTCACATAAGTACCGACTGTGTTTTTTCCGGTAAAAAAGGCAACTATCGCGAGGACGACCCATCGGACGCTGAAGATGTTTACGGCAAGACCAAATATCTCGGGGAGGTAAAGGGGAAAGGCGCATTAACTATCCGCACCTCGATTATCGGGCGTGAGTTGGCAGGGGCAAACGGCTTGCTGGAATGGTTTCTTGCCAACCGGAGAGGTAAAGTTCAAGGCTATACCAATGCTATTTTCAGCGGCTTTCCTACCGTTCACTTATCCAAGATTATCGCTGATATCATTAAGAAGAACCAAAATTTAAATGGTATATATCATATTGCATCCGAGCCAATCAGCAAATTCAATCTCCTTACCTTGATAAATAATGCTTTTGGGCTTAATATTGAAATTAAAGAATATCCCGATGAACACGTTGACCGGAGTTTGAATGGTGCGTTATTCCAGAAAGAAACTGGCTTCACTCCCCTGCGGTGGAAGCAAATGATTGTAGAACTAGATATAGATGTAAAACCGTACTCAAAGTGGAGGTAACATGATTTTTCAAGATAAAAGAGTGCTAATTACCGGGGGTACTGGTTCCTTAGGAAAAGCATTAGTCTACCAGATTATGCGAGGCAAGCTGGGGAAACCGAAACAGCTTGTCGTTTTTTCCAGGGATGAAGATAAACAGTACAACATGGAACTCGAGTGGAAGAACATAAGAGTGACCACCGATGATGTCTTTTACCATCCGGATGAAGTGTTAGATTTTCAAATCGGCGACGTGCGGGATTATGAATCAGTGGTTAGGGCAATCAAGAAGGCGGATATCATCATCCACGCTGCCGCTTTAAAGCAGGTTCCGATGGGTGAATACTTCCCTTATGAGTCGATAAAGACCAACATTTTGGGCACGCAAAATATTATCCGTGCCATCATAGAAACCAGTAATAGCGTGTCTACAGTACTGGCGATTTCTACCGATAAAGCATGTAAGCCGGTCAATACCTATGGCATGTGCAAGGCGCTACAGGAAAGACTGATAATCGAGGCTAATCGCCTCTGCCCTAAGACGAGGTTTATTTGCGTTCGTTATGGCAACGTCGCTGCCTCCAGAGGCTCAATTGTCCCGCTCTTCCAGGAACAGATAAAGAAAGGCGGCCCTGTTACCATTACTACGAAAGAAATGACGCGGTTTATCCTCACTCTGGAAAAAGCTATCGATACGGTTATGGTGGCTATTCGTTACGCCGAACCAGGCGATACTTACGTGCCGGACTTACCTGCGGTCAAAATCATCGACCTGGCTAAGGCGATGATAGGCAAGCGAAATATCGCGATAAAATTCATCGGCATCAGACCGGGTGAAAAAATACATGAACTGATGATTTCCGAAGAAGAAATACCGCGAACCATAAAGAAAGGCGAATACTTTATAATCTGTCCGGTTTTACCAAATCTGCGAAGAAAAGTAGCTAAGAAGCCAGTGCTACACCGAGAATTTACTTCAGCTGAATATTGTATGTCCCAGAGTGAGATGCAAAAATTCCTCAAGAACGGCGGCTATCTGGACTTCAAGGATTAAACATGAAATTAATGACGGTACTGGGTACCCGACCTGAAATTATCCGGTTAAGTCTGATAATCGCCAAGCTGGATAAGCACTGTAACCATGTTCTGGTGCATACCGGCCAAAACTTTGAAGCAAAGCTGAATGAGGTCTTTTTTCGTGACCTAAAAGTTCGCGAGCCGGACTACCACCTTGGAATAAAGGCTAACTCCTTTGCCGAGCAAATCGGCAAGATATTAGTCGGTATAGAAAAGCTTATTTTAAAGGAAAAGCCTGACCGGGCTTTAATCCTCGGCGACACTAATAGCGGTCTATCCAGTATCGTCTTTAAGCGTATGGGCATACCGGTCTTTCATTTGGAAGCCGGCAACCGCTGTTATGACGACCGTGTGCCGGAAGAAGTGAACCGCAAAATCATCGACCATTCCAGTACCGTTCTCCTCCCTTATACCCATAAAAGCAAGGAAAACCTCCTTGCCGAAGGTATATCGGGCGAAGTGATTCATGTTATCGGTAATCCTATAAATGAGGTCATCATCCATTACGCTAAGCAGATAAATAGCAGCCGAGCGCTTAAGACGTTGATGTTGAAATCGCAAGAATACTTTTTAGTAACCGCGCATCGGGCAGAAAACGTCGATGATAAAAAGAGACTAGAGAACCTGTTGAAGGCTCTGGATACCATTAATAAAAAATACAACCAGCCTATTATTTGCAGCCTGCACCCGCGGACTAAAAGCAAGATGAAGCAGTTCGGGCTGAAGGTAAATAACAAAGCCATTCGTCTTCTTGAGCCCTTCGGTTTTTTTGACTTTATCTCACTCGAGAAGCAGGCGCGCTGTGTTATCACTGATAGCGGCACGGTACAGGAAGAATGCTGTATTCTCCACATCCCCAATATCACCATCAGGGACGTGACCGAAAGACCGGAGACACTAGAATGTGGGAGTAATATATTAACAGGCGTATCGCCGGATATAATTATGAAAGCGCTGAAGATTGTGCTAACGAAGAAACCGGAATGGGAACCGCCAGCCGAATATCTGGTGAAAAACGTCTCCTCCGGCGTGGTGAAAATTGTCCTGGGATACCTTGGTAAATGAAAGTTCTACAAGTATTTGATTTCTTTTCTCCTCACGGTGGCGGCACCATCGATGTTATCCAAAAACTCTCACGGGCATTAGTGGAGAAGGACCACGAAGTTACTATTTATACCAGCGATTATAAGCTGGACCAGGCATACATAAATTCTCTCCCCAAGGTAAAAATTTACCCCTTTCATTGCTTATTTAATCTGGGCAGTTTTTATGTGATACCCGGTATGATTAAAGCCACCAGAGACAGACTTAAGAATTTCGATATTGTTCACTTGCATTGTTTCCGCAGTTTCCAGAACATCGTCATTCACCATTACGCCCGCAAGTACGGCGTGCCTTATATTATCGATAGTCATGGCTCACTGCCGCGGGTAGCTGCCGGGGAAACCAAACTTAAGGGATTATTGAGATGGCTTTTCGACGTTTTGTTTGGCTACCGTATTTTGGAAGATGCTGTGGGCGTGATTGCCATGAATAAATTCGGACTCAAGGAATATGAGAGTTTTGGTAGGAAAATCAAGAAAGCGGTTATAATCCCATACTTCTTCGCTACTGATGATTTTGCTGTCCTGCCGCCGCGCGAACAATTTCGTAAAAGGTTTAACCTAGGCAATAAAAAAGTCGTCATGTCCTTGGGCAGGATTCACCGCATTAAGGGTCTTGATTTCCTGGTCGAATCATTTCATGAATTAACCAAGACCAGGCAGGATGCGGTTTTAGTTATATGTGGCAACGATGATGGCTATCAAAAAAAGCTGGAGAGATTGGTAGCCGAACTTAAACTAACCGACCGGATAATCTTTCCGGGGTTTTTAGCTGGGCAGGAAAAGCTGACGGCGCTAGTGGATGCCGATGTCGTGGTGCAGCCATCTCGCTATGAATACGCTGCCTGGGCGCCGATTGAAGCAGTGCTTTGCGGCACGCCGATTATTGCTTCCGCAGGTAGCGGTTCGGGAGAAGATGTTACTAGATTGGATGCAGGTTATCTGGTAAACTATGGTGACAAGCGGCAACTATCCCGGATTATACAATCGATACTGGATGACCCTAAAGAAGCCCGGGAAAAGGCGCGGCGGGCGAAGGAATACATCCGCGCTAACCTATCTTTAAACAAAATGGCTGAACAGTATGAAAAGCTATATCGAGAGTACGTAAAAGCAGCTAAATCATGAGGAGTAATATGGACTGGCGGATTCCTCTTTTTAAAATATACTGGGATAAAGATGATATCGCCGCGGTAAATAAAGCCATCAAGCGCGGTATGAATTGGGCGATCGGACCGGAAGTAACGGAGTTCGAAGAAAGGCTTGCTGCCTATCTTAAAGTTAAATATTGCCTCGCAGTAAACTCCGGCACTTCAGCGCTGCATGTTATCCTGGTGGCTTACGGCATCGGACCGGGTGATGAAGTAATCGTGCCTTCGTTTACCTTTATTTCTACCGTTAACGCCGTGCTTTTCGTCGGCGCGAAACCGGTCTTCGCTGATATTGAAGAAAAAACTTACGGACTCGACCCAAAAGACGTCGAGAGAAAAATCACGCCTAAAACTAAAGCAATTATCCCCGTGCATGTCGGAGGGATTCCCTGCCTGATAGAGGAAATAAGCGATATCGCCCGGAAACATAAGATTATCCTCATCGAGGATGCCGCCGAAGCGCTGGGAGCCAGAGTAGGCGAGACTAAAGTTGGTTCTATAGGGGATGCCGCTATCTTAAGCTTCTGCCAGAACAAACCTATCACCACCGGCGAAGGCGGCGCTGTTGTGACCAATTCCGAAGAAATTTTTAATAAGCTAAAGCTTATCAGGTCGCACGGTCGTCTGGAAACTAAAGGCTTAAACTACTTTACAACTACACAGTATATGGACTACGTGACGCTGGGTTATAACTTCAGAATGTCCAACATAACCGCCGCTCTGGGAGTTGCGCAGCTGAAAAAGCTGGACAAAATCGTCGAGATGAGAAGAGACCGTGCCCATTTATACGATAATGCATTATCCAAAGTGGAGAACGTCGTCACCCCTCAAGAACCGCCGGGCTATTATCACGTTTATCAGATGTACAATATCTTGGTGCCGGCGAAACTAAGAGACGGTTTGATACAGCGCCTGTCGGAAAACGGGATTATGAGTAAGGTAAATTTCTATCCTATTCATAAAACACATTTTTACAAAAACGAGCTAAAATACAACATTACTCTACCGGTGACAGAAAAGGTGTCATCGCAGGTAATAACATTACCTCTATATCCGAAAATTAGCCGTAAAGAAATCAACGACGTAACTAACTGTATTGCTGATTATCTATTGAAGAAAAAGTGAAAAAAGTTCTACTCATAGGCTATCCTTTTCCGCTGCGTCAATTAGGCAGTCCCAGGCTGCTCGGACTGGCTAAATACCTCCCCGAGTTCGGCTGGGAGCCTATTATCCTCACTGCACCCATCCAAGGTAAAGCCGACTCCAGATACAGGATTGTAGAAACCGGCTACCGCGAAGCAGCCAGTTTCTTAAGGAAACTTTTACAGCTGAATCCAGAAAGTGATTTAAGAAAGCAGATAAAGAACCGTTTAGGGGTTACCAAAAAGGAATCGTTTTTAGATTCCTTACTTACGCTCGCTGGAGAAATTATCAACTATCCGGATTCAGAAAAATGCTGGAAACCATATGCCATTAAGACCGGCAAGGAATTTTTAAAGAAAGAAAAGATAGACGCCATCATCAGTACTTCCGCGCCGTTAACCACCCACATTATTGCTCGTAAATTAAAATCTATATATAAGATTCCCTGGGCGGCTGACCTACGCGACCTCTGGACCCAAAACCATAATTATAGTTATGGTTCTTTAAGAAGAATGATAGATAAGCGATTAGAGCTTAAGACTTTAGGTGCTGCCGATGCCTTGGTTACTGTTTCCCAGCCGTGGGCGTATAAACTGGGTACGCTCCATAAGAACAAGAAGATATACGCTATCACTAATGGTTTTGACCCGGATATGTTGAATGTCCCACCCGAGGCATTGACTAAAAAATTCACCATCACTTATACCGGCAGAATTTATACCGGTAAAACGGACCCCACCAGATTTTTTCAGGCATTAAAGGAATTGGTAGCTGAAGGGAACTTGAAAACCGACGATGTTGAGGTGAGATTTTATGGTCTGGAAATGAACTGGATGACCCAGACGATTCAAGAGTACGGGCTATCTGATATCGTCAAACATTATGGGCCGACATCACAACTGGATGCTATTAAAAAGCAGAGGGAATCTCATTTATTGCTTCTGCTGAATTGGGAAGATGAAAAGGAAAGGGGTTGGCACCCATTAAAGGGTTTTGAATATTTAGCAGCAGTAAGACCGATTTTGTCTATTGGTGGTTCCGGTAATGACGTGACTAAAGCTCTCCTCGATGAAACCAAGGCAGGGGTATATTGCCGAACTATCGAAGAGGTAAAAAAAGCCATTATGGAGTTTTATACTGAATATAAGAAAACGGGGAAAGTAAATTATTTTGGTGATGTTACAAAAATCAAGAAATATAGTCATCGCGAGATGGCGAGGAAATATTCCGAAGTACTTGAACAAATAACTGGTGGGAGAAAGTAAAATTATGGCTAAGATAGCAATTATCGGTAGCGGGTATATCGGCGAGACGGTAGGTAAAGGACTTATCGGTCTGGGGAATGAAGTAATATTCTTCGATGTCGTCGATAAAAAGCTGCCGAATTTTACGAAAAACATCACCGAAGCCGTTGAAAAATCGGATATATCTTTTTTATGTGTCCCCACCCCGACGGAAAAAGGGAAAATCGACCTAAGTTTTCTTAAAGATGATGCGGAAGAGATTGGCAAAGCTTTAAAATCCAGGCAAAGTTATTATCTCGTGGTAGTAAAAAGCACGGTAATCCCGACCACGACCGAAGATGTTGTTATCCCGATTCTAAATAAATATAAGAAAGTCGGCGAGGAATTGGGCGTCTGTATGAACCCGGAATTTATCACTCAGTCTTCACATATGTGGACCGATGACGCCAAGTATGTTAAGGGCTTCGCCAATGAAGACCGAATAGTAATCGGGGAGTATGACAAAAAGTCCGGTGACATCCTCGCCAATCTTTATAAGCCGCTGAATATGCCGATATACAGAACAGACCCAAAGACAGCGGAAATGATAAAGTACGCGTCTAATTGTATGCTCGCCGCAAAGATTTCTTATTGGAACGAAATTTTCCTGATCTGTAAAAAACTAGGCGTTAATTCGCAAACTGTAGCTGATATCGCCTCACTGGACCCTCGCATAGGCAAGTACGGCAGCGTTCACGGTAAAGCCTTCGGAGGGGCATGTTTGCCGAAGGACTTGAAGGCATTTATCAACTTCGCGAAGAAGCGGCATAATGTAAAACTCATAAAAGCCGTGGATGAGGTAAATGAGGCGATAAAAAAGGACTACGGGGTAAGGGAATAGACGCTGAAACAGGAAAAGCTACTTTATCTTCAACCCCACCAATATCTCTTCGAACTCTTTTAACGATTTCGGGAAAAGTATTTTAGACTTGCTTGCCTGTAATAACACTTTTTTTAAATTTTCTCCGGTGGTATCATCGCGGAACTTAACCATATCTATCAAAGAAACAGCGTTACCTCTTTCCACGTTAGCTAATGCCATGGAACTAAGTCCTAAATATATCTTAACGTTATCGTTATAAAGAAACTCGGCAGGGATATAGTCCGGCAGAAGCTTACCATACGTCGGTATAATTTCACCTTCGTGGGGACTGGGGTGTAACTTACGCGCCACTTTATTTTCCGGGACATGTTTTTTAATAATATCAAAAACATCAGCCAGCAGTTTATTGAAGGCGCCAATGTCGGTAATATAACCACCGCGGATTAAGTTATCGTGAAAGTACATGACGCTAAAATTTCCCGTATCAAAAACCCTGAAGCGGCGCATATCCAGTCCTTCAATGGCTTTGTAGCTTTCTTCAGACTCCATTATTTTTTGCACGTGTTGACGCATAAAAGAGTCTGGAATAGATGGGGCGATAGTGCCGGTGCGTTCACGGTTAAGATATACGCTCCAGCCATAGGCTAGTTTCCAGCGTAACAAATATACCAGTTCTTTAAGATTTTTAGGGGTAGTATTTTGGAAATCAAGGTGCTGATAAAGCGGGGCGGGCATATAAATTAGCTTGTTGGCAGTTGCAAGTTTCCGTAATAAATAGAATTCACTGGAAACGAAGTTCCGGTTAAAAAAATATACTTCCGCATCCCTGAATTTAGCCAGATGCTTTTTATATGATTCTTTCAAGAAACGCTTTTCTTCAAAGAAATTCCGCAGGACGCCAAAGGCTCGAGCAACTTTGCTGCCGGACTTAGTTTTCTTACCATGGTAACTATCAATAAACATGATGTTTACAGCGTTAAGAAATACCTTTTCATTGATGACGGTGAAAAACTTAAACAGGTCGGTATAGCCATGAACAAGCAAACTGGTCGGCTGTTGCTGATAGTTGTCCAAAGCTACGTATAGAGCGTTTTTAATCTGCGGGTATGCGGTGCAGATAATGACTATATCTTTTCCCAATGTTATTACCTTTAACTAAAGGAATTGGTTTAAAGCCTTTTTAATATTTTAGCGGGGACGCCTCCAGCGACAACATTATCCGGAATATCTTCCAGCACTATCGAGCCTGCATTGATGATGGAGTTTTCGCCGATGGTGACGATTTCTTTCACCGATGAGCCAATATTAATCAAGGCGCCTTTTTTAACGATGACCTTGCCTGCCAGCGAGCAACCCGAGCCGATGAGTGCGCCTTCGCCGATTTCACATTCATGGTCGATAATGGCGCCGGTATTGATAATCACATTGTCGGCGATTTGCACTCCGGTGCTGATAATCGCCCCGATGGATATGGTGATGCCGGAACCCATTTTTACGCTGGGTGAAATGGAGGCGGTGGGGTGAATAGCATTAACAAACTCAAAGCCCATTTTCTTTAGCTTTTTATAGTGATTGGCACGGATATCATTCATGCTTACAGCGATAATCGCGCCTCTGACACTTTTTTTCAGCAGTCCCGGCAGTACCGAATGGTCGCCGATGACGGGGATGTTCTTCATCGTTTCCTTACCGCTGCGTTTCACATTATCCACGAAGGCCACTATTTCTATATTACGGTCATAGCTAAGTATCTCGTAGACTATCCTCGCCATACCCCCGGCTCCGATGATGGCTATCTTCATTGTTCACCTCGTCCCATGTGCGTTATACTATTTTTTCTTTTTAATGACGTCGTTTTGGCGGATGACCCTGGCAGGCGTACCTACCGCCAGTGAGTTATCCGGGACATCCTTAATTATAATTGCGCCCGCGCCAACCATGACATTCTCGCCGATAGTTATATCATGAATCACGTTAACGCCCAGTCCAACCTGGGTGTATTTCTTTATCGTAACTTTTCCCGCCAGATTAACCCCGGGTGAAATATGGGTATGGTCATCGATGATATTTTCCGCCTCGATAATAACGCCGGTGTTGATAATGACGTTGTTACCGATGCGACTGCCTGTGCCGATAATGACTCCAGCAGCAATGACCGAGCCTTCGCCGATGATGACGTCCCTGGCAATCAGCGCATGCGGGTGAATGGCATTAACGATTTTCAGTCCCATACTGGCTATGTTCTTATAAATTCTGGCGCGTGTTTTGTTGTCTCCGATGGCGATGATGGCTCCGCCAAGACGGTGCTTGGGTATGAGTGATGGGAGGGAGTTGATTTTGCCCAGCACCGGCGCGCCGTCAATCATGTTGTTCTTGTATTTATCGTCGTCATCGACCAGAGATAGCGACCCTACATTGATGTCGTGATGTAAAATATCGAGGACGACCCTGCCGTGACCTCCCGCGCCGATTATTACTACGTTCATATGTCGCCTTAGTATGTGATTTTCTTCTGGAGTAATTCAGGTGTTATTTTCATGTCGCTAAGCACTTCCGTGATTCTGATACTGGCTTTACCATCGCCATAAGGATTATAACAGCGCTTTACCTTGTTAAGGAATGCCTGGTCGGTAAGGGCTTTCTTGATAGCTTTGATAATTTCTTTACGGTTATACTCAACGTCGATTACGTTATCGCCTCTTTCTCTGCCTTCTTGCCGCGTGCCGATGTTTACGGCAGGCACACCAAATGATGGAGAATCTATCATGCCGCTACTGGAATTGCCCACCAATACACTGGCAACACTCAGTAGACTTAAATATTCACGGCGGGGTAAGCTGGGAATGACCTTGAAAATAGGGTATTTTTTTTCATATTGCTTTATCCGTTTTAAGATACTGCGTCCTCCGGCATCGGAGTTAGGATAAAACACAATTACTGGATAGCCTGTAGCGACTAATGCCTCCAGAGTTTCGGTCACTTGTTTCGCTGCTTGGTCTACCTCTGTGGTTACGGAGTGCTGCACCATCAGGATTAGAGGCTGCGACGTATCTAAACCGAACTTTTTAATTACCGACTTATGTGAAAGCAGTTTTTCGTTTAAAATAACGTCCAGCGCCGGCGAGCCGACCATATGCACTCGCCATTTATCCTCACCCATTTTTATGATCCTCTCGGCGCTTTTTTGTGTGGCGGGGAAGTGGATGTGGGCGAACTTGGTAATGGCGTGGCGGGCATATTCATCGAGTCCGCCTTTGGTAGCATCGCCGCCATGAATATGGGCTACGGGGATATTCATGTAGGCGCCGGAAATAGCGGCGGCTAAAGGCTCTATACGGTCGCCTAAAACAACGATAACATCCGGCTTAAGTTTCTCCCACGTACGTGTCAAACCGATGATGCCTTGCCCGATGGATTGCGCCATCGCCCCAAGCGTATCATCACTGGCTGACATGTCTACTCGAGCATCGATTTTAAAGCCGTCTTTTACGATTTCATCAACGGTATAACCGAAATCACGAGAAAGATGCATCCCCGTGGCGATGAGCAAAAGCTCCAGCTCTTTTTGGGCTTGTATCGCTTTTAGGACCGGCAAAAGAATGCCATATTCAGCCCTGGTTCCCGTAACGACAGCTACTTTTTTCATTTCACTTTATCTTTGTAAAAGTTAAAACTTCGCCGGCTTTAATACTAATCTTGGCTTTTTTACCAATTACTTTATCAAGATATTTAGGCTCTATCCCCGTGGCGGGTCTTTTGATATCCAGCATTTTTTCAGTGATTGTACTTCCTTTAGGAATATCGACTTTGGCTACCAGACTCCGGCGGGCAATTTTTTTATTCGCCTCTTCCGTTTTAGTGGGACGTTTTAAGCCGTCGCCCGATGCCTTTTCGATATCTCTAATAGCGCGCACCATTTCTTTAAGTTCTTCTGGCTCCAGCGAGGCACGATGGTCCGGACCGCGTAAATTTCTATCAATCGTAAAATGTTTTTCGATGACACAAGCTCCTAACGCTACTGCAGCTATGGGCACGTAAATGCCCATAGTATGGTCGGATAAACCTACCGGCAGGTTAAAAAGTTGCTGCATCGTCTCCATCGCTTTTAGGTTGGTATCTTCAACTTTAGCTGGATAAGCCGTAACACAATGCAGCAGCACGATATTTTTAGCGCCTTCTTTTTTCAGGAATTTCACTGCTTCTTCTACTTCACGCAAGGTGGACATGCCGGTAGAGAGAATGATAGGTTTTTGCTTGCTGGCGATATGTTTTAAAAGGATAAAGTTATTGATTTCGCCGGAGGCGATTTTATAAGCCGGTACGCCCAGTTTCGCCAGTAAATCAACGCTGCCGGTATCGAAAGGCGTTGAGAGGAAAATTATCCCCCGACTATTGGCATATTTCACCAGCTCTTTAAATTCACTATCTTTTAATTCCAGTTTTTTAAGCATCTCTAGTTGCGTACCGCTGCCTGTAGTCTCTTTTTGATAGGTTGCCTTTTCAGCTGTGGCAGTTACTAAAGCTTCTGCATGGAAGGTCTGAAATTTTACAGCGTCAGCCCTAGCTTCCACGGCGATATCCACCAGTTTTTTAGCCAGTTTAATATCTCCGTTATGGTTCACGCCGGCTTCGGCGATAATAAAGCAGGGCTGATTTTTTCCTATCACTTTGTTGCTGATTTTTATCGTTAACATCTTACAACTTTAAAATCTTACCTCTTCAGTTTAATGGGAGGGGACTTTTTAATATGCTGCAGAAATAATTCCTGCGCATTTTTATTAATAGCTACAACTTGCGGGTTTTTATCAAGGAAAGCGATAATATCCTGCAGGTGCAGCAGTTTACCCGGTTTATATAAGTTCTTTAAAACCTCCTTGAAAAACTCATAGTCTTCAGGGTAATCGAGTGTCATTCTTAGGTCCGGACGTTTTAAAATGCCGTTGACTTCTAGATATTCGACATGAAAAAGTCCGGTATCGGTGAAGTAGGGTCCCCAGACCTCGGTGTCGTTTTCAGCTTTCATCTGCACTACTTTTTGCAGCGCTTCAAGCTTAAGACCGTGCGGAGCGGTACCCAGCGGTAATCCTTTGCAGCCGATATAATCCGCACCTGTCCGCTGGTAAATCCTGATGATTTCATCGATAATATCCGGTTCGAAGAAAATATTGTCGCCCTCGGTGATGATGAGAAAATCCACGCCATATTTCAAGGCGGCATTCATATACCGGTCCAGCTTATCCTCCGGACTGCCCTGGAAAGACTCGATCGTATTTTTACGGGCGATATCAACCAGAATAGCATCTTCGGGGAGGGTTGAAGTGCATAATATTATAACGTCCTTTAACTTGCTATATTTTAGTCGGTCGATAAGGTGCTCGATAACCGTCCGACCGTTGATTTCGAGTAGCGCCTTCTTCGGCAGTCTGGTCGACTTCATCCTTACGCCGATGAATATGCCTACTTTCAAATGGTCTTTTTTTATCGGAGTTTGTCCCATGTTAACGGAACGTCCTTTTTAATATCAACTCTAGCCATCTTGCCGATAATACTTTTTGCTTCATCGGGATAAACGCCATCGTTAGCGCGTTTAAATGTAAAATCAGCTTCAGTTATTTTTTTGCCTTTTTTTATCAATCTAGCGGCAACGGTTCTTTTACGTGATACTTCCCGGTAGCGTAATTCACCCGCGGAGAGGGCATGAAACTTACCGGAACCGAACGATTTTTCTATCTCTCGGATATTGGCAACCAGCTTTTTAAACATAGCAGGGTCTAGAGCTGAAATATAATCCTCGCCTTTAAGCTTACGATTATGCGTTAGGTGCTTTTCGATGACGTTAGCGCCAAAGCCCAGAGCTACCAGAGGCAGAATCATAGCGGCTTCTGTGTCACCGTCCATGTGGTCGGCCAAACCCACGGACAAGCCAAACATAGCCTTCAATGAAGGAATAAGTTTAAGATTGTTATCTTCTATTTTGGTGGGATAAAGCTGAATACCGTGCAACAAAACAATATCTGTTGTGCCTTGCTCTTTAATCAAGTTAACCACCGTTTTTATTTCCTCGAGAGTCGCCCCGCCGATACGCAGGATAACCGGTTTTTTCTCTCGGGCTATCTCTTTAACCATACGTTCTTCAGCAAAGCACGCCGCAGCAATAACATAGGCATCGGGCTTAAGATTCCGGCAAAACTCAAGACTTGGTAAGTCATTGGGCATGGCGCAGATCGCTAATCTCAAGCTCCGCGCATAAGTAAAAAGTGTCTCCCAATCTTTGTTTTTCAGGTTTAGTTTGTCCAGGTAGGTATAGATATCTTCTTTTCTCTTACCTACGGAGATAGTGTGTTTGGTTGCCCGACCGTAGCCCTTCACCATGTAGTCGGGCAGGCTGGTGATATGTAGGCTAATGGCGTCAGCACCGGCGTCGTAAGCGCCTTTGATAATCGCTTTAGCCTTGGCTACCGAACCATCATGCGACCATGCCATTTCGGCGATAATGAAAACAGGACTGGCGTCACCGATGGTTTTTCTACCAAGTTTTATCTGCTTCACAGCACTATCCTTGTTAACATCCCCAGATTGTTACATATTATAGCACGTTTAAGCTAGATTGATTAAGGCAGGAGAAGTTTCAGACGAATACTAAAATTCTTCGTAAGTATGATAGCAGGTGCTGCATAACGTGAGACTTCGGTGTGCGTTAGCGTCAAGCAACTGCCTGAATATCTTAAGTTCTTTACGATTATTCCAAATTTCGGATAGGGTCGAATCAGAGACATCTCCCACAATTAAAAATCTATCGAAATCTCCACAACAACAGGTGACCTTACCGTCCCAGTCGATGCTTAGTTTCTGGTAGACTTCGGTGCATGGCGAATAGACTTTTTTAATAGTCTCCTGTTTTCTTAAGAGCTCAAGTTTACCAATGCTTTCAAATGACTTGATTTGTTGAGTTGATAAACGAGATAAATTTGTTTTTCCAATACCGACTCCATCCACGATATTGTCCCAATAATCCATAAAATTTTCGATTTCCTTCTTTGATTCGTTGGTTACGGTACTGGATATATGAATATATGGTTTTGGTTTATCTCCTCTTAGTTTTACCAATGATAAAATGTTAGCTATTAATCTATCATATTGATGGTTCTGCCTCATGATTTCATACTGTTCTTTAGTCGCGCCTTGAAAGGAAAAAATCATGGAGTCAACCCCGGCTGCTATCAGGGCTTTCATCTTATCTTCGTTTAACAATAAGCCGTTGGTTGTAATGTGGAGGGGGAGACCTTTGGATTTTACGTATTGACAGAATTCTATAATTTTGGGGTGCAGCGTAGGTTCTCCAAACCTTATAAATCTAATAGGTGTCTTATGAAGCGCACACTCATCGATAATCTTTTTAAAAATTTCCTGCGACATAAAGCCTTTTTCTCTCGTCATGGCTTGCTGACCGCAGAAAATACACTGTAAGTTACATTTATTAGTCAGCTCAATATCAACTAAATAGGGGAAATCGGGTAAGGCATCTTTATGTTGCAGGACGGTTTTGAATTCAGCATTATCATATACATCTCTAAAAGGATTTACCCTTTTTGACTTTGGGTTTTCAAGTCTCATGTAGTATTACCTCACCTATTAATAACATGATAGGTTGCTGAATCTTAAAAAGCAAGGTAAGTGAGTTGATGGAAGATACTAAATATCCGGCTCAAGATGATGTAGGGAATAAAAGTTTAGTATTATTTTAAGAGATTCACTTTAGACTTTTCTTTAGAGCTGCCAGGGCTTCGAGAGCCGGCGGGGCTTTGATTTTTTCACAGGGACAAGCCGGGCAGTGGGCACAGGTTATCATTCCCTTACTCTGGGCGCAGATGCGAATTTCACAAGTGGCACAATAAGCGGAAAGACGCTCTCCCGGGACACGACAACCATCACAGATAATGTCATTGGCGGTAAAGGTGTGTCCCAAGCCTTTAGTCCATTCCGAAGCGATACGTTTAAGTTCGACTTTATTCTTACTTTTCGTGGCGTTGTAAGCCTGGCACTGGGTGCAGCTTACGCCGCATATGGCTACCAAATCATTTAAGACCATCTTTACTCCTTTTTAGTTCACTCTTTCGCTGGCATCCCCGGCATCTTGCCGTCCACCAGCGGCACGACGCAGATTATTTTCATTTTTTCTTTCCCCGGATTCCTGATACTGTGCTGTTCATTAGGGAGTATCGTTAACACGTCCCCTTCCTTAACGGGTGATTCTCCGCCGCTGTGCTTTAGCGACCCTTTCCCCTCCACCACAAAGACCTCGTGCTCCCACGGATGGGCGTGAAAAGGCATCGCCGCCCCGGGCTCAAATTCGAACAGCCGCATGACGAAAGTGGGCGCTTTTTCCGCCGGTCCTGCTACTATGTGCATTGTTACCCCTGGTGCCGCCGCTATCCCCTTAACCTGCCGGTAGTTTTGTATTTTCATGACCACTCCTTAAGACAAAGGATATGTACAGCCAATTATCGTTAACACCATTAATAATGTCAAGATTGACCGCTATATCTCGGTCTGTTATTCTATTCACAAAGGTACGGATTGCCAAAGAACTAGGAATAAGGAGCCTAATCATGTTTGATTGGGACGTGGTCATCATCGGGGGTGGTCCGGCGGGGCTTACGGCGGGACTTTACTTGAGTCGGGCTAAGCGGCGTACGCTGCTGCTCGATAAAGACACTGCCGGCGGCTATATCAGAAATGTAGAAATGATTGAAAACTACCCCGGTTTTGCCGAAGGTATAAGCGGCGCGAAACTGGCTTCGCAGATGGTGGCGCAGGCGAAAAAGTATGGGCTACAGATAGAAAGCGGCGAAGTCACTGGCATCGAGCTTTTTTCCGGCTCGCGCTATGTTGCCTGCGCCAATGGACAGGGATTCACTACTAATGTCGTCATTATCGCCGGCGGTTCGAAGAACAAGAAATTAGGCGTCCCCGGCGAAGTAGAGTTAGCTGGCAAGGGTGTTTTTGAGTGCGCTTTTTGCGATGGTGGTCATTATGCCGGTAAGGTTGTAGCGGTTTGTGGTGGCGGCGATGCCGGCGTTACCGAAGCTCTTTATATGTCCAAGATTGCTTCCAGGGTTATTCTCATTGAGGCGATGCCTAAACTGACTGCTACGGCTATTCTTCAGGATAGACTTAAAGCTAACTCCAAGATAGAAGTCCGCTGCGGCACGAAGGTTGATGCTATTATCGGCAAAGATAAGGTGGAAGCCATCGAGCTGACGACCGGTAAGAAAAAAGAGACGCTTAAGATAGACGGCGTTCTGGTGCATATAGGACTTGAGCCGAATACCGGCTATCTTGAGGGCATCGTCCCGCTGGATAAACAAGGGCAAATTATCGTTAACGAGAAAATGGAGTCGCAGGTGCCTTATATCTTCGCGGCGGGGGATATCCGCAGTGGCTCACCGCGTCAGGTAGTGGCGGCAGTTGGGGATGGGGCAATTGCGGCGATTAGGGCCGAGCGGTTGTTGTAGGAGGAGGGATAGAAGATATACCTAATTGGTGAGTTTTATGAAAGATAAACGTGTACAACCGGTCTCCAGCGGACTCCACGTCACTTACGATAATATACTTATTGTTCGTAAGCCCGCCGAACGATTAGTCGCCAATATTAAAATTACCCCAGGGCATAAAGTTCTTGATGTAGCGTGCGGCACGGGTCGAGCTACGATGGCAGCGGCATTGGTTGTGGGTAAAAGCGGGCGAGTCACCGGTATTGATATCGATGATAAAATGCTGGATATTGCGAAGCAAAAGACCAAGTCGGCAGGTCTGACTAATGTAGAATACTGTGTGGGGGATGCTGAAGCCTTAAAATTTGGTGACGCCGCTTTCGATGTCGTAATCTGCGCATCGGCGATATTCTTTCTTAAGGACATACCTAAGGCGCTTCGCGAATTTCACCGCGTGCTAAAGACAGGAGGGACATTAGCTTTTACGAGTTTCGGTGAGAGATTCCTGCAACCTGTTATTAAGCCGTTGGGCGAGCAACTATCCAAATATTTCGGACAGTCGCCACCAGTTCCGTTTTTCATTGAGAGGACGAATACACCGGATAAGTGCCAGGCACTACTCCACAGTGCCGGATTTGAAGATATACATATTACCACAGAACAACTGGGTTTTTATCTTCCGGACTTGACGGCATACTGGCAAGAGATAAGTCAGACCTTTGTTAGGCTGCATCTGATTCGTCTAAGTCCGTCTGACTATGAGAAATTCAAAGCAGAGCATCTTTCCGAGATGAAATCACTGCTTACTGATAAAGGTATACAGCTGGAAGTACCTACACATTTCAGTGTAGCGGTAAAACGTTAACCATAAGACTGGGGAGTATTGAGGGAGGGGACGGCGCTATTGCGGCTATTTCGACTGAGCGGCTATTACAGGAGGAGAGTAACTGACTGATATTGATAATGAATATTGGAATATTAGCCTCCCATAACGGTAGTAATGCTCAGGCAATTATCGACGCTTGTAAAACCAGATTACTCCAGGCAGTACCTGCGGTCATCATTAGTAACAATAGCAATTCTGGAGCCATCGTCCGCGCCAAGCAGGAAGGGATTCCGTTCTACCATCTAAGCTACATCACTCATCCGCAACCAGAAGAACTCGATCAAGCCATTTTGGATAGTCTGCATAAGCATAATGTAGATATTGTCGTGTTAGCGGGATATGTGAAGAAACTTGGTCCGAAGACTTTGGCTGGCTTTAAAGGAAACGTCATTAACACCCACCCGTCACTTCTTCCCAAATTTGGTGGCCAGGGAATGTATGGTATTCATGTTCATGAGGCTGTCATTGCTGCCAAAGAGAAAGAAACGGGAGTGTCTGTCCACATCCTTGAAGAAGAATATGATACTGGGCCTGTCATTGCCCAGGCCAAAATCCCGGTATTACCGAATGACACACCTGAAACTCTTCAAGCCAGGGTGCTTGAATTGGAACATTCCTTTCTTCCAAAAACACTTCAGAAAATCGTTTCAGGGGAAATTATCCTGCCGAATTTGAAAGGATAAAGAGCCCGTTATCCTGCTGCCTTCGGTTTTTCTGCAATAACCGGCACTGGTTTCTTAGGCACTTCAATCTTTTCCCCACTCACTTTGGCGATGGCGTTGAAGCGTGGCGGACAGGAATCAAAACAGGCGCCGCACTTAATGCATTTTTCCTGGTCGATAATATGCACCAGTCGCTTACCACCGGTAATTGCTTCGACGGGACATTGGCGAGCACAGATACCGCAGCCCTGGCATTTATCCGGCAGGATGTAATAAGATAACAACTTAGTGCAGACACGCGCCGGACATCGTTTTTCTTCGATATGTGCCTTATATTCATCCATAAAGTAACGGAGCGTGGTGAGGACGGGATTGGGGGCGGTTTGCCCCAACGCACAGAGTGAACCGGCTTTAATCTGGTTCGACATCCGCTCCAGCACGGCGACGTCTTCCGTCTTGCCTTCGCCGGCGCAAATTCTTTCTAAAATATCGAGCATTTGCTTAGTGCCGACGCGGCAGGGGACGCACTTACCGCAGGACTCTGCCTGCGTGAAAGATAGAAAATACCGCGCCACGTCCACCATGCAGGTGTCCTCGTCCATGACTACCATACCCCCCGACCCCATCATCGAGCCGGCTTCGGTCAGCGACTCATAATCTACGGATTTATCGAGGTAAGCGTCTGGCAAACACCCGCCTGAGGGACCACCGGTCTGGACGGCTTTGAATTTCTTACCGCCGGGGATGCCGCCGCCGATATCGTAGATAATTTCACGCAGCTTGATGCCCATCGGCACTTCGATAAGTCCGCTATTAGCGATTTTACCCGTAAGCGCGAAGACGCATGTCCCTTTACTTTTTTCCGTGCCAATATTGGCGTACCATTCCGCTCCTTGGGCGATGATAACAGGCACGGCCGCCAACGATTTAACATTATTGATAGTGGTTGGCTTGCCCCATAAGCCGGAAACAGCTGGGTAGGGAGGACGCGGATGGGGCGTGCCTCTTTTTCCCTCGACGGACGCCATGAGTGCGGTTTCTTCGCCGCAGACGAAAGCCCCCGCCCCTTCTTTAACGTGTATATTCAAGCTGAATTTCGAGCCGAATATATTCTTCTCGAGGTAACCCTTTTCCTCGGCCTGCTTGATAGCCAGCCGCACACGTTTTACTGCCAGCGGGTATTCCGCCCTGATATAAATATAGCCCTCGCTAGCCCCGATAGCATAAGCCGCGATAGCCATACCTTCCAGTACGGTATGCGGGTCGCCTTCCATCGTGCTGCGGTCCATGAATGCCCCTGGGTCGCCTTCATCGGCATTGCATATCATATACTTCTGGTCGCCTTTAGCGTCGCGGCAGAATTGCCATTTTTGACCGGTGGAAAAGCCTGCCCCACCTCTTCCCCTCAATCCGGAACGCTTAATAATATCAATGACCTGTTCTGGCGTCATTTCCTTGAGCACTTTTTTCAGCGATTCATAACCGCCTAAAGCTAAATAATCTTCGATTCTTTCAGGATTGATGCCCCCGCAATGACGCAGCACGATACGCTGTTGGATGCTGTAAAACTTGATATCTTTATGGAATGGTATTGCCTGTCCGGTCGTCGGGTCTTTATAAAAAAGGCGCTCGACCGGTTTGCCGTCGCGTAAATGAGACGTCACTATCTCCGGCACGTCGGCGAGGGTTACATGGGTGTAAAAAATCTCCTCCGGTTCCACGATAGCCACCGGGCCCTGCTCGCAGAAGCCGTGGCAGCCGGTGAAATCAACTTTGACCCCCTCCAGTCCCGCTTCTTTTACGGCTTTATTTAAAGCCTCGGTGATTTCCATCGACTTGCCGGAAGCGCAGCCGGTTCCCTGACAGATAAATATGGTGCGTTGTTTGTTATCAGTTTGCGTTTCTGACACCTAAAACCTCCGCCGCTTTCTTGGGAGTCATCTTGCCGTGAACCTCGTCATCTATCGTCATCGTCGGCGCTAAAGCACAGGCGCCGATGCAGGCGACCGTCTCCAGCGTATACTCCATGTCCTTTGTCGTCTCACCGGCTTTGATGCCCAGCAGTTTTTCTACCTCACTCAAGACTTTAGCCGAACCACGCACATGGCAAGCCGTCCCGCGACAGACGCGTATTACCTTTTTCCCCTGGGGTGTAAGTTTAAACTGGGCATAAAAAGTACCGACTCCATAAACAGAGCTTTCAGAAGTATGTAAGAATTTAGCTATCTCTTTAATTGCTGCGGCTGGCAGGTAATGGAACTGTCCCTGCGTCTCCTGTAGAATGGCGATAAGTTCATCTTGCTCGCCGGTATAATGGGAGAAAATATCGTGTAATTTACCCTGCACATCAGCTGTGGTTAAAGTATCTGTGGTCAGGGGAATCACCTCCAATTTTCTTGAACTGATGAAGAGATGTTACCAATATTATTTTAAGGTATTTGCCTTTATACTTCCAGCCAGGAGTGAGAGTAAAGCGATTCTCCCATCAACACGCGTGTCGTACGGGCATAGTTAGCCATTTCTTTCGGAAGTGAAGCAATATCCAGTTTTCCCCCATCCATTATCCCATGAACAAGTTTAACGATATCCGGTCGCTTGCCGCGGGCAATCGCTACCAAATCTTTATCGAAGGCATTAACGATTGAGGAGTATAAACCATGCTTCATCAGCATTATCATATAGGTGCGGTCGAGCCAGCACCGTAGTTCGGCTGGCGCTCCGTTAGAAACGTTAGTAATCCCTGCCACCGATCTGCACCCCGGGGCAATATCGCCCAGCATCGCCATGAATTCCACACAGGCTTTAACCTGGTTGATTTCGACGGACACCGGACTAACGATGGGGTCAATCCAAATCCTATCGTTTTTGATGCCAGCTGCGTTGGCTTTGTACACAAAATCTACGGTATACATCGCTCTTTCATTAGCGTCGCGAGGCATGCCTTCATTGCTCCAGAGAAGGCCGATAAGGTCGGCGTTATATTTTTGGGCTAGGGCAAATCCCCGGTCGATACGGCTGGACTGCAAAGAAACCGAGTTGATGAGAATTTTGTTTTTACTTATTTTTAGTCCAGCTTCGATAGCATCCATATTCGCAGTATCCAACGAGAGCTTTTTATCGGTAACAGACTGGACGGTTTGTACTACCCAGGACATTAGCTCGTCACCGCCCTTGCGTACCGGGCCGATATTGATGTCAAGAATGTCCATGCCGGCGTCAGCTTCTACCTTAGCCATTTTTTGGATAAGTGCGGCATTTCTCTCCTTGAATGCCGTAGATATCCTCGGCGACATGGCGTTAATATTCCCACCGATAAGAATCATTTTATCTCCTTACGGTTTAAAGGCTTTCAGAAATGGCGTGATATCAGCGGCGTCTTTAGGCCCAATGATAATTTCCCAGCCGGGCATTTCTTCGGCAATAGCATTGCGCTCATCAGCGAGGTAACCGGGGATAATAAGCTTGCGGTGTTTGATTTTATCGGTAATGCCGCTTTTCAGGATAGCGCTACCAATACCTTCGCCGGTGAACTTCCCCGCCGCCCATGATGTTACTACAGAAAGCCCTTCGGTGTCTTTAACGAAGAGGTAACTAGGCACTTTGCTGTTCTCTATTTCGCTCGCAACTATTGAGTAGGTGAGGGAGAAGTTAGAGGTGACCATCAATGGAGAGTTTTCGTCAGGATTATTGATTTCGTAAATGCCCTGCTTGGTGGTCATCGGGCGCTGGGGGTCGGTGTAGATATTTAGTCGAGCTACCAGCAGCGGGAAAAGGACTTCTCCTTGGAAATCGGAAAGGACAATTATTCCGGCGTACTTGGCGATGAAGACGGCGGCGATAAGTGCCTCTTTCATCGGGTTATCAGTCATCTCGCAGGGGAAGACGATGGTGGGATAACCGAGGGGGCGGTACTTTTTATTCAGCGCGGCGCTGCGGATAATTAACTGGTCTTGCAATGCCTGACGCATATTTCTCGCCCCTGTGTCCAGGACGATATTCTTGATGCCCGCCGCGGCTAGTTGTTCCGTTAGCGCGGCAGTATCTTCGATATTCTTGGCTTTAACCGCAACCGGGCAAGCGGACTCTTTAGCCAGCGTTAATATAGCGGATATGTTTTCTTTGGTAACGGCGTAAAGTAACGGCTTGCGGTCAACACAGATTTTAATGCCCGCCGCCAGAATATCCGCTTTCTCGCTCATCAGTATGATATTGGCGTCGGTGCCAGTTTTAACCTTACTTACGAGGGTGGCAAATTTGGCAGCATTACCCGTCTCTGATTTTACCGCCACTAGGTTGGCGCGTAAGGTTATGCCTACCCTTTCGTAAACCAGTTCATTCACTTTTTTCAGTCTAGCGGTTACTTCAGCATCGGATATTTTATCCGTAATGAGGATGGCGATGCCAGGCTGGTTTTCGAACCTTTTTTCGTGGCGGAACATCACCGTCTCGCCACCGATTTTTAATACATTATCTCCCACGCCAATGGTTACGGGCAAAATGGGTGGGGCAGACGCTTCCATTAGCTTAGCGCGGACCTCATCGGAAAGGTGGGGACATTGGCTTAAGTCGACTTTAGCGGCGGCTAAAGCCATGGCAAAAGCGAGGCACGTGGGCACGCCGCAGTCGCCGCAGTTGGTCTTCGGCAGCAGTTTGAAAATTTCTATTCCGGTCAATGCCATCTTAAGTCTCCCTCATCCAGCTACCAGGTCAGTAATCAAATCTTTAACCAGTTTTATCGCGTCGGGGTGTCGCATTATCAAAATATCGGCGCCAGCCATCAGTAGAAGTGTTGCGGTCATGGCTTCTAGTAAAATACCCCGTTTTTTGGCGTCCCCCATCTTCGGATTATCCTTCGCGGTAATCCTGGCTTCTTTCGTCTTCCAGACTTCTTTAGCTAGATTGCAGATAATGGGGTACTGTAGTTTGGTGTCCTGCTGTGTAAGCGCTGCGATTCTCATTCTTTCCATCACCGAGTAACAGTACTCAATACCGTAGCCGATACCAGTAACCGTGGGGTCCATGACCAGTTTGTTATCGGGGACGCCTACATTACCCAGTAAGATATTTAGCTGCTTGGCGAGGTTGATGTCGATGGGAGTAGCGGCGGCAATAACATGCTTAAATCGAGTAGCTACCTCGCCGATTTGTTGATGGTCGCCTTCTGCTACGGGACCTAAAATCAGGTTTTTGTCGCGGCAGATTTCCGCGACGGCGATTAAGACTTCGATGTCCTTTTCATGGTTGGCAGTGCCCCAGACGATTAAAGGTACGTCGATAGCATCGGCAACCTTTTTCACTATGCTGGCGGCTTTATCGGCAGGGCGGTTCTCACCATTAGGGTCGGTGCTGATGAGCTGGAGACAAATTATCTCCGCTTTATAATCTTTGACGCATTTCTGTGCCCAGGCAACCGGGTCATTAATCACGTCAGCGAAAGGTTTGCGTGCCGCATCCGGCCAGTCATCGGGGGGCATGTCGTAAACTTCCATAGCTATGCGGGGTAAATGAGGCATCTGCCCTTCGAAAAGATAGAATGGGTAAGCCGTTTCGCCACCGACGGTTACCGCCTTGGCACCTTTACCCAGCGTTACCTCTTGGATTTTCCCGTTATAGATTGTCTTGGGAACCTCGAACGGCATTCTATCTCCTTCAAGCGGATAAATATTAAGGGGGTCGAGGGAGAATTACATCCCCCCATAACCCCCTAATTATAACGTATCTATAAGATTTATTTAAGACCAGCGGCTATCTTGGCGGCTTCAATCACGTTTTTCATCAGCATGACGTTCGTCATTGGTCCGGTGCCGCCGGGCACAGGTGTAATCATTCCTGCTACTTTGACTGCCTCATCAAAATCAACGTCACCTACCATTTTTTCATCTACAAAATTCACGCCGAAGTCAATAACAATTGCCCCCGGCTTTATCCAGTCCCCTTTAATCATTTTCGCTTTACCTACGGCGGCACATAATATATCCGCCGTCCGGCACATGCCAGGCAGGTCATCGGTTTGGGAATGGCAAAGGGTAACGCTAGCGTTTTCTCGGAGAAGCAGGAATGCCATGGGCTTGCCAACAATGTTCGAACGTCCAACGACGACGGCGTGCTTGCCGGCTAGTTTCACGCCCTGTCTTTTGAGGATTTCCATTCCGCCCGAAGGTGTCGCCGGCGCAAAGAACGGTCCAACCATTGGCGGCCTGCCAACGGGCGCGACCTGCGCTAGACGTCCTGCATTTACGGGGTGTACTCCGTCAACATCTTTAGCGGGTGATAGTGCTTCCTTGACCGCCGCTTCGTCTATACCTTTAGGTAGAGGTTCCTGTACCATAATGCCGTGTATGGTGGCATCTTTATTCAATTTAGTAACGAGGGCTACGATTTCAGCCTGTGTGGCATTACCTGACAAGGTGTGGAGTTGAAATCCTAATCCTCTACCGCCAAGCGCTTTTTCTAGGGCGTTGCTATAACTGATAGAAGCCGGGTCGTCGCCCGCCCGTACAACGGCGGCGGTTGGTTTATAATTATATTTCTTCACAAAGTCAGCAACTTCTGCTTCAATTTCCGCCCGCATTGATTTAGCCAATTCGCTACCGTTTAATATCGTCGCGGTCATATTTCATACCTCCAGCTTTTAATCGGTTATAGTTTGCTTACCACAAGATTGTAAATTTTGTCGCGAAGTTCCGGTTTACCCTTGAGTAAGTCATTTAGTTTCTTACGGCTTTCGGCGACAAAACTTTCATCCTTAATCCAACCGAGATTGATGAGGACGTTTAGCGCCGCACTGCGTAAGCCGGCTTCAGCCATTAATATGCCTACGCCAACATCACTTACGGCGTTAGTATTACCCTTTTCAGCTGCCGATGGACACAATTCCATAACGGCAACACAGGCTTCCGCGACGCGCATCGGGACATTAGTAGCGGCTTTAAGCGCCTTATCCATCAGTTTAGCACGAGCTGACTTCTGTTCTTCAGTGTCACGCGGCATCTTCATCGTTTGTGAAAGTTCGGTGTATACCCGTACATCTTCTTCAAGTAGTTCAGTAAGTTCTTTACGTAAGCTCTCGGACTTTTTTAGTATATCGGATATATCGTCCTGAACGGCGGCGTATTTCTCTTTGCCCAGGGTCAGATTACAAACCATGCTTATTAAACCTGCGCCAAGAGCGCCCGAAAGTGCCGCGACGCTGCCGCCGCCTGGTGCCGGTGCCGAACTGGCTAATTCATCTAAAAAAGTCTTTGTAGGTTTATCGGTTAACTTTTCTGCCATATTTACCCCCTGATATAAAACATGATATTTGTTATTATCGATTAAGCTACTTTTATTCTAGTCTACGTCGTGCAAACCATGTACTTTACCGGTTTTCACATCGACGTCTACTTTACGGAAAGCCGGGTCGGAACCAGTAGCCGGCATCAAACTGATATCGCCCGCTACCGGGCAGAGGAACTTGGCGCCGGAGTAAATCAGGATATCGCGGATAGGTAATGTCCAACCCTTGGGCACGCCTTTGAGGGTCGGGTCATGTGTCAGTGATAGATGCGTTTTCACCATCATTGTGGCATAGTCGTTATATTTCGGGTCAGCTTCGAAAGCCTTGGCTTTTTCCATCGCGGTGGCGTTCCAGGATACGCCGTCGGCGCCATAAACGAACTTGGCAATCTTTTCCACGCGGTCTCGCAGTTTCATCTCATTGGGATAGAGGAATTTAAAGTTGACCTTCTGTTTACAGGCTTCTTTCACCGCGTCGGCGAGTTCACTTGCGCCGGCACCACCTTCGGCATAATAAGTGCCAACAGCGTAACGGGCTCCGGCTTTTTCGGCTGCCTTACGAATGATATTTAGTTCTTCCTTAGTATCAGTGGGGAAGCTATTGATACAGACCACCGGGTTGACGCCCGACTCCCGGATGGTGTTGATGTGGTGCACCAGGTTTTCGCAGCCTTTTTCAACCAATCCAGGATTGGATTTCTTATATTCTTCAGGTATGGGTACGCCGGGTGTGACTTTAGGTCCACCGCCGTGCATTTTGAGGGAGCGTACGGTGGCTACCAGTACGGATACATTGGGTTTAAGTCCGCTGTAGCGGCACTTGACGTTCCAGAACTTCTCGAAGCCGATATCCGCGGCGAAGCCGCTTTCAGTGACATGATAATCGAACATTTTAAGACCGATACGGTCAGCGATAATCGATGACTGCCCCACGGCGATGTTGGCGAAGGGTCCCGCATGTACGAAACAAGGCTGGTATTCCGCTGTGCTGCAAAGTGTAGGATTAATCGTATTGCGCATCCAGGCGGTCATGGCGCCGGCAACCTCAAGGTCGCTAGTGGTAATCGGCTTGCCCTTCTTATCATAAGCGACGGTGATTTCGCCGAGCCGCTTGCGCAGGTCAGCCAGGTCGGTGACGATAGAGAGGATAGCCATACATTCGGAGCCGACAGCGATACCGAACTTCGACTGCATCATATAGCCATCGGTCTTCTGGCTGCCGATACCGATGATGATATTGCGTAGAGCCTGTGCGCAGAAATCCATGACCCATCCCATTTCCACGCGGAGGGGGTCGATATTCAGACGGCGCATGTGGCTAAGACGGGCTAGTTGCTCGTCGTCATAATTTCGTTCATGCTGCATCCTGGCGGTCAGAGCTACCATCGCCAGGTTATGGGCGTTCATAATATCGTTGATATCGCCGGTAAGACCCATGGAAAGCTCGGTATGCGGGATTAGTAAAGCATTGCCGGCACCGGCGGCAGTGCCCTTAACGTTCATCGTAGGTCCGCCCGAAGGCTGGCGGATACAGCCGCCTACGTTCTCTTTTTGATAACCCAACCCCTCGATAAGCCCCATAACGGTAGTGGTCTTACCCTCGCCCAGTGGGGTAGGGGTAACCGCGGTAACTTCAATATACTTACCGTCCGGTTTATTCTTAAGGCGGTCGATAACTTTCAGGAAATCGACCTTGGCAACTTTACCGTAGGCATAAATTTCATCCTTTTTAAGTCCCAGTTTTTCCCGCCACTCATCCGGAGTCGGAAACTTTTCCATGGCAGCTTCAGCTATCTGCCAGTCTCTCATTTTTGATACGTCGTAAGCCATTAAAATCCTCCTTTAATTGCTCCTAACATTTTAGCTTAATTTATCAAGCTAGAGCAAACATTAAAAACGTAATAATTGTTCATATAAACACCATTTCTTTAGACAGCTACCCTTTTGTAAGATAAAAGCCCCAGTTGCTGATTCAGGTCGAGACGGTCGTAGTGTTCCCACGTTTCCGCCAATTTCCCATTTTTAAAACGGTCAATGATAGTGCCGGACATGGATACTTTTTTACCGGTCGGAGGTATGGCATCGGTTTGTCCGGTAAAAGTAAAGGTGCAATGAGTGCGGGTGGCTACCAGGTTGCCTTCCGCAACAATGTCTTTAACATCCACATGGATGTCCGGATACGCCGTGCGTAGATTAGCCAGGAACTGCTTGTAATCGGTAATACCCTTTATTTCGCCGGACGGACCGTGATAGATGAAGTCGGGCGTCAAATGCTCGTCCACTACCGCCAGATTTCCTTTATTTAGGGCTTCCGTTACCATCAGGAGTTCTTTGGCTTTATTTTGTTCCGCTGACATTGTGTTTACCTCCTTTCATTGAGTATCTTTCATCGTACTTTGATTATAGTTGAGCGCGTTTTAAGTTTAATCAGCTATTCTGCTTATTCTTTATTGTCTTTTATACGGTGAATCACTAAAATAAAAGTGTATATTTAATTGAAGGGGGTGAACGCAAATGGCGATGATTGATATCAGCGTCGTGCCAGTAGGGACGGCTAAACCCTCGGTAAGCGAGTATGTCGCCGGCGCCGTGCGTATCCTCAAGAATGAACCGGGTATAAAGTACGAGCTGACCGCCATGAACACTATTATTGAAGGCGACCTGGATAAACTCCTGTCGCTAGCACAAAGGATGCACCGCTCGGCTTTCGATGCCGGCGCGAAAAGGGTGGTCACTACCATCCGCATCGATGAACGTCTTGATAAACCCCTGACTATCGAAGGTAAGATTAAAGCAGTTAAGGATAAACTGGGAAAGTAATTTCGTATGTCTGCTTATGACATTCTGATATTGCTGGCTACCGGTGCCGTCGCGGGTTTTGCCGGCGGCATGCTGGGTTTAGGCGGGGCTTTCATCATGACGCCCCTACAATACCTTGTCTACACCAACATGGGTTTTACGCCGGACGTGGCGATTAAGACGGCTTTCGGCACCAGTTTGTTGGTAGTGCTTACGACGGCGATTAGCGGCGCTTTCAGGCACCATCGTGAAAGAGCGGTAGCCTGGAGGATGGCGCTTATTATGGGTGGGTGCGGTCTGGTTTTTGGTTTAATTGGCGCGATATTATCAGGGCATATCCCCGGTTCAACCCTTAAAATAGTCTTCGGTGCAATTGCTATTATCAGTTGTATCCGGATGTTTTTTACCACCAGAGAAAAGGAAGCAGTGGAGCCAGAAAAACGGCCCTGGATATGGGCGTTGTGGGCAATACCAATAGGTTTGTTTTCTGGTCTGCTGGGCGTTGGCGGTGGGGTATTATTGATGCCGATACTAGTTATTGCGTTGAAATTCAAGATACGTCAGGCTGTCGGCACATCGCTGGCGGTGATGATGTTCACCAGTATCGGTGGTATTATCGGTTATATCATCAGTGGCATAGGCGTGGTGGATAAGCTAGATTATTCCGTCGGCTATATTAATCTTACCTCATGGGTTTTACTGGCGATACCCAGTGCAATTATGGTGCAGATTGGGGCGATTACCACCCACCGGGTTTCTCGCCAGTTTCTTATCTATGTTTTTGTCATAATCCTTTTGTATATAGGTTTAAGAATGATTGGGGTTTTTGAATGGCTGGGCTGGCCATTATAATATGAGGAAGTTATGAAAATAAAAATAACCACACTGGCAGAAAACACCGCCGAGCTAGGCTATTTAGCGGAGTGGGGACTCTGCATGTTTATCGAGGCGGATGGCGTTAACGTCCTTTTCGATACCGGCGACGGCATCGCCGCGGTACATAACGCTCAGCTCTTCGATATCGACCTCGCGAAAGTCGATAAAATAGTGTTGAGTCACGGTCACCGCGACCATACGGGAGGCCTACGCCAGGTCTTAACAATGATAAAAAAGCCTATCGAAGTCATCGCCCACCCCGATATCTGGGCGCCGAAATATACACGCTGGCGTAAGCGGGGAGAGCATTATAGCGGTGTGCCCTTTCAACGGGAATTGCTGGAAAGTCTCGGGGCGCGTTTTAATCTAACAGCCAAACCAGTACGCATTACCGACCATTTTCTGACTACTGGGGAGATTCCCATGCTTTCGTCATATGAGGAAATCGATAGCGGGCTCTTCGATAAAAAAACCGGCGAGATGCTGCCCGATGAGCTTAAGGATGACCTCGCTCTGGTCATTGACACCGAATACGGGCTGGTAGTTATCTTAGGCTGCGCTCATCACGGTATTATCAACACACTAAAACAGGCACAGAAGGTAACTGGTAAAGAACTAATTTATGCTGCCATCGGCGGCACGCACCTGCTTAACGCTGAAAATCCGCGCTGGGAAAAGACCGCGACAGACTTGAAAAAAATGGGCGTACAGTATCTAGGGGTTTCTCACTGCACTGGCTTCGAGGCTTCAGCCTATCTGGCAGAGCAGTTCGGCGACCACTTTTTTATGAACAATTCCGGTTCACAGTGGACGCTGCCGTTTAAATAGAGTCGGTTGCTTTGGCCCTGACTCTGTCATATAATTAAAGTACACTATCCGCTAGGGGTGCGCCAGGCTGAGAGTCCCGCTAATTTTGGGACGACCCTTGGAACCTGAACTCGATAATACGAGCGTAGGGAAGCGGCCTTAACGTAAGACCAAGGGACGAATACATACTGGTAACCCTTGGTTTTATTATTTTGAGGGGGTGATGGTAATGACACAGTTAGAAATAGCCGCTAAAGGCGATACCTCGCCACAAATGTGGCAAGTTGCTCAAGATGAAGGAGTGGACGTCAATATCCTTCGCGAAAGGGTAGCTCAAGGCAGGGTGGTAATTCCGGCTAATGTGCGGCATGGAGGACTTAAACCCTGCGGCGTCGGCGAAGGTTTAGCCACGAAAGTAAACGCCAATATTGGCACGTCTTCTGATTTCGGCGACATCAACACCGAGATTGCTAAGTTGTGGGTGGCTCTTGATGCCGGGGCGGATACAGTGATGGATTTAAGCACTGGCGGTGATATCGCCGCTATCCGGCGGGCGATTATAGAAGCCAGCCCTAAGGCTATCGGCACAGTACCCATTTATCAAGCCGGTGTGCGAGCTATTCAAGACCACGGCGCCATTATTAAGATGACTGCCGATGATATCTTTAAAGCTATTGAAGATAATGCCCGTGACGGCGTGGATTTTATTACCGTGCACTGCGGTGTAACCCAGGGCGCCATCGCTCGACTCAAGCAGCAAGGCAGGGTGACGGACGTCGTCTCACGCGGCGGGGCTTTTATTCTGGGGTGGATGCTGCATCACGAACGCGAGAATCCCCTCTATGAGCAGTACGACCGTTTGCTGGATATCGCCCATGAATACGACGTTACCTTAAGTCTCGGCGATGGTATGCGTCCGGGCAGTCTTGCCGATGCCACCGACCGCACGCAAGTTGAGGAACTGTTAACGCTTGGAGAACTGGTAGAAAGAGCATGGAAAGCCGGCGTTCAGGTGATGGTGGAAGGACCAGGTCATGTGCCCATAAACCAGATTGAGACCAATGTTAAACTGCAGAAGGCTATTTGTAAAAACGCACCGTTCTATGTACTAGGTCCGCTGGTGACCGATATCGCGGCGGGGTACGACCATATTACCGGGGCTATCGGTGGCGCCATTGCCGCTATGTACGGCGCAGATTTTCTTTGCTATGTCACGCCCTCGGAGCACCTCGCTATTCCGGATATTGATGACGTCCGGGAGGGGGTTATTGTTTCTCGTATCGCGGCTCATGCCGCCGACATCGCTAAGGGTGTTCACGGCGCGATGGAAAGGGATAAACAAATGTCGCTGGCGCGTAAAAAACTGGACTGGGAAGCGCAGGCGAAGCTGGCACTCGACCCGGAAAAGTTCCAGAGGGTACATAAGCAGCGCGCCACAAAAGGTACGGCATGCAGCATGTGCGGCAAGTACTGCGCAATGGAGCTGGTGGGACAATATTTAGGCGTTAAAGCTGCCAAATGCTAACGGAGTTTTGGCTGATTCTTACGTAGATAAATAACCCAATAGACCAGGGCGACGAAGAACACGCCCCCAATCATATTGCCGATAGTCACCGGTATCAGGTTATACACGAAGAATGAACCCCAGGTCAAGTTATCATAGCTGGTGGCAGTGGTGCCGATACTTTGCCAGAAGGCGTCCGAACCCCCGACTTTTACGAGTATCGCATAGGGTATAAAGTACATATTTGCCACACAGTGTTCAAAACCAGCGGCGACAAATCCGGCAATGGGGAAGATTATCGCCAAAATTCTGCCCATAACCGTACGGGCGCTGTAGGTAAGCCAGACAGCCATACATACCATCGCGTTACAGAGGATTCCCAGTATTATCGCCTGGCTAAAATCCAGATTTACTTTATCTAGTCCAATATTTAAAGCCGTTAAACCTACGGCTCCTCCTGCCATCTGGTAATGATGACCGCAGAAAACGAAAAGGGCAGTCGCCACTGCCCCGCATAAATTCCCGATATAGACGATTCCCCAGTTGCGTATCACGCGCCATGTCGAAAGCTTACGGCTTGCCCAGGCCATGATAATCAGGTTATTACCGGTAAATAGCTCTGCCCCGCCTACGATGACTAGTATTAGCCCAAGACTAAAGGCAATACCGCCAATTACCCGGCTCAATCCCCAGGACATTGTCACGCCACCGATGGTGGTTTGAGAAATAGTATAGAAAATACATCCCAGCGCGATGAAAGCGCCAGCTAATACTCCTAGGGCGAAGGTGCTAAGGAAATCGAGGTTGGCTTTCTTGATACCGATGTCCTGCGCTTTAGAAGCCATTTCCGCCGGCAGAAGCTCATCATAAGTGCTTACGCTATCGCTATTTTTGTCCTCTGGCTCTATCATATGTTTCCCCTATACGATATTCATTATATTACTTCCCAGATATTCTGCAACATGTAGTTTAATTAAAGCTATTTGGTTGACTTTTGTTCGTATAGTAGTAGAATTAATGTAACATGAGTCTTTTTGGCTCTTCCGGCACACGCGCTTTATTCAGCAAGGACCTATTTACCGTGGATAATGGAGTGAAAGCGAATTGAAAGCAGTAATTTTAGCGGCAGGCGAAGGTAAACGCATGCATCCGCTTACGGCTACCAGACCTAAGGTGATGTTGCCTATTGTGGGTAAGCCGATTCTTGAGCATCTCCTTATCGAAGCCAAAGCAGCGGGTGTCTTGCAGTTTATCTTCGTCGTTGGCTATTGCGATAAGCAGGTACGCAGCTATTTCGGGGACGGGAAAAAGTGGGGGGTAAAAATAGACTATTCCGAGCAGCGTAAGCAGCTTGGTACGGCTGATGCCATCCGCATGGTAGCCACGGTAGTGAAGGGCAATTTCCTGGTCATTAACGGGGATGTCATTATCAATCGCGCGGACATCAAGCGGATGATGAAAAGCACTCAAAATACTATGGGTGTCTTCGAAGTAAAGGACACAAGCGATCTGGGAATAGTGGAACTCTCCGGCGCTAAAGTAGTCGGTATTTACGAAAAATCGCAGCATCCTCCATCTCATATGGCTAACGCCGGTATATATTTTTTCACGCCGGATATTTTTAAAGCTATCGATAAAACAGAAAAATCACCGCGTGGCGAATATGAAATTACCGATTCGCTGAAAATATTAATAAGCGGGAAATCTGGACTACATTATATACAACTGAAATCCTGGCAGGACTTCAGCTACCCCTGGGATTTATTACGCGCTAATGAAACGATGATGGCAACGCTTAAATCGAAAAACCTCGGCAAGGTAGAGGATAACGTAGTCTTGAAGGGAGCAGTCGTCATCGGTAAAAACACCGTTATTAAATCCGGTACCTATATCGAGGGTCCTGTTATTATCGGTGAGGATTGCCGTATCGGACCTAATTGTTATATCCGTCCATCAACGACCATCGGCAACGATTGTCATATCGGCGCCTTTGTAGAAATCAAGAACTCTATCATCATGAACGACACCGATGTGCCGCACCTGAACTATATCGGTGATAGCGTTATCGGCGAAGGCTGTAACTTCGGGGCTGGCACTAAAATCGCCAACTTACGACTCGATGAAAAGAATATCTCTGTAGTTGGCATTGATACCGGACGACAAAAGCTGGGGGCTATCATCGGCGACAATGTAAAAACCGGGATAAATGCCTGCATCAATATAGGCACGGTGATTGGTAATGATACCTTTATCGGTCCGGGGGTGGTGGCGCGGGGGAATATTTTACCGAATACTAAGCTATTTTGAGGTGTGGACTATGAAACAGGCAGTAATTTTAGCGGCAGGCGAGGGGCAGAGATTAAGACCGTTTACCGTTACCAGGCCGAAGGCGATGATATCCATCGCAGATAAACCTATACTGCAGTTCATCATTGAGTCTTTAGCCCAGAACGGCATCCGTGATATTGTTCTCGTGGTCGGCTACCGTAAGGAGCAGGTTTACGATTATTTTGGCTCCGGTGAACAGCTCGGCGTGAAAATAACCTACGTCACTCAAGCGCAGCAGCTCGGCACGGCTCATGCACTGATGCAGGCAAAGGATAAAGTAAAAAACGAATTTCTGGTTTTACCCGGCGATAACCTCATTGAAGCGCCGACGCTGGCTGAATTTACGGAAATTACACCGGCGGCCGTACTCGTCAAACGAGTCAACGATCCAACCAGGTACGGCGTGGTGAATGTCAAGCGCGGTAAAGTCGAAGGAATTATAGAAAAACCCAAAGAAGCGGGTAGTAATCTGGTTAACACCGGCATTTATGCCTTTACCAAAGACGTTTTTGATTATACGGAAAACATGCTCGATATACCTGATGTTCTGAATAACATGCTTGCTGAAGGCTATACGATAAAAGCGGTGGAGACTAAAGGCACCTGGCTTGATGTCGTCTATCCCTGGGACGTTATCAGCCTTAATGACGCAATTCTCCAGAAGATTGAAATTGGTGTGGGCGGTACTATCGAAGATGGCGCTATTATCAAAGGAAAAGTTGTGATAGGGGAGGGGACGGTTATCCGGGCAGGTTCCAGTATTTACGGTCCGGCGGTAATCGGGCGGGGTTGCGATATCGGACCCCATGTCTGTGTCATGCCCTCTACCAGTATCGGTGATAATGTCGTTTTAGCGGCTTTCACCCAGATAAAGAATAGCGTTATCGGCGATGACGTTAATCTGGGTCCCGGCTGCTTTATCAGCGATTCGGTAATCGATAAAGGCTGCGTCATTAAAGGAAGATTTACCGCCCTTGGCGGACCCAGCGACGTTCGAATCAGTGAAGAAAGCCCTAAGATAAATGTTGGCGTCATCATGGGCGAGGATTGTAAGATTGAAAGTAATGTAACCGCACAACCGGGTGTAATTGTAGGCAATTACTGCCAGATTCAGCTCATGAAATTAATCAGCGGTCGTTTACCCGACCGTAGCTTAGTTTATTAAGGAATTGACATAATGTGTGGCATCGTCGGATACATCGGAGATAAAAAAGCCCAACCGATTCTCTTAAATTCTCTGGGCAAACTGGAATACCGCGGCTATGATTCCTGCGGTATCGCCATCGATAATGGTGATATTAAAGTTTATAAAGACGCCATTCGCGTAAAAGCCCTGGCACAAATGCTTAAGCCTCATGATGGTAAGACAGGCATCGGGCACACACGCTGGGCGACTCATGGCGTACCAAACAAAATAAACGCCCACCCGCATTGCGACTGCAAAGGGCGGATTGCCGTCGTCCATAACGGCACGATTAATAATTTTATGAAATTAAGGGAAAAACTGGAAGCCGAAGGGCATGTTCTAGCTTCCGAAACCGATACCGAAATTATCCCGCACTTGATTGAGAAGTATTATAAAGGCGATTTTGAAAAAGCCGTGGCGCTGGCGATGCAGGAGCTTGAGGGTTCTTATACCATGATTGCTATGATGGTCGGCGAAAACAGATTGATCGCCATAAGGAAGGAAAGCCCCCTGGTAGTCGGCATCGGTGACCGGGAGAACTACATCGCCTCGGACGTGCCGGCTTTGCTGGATTATACCAGTCGCGTCATTTACCTGGAAGATGACGACATCGCCGTGGTTACTACTTCCGATGTAAAAGTTAGGCAGAATGGCAACGCTATTAAACGAAAAGAGCATAAAATTTCGTGGAGTATGGAAGATGCCCAGAAGGGCGGCTACGAGCACTTTATGCTTAAAGAAATCCACGAGCAGCCTAAGGTTATTAGGGATACTCTGGCCGAATATCTCTCAACTTCAGAGCCAAAGGTTGAACTCGCCAGCGCGGATGGCGGCAGTCTAGAGAATACGATTATCCTTGGATGTGGCACATCGTATCATGCTGGCTTGGTAGGTAAATACATCATTGAAGGTCTGATGGATATTCCGGTAAGAGTTGAGCTTGCCGATGAATTTAATTATAGTGGGCAGTCATCCGCTGGGGATCAGGTTATTGTTGTCACGCAGTCCGGTGAGACCCGTGATATACTAAAAGCCGTCAAAAAACTCAAAGGGAAGGGCAGTCGCATTATTGCGGTTACCAACGTTGTCGGCAGCTCTATTACTCGCCTTGCCGATAAGGTTATATATATACGCGCCGGACCAGAGATAAGCGTAGCGGCTAGTAAATCATTTATTGCCCAACTAATCTCTCTATATTGGTTAGCCTTGCCTTACGCTAAGGTGGATGCTGCGAAGCTGGATGAACTTACCATGGAATTAAGGCAGTTGCCGGTGAATGTACAGCAGGTATTGGATAACGAGGATGAAATTGCCACTTTAGCAAAAAAACTGGCGACTTACGATAATGTTTTTTATATCGGCAAGGGCATCAACTACCCCGTAGCCCTGGAAGGCGCTCTTAAGCTTAAGGAAATATCCTATATCCATGCTGAAGGCTACGCCGCCGGGGAATTAAAGCACGGTCCTTTCGCCTTACTCGGTGAAAAAACGCCGGTGGTGGCAGTAGTTGCTCAAGATAATACCTACGAAGCCATCGTCACCAGCATCAAAGAAATAAAAGCCAGAAGTTCGCCAGTTATTGCCCTGGTCGATGAAGATGATGAAATCATTAAAGACCTGGCGGATTACGTTATTAAGGTACCTCACGTTGACCCACTCTTTACTCCGGTAGTAAATTCAGTAGCCCTGCAGCTTTTAGCCTACTTTGTCGCTAAAGAACGCGGCTGCCCGATAGATTTCCCACGTAACCTGGCTAAAAGCGTCACTGTGGAATAGTCTATTATTCCAATAGGCACTTTATATCTCAAGGTTGCACTTTCTTCGATGTGGTAAAATTTAATGGATATGGCTATTAAAAATATCGCTACCAATCGTAAGGTTTATCACAACTATTTTATTGGTGAAACCTTTGAGGCTGGCATCGCTCTTACCGGCTCGGAAATAAAGTCGGTACGCGGCGGTAAAGTTAGCCTCGGCGATGCTTATGTACGACCCGAGCGCGGCGAGTTATGGCTTTATAATGCCCACATCGCCCGCTATGAGGCTAGTAGCTATATGAGTCATGAGCCAACCCGACCCCGTAAACTCTTGATGCATCGGAAAGAGATATTGAACCTGACTGGCAAGGTAGCAGAAAAGGGTCTAGCACTAGTGGCGACCAGACTATATCTTAAGGGTAGCATTGCTAAAGTTGAAATAGCCCTGGCTAAAGGCAAAAAACTCTATGATAAACGCGAGGCTATCAGCCGTCGCGAGGCGGAAAGAGAACTAGCCAGAACGATAAAAAGTCGTTAAAATATATATATGGGGACGCGTGGTTTCGACAGAGGAGGTGCGTTACAGGACTGCAGGCGGAGGTGCCGGTCCCTCCTAAAACCGCTGGCAAAAAACAAACGCAGAACCAGTAATGGTTGCAGCCTAACATAGGTTGCCATCCAACCTGACCTCACCCCGACGGGTCAGGATTGGGTGCCGAAAAGTTGGGGTGCCGCCGCTTTAATGTCGATAAAAGCGGTGAAAGATTTATCGGCTGGCTGGGCTTAACTCGGTCAGTTGAGGTAAGCCCGGTAAGATTAAAGAGCTGACTAAGCTTGTAGCATATCCTGGACAGCTTCTTTTGGACGGGGAGTTCGACCCTCCCCCGTCTCCACCATAGCATAATCAGGCTCTCGGGTAATTCCGGGGCCTGTTTCTTTTTGTTTTGTGCCCGGTCTGAATATTACAACCTTATTATCAGGCATGTGCTTGAGCGCTTCAAATAGGTTATAGAATGGCGGCTTTGGCCCGTCGGTGACTTGTCGGAACTTTGTGGAGATCCCCGCTCGGAGAGCGGGGGCTGCAGGGAGCTTCAATTCACCATTAGAAATATCAACAAAGATAAACAATGGCTTCGCCGCGGATCAAATATGTCCAGGGAGGGGAAATACATCTCTAATGATCCCTCTCAGCTCGAAATCGCGGGATGCATTTGGTCTGGGCGGAGCCGAATTCCATGGCGCCGATGTCCGGTGCGGTGCCATTGGGACGCTTACGATTGAAGTAGTCCAGTGTGTTATAGCCTATATCGGCGCCGGCGTCCACTGCAGGGCTGTCGGCGTTCACCAGATCAAAAGATGATGCAGAGGTTCCTGTGATGTCGGCAAAGCCGAGATCAACATATTTAGTATCTTCAGGACCCCAGTAGTTGGTAACGATATTGTTATTGGCATCAAACGCCGGATCAATCAATCGGCCCTTGGGGGTGACACCGTCCAGAACAAACAGGTTGTTGGTCAGGTGCACAGTTCCGGGAACAAGCCTGCCGCCTTGCATGCCCGATGATACAGCGGTGAAGATTATCCAAAGATATCCTTCGTTAATGGAACCCTTGTGCTGGATGAGGGTGTTGTTGTAGAAGCGAATATTTTCAAGGTCAGTATTGTTTACCTGAAGCAGTCCCATCCAACCGCTGTCGACGATTACGTTGTTATGGAATGACGAATCCTTAAATACGCCTTTGCCCTGATTACCAAAGTACGTGGCGACTTCAAAAAAGCCGCAACAGTTGTAGGCGTAGTTGTGATGGATGTGGACATTTTCGATAGTGCCGCCCGATGCTATGGAAACTTCGGTGGCACCGCCGTCGTACTTGCCGTTTGCACCCACCCACTCGGCATAACCCGAACAGTTGATAAATGCATTGTACGACACCTCACAGTTGGAAGCGTTAACGAAAATACCTTCAGCGCCGCCTACCAGATTCGGATCCACGCCGGGAGATTCGTCGATGCCCATGATGAGGTCGTGCACATAGTTGCCGCGTACGACAGAACCTGGGCCGCCCAGCATGATGCCGATATCGCATTTGTCGATTTCATTGTTGATAAATGTAGTGGCGGCTCCTAGAAAGGCGCCGATACCTCCGACGATACCTTTGGTAATCCCATCTCCGTCGTTGTCAAAATCATGTACCATGGTGTTGTCGCCCCTGGCTCCCGAGAAATGCAGACCATCGATGGTTAGCGGAGAAAACGTAAGGACCACAGGGCCTCTCCCAGGTTCGCTCGGTACTTTGAAATGGGGCAGGGGATCACTTTCGGGACCGTAGTTGGTGTACACTTTTACGTTGTAGCCGAAGCCGAGTTTGTTAAAGAAAGTACGAACGGCCAATTTTTCGTTGAAGACACTGCCGCGTTTGAAGCGTACCACGGTGCATCTAGGATCAATGGCCGATTGGGATTTTACTGGAGATGCCTCTGACAGACCGTCGTTCTCGTCGTTCCCGTTCACGCTGTCCACGTAACAGGTTATTGCGCCTTCGTCGTATGTATCTTCCGGCGTGCAGACTAAATAATTATCAGTATCGGCATCTGCAGATATGACAGTTTTATCCTGGATTTGACCGCCATCTCCCGAGCAGCCCCACGTGGTAGCCATCGGTACCAACAATATAATAACAATAGCGAGCGCGAGTACTGCTTTCATAGCTTGCCTCCTTTAGTAAATACAGCGCAGTATAATTTACTACGCATTTATGTGTCTGTTAGCCTGGTAACTATGTTATTTCTACTAATTATAAATGTTCACACAATATTAAAATCAATATGATAATCAAGCGTCACTTCAATATTTACAGAATTATAATACGGTAAAAAAAAATTGTCAATAGGGGCAGTTGCTAAAACATTGTTTTAGAAGTAAAAAGGCTAATTCCAGCTTGTCAAAGTTGGTGTGACGCCAATAGTGATACCATTTTTTAAGTCACATATACAAGAACGAACCTAATTAGCCAATTGACGATATATCGTGTTTCAGGGAGAGTTCAACCCTCCCCCGTCTCCACTAAGCTTCAAATTTTAGTACTAATAGTTGATTGACATTTCCTTTTCTTTTTCCTTTCACCATATATGCTATTAATGTTGACTAGTAGTCGCTCATATAGCATAATATCGGAATCAAGAGTCTTGCTAATTAAATTGAAAAAAGTCAATTAATCGTAGAGTATTGGGTGGGGTTCTCGATGAACAAAACACAAGACAATAAAACTGTTGTCGTAACTGGGGATGTGACTATTGATTGGAACATAGCCCGCGTGTTCCAGGAAGATATTGTGGCAAAGACTTGGACGGCGGATGAAATTACATCAGCCTGTTGTCAGCGCGGTGGTGCATTTTTATTGGCTGAACTCATTGAGACCATCGCCAGTAACCTCCATAAAACAGGACAAGGGAGTTTTACAGTCCACCATGTCGAATATCCACGTGGGTGGATATCTCCTGTTGATACAAACTTCCATCATTCCTATTCAATCTGGGCACCACATAAATTGGACGAACGTAAACCTGAGCTTGGTAGCGTCTGGCGTGTGCGCGAGTTTTTAGGGGTAAACTCGTTGCATAAAGAATCCAGCATGAAGGAAAAAATTGAAAAAGTCACTGACGAACGTGCTTTGCCAGATATTATTGTACTAAATGATGACAATCAGGGATTCCGTGATAATCCGGAGTTATGGCCACAGGTACTATCGAATAATGAAGCCAAACCATGGATTGTTCTTAAAATGGCTAAACCAGTGATGCAGGGTAGATTATGGGAATATTTAATTAGTCACCATTCGGAACAGCTTATTGTGGTGATGACGGCGGACGACTTAAGAAGCAGTCAAGTTCAAATTAGCCGACGGTTGTCTTGGGAAAGAACTGCCCAGGATATGGTTTGGGAGTTACTATATAATCCTAAAGTAAATAGTCTGGCGCAATGCGGACATGTTATTGTTTCCTTCGGAACGGCAGGCGCGATATTAGTTGTGAACAACCCGAAATCGGTTCCGCAAGCGGTGTTATTTTTTGACCCGAAGGCGATGGAGGGTGAATGGGGACAAAATCACAAAGGCTATATGGTCGGCTACAATACATGCCTTACTGCAGGTATTACTCATGAACTCATGTTGAATACCACAAAACCAAATGTCTTTCGCGGCATCCAGTCTGGTATTCATGCCACTCGCGTTCTTCATATAGAAGGATATGGTCATGTTAATAGTAATGAATCACAGATAGACCTCACCTTCCCGATATCGAAGATAGCCAGTGCGTTAGCAGAAAATGACAAGTCAATTGCCTCGACTTTTATCAAAATGCCTTTACAAGGACTGACAACTTCCATCGAGAGCGTTGGTGATAATCAGGACAATCGTTTCTGGGCTATCCTAGAGGATAAATATCCCAATTTACTTGAGGGTGTCGCCGAAAAAATTGTTGTTGAAGGTCTGGAACAGGCGATACCTGACATCCCGATGGGCAGTTTCGGCAACTTAAAGACCGTAGACCGAAAAGAAATAGAAGGCTTGCGTAGCATTAGCGGTTTTATTCATGAGTATCACCAGCGTTACCAGAAGACGCCATTGTCTATTGCTGTTTTTGGCCCGCCAGGGTCGGGCAAGTCTTTTACTGTTAAAGAGATTGCCAAATCAGTGTTGCCCGGAGAAATTGAGACTCTGACATTCAATCTTTCGCAACTGGCCGGACCTAATGATTTATATGACGCTTTTCATCAGGTAAGGGATAAAGTCCTAATCGGAAAAATCCCGCTGGTGTTCTGGGATGAATTTGATACCAAATTGCAGAATCAACCATTAGGCTGGTTACGGTATTTCCTCGCTCCAATGCAAGATGGAGAATTTCAAGAAGGGCAGATAGTTCATCCTATCGGGCGTAGTATTTTTATCTTTGCCGGAGGAACTAGCTATAACATGGAGTCTTTTGGTGCAAACCTTGACGATAAAGAACAAATCCTGGTCAAATTGCCTGATTTTGTCAGTAGGCTTAAAGGATTTCTCAATATCCTCGGACCAAACCGGCAAGTGGATAAAAACATTCAGGGACAAACTAAGGATCCTTATTATATCATCCGTCGAGCGATTCTTCTTCGTTCTATTCTCGAACGTTCTGCTCCTCGTCTTTTCATTAATGAAGGGAATAAGAAAATCGCCAATATTGACCAGGGATTATTGCTCGCCTTTTTACTTACTAACGAATATAAACATGGCGCCAGGTCAATGGAGGCAATCGTTTCGATGAGCCAGCTTGCCGGCAAATCTTCCTTTGAACGCTCCTGCTTACCATATGAGACCCAGTTAAATATGCATGTCGACAGTCGTGATTTTTCATCTATCATGAACCGAATGGAACTTACCAGCACTCTTGTAGAAAAGCTGGCGGAAACTGTTCATGAGCTGTTTGTTCAAGACATGCGTAAAAAGGGTTGGACTTATGGTCTGGTCACCCATGAAGACAGGAAAGAGCACAGTTCACTAAAGCCTTATCAAGAATTACCTGACAATGAGAAAGAACAAAACCGCAGCAATGCACGGGATATCCAACGCAAACTCACTAAGGTGGGATATGTTATCGTTCCTATGCGTGGCAATGAAACTCCCGGTAATTTCTCTAATAATGAAGTTGAAATTTTGGCTGTAGCAGAACATGAACGATGGATGCAGCAGAAATTCAATGACGGCTGGCAATATGCTGAAAAAACGGATAAAGAGAAAAAACTCCACCAGGACCTTGTCCTATGGGAAAAACTTACCGAAGAAGCAAAGGAAAAAGACCGTATCTTGGTAAGAGGAATTCCGACCATTTTAACCAGGGCGGGATATATGATGGTGAAATTGTAGTATTTCCCTGTCAGCCAATTATCGATATCTTTTTTCATGTAGAGTTCAACCCTCCCCTGTCTCCACCATGCCGTAATCCTTTGCGGGGACGATATCTAAGACAATCAAAATCCGAATTTTTAAAATGTGGTAATTTTGTGATTTATTTAGTCAAATTTTAATAATTTTGATACTATTTGAGTTCTAAGATTATAAATAGAAATACCTATCATATTGTGTTAAGTATTTCTAGTTAGTTATTAACATTTGCGATGAAAATTACATTTGTGTTGAGTCAGCTACGGAATAAATTAAAGAAATATCCCTAGAATGAATCGGTGGTAGCACCATTGTATGCCTACAGGCATACTATATACTCAAAGTAATTACTATAAATTATATTTTCAGCTACTAAAGGGGACATCAAGTGGGAGGCAGAAAAACTCTCCAAAAAATACCGAACATCCGGCTGGTACTGGAAAGGTTTGCCGATAACCCGATATTGAAACCAAACTCGAGCCATTCATGGGAGACCAAGGCTGTTTTTAACCCCGCTGCTCTTTACGAAAGCGGCAAAATACACATTCTTTACCGTGCAATTGGCGAAACGGACGTCTCGGTATTAGGCTATGCTTCCAGTCTTGATGGATTACATATACATGAGCGCCTGACTTATCCAGTGTATGTGCCCAGAGAGCCTTTTGAAGGAGTCAACCCGGCTTATCAGTATAAACCAGGAATGCCGGGCGTTTACGTTTCCGGTGGTGGGGAGATGGGCGGCTGTGAAGACCCGCGCCTCACTAGAATCAATAATACAGTTTACATCATCTATGTTGCTTATGATGGGCATACTCAACCGAGGATAGCATTAAGTTCTATCTCCCTGAAGGATTTTCTTAGCAGAAAGTGGAACTGGAAGAAACCCGTCCTTATTTCGCCTCCTCATATTGTGGATAAAAATGCCTGTCTCCTACCGGAAAAAATCAATGGCAAATATGTTATTTTTCATCGCGTTTTTCCTAATATACTGATTGATTTTGTCGATGACCTTGATTTTGACGGCAGTACAAGGTGGCTGACCGGACAATATGAAATACCGGTTAGAGCCACAAGCTCGGATTGGGATAATCTTAAGGTCGGTTGTGGTCCGCCCCCTTTAAAAACGAAAGACGGCTGGCTGCTTATCTACCAGGCTGTCCATAATGGCGGAGAATATCACTATAAAATAGGAGCAATGCTACTTGATTTAAAAGACCCAACTAAAGTTTTAGCCCGAAGCAGCAATCCCATCCTGGCACCAGATGTCTGGTATGAAAATGAGGGCTGGAAAAGAGGGGTGATTTACCCTTGTGGAGCGGCAATCATTGACGAACGCCTGTTTGTTTATTATGGCGGAGCTGACACGGTGGTTTGTGTGGCATCGGTAAAGCTAAACGGCTTTATTGAACAGCTTGTCGCCAATCATAGAGAACCGGCGGGTGAAAGCATAAACGCTGAACCTCCGGATGAAGTCGAAGAGGAGATAGAACTTGTCAAAGGGTATTGTTTGAAATGTAAGAAAATGAGAGTGATGAAAGACCAGCATCCTATAACTCTGAATAATAAACGACGCATTATCAAAGGAGTTTGCCTGAAGTGTGGGGCGAAGATGATTACTTTCGTAAAAACAACTAAGCCTAAGAAAAAAGCTATACGAAAGAAGACGAAAGGACCCAGATGATTATCTTTAAACGTTCGGAAGAAAATCCAATCCTGTTGCCTAATCCTGATAATAACTGGGAGGGAGAGGCTACTTTTAACGGTTGTGCTGCTATATATAAAGGAAAAGTTGTTCTCTTATATAGAGCTGAATCTTTATCACTGGCTGATGGGATGGGGAAAAAAATCAACTCTTCCGTCGGCTGTGCGGTAAGCAAAGACGGCGTTCATTTTAAGCAACGTCATCAGCTTATCAGGCCGGAGTATGACTGGGAGCAATTCGGCTGCGAGGACCCGAGGGTAACTAAATTTGATGGCAAGTATTATATTTTTTACACGGCATTATCCAAATACCCTTTCCATGCAGACGGCATTAAAGTTGGTTTGGCTATCACTAGAGATTTTAACCAAATTGATGCCAAATATCCGGTTACTACTTTCAATGCTAAAGCCATGGCGCTCTTCCCGGAAAGAATCAATGGTAAAATTGCCGCCGTGCTAGCGGCTAATACGGACAATCCGCCGGTTAAAATCGCCGTAGCCTATTTCGATGATGAGGCTCAAATCTGGTCGGAGAAATACTGGCAGCAATGGTATGAAGCCCTGAATTCTCATGCCATTCCTTTGGAGCGTTCGCCTCATGACCAGATAGAAGTTGGCGCGCCGCCGTTAAAAACTAAATATGGATGGCTGTTGATTTATAGTCATATCCAGAATTATTTTGCACCGCCGGCGACATTCGGCGTTGAAGCGGCATTATTGGATTTTAATAATCCAACCGAGGTGCTTGGCCGCACGAAAAAACCTTTGCTGATACCCAGAGAGCAATACGAAAGATACGGACGGGTGCCGAATATAGTTTTTCCAACAGGCGCTTATGTTAAAGGTAAAGAATTACATATGTATTACGGGGCAGCTGATACTACCTGTGCTTTAGCTACCATCGAATTCGAGTCATTGCTACGTGAAATATTAGGCATTGAAGTTAACGCCGTCAAACTAAAGAGATTTTTTGATAATCCTATCATAACACCTAATCCCCAAAACACATGGGAAGCTCAAGCAACCTTTAATACCGCGGCTATTTATGAAAACGGGAGAGTCCATTTAGTATATCGAGCCATGTCCAATGATAATACATCTGTCCTTGGCTACGCTTCCAGTGCTGATGGTATGCGAATTACCGAGAGGCTTCCCGAGCCAATATATGTCCCCCGCAAAGATTTTGAGGCAAAATATGTGCCCGGAGGTAATTCGGGTTGTGAAGACCCTCGAATTACCCGAATCGATGATAAATTGTACATGTGCTATACCGCTTATAACGGGAAAGACCTCCCACGTGTAGCTCTTACCCATATTAAGCTGGCAGACTTTTTAGACAAGCATTGGAATTGGGCTGAACCGGTGCTAATCTCTCCACCTGGTATGGATGATAAAGATGCGGCTATATTTCCCAAGAAAATAAAGGGTAAATACGTTATTTTGCACCGTCTCGGCGGCAGTATCTGGATTGACTTTGTTGATAGCCTTGACTTTGATGGTAATCGATGGATTTACGGGCAGGTTTTAATGGAACCGACAGCCATGCCGCGTGTTCATAAGAAAATCGGCATTGCCGGTCCCCCCATCGAAACCCCTTACGGCTGGCTTTTACTCTGTCACGGTGTTACTGTTAAGCAATCAATCTATGATATCAAAGCAGCTCTTCTAGATTTAAACGACCCCTTAAGTGTCATCGGGCGTACGTATTATACGATCATGGAACCGGAGACGCACTACGAGAAAAACGGCATCGTTAATAATGTGGTTTTTTCCTGCGGAGCTGTAGTAATTGAAAACACACTATACTTCTATTATGGCGGCGGAGATAAGGTTATTGGTTTAGCCACCATTGGGCTTAATGATTTGCTAGAGAAACTAAGACCTTAGCTTAATAAATTTTGTTTAAAATCTCTTTATAGACAATATTTCAGGTGGAGTTCGACCCTCCCCCATCTCCACCAGAAACACGGATGAGCCGTTTATAGGTTCATTTAAAACACGGATTTGATTTAACCTAGATGAACAATATGACGCAATATACGCTCAGGAGATTTTTAGTTGTGTTTGTCTCCTTCTTGACAGAAACCTGGCTAATCGACTATACTTTTTCTAAAGGCTTGGAACGAGACTAGTAGGCTTCCAGCGGAGCTCAGAGAACCGGGTTAGGTGTGAGCCGGTGCTAGCGCAGAGGTTGAATGGGTTCGGGAGCTGCAAACCGAAAGGGTATAAACCGAGTAGGATTTGACGGAAAGGGTCCCGTTAATGAAACCCAGGGTATCGCTTCAGAAATATTGAGGCCGTACCTCAAAAGAGATGATTGCCAGTATTTCTTTTCCCGGGCAATCAATTAGGGTGGCACCGCGAAAGGTTAAACCTCTCGCCCCTAACGGGGTTGAGAGGTTTTTTATTTGTCTGACGGGAGGCTTAGTTCAATGTATTTTCCGACACTAGAAGAAGTAAAAAAGTACAGGAAAGATGGTAATCTCATACCTATCTACCGTGAGGTTATTGCCGACCTTGAGACTCCTGTGTCTGTCTTTCTCAAGATTAACCGGGGTGGTAATTCTTTTCTCTTGGAAAGTGTCGAGGGTGGACAGAGAGTGGCGCGATATAGTTTTATCGGTACTAAACCATACAAAGTCCTAACAACCAGGAGCTCAGATAATGTCGACCCACTTGCCCTGATTGCCAAAGAACTAAATAAATATAAAATTGTTACCGTCAGCGACCTGCCGCGTTTTACTGGTGGTGCTGTAGGCTATCTGGCTTATGAAACAGTGACCCGCTTCGAAAAGCTACCGTCACCAGATGGCGACAGTCTTTCTTTACCTGAATCGCTATTTATGTTTGTCGATACTATGCTTGTTTTCGACCATGTCACTCATAAAATTAAAGTCCTGAGTCATGTCCATCTTGACGGCGATATTAACGCCGCTTATCAACAGGCGACTGACAAGATTGATGCCCTGATAGAAAGACTAAAACAACCATTGCCGCCCGACCAGCCTGCCAGCAGTCCTGCTCGGCATCGAAAGAACCACAAAATTTCATCAAACATCTCTAAAGAAAATTTCGAGAAAAGTGTGCTTAAGATAAAGCAGTACATCACCGCTGGCGAGGCCATCCAGGTGGTGTTATCCCAACGCTTGGCTCTACATACCGAAGCCACCCCTTTTGAAATCTATCGGGTACTCCGCACCATTAATCCTTCCCCGTATATGTTTTTCCTCGACTTCAATCACTTTCAAATAATAGGGGCTTCTCCTGAGATGCTGGTTAGGGTAGAGGATGGCACAGTAATGACACGCCCCTTAGCTGGGACCAGACCTCGAGGAAGTAATCCGGCTGAGGATACTTCGCTAGAAAAGGAACTCCGCAGTAATGAAAAAGAGCGCGCGGAACACATTATGCTGGTAGACCTGGGGCGTAATGATATCGGGCGTGTCAGTAAACCAGGTACAGTTGAAATAAGCGACCTGATGAATGTTGAGCGTTATTCCCATGTCATGCACCTGGTCACCCATGTCCAGGGTAAGTTAAGGCATGACCTCACCGCTTTTGATGCCCTTCGCGCCTGTTTTCCTGCGGGCACGGTGTCTGGCGCGCCTAAGATTCGGGCTATGGAAATAATCGCTGAGCTTGAGCCAGAGAAAAGGGGACCCTACGCCGGCGCCGCTGGCTATTTTTCCTATTCGGGTAATATGGACATGGCCATAGCGATAAGAACTATGGTGATGACGAAGGGCGTTGCTTACATGCAGGCGGGCGCTGGTATTGTCTACGATAGTGTGCCTGAGCGCGAATACGAAGAATCAATGAATAAAATGCAGGTGCTGCTCAAAGCCATAAGTCAGGCTGAGAGTTCAACAACAGATGGGAGGAGCGATGTTATTACTGATAGATAATTACGACAGCTTCACCTATAACCTGTTCCAGTATTTAAGTGAGTTGGGCGAAGACGTATTGGTGGTACGTAATGACAAAACTACTCTACAGGATATCGACCGGATGAATCCGGAACGAATAGTGATATCACCCGGCCCATCCACACCGCTAAAGGCAGGCATCTCCAACGAGGTTATAAAACATTTTGGTATCAGGTTGCCGATACTCGGTGTATGTCTGGGCCACCAGTGCATCGGCTATAGTTACGGTGGCTTTATCCAGCAAGCCCCTGTGATAATGCACGGTAAGTCGTCGGAGATACATCATAAAAACAAGGGGGTATTCGCTGGACTGCCCAATCCCTTCTCCGCCATTCGCTATCATTCCCTGATGGTAGGGCGTGACAAACTCCCCGATTGTCTGGAAGTAACGGCGTGGACGGATGATGGCACTATTATGGGACTGCGACACCGCCAAAACCCGGTCGAGGGTGTTCAGTTTCATCCTGAATCGTTTATGACTCAGTGCGGGAAAGATATACTGAGAAACTTTCTAAAATTAAGGAGAACCAGTCATGATTAGAGAAGCTATCGGTATCTTGGTATCAGGTCGTCAACTAACAACCAAGGAGACCGCCTCGGTCATGGAAGAGATAATGGAGGGCAAAGCTACCCCGGCGCAACTTGGTGCCTTTCTCACAGCCTTGAGAATGAAGGGGGAGACAGCGGAAGAAATTGCCGGACTGGCCGGTGTCATGCGAGCCAAGGCAACACAGGTGGTTATAACTGAACCGGTGCTTGATATCGTAGGCACAGGCGGTGACGGTTTTAATACCTTCAATATTTCTACTGCGGCTGCTTTCGTTGTTGCTGGCGCTGGACTGAAGGTAGCCAAGCACGGCAATCGTGCGGCCAGCAGCCAGTGTGGTAGCGCTGATGTGCTGGAAGCACTAGGGGTCAGGATTGAACTGAACGCAGAACAGGTGCAGAAATGTTTGGAACAAGTGGGCATTGGTTTTATGTTTGCTCCAATGTTCCACCCGGCGATGAAGCAAGCGGCAGCGCCAAGACGCGAAATCGGCATCCGAACTGTATTTAACATACTTGGTCCGTTAACCAACCCCGCTGGCGCTAAGGCACAAGTCCTGGGCGTGGCCGACGGAACTCTGGTAGAGAAAATGGCTTTAGCGCTGAAAGCACTGGAATGTCATCACGCACTGGTAGTTCACGGCGAGGATGGCTTGGATGAGATAACCATTAATGGTCTAACTCAAATCTGCGAGCTAAAAGACGGTAATATCAAAACCTATTCCATCTGTCCCGAAGACTTCGGTTTAGCGCCGGCCGATTTGAGCAGTCTAAGAGGTGGCGACGTCGCAGAAAATGCCGCTATATTACGCGGTGTTCTCGCCGGTAGTCCCGGACCCCGGCGAGACGTCGTATTGATGAATGCCGCTGCTGCCCTGGTTGCCGGAGACAGGGTGGAAACGCTTCAATCAGGGGTGTCTCTATCTAGAGAAATAATTGATAGTGGTCGTGCCATTGCTAAACTGGAGCAGCTAATCAAGATTAGTCAAAGTTCTATCGGGAGCCCAAAATGATTTTAGAACAGATAGTCGCTGACAATCGGTCGGAACTTGAAGCGAGGAAACAAGCTGTTCCTCTGACAGAAATGCGAAGACTGGCTCTGGAACAATCCCCACCGCTCGACTTTGCTGCGGCAATAAATGATGAGCAAATTCGGCTTATTGCCGAGGTGAAGAAAACGTCTCCATCCAGGGGTGTTATCCGTCCCGACTTCGACCCGGTAGAGATAGCCGGAATCTATGCCAATAACGGTGCTTCAGCGATATCGGTACTGACCGAACCCAAATATTTTCACGGCAGTCTCAGCCATTTAAAAGGTATAAGCGATAGTCTCGGAAACAAGAGATTGCCTTTGCTCAGGAAGGACTTCATTAATGATCCCTACCAGGTTTACGAGTCCAGAGCTTATGGTGCCGATGCCATACTTCTTATCGTGGTTATCCTGACAGCCGAGAAATTAGCAGGCTTAATCGGATTAAGCCACGAGTTGGGTATGAGTTGTTTGGTTGAGGTGCATGACGAAGCGGAACTTAAAATTGCTCTACAAAGCGGGGCTAACATTATCGGTATCAATAATCGCGACCTGAAAACCTTTGCCGTGGACATCAATAATACCGAGCGTCTCGCACGCTTTATACCGCAAGATAAAATAATAGTCGCTGAAAGTGGCATCAAGGACCGCAATGATATAGAAAAGATGGCAAAGTGGGGTATTGATGCCGTTCTAATTGGTGAAGCTTTAATGGCAGCGCCTGATATCAAAGCTAAGATGAAGGAGTTACTGTGACCAAAGTCAAAATCTGCGGGCTAACTGAGATAGAACACGCCTTGGTCGCTGCCGAGGCTGGCGCTGATTTCCTGGGTCTGGTATTCGCACCAAGTCGGCGTTACATCTCCCCCAAAAAAGCGTTACAGATTGCGTCAGCAGTACGTGGCTTGAACCCGCGACCGGCGCTTGTCGGCGTCTTTGTGAATGCAGCAGCTCAAGAAGTGAATCATATTGCCGAACTCTGTCACTTGGACCGGGTACAGCTCAGCGGTGACGAGACCTGGGATTATTGCCGGGATATTAAGTATCCAATTATAAAAGCTCTTCATGTATCAGCAGATAAGAAAGCCGAACAAATTTTAACCGAGATAAAAAGAGGATGCGAGGTTTACCAAAAGCAAGAGCTAATCTTTCTTTTGGACTCGAAGTTTAGTGCTGCTTATGGTGGGACCGGTCAGGCATTCAACTGGCGATTAGCTAGGGAGATTAAAACTGTTTTCCCTCTCATGATTGCCGGAGGTCTGACGCCTGGCAACGTCGGCGAACTTATTAAGGATGTCCACCCTTGGGGGGTCGATGTCTCTTCCGGCGTAGAAACAAATGGCAAAAAGATATATTGAAAATCAAGGAATTCATTCAAGTTGTGAAGTCGATAAGGGAGGGGTAAATATATGCTTGTTATTATGAGGAACGATGTTACGGAGGAACAGGTAAAAGCGGTTATTCATGAAATTGAAGCCTTGGGCTATCGGGGCATTCCCATCCCTGGTGTCCAGCGCACCGCTGTTTGCATAGTTGGTAATCCGGGACCAATAGATGATTCGCATCTGCTTGTATTGGATGGTGTTAAAGAGACTATCCGTGTAACGAAACCCTATAAACTGGTGAGTCGGGAAACGCATCCACAGCCTACAATCATCACCATCGGGGACGTTATGGTTGGCGGGAGTAAGCCGGTAATTATGGCCGGACCCTGTGCCATAGAGAGCGAACAACAGGCGCTTACCATAGCTCGTCTCGTGAAACAATGCGGGGCACAGGTCTTTCGCGGCGGCGCCTTTAAACCAAGGACATCACCCTATAGTTTTCAAGGCTTAGGCGAAGAAGGATTAAAAATACTCAGGAAGGTCCGTGAAGAGACGGGACTGTTGATTGTAACCGAGGCGACCGACCATAACAATATTGAACTCGTCGAGCAATATGCCGATATCATACAAATTGGCGCCAGGAACATGCAAAATTATTCCCTGCTCCGCCGGGTGGGAAACAGCAAAAAACCAGTCCTGTTGAAACGCGGTTTTGCGGCAACGATTGAAGAGCTGCTGATGTCGGCTGAATATATCATGGCTGAAGGGAATGCTCGCGTTATCCTGTGTGAACGCGGAATCCGTACTTTTTCCGACAATACCAGGAATACTCTGGATTTAAGTGCCGTGCTTACCATTAAAGAGGTCAGTCACTTACCAGTTATAGTTGACCCCAGCCACGCTGCCGGGAGAAGAGAGTATGTTATACCCCTTTCGCGGGGAGCGATAGCGGTAGGTGCGGATGGTATCCTGGTTGAGGTGCACAATGACCCTTTGCACGCCTTATCTGATGGTATGCAGTCCCTCTATCCAGAACAGTTCGCCACGCTAATGAGCGAGATAAATCGTTTGACCAGCCAATCAGAGCAAGAGATGGTGAAAAACAAGCCTAAATCTATTCAGAAGGAGGACAAAGGTGTTACCCGATAACAGAGGATATTTTGGCAATTACGGAGGCCGGTTTGTCCCAGAGACTCTGATGCCAGTCCTGGATGAGCTGATTGTTGCCTATAATGAGGCGAAGGCTGACCCTGCTTTTTGGGCTGAATTCGATTCTTTGTCCCGTGATTATTCAGGCAGGCCGACTCCGCTCTATTTTGCGGAGAAACTAACCAAACACTGTGGCGGCGCTCAAATCTTTCTTAAGAGAGAGGATTTAACTCACACCGGAGCCCATAAAATTAATAATGCTTTGGGGCAAGGCCTTCTTGCCCGTAGAATGAAAAAGAAGAGAATCATTGCTGAGACTGGGGCAGGGCAGCATGGGGTAGCGACTGCCGCGGTTTGCGCCAGGTTTGGTTTGGACTGCATCGTCTATATGGGTGAAGAAGATATGCGCCGCCAGTCGCTAAATGTCTTCCGAATGAAGCTAATGGGTGCTGAAGTGAGGTCAGTTCGCAGCGGTAGCCGGACGTTAAAAGACGCTATTAATGAGGCAATAAGAGACTGGGTTACCAATCCTGGGGATAGCTACTATCTTCTGGGCTCAGTGGTTGGACCCCATCCTTATCCCATGATGGTGCGGGATTTTCAATCGGTAATTGGCAAGGAGGCAAGAGAGCAGATTTTGAATAAATGCCACCGCTTGCCCGACTATATAATCGCCTGCGTCGGCGGCGGGAGTAACTCTATAGGGATTTTCTACCCCTTCTTGAACGACAAAAATACTAGACTTGTTGGCGTGGAAGCTGCTGGAAGAGGATTAAAGTCCGGAAAACATGCGGCTTCACTGTTAGCAGGTAGAGTTGGTGTGCTCCATGGAACGAAGTCCTACATTCTGCAAGACGAGCATGGTCAGATTCAACTGACACATAGTATTTCTGCCGGTCTTGACTACCCAGGTGTTGGTCCCGAACATGGTTATCTCAAGGACACCGGGCGAGCTGAATATGTTGCCGTAACCGACAAGGAAGCGCTAGAGGGATTCCAGTTACTATGTCGCACCGAGGGCATTATCCCGGCTCTAGAATCGGCTCATGCCATATTTTATGCCGCGAAGATAGCAGGCTCTCTGGATAAGCAGCAAATTATCATCGTTAACTTATCCGGGCGTGGTGACAAGGATATAGATACCGTATCTAAAGCATTACAGGTGAAGGCATGAGCAAAATCGGTTCCGTTTTCGGTACGATGCATCACCGTGCTCTTATATCCTATGTCACCGTAGGCTATCCTACTATTGAAGCTACTTTGAAGGTTGTCCCTCTTCTTGCCGCCAGTGGTTGCGATATCATCGAGTTGGGGATACCCTTCTCCGACCCTCTGGCTGATGGTACGACTATACAGAAGGCGAGTTTCCATGCCTTGGAAAACGGGGTTACTCCGCTACTTTGCCTAGAGGTCGCCCGGCAATTGAACCAGAAGGTGAATGTACCACTGGTATTCATGACTTATTATAATCCGATTAATAGTTACGGGCTTGAGAAATTTTGCCAGGACTGTACCAGATCCGGTATCAGCGGTTTAATTATCCCGGACTTGCCTCCTGATGAAGCCTCAGATCTGGAAGCTATCACCCAGAGGTATAGCCTTGATCTCATTTACCTGCTGGCGCCAACCAGTACCGAAGAGCGTATCAGCCTGGTAACTCATAAGTCACGCGGGTTTATCTACCTGGTTTCGCTTACAGGAGTTACCGGTGTTAGAAGCAAATTGCCTGCGAATCTAGCAGAGTTTGTCGCCAGGGTAAGGAAAGTAACCACCAAGCCGCTCTGTGTTGGCTTCGGGATATCTAATCCCAAGCAGGCAAAATTGGTAGCCAAGATAGCTGATGGCGTGATTGTTGGCAGTAAAATAGTTCAACTTATGGAGGCTGAAGATAATTTCGTCTCCCTTAGCCGTTTCGTAAGGAAGCTGAGGCTTGCGCTTGATGAGGTTTCGTAGTACCCCCAGTAACAGTTCGACCCTCCCCTATCTCCATCAATAATAAGATTAGCCCCTTGGTTTAAGCCCCGGGGTTTTGATTTGATTAAAAATTGTATTGATAATATGATAATATGGCATAAAGGTTAAATCAAAATTTTTAAGAGGAGTATGCCCAATGAATTTCTTTAAGTCAACTTTCTACAACAAGTACACACCGCTGACCGCTACGCAAATTTCAGCCAAACTAAAACCAGCGCCCAAAGCCGGAAGTACCTCGCCGCTTTCTGGGGCACTATCCGGAAAATCTTTGAAAATCGTGCTCGATCAGGGACCGACACTTGAGTACAATTTCACATCTAAAGAAAAACTCACGCTTACGGAAGGTGGAGCTAAGGCTGTAACAGCGCCATATTCAGCCAAAGAACTTGACGAAATCATCCTCTTTACGCACATGATACCGGATACGGTCCGCGGTTATGGCATTGTCTATGATACTAAGATGAGTCTTGTTACTGCCTTCGAGTTGTGGTTTTGCGGCTTCGAACAAGATAAACGCGAAGTGTGGCGTCATTTCATGTTCGGCTATGTTGACACCGGCGTTAAAAAACCAGAAAAACGTCATACTCTCACCAACCGCATTGAAGGTAAAGGCACCTACTGGAAGAACGATAATGGAGTAGAGATGCTTTATTTCTTCCCATCAGTCGTTTGGTCTTCTTTTGTTGAGTTAAGCGACCCGCTTGACGGGATTACCATTACGGCGCCGTCCGATTATATTAAAATCAACGATAGGCTCTATATCTACTCCCGCGTCGAGCAGGAATATTCCGGCACTTTTACACTGGAAGTAATCGACCTGTTTACGGTCCGGCACATCGGCATGCGGCTCGGCTTTGATAAGAACGACGCACTGGACTATACAATGTACTACGGCGAAGGCGAAATCACCGGGCAATCGACCAACTTAGAGCCGCTGGGTGATTACGGCACGGAGATTCCTTTTAGTGAAGAACACCGTAAGATGATTAACCCTAAAAACAAGGGCGCAAGACCTTCTTATCGCCCGAGGTTTATGCATAAGGACTATACCCAGGCTGAGGTGGACGAGGTTGTCAAGAAGAACTGTAAGGTTTTTGAAGGGCAGTCTATCATGTCGAGCTTCAATACAATGGAAGTGTCCGACTATATGGTTGGGAAGAAATTCACACTCCGTTATGACGATGGTCCAGCCTGGGAATACGATATCATCGACACTAACCATTTAAAATGGCGCGTCGAGGGTGAAAAGACCTGGCACGCCGAACTCTACGAGGGCTTTGAAGCCGCTAAGGATATTATTCTATTTTCCCATATCTGCACGGGGAGCAATCCGCTGCGCAACCTGACACAGGCAATCGATTTTTCCAAAGCGTTGACGACTTGTGTGGACGCGCAGCTCGGCAACGGACGTAAGCCCTGGGAAGTAGGGCATAAAGCGATTTTCGGCGTCCTAGAACTTAGAGGAGGGCTGACGCCCCCAGTGGTAGAGCGGCATGGCTTCACCACGGAGCTGGTCGGCAAGGCATTCTCCTGGACTTACGGAGCGATGATGCAGTCAATCCACGTCTACAGCACGCCCAACTCATATTCGTGGACGATTATGCTCGATAAAAACGCGGGCGGCTGGATGTGGAGTTCACCTTGTCTCTACGTTAAGTTACGGGACGATGCATATCTAATGAGCTGGACGGAGGACACCTGCAACGGTAATCAGGGCACGTTTATACTGAACCCCTGGATTATGCACGATGGTGGTTTCTTCTTTGGCATCGGCGATAGCCCGGACGGGACCGGCGATGTGCACTTAACACCTTTAGGCGCCTTCGCCCGCCCGCTGCACGGGTACGATATAATGAAATACTTTAATGAGTAGTAAAAACGATCATCCTGCGAATAGAATAGTAAACGATAGTAAAACGTAATTTTTAAGTAAATAAAACATATTATCTATTTTTCTTGACTTTACTCATCCCTCCCCCTTTTTTGCGTGTAAAAGTTACCTATAAGGCCATTGACAGTACGTATACGGACATGATATTCTACATGTTACAGATAATACATCTGTTTAATCAGGAGATAGTATTTAGTACTAAAGAAGCTAAACGTTATTATGGGTAACAGAAAAAGAATATTATTTATTATTCCCCCGTACTTTAAAGTTGAAGATTATCTGAATAATTCAACATTACTCACCAAGCCGGTATTTACCATCCCGTATGGTGTGCTGTCAATAGACGCTTTCATTAAAGATAACGCCAAAATAAGAATTGAAACAGTTTTATTAGATATAAACGTAGAAGCATTGAAATTTATATTAGGAGAACGTGAATATAGTCCTTCTTATTTAACAGAACTGGTAAAAGATAAAGTGCACTATTTTCAACCTGATATTGTTGGAATTTCTGCCTTGTTCAATACTTCATATAATTATATTGAGCCCATTACAACTGCTGTAAAGGAGCAATCAGAATCTGTTTTAACTGTAATCGGAGGGGGGGTGCCCACAAATTTATACAGAAAAATTCTAGAAGAAATTCCTAATATCGACGCAGTATGTTTTGGGGAAGGCGAAATACCTATGGCGGATTTAATAAATGCTACAGATCAGAAAAAACTGATTGAAGAACATCAATCATGGATTAATAGAAAAACGTTGAATTCTGGAAAAGAACTGGTTAACTCATTTGTCCATAATCTCGATGAAATACCTGGATTTGATTATAAGTTGGTTAACCTTAACGACTACAATACGCGATCGTTAGACAAACGTTACTCTGAACAAATAGGGAAAAGGGAGATGAGTATCCATACTTCCAGAGGTTGTCCATTCAACTGCGTTTTCTGTGCAAATACGAAGTTACATGGTAAAACAGTAAGATTCATGAGTGTTGAAAAAGTTATCAACGAAGTGAAAATGATGAAAGAAATCTTTGGATTAAACGTTCTAATGATTGAAGATGATCATTTCTTAGCTGACAAAGAAAGAGCGAAAGCAATTTTAAAAAGGATTAGTGAATATGGTTTACGAATCGAATTCCCGAATGGGCTTGCGGTGTATGCAATTGATGAAGAAATAGGGTATCTACTAAAGAAAGCGGGGGCGACTATTGTTTGTTTAGGCGTGGAGTCAGGATCAGATTATGTTTTGCAGAATATCATTAATAAACCACTTAAAGTTAGCATGATTAAAGACAAAGTAAAAATACTTGAGAACAACGATATTCAAGTCCACGCCTTTATTATTGTTGGGCTTCCTGGAGAAATGGATGAACATAGACTTGAAACTATGAATATGCTTAAGGATGTTGGATTTGACTGGGTACATATTTTTATTGCGACCCCTATTGTTGGAAGCAGGCTATATGATATTTGTGTTGATAATAACTATCTGATAAACGACGACATGAATAACCATATAGTTTCTAGGGCAAACATTAAAGCTCCTGGAGTAGACCCTGATAAAATAGAAGAAATTGCATATCTTATGAACCTGTCCATTAATTTCGTGAATAATCATAATATGTCTCATGGGGAGTACGAAAAGGCTGCAGCGTATTTTAATAATATTGCAAAGAAATATCCAGAACATGCTTTTGCTCATTATTTTCTATCAAAAGTATATGAACGGATGAATTATGACAATGAGTTGGTCGATAAACATATGGCTGTCTTTACTCATTTAGTGAAAATTAACAAAGACTGGGAAAAATATGCTAACCATTTTGAACTACTTGGAGACGTTAAAATAATCCGTAAATATGAATATTTGAAGAGTAAATAAAATGACACAAGTCAGTTATCGTTCCGATAAAATTCGGGAAAACCTAGAGTTATAGCCATAGTATTTAATACTAAAGAAGTATGTTTTATTAACAAAATTTAATGAAAAATTTATGAATCAGGTTAAAAGTTATGCTAAGATGTATCTATGAATTTAAAAAATACCTCCTTTTCCATATTTTTAAAGGAGGTGATGCGCCGGCGTAAACGTAAGCCAAGTCAGCTAGCGGCTGACCTTGGTATCAGCCATGCAACAGTTAGTCGTTGGCTATCCGGTGATGATATTCCTAATACTAGTTCATGTCAAAAATTAGCCGATTATAGCGGTGTTCCGGTTGAAAACATACTATCCATTGTCGGCCATATATCGAGAGTCTCTGAAGCGAAATCTACGGAATGGCCTGAATTTCGTGAATATGCCCGGAAAATGTATCCAGAAGAGTTAGATGAAGACCTAATAACGATGATAGAGGACTTAATTGAGCGACGTAGAGTTAAAAAATATAAAGCGAAGAAACGGAGACTGGGAGAATGAACTTTGGTCGCTTATTAACAATAGTGATGGTATAAATTGCCCGCTATATGAGTCATGTAAATATCGAGAAAATGGTAATCACTGCTTAAGTAAAGATCTTGAATATGTCGATGTAATGCATAAGTTTCTCGATAGTGATTCTCTAATTCTGCCACCATCTTTAAAAACACTACCAGAAACACCTTCATGTATAGCTAATAGTCGAATTTTCAAACTAATAATACAATTAGCTCGCAGTTATTCCCAAAAATTAGGCTTAAAAGAAATTCCGGTATCCACTGTTATAAGTGGTAAAGTTGACCTCGATCAACCAGTTGAGGTCCGTCTTGTACCATTGAAATTTACCCATGGTGCCGTATGGGGATTAAAGAAGGACGGTTGGGTAATACATCTTAATAGCGAAGATTCACCTGCGAGAAGAAGATTTACTCTGTATCATGAACTATTCCATATTCTTGCTCATTGTAATGCCAGTCCAGTTTTTAGAAAAAAACCGTATCTAAGAGAAGGCACTTTCAACGAATTGCTGGCTGACCTTTTTTCCGCAGTTATAATATTACCTAAAGATATACTCTCGAACAAATGGGCAGAAGTTAAAGATATTAGTAAAATGGCGGCGATTTTTGATGTACCAGAAACGATCATGTACTGCGGTTTAAAACATCTCAATTTGTTAGGATAATACTTGTTTTTTACTAAATAACAACTCTAACTTTAGTTGCTTTTCGTGGAGAAACTCAATACATGCTGGCGTATTTTGTCAATATCTTCATCTTCAAGAGAAGATTGAGGTTGAAATTCGGACTGTTTTTTTCGCTTCATTGTCCCAGTAAGAATTGCGTACGTTTTTCTTATTAGCTTTTTAAGCCAGTGCGGTAGCGCTACCTTATCCAACATTCTCCCCAGCCATGCTATCATTAAAGTCAACGGTTTTTTAGACCCATACTTTTTATTATGAGCTTTCACCCATTTATTCACCAATCTGATTGATTCATCAAGGCTTAATTTAGATGCTTTGCTCAGGTAGATCGCCATGCACTTAATAAATTCGGCATATAATTTGTCGTATAGGCCTGCCTTGGTTAGTTCTTTAATATTTGTGAAACTACCAGTTCTGCCGGATTCTCCGTCCCTGGCGCAATACAGTATATCCAGGCATTTCATCTTGCCAGTGATTACATCAAGATTAGTACCCAGCGAATCTGGGAGGAGGCTTTCTTTAACATCAGAAAATCGGTAGTTTTCCACCAAGATCATTCGGAGAAGTTCTGTTTTATGCACAGCATAGAGTGTGGGCATTGTATATCGGGACAAATGCTGGTGTAAACGTTCGACTGGGTCATCGGATGTTAATATTTCGGGCGAATAGCAAATTTCATACCGGAATGTTTTTCTCCCTTGGGTATCATTTTCAAGCTGAAAGGAAATGTATCTGCCGTGTGCTATCGTATAATCGGGGTTAGCCTCAAGAAAGTCCATTGATTGTTCGATACCATTTGGCGTTACAAAATCATCATCGGCACAGAACACAATATACTTCGTATCAACATGTTTCATCGCGTCATTTACTCTAACGATTGAGGAGGTTTCAGAGGAATAATTATCCAGATGGAGTATATTCAGAGCAGGAAATGATGACACAGTTTGTCGGTTCGCTCGCTTTATCTCATCTATGCTGCCATCGGCAATAATTATTTTATAAGGTATCTGATAGTCGTTATAGTAACTTAATAATCGCTTCAGATAGCCAGGTCGGTTATAGGTAGGGACAAAGATAGTGATAGATTTATTTTGTTTCATAAATTATCCAATTTCTTATCATTAAACTTTAGAAGATAATACATGCTGTCGTATCTTGTTGATATCGTCATAATCCGGTGATGACGGTGTTAAATCACCGAGAGGCTTTTTAGCATGTCCTAACTCCATTAAACTATGATAAGATTTTCGTATCCCTTTTTTGAGCCATAAAGGCAGTTTCAATTGGTTGAACACCTTCCCTAGCCAATCGAGGAAAGTAAGATTATTATAGTGTGTTTTTATATATGTCGCCATGGCTTCATCGATTATTGATTTGGCTTTATCAAGGCTCATGTGAGTTTGCTGGCTCAAATGCGCTGATAAACACTCCCTGAACTTGGCATATAGTTCTTGATACATTCCTTCTTTATTATAACCCGACATATCTAGGACACTTTCCATTCTGGTTGAGGTTGCGTCTCTGGCGTTATATAACACGTCCAGGCATTTCATCTTGCCGTAGAGTACGGTAAGCATTGAAGCCAGTAATTCGCAGAAAATTCGGTCTGATGTTATGGAGAACGGGGCGGTCTCTTCCCAAACCTTCAAACAGAGTTTGGTCCTGTATACGGCATAAAAGGTCGGAAGTAGGTATTGCGATAACTGATTGACTACTCGTACAGCTGGGTCGTCGTCATCATTTGATTCTGGTGAGTACAAGGCTCGCCAGCAAAATTTGCTGCTACCTTTTTTATCGTCTTCCAGATGAAAAGAGATATATCTACCGTGGGCAACGCCGAAATCAGAATGGTTCTCAAGAAATTCTACCGAGCGGTCGATACCGTTTGGCGTAATAAAATCATCGTCAGCACAGAATATACTGTATTTAGTATCTACATGCTTTAAAGCATCGATGACTCTTTCGACGGGTCCAACTTCCGGAGCATAGTAGTCCAGGTGAAGAATCTTTAGGGCCGGCAGCGAAGAAATTGTTGCTTTGTTAACTTTTCTTACCTCTTCCGAGCTGCCGTCCGCGACTATTATCCGGTAGGGAATCCGGCAATCGTTGTAGTAACCCAGCGAGCGTTTCAAGTAGCCTGGGCGATTAAGAGTTGGAATTATAATGCTGCAATCTGACATTCATGTCCCTACCAAAGAATCTGTTTGTTGTTCCAGACCTATTTTATTCTTTTTAGAAAACCGTCTTGGGAGGCAGTAATCATCAATCTATAGTTAAAGGACTTATCTATTATAAAGCTGTCGGTGTTTTTTAAGAATGCATCGACAGCGGTTTTCGGGTTATTACCCTTGCCCCAGGGACGGTTGGGGTAGAAATCTTCGGGCAGGTCCTCGATGCCCGTATCCCAGACAACGCAATAACTGCCCACGGACGTTAGCATAGCATAAGCCTTCAATTCAGCCAGAACATGTTTATGGCTATGATTAGAATCAAAAAACAACACGATCTTTTTAAAATCCTTCGCCCGCTCCTTGACCTTTTTAACGATTTCTGGAGATATGGACGAGCCTTCATACATTTCGATGTATTTAGATAAAGGATGTGCCTGGATTGCCTTGCGATTATGCGGTCGTATTTCAATATCGATACCTATAACGCATCTGTTTGATTTTGCAGGTATTTTCCCCATATTGCAGAAGTCCAGCAAGGCAAGAAGAGAGGCGCTTAAGATTAAAGAGCCGCCGTGTGCGATGCCGGTTTCGATTATTAAATCCGGTTGAACTTCCCAGATGATTTCCTGGATAGCGTAAATATCCTGCGGAATTTGCATAATCGGTCGGCCAAGCCAGGTAAAACCATAAGCGTATTTATGCCTGATAGACTCCCTTACCCAGACATTGCTTAATCCTAAATAATCGCGGTCTTGTGATACTAACTCCAGATTTTTACGAACCTCGTCGGAATAATTACTAGCCTGGGTCATATTGATTATCCTCCAAGATAATTACCATATATCGCATGAAGAATAGGCAAGCATGCTGGAAAGATAATAGACCTTTTTAAATCATGTTAATCCATTCTTGCGTGTACATCAAGCCAGCCCAGGGCAAGCTCGACATTGTCAATCTGTTTTAGTTCTTTATATTTTATGTAACAGCTAAGTATTTCATGATATGATAGCCACTTATCCTTTGGTAAATCTTCCCCAAAAAGACCGCTTGAAAACTCTGAAAAGATAAATTTATTACCCTTATTATCAGTTACCTTCCCCGGAATAACGCGTTTTGGGTTGTTTGCCTGATTGACTAACTGGTATTTGGAGTAACCGGCAGCTTTTAAATTAGAGAAAATCCCATCATAATCCTTGCGAGATATTTCAAAGGAAACGAACTTTGGTTTTACTTTACATTCAGATAGCTGTTTTGCCACAAGCAAGTCGCAGCCCTCAATATCTACTTTTAAATAGTACGGCACTCCATACTCTGAAAATAGCTTGTGTAAATTTGTTGCATCCACCGTCACGCGAGTAGATTTTGAGCCGTCACTTTCTGCCATATTCAACAGACAACTGCTCCAGTCAGGCTTAGTTGCATGAATATAAAAATTAACTTTTCCGGAAGTTTCGCAAACAGCCTTGTTTAAAAGTATCAATTTTTTTATCTTTATTTCTTGTTTAAACCTTTTTACTCCAGCGGTTACCAATTTTGGATTAGCCTCTACCGCTATGACCCGAAAACCTTTAACCAGGTAAAAGGCGGTATCATCGCCGTTAAAAAAGCCAAGATCAAAAATCAAGTCATTTGATTTCATTGATAATCCCTTCATAATCCGCATTAATCAATCTACTTACTCTTAAGATACACATCCCCGAAGCCGCATATTATTACCTGTCCTTTAAAGCCTACTTGTTCGATAAGGTAACGGTACATTTTTTCACTGTGCATTGGCGCACCGATAACAATAGCTTCATACTCATTTGCTTCATTCAGTTTATCTAAAGGATAGACCTTTTTACCATTAATGGTTTTCTTCTGGACCCTCTCGTCTTTATCAATAAAATACTTAATATTACATTTTCCAAGCGGGCTCATCGCCAGCATCATTTGTACGTGGATACCTATTCCCCAGATATATACCGGTGTCTTGCTGGCAGCCAAGTTCTCCAGAATTCCATCTTTATCCAGCGATATATCATTAAACCAGTTCTTTACCCGATTAGCAAGCGTAAAATCGGGTTTAATAGCTTTGGATTTACTTCCAGATTTGCGGAAAATTCCCCAGACACTGTGCACTAATAGTTCCCCTTCTTTACGTATACGATGACCGCTTTTTATTTGTTTAAAACCACTTTTTTCAAACAAAGCCTGCAAATGAGGTTTATCAAAATGAATAACATGCTGGTGATAAAAGAAGCGTAAGGGATTGACGTCTTTAAACGCCCCATATTTCATGGCATCGGGGACTTCAATGTAAACCAGTCCATTTTCCGATACTTTATCCGCAATACCTTGCAATGCCGTCAGCAGGTCGATTACATGCTCCAGGAGATGACAGAGAATTATAACGTCGGCTTTTATGCCGGTAAAAGGCAGGTTCGTCAGCGACCCTACCTCCGCCCGAATGCCTCCCTTTTTATTTACCAACTCCACGCATGAAGATGAAAGGTCGACGCCGTAAAGGTTTTTATAACCAAAGGCATGTAGTCTTGACAGCAAACTTCCTGTGCCACAGCCTAGATCAAAAATACGCGAACTCTTATCCGCCAGATAAGGCTTTATTATATTCAGGGTTTGCTCCAGATATTGCAACTCTTCGGCACCAGCCTCGCGGGTCAGGTAGGCAGAGCTATAAAAGTAATCCTTATAAAACCGGTCGTAATCAGCCTGTGAAGAAGGCGTATCACAAAACACAAAGCCGCAGCGGACACAGCCGACTACGTTATAGGTATTAGCTATGGGACTGCCGTCAAATAAAGCGTATTTCAGGGTACCAAGCACCGCGCCTTCTTCCGACTGGCATATCGGGCAAGGATGGTGCAGGTGTTGTATCTGTGAGAGTTGCTTAGGCAGTTTTTTCATCGTTTATAAAATACCCTGCATTTTACCAATAGTTTCCAATTTTTCCGCCCACGAAGCAAGCTTTAAACTATTCGGGAAATAACTGTGGAAATGAAATACCGTGCCCTTCGTTTTCTCAAAGAGTCCGTAAGAGAGCGGCGTAGTGCTATCCGCGTTAATACTGCCGTCTTTAGCAAAAATATGTTTATCTCTTTGACAGGAGAGGAACCACTGCGCCGGGTCAGAGCCAAAAATCTCGATGAAATTGATGTTTTTCTTTTGTTTAGGAATTATTTCCCGGTAATGTGAACTAAGCGCTGACGCCATTTTGGCGACGGAGAACTTATCACGCACTGATTTTGCCGCCTGCCTGCTTAGTTCTTGTCGCTCGGCGGGATTTTCCGCCAGCCACTCGATAGCCTGAGCGAATTCAGTAGGGGAATGGATAATCAATCCCGTCTCGTGGTCTTCAACAATCTGGCGCTCGGCCGGGTTATCTAAAACTATAGGCGCAATACCCATCGCCATCGCCTCGAGGAGGGCATTTTCTGCCGTACCGTAGTGCTCCGGATTTAAAAGATATGCCAGAACATTAACTGGAGCTAGCCCGGCTACAATATCATTTGTGTATCCAGTGAATTCCAGCATACCGGGTTTACCCGCTTGTTCACACTGCCGATTTAACACGTCCTGGTTCATAAGGTCGCCGATTATCCGTACTTTAAAGGCTGGTATTTTTACCGTGGCGAGGTAGTCGACATAGCGCGGGTGCAGCTTGGCGAAATTCAGGCTGCCGATATACCCCACAGACATGGATTTTTCCATCGCAAGATTGGTTTCGGGTAACCCATCATATCCCCCGCAACTGGATACAACATCAAACCGGTCTTGGAAAGCAGGTAGGAGGCTTTTAACCTCTTTGCCTTCATAAGAACATTTTGAGGTAAATACGAATTTCTCCGAAGTTTTCATCAGATCCGGAGGAATGATGGGGTTATACAGTCCGGATGTATGACACCATGTTAGGAGGCGGATGGGTGGTATTGCCATAGAACAGAGATATTTTATCGTTGCGGGATGGTTCCACCAATCAAGTTGTACGACATCGGCGTCTTTTAAAAGTTTTTCAAGCCTTCGATAATCCGGGCAGACGAAAACTCTCCCACCACTAGCGAGGACTTTATCTATGAATTGATTTTTTTCCGGTTTTTCTAGACAGACGATGACATGCTTGCATTCCGAATCCGTCAGACGCGCTTGCCCGACCAGCCCGCTCAGGACCTTACCTACCCCACCCCCCAGATGAGCGGTGAGATGCAATATTTGCATTAGGATTCCTTTTTACGCGCGGCTAACAGCCGCTCAGCAAGCATATCTACATAGGGGTCGATATCATCAGGTTGACCATGCGAAAGTTGCCCACAGGCGGCACATACGGCGATATCTTTTCTTTTACCGCGGAGGTTGGTAATCTGGTATTTAAAAAGGCGTTCGCCTTCCCAAATTTCTTTTAAGCTCTGCTGACGGACGTCGCCGATGATTAGTTTTCTCGCCCAATCCAGAAAACATACACTGACAGAGCCATCGGAATTCACAGAAATTGAGTAAAAAATATAGGGGCAGGTATTAACGCTACCAATCGGCTGGTCATAAATTCCTTTGGTAATTTTTATTCCGAGCTTGTTTTCAACATCGAATTCCGGCCAGCAAGGCGCGGCGTTTTCGATAAAAATTCTGTCTGCGTAGTCGCCGAAAGTATCGTAGAAACGCTGTTTTTCCGCTTCGGTCAGGAAATCTCCAGTAGTCTTGATAACGATTTCACAGTTACCCTTCATTTTATAGAGAGCCTGGATATTCTTTACGTACTTCTTGAAGTCGACTTTAGCGCCCGTGAACTCTAGAAACTGCTGGTCAGACATGCCATCGACGGAGATATTAATCTTGTCCATACCGGCTTCGATAATTGGTTTTATCCTTTCCGGCGTCATCAGGGACGCGTTAGTAGTAGTATCGATATAATCTACAACGCCGCTTGCTTTAGCGTAGCGGGCCATATCCGCCAGACGGTTATTCAGGAGGGGTTCACCTTCTTTATATAGGCGTAGAACTTTTAGATGTTTATCGAAATCTTTGAGGTCGTCGATGATTTTTTTATATAGTCCGAAGTCCATTAGACCCTGCTTGCGACCAGTTAATTTTGTCAGTTCCTGATTACCGGTAGGGCAGAACTTACATTTAAAGTTACAGGCGCTGGATGGGTCGACGAATAGAATCATGGGTGTGGAGAGGGGTATTACCTTCTCCAGGCGTGTCCTATCTTCCAGATTAATGCGGGGTTTTATTTTGGCTTTCATTCTGCTAACGCTCTCTTTAGTTTACTATCATCTCCCCAAAAAGCCATTGGTTCATAATCAGGGTAAGGATAATAACCCAGGTTCAGTTCGATTTTCTTATTATTCTCCGTCAGGTAATTTTGCACCAAATCTTTAATAGAAATCGGCTTGCCAGAACAGCAGTTAATGATGCCGCTGACTTTATCCTGCAACGCTATTTTCACGACATACTCCGCAACTTTTTCCACCGGCAGGTAGTCACGCAACTGCTCGCCGCCGGACATATTAAAGACTTTTTCATTTTTATGAAGCGCCGCCTCCAGTTGCTCGAGAATCGTATTGGGTTTTTGACCCTTGCCATATAAATAGAAGAGGCGAATCCACTTAAGGTCGAAGGGGGTTTTCTTCTGCAGCTGCTCCAAGAATTTCCTCAAGCAATCCTTGGCAAGAGCGTAAGGATTTTTAGGCTTGGTTTCCAGCGTCTCTTTCAAAGCTCCTTCTTGTTTACCATATTCAAAACAGGTACCCATGACCACGACCTTTTTCAGGCCGCTCTTTATCAGGCTTTTTAAAAATAGATAGTTGCTCGGGAGGTTACGCTCGAAGTGAAAAAGCTCTTTATAATTGGGTAAGCCTTCCCATGAGAGGTGAATTATTAAATCAGGCTTGCCGAAGAAGTCGAACCAGTCATCCCGCTTATCATTCAAGTCAGCTTGAATATAGTCCACCTTTTTTAACCAGGCGGACTGTATCTCTTTTTTCAGTACAATAGAGGTTGCGACTACGTCGAGCTTACGTTTCAACAACTCTTCAGTTACGTAGTTCCCGATAAAGCCCGTGGCGCCTGTCAATAACACTTTCATGACGATTCATTTATAGTCGGGGAAGTTTTTGTCCTTATCCGAGATAATCGTCGGTTTTAAAGGCCACTTGATACCGAAAGACGGGTCGTTCCACCTCACGCCCCATGCGTAATCCGGATGATAAGACTCGGACATTTGATAGTTTACCACAGTATCGTCCTTAAGCGTCTGGAAGCCATGCGCAAAACCTTCCGGTACATAGAGCATCTTGTAGTTGTCGGCTCTTAATTCCACGGCAAACCATTGGCAGCGGGTAGGAGAATCACGCCTTAAATCTATAATTACGTCGTAAATTGAACCTCTTGTACAACTAATGACTTTAACTTCCTCATAGGGGGCTGCTTGGAAATGCATGCCGCGGAGTGTCCCCCTCTTTTTATTATAGGATATATTCCCTTGGGCGATGTGAGGATTCAACCCATACTCCTCGAACTCCTGGCGACAGAACGTACGGGCGAAGAAACCCCGCTCGTCTGCTTGCAGTTCCAGCTCGATGATATAAGCCCCTTTAAGTCCAGTTTCTTTAAATATCATCTTAGACCACCTTAACCTCCGGTACTGGGATGATAAACTTGCCCCCGCGTTTACGGTATATATCCTGTTGCTTTATTACCTCTTCGGCGAAGTTCCAAACCAGAAGCAAAGTATAATCTGGCATTTTCTTAAGCAGCTCGTCCTGGTGTAAAATCGGGATTCTCGTACCAGGCATGAAAAGACCCTGTTTATAAGGACTCCTATCAACTACGAAATCGATGATGTGGTTATCGATCCCTATGTAATTCAAAAGAGTGTTGCCTTTGGCAGCGGCGCCATAAGCGGCGACAGTCTTACCGTCTTTTTTTAATCCCCGTAAAAATTGAACTAACCCCTCCTTCAATTCAGCCACCTTCTTGCCGAAGCTTTTATATAAAGCCTGATTGGTCAGTCCGGCTTCTTCTTCCTCCGCCAGCATTCGTTTTACGTTTCCGGATATTTCAAAACGTTTATCCTTTTGTAGAAAGACCCGCAGCGAACCGCCGTGGATATCCTGATGTAGGACATCGTAAAGCTGTAATCCAGCCCGTTCAGCGAGGATTTTAACGGCATGCAGTGAGTAATAGAAAACATGCTCATGATATATCGTGTCGAACTCAGTGTGGTCGATAAGGTCTTTCAAGTATGGGAACTCGAATACCGCACTGCCCTTTGGCTTTAAACACCGATTAACAGAAGATAGGAAATCATTTATCTGAGGCACATGCGCTAAAACGTTATTGCCGATTACTACATCTGCCGGACCTTTTTTTTGGAGAATTTCATTGACGGAATCGGGACCGAAAAATATATCCAGAGTAGGAATCCCTTTTTCTTTAGCGACTTTAGCAATATTTTTTGCCGGCTCAATGCCCAGGATAGGGATACCTTTTTGCCTTAAGAACTGGAGCAAGTAGCCGTCATTGCTGGCGATTTCTATCACCAAGCTGTTAGTATTTAAAGCCAGACGATAGGTCAAGTTATCCGCCATTTCCGCTGCGTGTTTAACGAAAGCGTCAGAAACAGATGAATAATATAAGTAGTTACTGAATAAGTCGCTAGGGACGACTCTATGAGTGATTTGCACCAGATAACATGAGGGGCAGAAAGCGACAGCAAGCTTGTAGACTGGTTCATCCGTCTTCAGTTTTTCCGACGTCAAGTAATTATTGGCGAGAGGTGTTTCACCAAGATCAAGAAAAGGACGCGGCAATTTTCGACCACATCCCAAACATTTACCAGTAGTTTGTGGCAGGAAGTACTTACCCTTTACCACTGCCATAACCACATCTCTCGGCCGCCTTGCTGCTATAAGCACTAATCTGTTTGGCGCAGAAGTTATAATCAATTTTAGACGCTTTGTACCAGTTAACGGTGTATTCAATAGCTTCATCAATATTTAGGGCGGGTTTCCAGCCCAGCTGTTCTTTAACTTTGGAAATATCCAACGTTAATGTTTTTGATTCATGCAACTCATTTGGTAGGTTTTTAGATAAATCCTTGTACTCCCCACTTCCCCAATTCTTGATAACTTTTTTGACTACTTCTTCTACGGAAATATTAGACGTATTTTCGGGTCCGAAATTCCAGGCGCCCGAATATTTAACGCCGTCTTGCCACATTTTTGACGCAAGCAATAGATAACCGCCTAGAGGTTCAAGCACATATTGCCATGGTCTTACCGACCGCGGCGAGCGAAGTCCTATGGGCTCGTTTTTCTTAAGCGCACGGATGCAATCCGGGATTAGCCTATCTTCTCGCCAGTCGCCGCCACCGATAACATTGCCCGCCCTGACGGAAGATAGTGTTATTTTATGTTTTCTGAATTCCTTGACATTGAAAAATGAATTTCTGTATGCCAAGGTTATAATTTCACAGCAAGCTTTACTCGAGCTATACGGGTCGTAACCTCCCAGCCGGTCGGTTTCTTTATATCCCCGATTAAGATTGTTTTCTTCATAACATTTGTCGCTCGTAATGTTGATAATGACTTTCACCGAGTCCGTAAGGCGGCAGCATTCCAGCACATTCACGGTTCCCCCGATATTGGTATCGTAGGTCAATTTCGGCTGCTGGTAAGATAATCTAACCAGCGGCTGGGCTGCAAGGTGAAAAACGATTTCGGGCTGATAATCATCAAAGACTTTTTTCAGTTTTTCGTAGTCGCGTATATCGTTGATAACGCTGGTAACCTGTTTACCAACTTGGGAAACGACGTAATTATCAGCTTTGGTATAGGGCTCCAGCGCATAACCAATAATATTAGTGCCCAACTCTTTAAGCCAGATAGATAACCATGAGCCTTTAAAGCCAGTATGCCCGGTAACGAGGACAGTTTTGCCTTTAAAGACGTTATTGAATAATGCATTCATTTCCAGATTTTCCAAAATGCCTTATTTTCCCGCCATAGCTGATTAAGGTAAGCTACATCTCTTTCATGGTCCATGCATTCCCAACTGCCTTCATGCCGGTAGACCATTACTTCGCCAGCCTTGACCAAACGCTCCAGCGGGCCAACCTCAAAATCACAATTATCTTTTTCCGTTAGATAGTTCATCATCTTTTTGTTAAACACCATAAAACCGCCATTAATTAGGCTTCGGGATTGTGACGGTTTTTCGGAAAAAGAGTTGACTTGTCCATTTTTCTCAACTATCTCTCCTAAACCAGAATGGCGGTGTACTCCGGTCATGGTTAAAATTTCTCCATGCGATTTATGAAATTCAAGTAATTTTTTTAAATTCACATCAGCCAAGCCGTCTCCGTAAGTAAGCATATTTACGTCCGAGTCCAGGTATTTAGCGACCTTTTTTATCCTGCCGCCTTTCAGGGTATCTTGCCCGGTATCCACCAGAGTAACTTTCCAGTTTTTTTCACTGTGTTGATTGTGGTAATGTAGATTTTTTGTTGACATATCTATCGTAAAGTCATTATTAATAATTTCATATTCATAGAAATAGCTTTTAATAACGGCTGCTTTCGTTCCCAGACAAATGATGAAATCGTTGAAGCCATAATAGGAGTAAATTTTCATGATATGCCAGAGAATAGGTTTGCCGCCAATAAGTACCATAGGTTTCGGTACGGTTTCAGTTTGTTGGCCGAGTCTTGTACCCAAACCACCGGCAAGAATTATAGTTTTCATACGTTTTCCTATCTCCTTTCCCTTTGGCAGAGTCGGCATTATCGTAACTTCTCTTATTTTATCTGTTCAGTTCTCCATTCCAGTAAGGGTCTTACTGCCGAATCCGGCCATTCTCGTGTATAATCGCCTCTGGCACCGCCTGGACCCGAGTCAGATACATGGAAGCTTATCACATCTTTTACGCCGGCGTGCACTATATTAGGTTGAGTGATAATCGCTGCGTTGATGGAAATCGTTCCTTCGTTCAGTAAATTACCCGGTATATAACAAACTGAACGATAAAGTCCGACCGGGCGTTTACGCTTATGCCATTCATCGTCTGAATTATTGAATGTGACAAATATAGGAAGTCCGCTTTCGTTCTTAAAGGTAAGCGAGTTATCCACTACAAGGCCTTCACGTAAAACCTGGAATTCCATCTCAATCTGGATAGGTTCTTGAACATCAAATTCAGCGATGATTTTTCTATTCTTGTTTCGCGCTCGAACAGCTAACATACGTACGGATTCATTCCCTGGGGCAGTTATCAGATTATCCCATTTTCTTTCTGCCGCATTGTGTAAACCGGAACCCAGATAATGCTTGATAACATTATGTGTTGGCCCATTATCGATAATGCTTCCCTCATGGAGGAGAATCGTTCTTTGACAAAGGCTTTTAATCGATGCCATATTATGGGAAACGTAAAGTAACGTCCGACCAGAGCCGGCCAGACTCTCCATTTTGCCGAGGCACTTTTTTTGAAACTCGGCATCACCGACTGCCAGCACTTCGTCTACGAGCATAATTTCCGGCTCAAGGTGGGCAGCCACGGCAAAGGCAAGGCGGACATACATGCCGCTGGAAAACCTTTTAACTGGTGTATCAATATACTTACCGATTTCAGAAAATGCGACGATATCATCGAACTTTCTATCGATTTCTTTTTTACGCATGCCCAGTATAGCGCCGTTAAGGTAAATATTTTCCCGTCCGGTAAGTTCCGGATGAAAACCGGTGCCTATCTCTAACAAGCTGGAAATTTTTTTATATATTTCAATATATCCGGAAGACGGATCAGTAATACGTGAGAGTACTTTTAGGAGTGTGCTTTTCCCAGACCCGTTTCTGCCGATAATCCCCAGCACTTCTCCCTGGTTAACCTCGAAGGAAACATTTTTAAGTGCCCAGATTACATCTTTTTCATCGGTGTTTTTAAATGAGGTTAAATTATGCAGCTTCCAAAAGTTTCTAAAAGGCGAGGCGATAGTATCCATAACGGTTTCCCGGAAACCTCTATAAGCTTTTTCCGCCATACCGATCCGGTAGCGTTTGGATAGATTGTGAACTTTTATCATTAAGTCTGACATAGTGAGTCCTAAATAATATCGGCAAAAAATCGTTCGGTTCTTTTAAAATAAAATGCCCCGACGATGAAGAGTATAATGCTTACCCCAACAGAAACCAGAATTAGCTGGGTGGGGAAGGTTACCGTACCTATTAAAGCCGAATGGAATCCTTCGATAATGCCAACCATTGGATTGATAGCGTAGATAAGATGATATTTTTCCGGCAACATAGAGACCGGATAAACTATCGGTGTAGCAAACATCCAGAACTGTATTATAAAAGGTACGGTATATTGGATATCGCGGTACTTGGCGTTTAAAGCGGCTAGGAACATACCGGTACCTGCAGCAGCGAACATCACCAGAATTACCAGAAACGGTAATAAGAGGACATATCTATTCGGGTATACCTGGTAGAAGAACATCATCGCAATAAGGATAACAAAGGATACGGCGAAGTCCAGTAGATTAGCGAATACCGGCGCCAGCGGCGCTATCATGCGGGGAAAATATACCTTAGATACCAGTCCTGCTTCCGCAATTAAGCTGTTTGACGCGCCTGTTAAAGCGTTGGCAAAATAGGTCCAGGCTATCATCCCGGAATAGTTAAAGATAGGGTAAGGTACGCCATCGGAAGGCACTTTGGCTAAAAGACCAAAGAAAACGGAGAAGACAATCATCATGAAAAATGGCTGAATTATCGCCCATAACCCCCCCAGCACTGTCTGCTTATAACGTACTTTTATATTGCGGGAGATGAGTAAATATAGCAGGTCACGGTATTCCCACAGCTCCTTAAAATTAATGAGCTTCCAGCCTTTTTGGGGTTGAATAATTAGATACGGTTTAGCTTCCATATTATATTAGAGCACGTATTATTATCAATAATTATATACTTACTAAGCTAAAAGTGCTAGATAGGAGGATATTTTTATGCTGGTTAGGCGCAATATTGACAGCAATATATCTATTATGCTAATATAAGCCAGTTTCTCCGGAGCTATTTCACCTAAAGACTTATCTATGGTGAATAGCCGGTAGATGGAAATCTCGACGGCATGGCTGGAAACGGCAATGCTTCCCGGAATAGGAAAGGAGAAAAATGTTTAAAGTCTATTTTATAAATAGCGCGCTTTATAAAAAGTAGCGCTATTTTTTTTATCCCATACTCAAATGTATTAATCAATGAAAGGATATTAGATACGTGAATCTTCTTAATAAGCGTAATTTCACCATCATAGGTTTGGTAAGTTTATTGTTAGTTATTCTGGTTGTGTCTGGTTGTTCCAAGCCAGCCTCTGTAGAGTTGAACGTTTCTGCAGCGGCCAGTCTCACCGACGCTCTTACAGCCATCAATAAAAAGTACATGGAAAAAAATGATTACGTTAAAATAGTGGCGAACTTCGCCTCGTCGGGAATCCTGCAAAAACAGATTGAGCAGGGAGCCCCGGCGGACGTTTTTATTTCCGCAGCGGCTAAACAAATGGATACTTTGCAGGCAGGTAAGTTAATAATCGATGAGACCCGTCGGGATTTGCTGAATAATAAAATCGTGCTGGTAGTACCCACTGATAGCACGCTTTCTATCTCTGGTTTTATGGACTTAATGAACGACGATATTCAACATATAGCTATTGGAGACCCTGAATTCGTCCCTTCAGGAATCTATGGGAAGCAAGCTTTGGAGGTGTTTGGAATTTACGAACAAATACAAGCAAAACTTATTCTACAAATTGACACGCCGCACGTAGTAGGCTTGATTAAGAGTAGTAATGTAGAAGTCGGTATCGTTTATTCCACCGATGCAGCCATCGCGGATGATATCAAGATAGTCGCTTATGCGCCTGATGAAGTTAATAGTAAGATAGTTTATCCCGTTGCTGTTATCAAAGCGAGTAAGAATATAGAAGCCGCTAAAGCTTATATCAACTTCCTTTTAAGCGGCGAGGCGAAGTCTATTTTTGAACAATATGGTTTTGTTGTGGTAAATAAGTAAAAAAGTTATACTGGCTGAAGGTCTTACGGGAGAAGAATGATGGAATCGTACCTGGCACCATTTTGGGTATCGTGTAAAACTGTCCTCGCGACGACAGTAATTACCTTTTTTATAGGCATTGCCGCCGCCCGGTGGATGGCAAGGTATACCGGCAAATTTAAAAGCATTATCGACGGTGTATTCATATTACCATTAGTATTGCCGCCGACAGTAGTGGGCTTCGGTTTGCTACTGTTGTTCGGCAAAAACGGACCGCTTGGGGAGTTTTTTTCTTGGCTTGGCACAACCATCGTCTTTTCTTGGCCAGCGACGGTCATCTCTGCGGTCGTTATGACCTTTCCATTGATGTATATGGCCGCCAGGGCAGGGTTCGAACAGGTTGATACCAATGTCGAAAATGCCGCCAGGACATTGGGCGCCAGTGAGTGGCGCGTTTTCTGGACGGTGACGATGCCCATGGCCTGGCCTTCGGTAGTTGCCGCCACTATTCTAACCTTCGCCCGCGCACTGGGAGAGTTCGGCGCTACTCTAATGCTGGCCGGCAATATCCCCGGCAAAACAGCCACTATTCCGGTGGCGATTTACTTTAGTATCGAAAGTGGCCATAACGACCAAGCGCTGATATTAGTGGGGATTGTCTTGGTGATATCTTTTGCTTCACTGGCGGCGCTCGCATATTGGAAGCGTAAATCTCCCAAAACGACGGGCATTTTTGTATCCGGCTGATTTAAATGGGCGCTTTTCAACATATTCTAAAGGAGCTAACTATTGCTCGAAGTCAAAGTAAAAAAATCCCTACCGGGATTCCATCTGGACGTTAATTTCTCCATTCATCAGGAGATACTCGCCATCCTGGGACCATCAGGTTCCGGTAAGACGATGACGCTGCAATGCATCGCCGGTTTACTCAAGCCAGATACAGGCTATATCAAACTTAACGATAAGATATTGCTGGATACCGCCAGGAAAATCAATATGAAACCGCAATTCCGACGAGTTGGTTTTGTGTTCCAGAATTACGCTCTGTTTCCCCATCTTAATGTCCGCGATAATATAAGTTACGGTATACGCCACTTACCCAAGCAGGATATAACTGAAAGAGTATCGGAATTGCTGGAGAAAATGCACTTATCTAACCTAGGGCACCGTTACCCCCGAGAACTTTCTGCTGGACAGCAACAGAGGGTCGCTTTAGCCCGTGCTATCGCGCCTAAACCGGAAGTTTTACTGCTCGATGAGCCGTTTTCCGCGCTGGATTCCCAGGTTAAAGAGCGTTTGGAACTGGAACTAATAAATCTACAAAATTTTTACAAAGGAAATATACTCTTTGTTACACACGACCTCACCGAAGGTTACAAACTGTCTTCAAAAATCGCTGTCTATGAGTCCGGGCGCGTTGTCCAGTGCGATAATAAAAACAAGGTGATTGAATCACCGGTTAATCGTACTGTCGCCAGATTAACCGGCGTCAGAAATATTATGCAGGGCTCCATTGAGAAGATAACGGGCACGACGGTTCGGGTAATGGTTCCCGAACTGGGTGTGAGTCTTAAAATTATCAAGGATAACACTAAACGTCTTGCCGTAAACCAGTCTGTCACTATCGGCATCAGACCCGAATATATTCACATCGTCGACCGACCCGGTGAAAATACTTTTAAATACAAGGCTGAACGCATTGTGGAAGGTGTTTCCCTTATTAACTGTTTTTTCTATGCTGTTAGTGAAAAAGCTAGAGGACATTGGGTTGAAGTATCCCTACATAAAGCCCATGCGCCGCTTATCAAAAAAGGCCATGCTTATTACGTATATCTGCCGCCGAAAAATATCATCATTATCAGGGACCAGGGTTAGTTATCACCAAAGAAGAATTTGAAAGCAAAAAGAACGAGATAATGCGGAAAATAGGGGAGAATAAATAACACTACTATTCGCATATCTCTATATAAACAAGCTTAAGACAAGTAGGTGAGATGGAGTCTATCTCTCCCGCACCTTAAAAAGACATAATATTAGCCCCGGTGATAATAAGCCGGGGCTTTTTTATTTATCCAAAATATTTTCCTAAAAATCCCCTAAAAGGGTATTGACAAACTAAAAAGTCCATGTTATTATTTAAAATACGGTAAACAGTTACCGTATTCTGTATATATTACGAAGGAGGAGAAAGAAAATGAACCTGCAAAGACCCAATTCTAATGATGCCACTAGGACGGTTAACCGTTCCCGGAGCGTAGTTCCGCAAAGCGGGATATGTTCCCGGTGTATTGACGGTTGTACCGGCAATTGCGAGGTGTTTAAAGCCACCTTTCGCAGCCGGGAGTTGATCTACCCGGGACCATTCGGTGAGATTACCGCTGGTGGCGACAAAGACTATCCTGTCGATTACTCGCACCTGAATATCCAGGGGTATGCCCTCGGCGCAAACGGATTGCCCAAAGGCGTAAAAGGCGATTCGGATACCGCCACATTCCCATCGGTTAACACCGAGACGGATTATGGTTGGGACAAGAAAGTTAAAATGAGAATGCCGATTTTCACCGGCGCACTGGGTTCGACGGAAATTGCCCGTAAAAATTGGGAGCATTTTGCCGTTGGCGCCGCTTTAAGCGGCATCACCCTTGTTTGTGGCGAGAATGTTTGCGGTATCGACCCGCAGCTTGAGCTTGATAAAAAAGGAAAAATTACTTCCTCGCCGGATATGGACCGACGTATTGAAATTTACAAACGCTATCATCGAGGGTATGGTGAAATTCTCGTACAGATGAACGTCGAAGATACGCGACTGGGCGTTGCCGAATACGTCAGCAAAAAGCACGGTCTGGATACTATCGAGCTTAAGTGGGGGCAGGGAGCCAAATGTATCGGTGGTGAGATTAAAGTCAATAGCTTGGAACGCGCCTTGGAGCTTCAAAAACGCGGCTATATTGTCACCCCCGACCCATCGAGTCCGTTAAGTCAGGCGGCGTTTAAAGCTGGCTCGCTAAAAGAGTTCGAGCGTCATAGTCGTCTTGGTTTTATCGATGAAGAAGGATTTTACAAAGAAATAAAACGGCTTCGCGATATGGGCTTTAAACGCATCACTTTAAAAACGGGCGCATATGGACTGCGTGAGTTGGCTATGGCAATTAAGTGGGGCGCCAATGCCGAAATCGACCTGCTTACTATCGATGGCTCCGGTGGCGGTACGGGTATGAGTCCCTGGCGCATGATGGAAGAATGGGGTATGCCTAGTCTTTATCTACACGCTGCCGCGTATAATTTCTGCAAAAAGTTAGCTGATAAGGGCGAACGAGTGCCGGATATCGCTTTTGCCGGCGGCTTTAGCAGTGAAGACGGCATTTTCAAGGGACTAGCACTTGGGGCGCCTTTTGTAAAAGCAATTTGTATGGGAAGGGCTTTGCTGATTCCAGGTATGGTCGGCAAGAACATTGGTCTCTGGATCAAAGAGGGTAAATTGCCCAATACCGTAAGCCAGTTCGGCACGACCCCGGAAGAAATTTTCATCTGCTATGAAGATGTTAAAAACATCGTCGGGGCTAAAGAGATGAAGAACATCCCGCTCGGTGCTCTCGGCGTTTACAGCTTCGGTGAAAAGATAAGAGTGGGACTTCAGCAGATAATGGCTGGTGCCCGATGCTTCAGTCTGCCGGTTATCAGCCGCAGAGACCTGATGTCGTTAACCGAGGAGTGCGCTAAAGTAACCGGTATACCTTACCTGATGGAAGCTTATCTTGAAGAGGCTATGGATATCCTTGAACAACATCATAATGGGCATGAAGAACCCGGCTCTTCGATAAAGCGTCACGATATCTCTTCCCTTAAACACCGGTCATACGAATAATAGAAGTATATAAGTTTTTAATTAAGCGGGAAAAGCACGGAAACGAGGGGGTGTGTACTTAACAGGTTATCCTCCTGGTTGTAAGCGGCACTAATCTCTTTCCGTGCTTACCATCCTTTAGTTAATTCTAGACACCTACTCCATCTGGAGGTCTATGATGCCTATTAATACAGGAGATACTGCTTGGTTATTAGTGTCGTCTGCTCTTGTTATGCTGATGACACCTGGCCTGGCGCTTTTTTACGGCGGCATGGTGCGGCGTAAGAATATCCTTTCTACACTTATGATGAGCTTTGCCTGCTTAGGACTTGTTGGTTTGCTCTGGGTGCTTTTTGGCTATAGTTTAAGCTTCGGCACCGACCACGCGGGCATTATTGGTGGGTTTGATTTCCTTGGATTAAGTAATGTAGGGCAGGACCCATCTTCGATATATGCGACCACCGTACCTCACCTCGCTTTTATGATATTCCAAGCGATGTTTGCTATTATTACCGTCGCCCTCTTTACCGGCGCGATTGTGGAAAGAGTGAAGTTTGGGGCGTTACTTATTTTTTCCGTTTTATGGCTTACTATTGTTTATCTACCTGTGACTCATTGGGTATGGGGTAACGGCGGTTGGCTGGCTAAGCTTGGTGTTCTCGATTTTGCCGGCGGCTCGGTCGTACATATCAACGCAGGAGTCTCGGCTCTGGCGCTGGTCATGCTGCTGGGAAAGCGTCGCGGTTTTCCTCAAGATGCCATGGAGCCTAACAATATCCCGATGGTCGTACTTGGTGCCGGACTTCTCTGGTTCGGGTGGTTCGGTTTTAATGCCGGCAGTGCCTTAACATCAGGCGGTCTGGCTTCAAGCGCTTTTGTTACTACCAACATTTCGGCGGCAGCAGCGGCTTTCACCTGGATGATTATCAGCTGGATACATAAGCGTCCCACCATACTTGGGACGGTCACCGGCGCTGTCGCTGGCCTTGCCACAATAACTCCTGCCGCTGGTTATGTTTCACCAATGGCAGCAATCCCCATCGGCATCGTCGCCGCCACCGTTTGTTATTATGCCATGTTGTTTTTCAAGGTCAAGCTTGGCTTTGATGACTCCCTTGATGTATTCGCGGTACATGGCATCGGTGGCATTTTAGGAATGCTTTCCGTAGGTGTTTTCGCCAGTCTGGCGGTGAATCCTGCTGGCGCTAATGGACTAATAACAGGCAATGCCATGCAGTTATTAAAGCAATTTATCGGCGTCCTTTCAGTAGGCAGTTTTGCCTTCGTCATGACGCTAGGTCTCGGCAAGCTCGTGGATAAGACGATGGGATTAAGGGTAGGGCAGGTTGAGGAAACAGTCGGTCTAGATATCTCGCAGCACGGCGAAAGAGCGTACGGAGGTTTTCTCCGATGAAAAAGGTAGAGGCGATTATCCGTGAAGAAAAACTGGAAGCGGTTAAAAACGCTCTGGAGAAAAGGGGCTACTTTGGCATGACGGTCAGTGAGGTAAGCGGACGCGGTAAACAAAAGGGCTTAACCCTCCAATGGCGGGTGGGGGAGTATCGGGTGGACCTATTGCCCAAGTTGAAAATCGAACTGGTGGTTCAGGACGATGATGTCGAGTCAGTCACCGATGCTATTATCAGCAATGCTCGTACTGGCTACGCCGGAGACGGTAAGATATTTGTCATGCCCATTGAAACAGTCTTGCGTATCCGAACCGGCGATATTAATGAGGCTGCCATTTAGAACATAATTAATGTAGTCTAAAAACAAAACTTCAAGGTAAAGGGGGGATATTATATCCCTCCTTTTTATTTTGCGTAAAAAACTAGGACGTATTTGGTTTTGTCTCGTGATAATGCGTAAATAATATAGTGATATCATGAAGTTTGCAGTATAATCATGGTATTAATTCATGCATTGCGCATACTTGTTTGACTTAATGGTTCGTTTTTGGTATTTTATATTTAGAAACCTAAAAAGGAGCAGTTCTTATGAGATGGGGTATGGTAATTAATCTGGTAAAATGTACTCGTTGCCACGCCTGCATCGCCGCTTGCCGGATTGAACACTTTTTACCTTTGGGGATGACCTGGCCGCGCCTGATTGCCTGGGAAACCAACGTACCCGGAGAAGAACTGACAACGCTCCCTGTACGGTGCAATCAATGTAAAGAAGCCCCCTGTGTCGAGGTCTGCCCTGCCGAAGCCACTAAGAAACGGCCTGACGGCATTGTATACGTGGATAATAATATCTGTGTCGGCTGCCGTTATTGCGTGGTCGTCTGCCCTTATCAGAACCGCACCTTCTTCTCCCGCGATAAAGACACCGGCTATTTCCCCGGTCATCCGCGGACACGCTTTGAGAAAGCCGGTCATAAGCTTTACCCCCATATCGCCGGGACAACGGAAAAATGTGATTTCTGTATGGAAAGAATCGATGCGGGGATGGCTAAAGGGTTGGTGCCGGGCAAAGACCGAGAGGCTACGCCGGCTTGCGTCAACACCTGTCAGGCAAGAGCTTTAACCTTCGGCGACTTAGACGACCCAAATTCCGAAATATCGAAATTAATCAAAGAAAAAAATGCTTTTCAACTTCATCCTGAATACGGCACCGAGCCTTCGGTTTATTATATCGACGGTAAGATAGGTAACGCGCCTTCTAATGTCGCTCCACGTGAGGAGCAGACAGCTTCGCACATGCAGCACTTAAGCACTATGGAAGCCAGGGCGAAGCAGATATTCGGGAAAAAGTAAGGAGGGACAACAATGCCCCAGATGGCGACGCGCCAATGGATGATCACCCATGAGTGGATGGTCAAACCAATGCATCAAAGAGAATGGATAGAGAGACGCGGCATCATGATTTGGATTGCCGAGACCTTTACCAGTCTTGGCGCCGGTTTGTACCTGGTCTCTCTCTTTATCAACAGCTGGTGGGGACTTCTCATCGGCTGGCTGATTATCATGTTCTTAAAGCTGCCTATCCACCTGGCATACTTCGGCAAACCCTGGCGGTTCTACCGTACATTACCGCCTTTTTCCAACGCCTGGAAAACCTCGTGGTTCGCCCGCGGCATTTTATTTTCCGTCTTTTTCGGTACTTTCGGTTTTATTCAGCTTGTGTTTGGTCAACCAGACCTGGCTAACTTAATAGGGCATTCCATAACCAATCCTATTTATTATACCTTCGGCGTACTGGCCGGACTAAACGCTTTGGGAGTTGGTATCTACGGTGGTTTCATTATGAACTACGTCAAAGGGATTCCCTTCTGGAACCAGGGGCTTTTGCCAGTGGTTGTTATGCTGGCTGGAGTCGCCGATGGCTTCGGCTTAATAATGGGCATTGCCTTGGCGGGAGGGGACGCCAGTGTTGCCTGGGCGGAAACAGGAAGTCGATATCTATTGTTGATTAATGTGCTGCTAATAGTCACTTATTTAATTAGCGCCGGGTACACCTCTGCGGTAGCCAAGCTTTCGATTCAAGAACTGCTCAAGGGGCCATCGGCTTTTATGTTCTGGGGCGGTTTGATAATTCTCGGCCTGGCGATTCCGGCTGCGATATCGGTGCTCGGTCTTTTCGACATAGAGGCTTCCAGTGTTCTCTTGATTGTGGCAATCGCAGCGCATACGCTTGGTGCCTTTGCCCTTAAATATTGTCTTTTAAAGGTGGGAATATACCGGCCTTTATTACCTAAAGTTGGCGCGTATTAATTGGAGTTTTAAGATGGCTGAAAAGAAGATTATAAAAACAACCTGCAAGAGCTGCCACGGCGGCTGCGGCGTTTTGGTCGAAGTCACCGATGGCGTAATCACACATATCGAAGGAAATCCGGACTCAACTACTCGCGGCACGATGTGCGCTAAAGGTTTATCCAGCATCCAGCATATCGATAATCCTTATCGTATTACCCATCCGTATAAAAGGGCTGGCGAAAAAGGCGAAGGTAAATGGAAACAAATAAGCTGGGATGAGGCGCTGGATACGATTGCCGCTAAGATAAAAGATGCCACCGAAAAGTACGGCGCGCATACGGTAGCTACCTCGCAGGGGACGGGCAGGGGCTACAACCGCTATACCCATCGTTTTTCCCGCTCGATGGGTTCGGCGAATGTGATATCACCCGGCTACATTTGTCATAGTCCCCGCATCGGCCTTTATGGCTTGATTACCGGTTACGGAAGACTATATTGCGATTATCATGGGTGGGGTGGCGTGTTCCCGAAAACACAGATATCCTGGGCGAAACAGCTGGAAATCAGCAGCGCCGATTCCGAAATGTGCTACTGGTACATGAAGTCGCTGGATTACTGCAAAAACCTGATTATTATCGACCCGCGCGCGACAGCTTATACTTCTAGGGCGACGCTCTGGCTGCAGCCGCGTCCAGGCTCGGACGCTGCTCTCGCGCTGGGCATGATTAACGTTATTATTCAAGAAGGACTCTGGGATAAAGAGTTTGTCGAGAACTGGACCTATGGGTTCGATAAACTAAAAGAACGAGCCGCAGAGTACCCGGTGGAAAAAGTCGCGGAAATCACCTGGGTCCCTAAGGAAAAGATAATTCAAGCTGCCAGGCTTTTCGCTGTCGATACCCCCGGCTGTATACAGATTGGTTCCTCATTAGAACGGCAAGCTAACTGCGGCCAGACCCTGCGGGGGATTATAGATTTACTTGGCATTACCGGTAATATCGAACGGCCCGGCAGTATGATTAGCTGGGTGCTGCCGGAAACCGGCTTGATTGAAGATGTTTTTAATGAAATCCCACTGACCGACGAAATGCGGTCGCATATTTATGGCGGGGATAAATTTAAAATGGGAGCGGCGCGTACCTGCAATCCCGATACCATCATTCGTGAGTTCAATAAAGGAGAAAATCCCATCCGCGTTTGGATTAGCGTCGGCGGCCAGCAGATTGTCCACATGGCTAATACGAAACAGGTCGTCGAAGGTTTGAAAAAGGTCGATTTCATGGTACAACTCGACCAATTCTGGGGTCCCATGGCCGAAATGTCGGATATCGTTTTACCCGCGGCCCACTGGCTGGAATTGGACGATATTTACGATATGCACCCGCGCTGGTTTATCGAAGCGCATAATAAGTGCGTTGACCCGCCGGGTGAGGCTATGTCCGATGCCTGGATTTTCAACGAAATCGGACGTCGGGCGGCGCCGAATTATTGGTTCAAAGATGTGCCGACTCTACTGGACTATGAGTTGAGAAAAGCGCCGATTACCTGGAAGAAGTTCAGCGAGAATGTCATCTCCGGCTGCTTCGGTCCCGACCAGGTATATTATAAATATAAGACCGACTACTGGCGTAAGGGTGGCGGTTTCCCAACCCCCACCGGTAAGATGGAACTATATTCAACCGTGCTGGAGAATCTTGGTTATGACCCGTTGCCTTACTTCGTCGAACCCGGCGAAAGCCCCTATTCCACTCCCGAAATAGCCAAGGAATACCCGCTGGTGTTAACTACCGGCTTCCGCTCGCCGTTCTACTTCCTGGCGCAGTACCGGAATATCCCCTGGCTGCGCAGTTTCATGGAATATCCCACGATGCAGATTAACCCGGAAACAGCGAAAAAGCTAGGCATTGAAGACGGCGATTTCGTTTGGATAGAATCGCCACGCGGCAAGATTATACAAAAAGCTAGATTGTTCCCGGGCATCGACCCGAGAGTCGTGGCGGCGACAGCTAACTGGTTTTATCCGGAAGCGCCGGCACAGGGTTTCCGCGGTGTATACATCTCCAATCCAAACGTCCTGACGAATAATAATCATCAAGACCCGATGTACGGCTCGCCGGATTTGACCTGCCTGCTCTGCAAGGTCTATAAATGCACACCAGAAGAGTTGAAAAATCCAGATTATGCCGGTATATTTACCAAAGAACATGGGGGTAAACCGTGGGCTTGGTAAAGAATAACGAAATCATCTTCGATAGCACGAAGATGGAAAACATCGGCGTGCCGAAGAAAAAGGGTTTGCCTCGCTTCTATTTTCCGCTAATAATCGTTATCGTCTTAGCCGAAGCTGTTGCCTTGGGTTTCATCCTCTTCGATATGGTGCCCACTCATGTTTTCCAGATATACCCTTATGCGCAGTATGGCGCCTATGTAAGTGCCAGTGACGTCACGCAACTGGCGGTAACCGTCACCAAATGGTTTTTCTTCCTACTTACGGCAAGCGTCCTTATACCTACAACTATCCTTATCATTTTAGAAATCACTCGACGCTTTATAAATTGGAGACGCGGCGAAGCCGAAGGCTGGGATGACGATTTTGGATGGTTGGAAAAGCTGGATAAAAAGCCCAAGCTGCCCGCCGACGAGAAAAAACGAGTAGAGGGCGACTATGTCAAACGTTTCGATATACACCAGCGTATCCAACACTATGCTTTAATGGGTTCATTCATCGTGCTGGCGGTAACCGGTTTATTGAGGGGTTTCCCCGATTGGCCTACCTTCCAATGGTTTACCAGCATTTTCGGCGGTCCCGATGTATTACGCCTGGTCCATGATTTCGCTGCTTTCGTCATGATTGTCGACGGCATCTATCACCTCGGCTATCTCGCTTATGGGTACTTCGTGAAACACAAAAGTCCGGCGGCGATGTTCCCCCGCTGGAAAGACCTGAAAGACATAATTCATACGATGTTATGGATAGGCGGTTTTTATAAAAAAGAGCCGGAATACGACCATTTTCAATACGGTCAGAAGATTGATTACTGGGCGATATTCTGGGGCATGCCGGTGATGGTAATCACAGGTATAATCATGATGTTCCCCGCATTTTTCAGTCAGTGGGTAGGCGGTCAGTGGTTCGCAGTCGTAGCTACGGCTCATCGCGACGAGGCGATTCTTGCCGTCGGATTTATTCTCATCGTGCATATGTATTACGGTCACCTGCAAACCTCTGCCTTCCCGGTGAATACGGTAATGTTTACCGGTAAGATGTTAAAATCAAAATATAAGCAATGGTTCAGCCGGGAATATACACAAATAACCGGCGAAAAAGAATAATGACTAGTATCATGCAGCGGTGGATGGGGCAGGGGAATGTCGTCAAACCAAGCTATACCATCAGCGACCGATTAGCTGGAGCGTTAGACGTCACCCGACCCATCCTTTCCACGATGGGTGCACTGGGTGTCGGCGCCGGAGCCGCCCTGGCTTACGGAGGTTTTCCCGCCTGGAGCGAATGTTTGGTTGGCGTTATTGCCGCTCTACTCGCTTTTGCCGGTATTCATTCCTTTAACGATTTTGTCGATCGGCGTCGGGACGTAGTCTGCTGGCCTGGCCGTCCGATACCAAGTAAACGATTAGCGGCGCCGCAAGCTCTGCTTTTAGCGGTAGGCTCATTCACAATTGCCCTGATTATTGTATGGTTCGCCTTTAATCCAATTTGCTTCACTGTGTCGGCAGTGGCTATAGGATTAAGTTGCCTTTACTCCGGCTATTTGAGGGACCGAGTGGGCTATCTTATCCTCCCTCCCATCGAGGGGATGCTCTGGCTGTGCGGCTGGACGGCTTTTTCACCAGATACTTTATTCAACTCCTGGGCGCCGTGGATACTTTGGGCGTTTTCCGCTACGTGGCAGGCGGGGCATATTATGGTTTATTCTCCACTGCATCCCATCCAGCACGTCAAAGGGGTTAAACTTACACAAGTACCAGCTTTCATCAAGAGAACGTCGCCACAGGCGGCAACTATATTAGGCTTTCTGTTTTTATGCCTGGCTGCCGCGGTAAGCTTCTATTTAGGCTTCTTTTTCAACCTGGGCTTGCTTTACTTAATACCGACCGCCTTAATGGCGCTTGTCGCTCTGGTTATTAGCTTCAGGTTCATGCAGGATTCGGAAAATTTCACCAAAGGCATTCAAGCTTTTACTTTCGCCACCTATTTTATGCTAGTCGCCCGCGTGTTTATGCTACTTTGTGTTTTCCTGTTCTTTTAGGAGAATTCTTTGGTACAATCTAAGCCGATAAGGAGGGTAATATCACTCTACAACCCGCCCTCTCTAGTGCTCAAACAAGCCTTTTCACTGGTTTATCATGGATGGCTAACCAGTTGGACAAAACTACCTCTTTGGATGCTTAAGGGTAAAAAAGTCCTCACCACTGCCGCTGGCGCTACAGCCATCGGCTGTACTGGCTATCCATATCACGTAGTTTGGGAAGTTACCACTCGCTGTAATCTGGATTGTATTCATTGCTTCGCAAGTTCTGTAGACTCCGCACAAGCAGAATTAACAACTAGCGAAGGCAAACGACTTCTGGAACAAATCGCCGAGGTTGAAGATATACGTATGATAGTTATCACCGGCGGCGAACCCCTGCTGCGCAACGATATCTTTGAACTGGTGGAGTACGCCGGAAAACTGGGATTTCATATTGTCTTCAGTACCAACGGGACGTTGTTAACGCCGGATACAGCTAAAGACCTGGCTAAATTAGGTGTGGCTAATTTTTCTATTAGTTTGGATGGATATACCAGGGAATGCCACGAGTCTATCCGCGGTAAATCAGGCTGTTTTCAAAGCGCTATTGATGGTATTAAAGCCGCTGCTCGAACCGGTGTTTGCCTGCAAGTCAATTTTACAACGATGCGGCAGAACCTGGCGGAACTCCCAGGCTTGATAGACTTAGCCGAGGAACTAAAAACTGATATCATTATGGTTTTCCAGGCTGTTCCGCCTCGTCAGGATAGGGGAGCTCTTGAACTAAATCCGGAAGAACAAATACAGCTAATAAAGGTAATTTCAGAAAAACAGAAAAAAAGCCGCGCCCTTATTATACCGGTTTGCAGCCCTGAATACTGGGCGTGGTTGGTGGAACAGAAGCGGTTCTCCTTTGGCGAAAGCCTGCAGAGGAAAACCCTTTCTGGTTGCGGTGCTGGCAGCGGCTTCAGCTATATCCGCTTTGATGGCGACGTATGGCCCTGCAACTTTATTCCACTCCCCGCGGGCAATGTGCGTCAGCAAACATTCCTGGATATCTGGAATAACTCACCTTTATTGCAGGAATTCCGCAGCCAGCCGAGGCAACTAAAAAGAGCATGTCAAGAATGTCGCCACCAGAACATCTGCGGCGGCTGTCGGGGTCGGGCTTTTACCCATACAGGAGACTATAAAGAAGCAGACCCGGCTTGTTTTTTAACCAATGACCGTGGGTTTAGAATAGTGCGATGAGATTTATTAGTGGTGCACGTATTCCCTTAAATGAAGAGCAATTTGTTGATGCTAATACTGCCCGGTTTTATGATGAACATGCACGACGTTTCATGGGATTAGTGTATCGTCGGTTTGCTAAAAAGGCTGCTGGAATTAGTCTCTCCGGGAATAGGGTATTAGACATCGGTACTGGCAGTGGTCGTCCTGCCATCGAACTAGCCAAAGCCCATACGGGCTTGCAGATTACCGGCATCGATGTTTCAGAGAATATGCTTGAGCTAGCCCGGCAGAACGCAATTGAGAGGGGCGTAATTGATAAAATTGAATTCCAGTGGGGTTCAGGGGAGGCGATACCTTTCAACGACAACTATTTTGGTCTAGTAGTCAGCCATGCTTCCCTCCACCTTTGGCAAAACCCGCTTAAGGTCTTCAAGGAAATCTCGAGAGTTACCGCGCCGGGTGGCTATTGCCTAATATGGGATAACGTAAGGCTTACAAGACTCAACCCGCTCCTAAGTTTGGTTGGCTGGGCGATGGGAATGAATTCAGCACAGCGACGATTATGGATACAGGCCATGCGTTCGTCTTATACACTCGGCGAGGTTGGGGCGCTATTAACAAAATCAGCTTTAAAAGATGCCCGTATAACGTTTTATCCCTGGTTGTTAGAGCTGGGTATCGCCTGGAAGGAGCAACCTAAATAGTTTTATTGACCTTCTTAAAAACTAAGCCTACCAAAACTTTCAGTCATTAGAAAAATCCTGGTTAATCCTTTATAATTTTTGTTGACTTGTTTTTCATGATTGTATTAATATGATATTAGAAGCATATTTTTTTAAATATATATATAAAAAAATTATTACGTAATCAGCTTCAAAACACCATTCTTTATTCATTAGGAGGAAGGACTAAATATGGCTGAACTAAATACGAGTGTAATCAAAGAAGATAAATGGTATGATACCTGCTGTGGTATTTGTTATGCGTCATGTCCCATCAGGGTACGCGTCATTAATGGCGTTCCGGTGAAGATAGAAGGCCAGCCGCGCGCCTCTACCAGTAAAGGTTCTGTCTGCGGTAAGAGCGTGGGTTCGCTGACGGTGGTCAACGACCCGAACCGTCTAAATTACCCGGTGAAGCGCACCAATCCGGTGAAAGGTATCGGCGTTGACCCCAAGTGGCAAAGAATTTCCTGGGAAGAAGCCTTAACCACTATCTCCGATAAAATACGCGAAATTTATAAAACCGACGGGCGGCAGATGAAAATCAACGTCATGCCGTCGCAGGGGTCATATAATCACCCGCCCATCTGGGCATTGGTCGCCGCCCTCGGCTGCACTAACGAATCGGCCGGCGCCGGCGGCATGTTATGCGGCAACGCCGCCCACTTTGTCGCCGGACTGACTTACGGGTCATGGTCTCATTCGGCAGACCTCGAACGCTGTAACTACTTAATACACTTCGGCGCCTCCAAAGGGCATGCTGCGGGTCACAGCTCCAACCAGATGATGCGCAGCTTCGCCGATGCCAGAGCACGCGGCATGAAGCAGGTTGTCTTCGACCCCATGTGCAACTTCGTCGGCGCCAAGGCGTCGCGGTGGGTGCCCATCATCCCGGGAACAGACGTTGCCGTTATTCTGTCAATGTTAAATATTATATTGAACGAGATGGAAACCTGGGACGATGTTTTTGTTAAGACCAAAACTAACGCGCCATACCTCATCGGACCGGATGGACACTACATCCGCGATCCCAAAACACGAAAACCGCTGGTCTGGGATGCTGTAGCCAAAAAGGCTAAAACCTGGGACGATAAAACAATTAAAGAATTCGCCCTCGAAGGCGAGTATAAAGTAAATGGTAAGAAAGCCGTACCGGCGTTCCAGTTACTCCGCCAGCATGTCAAGAAATATACTCCGGAAATGGCTTCTAAGTTAAGTTCCGTACCAGTAGAAACTATACGCACCGTCACCAAAGAGTTTGTCACCGAGGCCAGGATTGGTAGCACGATAACAATAGAGGGCAAAGAATATCCCTTCAGACCGGTGGCAGCCATCACCTTCAGCGGACTGAATAATCACCGGAATGCTTTTAACAGCGTTGCCGCGATGCATATGCTTAACATGGTTGTCGGCGCCATGGATGTGCCGGGAGGCAGTCTCGGTTGGCCGACGCGATGCTACGGCTATAAAGATACGGGAAGGCCGGAGTTTATAGTTTCTGCTGACCCAATAGAAGGGATGCTACAGTCCGGCTGGTGGTGGGGAGAGACCTCACGGGGCAAGATGGTACGCCATAAGATGTGGCCTTTGGATATGCCGACGACTCCAGAGACCTCACTGGGACTGAAAAAAATCTGGAGCTGGGTAAATGATTCTCCTTTCTACTTCTCATCGGACCGCGATGAAATGCATGAAAAGTTAGGGCCGGACTACAAAGAAGCCAAGGCATGGATGAACTGGGGCAACAACATGATTATGTCCGGCGGCAACCTTAGCAACATGGAAGATACACTGAAAAGAATTCCGTTTTTCTTTACCTTTGATCTGTATCTCACCGAAATTACCGAATTTTGTGACATCGTTCTCCCGGATGCCAGCTACCTGGAATCCTTATGCCCTGACCAAAACCTGCAGACCGGTTTCAACGGTCCGGTGGGCATGAACGACTGGTCGTTTTTCTTCCGCCAGCCGGTATGCGAACTCGTGGGAGAAAGAAGACCCATGCCGGACGTCCTGCTAGACGTCGCCTGGAGAGTTGGGCCGGATTTCTATGCCAAATTTGTCGAATCTTTAAATAATTTCTGGGCAATAGATAAAAAATACCGACTTGACCTCACCAAGAAAACTACTTATGCAAAAGTCAGCGACAGTGTCTTCAAGAACTTCTTCGGCGAAAAACACGGGCTGGAATGGTTCAAGAAAAACGGCGGGATAACTTGGCCGAAGAAACCGGAAGAAGTCTTCTGGCGTTATGATGTCCCCGCTCGGGTACCGCTTTACTGGGAATTCGTCTTGACAATGGGTGAGAAAGCCAAAGCCATCTGCGAGCCGAAGGGTGTGCACATGCAATGGGAACAGTTCACGCCACTGCCTTCGTACTTCCCCATCAAAGCCCATGAAGTCAAAGACCCGCAATATGACCTGTATACCGCGATTTATCGCGATACTCTTCATGTCGGCAGCAGCACGCAAATGCATCCCGAGATTGACGCTTTGTCGGATACGAACCCGTACAGCTACTACATCAATGTCAACGAGGAAACAGGCAGGAAAAAAGGCATTAAGAACGGGCAGATAATCTGGGTAGAAACCGATAGGGGAAGGAAAATCAAGGGGCCGGTTTCGCTTATCAAGGGCCTCCACCCCCAGATGGTGGCGGTGGCGGGCATCAACGGGCACTGGTCAAAATATCTGAAGGTAGGCAGGGGTAAAGGCGTACACTTCAACGACCTGCTGGAGATAGATAAAGACCACGTGGACCCGGTAAGCCTCAGCGCCGATTCCTGTGTGAAAGTTAAAATTTATCCTGCCAAGGAGGGAAAATAATGGCTAGATGGGGAATGGTTATCGATATGCACCGGTGCATTGGGTGCTACTCCTGCGTGATTGCCTGTCGTCAGGAGCATTTTGTGCCGCGTGGAATTTACTTCAACCGTGTGCTGATAAGCGAAAACGGTAATTACCCGACAATAAAGAAAACTATTCTACCGGTGCAGTGCAACCACTGTAAAGAGGCCGCCTGTGTTAAGGTCTGCCCCACCGGCGCCACCTATACACGCGAGGACGGCATTGTGCTCGTGGACGATAAAAAATGCGTCGGGTGTGGTTATTGCGCCGTGGCTTGCCCTTACCAGCAGCGCACTCGTTTTGAAGACCCGAAGCTGGAATACTTCCCCGGACAAGGTTTTACACCTTACGAGGAACTGGGCAAGCAGCTATTTCCTTATAAACCGGGCACTGTGTTAAAATGCAACTTTTGCATGGAAAGAATCGATGAAGGAATTAAAAAGGGACTCAAACCGGGGGTAGACCGCGAGGCGACGCCGGCCTGCCTCATTACCTGTCCTACCAAGACCAGGTATTTTGGCGACCTGGATGACCCTTTCAGCGAGGTATCGCGCCTGATAGCCGAAAAGAAAGCCCAGCCGCTCCATCCCGAGTTCGATACGGAACCTTCCGTCTTCTATTTCAAGGTTTAACGTAACAGCAGGAACATGAAATGTATATGAACGGCAAAATGACAGGGAGGTACTAAGTAATGATTCAAAGACAACCGTTTGAATATATGGTCAAGTACACTCAACAGAAAAACTGGATTGACGGCCGTGGTAACTTCATCGCCTTTGCCTTCTTCCTGGGCGGCATCGGTGGCGGTCTTTTCCTGGCGGCTGCCTATTTCGACAGTATATTAGGCATGCTTCTCGCCGTATGTATTTCTGCCCTCATGGGCATCTCCTACATGATACACCTGGGCCAGCCGATGCAGTTCTGGCGCATGTTATCGAAACCAAAGACATCCTGGATATCACGCGGCTTTTTGTTTATCTTCCTTTACGCCGGCTTTGCCATCATCGCCATCATCCTGGATTACTGGTTCCCGCAATATTCCACCGCGGTTACCACCTTCAAGATATTAGGCGGGATATTCGCCTTCGCCCAATCAATCTATACCGGCTTTGCGGTTAGCTACGTTAGCGCCATCAAGCTCTGGAATTCCGCCATCCTGCCCATCCTCTTCGTGGTCTGCGGCTTCTCCGGCGGTCTGGCTATACTGATGGGCATCAGCCTGGGTGGCAGCGAATCGGTGTTAGCGGGCATCGAAAACGTTACCCGCGTTACCCTGATAGCTTTCGCCGTTATCCTGATTGTGTACCTGTGGAATGCTACTTATAGCGGCAGCGCTGCCAAGGACGCCGTCACCAGAATCATGGGCGGCGCGATTGGGGCAATCTTCTGGGCTGGCGTAGTACTGCTCGGCGTGATTATACCTCTGGCCGTATCCATTACCACCTATTTTATCGCTGAAGCATCTACCGCCTGGCTAATCACGGCAGTAGTCACCGAAATTATAGGCGGTTTATCGTTACGCTATGTCATACTTAAAGGTGGCATCTATCTTCCTTTAACCAGCGGCGAATAACAAGAAAAAGTCCTTAATATATATACCTAATTTATGTAATACAGCTACGGACGGGCGGAGTCCTTCGCCCCACCAAATTGATATCAATTTATAAAATGCGCCCCAGATAATCGCTGGGGCGTTTTTTATAAAATATATGCCAAATTCCCCTCCAATATAACGAAGCTATTCGTGATATCGTATAAAACGTTAACTTCTTAAGGGTTCATTTTTAGTGCTTTTGGTGGCTGACCCACTTCTGCGATTATTCGCCAATCGGCTAAAATTTTCGTAGCCACAAAAATCATCACAAGGAAGAATTTTGTTAAAAAGCCTAGTTTACCTATGTCTTTAAGGTTGCGTATTTTTATTTTGAGATAACTGTCAATAAGGAGGTAGATAAATGACAGAAATCCTAAAAAAGTTAGGGAATTTCAAGGGGGGATTTAGATTCACTATCCAGTGGAAATTAGCCATGATGATTTTGGCTGTGATTGCCATCTTTTGTTTCATGACCTTTTTCTACATCTTGCCAAGTCAAGAGAACTCACTAGTCAATGAAAAACAAATTAAAACCAAAGAACAGGTACAGATTGCTTGGAATGTGGTCGACCAAGTATACCAGCAGGCGGTAGCTGGAGATATCACGATGGATGAAGCTAAAGCGCTTGCCATGAAAGAAGTAAGTAAACTTCATTATCAAGACGATAATGCGGGCTACTTCTGGATCAGTGATGTCAATGCTTTCATGGTTATGCATCCCAATAAGCCTGAAATGAACGGTAAAGACCAAACTGGGTACAAAGACCCCACCGGTAAAGCCATATTTGTGGAAATGGCAAATATAGTCAAGAAAGACGGCGGGGGCTATGTCAATTACATGTGGCAATATGGTACCGATACTAGCAGGATTGAGCCGAAAATAAGCTATGTAAAAGGCTTTCAAGCATGGGGATGGGTAATCGGTACTGGTATATATATTGTAGATATCGATGAAGTAGTAGCTGGCATGAGAATTCAATATATAATCCTTGCCGTGGTAATGGCAGTTACCTGTTTAGTGTTGTTATTCGTGGTTGGCGGAGCGATTTCTCGAAACACTAAGAAAGTAGCCAATATTGCGAATAAGTTGGCTCTTGGTGATACTAAACAGAAAATTGATGTCAAGTCTAACGATGAGACCGGCGATATGGGTAAAGCCATGAGCGCCGTAATTAATTATCTCTGGGAGATGTCACAGGTTGCTGACCGTATTTCGGAAGGTGACCTGACGATGGCTGTTGAGCCCAAATCAGATAAAGATACGCTGGGCAACGCTTTCAGTAAGATGATTAAAAACCTGCGTGGTTTAGTGAGTAAAGTTGATACTAATACGCAGAGTATGGTTACAGCCAGTGAGCAGTTAGCTTCGGCATCGGAGCAATCCGGCTCGGCAACCGAACAGATTGCCAGCGTCAGCCAGCAGATAGCTAAAGGCGCCGTCGAGCAGACTAAAGGCATTGACGAAGTGAATAATGCCCTTACTGACCTAACCAAGGCTATCGAAACTGTTGGTAGTGGTAGCGTTGAACAGTCTAAAGCCGTAGAACAGGCGACTGGCATCGTACAACAGGTCTCGAGCGCTGCAGAACAAACGGCGGCTAGCGCTCAGGAAGCTGCCACCGCCGCCACCCAAGCGGCAGATGTCGCTAAGAAAGGCACATCAACAGTTGAAAAGACAATCGCTGGTATACAAAAGATTAATACCAGCATGCAGGATATAGCTAAGAAAGTTACCGAACTGGGCAAGCATTCCGAGGAAATCGGCGGCATGATCGCCGTCATCGATGATATCGCATCACAAACCAACCTGTTAGCTCTTAACGCGGCTATCGAGGCGGCAAGAGCTGGCGAGCAGGGTCGCGGTTTCGCCGTCGTGGCTGATGAAGTCAAGAAACTGGCAGAACGTACCGCTAAAGAAACCAAGGAAATTGCCAACCTGGTTAATAGCGTACAAAAAGGCGTCAGCGAATCTATTAATGCCTCAATCGAAGGCGCCAAGCAGGCAGAACAAGGCTCAAGCTTAGCCAATGAAGCTGGTGCTGCCCTCGGACAAATTCTCGAATCTATCACTAGCATGACCTCACAGATTGAACAGATATCGGCAGCGGCTGAAGAGATGAGTGCCTCTGCCGGCGAAATGGTCAAGGTTGTTGACGGCGTCAGCAAGATAGCCGAGCAGAACCTGAAGACGACCAAGGATATGTCTACCAGCCGGGCGAAAGTAAGCGAATCTGCCAGCGCTGTTGCAGCTACTATCGAGGAAAACAGCGCAGCCACAGAGCAGATGTCAGCTTCAGCGCAGCAAATGACGGCACAGGTACAACAGACCGTGGCATCTTCAAAGTCGGTTGCAGGAATATCCAAAGAACTGAAGCAGGCAGTATCACTGTTTAAACTGACTGCCGAAAGTAATAGTTCCAGCGCTGAAGTTGCGCCAAGCTCCGGCCATGGTAATGGTAAAAAGACCCAGGCTGAAGTCGAAGCAGCGATAGTAGTATAAGCACCAACCAGTGGGGCTGGAGGAACACTCCAGCCCCACTGAAATGAAATACGTAATTCAACATACGGGGTAAAGCCCGTATCGAAGAGGAGTTGAAAAATGGCAAAAGATACGTTAGTAGCTGAAAGACAAGTAGTGTTATTCGAACTTAATGGCGAAATCTATGGACTGGATATCGCCGCAGTTCATGAAATTATACGAATGCAGCCGGTAACTAAAGTGCCTAAAGCCCCCGTTTACGTAGAAGGAGTCATTAATCTAAGGGGTAAGGTTATTCCAGTGTTAGATTTAGGCAAGAAATTCGGAATGGATAAGGTTGAGAGGGGCAAGAACAACCGCATCGTAGTGGTCAATATCCAGGACGCCATACTTGGCATCATCGTTGATGCGGTCACCGAGGTAATGCGCATACCATTAGAAGCGATTGAACCAGTCACAGGTATTGTCACCTACGGCCATCTGGATTACCTACAAGGTATCGCCAAAGTGAACGAGAAGATGGTAATACTGCTGGCTCTAGATAAGTTCCTATCAGAAGATAAAAAATTAGCGTCTATCACTGCAAAGGCCAACGGAGAAAAACAAGAGCTTGCTGGCGTGAAATAGTTGTGATAATCCACGTAAGCTCAAAAGCACTGGAGTAAACTACTATGGAGCTAGCCAGCGGTATCACCCCGGAAGATTTAAAGTTATTTTTACAGGAAGCTGATGAGCAATTACAGTTGCTCGATGAAGATATCATTCGGCTGGAAAAAGAAGCTGATAATCCAGACCTGATGCAAGAAATCTTCCGGGCAGCCCATACGCTTAAGGGCTCATCGGCCGTGGTGGGGAATCAACGTCTCTCAGAACTAGCCCACGCCATGGAAAACGTCCTGGATAACATCCGTAAGAAAACGATATCGGTTACCTCCTCAATTATCGATGCGCTTCTCCACGGACTCGATGTTATGAGAGTGCTTCGCCAGGAAATGGTCTCTTCTGGTGATAGCACTACGGATATAAAAGTTACAGTAGCAGAACTAAATGCCTCCATCGGTGGGGGCATGAATTCCGGTGCCTCGAGTGATAATCAGGCTGGACCTCTTTTACTGGATGATGCCGCTAAAGAGAAATTAGAGAAAGTTTGTAAGAAAGGCAAGCAAGCCTACCGTATAAGAATTAACTTTGAACAAGAAAGCAGTTGGGTATCGGTAAGGTGTTTTCAGATAATCCAGGGAATATCGCCAATTGCGGACATCATCGCCTCCTTACCATCGCAGGAAGAGATAGAAAAGGGTAATGCCGGTACTTCCTGCCAGCTGGTGGTTGCCAGTAAGAAAAGCCAAGAAGAAATTAAAAAGGTTATAAATTCTGTATCGGAAATACAAGATATTCAAATTAGGGACTACAACGCTGAAGAGCCAGCACCGGTAGCGGTTAAAGCAGAGACGAAAGAAGCCGCTACTGTTAAAAAGGAGGAAATTAAACTTAGCCAGACGGTTAGAGTGGATGTTAGCCGTCTTGATACTCTTATGGAACAGGTCGGTGAGTTGGTCATTAACCGAAACCGAATTACCCAGATAAGCAGGATACTTAGCGAAAGATATCGGGATGACGAAGTGATCAGCAGCCTTTATTCCTCCGTTTCACAGATAGCCAAAATAATCAGCACGCTTCAGCAGGATGTGATGTCGATACGTCTGCTGCCGGTTGAAATAGTGTTTAATACTCTGCCGCGTATGGTACGGGATATCGCCCGCAAGATGAATAAAAATATCAATTTCATTATCGAAGGACAGGAAACCGAAGTGGACCGCAGCATGATAGAACACCTCCGCGACCCGCTGGTTCACTTATTGAGAAATGCTGTGGACCATGGTGTGGAATCTCCGGAGGAACGCCTTGCGGCAGGGAAGCCGGAGGTAGCGACAATTAGACTTTCGGCTTACCATGAACATGAAAATATTATGATTAAAATTAGCGATGATGGTAAAGGTATTGACCCGGCACAATTACGCAATGTGGCAGTGAATAAAGGCGTACTTTCCGCAGAGAACGCGGCCGAACTCCAGGATGCCGAGGTAATCGACCTTATTTTTGCTTCTGGTTTTTCTACAGCAAAAAAAGTAACTGAAGTATCGGGCAGGGGAGTAGGATTGGATGTTGTAAAAACAAATATTGAAGCCTTTGGCGGTTCGACACATGTCGACTCTATAGTAGGCCAGGGTACAACATTTACAATATCATTACCGCTGACGCTGGCGATAATCCCGGCAATGCTGGTAACCGTGGCACAAACCATTTATGCCGTGCCGCTATCCACCATTGTCGAAACAAGCAAGTTAGAGGCAAAGGAAATCAGAACTATCCGCGGTAAGAGAGTAGCGTTTTTACGTGGTGGCGTGTTGCCAATATTACGGCTGGATGAAATCTTTGGTTGGGAAGCCAAAGAGATAAATATTAATGATACCCTTTATGTCGTGGTCGTAAGATACTCCGGCACACAGGTCGGCTTCATCGTCGACGGTTTAATGGAGCAGCAAGAACTTGTAGTGAAATCAATGGATGAATTTATCGGTGTTAGTAACGGTATCTCTGGCGCCAGTATTTTGGGAGATGGCAAAGTAGTGCTTATCCTTGATATCGCCGCGCTTATCAGGAGCGTCGTCGCCGAAAACCAGGATAATGTCGAACAGGATACAGTGGTGAGTAATATCGAGTCTTGATAACACGTAATCTAATTATTAGCAAAGGAGGGAGATAAAGTAATTGTGGAAAATAATCTTAAAGAAACAGAACAGGGCGGTAATGTAGAGCTTATTAGCAAGGGTGTCAATTACGCCGTAGTGGGGCTTTCCCAGATGTCAGGGCAGGAAATCAAAGTTGTGAGTATTAAGATTAAGAAAGTCCCGGTAAAAGACATTGTTGGTCTATTCGGCGGACCGGAGAACATAATTATCGCAGTCTACTTGGAGATAATCAGCGATACTAATGGACATATAGTTGTAGTATACGAGCCCAAAGTTGCTTTCGACTTGATTGATATGTTACTTAGTCAACCCAGCGGTACTACTAAAGAACTATCTGATATGGCGCGTTCCGTACTGGGTGAAGTTGGCAACGTTATGGGGTCGTTTTTCTTAAACTACCTATCGGATACTACCGGGCATAGGTTCCAACCTTCACCACCGGCAGTAATGATGGATATGGCTGGGGCAGTTTTAGATGCTACATTGGCAAGCATCCTTATTTATAGCGACGAAACATTCGTGATAGAGGCGGTATTTGGAACTAATAACAGGCAGGTTGCCGGTACTTTCTTGGCAATGCCTCTTCCTATTTTGAAAAAAGACTAATATATGACAAATTCGATTACTAGAGAAACAGTTGCTCAAGAAAAAGGAGTAATAGTCGTGGGCATGGGTGAAATTGTCGTATCCGCTTTACCGGATACTATATTAACCTGTATTGGACTCGGCTCTTGTATCGCTGTTTGTGTTTATGACAAATTAGTGAAGGTTGGCGGTGTTTTACACGTAGTATTGCCGAAGAGTAATGGTACAAATTCAGATAATCCGGCTAGATTCGCTGATACTGCTATACCAATACTAGTAAATAAAATAATAAAACTCGGGGGAATGCGTGACCGGCTGACAGTTAAAATCGCTGGCGGCGCTAGAATATCCCTCGCGCCGGGTATTAAAGATATTTTTAATATGGGCGAGAAGAATGTAACCCAGGTTATCGAGGCGTTGAAAAAAGAAAAGATAGCTCTCGCGGCTGCCGATACCGGAGGTAATCTAGGGAGGACGGTAAAACTATATTTAAATACCGGCAAGATTACGGTAAAAACAGTTAACGGTATCGTCAGTGAATTATAAAATCATTCAGCATTATATGCTGATTAATGAAAGGAGGCAATATGGCAACGATAATGGTGGTCGATGACGCGATGTTCATGCGTAAAAAATGTGCTCAAGTGCTAACAGAACACGGTCATAAAGTTGTCGAAGCTGCTAACGGGACAGAAGCGGTTAACACATATAAGAAATCCCGACCGGACGCGGTTTTATTGGATATCACCATGCCTGATATGGATGGTTTGCAGGCGCTTAAAGAGCTTTTAAAAATAGATCCCTCTGCCAGGGTATCAATGTGTAGCGCGATGGGACAACAAGGCATGGTGATTGAAGCATTGAAGGCAGGAGCCGTAGACTTTGTGGTGAAACCGTTCGATGTAGCTAGAGTACTGGACGCCGTTAAAAAGATGATTGGTTAACAAATACCGACACTTTAACCTTTAAATATACAGTAGATAGGAGAACCTGAAATTGTTGAATAAAGTTAAAGTCCTGGTAGTTGATGATTCCGGGTATGTTATTGCGGTAATTTCTAAAAGATTAGCCGCTAACCCGGATATTGAGATCGTCGGATCCGCCCGCAATGGCATCGAGGCTATAGAGAAAGTTATAAGTCTCAAACCGGATGTTGTAACCATGGATGTCGTTATGCCGGAGATGGATGGCATAACAGCGCTGGAAAAAATCATGGCGGAATGCCCTACGCCGGTAATTATGCTAAGCGCGTTGACCAGCGAAAATGCCGCCACTACCATTAAAGCTTTAGAGTTAGGGGCGGTTGATTTTTATCTCAAGCCTTCCTCCATCAGACCAGTTGGTGGTAGCGTTGCCGGCGACGTTCTAGCAGATAAAATCATAGCTGCTGCGAAGTCTCGCGTCGATGGAAAAAACACTATCGCGGAAACTGGTAAAACTTCAATAAAACGAAAAGAAATACAAGATACTTCTTTCGAGAAGCTTGTTGTTATTGGCGCTTCAACAGGGGGTCCGCGAGCATTAATGACAGTTGTGCCCGCTTTGCCGGTGGATATCCCGGCGGCGTATTTAATCGTCCAACATATGCCGCCGCTTTTTACCAAGACTCTGGCGGAAAGACTCGCTCAGGTCTCGCAGATAGAAGTTACAGAAGCCAGAGACGGCGACGAATTACGCCAGGGTGCGGCCTTACTGGCGCCGGGAGATTTCCATATGGTACTGGATGGTGACAAGAAAATTACACTTAACCAGGGACCAACAGTGCTTGGTGTGAGACCATCGTTGAACGTAACCATGAATTCAGCAGCCAATGCCTTCGGCAGTTCGGTTTTAGGGGTAATACTTACTGGTATGGGTACAGATGGCACCGAAGGAGCCTCGCGCATTAAGCGATTAGGAGGTCAAATTATCGCACAAGACGAATCTACCAGCACCATTTATGGTATGCCCCAAAGCGCTGTTAGAGCCGGGTGCGTGGACAAAATATTTCCTTTACCCAAAATAGCATCAGGTATTGTCAAAGCCTGCACGAATTAGGAAGAAAAATGAACCAGGAAGAATTTGCCTACATCAAAAAGAAAATAAAAGAATTCACCAAATTCGACCTTGATAGTTACGGGAAAAACCAGATGATACGCCGGCTAGACGGTTTTATTTCCCGTAGCAAGGCAAGTAATGTCGCGCAATATTGCCGTTTATTAGAAAACAATGCAGAAGAACGAGAAAAACTGGAAAAATTTTTAACTATCAATGTTTCGGAATTTTTCCGTGACCTGCCGCATTTTAAATTACTTAGAGAGAAAATACTCCCGCCGATGCTACAGCGTAATTTAACACTTAATATTTGGAGCGCTGGCTGCTCCAACGGCGCCGAAGTATATTCGGTGGCTATCATTTTAAACCGGCTTTCTCCGTACAGGACTCACCGGATACTGGCGACAGACATAGATAGTAAAATTATAAGTCATGCAGTTGCGGGTGGTCCTTATAAAGCTTCGGATATCAGAAATGTACCGAAAGACTGGGTAGACAAATATTTTAAAGTTAATAATGATACATATTGGGTAAAGGAAGATATACGTAAGAAGGTGACCTTTAAAGAGCACGACCTTACGCGTGACCCCTTTGAAAGCAATTTTGACCTGATAATTTGTCGAAACGTAGTAATATATTTTTCTGAAGAAATTAAGAAAAATCTTCGGAAAAAATTCTTCGAGGCATTAAAGCCCAATGGTATTTTATTTATAGGCGCTACCGAGACGATGCTGGATACTGGCGATTTAAAATTCCGGCGGATATCTCCATGTTTTTATCAAAAAATAAGCGATGTCACGGAAAGGAAAATGACTATAGCAACATCGCTAAAATAGGGTATTAATATGAGACGTATAACAATAAAACACGCTAAACCAGGCATGATTTCCGACATGCCGATTTACGATAATTTAGGCAACCTCCTGGCGGGTCGGAATAAAGAATTAACGGTAGAGTTTATCAGGTTTGTTTGGAAAAAGGGAGTAACCGAATTGTTTATCCGTGATTGGCGGGTGTCAGATGTTGTCGTAGCCCCTCTCTTTACCCCCCAGACGGAAGGAAAAGTAACCGAAGCCATCCGACAGTTGATTTTAAACCATACGGGCAAGCCGGATATTGCGGATAATGACCTGAACCAGGTGGAGGTGGCTTTAAGTGGCATGATTAGCGGCATGGAGCTAAATGTTATGGGTGAACTTAATGTATCATGTTGCATTGCGCTAAATGATTATTTATATTTACAGCCAGCGAAAACAGCGGCTCTTTCCCTGGCGATGGGACGCGCCATGAATATGCCTAATAAAGAATTAGTCCAACTCGGTCTTGCCGCCATATTAAAGGATATCGGTTTATCCCCGGAAACGATTAACGCTGTTGATAGTCTGACCGAGGGTGCTTCACCGCGAGTGCGTGAACACCCCACCACCGCTTACAATATTCTTTCAAAACATGAGATTACTAATGGTGAAATCGCCAAAGCAGTACTACAGCATCACGAATATTGGTCCGGTAGGGGATATCCGCAGGGGACTAAAGGAAAAGAAATATCACAGAAAGCTCGGATTATCGCCCTCGCCGATACCTTCGTCGACCTACTTTCAGAACGTCCGGGTAGGGGCAAATATATGCCCCATGAATCTATCGAATATATCATGGCAGGCGGGGGAGACCAATACGACCCGGAGTTAGTAGAGTTATTCGTCAGACATATTCCTTCTTATCCTGCCGGCGTATCCGTACAGTTAAATAACGGTGATATGGGAATCGTCAGCAATCCCAAGCTCGGCTTCGTGGCTCGACCGATTGTACGTATTTGTACTAAAGCCGGTAAGGGTTTATTACAGCATCCTTTCGATATTGATTTATCTAGAGCTGTACATCAGAACGTACTGATTACTAAAGTGTTGGAGTATGATTAATGGCCGACGATAAAATACTCTCACAATCTGAAATCGACGAACTGCTGTCGAAAAAGGCTCCTAAACTGAAGCCTAGACCACCAGCACCTAAGGCTGCCGTAGAGACGCCCGAGCCGCCTAAAGAGGTTGTTCCACCACCGGCTCCACCGCCTCCGCCAGCGCCGCCACCTCAAGCCGCTGCTCCGCCGCCTGAACCAGCTCCTCCGCCGGCGCCGCCTCAAACTCCTGTCCATTTACCGCCGCCATCGGGGGCAGCAGTGGCTTCATACAAGAATTATGGTTCGGATGAGGTAGCCAAACTACAGGAAACTGTTTCTGAATTAGCCCGACATCTGGTTAAAATATCAAGCGTCATGCAGAGAGTTGATAAATTAGAAGAAAAGGTCAAACAGATTGTTGGATTTATTAAGCTTGACCCAGACTCGACCACAGAGTATCAGCGGCGATTAAACGAATTTGAGCGTCTTCTTGATGCGTTTATTCGGAACAGGCCTGACATCCGTGAAGAATTCTTGTGCGACAAATGCCAGACGAAAAAAGCCGTGGCTATCCACATAAAATGCACGAAGTGCGGCAAGGAAAACTGGATGGGCTGGTGGCCGGAAGACGAGCAAAAACAACAGGGCAATACGCCTAACCCTTAAACCATTCCTGCAGCTAACTTCCTCGCTATCTAAAATCCTTCGATGCCGGCACTTTATCTAAAGCGTTGAATGGCTTTACTTTTTCAGCACTTCGTAAAGATGGGCGATGCTTTCATGCCGTATCGGCGCCATAAGGTCGCCGGCGCCGGGAGGACCCATTGGTGGGAACCTATCGGCAAAGGTGACCTTCTCTTGTATTTCCTTCAGACTCCACCCTTTAGTAATGGCGGCTTTAACGGTATCAATACAGTATTTAATATCATCATATCGGGTCTTTAAGTAGGCTTTATCACATACCGGACCATGTCCGGGGATTATTTTTTCTATATCCAGCGTCTCGAGTTTTTTTATTGACTTCAGCCATTCTTCAGGCACGGCATCTATCATAATCGGCATACCCATTGTTACGTTATCCGAGGTGAAAACGATTCTTTCTTCCGGTACGTATACCGCCGTCTCGGAAGCTGTATGCCCTGGCACATGAATAAGGTGGAAGGTATGTTTCCCCAGATAAAGCTTCATCTCCTGGGAAAAGGTAATATCCGGCAGACGGTAATGGAAGTCTAAGTCCAACGGCAGGGCATCTGGAGCCATCCATTTCATCTGCTGCTCGAGGGCTTCTTTCTTATTATGCTTAATTGCTTCGCGGGTGCCTCCATGCGCTACTAAGATTGCTCCCATCCAGCAGTTTCCGGCAACATGGTCGTTATGGGGTTCGCCGTTGATAACGTAACGGAGTTCGCCGTATTGCTTAATCTCTTCACGCCACTTTTTAGCTTCCGCTGGCACCATCGGTGTGTCAATCATCACTACGCCATCGGTAGTGACTACAAAGCTGGAGTTGCATCCCCGGAAATTCATCCCCGCGTAAACATTATTGGTAATCTTTTCCATCATGCCCCCTTATAAATCTGCCGTTTGTAATGATTTGAATGCTGTCTGGTTATCCCTTAAGTAGCCTTCGGCTGACCTGCCGTGTTAATATTATCTAATAAAAGGTTACTGGATGTAAAACTGGCGAAAATTTACTTCAAAACGTTAATCTGATATACTTGCCGTAACTTATTTACAAGCATAGAGAAAAAATATGGATGTAAAAGATATTAAGCTGGATTATCATACGGCAATGCCAATTTACCAGCAGATAGCCGAACAGCTGCGTAAACTTATCGCTACAGAGCAGATAAAGCCCGGTGACCGTTTGCCATCTATCCGACAGCTATCGCAATCGCTTAATATCAATCCTAATACGGTCTGTCGAGCTTATTTGGAATTGGAACAAGAGCAGATATTAGTCTCTCGACGCGGCGGAGGCACCAGCGTAAAATCCCAGGATGTGACGACGGATATACGGTCAAACCGACAGAAAAAACTCCTGGAAAACATGAATGATGACATCGTTAAGTCTTTAAGCCAGGGGTATAGTCCCGAAGACCTCGAAGCGGCTTTCTATTTGAGTTTAGAGAGATGGCGCGAGGAAAGACAAGCCGAAGTGAAAAAGCCTTCTGAGGTTGTTTCATCTCGGAAAGAAAAGAAAATTATCCGCATCGTTGGCAGCCATGACCTGGCACTAAATATCCTTCTGGACTTACTACGACAGCGGGTGGAAGGTTTACAAACGGAAATAACTCATGCCGGCAGTCTGGGAGGACTTATAGCTTTGCAGGAAGAGAGGGCTGACCTGGCTGGCACTCATCTATTAGATGAAGAAACTGGTGAATATAACTACCCTTATGTGAAAAGAATCCTCCCTGGTCGTGAGTTAGCCATCGTCAATCTTTCCTTCCGCATCCAGGGGTTGATGTTCCCTAAAGGTAATCCGAAGAAAATTAAAACGTTAGGAGATTTAAAGCGGCCGGATATCACCTTCGTCAATCGCCAGCAGGGGTCTGGTACACGCGTACTGCTTGACCTGCAGTTGAAGCGTCAGGGGATATCGCCTGATGATATCAAGGGATATAATATTGAATATAACACACACCTTGAAGTTGCCTCGCATATTTCAAACGGCGATGCCGACGTCGGTTTGGGTATCGAGGCGGCGGCTTTAAGCTGTGGTTTAGACTTTATGCCGATGTTCCGGGAACGTTACGACCTCGTGATACCAATAGCAAATTATCGCAGCCAGTGCTTTACACCAATGTTGAAAATAATCGGTAGTGAAGAGTTCAAGAAAATCGTGGATAAAGTTGGCGGCTACGATACTTCTCTGACCGGCGTCACGAAGTTTGTTTCTTAAATTTTTATATATATCCGGAAATAACCATTTCCAGGCGGTGACCAAGTAATTTTTCAAGTTCTATTTTTATGTTTTGTGCTACTTTCAAACGCTCGGCGATGATGGCTTGAGTTTCAGGTGGAAAATCAGGGTGGTGATACCGTTCTTCAAGGGAGACTAGTTTTTCACCTCCGACGAACTTATCTGTAAGATATACTATTTTTGCTTCTAGGGGTTGAGATAAATCGCCATTCGCCAGATTGGAATGAACAGCTACAATATCTCCCACCTTACCAAAGCCTAATTCGCGGAGTATTTTACCTCCTGCAATATCATGTTTCTTTTCACCTTTGGCGATGTCATGTAACATGCCAGCAACATAAACTAGCTCAATATCAACACAAGTACCATGCAAACTGAATGCTCGGCCGATATCAGCGGCAACCTCGGCGACTTTTTGGGAATGCTTGATTTTCTCCGGCGTGACCTTGCAGATATCATGTAAGATAACATTACACTCTTCATCGGTAGGTATATCGTAACGACGGTAACGTTCGGTGAGAAATATATAGTCTTCCGGCGTATCAATGTCGAGGATGGTATAGTTATCAGCCACCGGAACTTCCAAAGCCAGCTTCTCTTGAGCATCAAGTACGGTTTTCAGTCCACCTTGTTTCCGCCACTTTAAAATAGCAGTAGCAAAACTTGACGGGATTAGTGGTGGGTGACCTCTTTTTTCACCGAATACTGGATAGATGATTTTCCTTGGATTTTCTGTGGCTACTGCCATCAGTCTCTTTATGGTTGCCGGTCTTACCAACGGTATATCTACGGGGTTAATGAAAAACGCTTGATGTTCGGGTCGAAGTTGCTTTATTCCAGCTTGTATTGAGGTGAACATGCCTTTTTCATAGTCGGGGTTATATACAACAGTGATATTCTTCTTTTGTATTTTCGCTTTTATTTCGTCATATTTGTAGCCAGCCACCAGTACCACATCAACCCCTTCACTTAAATAGGTATTGATAATGTGGTCGACGACGGTGGATTCACCGAGGGAGAGGAGGGGCTTGAATTGCTTCATGCGTGTGGAGAGACCACCAGCGAGGATAATAGCCGCGTAACGCGTATTCATGTTGTTTGCTTACTCCGCTCGCTGATTAGTTCCGCAACGATGCTTACGGCGATTTCTTCTGGCGTTTCGCCGCCGATATTGATGCCGATAGGGGCGTGTACTCGCTCTAGCTGTTCTTTTTTCACGCCCTGTGCCATTAGCGCTTCGAAAATAGCGGCTCGCTTTTTGCGACTGCTAATCATGCCGATATAGCCCGCCTTTGTTTTCAGGGCTTGCTCTAATACTTCCCGGTCGAATTGGTGTCCGCGGGTAACGATGACGATGAAAGAATCATTATCAATTTCCAGTCCGTCGAAAGCATGGTTAAAATCCTTGATAACGCATATTTTATGCGCTTCCGGGAAGCGTTCTGCGTTAGCAAATTCTTCACGGTCATCTAATACCACTACACGGAAACCCACCAGCGCCGCCAGATGAGCCGTAGGCACCGCCACATGCCCCGCCCCGAAACAATATAGAGTTTTCAGCTTACGTACGCGGTCGACCATAACGCGGGTATCGCCAAATGATACAACGGCTGTTTCCGAGATATTATGCAATTCTGTTTTTAACTTGTGAATATCTAGTTCGCTTAATGAGATATTACCGGTGACACTGCCATCGGCATGGAGGATAGCGTGACCGATTACCTTTAGATTATTCATATCGCCCTGCAGTTGAGTTAATAGATAAAAATCCTTACCCTGTAAAATAGCATCTTGCCAATTTTTTGCATATTGCCGATTTTCTTTCGACGCGGCAAGATAGTCCAATAATATTTCAGCCTTACCGCCGCAAATCATGCCGGGGGCAGTGGCGTCCTTACCGGTAAGCTCGTAGGTTATTATTTTTGGTTTATGGGTAGATAAAACTTTTTTAGCTTCGCTGATAGCCGTGGCTTCGATTAAACTCCCGCCGATGGTGCCGTAGGTTTTTCCATCCGCGCCTACTACCATTTTCGTACCGCCATGACGGGGCGTCGACCCCTGCATACTCATTATAGAAATTAGTACTAGCGGGGAGTCGGCTTCGAGCGCTTTATTTATCATCCTGGCGAGGTATTCATGCTCGTTCATCGCAAGCTCTCAAGTTGATGATTTAATTTTCAAAATGAATCGGCAGACTAATTTTACCACGAGCCTGCCGATTCTTGTTTTTATCTATTACTTAAGCGCTGCCTTTACCTTATCCGGCGTGGCGGGGAGGTCATAAATCCTAGCGCCGCAGGCATTATAAATGGCGTTGGTCACGGCCGGCGCCGTGGAAACCATGGTCATTTCACCAATACCGGTAGAGCCCAGTGTGCCTCTATTACGCGGCGTTTCGCGGGTGATGAATTCGACCTCGGCGGCATCGTTAATCGTCGGGAACTTAAAAGTTATCCAGTCCTTGGTCTTGCCGAGGATAAACTCTTCTCTTAAAGCGTAACCGATACCCTGGTCCATGCCGCCTTCCAGCTGGCCTTGGAGGTTCTGCGGATGGATGATGGGTCCGGCATCGACGGCGGTGGTCATTTTCAGCACTTTAACGTCGCCGGTTTCGGTGTTGACCTCGACTTCGGCCATCTGGATGTTGTGCACCTGCGAATCAAAGGAATCGCTCTGACCGGTCTTGGGGTCAAGTGCGTCTTTCCCGGCAATCTGCTTGACGCCTTCATATCGGGTGGGTTTGCCGGCTTTCTTTAAAGCAGCATAAGTCTTGCCGCCGGCTTCTTTCATCGCTTTTGCCATTTTCTCCAGCCCGTTAACCAGCGCGCCGCCACTCATATAAGTCTGGCGACTGCCGGCGGAAGGACCGGATGCTACGGTTTTATTGGTATCGCGGGTATATAGCTTTATCTTTTCCAGCGGCAGGTCGAGTACTTGCGCCGATAGCTGTGAAAGCATGGAATCGTTGCCTTCGCCGGGGTCGGCAACAGCGGCGTAAATAGTTACGGTGTCATCCGGATTTATCTCGACAGAATTAGATGCCTGGTCGCCGGCTTCAGCAATGCCGAAGGACATACAGGCGATGCCTACACCTCGCTTGATTTTTCCGCCCTTCTTATTGAATTCGGCGGCAGCTTTCTTGGCTTTTACATATGCCGGTTTGATATCGTCGCAGAGTTCCGGGAAACTCGTCTGTTCGATAGGAGCGCCGGTAGAACGTGTCTGTCCAGGCAACAAGGCGTTCTTCTTACGGAACTCCAGCGGGTCAATACCTGTCTTCTCAGCCAGCATATCCATCAGTGACTCCAGAGCGAACATGACCTGGGGCGGTCCAGCCCCTCGCGCCGCGCCGCCGGAACCATTATTGGTGTAGACCAGCTTAATCAAGGCATCGACATTAGGAATGTTATACGAGCCGTTTAACATATGCAGGGCGCGTCCCGGCATGATGGGTCCCAGCAGGAAATAGGCGCCTTTATTCATGATGAAATGGTTGTAATAAGCAGTGATTTTACCATTTTTGTCGGCAGCGAGTTTCGTCTCCATTTCGAAAGGATGCCGCTTGGAGGTAATCCAGAATGATTCCTCTATAGTGGGGATATAGCGGATGGGTCGCTTCCAGTGCATAGCGGCGGCAGCAGCGATACCTTCGGAAGAAATCGAGGCTTTAATACCGAACTGCCCGCCGGAATAGGGTTCGATGTAGCGGACTTTCTTAGCACCGACGGCTTCTTGAACAATAGCGCCGTGAGCATGAATCATAATACTCCGCCCAACAATCACCAGTTCATCGCCATCGAAATAGCAGAAACAGGCTTCCGGCTCCAGCGCAGCCTGGTGGTTCATCTGCGTGGAAAAATCATGCTCAATAACATAGGCAGCTTCTTTTAATGCTTTAGCGGCGTCGCCTTTTATCTGGGGCTGCTGGAAGCAGAGGTTAGGGGAGTGTGGGTGAATCTGCACGGCGCCTGGTGCCAAGGCTTCTTCCGGCGTCTTCATCACCGGTAGTTTTTCGTAAGTTACCTTAACTGCCGCAGCGGCGGCTCTCGCCTGCGCCCTCGTCTCGGCGGCAACGATAGCCACCGGGTCGCCGTAAGCCCTGACTTTATCCTCGCAAAGTAAAGGTTGGTCGGGGGCAATAACGCGAATGCGGTTGGTGCCCTTGATATCTTCCGCGGTCATGACGCCGACAACACCCGGCATCTTCTTGGCGGCGGAAGCATCGATTGACTTGATGATAGCGTGAAATTCGGTGCTATGCACGGCAGCAATTTCCAGCATACCGGGCATCTTATAATCGCCACTGAATTTAGCAAGTCCACAGGCTTTAAGCATAGATGAAGGTCTAGGATGTGATTCGCCGATCATCTTTTTCTTATTAAGAGCGGCGCGGACTTTAGCCGGGGTCGTCTCTTTACGTATAAATTTACCAGCAAGTTGAATAGCATCGATGATTTTCACGTAACCGGTACAGCGGCATAAGTTGCGCGCTAACGCTTTTTTAATCGCGGCAATATCGGGATCAGGATTCTGGTCGAGCAAAGCCTTCGTAGCCATAATCATGCCCGGCGTGCAATAACCGCACTGGATAGCGCCGGTAAGCACAAAAGCTTCCTGGATGAGGTGGGGATTTTCCGGCGTGCCCAAGCCTTCTACGGAAATGACATTCGCTCCCTCAAGGTCGACTACTTTTTTCAGGCAGGAGCGGGTGGCTTTACCGTCGACGACTACCGTGCAAGCGCCGCATTGGCCCTTGCGGTCACAGGATTGCTTGGTGCCGGTGAGATTAAACTGCTCACGCAGCAGGTCGAGCAGCACCAGGTCAGGACTGGCTTCTACGGTCTGCTTGACCCCGTTCACCGTTAAGGTTACGCTTTTCATTTGATTGCCTCCCTTTTATGGTTTTGCTTGAATTCTGTGGATGTTTTGTTGATAAGATTTAAGTTGATTTTTTAATTTGTATTAATTTAAGCAGTACATTGTAATTAAAGTATCATTATTATATTAATTTGTCAATAAATTAGCAATCAAGACTTTTGGCTGCCTGCCTTATAACGGTCGATGCCCCGGTGTAATAACTCGATAATACCCCTGGATTTTTTCAGGAACTCTGCTTCGATGGTTCCCAGCGCCTGAGAAAAGTCCTTTTCGGTCAAGGCTTCTGCCTCTTTGATGGTCTTGCCTTTAATTAAGGAGCAAAGAATTTCAACGACGACATTAGCGGTGGGGTCGCAGGTGCAAAGATATTTAATATCGTCAATAACACCATCGCGGATGTTGATATAAATATGCAAATAAGCGTGGCTGACGTGCGAGCAAATCCGTATCTTCTCGCCGACGGTATCCAGGAATATCGACGGACTTTCCAATTCACCGGCATGCTCGAAACCATTCTTACACAAGCGGCGATAATATTTGATAACCAGTTCGTCCATTTAGTGTGTTATCCTTCTGGATTATTTACAGGTAGCTGCGTTCTTTAAAAATAGTTTGCAGTGTATCCAAGAAAATATTGCATTCTGCTAAAGTGTTATAAAAATATAGAGAAACGCGGTAAGTCATTCTATGTTCGGATGGCAAGCGAGGACGCATCCAACCTTGCCCAAACTTATAGTTTAGATAAGAATGGACGCAAAAAACGCCGTCGCGAATCATAATATTGTTTCTATCGCTAAGCTCTTCGGCGATACCCACGGCATTAGGGCGTCTAACCTCAAAGGTCAATATACCGCCCCGTCGCGCGGCATCGGCAGGACCAAGGATACTGAACCAACCCGTCTTGCCGTACTTTTTTAAGAGCTGTTCTGTTAGATATTGGTTCAAGTAATTCATGTGACTGCTTATTTTATCCATGCCGATTTTTTGCAGGTATTGCACGGCAGTGCCCGCGGCTATCTGCCCGCCATAATTCTGGATGCCCACCTCAAAACGTTCCGGCGGCTCTAATAAGGAATAAGTATCGTAGGTAGAGTCACTGACCGTTCCGCCACCTAATATATATGGCTCGATGGCGTCGGCAGGGTCATCTTCTTCGTGGAGAGCTTTACCAAGCAACTCTTGTTTGCCGTAAAGAATTCCCACCCCTTTTGGTCCGCAGATTTTATGTATCGAAAGAGCTAGAAAATCAATATCCAGTTTTTGCACGTCAATAATATGGTGGGACATCGTTTGCGCGGCATCGAGCAGCACTTTTGCTCCATGAGCATGAGCCAGCTTGATAATTTCATCGGCAGGAATAGTATAGCCCGTTAGATTCGATGTGTAAGACATGCTTACTAAGGCAACCTGATTATTTTTCAGCTTCTCTTTGAGTATATCGAGGTTAATTATCTCGTCTTTATTCGCCGGAATATGGTCGACTTTGATAAGTCCCTTCTTCTGCAAACGCAGCCAGGGCAGGAGGTTGGAATTATGCTCTTTATCGGTTAACAGGACAACATTGCCAGGTTTAAATTTAAAGCCCAGCGCCACGATGTTAATCGCATGACTGGCGTTCTGGGTAAAGACGATTTCCTTTTCTGATTTGGCATTAATGTATTCTTTGATTATCTGGCGGGAACCCTTAATGCCTTTATCAGGATTGCCTTCGATGCGGTCATTAACTTCCTGGGCGAACCAATGGCGACTTCTCGCGCCGCCACAGCCGGGAAAACTAGTATAATACTCATTCAGAGCGTCAATGACTTGCTGCGGTACCAGTGTCGTGCAAGCGTTATCAAAGTAGATGGGTGGTTTACCGTTACGTTTGTTTTTAAGCGCGGGGAAATCTTTTCTGATTGCCGCCACCCATTTATCGTTTTGCGTTATCGCCATATTTCAATAATACATTATATCAATGGTATTAGCACAAATGATGGCTATGCCTTTAACTTCTTTCCCGTCTGACTCCAACCCGGCGTATTGCCGATGGTGAAACAAAGTACCGGACGTTTGATGTTCTTAAATTCAATAGGGCAGTGCTTCAGTCCCTTCGGCACGTAGACGAGTGAACTCTGCGTAATGTGGTGCGTTTCGCTGCCGAGTTTAATAGAAACATCGCCGTCCATCGCGCGCGGATTGGATTTACCCGGTCCACTTACCAGCCCTATCATTTCGTCAAAGTCATGGGTGTGCGGCTCCGGCGCCATTGTCATATCCCCGCTCCATATCCAGACGAAGTCAACGTAAAAAGCCCCGGGCGAGACCTCGCTGTCCAACGATACCATATGGGTAGTCTTAGCTTTTGGCTTAGGGGGAGGTGGCAGTTTTTTCCCTTTATCCGGTGGCGGTCCGTGGAACTTCGGCTCGGTGATAATGTATCGGCCGTAACGTGTGCCTGACGCATCCTTAGGCGGCGCTTTAAATTCGGGAATTTTTATTGGTGGCGCATTTGGGGGTTGCCCGGATTCCGCTCTACGTCCGTAGCGGCTGATGGGCATTAAGGTAAAGAAGAACACCGGTCGGTTCACCTCGCGGAAAGTCAACGGGCAGTGTTTCATCCCCGCAGGCACATGCACCAGACAGCTTTTCGTAAGCCAGTGTGTCTCGTCGCCGAGGATTATCTCCATCTTGGCGTCCAGTTCCTTAGGATTATTTGGGTCGCTGCTGATGAAACCGATGACCTCGCTATGGCCGTGGACATGTGGTTCTTCGGTAGTGCCTGATGTGGTTTTTCCACCCCAGAGCCAGATGCACTCCATATAGAGATTAGCCCCTTCTACCTTGGAGTCGTCCATCCAGAGCAGTCGTATCAGCTCGATGGTGGATTGAATAGGAGGGCCTTTTTTCATCATCTCCTGCATCATGGCGATTTCTTGAGGTGTGTACTCCCGGGTGTCGGTGACGATGTTTTTAGCGTAACGTAGTTGAGTCATAGTTTATCCTTTCTTTAAGTTTTTAACCGCTTTTTCGATTCTTTGCAGAGCGTCTTTTAATATCGAACGCGGACAGGCGATATTCATTCTTTCAAACCCCGAACCTCCCGCCCCGAACATAAAGCCGTCGTCCAGTCCCAATTTGGCTTGCTTTTTCATGAAGTCACTTAAGGTTTTATCGTCCATACCCAGTCCGCGGCAATCTAGCCAGAGCAGGTAAGTACCCTGCGGCTTAATTACCTTTATTTTAGGTATATTTTCTTGGAAATATTTAATAGTAAAATCCAGATTTCCCTGCAGATAGTCGAGGAGCTGCTCCAGCCACTCATCGCCGTATTTATATGCTGCCTCAAGCCCGGTAAGCCCGAAGAGATTGATGCCATGTGTCACGCCCGCCTCGCGAAAACCATCGCGGAGTTTTTTATTGGGGATAATGATGGAGGAAGCGCTTAAGCCTGCCAGGTTGAAAGTCTTGCTCGGCGCCATGCAGACGATGCAGTTTTGTTCGAACTCTTTAGAGATAGACGCGAACGGTGTGTGTTTATAGCCCTTGAACAAAAGTTCACAGTGAATCTCGTCAGAGATGACAGTCGCCCCGTGCCCGATGACGATTTTCCCCAGCTTAATTAGGTCCTCCCGTCCCCACACCCGCCCGATAGGATTATGGGGGTTGCACAGGACGAGAGCTTTAATACGGCTGCTGCCGAAGTGCATCATGCCTTGCGGCGAGAATTTACTTTCCAGGTCAGCGAAGTCCATTTCGTAACGGCCATCTTTAAATTTTAGTTGATTATTCACTATCTGGCAGCCATTGGACTTCACACAAGAGAAAAAGGGGTAGTAAACCGGCTCCTGCACAATAATTTCGTCGCCGGGGTGGGTTAGAGATTTTATGGCGGCATTGATGGCCGGAATCACGCCGGGCGTAAAGACCACCCATTCCGGATTTATCTCCCAGTTAAATTTACGCTTTAGTCGGTCAACCACTGCCTCGACAACATTCTTCCCCGGTTGAGTATAGCCGTAGAATGGGTGTTCGGCACGCTTTTTCAGCGCCTCGATAATTGGCTGGGCGGCAGGAAAGTCCATATCCGCTACCCACATGGGAATTACATCGTCGCTCCCGAAGATGGCTTTGACGGCGTCCCATTTAGCGCTATTGGTGTCCCGCCTGGAGTGTACCTGGTCGAAATTGTATTTCATGGTTTATCCTCTATTCTATTACCTTCCTGCCCTTTAATTCAACGATATATCGGTTGACTATACTTGCCTACCTGTGACTATAATACAAAAAAGATGTTATTTATTGTATAGCAGGAGGGAAAATGGAGATTAAAGAATTTATCAAAGGGCAGCTTGATGGCACTGACCAGGCTATTAAGAGGGTAGTTGAAACCTTGACACAGGAAGAAATATCCTGGCAGCCTAAAAGCGGCTGTAACCCAATCGGTTTAATCCTCTTTCACGTCTATAAAGTAGAGGACTCATTTATCCATACTATGGTTCAGGAAAAGAAAGAATTGTGGGAAACAGAAAAGTGGTATGAGAAGCTTGGACTACCGGTTACCGAAGCTGGCGCCCACTACACCGTAGAACAGGTGGATAATTTTAAAGTGCCTAAGCTCCAGGCTATTCTTGACTACGGCGCTACCGTCCGTAAAGCCACTCTGGCTTACCTGGACACTCTAAAAGCCGCGGATTTCGATAAACAAATCAAGATGCGCTTTGGTCCGTTACCCATGGCAATAGTTTTCTCGATACTTGTCAGCCATGCTACCTCGCACACCGGTGAGATGTCTTATATCCGCGGACTTAAACGAGGCATGGATAAATGAGGCCAGCCGAATAATCGTTCTCTCATCAGGTGAAGCGTGCCGCCGATAATAAAGACGCTTGAGATTGGTACATAATACATCGGATAGTGGTCTGTTACTAGAGTTAAGGAGAAAAACAGACTTCCGACGATGATTATACCGATGCCGCCATAGAACGGCCAAGCCACAGCGATTATTCCAAGGATAATTGCCAACGGCGAGAAAAATAACAAGCCTATACCAGTTCCGGCCGGTATGTTTTTAAATATATAAATCCAAATCGAGAGGATTATAAAGGCTGCCGGCGCGGCGAAGGTAGCGATTATGGCAGCCCATCTGAATCTCGCATCGGCAGGCAGGGAGTTTTCTTTATCACGCGGTAGGAAAAGGTGCATTATTGCCCCGATCAAGTAAACGATGCCGATAGGCCAAAACATCGAATTATTATAACCATCAAAATACTCGTTAATGAGTCTCACTAAAAAAATTACCAGTATGGTGAGTATCCAGAGTGTCGCCGTTATACCGCCGGCACGGGGCCGAAACCAGGCAACTAAAGCCAGCACCAATAGCGGCAGCGCAAAAGCTAACGCTGCGTTTGTGCCTACTCTGCTATACATGAAGTCTGAATATACGTATTGAAAGCCGTGCAGCGAATGGTAAAAGCTAAGGATAAAAGCGGCGACCGAAGATGACAGCAGTAAAAACCTCGCTAGCCATTGAAACCATTGAGAACTAAAGGGTTTTATATTAGGAATTTTCATTATTTTTCAATAACCTCGTTTTATCGGTACTTTTACTTCACGGAGCTTAAATACATTAGTATTGCCCCGCAGGCGGCAACGTTTAAGCTTTCTGCTTTTTCCGGCAGGATGGGTATACGCACGCGATAATCGGCTATTTCGAGCAGCTCTTTAGATAGTCCTGCAGCTTCGTTGCCCAACGCTAGCACCAGTTTTTCCTGTTGCGTTAAAATATTTGGCTTATCGCTGCCTCTGACGTCGGCGGCGACTATTTTATAATCTTTTCCCTTTAAAGTCTGCAAAATCTCCTTATATTCCGTTGTCCTTCTAATCCAAACAGATAGTACTGTCCCCGCGCTAGCCTGAACGCACTTGGGACTTAATGGGTCGGCACAGCTTTCCGTTAATATCACACCATCATATCCCAGGGCAGCGGCAGTGCGGATAAGCGTGCCCACATTACCGGGTCCTGGATATCTTCCAGCAGCAGTATATGTTTGCCTGTATTTTTAAGCAGATTGGGGGAGTAAATATCATCCGGGCTTTTCACGACCGCTATGATACCCTGCGGTGTTTGCACGCTGCTGATATAGCGAAACTGGCTGGCGGAAATGGTACGTATTGGATATTTAGAAAAAAGCGGCGGTGGTTCTGACACAGATAAAATTTCGGTTATCGCTTCCGGGTTACTGGCGACTATCTGACGGATGGCTTTTTCCCCTTCGACCAGGAATGAGCCAGCTTCGAGTCTGCCCTTTTTATCCGCTAGTTGATGGTACCATTTTAAAGATTTTTCCGGCATGATTTGCCTCGCCCATAAACAATACCACACCCGGGAGTTTGATTTAAAGAATTTCCCCACGGGTGTGGTTTTATTCAGCTTTGGTATTATATTACCAATGCGCGATACGGCTTATTTGGTTAGGGCTTTTGCCATCTGAATTTCTTTGATCAGGTCTTCAACCGTAATAGCGGATAAAGTCAGCGGCTCTAGGGTTCCCCGCGAACCAAGCGAGGAGGCTACCCTGGCGATGACGGTATTATTAGGAGCTTCCAGGATGTTAACAAAGTCCCACTCGCCCAGTAGGGCATACTGGGATAATATCTTAGCTCCCATCCCCTCAACCTCTTTGTTCACTTCCCAGAGTCTGCCGGGATTCTGCATCATTGTCTTTCTTCCGTGGTCGGTTAGCTTGGTTAGCATCATGTAGTACGGCATATTCCTCACCCCTTAAAAAAAATTAGCCCTATCGACTTTGTTTAGGGCTCTATTAGAATATCTTACACTACCGAAGGGGAACTGTCAATAATAAAAGTTTAGCTATGCCTTTTTATTGGTACGGCGATACCGGCAACCATCAAATATACATCGTCAACTTTTTCCGCTAACATCTGGTTGGCTTTACCTAGTAGGTCGCGATATAGACGGCTGACTTTATCACCTGGCACAATCCCCAGCCCCACCTCGTTAGTAACGATGATAAAATTAGCTTGAGAACGTTTGATGCAATTTAACAGCTCATCTATTTCAGCTATGACCGCCTTCTCAACGACTTTGGCATCGGTGTTTTCGTCGTACTGCTGAAAGATATTATTTACAAGCAAGGTAATACAATCGACGATTACTGTTTTTGCTCCGCTGGTATTTTTTGTGATTGCGTTGCCGATGTGACTTACTACCTCGAGCGTCTTCCAGTCCTTCGGTCTCGATTTGCGGTGCCTCTCGATACGCTGCCGCATTTCGTCGTCGCCGGCTTCAGCGGTCGCAACAAAGAGTACTTGTCCACCAGCTTTCGTTGCTAGCTCCAAAGCCATTTTACTTTTTCCGCTGCGGGCGCCCCCGGTTAAAAGAATACTTTTCAAATTCCTGCCTCGATTATCCTGTATATACACGTCATGTCTAGATTTTGCCGAATTACATCTGCCAGTTTGTCGTACTCGCGTTCTTTATCCATGATGGTGCTACCGCTATTTTCCTTTAATCCCCACCGTCGCCGCAAGTTATTGAAAAATACTTGCCGGAAATTATCGCTATTAAAAAATCCATGTATATATGTCCCCAGTATCATCCCTGTGGCGTCTATCGCACCGTCGTGATAATCCGGCTTGCCTTGAGATGCCTCAACAACTTTAAAAGCGGCGTTTTTCTCTACGTTACGCGTCTGCCCCATATGAATTTCATATCCGCTTATTTCTATATCTTTCGTTCTCGTCAGGAGACCTTTTTGAGACACTGATTTTGCTTTAACCTGGACGGTGGACTTCTCTTTACCAAACTCCGTAATAACGTTAAGCAGTCCTAAACCTTCCACTTCTGTTTTGTCCGACTCCACCTTTTGCGGGTCGAGGATTTTCTTGCCGAGTATCTGGTAACCGCCGCAAATGCCGACAATGGGTGTGCCTGATTTGGCTTTTTCCAGAATTGCCTTTGTAAAACCGGACTGGTGCAGGTATTGCATGTCATTAGTCGTGCTTTTCGTGCCGGGGAGGATAATAAGGTGGGGATTCATAAGTTCAGAGGGCTTGGTAATATAATTCACGTTGCAGCCGTCCTCTTCTAACGGGTCGAAATCATCGTAGCAGGCAATATGCGGCAGACGAATGATGGCGATATTTAGTTTGCCTGACACGTTGTTCTTTTGCCGTTCATCGAGATAAACCGAGTCCTCCTGGGCGATACGGATATCCTTAAAATAAGGGATGATACCAAGTACCGGTAGCTTTGTCTTTTTCTCGACGAAGTCGATAGCCGACTTTAGTAAGGCGACGTCCCCGCGAAACTTGTTAATAATTAATCCCTTGACATAATGTTGTTCTTCTTTATCCAGTAATTCTAACGTACCGACGAGCGAGGCGAACACACCGCCTTTATCGATATCACCGACGAGCAGCACCGGCGAACCTGACGCTTTGGCGATGCGCATGTTCACAATTTCCCGGTCTTTTAAGTTTATCTCGGCAGTGCTGCCCGCACCTTCAATAACAACGATGTCGTATTCTGCACGTAAACGGTTTAACGACCCCGTGACGGTTTTAAGTAGGGAAAGGGAGTAATTGCTGTAATCCTGTGCCGCTACCGTCCTGACGACTTTTCCCAGTACAACTACCTGACATCCAGAATTGGATGTCGGTTTAAGCAATACCGGATTCATGTCCACACTTGGTTCAATACCGGCGGCTTCCGCCTGTACTGCTTGCGCCCGCCCGATTTCCCCGCCTCCTTTTGTAGCGAAGGAGTTAAGCGCAATATTCTGTGCCTTGAACGGCGCTACTTTATATCCATCCTGCTTAAAGATACGGCATAACGCTGCGGCGATGACGCTTTTCCCCACCGCCGATGCCGTGCCTTGTATCATGATGGTTTTAGCTTTTTTCATCCTAGCAAGTTCGGCGCTGCCTTAAAAATGATAATGATAAATACCAGCGCCATTACCTCCGCCACTTCATTTATCGCGCCGTAAGTGTCCCCGGTGAGTCCGGCGAGTTTATGTTTGAGGTAAAAAGCAAAACATGTAGTGATAATCAAAACGCCGCTGGCTACTAAGAAACCACTAACACTAAAAAGCGGGAAAAGTCCGCCGGCTATCGCCAACGTGATGATGGTGGCAATCACGAAATGCTGCCAGCCGGTCGCTTCTTTATAACCTTTGCCCAATCCTGATGGTCGGGAATAGGGATAAGCAAAAATACTAAAGACTATCGCCCAGCGGCTGACCACCGGCATGAAAAGCAATACAGGTGTCATCTTATCCGACGGTATATTAGTCAGGCACACGTATTGCATCAATAATATGATGACGATTCCCACCACGCCGAAAGCCCCCGCCCGACTATCGTGCATTATTTTCCATCTTTCTTCAATCGTTTTGTGCCCGGCAATGCCGTCACAGGTATCAGAAAGACCATCGAGATGCATGCCGCCAGTAATGATTACCAACGTAATAATTAATAGTATATTTGTAACCGATGGTGGCAGAATCAGATTAAAAACCCAGCTCAGTCCAGCCAATATCCCGCCGATGAGAAGTCCCACCAACGGAAAGCAGGCGACGGCATTACCCACCTGCTTTGAGTTAGGCGCCTGTTTTAGAGAGATAGGGATGTTGGTTAAAAATTGTACCGCGGTTAAAAAGCTTAAAATATCTACTCTCCTTCTCGTGGTGAGCTTGTCGAACCATCCGATACTCCCGCCTCGGCGAAGGTTGCCATTTCATTAAGCGTTCTCACAGCCGCTTCAGCGATGATTATCCCCAGCGCCGCGCCGGTACCCTCGCCTAAACGCATTTCCAGGTTCAATAGCGGTTTGAGTCCCATGTATTGCAGCATCGCAGCATGCCCGGCTTCGGCGGATACGTGCGCGGCGATGAGATAATTTTTAGTTTGCGGCGCCAGTTTGGTCGCTACTAAAGCCGCCGCCCCGGAGATAAACCCATCGATAACCACCGGCACGCGTTGTGCTGCCGCGCCCAGCATTACCCCTACCAGCCCGCCGATTTCAAATCCTCCCACCTTCGCCAAAACATCCAATGGCTTAGCGGGATTAGGTTTGTTCACCGCTAACGCTCGTTTAATAACATCTATCTTGTGGTTAAGTTGCTCATCATTTAGTCCGGTACCGCGACCGGTTACCTCTTCAACCTTCTTACCGGATAAAGCGGCGAAAATGGCGCTGCTGGGTGTCGTGTTGCCGATGCCCATGTCGCCTGTGCCAACGATATCCAGACCCTTCTTAATTTCTCCATTAACGATTTCGATGCCGACTTCGATAGCGGCTACCGCTTGCTTTTCGGACATTGCCGGACCCTGGCACATATTTTTCGTGCCGTAGTCCACTTTCTTCACGACAAGCTGCTTATGTGGCTTAAGGTCGCTGGCAACGCCGATATCCACGAAGACTATTCTCGCGCCCGCTTGCCGCGCCAGCACATTTATCCCCGCCCCGCCCCATAAAAAGTTCTCTACCATTTGGGCGGTCACTTCTCGCGGCCAGTTACCAATTTTCTCATCCACAACCCCGTGGTCGCCCGCCATGGTAATCATGAGTTTATTTTTTATTTCTGGCTTTGCCTTCTTCTGGATGCCGGCTATTTGAATTGATAACTCCTCGAGTCTCCCCAAGCTGCCTGCCGGCTTGGTAAGCTTGTCCTGGCGCTTACGTGCTTGAGCCATCGCCTTATCGTCCAGAGGTTTGATACTTTCAATTGTCCTGGTTAATAAATCCATGATTCTCCTTGTTTATTCATATATCGGCGAAGCCACGGGACATACCCGCATACATTCGGAACAGCCGCCGGAGGCTTCGACATAAGTCCGGCAGGCGTATTTGTTGAATACATAAGGCTCATCTGCCTTGGAATATCCTATTGCTTTGGCTGGGCACTTACCGACGCAGATATTGCAGTAGCGGCAGTTTTGCTGGACCTTGCCAGCGGTGGATTTCAATGTTGCCTCGGTAAGGCATAGAGTCAGTTGGACCCTGGGTCCATATTTTTCGGTCACCAGCAAACTACTCATCCCGATATTGCCCAGCCCCGCCGCTTCCGCAGCGTGTTTGTAAGAAACCACCGCCTGTAAAAATCTTCCGTCAACCGCCGGGCCATCTCCTGGCAGGGGCAGTGTTTTTAACCTCGCCTGGTGTGAAGCTTTGGCGACATCATAACTTGCTCTGATCAGTTTGCCGCGTAAATAGTCTTTATGCCGTGTCAGTAAATTATTCATATTTGGAGCGCCCATCACCATCTCCGGCGATGTTAAGTCAAGAAACTCTGGGAAAATTTCCATTCCCAGTACGACAATTGACTTTACGGATGGCAGCAGTTTTTGCGCCGCTGCTTTGAGTTTCTTATCTTTTAGTTCTTCAATACTGATAACCCCAACCATGTCCACGTCCAGTTTAGCTAGAGCTTCCTGTACTTTGGTGTCTATTTTCGTCACTTTCTTTTTAACCATTTGAGTTCCCCTTCAACGTATATTTTGTCCCCATTATATACGTTTACTCTCCACTTTACACACTATGATTATTCGCTCTATTTCCATGGGCGCTTAAAAGCACTGTCGGTAAACCGTTAATAGGGTGGGTATAAACGCAGTTCTCCGCTCCGTAAACCTGCTTGATATTTGCATCGGTAATGACCTCTGCCGGCTTACCCTGACTGTGTATTCGTCCGTCGTGAATTAGAATCAGGCGGTCGCAGTATTGCGCTGCCAGGTTGAGGTCGTGGATAGCCGCCAGGATGGTAAGGCTGTTTTCGCGGCAGAGATTTTTCATGAGGTCCAGTATTTCCCCTTGCCGACCGATGTCCAGGTTAGCCGTCGGCTCATCCATAAGAATTGCCTTGGTTTCCTGCACCAGGACGCGCGCAATCAGGAGACACTGTATCTCACCACCGGAAAGCTCATTAATAAAACGGTTTGTCAACTTTTCCGTGCCGGTTTTTTCCATCGCTTGTCGGGTCATGTCCCAGTCGTGCCGGCTTTCGGATTGGAAGAGTCCCATGTGTGGATTCCGACCCATCAGCACGATTTCAAAAGCCGTAAAGGAACTTGGCAGCAGCGGTAGTTGCGGCACCACGCCTATGAGGCAGGCAAGTTCCCGCCGCGGTATCGAGCGAATATCCCTTCCTCCCACTAAAATTTTCCCCGCCTTAGGCTGGATGAGATGACTCAATGCTCGGATAATCGTGGACTTACCGGATCCGTTAGGTCCTATCAGACCCACCATTTCACCCGGCGACGCTTTCAGGGTTACGTCCTCCATCACCGGATGGTGACCGTAGCCCAGTTTCACATTGCGCATTTCCAGTTCTATCATATAAATCCTTAAAAAATCGCCCTTTTACGCCGTCGCAGTAAGTAGAGGAAGAAAGGCGCCCCGCAAATAGCAGTAATCACGCCGATAGGTATCTCGGTAGGCGCCAGCACGGTGCGGGCAATCAGGTCGGTGAGAATCATAAAAATAGCGCCGGTCATTATCGATAGTGGCAGCAGGAAGCGGTGGTCGGCGCCCCATATCAGGCGGACGATGTGGGGGATGATAATGCCCACGAACCCAATCGTCCCTACGAAAGAAACGCTGGCGGCGGTGATTAAAGTGGCGGATGCCAGTAATATTAACTTAAAGCTTTCGACGTTCACACCCAGCTGTTGCGCTTGCTCCTCGTCGAGCTGCATAACGTTGAGTAAACGGGCGAAAATAACGATTACGGCTGTACCGACGGCTACATAAGGCAGGACGATTAATACTTGTGACCAGCTGCTGGTACTGAAGCTCCCCATCATCCAAAAAATGATGCTATGTAATTTATTTCCGCTCGATATGATAAGGTAGGAGACAATAGAACTAAGGAGCGCGCTTAAAGCTACCCCGGCTAAAATCAGCGTTGTTACCGGCAGCGTTTTACCAACCCGAGATAGCAGGTAGACGATGATGGTGCTTACTATCGCCCCGATGAAGGCGAACATCGGTATGACGCCGATTCCGGTGAGGTTCCACGCGGCGGGCAGTAAAAAACCGATGACTGCCCCCAGCGAAGCCCCCTGCGCGACCCCGATGAGATAGGGGTCGGCCAGAGGATTGCGGAACAACCCTTGATAGGTGGCTCCGGCTATTGCCAGAGCAGCTCCTACTAACCCCGCCAGGATAATACGAGGCAGGCGTACGTCTAAAATAATGGTCGCTATGGCGTTAGACCACGTCTGGTGGATATCTACAAAAGGCAGCTTATCCGCCAGGATACTAACCGTCGTCCCCAGAGGCACGGACACGCTGCCGATACTGGTCGCTAAGGCGATGAGGATTATCAGCGCTATACCAAGTCCCACTAAACTGATAATCCGTCGGCGTCTGCCGGCAAGATAAATAGGGTCTTTTATTTTTTCTGCTGTTTTCGATGCCATAATTCTCTTTTATTGCAGTTCTGGATGTATCAGCTTAAAAAATTCCTCCAGCGCATCCACTATCCTGGGTCCTGGTCGGCCAACAATATTCATATCCACACCATAAATCCTGTTTTTCTGGACACCTTCGCTATCCTTCAGTCTATCTTCTGTTTTTATGTATTGAAGTGGTACATCCTCGCCTGTCCCCATCCCAATTCCGGCGATATAAACCTGCGGGTTAGCGTCGATAATCGCTTCTAAACTCATCGTGGCATGCCCGCTTAAAGCGTGGGCGACATTAACACCACCAGCCATTTCGATAAGCGTATCTTCAAAGGTTCCGGCGCCGGCTGTCCAGATAGGGTCCTGCCAGAAGATATAGAACACGCGATATTTTTGCGCTTGGGAGAGATTTTTTGTCTTTTCCGTGATAGCATTTATCCGCTTTTGCATATCATCCACTAGATTGGCAGCTTGTTTGTCTTGACCGGTGATTTTCCCCACCAGAGTTATGGTGTCTAAAACCTCATTCATATTATGAGGAACAATAACGACGACAGTAATGCCGTGACTTTCCAGTTGCTGGTATAGGGTTTGTGGTTGAGCCTCTGTCGCCAGAACTAAGTCCGGTTCTTTGGCGATAATCGCCTCGATGTTGGGGTCGTCATAGGCGCCGACACTCGGTTTCGTTTTCGCTTCAGGTGGGTAATCACTGTAATCCGAAACGGCAACAACGCGGTCGCCTAGTCCCAACGCGAATAAAATTTCCGTATTGCTCGGCGCTAACGATATTATTTTTTGGGGGTGAGTATTATTTATCGTAATATTTCTGCCAAGAGAATCTGTAATGGTAAATGATGATGGGGTAGGGGTTGCGGTTGAACACGCTGTTAATATTCCTGTGAGTAATATTACCCCTAATAGAAATAATCCAACTTTTCTTACGATATTATTCACTTAATTGTCCTCCTTAAAAAAATACCCCTTTGCCTTTTTACAGCGAAGGGGTGATAAAGACTCAATAAAAAGTCCTACCACTCCCCCGCGGAGTTACGTAGGCATTACGGAGGCTGGCGTTCTGACTGATGGTTCTCTTAATGACCAAATACAGCGGCGCGGCCGTGTCGGATTCTCACCGACTTGCTATCCAGTTAGTCCCTCGCTCACGCTCGGGCACCTCTGTTCGCTTATTCAATTGTGCTATTACTATACCTTATTGAAAATAAAAAATCAAGGTATAAAAAAGTTCGTAGGGAATATTCACCGGAACATCATTTGATTATTTAAACGTAGAAAAAATTTCAATCAGGTGGCTGGATTACTTGATGGTGATAACGCCTTAGCTTAGCCTTGATTCTGGCGACAAAAGGTTTTACGCTGAAAGGTTTACGTATAAAGTCATCGGCACCATGCTCCAACATCGTCTTGAGAATTTCTTGGTCATTATTGGCGGTAACGACGATTATTGGCACATCAGAGTATTCTCGTATCGTATCAAGCGTGCGCAGGCTTTCATCCTCTGGTGTGAACGCATCGATGATTACCATATCAGGGTTCAATTCTTTAAAAAGGCTTAATGCCTCATCATAATCAGCAACAATAACAGTGTCGTAGCCTTCTAACTCTAAAAAACGATCTAATAGCGTTGACATTTCCTGATTACTATCCATCACCAGGATACAATCGCGCTCTTTATGAGTAATATCGGGTGTCAAATTTATCCCCTTATTATTAATTTTGAGAACCTCGTGGTAATGTCATTTCCCATATAGGAACGAAGACGATTTTACCCCTTATATCAGTAATTTTTTTGATAAAACCTGTCTCGTGAGGCGGCCGGACATCGCCAAGGAGCGCCATATCTTTTAGCATTCTCGCGTCGCTCTTCTGTATAGCGTAATGCGCCTGGTGGAATGACCTCATATCCTGGAGATGCCGCTTAAAGGAATCTACATTATTCCATACCAGAATCATTTTTCTCCTTAGCTTACACTTTTAACATACTCAACGGCACTCACATTTGTATCACTACTTGCTAGTCAGACCTCACAAAAACCTCACATCGCTTCGAGGTTGCGTACGTATCAAACATCACAAAACGTAACTGAAAATAAAAAATCTCCTCTTTTTGTGAGGAGAATAGTGGATTTTGTGGGTTATTGTTCGAAAGTTCGGCTTTTTTTAGGAAAGTTTTTGTATTATGTAGCCAATACCTGGGCGAGTGAGGATATATTCAGGATTTTTGGCATTATCTCCCAGTTTTTTCCTAAGCCGGGCGATATTTACTTGAAGGAGGTGTGCCGCACCGATATATTCTTCGCCCCAGACGTTGCTTAGTAACTGGTCCGGCGTTACCACGCGTCCGGCATTTAGGCAGATATAGGATAACATTTTATATTCAGTTGAAGTTAGCTTAAGTTCTTTATCATTCATGATAACGCGGCGTGACGCGAAGTCAACGACCAGACCTTTGTAGCGGAAAATAGCTTCTTGAGGTTTATTCTGGTCACCGGTACGTCGCAGCACAGCCCGTACGCGAGCCGCCAATTCACTGGCAGCAAATGGTTTGGTAACATAATCGTCGGCGCCAGTGTTGAGGCCCTCTACCTTTTCTTTATCTTCACCTTTGGCGGTGACCATGATGATGGGAACCTGTGAAAACTCGCGGATTTGCCGGCAGACTTCATAACCGTCCATATCCGGCATCATAATATCGAGAAGTACCAAATTAGGGTTATCTTTATCAAATACTTTTAAGGCGGCTTCGCCGCAATTAGCAGTAACAACCTCAAATTCTTCCAGTTCCAGCATACGCTTCATCATGCGTAGCATGCGAATATCATCATCAACCACTAGCACCAAAGCTTTTTTCTTAGACATAATAGCTGCCCTGTTCTCTGACAGAAAATACTCTCGGTGATTATTATTATAAATAAATACTTAAATATGTCAAATGTCTTCATTCTGAAATGAGTATATTTGCCACATGTATATCAACGTGGTTTTTATCTGTAATTGGCATTCTGTCCTTTATATGAGGGAATTAGGGTATTACTTACGCGCGCCAAGCATTTCGGATAATTCTTCCGTATCGATGCTGTTTGCTAGGGCTTCCTCGACAGATATTATCCTTTTCCGGAAAAGCTCAGCTAGCGATTGATTCAGCGTTTGCATACCGAGATTCGTGCTAGTCTGTATCGTATTACGCATCTGATATGTTTTACCTTCGCGTATGAGATTCCTGATAGCAGGAGTTGCCAGCATTAGTTCAACGGCGGCTACCCGTCCTGATTTATCCGAGCGGGGTATTAAAACCTGGTAAATTACACCTTCCAGTACGATGGAGAGCTGGATACGTACCTGTTGTTGTTGGTGCGGCGGGAAAACATCTATAAAACGGTCAATCGCCTCTGCAGCTCCCATAGTATGAAGGGTTGTTAGCACCAGGTGACCGGTTTCCGCTGCGGTGAGTACGGCTGACATTGTCTCCAGGTCTCTCATCTCTCCTACCATGATGACATCGGGGTCCTGGCGCATCGCGTGTTTTAAAGCGTTGGTATATGACCGGGTATCTCGGCCGATTTCCCTTTGGGAGATGATGCATTTGATATCGTTATGTAGATACTCTATCGGGTCTTTGATGGTGATTATCTTACGGCTAACCGTGTGGTTAAGGTGGTTTATCATAGCGGCTAGCGTGGTTGATTTTCCGCACCCGGTAGGTCCGGTAATTATTACCAGTCCACTTTTTTTCAAGGCTAATGGTTTACATATTTCTGGCAGTCCCAGCTCTTCTATGGTTGGTATTCCTGTCCTGACAGGTCGACAAGCCAGACCTATCGTCCCTTCCTGCTGGAAGATATTGATACGAAAACGACCGACGCCTTTAGCCTGGTAAGCGAAATCAACTTCGAGTTCTTTCGCAAAAACTTCTCTCTGTAGTTCGGTAGTAACCTCCTTAAAAATGACATCCATGTCCTCTGGCTTGATTACCGCGGAATCATCCTGAATTATCAGTTCGCCGTTAATCCTTAATACGGGATGATTGGATACCTTTAGATGCAAGTCAGAGGCATTCTGGGAAACAGCCATCTTCAGCAGGTCGTTGATATGCATCTGGTTATCTCCTTTTAGGTATAGGTTTATTTTTTACAGACGATTTCGAACGTGATTAGCGCTACTTGCGTTGGAGTAGGTTCAGGCTCTCCGGTTGCAGGTAAGGTTACCATTTCTTCATCCAGTTGGGTGATGCGTACTTCGGTGAATACTCCTTTAGCCTCAAGGTCAGTGGCGTATTGAATAACTGTAAAAACGTCATCTGCCTCTCCCTTTATCGTTATAGCGTCCTTAACGATTTCCACTGAAGTAAAATAGGTCTTGGCCGGCAATATACTTACCACACTCTGCAATCCGGTATTAAACTCTCCTCTAGGGCTTAACACATTTTTATTAGCGGTTTCCAGAGCATCGGTAGTGGCTCTAATTTCATCAATCCGGTTTTCGGTTGATACTGTGTCTTCGTCAACCCGTGTGGCTAGGTCTAGTTGCCGTGTAATAGTGCTCAAACTTGTTGCATATGCTCCGTTATCCGAAATAGCCTGATTGCGTGCTTGATACAGCGGGAAAAGTATGGCGACGGCGGCTACCAATAAAATAGTCAACAGCAGGTTCCTCATGGATATTGGTTTGGATTTGGGTTTGAGGTTTTTATCCTCTAAGATATTGATGTTGATATCGTAAAAAATCGAGTCTTTGCCGCGTAAAGAAGGTTTAATAACTGTTCTCTTTAGGGCTAGACCGATACTTGTAGTGTATGAAGCGATAGGCAGATTATCGGGGAGTTCTACCGGAGGAACCAGCGGCTCTAGCGGATAGTCAATCTCGGACTGTAGTAATTTGCTCGCCATCGCGTCTGCCGCCAATTCGCCGGTTAGTAGTAGGGGTGTAGATGAGCTTATGTGGAGGTCTGGGTTGTTACTCTGATTGTAAGCGACTATTTTTGTCAGTTCTTGCACCAGGCTATGTATATTATCTTCCAGAGTTGACCCTTCACTTCGCGGATTGACGGTATGTATCACTGATGGTAGGCCATTTGTGACCAAAATGATATCAAAACAGTCCGGCTCCATATTAACGATAATTGCTTCGCCCCGGTTAGCTGCTCGCGCTAGGGCTAATGGCTGCAGCTCGATGAGATATGGTTCCAAGTTAGCTATTTTCAGAGTTTGGAGTACGGTATCAACCGGATTACGCGGCACACCGAGGACGAAATATTTCTGCTCTTCTCCCTTGCCATTAATTGACTGCCACGAAACATATAGTTCATTCAAGGGCAGAGATATTTCTTTTTTTACCGTGCGTAAAATAGCCTCTTCGATAAGATTAGACTTCAGTCGCGGCAGGTTGATAACGCGATGAGTAAAGGGCAAACCGGCAATACCGACGATGACATTTGTTCTTGGTATATCATTTGACTTAAATAGAGAGTCTATGGCTTTACCAAGAGCTTCCGGTTGTAAAATTTGTCCATCGCGAACTAAACCGGGCTTGAGGTCAGCGCTTGCCCAGGTATTTACCCGTTTGCCCTTGAGCGAAAGGGCTCTGATATTGTGACTGCTGATATTTAGGGCTGTATACATTTTATCCCTTTAATCTTTCCTGATTATCCGGTAACCCTCGGTAAGGCATAAATAGCTATTTTAATATTGGCGTTCAATATTTGTTCGTTTCTGGCGGACTCATCTAACAGTGAAGAACCCGATAACGCTTCGACTGTAAAATACTCAATAACAAGCGTCTTCAACTCGCTATTTTCCAGCTTGTTCAGGAAGCTGACCAAATCTGGATAACTACCGGTAGCAGCTATATCGATGCGGAAAACCGAGTAACTATAGTCGAAGATAGTCTGTAATACCCAGGGCTGTGTTCCCAGCGGTATTGCTTTAACTCCCTGTTCTTTAGCTAGTTCAAGAATCCTGTTAACAATTCGGGTATCATTCGTGTCGACAGCGAAAGACCCCTTCACCGCGTCCAAATTATCCTGGGCGTTAGCCAAACGGGCCTCGAGGTCAGCAGGCGGCAGAGGAATTCTTGACAGTGCTAACGTCGTGTTGGTAATTTGAGTTTCAAGTTTCATATTTTCGTTTCGCTGCTTCAGGTAGCCTGTAACGACAATAGCATAGACCACCAGCAAAACGAATATTAACGCGATGATGAGTATATTACGAGATTTCATTGGAGCTCTTTCTTCTCTTTTTTTCTTAACTAAAGTTACTTCTTTCTGTAAAAATGCTCGTACAGCAGCACCAATATCACAATATTGAATATTGTGATGCAGGCTAGAAAGATATTGCTTAAAGCTACTGAATCAAAAGTTACCATCTGCTTCTCCTTTCTTATTTTATTTGCCAGGATAATATAGATGCCGTCGTACCGTTAATACTTACATAAGCCTGGATTGAGGTATCACTAGCGTTGGCGACGATTGTATAAGCGTTTTCGCTGGGGCCGCTGGCGATACCTATTGTAATTACCCAGCCGTCGTTGCCTGTGCCGCGGTAGGCTATAGCGAAAACATCACCTGATATGTGTATAAGGTTTGATTCGTGACAACTGGCCGTATCAAAATTATAAGTATCAATCGCTGGCGTACCGATAATTCCGTCTGTACCGATGGACACTGTTATAAGATAACCCAGATAGCTTACGTCACTATAAGCTATGGCGAAGATGTTGCTGGCTACCTGGAGAATATCCGGCATAAAGCATATATCGGTACTAAATAGAAATATGCTTTTTACCGTGCCGATAGTACCGTCAGATTCAATGGATACCGTTTTAAGGCTGCCATCACTGTTTCCTCGATAAGCTATGGCGTAGTAATTACCTGAAACATAAATGATGGTTGGCGTATAGCAGGAGGAAGGATCAAATATAAAAGGACTCCCTACCGCGCCGATAGTGCCGTCAGTGTTAATAAGTACTGTTTTGAGAATGCCTGAATCATTCTTTTTTCCGGCGTAAGCTATGGCATAGTAATTACCTGAAACCTGAATGATACTTGGCGTATAGCAGGCAGTAGTATCAAATGCAGTGGGGCCCCCTGCTGAGCTGATACTGCCGCCGGAGGTAATGGATACTGTTTTGACGTAGCCTGTTTTATTCTTGTCTCCGGCGTAGGCTATAGCGTAGTTATTACCTGAAACATAAATGATGGTTGGCGTATAGCAGGCAGAAGAATCAAATGTAAAGGGGCTGGCTACCGCGCCGATAGTGCCGTCAGCGTTAATGAGTACTGTTTTGAGAATACCTGAATCATTCTTTTTTCCGGCGTAAGCTATGGCATAGTAATTACTGGAAACCTGAATGATGGTTGGCGTTAAACAGGCAGTAGAATCAAATGTAATGGGACCCGATACTGCGCCGATATCGCCATTAGCAGCAATGGATACTGTTTTAAGGTAGCCGTTTTTGTTGTTGGAGTCGGTATAAACAACGGCGTAAATGTTACTTGATACCTGGACAATCTTTGGTGTATAACCTTCAGTAGCGAAATCGAGGGAATCTATAACACTTTTTGTAATATTGCCTGCTGCCCCACCTCCGCCACCGCTAGCATTGGTGGTTACGGTAACCGTAGGAATAATACCGTTAATGGCTTCGGGAAGTTGGTAAGTAATATGGTCGCCGGGATTGGGTATCGAGGCACCCAGATTGCCGTAGACCAGCCTCCAGATAGCATGTTCCACACCTGCATCGCAACAGCTTCGGTTTATGATGGCTTTGGCATATACTCCAGAGCCGATTATGCTGGCGCTGGCATGCCCCAGGAAAGGCACTATTAATAACATGCCTATCGCCAGCGCCATAATAGCTAGAGGCAAGGCTTGTCCCTTTTCGCCGTTCATGGAGCCACCTCTACCGGTCTTAAATTGACCATATATGTTCCGTTTTCACTCACGTTGTTTCTTCCCGGAGGAGTTGAAGTCAGGCTCATCGTCGTTAAACGATTATTAACCGAAAAAGTCACGTGACTGATATTACGCGCCAGGGTCATCTGAACACCGCTGGAGGTCCGCTTCAGGGTAGTGCCAACCAGGGCATAAGTAACGGTGGAGTTGTCGTATAAGGTAAGCACCAGTTGACTGCCGCCAACAGCTTGTTTAGCCTCCTGACCGTCCTTGATAAAATAGTAAGCGGCATTCTGCACTTCATGTAAAGCGGTGAACTCATCATTGCCATACTCGGAGATGTTAATAATATGGTATATAGCCGTCCCCAGGAAAACGACGATAATGCTGGAAATGGCGACGGTAACAATCAGCTCCACCATAGTCATGCCTTGTTGGCTGTTCATCGTTTCACCTTATAGTCGGATATAGTTAGAATATTCACACCATCCTTCAGGACGGTCACCGTTATCTTTTGTATGTTGGTATCGGCGCTGGGCACGGCTGCCACGTTGACGGATACGCTATAAGTAGCTGGAACGGCTAAGATAGGGTAGGTAGTCACGCCTGGACTAAAGGCGTAGTTCTTGGTATATTCCATCTGTGATTGCGCCAAGCCCTGCGCGATGGTTTCTCTGTTTTGCTCATTTACCGTCAAAGAACCAACCGAAAGGGCAACCACAAAAGCCACCACCGAGGTACCTAGAATCGCGACGGCCATCAGCGTTTCCACCAACCCGATGCCCGTTTGACTATTTAGTTGATTCTTTAGGCGTAAAAGCTTCAACATTATCAAACCTTTTTATACAGATTTAAGAATAGAATAAAGCGGCGTAATCATCGAAAGAGCCAGGAAAATTACCATACCACCGATAAGCAACGTTAATGCCGGTTCTATCATGGATATTAAAGAGTCTATTTTGCGGTCAACTTCGTCAGCGTAAAAATCTGCCAAACTGCCGAGTGTGGCGTCCATCGTGCCTGTTTTTTCACCAACTGTTACCATTTCCACCAGTAAAGCCGGGAAAAGTTTATTTGCCGACATTGGCTGCGCCAGACCCTCACCTTGTATCAGCTTCTCCCTCACATTACTGAAGGCATTGCGTATTACCTGGTTACGGGTAGTATGAATTATCATTTCCATGACCTGTGGTAGTCGCAAACCTGCCTGTAAAAGCATCGAGGCTGTCTGACAGAACAGTTGCATGTGTCGTTCGAGAACAATCTTGCTTATTATGGGGATTTTTAATAGTAATTTGTCTCTCGCCAGTTTAACGGATGGTAATTTTGACAGGAGGTATATCAGGATTACGAACATAATCAAGCCAATGAGTATGGCCACATCATTATTTAAGATAAAGTTGGCGACATTAAGCAGCAGGTTGGTCATCCAGGGCAGCTCAACGTTAAGTGAACTGAATAGATTCACTAATGGCGGTAAGGCAACAGTAATTAGTAAAATAGCTACGAAAACACCTAAAATCAAAACAAAAGTAGGATACATCATTGCTTTCGTAATCTTTTGATTGGCATTAGCCTGTTTTTCCAGGTATTTTGCTGCCTGCTTGAGCCCGGTTTCCAGTGTGCCTGCTTGTTCGCTGGCTTTTATTATCTGACAATAGGTATTGGGGAAAGCTTGAGGGTATTTTGTCAGCGCTTGGGATAATGAGTTGCCAGCCTGGATTTCTTCGATTAGCCCACGGAAAGCCTTTTTCAGAGCTTTCTTGGTCACTTGTCCTTCAAGCAGTGTTAAAGCTGATGATAGCGTAATACCCGCCTGAATCAATGTGGCTAGCTGGTTGGAAGTATCAATCACATCGCGGGTTTTAATGCCGAAAAACGTCGGCAGCATTTTTTCGATGCTCGTTTTCGGTGTTTCCTTTTCGAGACTGATGATATTCTCGAAACCGGCGCGATAAAGGGCGACTTCGGCAAGGTTCTCCGTAGCCACGTCAACTTTGCCCTCGACGAGCTTTTTATCGGCGGAATAGGCTATATACTTATAAATCATGCTTCCCTCGTCAGTTAATAGAAAATACGCTGCGCATTACCTCGCTGATTGAGGTAATCCCGTCCCTGACCTTTTTCATGCCGTCTTGTTTCATTGTTAACATACCTTCGGCGATAGCCTGCGCTTTAATCTCGCTAGCTCCGGCATGATTTCGCAGCAGATTCCTGATGGACTCACTCATAACTAGAAACTCAAAAATTCCTATGCGTCCCCGATAACCGGTATTGACGCATAGATTGCACCCTATACCGTGATAAAATGTCACCGCTTCATCGCCCATTTCTTTTTTATAAGCGGCTACTTCCTCATCGGTGGGTTTGTAGGGGGTATGACAGTTAGGGCAGATGCGACGGACCATACGTTGTGAGAGAATACCGATGAGTGTTGTAGAAATAGAAGCCGGTTCGGCATCGAGGTCCATCAAGCGGAAAAGTACCCCGACGGCGTCATTAGCGTGTATGGAAGATAGCACCAGATGGCCAGTCAGGGCAGCCTGTATAGCGGTATTAACAGTATCTTTGTCTCTTATTTCCCCGACGAGTATTACGTCCGGGTCATGCCGCATGATAGCCCGTAAACCGCTGCTAAAGGTAATGCCGGCTTTAACATTAACCTGGGTTTGGTTAACATTCGTAAAATTATATTCTATCGGGTCTTCGATGGTCATAATATTGAGTTCGTTTTTATCCAGCGCATTGATCGATGCGTAAAGGGTGGTTGTTTTACCGGAACCAGTTGGTCCACCAGCCAGTATCATGCCCAGCGGACTCTTCAGCATCGCCTGGTATTTCTTAAGAGCATCCGGTTGGAAACCGAGTTTATCCAGAGTAAAAAGCGCTAGTGATTTATCCAGAATTCGCAGCGTAACCCTCTCGCCATTAGGTGTGTCCATCGTCGCTGTGCGGATATCAACTTCATTGCCGGCTATCTTAATAAAAAATTGTCCGTCTTGCGGTCGCCGCTGCTCCGAAATATCCATCTCCGAAAGAATTTTTACCCGTGATACCAGTTGAGGATGAATATTGAGCGGAAAAGAATACATATCATGCAGGATGCCGTCAATCCGATATCGGATACGTAATTTATCTTCCTGCGGTTCGATGTGAATATCCGAAGCCCGGTCTTTAGCGGCTTGCGTGATTAAGAGGTCAAGCGTTTCGGCAATCGGTGTTTGCGCTGTCAAAACAGGCATGGTATTTATTATTTCTTCCGGTTCCGGTGTTAGTTGACTGACCTGTTTTTCAATGGCGCTGCTTGAGCGATAATAAATGTTCAAAGCTCTTTCAATATCGGATTGGACGCCGATAGCTACATCTACTCTCATCTTGACTTGAACTTTGATGTCCTCGATGGTGCGGATATCATCGGGGTCAGCCATAACGACGATCAAAGTGCCGTTAACGATATCCATAGGAATGAACATATGTTTACGCGCCATTTCTTCCGGAATCAGTCGGAGCGCCTCTGGCTGAACTGTATGCCTTTTAAGGTCGATAAGCGGTAAATTTAGCTGAATACTAAGAACAACTGCCATTTCTTCGGCTTTTATCAGTCCTTTTTTGACCAATATGTCGCTAAGCTTACCGCCCTTTTGACGCTGAAAATTCAGTGCGCTTTCCAGCTGCTCCGGCGTGATAAGTTGTTCTTCAATTAACATCTCACCAAGGTTCTTTTTCGCAACCTTATCTGTAGATGTATCTGGATTCTTCTTATCCACTCACTTTCTCCGTTGTGGTAATTGTCCCTTTCTTTTTAGCCATAAGCTTTTGAACATGACTTACGATGTCCGCGGGAGCAGAGGGTTTGGTTAAGTAGTCATCGGCGCCAACTTTCATACCTGTACCTTTATCAATTTCCTGCGCCTTGGCGGAGAACATCATGATGGGTATGTTTGCGGTAGTCTGTTCTGATTTCAAGCGATAGCATATTTCGAATCCGTCCATCCCCGGCAACATAACATCCAGGATAATCAGGTCTGGTGATAATCCGATGGCTTTTCTTATCCCATCCAGACCGTTAGAGGCTGTGACTACCTGGTACCCCTCTTGCTTTAGTGAGTAATCTACTAGTCTTAGCGTCGCGGGATCGTCTTCGATTATTAGGACTTTCTTCGTCATTTTTCTTCCCTCCTTCGGTAATATTCATGGGCAAGGTAAAGCTGAAAGTGCTGCCCTGCCCGAGTTTACTTTCTGCCCAAATACGCCCACCGTGGGCATCGATGATTTGTTTGGATATATATAGTCCCAGCCCGGTACCTCCCCGAACTGTCTCGCCTTCGACGCGGAAAAATCTTGCAAAGAGTTTATCAATAGCATCCTCTTGTATGCCGATGCCGTGGTCGGTGACCTGGAAGAGCAAATTACCGTCGCGTATAGCAACCTTAACATTAACAGTACTGCCAGGATCGCTGAATTTAATAGCATTGCTAAGCAGGTTGATAACCACCTGTCGCATACGCTCGCTATCTACTTCCATTTCTGGCAAGTTCGCCGGAATACTTTCGTTAAGCGTGATGCTTTTCTCGCGCGCCAGACTATGAAACATCTTGATAGAATCAGTGAAGACATCGGACAACGATACCAGCTTTTTATAAACCTGGAATCGACCTGCTTCCAGACGCGACATATCCAGCAGACTGTTGATTAGATTCCCCAAATGAGCTGTTTCTCTATCTACAATCTGGAGGAATTCCTGTTGGACGACAGGGTCGGGCACTTTACCAGTCAATATTAACTTGGTAAAGCCGCTGATGGACTGTAGCGGCGTGCGTAGCTCATGAGATACGTTAGAGAGGAATTCAGTCTTCATTTTGTCGATTTTCTGCAGCTTTTCCTCAGCCTCTTTGCGTATAGTGATGTCCCTGATTATCATGGTAATGATAAAATTGTTTTCCACCTGCCTTGTTGAAAGAGAGACTTCGATAGGCACCTTAGTGCAGTCTTTTTTTAGACCAGAAGTTTCAAATATTTTGTGAGTGAATTTAGTAGTGCCTATACTTTTAATGTTTATAATTTCTCTCGAGATATCTTTATATAGATCCGGTGGGAAAATAACCATCATAGATTGTCCTAGAACTTCATTTTCCTTATACCCAAAAATCACCTCCGCCCCGTGATTAAAAATAGTAATGTTCATCCGCGGGTCTGTAGAGATAATGGCATCCGTTGATGTATTAATCAGCTCACGGTACTTTTCTTCGCTTTGTTTCAAGGCTTCTTCAGTCTTCTTCCTAGAAGTAATATCCGTTAATAACGTCACCCATCCAGTACGCTTACCGTTGTCTTCTATCGCCTGGGCTTGCACGTCAACCCAGATATCGCCGCGGGGTGTTCGGTAAATCTGCTCTTCTCTGTTAACGCCTTTTGTTTGGAGTACCTTTAACCGTTCTTCATTCTGCCCTGGATACTCCTCAACCGGGTGGATAATATCTTCGATAGGTTTGCCTATCGCCTCGGAAGCTTTAATACCCATTATCTCCTCGCAGGTTTTATTCCAGCGGGTGATAATGTTGTCATTACCGAAGGTAAAAATCCCTTCGTGAATAGACTTCAAGGCGATATCAGAAAAGCGTAGCTGCTCTTCGATCTTTTTACGCTCGGTAATATCGACAGTTACAGATAACATGCAGGGTTTGTTATCGATATTGACGATTTCTGCGGAAAAGAGCCAAGTATTCATTTCCCCGGATTTCTTGCTGAACTGACGTTCCAGGTTTTTCACGATGCCTGTTTCGTTTAATGTCTTGATTACTCTTTCGCGTTCCTCCGGAGAGTTCCATAAGTCAAGGTCGATGGCTTTTTTCCCGACTAATTCCTTGCGACTGTAGCCGGATAGGTGTAAGAACGTTTCATTGGCTTCCAGTATTATGCCTTCATCCAGGCTGGTTATGAGTATAGCCTGTGGGCTATTTAAAAAAGCTTTAGAAAACTTTTCCTCCGAGTCTCTTAAGGCTTTTTCCATTTGCTTGCGTTCAGTAATATCATGCATGGAAACCAGGTAGGCAGAGTTGCCCTCCCAGGTAATATTCACGACACTCATTTCAGCGGTATTGGTTGTTTCGTCAGCTCGATAGATATCAATCTCGGATGTCTTACCCGCATCCAGCGGGTATTGGAAGGGAAGATGTAAAAGTTCTTTCGGTTTACGACCAAATATGGACTCTACCGCGGGATTGGCAAATAGTATGCGTCCTGCTTGGCCGACGACGATGATGGCATCGGTGTTGTTCTCCAGAATATGAAGTAGATTCGCGTGGAGCCTAGAAATTTCCTGGGCGTTTTGTTCCAACTCATCGTGTAATCGCGCTCGTTCAATAGAATAGTAAATCGTTCTTTCCAGCTGGAAGTTTTCAATATGCCCTTTAACAAGATAATCCTGTGCGCCTAACTGCACTGCTTTAATAGCGGTATTTTCATCATCAAATCCGCTCAATACCACTAGCGGAGTATATGGTACAGCGAGTAATATTTTTGTTACAGTGTCGATGCCGTGACTATCCGGTAAACCAAGGTCAGAAAGAATCAGGTCTGGCGGGTTCTTTTTCGCCTGTTCCAGACCGTCACCAAGAGAGTGGGCAACCGACACCTGGAATTTTGAGTGTAGTATTTGTTCCAGCTGGCGTTTTATCAGCTCGGCATCATCGATACTGTCTTCAATTAGTAGTACTCTTATTGTTTTACTTTCCATATCGCTTTTCCTTGTTATTCAAGGGGAAATAATATATTAGCGACAATCAGGCGGTGGCTCATTTATCAGCAGCCAGTAGAGCCCGATATTGCGCACCGCTTCAACAAAATCGTTAAAGTTTATCGGCTTACGAACATAGCTGTTAGCACCGAACTTGTAGCCATTAGCGAGGTCTTGTTCTTCTTTAGAGGAAGTAAGGATAACAACTGGCGTAAGTTTAATAGATTCTTCAGAGCGTATTTTTTCCAGGACTTGTAGGCCACTTATCTTGGGCAACTTTAAATCCAATAGGATTAATCTCGGCTTATTCTTAATATCACGGTCGGCATAGGCTCCTTGACAAAGGAGATAATCCAATGCCTCAGCGCCATCATGAGCTATCACGAATTTATTGGCGATTTTGTTTTTACGAAATGCTCGCATCGCCAGCTCAATATCATCAGGGTTATCCTCGATAAGTAAAATTATTTCATCTTGTTTAGCAGTCATTATTTACCTCCCTAGCTTAAATTGAAATAAAAAGTAGCTCCTTTATTAATTTCGCTTTCAGCCCGAATGGTTCCGCCATGCCGGTTGATAATCCGCTGTACTGTTGCCAGGCCTATTCCTGTCCCGGGATATTCATTAGCATTATGCAGGCGTTGGAAAGCGGAGAATAACTTATCTTTAAAAGTCATATCAAAACCGGCGCCATTATCTTTAATGAAAAAGGCATTTTTATCGCCATTCCCCTCTCTGCTCAGTTCTATATGAGCATTCTGGGTTTTCGAAGTGAATTTCCAGGCGTTACCAAGTAAATTCTCCAGCAATACCCTCACCATTTGCGGGTCGCCGTTAGCAACCAGGTTTTTATCGATGGTAACTTTAACGTGACGTTTGGGGTCTGTTTCTTGCAGTCTGCTGACAATTTCATTTGCCAGTATACTTAGGTCTACTTTTTCCGTATGAATTTCGCTTCTTGTTACACGAGATAGCTTCAATAGCCCATCAATCAGTTCGCCCATTTTTTGGCTGGCGCCGCGCAAACGGTTTAGATAATCCTGGCCCTTTTCGTCGAGCTTAGCTAAATAGTCCTCGAGCAGCGCCTGACTGAATCCGTCGATACTCCTTAACGGTGAGCGCAGGTCATGTGATACAGAATAGCTGAAGCTCTCGAGTTCCTTATTGGTAGCTTGCAATTGCGTTGTTGTATGCTTGAGGTCAATATTAGCCCGTTGTAACTCTTCCTCTGCCCGCTTGCGGTCGGTAATATCGATAGCTGAGGCAACGGTATGGGGTATATTGTTAATATAGATGGTATCTGTTGAACATAACCAATTGCGTATTTCACCGTTTTTCATACGGAAGGTGCATTCCGTGTTTTTAATGAAGCCATTTTCTTTGGTAAGGCGAGCTACGTCTTTTTGCTCTTCGGCGTAAACAAACATATTAATCTCGTAAACACTGTGGCCGATAAGTTCTTCTCGGGTATAGCCGGTAGTTTTGACAAAGCTATCATTTACATCAATGTAGATGTCCTTATCCGAACGTGCAACAGAAATAAGTTCTGGGCTTCCACGGAAAACTTTAGAGAATCTCTCCTCTGATTCACGGAGTTGTTGCTCTATAAGCTTACGTTCTGTAATATCGCGGCAAACACAGAAAACAAGCTTCTGACCGGCAAAAATAGCTCCGTTGGAACTTATTTCAACATTCAAAATCGTTCCGTCTTTACGTCGATGTGTTGTTTCAAAGTGGTCGCCGGCATCATTGACGGTCCGAAGCATTTTTATTATATTCTCACGTTGATCATTGAGTTCCCATTCAAAGATATGAAGCTCTTTCATTTCATCCATGGTATACCCCAGCATGTCGGCAAACCGCTGATTAACCTCATAAACCTTGCCATCCTGGTCAAGGATGACGATGCCATCGCTTGATTGTTCGATAAGAATACGCCGCCTAGTTGCTTCATCAGCTAACGCGGCATCTATCTTTTTACGTTGGGTAATATCGCGGATAATCGCAAAATCTACTAATTTATTTTTAATCTTCACTAGGCTGGCGCTTACTTCCGTATATATCTTTTTACCGTTTTTCCCTAACATGTTGAGTTCATATCTATCCAGAGCTTTTTCTCCAGCTAATCTTTTACGGTAATTATCTATTAACATCTCTTTATGTTCTGGAGCGATAAAGTTGATAAAAGGTTTGCCGACCACCTCTTTCTCGGTATAGCCGGCTATCTCCAGCATCTTGGAGTTGCTGTACTGGAGTATGCCATCCTGAATAAACACAATCCCATCGTTGCTGTGTTCGACGATGGCATGGAACTTCTCCTCGCTATCCCTTAATGCCTCTTCTGCCCGTTTACGCTCAGTAATATCGTAGCCGATAGTTAAAATACAGGTTTTACCGTTATAACTAATCACATCGGCTGATAGTAAAACATTATGCGTCTCGCCTGATTTACTCCGTAATATAAACTCTTCGTTGACAAAATGGCCTTGTTTTTCCATTAACTGCTTTATCCGGTAACGGTCGATGGAATTTATCCAGATATTTAGTTCTTTAGCGGTGTGACCGATTACCTCTTCACGAGAATATCCATTTTGAGTAAGGAAGCTGTCATTAATTTCGAGGAATATACCATCTTTCAGTGTGGCTATAGAGACGGCCTCGGGGATAGCGCGAAAAGCTTTGGTGATGTTCTCTTCCGACTCTTTTAATGCCTGTTCCATTCTCACGCGCTCGGTAACATCACGGAAAATCCCCTGTAAAATTGCTTTCCCCCCCAAATTAATAATACTGGCAGATATATCTACAGGTATTTGTGTACCATCAGCTCTCTGGACGATGAGACCACCACTGATCTCAGTTCCTTTTTGGAAATGGTCCATAAAGACCTGCTTATACTTTTCAACCAGTTCCGGGGGGTGGAGTTCGGATTGGAGTTTACCTATTATTTTTTCCTTTGGTAGACCCAGTAGATTGCAACCGGCTGTGTTGGTATCAACTATTTTTCCGGTTTGCATATCGGCAAGAAAGATGGCATCTTTGGCATGTTCGAATAAGTTCCTGAATTTTTCTTCGGATTCCCGCAACGCTTTTTCCGTGTTTTGGCGTTCATTTAGCTGGTTCTCAATTTCCCGCCGGTCGTTTACTTTCAGGTTGTTAATTGAGATGATGAAAAAGGCTATGATTGTTAAAAACGCCAGTAGCGGAGCGGTGGTTTCAGCCCCGAGACGGCCAATAGATGCTAGGACAATAATGAAACCGATATAAGAGACGACAATGATAGTGGCTTTATATAGTGACAGCATCAAACTGGCAACCAATAAAGGCAAAGCTATCCACATCGCTCCTGCGGCTAAGTCTATTCCTAGAGGTCTTAGGATAATGATCGCAGTAGGGGTGACAGCTGGTAAAAGTACCGCCAATATTACTGCTATCATGTAAAGTCTGGTACGGCTAATAATATAGCCACAAAAAAGCAATACAGTAGAAACCAGCATGATATTCGAAGTAATGAGGCTGTAACTCCTCATAACGAGAGCGCCCGGGAGCATAAACACGGTCATGAGCAGCAGGAATGCTGAAAGCACACGGAGTTCCCGGCGCTGTCTGGAGTCCGCTTCAGCCCGGGCTCCAAATAACCAATCGACTAATGTTTCGCTCAACCTGAATATTTGCTTTTTCAATTGCTTCATTCCTGATATCATGGTATTTATCTTCCTCTCTCACTATCCGCCAGTTATAAGCGAGCCTTTTTCTAGAAAGACGTATTTATGCCAATTATTAGTTGCTTACGTATTGTTCTAACCGGTTTGCTGATTATCTCTAATAGCCAGTGGTTTCTTGTTTAACCAGGCCAGTAGCGTCACAAGAATAAGTGCCTTTGGTTGCGGCTGTTCTTAAATAGGTTGGATACAGCGCATGGCTAGTCGGGAACGAGGACATGTTTCTCGTTGCCGTGGTTGCGGTAACCGTAGTCAGATGGAGACTTGCCATCATGGCATCCATAGCTGTCTGTATGGTTACTATTTCTGCCTTAGCTGCCTCGTTTTGCCCTGAACCGGCAAAACCGATGACGTTTGGCAGAACTACCGCGGCTAATACACCCAGTATTGCCACGACGATGAGCAATTCCACCAGGGTAAAGCCTTTCATTTGATTGAGTTTTTTGAAATACCGACGCATGATATTACCTCCTTTATAATTGTTTTTTTGATAGTTGTTCATCTTACTCCTTTCCTCCTTTTTTATACCTGATTATTAATAGCTTTTTGATTTTTCGTTCCCTACGGGCATATGGTATTTATTAAGAAACTTGATAAGGTCCTCTCTGCCGACCCGGTGATGCCCGCCGGGAAGGCGGAACGCAGGCAGTTGACCGGCTTCTATCCATCGCAAAACGGTAGTATTACTTACACCGCAATGCTTGGCGATAAAGCCGACGGAGATGTATTCTGGATTTAATTCTTCGGTAGTCTTTAGCAATTTGGCCTCCCATTCCGCATCATTTCTATTAATTTAGTATTTTCGAGCAGGTATAGCATTTGACGTTTATGATGCAAGCGTTATTTGTTCTATTTGCAGTGTATGAAAGATTTGTCACAATGAAATCACAAGGTTGTAGACATTGGTCACAAAAAGGTCACAAAACGGTCATAAGAAGCCAGTTAAAAATATCACTATAATAAAGTTTCATCGCGATGATTTTCTCTTACAGGGTATCGTTTCTTAAAGGTATATGGTGTTTTGCCGCAAAGGCAAAGAAATCGTCCCTGTGTATCCGGTTCTGTCCACTAGGAAGCCGAAAGGCAGCTAGATTACCTTTCTCTATCCACCTTAAAACGGTCACTTTACTCACGCCGCAGTATCTGGCTACTGTGCCCGTGGTGAGATATAAGGGGTAACTATTTTCTCTTTTCGTATCCAAATGATGCCTCCTTAGTTCGAGTATCTTTTATTACATATGACAGGTATTATTACTAATTAATGAAAATTAAGTTAATATCGTTGCTGACGCATGACACAGGGTTAACTTAATTAACAATTGTTCTAATATCACGTTAATGTGTTAAGTTAACAGAAGTATCACAAGTAACGGTGTGAACATCACAAAAAAGTCACGATAAAACCAAAGAAGAATATAAGGAGGATTTTAGAATAAGATAGTGGATTTTAGAGGGATATTGGATTATTTACCTGATGGTAAATAAGGATTACCAGTAGCTGTTTTCGTGTTTGCCGGTTACATAAGGATTATCACGTCGTTCGGCGCCGATAGTCGTCTCACGACCATGACCTGGGTATATCACTGTATCATCCGGCAATGCCATTAATTTTTTATGGATGCTGTCTAAAAGTTGAGGGCGACTACTCCCCGGCATTAAAGTAGTGCCGATGCCGCGCCGAAAAATAGTGTCACCGGTAAAAACTCCGAAATCGGTAAGTAGGCATATACTGCCAGGCGTATGCCCCGGCGTATGGATGACGGTAAAGCTTATGCCAGCAATGTCTATTTTGTCGCCTTCGCGTAGCAGTCTTTCGGGTGGATGAGGGGTCCGGTAAGAGATACCGAACTGTGAACTATAAGAGCCGTGGCCTTCCAAAAAGTCGGCGTCGGCGACATGAATAGCCACCCCGGCGCCAGTTTTATCCTGGATTTCACGTAAAGCCGCGATATGGTCGGAATGGCCGTGCGTCAGCACGATGCTTTTGATATCGAGCCCTGTGTCAGTAATAGCGCGGGAAATTTCTTCGCTGTTGCCGCCCGGGTCGATGACTATCCCTTCCCCTGTAGATTCCCTGCCAACGATAAAACAGTTAGCTGATAGTGACCCTACGACCAAACGTTTGATAATCGGTTTTTCATCCATTGACCCAGCTATATTTTACTTTAAAAGGAACTGGAAATGCCAAAATAGCCGAGTTGGATAAAAAAAGGGGGAATGATGGTTGGTTAAGCGGCTAGCGTTTAGTTGTATAAAAGCTAAGAGGTTAGTGGCATTAACACTTGAGAGGGGATGCGTTGTAAGAGAGAATTGACTCTGGCAAGTAGCTCCATCGGACCAAAGGACTTCCTCATAAAGTAATCAGCTCCCGCCGCGATGGCTTTTACACAAGTTTCCGGCGTGGCGTTGGCGCTGATAACAATAAGAGGAATGGATGTGTATTGGCGAATGCCGGCACAAGCCACCCAGCTTTCAGCATAAGGGCTTTCCAAGAGGACAATCAGGTCATAGTTCGGCATGCCCTGTCTGTTTAAAGCTGACTTTGCGTTTAAAGAAACATCTACAGCAAAGCCTGCCCGAGCAATGATCTCCGGTATTACAGAAGTTACCGAACAATGGTTGATAAATAGAATTCTCTTATTCATCTCTACTACTATAATTTAATACATTGTCTTAATATCTGAACACCATTGCCGCATTTATTTTCTTTAAGGGGTAGCACCCATAAAAAGTGGCGTTTTTCCTTGATTGCCGCGTTTATGACAAATGATGCATTAATAACAGAATATACGGATGGAGAAAATGCATTGATTATTGGGGCATTAGGGATGTGTTTAGTGCCTTAATAACCCTTTTTCCGGTCTATCACGTTAAGCAGTTTCTTACCTTCGAGATAGTGCTTAAGGTTCTCGCAAAAGAGTTCGGTGGCGCGCATCATATAGTCTTCCATACCGCCAGAGACGTGAGGACTTAAGATAACATTATCGAAATCCCAGAGTCGGCTTTCTTTAGGCAGGGGTTCGGGAGTAACGACGTCAAGTCCTGCGCCGGCAATTAGTTTTTTATCGAGAGCGTGTATTAATGCCTCCTGGTCGATAAGATTGCCCCGTCCTATATTAATAATGTAAGCCGTAGGTTTCATCGCTTTAAGCTCTGCCTCGCCGATAATATGGTGGGTCTCTGGCGTTAAGGGTAATGTCAGGACGACATAGTCGCTTTTGGCCAGCAATTCCTTCATTCGGTTGCGCGGCAGCAACAGGTCGACGTTTTTTGCTTTTCCCGCTTTCTTTGTCGAACGCCGTGTGGCGATGACTTTCATGCCGAAGGCTTTAGCCAGTCGCGCTACCTCCCCACCTATATGTCCAAGCCCCACGATGCCCACCGTCTTGCCGCGTAGCGTGCCTGCCGCGTACCGCTGCCACTGACGCGTCTGCATCATTTTAAAGCCAAGCGGAGTGTTTTTAGCAAACATCAACATTAAGCTCAAAACAAACTCGCCGATGGGTGTGGCATGGATACCGCTAACGCCCGTAAGAATTACCTTACTTTGCCAGATTTCTGTGCCTTGATGGCGGTCCATGCCGGCGGAAGTTGCCTGAAACCATTTTAATTTCGGCGCCCTTTTTAAAACGTTTTTAGGCGGCACGAATCCAAAGAGAACGTCTGTATCTGCCAGTAGGGCATCGAGCTTCTCCTTCTTCGATTCATCGCCGCGTAGTTCGGCGAAAGTTAATTCAGAGCCGTCGGTTACTTTTATTTTCGGGCTGACGGCGTGGATACGGCGTAATATTGCTTCCTCCGCATACGGCAGCCCTTTATCGAATGAGGGTGTGATGACTAAAACGTTAATCGTTTTCATAGTAGTTTCTTCTATTTTACAACGTTTAAAGGAGAATTATATATCACCTAGTGAGGCAGAAAGTGATATTGACTCCCGGCTTGAGTCCAGGGTGGGAAGAGATAGCCGGGCCATCGGGTTTCCAGCGTTCTTTCTGATAGACAGTCCGGCAGTATATGCAGGTTCAAAGCCCATTGGGCATAAAGCAGTGCCCCGAATACCACGAGTATTAACAATACCGGTATTAATACCTTATAAGGGAATCTAGCCATTACCAGCGCGCAAATAACGACGATGGGGAATAATCCCGGCAGGTAGAAGCGGTTAAAGAGGACGAATCCCCCGCCATCCTTAAGCCCCGCCGTCCATTCGTAAGTCAGATACAGCAGGAAAACGCAAACAAACCAGCCTACTAAAATCAAAAATATGTCCCAGGGCATTTCATTACGGAGATTGGACCATTTCTCCTCTGCTTTGCGCCATTTAAAGGAAACAGCCACTTTTTGATAAAGCAGAATGAAAAAGGCAGGTATACCGATTATTAAAAGCGGGAAGCCTATGAAAGTATTCCTTAAGGCACCTGGTAAATTATATTGTAGTATCTGACCCGGGATGGATACACCATCAGCGTCTACTTGCCCTAGATACTGGAAAGCAAAACTAATCGGGTAAGGCGTAATGGAATAACCGGTTTTCAGGGGAGAACCAAAAACATAATAGTCATAAAGTAAAATAGCTATTAATGGTATACCGATTCCCAGAACGAGAGGCAATATCTCCACTTTAATCTGGGTATTTCGCCCTTTACGCCAGTCGATAAACTTAAATACTACAAAATGCAAAAATAATATTACCGCTATCAACAGGTTAGTATAGCGTGAAATTACTGCCCATCCGGTGAAAAAGAAAGCCAGGAAAAGCAGAATACTCCTTTTCCATGGGGTAAGCTTTTCTCTTTCCAGATGATAGTAAAAATATAAACCTGCTCCGATAACCAGTAAAGCCAGAGAAGAATAGGTATCCATATAAATTCGATTAAACATTACTAGGCTAATCGGCGTGAAAAGAATCAGCAAAGACCCTATCATTGCCGCTTTTTCATCCCGCAGACGTTTCAGCAAGATAAAAGTAACGATTACCATGCCTAAAGCTAGTAGTACGTTACTCCACCGCGGAATGCCTATTTTATAAAAGGGTACTAGATAAAAGACAGAACCCGGGGCTTTTTCCAAAGCCCACGTATCGTGAGAGATATGTAAATATTGAAGTAACCAACCGCCTTGTTGTGCAATTTCTGCTGCCTGCTTAAACTCTGCCGTATTATTTATTGTGAATTGGCCTTGAGAGAAATTTTTAACGCCATAAAGATAAGCCCAGTCATCGGGGTCGGGCATCTGGAGGGGAGTGGATAATATCAGAGCCACCGCAGCAATAAAGCCAATGCCAACGATGGCTCGGTATATCGTAATGTATTTAGAAAGTCGTTTGAATATAGAGACGATTCTTATCATCATATGCCAAGAATAAATCGAGTTCCTGGGTTTTATAAATATACCTTATCAGAATTTATGTTATTACGTCAAAACAAGAGTTTGCCAGAAGCCTGGTATAAAGAGTAAAATCAGAAAAATCCCAAGTGTCTTAAAGGAGAAAATAGAGATGGAAAAAGCATGGTCAGAGATGACCAAAGAAGAGAAACGCGATAAAAGAATGAAGGATTATCTGGAAGGCACGGGTATCAAGTTCCGTGATGCCAGGGCTAAAAAATTGTATAAAGAGCGCGTGACCCGTATGATGAAGGTCTCACGCTGTGAGGAGCCGGACCGCGTGCCGGTCAGCCTTCCGACAGGTAACTACCCGGCTTACTATGCGGGATATAATTTTAGGACGGTAATGTATGACGCCAAAAAGTTAAAAGCCGCCTGGAGAAAATTCATGGAGGATTTCTATGAGGATATGGATTCCTTCATGGGACCGGGTTTCACTTTTTCCGGCAAGGTCATGGATATTTGCGATTTTAAGAACTACTCCTGGCCTGGGCATGGTTTAGGCGATAATGTCAGCACTTTCCAGTACCTCGAAGCACAGTATATGAAGGGCGATGAATACGACCTGCTAATGAAAGACCCCTCGGACTTCTGTTTCAGGGTTCTGACGCCCCGTACTACCGGCGCTGCGATTGGACTCCAATATTTTCCGCCGCTTAATACGATGATGGGCACACCGTTGGTCGCGGCTATTCCCTTTTCTCGTAAAGAGGTTAGGGACAGCTTTAAAAAACTTATCGCCGCTGGTGAGGCGATGGAGCAGTGGCAGCAGGAGCTGGCAGACGCTAACGATGAGGCGATTGAAGCTGGATTTCCCGCGGGCAGGGGAGGTTTAGGCATCGCCCCCTTTGACGTTATCGGAGACTTCCTGCGGGGCACGCAGGGTATTGCCATCGATATGTTCCGTAAGCCGCAGCAGCTTCTGGAATGCATCGATATGATTTATGACATCATCGTGCCGCGGATGATAGAAAACATCAATTCAGTCGGCGGTTTTTCTGTTGGATTTCCTTTGCATCGTGGCGACGATGCCTTTATGTCCCGAGCGCAGTTTGAGAAATTCTACTGGCCAAGTCTAAAAAAGTACATCGACACTTTGGTCAAAGAAGGCATCCAGGTATCACTCTTCGCCGAGGGCAAGTATAACGAACGACTGGAGTATATCGGCGATTTCCCCAAAGGCTGGGTGTCATGGTCGTTCGACCAGACGGATATGGCTAAAGTTAAGAAAATGATTGGCAATAAATGCGCTATCTCCGGTAATGTGCCGTCCTCGCTGGTGATTACCGGTACGCCGGAACAGGTGAAAGATAATTGTCGTCGGCTTATCGAAACCTGCGCGCCCGGCGGGGGTTATACGCTTGCCGGTGGCGCCGCGGCGACGGAAGTAAAAAATCCCAGGAACTTGAAGGTCTTTATGGAAGCCGCTATCGAATACGGCACGTATTAGTCTTATTGAATAGCATACGGACGAGGGAGGGCATTTTCGCTCTCCCTCGTTTGCTTTGGAAACGGTTTTAACAGTACAATCTTAGAGAATGAAAGCGGAAATTATTTCCACCGGCACCGAGCTTCTCCTCGGCAATATCGCGGACACTAATACCTCGTTTCTGGCAGAACAGTTGGCTTTGCTGGGTATCGACCTCTATTATGCGTCGACTGTCGGCGATAATTACGAGAGGTTATTGGGGACTTTAAAACTTGCCTGGGAGAGATCGGACCTTATTCTCATAACCGGCGGTCTGGGTCCCACGCAGGGCGATATCACGCGTGACGCCATCGCCGGTCTGCTCGACGAGAAAATGGAGGTAGACCATGGACTGAAAGTCGCGCTGGAAAAATTCTTCGCCGACCGGAAAATCGCCATGAGCGCCAATAATCTCAAACAGGCGATGTTAATCCCTTCGGCTCAAGCCGTTCCCAACTCGCGGGGCACCGCGCCCGGCTGGTGGGCGGAAAAAGACGGCAAGATAATCATCGCTATGCCCGGTCCCCCCGCCGAGATGCAGACCATGTGGCAAAAGCATATCGCCCCGGCGCTGCAAAGTCGGTCGGGTGGCGTTATCATTTCCCGCACGCTTAAGACCTTCGGTATGCCGGAAGGCTCGGTGGATGAACAGCTCTCTCCTTTGCTTAAGTCGACCAATCCCACGCTAGCGATTTATGCCAAGCAGGACGGTATCCACCTGCGTATTACAGCCAAAGCCAGCAATCTGGAAGAAGCCCGTAAGATGATTGCTAAACACGAAAACGCAGTTAAAGATATTGTTAATGAATATATCTGGGGCGCGGACGATGATGTGCTGGAGACGATGGTTGGTAAAATGCTTATCGATAAAGGATTAACCGTAGCGGTGGCGGAATCTTTTACTGGCGGTTCGTTGATGCAAATACTGGCGCGTGCTCCGGAAAGTAGTAATTTTTTCAAAGGCGGCTTTTACACTGACGCCGATGAAACGAAAATTACTCTCGGTTTGGTCTGGGGCGCCGGTAATATGGCGAAAACAGCCAGCGCGATGGCAGTTCTGGCGCGAGATAAAATGAAGGCTGGTATCGGTTTAGCCATTGAAGGTTATCTCGAAAAGGCTGATGATAACCCGACGGCTAAAGTTTTTATCGCTATTGCCTATAAAAAAACCACACAGTCTTTAACGCTAACATATCCCGGGAGACTCACCCAGCTGGGCAGTAGAGTTGCTTATAGTGCCCTCTTTGAACTAAAGAAATTCCTGTCTTAGTGTATGTCATTCCCGCGAAAGCGGGAATCCAGATACTCTTTCCACCATACCGACGGAAGTCGGTATCCAGCCACCCTTGCCCGTCAACCCTTGTTTATGATGACCTTTACTTTACCCAGGCACAGTCATATTTGGCGCTTAAACCCACCTGCATCACGCTGTAAGGTCTTTCTATTTTATTACAGGTAATCGGCGCGTAAGGCGTGCCTTTAGGCAGCACTATCACTGTTGGCACATTAAAGGTATGTTTTTCCTGCTCCTTGCCGATAGCGACGGTAATTTCCGCGCCCAAATAGCTTAAGTTATCGGTGTCGTGCCCGAAAAAGGCTAAAACTGAATCGTAAGAGTGAAAACAAGAGCCTTTACCGGGGTAATATTCACCGGTTTTATTATGCAGTCTCATATTGAAATTGATGGGCATACCGGCCAGGTCTTTGCCGACCACCGAGAACTGCTGCACGGCATCAGCGCCGCCCGGCCCCTTTTTAACATCCAGTTTCTTAAAGAGGTAGCTGTATTTTTTACCGTTGGTAGTGCCCTCCTGCTTCACACCGGTCCCCGAATATTTACCACTCAAAGCCAGATGGAAATGTCCAAAGGAGCGATAAGCCTTTTCGGTAATCAGCGGGCAATGTGGCAAGTTGGCTGGCGCCGCCGCAACGGTCGGCACGTTGAACTTATGTGTTTCGTACTCTTTGCCCATGGTTAGAGACATATCCGCACCCAAAATATTCATATCATTATCGTCGTAACCGAAAAAGACCAGGCACTCATCGAAGGGGTGAACATGCGCCCCTGTATTCGGCGCCCAATCGCCCGGCTGGTCGTAAACACCGATGACGAAATTGAGATTGAATCCCTGGAGTTGTTCGCCAGCCATAAAAGTCATCTCCTTGGCATTAGCGCCGCCCATCCCTTTCATGTATTTTAACGTTTTGACTAAATCGCCATATTTGGTCTCGGACACAGGTAAATCCTCCTTGTACGATATTTAGGCAAATTTTAAGCTATTCGGGGGATGCAATGCAAACTGGATCGAAAGCATTTAGTTTGACATTTTATTTATGTTGATATTGACAAATGGAGTATATGGTGCTATAAATTTAGACACCTGACAATAATTGCCAGCGTAAAAAGGAGGAAAATAATATGCCTACAGACAAATCAATAGTACAAATGTCTATTCCAGAACTTAAAAAGAAATATAACATGCAAGCGCAGAAAGGCAAGCTTATAAACGAAGGTGGCAAGTATTATGCGGTGGTAGATAGCGAAAAGATAGAGATTGATCCGTCTTATGTTATTTCCAATGCGCCACTGCGGAGTATCATAGGTTACCCTATCGTTATTGGCCGTGGACCTGGATTTCTCCTTATTATTTACGACGGCGGAATCAAAAAAGTTCTGATAATGTGTTATAAACCGCAGGTAGAATTGGTGCAGAAAATCAGTGATGAAGTACGAAAAACTGTACTCAATAGTTGCGTTAATGCAGGTATAATTACTCCTCCAATGGCCGCTAATATAAACAACTTTATGACAACAAACGCCATAAGAGGATGAAATCCAGGCTTAATCAACAATATATTTGTGTAGAGTTAACACAAAATTGCAATAACGCCTGCCATCACTGTTATAACTTCTGGCGGCAGGATGGTAATGTATTGTTCGATAGCCGGAAGCAAACATTATCAAGAGAAACCATTACCTCCATTATTCAAAAGATTAAAAAAGATGCGCCTATAGAGTACGTCGCGCTTTCCGGTGGAGAGCCATTCCTCCGTCTGGATTTACCTGAAATCATTGGTGATATTATTAATATAGGTTTGAAGCCAGTTATCATTACCAATGGTACTCTAATTACAGAAAGAATATTAAAACGTCTGCCCTCCGGTATTAATTTCGAGATTACACTTTTCGACTATATCGCCCCGATTCATAATAGACTGGCGGGTAGGGATGTCTTTGATAACATATTGAAAAATATCATTCTATTAGAAAAATATCATTTATTCTTTACGCTCGTCTTTGTGGCAACAAAACTAAATGCATTGGACGTGAGCCGTACTGTTGAGTTGGGGCTGGCGTTGGGGGCCGGAGCTATTATGTATAACCGTGTTAATATCAGCAAAGGCATTAAAAAATATGTAGATGAGTTGGTACCCTCCAGGGAATTACTATCAGAAAGTCTCCATATGTTTCAAGATATAATAAGAAAATATAAAATAACATCTGTTTGTTCGGTCCCTATTCCACCGTGTGTTATAGATATTTCTAAATATCCTGATCTTAATTTTGGTTGGTGTCCTCGCGGCGGTGAGGATGCGTACTATACGATAGGGTGTGATGGCATGCTGCGGCCGTGCAACCATTCCTCACTGGTTCTCGGTGACATCCGTAGAGAAGGATTTGCCGAAATTATTGCTCGTAAGAAATGCCAATCATTCTGGCAAAGGATACCTGATGAATGCCATATTTGTGACCATCCTCTTAAAAATCATTGCCGGGGTGGTTGTACTGCTGCCGCTGCCGAATATTACGGTTCGCAATATCGCGTAGACCCAATTGTTGAACTAATGGGAAAGAGAACGAACTAAACTTGTTCTTTCGTCAAGCTATTAGTGGCTTGGTTTCATTCACGAGAAGAATAGGTGTCTTTAAAACGGATTCTGTAAATGCCCCCAATGGAATTCGAATCCATGTTTACGGCTTGAAAGGCCGCTGTCCTAGGCCACTAGACGATGGGGGCGTACCCGTCCAGTATAACAGAAAATAACTCACTCGGACAATATTATGGCTTAATCTATCATGACTGTTCCAGCTTGTCTGCAATAGCTGGCTGGTGCTAAAATATTGTATAGCTGGTTGATTTTACGAGGTGACATTGCATGCCAAACTATGAATATGAATGTACTCACTGTGGTCATCGTTTTGAGCTGAAACAGAGGTTTCAAGATAAACCCCAGGCAGAATGCCCGCAGTGTAAAAAGAAAGCCAAACGCGTTTTTCACCCCACGCCCATTATCTTCAAGGGCAGCGGATTTTACGTAACCGACCACCGGAAACACGGAGATTCTCTGGCGCATAAATCTGAGTCCGGTCCTCCTAAAGAAAAATCAGAAACGAAAAAGAGTAAAGATTGAAAGCGCTGCTTCAGCGGGTTAGTCAAGCTTCGGTCAGCGTCGCCGGTGAGGAAGTGGGGAGGATAGGGCAGGGGTTAGTGGCATTGCTGGGAGTGGCTAACGACGATACGGAAAAAGACGCGCAATATCTGATACCAAAAATTATCAACCTGCGTATTTTCAATGACACTCAAGATAAATTCAACCTCTCGCTATTAGACGTTAAAGGCGAGCTCCTATTCGTGAGTCAATTCACTCTTCTTGCCGATGCCCGGCATGGACGTCGTCCCAGCTTTATTGACGCCGCCCCGCCGGAAAAAGCGGAAGTCTTATTCAATTACGCGGTTGGGCTGGCGCGTGAGAGCGGACTCAAGGTTGCCACCGGACGTTTCCAGCAGCATATGCATGTGGAAATTCACAATGACGGTCCGGTTACGGTGATGCTGGATAGTAAAGAAAAACTGGGGTAGTCACTCCATTACGTTAGTTGACAGGAATTATGTGGTAACTGTATAATTGCGACAAGGTGCAATGACGATGAGTTGCATTGCTACGTTAAAAGAAAAAGGGTTAAAACTCACTCCGCAAAGGCTACTGATTGCAGATGTCATCCATGATGCCAGAGGACATCTTACTGCGGGAGAAATCATCGGGCACGTTCAAGCAAAAATGCCTGGTGTTAACAAATCTACCATCTATCGTACGCTGGATATTCTGGAAGAAGCCGGTTGTGTCTATAAAAGTGAGTTGGACCATGAGTTCGTTTATCACCATGACGACCAGGGACATCATCATCATTTGAAGTGCGTCCAGTGCGGCAAGATTGTCGATTGTGATGAAGCTATTTTAGAGCCATTACGTAATTCACTGATAAAGAAGTATGATTTTCGTGTTGACTTTAAGCATATGGTTATCAATGGCATTTGCGGGCAATGTAGAAATAAAAATAATTAGGTAACAAAAAGGAGGCTAGAGTTATGGCATGTTTTTTGGTGCCTGCCGGAGAGGCAATCGTTACTACCGTCGTTCAGAAGGTGGTGGAAAGGCAAGAAAAGAAAAACGCAAGCATTGGTGTTAAATGGAGTCAACGTTTAAGCTGGCTTAATAAAATGCTTTGGGGCGGCACATTAATGCTGGCGATAGACCATGTATTAAATGGAGAAATTATTGCCCGTCCTCCGTTTTTCACCGCCTTACAAAATCCGTCAGATACTGCCGTGATGCTGCGTGAAATGGCAACGGTTGGCGTGGCGATGGCAGTAGCGGTAACGGCAGTTTGGGGAATCATGATACTGGTTGCTGAAGTTAAAACCAGGATTGTACCTAAAACAAAAATTCAGTCGGTTAATTAAATCAACTTAAGCGTCTGGGGCTCCATCTCCAGGCTGATATCCAGAGATTGATAGGAATGGGTTAATGCTCCGACGGAAATTATATCAACCCCTGTCTTGGCTATTTCACGAACATTAGCTGGCGTAATTTTTCCGGACGCTTCCAAGGTGGCTTTGCCAGCGGTGCTTTTTACTACCTGCCGCATTTCTTCGGTGTTCATGTTATCCAGCATAATGATATCGGCATCGGCTTTTAGCGCTTCCGCGGCTTCTTGAGTATTAATAACTTCGACTTCGATAGTCATGTCTTTCGGGGCGTTTTTTCGGGCTTTAGCTATGATATCTTTCAGACTCATTCCCAAAGCGCGCATGGCAAGGATGTGATTATCTTTAATCAGCACTGCGTCCCCCAGGTTCATGCGATGGTTATGTCCCCCGCCCATCCTTACGGCGTACTTCTCCAAAAGACGAAGTCCCGGAGTAGTTTTACGAGTATCGTAGATTTTAGCGTTGGTGCCTTTAGCTTCGGCGACATACCGCGAAGTCAGCGTAGCGATGCCGCTTAGGCGCTGCAGGAAATTGAGCGCGACGCGTTCTACTTTAAGAATGCTGATGATATTACCGGTGACGACGGCTATTTTCTCGCCAGGATTTATCACGGTGCCGTCTTTGATAAATATATTTAACTTGGTTGTCGGGTCAATGCGTTGGAAGACGCGTTGCGCGACTTCGATGCCAGCCAGAACGCCTTTTTCCTTTACCAGCAGCGTCGCCTTACCAGTCAGGTCGGGCGAAATTAGCGCCTCGCTGGTAACATCGCCCTGGCTGATATCTTCTTCCAGGGCGACGTCGATAATTTTATCGAGTTGTTTTTCTGTAAGCTGGCTTACATTCATTTTCCTGTTTGATCGCGCCGTACGGCAACACTGGCTTTATTAACCCTCATGGTAGTGCCGGACTCAACTTTTATAACGACGTTGTCATCGCCGACGCTTTCGACCGTTCCGTAGATACCGCCGGCGGTGATGACTTTATCGCCTTTTTGCAGATTCTGTATCATCGCTTCTTGTTCTTTCTGGCGTTTGCGTTGCGGTCTAATCATCAGGAAGTAGAACAGCGCGAAAATCACCACCAGAAAGACAAGCATCGGCCACATGCTTTCCCAGGTGCTTTGTTCTCCGCCGGAAGATGTTGCATTGGCGCTGGTTACCGAGGTCGGTCCGGTGGAGAAACAGCTGACGCTTAATATCAGGACTGTGATGAGTAGTCCTGCGATGAGACTTATTTTCCAGATATTCTTCATTATGCCTCCGTATTATAATTAGCTTACTATATTTTACCCTGCAATGACCATGGGCTGGTTTTTTCGACTTTTATCTTTACAATACGCCCGAGGTAATCCCTGCCGCTGCTGAAGAAAACTAGTTTATCAGTACGGGTGCGGCCGTACCATTTACCTTTATTCCTGCCCTCCACTAGTATTTCTACCGTTTTTCCATTCAGCAGGTCATTATCTTCGGTCTGTATTTTTTCTTGTAAAAGCTCGACTCTATTAAGTCTAGCCTTTTTCTCGCTGGAGGGGATGTTATCCTCAAGTTCACGAGCAGCGGTAGTGCCCTCCCTCGGCGAATATGCCGCTACATGAACTGTAGCAAACTTTATCTCGGAGAGCAAGTCTAGCGTTTGCTGGAACTGTGCCTCGCTCTCCCCCGGAAACCCAACAATAACGTCGGTGCTGATGGCGATATTTGAGATTTTTTCTCTAATCTTCTTCACGAGCTGGCGGTATTGGGTCGCGGTATAGCCGCGTTTCATGGCTTTTAAGATAGCGTCGTTGCCCGCTTGTACCGGCAGGTTGACCTGTTCACAGACCTTATCTAAATCCGCGATAGCGTCGATAAGATGTTGACTCATATCTTTAGGATGGTTGGTCAGGAAGCGTAACCGTTTTAGTCCCTTGATTTTGTTTAATTCAGTAAGCAGGTCGGCGAGGTCTGGCTTATCCTTTAAGTCATGACCATATGAATCTACATTCTGTCCCAGCAGGATGACCTCCTTAGCCCCCCGGCGTACCGACTCCTTGACCTCACAGACGATTTCCTCAAAAGGACGACTTCGCTCGCGTCCGCGTCGGTAGGGCACGATGCAGTAAGAGCAGAAATTATCGCACCCCTGGCTGATAGGCACATAAACACTGGGGGTTGGCTTTTCAGGCAGCGAAGGAGTAGCTATCTTTTCCAGCCACGGCGGTTGCTCCCCAGCTTTAAAAAACTGGTCGATAAAGGGGAATTTTTTACGCAAGCTGGTGGTATCGGAATCTACCATGCAGCCGGTGAGGGCTAAAAGCATTTGCGGTTTTTCTTTTTTCAAGTGCTTAAGGTCGTGCAGTTTGTTGATGACTTTATCTTCGGCGCTTTGCCGCACGACGCAGCTATTCAGCACAATAAAGTCGGCATCGCTTGTACTTTTCGCCGTCCTATATCCCAGCTTCTCGAAATGGGCGGCGATACGCTCTGATTCTGCCTTATTCATCTGGCAGCCGATAGTCCAAATATGATAAGTAGGCATATTATAATATACTCCGAAAAAGCAGGGTAAGCCCTTCGACTATGCTCGGGGTAAGCTCTTCGACTATGCTCAGGGTAAACCCCTCGACTGTGCTCGGGGTAAAGCGGAGGGGGAGGGATTCGAACCCTCGTCCCCAGTAACCCGGGGAAATCGCTTAGCAGGCGACCGCACTAGACCACTATGCGACCCCTCCATATTAACGAGAAAAAGACAAGATTCAACACTTAATTATATATTAACTGGGAAGGATGCTCAATGATATGAGGGGAATTCTACTTCCTCGCTGCCCCGATTATTTCCTTAAGACTCTTGAATCCTTCTTTTTCCATGAAGCTCTGGATGCCTTCAACCACATCCAATGAAGCCCGCGGATTACTGAACGTCGCCGAGCCTACTTGCACCGCGCTTGCCCCCGCCATTAAATATTCTAGGGCATCCTCTGCCTTCGTAATCCCCCCGCACCCCACCACCGGTATTTTTACCGCCCCGGCGACTTGGTAAACCAGCGCTAACGCTAGCGGTTTAATGGCGGGACCCGATAATCCGCCAGTGCCGTTGGCGATGACTAATTTTCTCTTTTGAATATCTATTGCCATGCCTTTGAAACAGTTAACGAGTGACACGGCGTTCGCGCCGGCAGACTCCACTGCTTTCGCTACCGCCACGATGTCTGCAGCATTGGGTGTTAGTTTAACCAATATCGGTAGGGACGTTACTGCCCTGACGGCTTTTACAACCTCTTTAGCGCAGTCGGGGTCTGCCCCGAAAGCCGCGCCCCCGGCATTGACGTTAGGACAACTGATATTCACTTCAAGCCCGCTGACGCCTTTAACGCCATCTAGTTCGATGGCTAGCTCTCTATATTCTTCAACAGTATCGCCGGCGATATTGACGATAACCGGCACCCGCCATTTTGCCCAGATAGGCGCTTTTTCTTTGATAACCGCTTTCACCCCGATATTTTGCAGTCCTATAGAATTGATAACGCCACAGGTTGTTTCCACCAGACGGGGCTGTTTATTCCCTTGCCGCGGTTTCAGCGTGGTGCCTTTACAGACGATGGCTCCCAGCCGCTGGATATCGAAGAGCTGGCTATATTCTATCCCATAACCGAACGTTCCAGAGGACGTCATCACCGGATTTTCTAATCGTAGTCCTTTGCCTATTTGTACTTTTAAATCTGGAGACATTTTTGATACCTAAATTGTTCTAGACCCTGTGAAAAAGCTTACCAGACTATTTAACTTGATGCAAGCGTTACATATGAAAGGCTTAAATGGGTGTAAGCCCTCAATTCTAAGGGGTGTTGGCATACTGGCAGGGTATTTTAGGTGAGGTTATCTTTATGGGTGAGAGTATTAATTATGTCAGCAACCTTGACTTTAACCCGCGGAACATCAATAGGCTACCAAGCTCGTAAGCTGCGTCTTGCTGGGCATATATCCCGTCAGAAGTTAGCTGATTTAGCTGGTGTTTCCGTGGAAGATATCGACCTTTTTGAACACAGTTTGCCCGTGCCATTGGATTATAAACGCCGTATTCAGCGGGCTTTGTGGGCAATAACAAAAGGGTGACGCTTACCGCGTCACCCTCCTTATAAGAAGCTACTTTTCAGGTTAATCTAGCTAGCGTATTCTGTTATTTTCTTTTTTCCGCAATGACTAGTATTGAGTCATACTGTGTATCTTGTCGGAACCACTATTAGTGGAGGTTCACGAACGGGCTTAACCTGGCCGGAAGGTTACGTTCGATGCTTAGTATTGGACCATCCGGTGGCTTGACCTCGAGGGTAAACCGGTGATAAGGTTCGAGAGTTACTGTACCAGATAGAGTCAAGTCCACATGAATCTGGAATAGCTCATTCGGGTCAAGTAGAGCATCGCCATTAAGGTCGGTTAATCTCGTCAGGTTCCAGCTGCACACAGGGATGATATGGTTTTCATCAGTATAGGATACCACTACCATTTTCGTGCCATTGCTAGTCGGAGAAAAGTCAACCGGACTGCCGGCGGCAGGAATACCTACGGTTAGCTGGATACCAGTGATGTTACCGCCATTCATCTCGGCAACGACATCGCCCTTCAACTGCAGAACGGCCATGGTTGACCCTAGACCGCTGGTGATAGCCTCCTTCGCTTTTTGCGAGGAGTATAGACCTGCGGATAGTACCACGTAGGCGAATACCGATGCGACGATGACGAAGGCTATCAGAATGATAGCAGTTTCCAGACCGGTGATTCCCTTCTGGCCTCCTCTTAATCTCTTCACAAACTTCTTCCACATAGTAACGACCTCCTCTTTTACAAGAGTCAGACCACTGCTTATACAGTGTTTTTCCTTCTTATTTGCGTCATTTTTTCACTCGATTACGTCTAAAGAATACCAGTAGGGCAGTAACTAACACATAAAAATCATGGGTTGGCATATAAACATTTCATTACAGTTATGAGGGGGCCTACGTAGGATTAATAGGAGTAAATTGGCAAAATGGTACTATGAAGCGGATAAATTTGCGAAAATGCCACTTGTAACTATTGTTTGGGGGCGTTTTTACAGGTAAATTGCCTGCCGGAGCCTTTACCTGACGTATTTAGACAACACTCGTGGCATAAGGGGTGCGTACGGCAGACGTCTTTAGCCAGGCGTACTAAAAGGGCATGATATTCATTAAATAGTACTGTATCGGCTGGTAGATTCGTCATAAACAGCGTCTGCCAGGCTGTGTAGCTATTATTATTGGGTTTAAACCCCAATCGCCATATAATACGGCGAGTATAGGTGTCGATGACGAAGATTGGCTTATTACCAGCGTACAATAATATAGAGTCGGCAGTTTCCTCGCCGATACCATAAATATCGAGGAGTTTCTGGCGTAGTTCGTTGGTCTCTTGGGCAAAAAGATGCTTTAGGTTATCGTTATACCTCTCTCCGAACCAAGCCGCGAAGGCTTTTAGCTTACGCGCTTTGACGTTGTAGTAGCCACAGGGATGTATCAAGCTAGCTAGTCTATCCTGGGGCAGTGTACGTAGGGCATCCGGTGTAAGCGCGTTAACTTGTTTGAGGTTTTTAATCGCTTTTTCCACATTCGTCCAAGCGGCGGACTGCGTTAATATGGCGCCAACGATTACCTCGAATGGTTCTTCGGCAGGCCACCAGTGCTGGGGACCATATTTAGCAAATAGACGCTGGTAGATATTAGGAAGAATCAGGTTTATTCCAGTTTTATCCATGGCGGGGTCACAACATTTTGTGGCGAATCTATGATTGGCATATGGGGTTTTATATCTAATACAGGGCTACCGTCGATAGCGTCCAATCCCTGCACTTTCAATATGTTATGACGGCGTCCCAGCAGCTTGACAGTGCTTATGGCTAAGGGGTTTGGACGGTCCGGAGAACGGCTGGAGAAAACGCCTATCGGTGTGGGTTCGGTGCGGTACATTGGATGTACTTTCAGAGGGACTGGCTGGCGCGATTTATGCAGCCAGTAGATAACGATGATATGGGAAAATTCATCAAGGTTATCCAGTCCCTCGGCTAACGCTGGGTCGAGGACTATCTCGGCAATAACGTCTCTAGTATCGCGATGTTCACGCTTTTTGATATCACTGCGGACGATGCCGATGGCTTGATAAGTTACCTTGGGTAATTTGCTCATACTCGCCAGATATTTCTCTATTCCAGCGGCGTCATAGTCAGTAATTTTTTAACTATATCCGGGTATTTGGCGATGAATTCAAGCTCGTCTTCAACCAGAGGTTTGTGTGACTCCACGTTGGCGTATCTGACCAGCTCAAGTATCTCGTCGGCTTCTTCCCGGCTTTTATCTTTAAAAGAAACATCTATCTTGCCCATGACATGGCTGAATCCGGAAATACCGCTGTATTGTCCGGTGATAATTTCCCGTCCTGTTTCTACGGATATCGGCTCGCCGCGTCCCAACTCTTCGTAGCTATACAGTTCATAATTGCCCGGATCTTTTAAAACACCGTCAGCATGAATACCGGACGCATGGGCGAAAGCATTAGCTCCAACCCCCGGCTGATTAATGGGTATCGGCACATCAAAGGCATAGCTGGCAAACTTGGCGATTTTCGAGGCTAATTTCAACTTAATGTCTCCAGCCAGTTTGTATTTATCGGCGAATCCTTTTGATTTCGTTAAAGCAAGGATTACCGCGATAAGGTCGGCGTTGCCGGCTCTCTCGCCAATGCCGTTGATAGTGGTGTTGATATAGGCATCCTGCCCGCCATCGATTACACCTTTAGCGCCAGCGATAGAGTTGGCGACAGCCATCCCCAGGTCACCGTGGCAGTGCAGTTCAATAGGCAGTTTGATTTTTTCCGCCAGTTTTTTCACCGTCTCGTAAATAGTGAAAGGATTGTCATAGCCTAAAGTATCGCAGTAGCGTATTCTATCCGCTTTGGCTTCTTTAGCTGCCAGTCCAAACTCTATTAAGTAGTTGACGTCCGTGCGTGAGGCGTCTTCGGCATTAACGCCGATAGATTCCGCCCCGCATTTTCGGGCCAGCTTAACGGCGGCGACCATGTCTTTAATGATGCTGCTTTGACTCTTTTTACCGCGGAATTTAAATTTTAACATTTGTTCGGATGTTGAAATGGATAGGTTAAGGTGCTTGATATTCGGTACTCTATCGAAAGTGGTCTTTACATCCTCGACCACCGCTCTTATCCACCCACCCAGGTGTATGGGTTTAAGCACACCCATTTTCGCTAGCTCCAGGTTAGCTAGCAGGTAGTTTCTCTCATGCCTGGTGGTAGGGAAGCCGAACTCCGATTGGAAGACGCCCATTTCGTTAAGGTAGATGTTAATCATGGTCTTTTCCAGCTTGGAAAGGCCCAGCTTGGCGGTCTGCACGCCGTCACGGTTGGTTACGTCGATAAGATATATCTTAGGCATTAGCACCTCCTCCCACACAGGCACAATTTACGTTTGTTCTGTATTTTTATATTAACATAAGCTATTCATACGGGCAATAGATTCAGGAATTCGCTTGCCTATATGAAATAGTAAAAAAATATATGAAAATATATGAAAAAAGGTATTGACATATGAAAATATATGAAATATAATGAAAAATAACAGTCAAAGTGCACGTTGATTGTTGAATAAATTAATAGGAGGACCAACATGGACGAGTTAGGAAAGCTTTATACGGTAGAGGACATCGCCAAGATGACTTCTTTTACCACCCGCACTATCAGGAACTATTTAAAGGACGGGTCTCTACAAGGAAAAAAAATAGGAGGACAATGGAGGTTTACCATGGAAAATATAAAACAGTTGTTTGGTAACAGTAAAGTTGTGAGTGAAATGAGTAGCAATAAGAGGCAGGAAATATTGGATTTTGTTGATGGTGTTAACACTAATGTAGAAGGAAAAATCCAGGTTTGTACTATCATCGATTATTATTGTGAAAATGAAAAAGCCGGGCATAAAATCTACGAGAAGCTGGTTACCGTGATTAATAATCGAGAGGACAACACACCGCCGGCAAAAATTGATTACGAATTTATGCCTAAAGAAAACAAAGCAAGATTCACTCTATTCGGTGAGCCGGATTATATCGTCAAAACGCTCCAGTTGCTTAAATAGGAAAAGATATTTCTGCTAATTATATCTGCCATGCATGAGACTATTGCTTGGCAGATATTTTTTACTCGTTACTTTTTCTGTTTGACACCCCTTTCATCGGGTGGTAGATTAAAACCAATGAATGTCGGCGTCGCTCGCGTCAGCCTGCGTATCCCGGAGAACATGGACCTAAAGGGCAAACGTATGGTTTTAAAGTCCATCATCGGTCGCACTAAATCGCGTTTCGATGTCGCCGTGGCGGAGGTGGACGATAACGATAGCTGGCAAATAGCCACCATCGGTATTTGCTGCATCAGCAATAATAAACGGCACAGCAATGAAGTACTTTCCAAAGTGGTGCACTTTATTGAAACAGGTGGCTTCGACGTTGAGTTTCTCGATTATTCTATCGAAATAATTGATGTATAAGGTAGCTATTCATGGAAATCCAGGCTTTCCTCAACCATATCCGCGGATTGAAAAATTACGAAAACCAAATAGCTCATATCGAGCATATCGCTCCGCGTCGTCCCGCTTACGGTAAGCTTGACGAACCTTTAGAACCGGCTTTGCAGGACTGCCTTGATGAGCATGGGCTTTCGCGACTTTATACTCATCAAGCGTCAGCGATAAATCATGTTCGCGCCAGCAAAAACGTCATCATCGGCACCACCAGCGCCAGCGGTAAGAGTCTGGTTTATAACATCGCCGTTATGCAGGCGATGCTTACCGAACCCGCCACTCGCGCCCTCTACCTTTTCCCCACTAAAGCTCTCGCCCAGGACCAGCTGCGTAAGCTGAATGAACTTTTCTCCCCCGCCCTTTTACCCCCCGAATCGTTTGCCACTTTCGATGGTGACACGCCGCGTTCCGAAAGGGCGGATATCAGGAGATACGGTCGTATTATTTTGACGAACCCGGATATGCTGCACGTCGGCATCATGCCCAATCACCAGCAATGGTCAACATTATTGCGGCGTCTTAAATATGTCGTCGTTGATGAAGCTCATATCTATCGCGGCGTTTTCGGCTCGCACGTCGCCTGTGTTTTACGCCGGCTGCGTCGACTCTGCCAGCTTTATGGGTCGAATCCGCAGTTTATCCTCTGCACAGCCACGGTTGCCAATCCCGGCGAACATGCTTTAGCTCTAACCGGGCTTCCCTGCGAGGTGGTAGATAATGATGGCTCGCCGCGCGGCTGGAAGGACTTTGTTTTCTGGAATCCGCCGCTCATGGACGAAAAGAAGACCGCACGTCGTAGCGCCCATTGGGAAGCGACGAATATTTTCACCGAATTGATGTTGCAAGGTTCCCGCACCCTCACCTTTACCCGCACCCGACGCCTCTGCGAGCTTATATATGTCTATGCCCGCGACCGACTGAAGGAAGAAAGTTACGAACTTTCACGTCTGGTCATGCCTTACCGTGGGGGCTATATGCCGGAAGACCGACGCCGCATCGAGCGGGAGCTTTTTGGAGGTAAACTTTTAGGGGTGGTTGCCACTAACGCTTTAGAGTTGGGCATTGATAGCGGCGGACTGGAAGCGACAATACTGGACGGCTACCCGGGCAGTATTTCCTCTACTTGGCAGCAGGCTGGCCGTAGCGGACGTAGTCAGGGTGAGTCTTTAAGTTTTCTGGTCGCCTGGGATAATCCTCTCGACCAGTTTTTTATGCGTCATCCAAATAACTTTTTTAAGAGAGGTTTCGAACATGTGCTGGTCAATCCTGCCAACCCCTATATCTTAAAAGCCCACCTCCTCTGCGCCGCCTGGGAACGACCGCTGGATAAGACGGATGAAGCTACTTTCGGCGAAGATTTTTCTAAGCAACGGGATGCTTTGGTGGAGGAAGGGGAACTCCGTGAGCGGCGCAGCAAGTGGTATCTTGCCCCCTCCCTTAATGCCCCCGCCCCTAAAATCAATATCCGCTCCTCATCAGGCGAGGACTATGCTGTCGTTGATATGTCCACCGGCTCGCTGATGGAAACGGTAGAAAGCTCGGTCGCTTTCTTCCAGATACACCCCGGCGCTATCTACCTGCATCAGGGCGAATCCTATCTGATAACCAAGCTCGACCTGACGAATAAAGTAGCTTACGCCGACCCGACCCGCGCCAACTATTACACGGGCACTAAAGAAATCCACAACCTGCATGTGCTAAAAGTGAGAAACACTAAAACCGTCGGACCCGTCAACGTAAGTGTTGGCGATGTTGAAGTGACCATCGACGTCGTCGGTTTTAAGAAATACCGCCAGTTCTCCGAGGAGCTAATCGGGGAGGAGGCTTTAGACCTCCCCACCATCCGCTTCAATACGGTGGCTTTATGGTTCGATATACCCCCGCACGCCATCGCCCGTATCGTGGAAAAGGGACAGGACTTCGCTGGCGGTCTGCACGCCACGGAACATGCCGCCATCGGTATCTTGCCGCTCTTTGCTTTATGCGATAGAGACGATATCGGCGGCGTGTCCACACCGATGCACCCGGATACCGGCAAGGCGGACGTCTTTATTTACGACGCTTACCCCGGCGGTATTGGCATCGCGGAAAAGGGGTTCGATATGATTGAGGAGTTGTGGCAGGCGACGCTCCGCGTTATCGCCGAATGCCCCTGCGAAGACGGCTGCCCCTCTTGCGTACAGAGTCCCAAGTGCGGCAACAACAACAAGCCTCTAGATAAAGCGGCCGCCAGGGTGATACTAGAGGAGCTACAGGGAGGGTAGGGTATTTGATTTTGAAAAAAATGATTATTTCAATTTACATGATTATGACGGAAATGATTTCTCAAATCTTCAATGAAATTTTGAAAGCCAGCATTTCGGCTAAATAAACTATCTAGACTCTTCATATTATTTACGATATCTTCGGCATATTCTGCGCCCCCAAGTAAAGAACTAATATCAGCTTCTACTAGTGCTTGACGGAGCAAGTTTTTATAATAATCCTTTTTACATTTATACGGTGGCATTTCTGGAGATTTATTAATTCCGACTCCATTCTTAAAAGCTCTTTGATCCATCAAATACCAGTGTTCTATATGGGGATCAGGGATAGCCCACACTATTTTATCTTTGATTGGGTGGCTTTGATCTACGTTCTTTTCTAATTGCCTTATTCTACCTCGATAGCCTTTACAGTTCCCATCAATAGCGACAATTAACAAATCCACTTCAGACGAACGTATTTGTGTCATATCTTTCATAAATTTATTAAATTCTTGAATCACAGTGGAACCACCACGCGCGGAACGAATATCATGAGTTATTGAATTGATGGGTATTTCCATATCTTGTGCTGTTCTATTTACTAGAGCTTTGATAAAGCCTTCTTGGGCACAATCTTCAAGGAAATATAAAATCCTAGCCACCAAAATCACCTCTTAAAATCCTGTCCTCAAGAGCATGTTCAATATCCAACTTTTTGAATAAAGGCCCAAAACTTGTAAAAGGTTTAATTATTGTCTGTTTTTTATCTTTAAAACAGACAAAAAGGGCTTTATCACTAAAAAACTCTGGTAAAATAGGTGAATGAGTTGTAATAATGATTTGTTTCCCTGTTTGTTGTGCAGCATTTTTTAATATTTCGGCAATAAGCTTAAGCCTAGTAGGATGGATACCATTTTCAGGTTCTTCAAAAGATATCAACGTAGCTGGATTTCTAGGATGAATAGCAGCAAGCAACCCAATGACACGTAGTGTTCCTTCAGAAATCAACCGTGCAGGAAACCACAAGCCATTTTCCGAAAGCCTTAGTCCAACAAGACCTTCTTTGAGAGGAACAATCTGAATAGATGACTTATTTGGTAAAATACGTTTTAGAGAAAGATTAAAACTATGGAAGTCCTTGGGATGTCTATAGTTTAGAGTATTCAAAAACGCTGCTAAATTCTGACCTCTGGGACCTATACTTTCGATCTCAGCAAGCGGAACATCTTCTCTCATTAAATCTCTAGGCTCAAGATAATAAGTATACCAGTTAGCAAGTTCAATTCTTAAAGCAGTGATATGTGGATAGTGAGGTTCATAAAGTGATTCGGAAACTATTGTATGTTCAAGTCCAATGTTGTAATAAGTAGGGTGTGCTTGGCCTTCCATACGTAACCGAATTTGTTTTCCGTGACGTTCAATGAATGCGCTACGTTTCCGTTCCTGACCGTTTGGCTTAATTGCGCATAATCGCTCATCCATAACTCTTAGATATCCTGTTTGAGGCAAACCTTCTATTGCTAGATAATATCTAAGCCTTTTTTCTGTGATTATTTTTTTTGATTGATCAAGGGAATCTATTCCCTTTCTTTTTCCCCTGACGATTTCCTCAACTTTATTTATGACCGAGTCAGAAAGTTGTATGTCGATTTCAAAAGAAAATGACAAAGTGGGTTTTTCAAGGTTTTTTTCATATCCTTCATCAGCGTAGTAGAAACTTTCAAGAGGAAGTCCTCGATGGTCTTTATACGATTCACTCAAGTTTCGTTTGGTAGCCATCCGAGAAATAAGATATAGTGCATCAAGAAAATTACTTTTCCCAGAAGCATTTGGACCAAAGATGACTGTAAGAGGTTTTAATTCGAGACTCAGGTTTTTAAAAGACTTGTAACCTTTAATAGTGACTCTCTTAATCATATCGAGTCTCCTGTCAATGCAAAACATCCTTGTATATATTCAAGCATTTAAGTCAATATTATACTTTATTAATATAACATTCAATAGTATGTACAAATCGTTTTTTAAAAATTTGAGCTTACCCCCCATCTCTTATATACTGTAAACTGATAACTGTAAACTGTTAACTCTAAAGGAGTCATCCCATCAACATCTTCCAGAAAGTCCTTAAGAAAACCCGCGATACCTGGTTCGGTAAAGCCATGTCCCTCTTTGACCGCGTTTCTATCGGCAAAGAGGTCTGGGATGAGCTGGAAGAGCTCCTGATCTCCGCCGATGTCGGTGTTAGCACTGCGGAAAAGCTTATCAATACCGTTAAGGAACGCGCGGCCGCTGAAAAGCTAGATGGTTCTCACGTCCGCTCTTTGCTTAAAGAGGAGATGGTAAAAATTCTTACCGTTCCCTCCCGAGAACCAGCTGTGGCTACCCCTCCAGAGGTCATGCTTATCGTCGGCGTCAATGGCAGCGGCAAGACAACCTCCATTGCCAAGCTCGCCTATAAATATAAGAAGGAAGGCAAGAATGTCCTCCTTGCTGCGGCGGATACCTTCCGCGCCGCCGCTATCGATCAGCTTAAAAAGCAGGGGGAGAGGGTGGGGGTGGACGTAATCGCCCACCAACCCGATGCCGACCCCGGCGCCGTCGTTTACGATGCTTTACAGGCGGCGAAGAGCCGCGGCACCGATATCCTCATCATCGATACGGCAGGACGCTTACACACTAAGTTCAATCTTATGGAGGAGCTTAAGAAAGTCCACCGCGTGGCTGGTAAACTGGACTCCACCGCTCCGCATGAAGTCATCCTCGTCCTCGATGCCACCACCGGCCAGAACGGACTCACCCAGGCGCGTTATTTCACCGATGCGGTCGGCGTTACCAGCATTTTTATCGCTAAGCTGGACGGCACGGCTAAAGGCGGCATCGTCCTGGCGATTTGTGACGAGCTGAAAATCCCCATTAAGCTTATCGGCGTTGGCGAAGGAATGGAAGATATGGTAATCTTTAATCCGCAGGACTTCATCGAGGCATTGACCTCTTAAGCTCCATATAATGTCATTCCAGAGAAAGCTGGAATCCAGATGGTGTGGGGATAATACACTTAAACGAGTAAACAATGATTTACGTAAATATCGACCCCGTTGCTTTCTATATCGGCTCCAAGCCCATCGGCTGGTACGGTATCATGGTAGCGCTGGCTGTAGTGGTGTTAGTTGGGTGGGCGTTACTGGCGGTAAAAAAAGACTCACGTCTTAACTATAATATAGTCCTCAACGTCGCGTTGGTCGGCATCCCCTCTGGAGTTATCATCTCCCGACTCCTCCACGTTATTGACCAATGGGATTACTATTTTCATAACCCAGGTCAGATAATCGGTGGGTCGGGTCTAACTATCTGGGGGGCGGTATTAGGCGCAGCGCTAGGCATCTGGATTTACAGCCACTTCTCTAAACATTCCTTCGCGCATATAGCGGATGTGCTGGCTCCCGGCATCATGCTGGCGCAGGCGATTGGCAGGGTAGGCTGCACTATCCTCGGCGACGATTATGGCTTTCCGACTTCACTGCCCTGGGGGTTCGTTTATACCAGTCCCGATAGTCCGGCTTTTCAGGCATACCCTATGATGGATACCCCAACCCACCCGGTTGTGGTCTACGAAATATTATATCTTCTTATTATGTTTGGGATTTTAATGTTGATACGAAAGAAGATACAGCCGGATGGCTCGTTATTCGTTGTCTATCTGGGTTTATATTCTATCTGGCGTATCGGCAGCGATTTTCTTCGCGAGGGCACGAGCTTTCTCTTTGGTTTACATCAGGCGCAAGTTATCGGCATTATCGTCTTGATTATCTGCATCATCTTGCTTATCTGGCGCACGCGTTGGGTGAAAAAAGGGGAGGAAATCGAGACCGTTCCCGACGCTAAAGAAAAACCGACTTCTTAAAAATTGTCATTCCAGCGAAAGCTGGAATCCATGTGTTGTATTAGTAATATCCTAATACCTTAATGTGGATTCTGGTCTACGCCAGAATGACACGGGAGTATTACCCCTGGTGCCGGTTAATAAAAGCCACCTTCCAGACATTATCTGTTCCTCTCACCCCGCCGACAGCGCATACCCGAATATCATCGCCCTGGCAAATTGCCGCTGATATCTCGTAAATAAAGCCGGTGATTTCATGTGATGTTACAGCACTGAATTTCAATACCGATGGTCCTTTGGTCGCCTTAAAAGGACCGGGCTTTTCCATGTTCCCATGATAAGTAGCTACTCCGTAAAAAACGCCTGGCTTTGGTTTTACCGACCAGCCAAAAGCCGGTTTGCTCGCCGTTTTTATGCTGATAAAGAAGATAGGTTTATTACCACTATTACTTATCACCCCGCTGATACGCGGTGTTTTAAGACTATCCGCCTCGTAATTGGCGCCGTCCATGATTTTCTTCAGGTAGCCGCTGGTCGGTTTAGATTTAACATTTGAAAGGAGTTTATATATCTCGAAAATAGCTTCGGTCTGGATGCCGTTACTCACCGCCATTAGCCCAATGTTATTATCGTATTTCACCGCCGTGTAGTGTCGCAGCGGGTCATAAGGCGTGTTGCCGATGGGTCCTATGATAATACTGTTTTCTTTTTGTGTTGCCTTTCTCTCCCGACTCTGTGGGGAGCGTCCGGTAACCAGGTAAGCGAAAGCAGGTTTCTCATCCTTCGTCATCCCCAGGAATAGTTGCCTGCCAGGATATGGTCCATTAGGATTTTTCATATTTCACTCCTGTTAGCTACTCTTTTTAAAGTCCAGGATATTTAGTCTAAGCTGTTTTTTACCGCCCCAGTTATCTATCTCAAGGTTATAAACAATATCAATGTGTGACGCGAATTCGCCCTGATGATTGCCCAGCCGGAACGCTACTCCGTCAAAAACCGAACCTGATTGCCGCACCTTCAGTCGTAAATGCTCGTTGCCGTTGCCCATCGTGCGTCTCTCTACCAACTCCACCCCTCGACTTAAAAACATAGGTACCGGATTACCATGTCCGAAAGGCGCCAGCATCTGTGTAGTTGGGTAAGTATCCCCGCCAAGGTCGCTAAGTTTGACTTCGGCATCGATGTTCAGGTGCGGTCGTAATTCGACACCGGTTAAACTTTCCGCTACCAGAGCGGATAACTCTCTCTCAAACTGCGGCAGGTCCTTGGACGGCATGGTAAAACCGGCAGCAGCAGCATGTCCACCATAACGTGTAAAATAATTACTGAATTTATGCAATGCCGCGATAATATCGAACTCCGGAATACTGCGGCAGCTCCCATGACAGAGGGTATCCGCAGTATGAATGACAATAGAAGGACGGTAAAACTCCTCCGTCAGCCGGCTGGCCACCAGCCCGGCGATGCCTATTGGATATTCTTTATCGGCGGTTATCAACAACGGCGGCAGTCCTAGCGCGATAACTTGCTCTCTTGCTTTTATCAGCGTGGTCGTAGTCAGTCGCTGCCTTTCCTGGTTTTTTCCGGCGAGCCATAATGCCAGTTCCTGCGCCTCTTTATCCGACTCCGTCATCAGTAGATTGTAGCCAGTAAGACCATCCGCGAGTCGGCCAGCGGCGTTAAGGCACGGAGCAATAATCCAGGAAATCCTATCCGCGTCGACGCTGCCTTGCTCCAGTCGTGTTTGGTTTATTAACTCACGGATGCCGGGTCGGGGACTGGTGTTAATATTTTTCAGTCCTTCCTGAATAAGGTAGCGATTTTCTCCCAGTGGCGGGGACATGTCGGCGATGGTGCCGATGGCGACTAAATCCATAACGACATTGATTTGCTCCTCTTTCCCCAAATTGCGGAAGAGTCCTTGTAGCAGCTTAAAAGCTACTCCCACCCCCGCTAAATTGGTAAATGGGTATTGCGTTCCGTTGAGTTTAGGATTGATAATCGCCAGGGCTTCCGGAATTTCTGCCAGGGGACTATGATGGTCGGTGATGATGATATCTAATCCCATACTCTTCGCCCTTTTTACCTCCGCTACATCAGTGACACCGCAGTCGACGGAGATAACGAGAGTCGCTCCTTGTTCTTGCAGTTTTTTCAATACCGGCGTGGTTAAACCGTGACCCTCGGTCTGGCGGTGGGGTATATAGGGGATGGTTTTAGCTTGCAGGAGTGATAATCCCTGGACGAGCACGGCTGTAGCGGTAATGCCGTCGGCATCGTAATCGCCATAAACACCGATAGTCTCACCTTTTAGTAGCGCCTGGTACAATCTGCCCACTGCCTTTTGCATATCGGCAAACAGGAAGGGGTCACCCATCAGACTGCGGTCGCTAGCAAGAAAAGTCGGGAAATCCTCGGGACGGGAAATACCGCGATTATGCAGCAGTTGTATCAAGAGCGGCGAATAGCTGGAATAGCTGTCCTTATCAGTAAGGACGGTTACCGGTGGCAGCAGATTCCAGCGGCAGTGACTCAAAATTATGCCTCGGTGTATTTTTTTAATATCATTACTGAATTATGTCCCCCGAAACCGAAAGAGCTGGTTAACGCTGTTTTGACTTCTTTTTTACGGGCGACATTGGGTACGTAATCCAGGTCGCAGACAGGGTCGGGGTTTTCGTAGTTAATCGTTGGTGGAATGATACTGTTTAAAATCGTCATGATACAAATGGCTGGTTCTAACGCTCCGGCACAGCCTATTAAATGTCCCGTCATCGACTTTGTGGAGCTGACAGGCACTTTATAAGCGTAATCGCCGAAAGCAGTCTTAATAGCTTTAGTTTCCATGGCGTCGTTCAGTTGCGTGGATGTGCCGTGCGCGTTGATATAATCGATTTCTTCGGGTTTGATATTGCCCCTTTTAAGTGCCATCTGCATGGCTTTAGCGGCGCCTGCGCCGCTCTCCAGCGGCTGTGTCACATGGAATGAGTCAGCGGTAGCCCCATAGCCTACGATTTCCGCCAGAATGTTAGCGCCTCGTTTCTGAGCGTGTTCCAGACTCTCCAGAATGAGTACGACAGCCCCTTCGGCGAGGATAAAGCCATCTCTATCTCTGTCGAAGGGACGCGAGGCTTTTTGCGGCGCATCGTTTCTGGTAGAAAGAGCTTTTAGCTGACTGAAGGCAGTTACACCCAGTGGATTGATAATCGCTTCCGCCCCGCCGGCAATCATTACCTCGGCATTGCCGAACTTGATGTATTCTGCGGCTAAACCGATGGCGTCCGACCCGCTGGAGCAGGCGGAGGTCATGCACATATTAGGTCCTTTAACCCCAAGAGCGATGGATATCTGGGCGGCAGCAATATCCGCAATCATCATTGGCGCGAGAAAAGGACTTACTCTATCCGCCCCTCTTTCCACCAGCACCTTTGCCTGTTCGAAAAGGGTGGTCAAGCCGCCGATGCCACTCCCGATGAAGACGCCGATATCATTCTCGTTAGAGCTATCGATTTTCAGGTTAGCGTCTTTGACTGCCTGGAAACCGGCGACAACCGCCAATTGTGCGAAACGGTCCATGCGCCGTACATCCTTGCGGTTGATGTAATTCTCCGGATTAAACCCCTTAACTTCTCCGGCGAACTTAACTTCCATCTTAGAAGCGTCGAAAAGCGTTATATAGTCGATGCCGGACTTACCGGCAATAAGCGCTTGCCACGTCGTGGCCATATCAAGTCCCAGCGGCGTAATCGCGCCGATGCCAGTAACTACAACTCGGCTGGTATTATTAATGGTAGAGGCCTCCTTGTTATGGTGCGGGGTGTTAGAACAATTTATAGGGGGATTTACATCTAATTTTTACATATTTTACACTTATTTTCAAGTTGGCTGGCGCCCCTTTACCCCCCGCCACCCATCCCGAAGAAGGTCGGGATCTATTTATGATTTCACTCATTTCTTTTGACCTCGCTTCTCCCCCGACGGTATAATTTTGTATATCCCCTAATAAGATGAGTGAAAAAGTGCGTCGTCCCAGTATTGCTTTAGACAGTCTCGGCTGCAAATTGAACCAAGCAGAAATACAGTCTCTCGCCCGCCAGTTCGAAGCCGCCGGTTATAAATTAGTAGATGCTGATGCCCGGGCTGATATTTATATTTTAAATACTTGTACCGTCACCCACGTCGCCGACCATAAATCGCGTCAATTATTGAGGCAAGCAAGACGACGTAATCCATCGGCGCGTCTTATCGCCATTGGCTGTTACGCCCACCGCGCTCCCGCCGAACTGGCTGAAATCGAGGGAGTAGAACTGGTACTTGGCAATGACCGTAAGATGAATCTATTGACCTTATTGGGCGATTTGCATCAAGGCACCCCAGTTCCCTCCGGACCTCATGCTATCCGCCGTACCCGCGCCTTCCTTAAAATTCAAGACGGCTGTAAGAACTTTTGCGCTTACTGTATCGTGCCTTACGTCCGCACAAGGGAACAAAATGTCGCGGTGACTAATATCCTGTCTTCAATTAGGAGTTTTGTAGCCGATGACTATCGCGAAGTGGTTTTGACCGGCACAGAAATCGGCGCTTATAAAAGCGGTGACGTTAATCTGGCAGGTCTTATCAAGCGTATCCTTGTCGAGACGCCCGTGCCGCGTTTGAGACTTTCCTCCCTCCAGCCCCAGTATATTACCCCCGACCTTATTGACCTCTGGCAAGATGCCCGTTTATGTCCCCATTTTCACCTCTCCCTCCAGAGCGGTAGTGACGTTGTTCTGAAGAAAATGAAACGCCGTTACTCCGTGGCTGAATATCGTAATGCCGTTAAAATAATCCGTAATGTAGTGCCGGACGCCGCGATAACCACGGATATTATCGTCGGTTTCCCCGGTGAGACTAATGCGGATTTTAAGGAAACCCTTAACTTTTGCCGGGAGATGCAATTCGCCCGAATACATGTTTTTTCTTTTTCTCCCCGCCCCGGTACAGCTGCCGCCACCATGCCCCAACAAATTTCAGATGTCGTCAAAAAAGAACGTAGCAACCAGATGCTTGCCCTTTCCAAAGAAAGCGTCAAAGCCTTTCAACAACGTTTTATCGGCAAGACTATGGACGTACTTTGGGAACAGCAATCCAATGGCGTCTGGTCGGGACTAACTGGCAATTATGTAAAAGTATATACCAAAAGCAGTAAAGCCTTGACCACTCTCATCCTCCCTAATAAACTGGTAAAGCTTTATAAGGATGGGGTGTGGGGAGAGGTCGTAAAATAAAAACCATACCGACGAAAGTCGGTATCCAGTCGTCTGTTTCCTTATTCTTCTTACTGATAACTATTAACTTCACCCCATTTCCCCTTGAGGGTGAAAGTGTTTTTGTGATACGCTTAAGAAAGATGATGGAGGTCAAAAATGGCTGCCAAATTTAATCTTGATGAGTTCGCTAAGACGGCGGAAAGAATACGGGAAAAAGCTAAAGCGGAAGGTCGCCTGCTGGATAACCCTTCCGAAGAGGTCCTGCGGGGTTTAGTGGCAAAAGAAGAGGGAGTTGTTAAAACAATCTACAATAACTTTGTGGCGGAAAGTGAGCCGACCTCTCGCTCGCAGATGTTCACGAAAAACAGCGTCGATGATAAATTCGGCGAGGACGAGCTTAAGCTCTTACAAAACTGCGAAAAAGCTCTGGCAAAAGAAAAAATTATTTCTATCGACCGCATTGTCGGCAACCCGACTAGCGACACGGTCGTCCGCCTTATTGTCCCCACTAAGTTTGCCCATGTGGCTTACGGCGGTAAAAACCTCTTCGCGCCGGTGCATAAGCCGGTGAAAAAGCCGGACTATCAAATCGTCTTTTTCGGCGACCACGCCTGGCAGACCAATAAATCCAAACCTCTCCCCCAGAAGGATATCACCATCCGCCTGGCTCTCCTCGATGACGGCCGAGTGGTGAAAATTATCCGCAACAGCAACTATATCGGTGAATATAAGAAAGGCGTTTTTGCTTCCGAGGACTGGGTGGCTAAGACTCGCCGCGGCGGCATCTTCCTCCACGCCGGTTGCCGTGAGGACTACCTCCAGTCGGCGCACGGTATTTATAAACCGGTGCGTACATTGCTCGTTGCCTTGAGCGCTAACGGCAAGACCACGACCACCTGCAAGATTCTGGCGCGTAAAGGGATGGAGCGTTCCTGGCTTATCCAGGATGACGGCGGCACGCTGATGCCGGACGGGTCTTTCCATGGTTTCGAAGCTGGCGGCGTGTTCGTTAAGACGGAGGGCGTTAATCCCGGCGAGCAGGTAGAAATTTTTTACGGTTTGCTGAAAGCTGAGACGGTTTGCGAGAACGTCTGCGTTAAAGCCGACGGCGATTTCGACTTCGAAAACTTCGAGCGGACGTCCAACGGGCGGGCGGTGGTCTTAAGACGGGACTTTATGCACGCCAGTCCGCATATCGACGTCGAAGCCATTGATAATATCGTGCTTATCACCCGCGGTCCTACCATCCCGGCTCTATGTAAGCTGAATCTCCAGCAGGCGGCTGCTTTAATGGTGCTAGGACAGGCGATGGAGTCCTCCGCCGGCGACCCTACTCAAGCAGGCAAAATCAGGACGGAGTTCTTCTATGACCCCTTTATCGCAGGTGATAGGGCGCAGCACGCTAACAGGTTCTATGATATCCTGCAAAACCTCCCCCACATGAACTACTACCTGATGAATACTGGCTCGGTAGGGGAAGGCTACCATTTTAAGGACATCGAAGTCAGTCATACCATGAGTATTCTTGACTCTCTCCTGCGGAGTGGACTTGAGGACTGGGTGGATTCTCCCTCCGGCTTTAAGGTGCCGGCGGCTATCCGCGCTGTGGACGATATTCTGGTGCACCCGGAGAGGCTTTACTCCGCCGCCGAGTATAAACAGAAGACAAAAGAGCTAAATAAAATCCGTTACGACGCCATCGAGAAAATCGGCAGCGGCTTAAACGCCAAAATACGCAAGGTCTTTGGAAATATGAAGTAGATAGATTTTTACGATAGATTAAGATGCCCTCGTTTAAGGACAAATGGCGGGGGCATTACTATTTATATGCCACTTGACTGTATGTCATCTTTTATGTAGTATATAGTCGCTTCAACGAAAACTTGCCTATTATCTCTTGAAGTGGAGGTAAAAATATGAAATTGGCTACTTATAATGTTGAGAGTCTTTTTGAACGTCCAAAAGCGATGAATCTTGATACGTGGAAAGAGGGCCGACAAGTATTGGAAAATTTTACGCGCCTGAATAAATTAATCCAAGAGCCGGTATATTCCGATGAAATCAAATCCGAGCTACTCGATATAATGAAATCGTATAAAGGTTTACTTACATTAGGATATAGTAAGTTTATCCGGCTTCGTGAAATTAAAGGCGATTTTCTTAAAACACCTCAAGGGAAACCAACCGAAGTCATTGCTAATGGGCGTGGTGACTGGATAGGATGGTTTGAACTTGAACGCGAACCTGTAAAAGAGACTGCTACAGAAAATATAGCACGCATAATAGGTCTGCTGGATGCTGATGTACTCTGTGTTATTGAAGCAGAGGATTGTATAGGTCTGAAACAATTTAACGAAGAAGTGCTTAAAACAGTTAATGTTGTATCATACGATCATGTTATGTTGTGGGATGGGAACGATGATCGTGGAATCGATGTAGGGATTATGACCAAGCAGGGGTACGATATCACTCGGATGCTTGGCCATGCGGATGATAAAGATGCGAAAGGTGTAATTTTTAGTCGGGATTGTGCTGAATATGAAATCAAGACTACGCGAAATAATACACTTCTTTTATTAATTAATCACTTTAAAAGCAAAGGTTATGGTGTCTTTAGTGAATCACAAGAAAAAAGAAACCGTCAGGCAAAGCGTGTTCGGGCTATCTACGAAGAACGTATTAATGATGGATATGATTATATTGCGGTGGTCGGTGACCTTAATGCATCGCCGGATGAACTCCCATTAGATCCATTGATTCATGAGGGTTCAACTCTAATAGATATTATGGTACATCCAAAATTCATCGGCGATAAACAACTTGGCACTCATGGCAATGGTAGTAAATCAAGCAAATTCGATTATATACTAATGTCACCAAAACTATCCGGTAAGGTTATAAATGGCAGGATAGAGCGACGTGGTGTATGGGGTGGGAAAAATGGGACTCTTTTCCCACATCTGGATACAATCAAGACCAAATCAGATGCTGCATCTGACCATGCAGCATTAGAAGTAGAGTTAGATATCTAGTGTATATAGTTAAGCTAAAATACGCAAAGTCTTCGGGAATATGAAATGAATAACCGCGCCTGGAGGGATTCGAACCCACGACCCTCGGTTCCGAAGACCGATGCTCTGGTCCGCTGAGCTACAGGCGCACGCAAGTTTAGTTAAATTATATCACATGAGGGGAACAAATCGGGGTATTTGGGGTGGGTGGAGGGGATTGATACTTGTTACTTGATACTTAATACTTGGCTTATGGGGTGGGTGGAGGGATTTGAACCCTCGATTTTCAGGGCCACAACCTGACGCCTTAGTCCCCTGGGCTACACCCACCACGAAGAACGTTTTAATTATAGCCGAAAAATGACCCAACCTTCAATCGTGAGAACTACTTCTCGCTGAACTCCACGATGGTAACCCCTTCACCCCCCTCCCATTTCTCCCCCGCCCTGAAGCGCTTCACCAACGAGTGACGTCCAAGTTCGCGCCGTATCTGTTCCCGTAATGTCCCCGACCCCTTGCCGTGAATTATCTTAATCTGTTTGAATCCGGCTATATAAGAATCGTGTAAAAACCTCTCCACCTTAGGCAGTGCCTCGTCCACGGTCAGGTAGCGCAGCCGCAGCTCGTCGGGCGCCGGAGGACCGGAATAATATTCTTGCTCTTTCATATTTATGCGTCATTCCCGTGAAACTTGTCCCGTTCACGGTGAACCGTTCAGGGTGAACCCGTACTTGATACGGGGACGGGAATCCAACAAAATTCCTCTCCCTTGATGGGAGAGGTTAAGGTGAGGGTGTAATCCCTAAATCCCCCTCACTCAATCTCTCCCACTAGGGGAGAGAAGTATGTTGTTATATTAGCTAGCATATGGCGTTAATTAATATTTAGCTTTTAAGTATTTGTTTTAACTTTTGAGTTCTCCCTAAAATCTGTCATGGTGAATAATGTCCGCCAGCTTCCTCTTCGGCACGTGCCGCACGCCCTTATCGTCCACCCAGATGTTCAGCGAGTCCTTAGCCACTTCCGCTACCGGGCTTTCGTCCGGATAACCCATGGCGATTACCAGGGCGATGTCGTACCCTTCCGGTATACTTAAGATCATTTTTAATTCAGCCTCGTTGAACATCAATATCGGGCAGCTGCCGATACCTTGCTCTAGAGCCGTCAGTATGATGTTCTCTGCCGCCATACCCATGTCTAAAAGCGTCACCCGCCGGCGATTGAGGTCGCCTTCTAGTTTTTTATTTATTAAGATAATGGTGTAAGCCTTGGGCATTTGTTCCGGTTTGGGTCCGCCTTTATCCGGCGGCAGTTTAGCTGACCCGCCGATGTGCTCGAATATCCCGGGCAGCACTTTAGCATCGTTAATGACGATATACTCACCGACTTGCTGGTTGCGACCGCTCGGCGCCAGTCTTGCCGCATCGATGCATTTTTCCAGCGCGGCATAAGGCACAGGTTTGTTCTTGAACCGCCTTATTGCCCGACGTTTTAGTGTAGCTTCGTAAACTTTCATCGCTTAACCTCCTGATATTAAAGACCGACTGTTTTCTCCAGCTTATTTAACATCGCTTGCCAGTGAGTTCCTCGCCAGTAGATACGCCGGCATCCGAGACACTCCATATATTGCGTTTGCGTCTTAAAAACATAAGGGGGAACTCTATCTTTAACCTCGGTTGGACTCCTATCGACAAGCTGCTGATTGCATTCCAGGCAGATAGTGAACGGATGGGATTGTTTCTTAATATCCATGAGAGATACGAGTTGCTGCATTTGCAGTTCCGGTTCTTCGGTCTCGAATAGTATCGCCTTGATTCGCCCGCTGGTAATCGCCCGTCTTTTCATGATTCCGGTATCCCGCGTTAAAAGAATTCTGTATTCGGCGAGAGCTTGCCTGACCATTTGAGAATCGTCTTCGCCATTAAAAAACAAGCTATCGAATCCCAGCATCCGCAGCCAGCGCGCCAGCTTACCTACATTCTCGTCGACGATAAAGCGTAGTTCGCTAATCGGCTTCTCCCGACTAGATATTTAGCTTCATACCTTCATAGCCGAAACGTATTTTTATCTTTAAAGCCTTTTCAACCTCGCGGATTTCGGCTTTGATAATATTTTCGATAAGGGGATTCACGTGTATGAGGATTATTTGGGGCAGGTAGCCTTTTATTTTGCGGAAAGACTCCAGTTCTTTTTGGAGAAGGTCGGGAGTAAGGTGGCCGGCCTGTAGGGCGAACCTATCATCTTTATTAGACAAAGTGGTTTCGATGAATAATACGTTCGGCGATATTTGCTGCCAGCAGGCTTCGAGACCTGGTCCGGTATCCGACGATATAAATATTTTTTTCTCATCCGCCGAGGTAATCTGGTAACCCACAGTAGGTGCGGAGTGTTTTACCGCTACAGGAAGCACATTATAGCCGGCAATGGATATTGATTTGCCAGGCTCAACGATGTTAATACGCAACGCCGGTTTTTCGGGGGGGAATTTTGTTAAGTCTGGATAGAGGACGCCGTTCATCAAGTTAGCTACTAAGGCTTCATAGATGGGTTTAGTGGTATATATTTCCATCGTCTTTTGCATCAGGAATAAATTCATACCCAGCGACGGTACGTCTCGAATATGGTCATAATGCTGGTGGGTCAACAAAATAGCTTTCAGATTTTGCTGCTCGGTAAAAGAAAGTTTAGAAGTCAGGGCGCTCGCGTCCACCGCCAGGACATCATCGATGAGAAAGCTGGCAAAGCTGGTTTTCGATGACTCGATATTATGGGCACCAAGAACGTGAATCTTCATTAAGCCCTCTCCTTTTCCGAAATGGTAAAAGGATTATATTTAGTATTGTAATCATAAGTATCAATGTCTTCTTTTTGTTTCAACCAGTTAACAATAGCATAAGTGGCTGGTGTAAAGACAATCTCAATAAGGACTTTAGCAATCCAGTGGGTTAAAATCATCGTCGGCACCGTGGCGCCTGTCCCAATGTAAGCAATCGTGATAAATATGGCGGTATCAAATCCCTCGCCGAATATCGTCGAGCCGATGGTGCGACTCCATAGCCAGCGACCTTTAGTGAAAATTTTCATCCTGGATAGTATATAAGAGTTAACAAATTCACCGACCAAATAGCCGCAGAAAGATGCAGCCAAGATACGCGGCGCTAAACCGAGGATACTGACATAGGCTGACTGGTCACTCCAAAAGGAAGCCGACGGTAATATCTGACCTATCCAGGCAAAGAACACGAATATCAAATTACAGATAAAACCCAACCAGATTACTCTTCTGGCGGTACGGTAGCCATAAACTTCGGTGAGAATATCACCGAAAATATAGCTGATAGGAAAAACAAAGATAGCCGCAGGCAACGTAAACGGTCCCAGGCTAATTACTTTTACGGCGATGATATTAGCAGTTATAAGGCAAGTAACAAAGACGGCTGTGATTATTACCAGTCGATAAGAAGTTTTCATGTACTAAATCCAGTGTTTGCGGCGGAAGAAAAATAGCATTGCTCCGGTTATTCCTACCGAAATGGCTATTATAATATAAAAGGCGTGATGTTCTCCTTGTTCTATACTGCCTGGCATAAAAACGTTCATACCATAAATACTTGAGACGATAATAAACGGAAGAGTGATAGTCGCTAGGATATTCAATACACGTAAAATCCTGTTAACCCGGTCTGTTCCCAGCCGGAAATCGGCATCGGCGAAAACCTCAATTATTTCTTGGCATTCATCCAAAGTGTTGCAAATTTTATGCATGTGGTCCATCAGGTCGTTATAATATGCAGTTACATCCGTTTTGCTAAAACGTTTCAGTTTATTTTCCATCTCAATAAAAAGATCGCGCGTTGGGAACATAACTGCCCGTTGAGTGATGATATCGCGGCGTAAAACACTGATTTCCCGAGCTGCTTCGACCTCTTCGTCAAAGACAGCATCCTCAACTTCTTCCATTAAACTTAGAATCTTATCGAGGACGGGGAAATAAGAGTCCACCGCCCGGTCGAGGAGGCGATAAAGTAAGAAGCCGGGTCCTTGCTGCATATATTCCTGGCGGGTATCTTCGTTAGCCATACAGTCGTTGAATAGGGCGACAAGCGTTTTTATCTCCGTGGTATTAACCGTAATCAAGAAATTTTCGCCGATAAACGCTGACCACTGTTGTTTGGTGGCAATACGTGTTGCTTTATGATATAGAGGATAGTGAAAAACGAAGAAGAGGTAACTGGGATATACATCTAATTTTGAAATTTGTTTACGACTAAGACAGTCATCCAGAGCAAGCGGGTGAAATCGATATGTCTCTGCCAGCCAGTTTATCTCTCGTTGCGTGGCTGACTCGATATTAACCCAGGTTAAGTCTCCCCAGGAGATTGTTTCAATGTTTAAAGGTTGTTCAGAGGACTGTGCTGCGGAGTTTTTAATATTTTTATCAGTTCCCTTATTAGAATCTAATACAGATGCCATGGCATCAACCTTTCAAGTCTGGACTTTTTAAATCATTTTAACACAAATAATACCTGATGGCGCAACATTATTAAGTTAATATTTAGTACTATTATTGAAAAAATTCGGGACATACTATAAAAGCATGCCCCGTTTTTAGTTAATTAATTCAGGATACGAATTTTCATTTTCTTTCGAGGATAATCGCCATACCTTGGCCGCCGCCGATACAAAGGGTCGCCAAACCGAATTTAAGATTACGACGTTTCATCTCATACATCAGGGTGACGATAATCCTGGCGCCGGTGCAGCCGATAGGATGTCCAAGTGAAATACCGCCGCCATGCAGGTTAGTTTTACTCATGTCAATATTTAGCTCGCGGATACAGCCGATAGACTGCGAGGCGAATGCCTCATTAAGCTCAATACAATCGATGTCCTTTAAGGTGAGTCCAGCCAGCTTAAGAGCTTTTTGAGTGGCAGGGACAACACCGAGTCCCATATAAGCGGGGTCGACGCCGCCGGTGGCATAGGCGCGGATAGAAACGATGGGTTTAACGCCGACTTCTTTAGCTTTTTGGGCGGACATGACTACCAGCGCCGCGCCAGCATCGGTGATGCCGGAAGCATTACCGGCGGTTACACCGCCATCAGCCTTAAACACGGGAGTTAGCTTACCAAGCGTTTCCATCGAGGTTTCGCGCGGATGTTCGTCTACATCAAATGACTTCGTTTCCCTTCTTACCTTGATTTCCACTGGCACTATCTCTTCCTTGAAAACACCGTTTTTAATCGCCGCTAAAGCGCGGACGTTGCTCTCTAATGCGAACTCATCCTGCTCTTGGCGACTAATGCCGCATTTAACGGCGATGTTTTCTGACGTCATGCCCATGTGATAATTGTAGAAAATCTCCCATAGTCCATCATTCACCATGCCGTCGACAAGCTCTGTATTGAACATTCTGGCTCCCCAACGCGCCTTAGGCGCATAGTAGGGGACGGAGCTCATGTTTTCAATACCGCCAGCAATGACGACATTAGCATCGCCGGCTTTGATAGACTGGGCGGCTAGAGCGACGGCTTTCATGCCGGAAGCGCAGATTTTATTCACGGTAAAAGCATTAACCTCTTTAGGAACACCGGCATAAATAGATGCTTGGCGAGCAGGGTTCTGGCCTTGTCCAGCCTGTAGGACATTGCCCATGATAACCTCGTCAACCTGCACTCCTTGAAGTGAGTTGTCCCAAGTATCATATTTCTTCTCCAGCTCGATTTGTCCTTCGTTTTTCAGTGCTGCCGGCGCAAAACTGGCATCCCCCTTAGGTTTCAGCCCCGCTTTTTTCATCGCGCCCTGAATAACGATGCTACCTAGTTTTACCGCCGGTACATCTTGTAATGCCCCCCCAAAATTACCAATTGCCGTTCTTATACCGCTAACAATTACAACCTCGCTCATCCATTTCTCCTTTATCTAAGACAATTTAAGATATGGGAAGTCTTTTAGATTCCTGTTTTTGATAATTAGAAAGTAAATAATCCGGCGCCGCCACTAATTTCGATAGCTTCACCGGTGATATAACTGGATTCTTCGGAAGCCAGGAAGACGACTACATGACTAAGTTCTTCTGGGCTGCCGGCACGTCGTAAAGCCGTAGTTTTAATAATACGTTCCTGAAATTCGGGAGTTACCTCACGGAAAGCTCCGGCATCCATAACGCCGAGAACGAGGGCATTACAGGTTACGCCTTTACGCGCGGCTTCCAGAGCGACGGTTTTGGTCAGACCGATAAGTCCGGCTTTGGTCGTAGCATAGCTACACTGTCCCGCCCCGCCCATCGTGCCGGCGATGGACGAAATATTAATGATGCGTCCCCAGCCCCGCTCCATCATGCCCGGCAGGCAGCGCTTGATAGTATTGAAGGGACCGGTAAGATTTACAGCTAGGTCGCCCGCCCAATCCTGAATTTTGGTTTTAACGATTGTCGCCGCGCGTATGATGCCGGTGGCAGCGTTATTAACGAGAACATCAACCGAGCCAAGCGTTTTTTCTACCTTGCTGACGCCTTCTTCTACCTCATCTATATTTGCGACGTCCATTTTTATCGCCATTGCCTGTTTACCCGAACTCTTTATTTTTTCTACTATCGCCTTAGCTTTATCCAGATGAGTATGCGCCGCCACAGCTACTTTAAAACCGGCGGCAGCCAGAGACAGACAATGCACACCGCCCAGTCCCCCCGACCCACCAGTAACTAAAGCTACTTTTTCCTTAATATTCATATAGCCCTCCCAACCTCAAAAAATTCAAGATAGGGTAATAAAATATTACTAATAAAATTGTAACATAGGGGCTCTATCGCGTCAAAGCTGAAAAATATTTTCACTTTTCAATGTATTATATGTATTATTGTAAGTGATATATTAAAATGATATAATACTTAAACTATTGAACTTAAACTTGAGGAGGTTTAAACATGCGAACACGAAACATAGTTAAGATACTAGGCATGATAGTTATGCTAGTAGTGCTGGCTGGATTGATACCGTTTGCGGTTGGTTGTACAAACGAAGTAACCGTAACCGCAACCCCGCCAACCGTAACCGTAACACCGACCCCAACGCCTACTCCAACTCCCACCGATGTGGCTCCGCTAGCAGCAAAGACCAGATTAAAGGTTGGTACCACAACGAGTCTTTATGACACCGGGCTTTGGGGGTATCTGGAGCCGATGTTCGAAAAGAAATACAACGTAGAGGTTGACATCCTATCACTGGGCAGTGGAGCTGCTTTTGAGTATGCCAAACGTGGCGATATAGATGTCCTGACGATTCATGACAAGCCAAATGAGCAAAAGTTCGTATCCGATAACTTTGGTATTGAGCGAGTACCCTTCGCCTATAACTATTTTCTTATCATCGGTCCAGCCTCTGACCCAGCCGGCATCAAGGGCATGAGCCCGGAAGATGCCTTTAAAACTCTTATGACGAGCGGTAAAGGCACTTTCATCTCCCGCGGCGATAACTCCGGCACGCACTCCAAAGAAAAGGCTATCTGGAAAGCGGCCGGCTATGATTATGCTACCCAGGTTGAAAAAGCTGGCGCCTGGTACATCGAATCCGGTTCTGGCATGGGAGCCACTCTGAACATGGCTAATGAAAAGCAGGCCTATACCTTGACTGATATGGGCACTTACGTATCATATGCGAGCAAACTGAACCTTGTGAAGATTGTCGATAAGGGCGCGATTCTGCTTAATGTTTATTCCGTTATCGCCGTCAATCCAGCAACGGTAAAAACGTTGAAGAACCTTGAAATGGCGAAAAACATGGTAGCTTTCCTAACCTCGCCAGAGATACAGGAACTCATCGGCAAGTACGGCGTCGATAAGTACGGTATTCAACTCTTCACTCCTTGTTTCGGAGCAGAGCCAACCCAATAAAATACTAATAAACACTTTTCCTGTATGTCCCTTTTCTTAATTTAAAGGGGAGGGACATGCAGGATGGATATTCTAAATCTAACTTATTCTTGAATACATAACCGTTGATTTGGTAACATGGCATGACCGATGCCGTCGCATTTGACGCCTCAATTTTCTTAAGGAAGTAAATCCATTGGCTGAAATCTGGAATGGCCTGGTAAGAGCACTTCAACTCATCTTTACTTTTGACCCGGAGGTGATGTCCATCGCCGGGCTTTCGTTACGAATTGCTTTAAGTTCCGTCATTATTGGAGCGGTTATTGCCTTACCCCTTGCCAGTCTAATACATTTCCGTAATTTTCATGGCAAGAGAATTTTAACCAGTCTTATCCAAACTTTTTATAGTATCCCTACTGTCACTGTTGGTTTACTTGTGTTTGTCTTATTTTCTCATTCCGGACCATTAGGGGGACTTGACCTGATTTTTACACCGACAGTGATGGTGATAGGGCAGGTAATACTGGTAATGCCGATACTGCTGGGGATGACTATATCCGCTCTAAGCGGTGTGGATAGAAACATTATCGATACCGCATATTCCATGGGCGCCAACGGCTGGCAGACGATGCTGGTTATCATAAAAGAGGCTAGATTCGCGGTAATCGCGGCAGTGGTGCTGGCATTCGGGCGGGCTATTTCGGAAGTTGGGTTAGCGATGATGGTTGGCGGTAACATCAAGGGATTTACGCGGGTTCTTACTACCGCAATCTCATTAGAAACGTCTAAAGGCGATTGGGAGCTTTCCATGGCGCTCGGCATTATTCTTATTGTTATAGCTCTGGTTATCAACATCATTATGAATAGATTGCAGCAGAGGCGATAATGACATTTATAGAAACCATAAATTTGGGGCAAAAGCGAGAGGGGCGTGATATCCTTAAAAACGTCAACCTCATGGTTAAGCGTGGCGAAATTCATGCTTTAATCGGTCCGACGGGAGCGGGTAAGACCACGCTTTTACGCTTGATAGACATGCTGGATAAACCTGCTACTGGCCAAGTGCTAATCGATGGTGTGGATGTGGCGTCATCCGAAAAAATCAGACTGGCAACCCGACGGCGGATGGCTTTTGTGTTGCAAAAACCGGTCGTCTTCAATTTAAGTGTCTATGATAATGTGGCTTATGGCTTAAAATGGCGCGGTTTGAGACGAAATGAGATAAATGAAAGGGTAAAGGACATATTAGAAACTGTGGAATTAACTAATTACAGTAAAAGAAATGCTCGGACGCTTTCCGGTGGTGAAATGCAAAGAGTCGCTATCGCTAGGGCGGTCGCTATCGGACCTGACGTATTGCTATTCGATGAGCCAACCGCCAACCTTGACCCCGTTTCGTCAGCGAAGATAGAAGAACTAATAACGGGAATCATTAAAAAGCACGCTATAACCGTGATTATGGCGACTCATGATATGTCCCAGGGGCAACGTCTGGCGGATAAGATGAGTGTCCTTGTTGACGGCGAGATTGTGCAGACCGGCAAGGCTCATGAAATTTTTACTGCTCCTAAAAATCGCCAAGTAGCCGAGTTCGTTGGCATGGAAAATATCCTTGATGGCGTAGTTATTTCTAACGAAGGCAATATGGCGACGATAGACGTTAAAGGTAAGATAATCGAAGCGGTAACCGAATATGACGTGGGGGAAACGGTATCGGTCTGCATCCGTCCGGAAGACGTCACCGTGGCGCTGAAAAAATTATCAAGCAGCGCCCGCAACTCCTTACCCGGCACCATAAGCTGGACGGCGTTTAGTGGGCCTCTCTGCCGACTGGAGATTGATTGCGGCTTCCCACTGATAGCGCTCGTCACCAAAAGATCGGCGGAAGAGATGGGCTTGAAAAGGGGCGTAAAGGTTTATGGAACCGTTAAATCCGTCGCTATCCATGTCCTTGAGCGTCATTGACAGTTAGCTTTGAATAATGCTATATTTCCCTTGGCTGGTAGCGTAGCTCAGTGGTAGAGCAGGGGACTCATAAGCCCTTGGTCGGCGGTTCAAATCCACCCGCTACCACCATTACATAAATTCGCCTCGGGGTCCTGCTGCTTCCGGCCAGTGCATTGATGGTTTTACACCTTCATCCTCATAACCTGCATCGATAAAAATCATTCTTTTCAAATCTTCTTCAGACACCAGGTTCTTGAGGGCTTTTTCGGTATGCGTGGTCGATTGATTTACGGTCACGATTAAAAAAGGCCTGGTCACTTTCAGAATCCTCCATGGCCCATGGGGGAAGTTAGCCGGTAAACAAATAATTGTTGATTTGGTTACAATGTGTTTTTCCATTTCCGGTCCCACACACATCTCGACTTCTGCTCCCAGGTCCCAAGGATTGTCTGGGTCAGTCCCCAGATGCATAAACAATTCAGGGTATTTATGCATATGCGGACCGTGAGATATTTCGCCCCAGGCTTTCGTGCCATAAGCGCCGTAGGGTTTTTCGCCTACCCAAAAAACCGCGTATTCATTACATCCTTCAAAGGACTTGCCATTCAGATAGCCTATAGTGGCATAAGGTCTATGCGCCTGAAATTTAGGGTCGACACCTGATACAAATAGATGGTCATATTTATTGTTTGCCATAATATGAGCCCTCCTTGTGATTACTAGCAGTATCTCATAATCGTAGAAAGATTGTCATCTTGAATAACTGAAAAGATATCTACATATAAATCCACCCGCTACAACTAATTATTGTAATATTTAAGCTGGTATTTCATTATACTGGTACTTCAAAAACCATTACTGTCATCATCAGCTCTCTTTGCGGGTCATCTTTATGCTTCATGATAAACCTGAAATCTGTCTTGGAGGCGTAAGTTTCTTGTCTTACATAATTAGGATGTGCCTTTACGACTTCTGTGATTTTTTGAAGGACAGTCGTTAACGCTCTATCACGATTGAATATAAGAAGTGCTAATTTACCATCACGCCAGGTGGCATAACTTAATAATTGATCAATGGCCTTTTTCAGTTCCTCTGGTCCACGCCAGAACTTGCATTCCGCAATAAAAACATTCCTGTCTCTTTCTCGAATAAGAATATCAGTCTTTCCCTGACAATTGAATGTTTCTCCTGTAGCTTGGCCTTCATACTGGCCATTTAGCTGAACGAGAAAGTGCTGCCTGAGGTCTTCTTCTCCCATGCTCTTGAAAGCGCCGGGGCTACGCTCCATCACCGAAACCATATTCGATATTATTGACAAGATATATTCATATTCTTTCATTTCAATTGTTGGCTCTGGCACGAAAGGGGTCCTGCCTGGTGTGGGCATAATCGGAGCTATCTTGCGTTTTACCGAAGGCATTACGTAAGTCTGTGGTGCGTTATCTCTGCGTCGCATAGGGAATCCAAGGTTAGCCGCAAGACCTTGGTCTTTGATCAGTTTTTCTCGACGTGAGATAATCCGTTCGCTCGCTTTTCCTTTAAGTTGTGTGTTAAAAGGGGTAACATCTTTCTCTATCCAACTAATCCATTTCTTTACTTCTTCATAATCTCGGTCGAATTGTTTTTTTATTGCATTTGCGTCGTGGTTAGTTACTTGGTAAACAAATGATATTTCTTTATCGTCAACTTCGGCCCTAGGCGGATTAAAGGTAAATGCGGAAGGACGGCATTTAAACAAATCTCTATCGCCTTGATAAGGAACGAAAAACGTAATCTTTGTTCCTTCAACGTAGATAGGCCTGTCGCTGTCATAAAGAAACCTATTAGGACCGCGCGTGACGTCTACTTTCGTTACAGCATGATCCGTTTGAATATTCGCTTCATCCAACTTCGGCACGTTTATGTTAAATTTTTCCTCAAAATATGCTATTAATTCATCTGGATTCGTATTAAGTAATCGTTGAGTTTCTAGCTCGTCTATCTCATTGATAAACTTTTGACCTTGAGCTTCTATAAGAGCCCTTAAGTCATACTCGGAGAACAGTAAATCAGGGATTCTATTCATTGATTTACCTCCATTTTATTGTGTTCATGTAAGGTATATAATTTTAAGACTTTACTTGATATGATGCAATCTGTAAATATTATGCGTATCTTAAATAAGTATTACGTCGTTATTTGACCTTTTCCTAGTTCTCGTGTAATATCGTTTTGAACCTGAATTATAAGGAGTATTATGGCTAAGAAGAAGTATGAGCAATTAGTTTTTTCCGGTTTCAAAGAGAATATGGATTTACCGTTTATCTCTAAACCCCAGGCTTACTTTAGAGGGGAAAGCCAAATTCCCGGGGCGAACATGAATTTTGGCTGGCAGCTTTTTATCAAACCGATTTTGCTGGAAAAAGAACCCCATACACACGACGCTCATGAATACCTGATTTTCCTGGGACATGACACCGCCGACTTTTTCAGCAGTTTCGATGCGCAGATTGATTTATTCCTCGGTGAAGAAAAAGAGCAGTATTTAATTGATAAGCCAACCGTCGTTTATATCCCGCCGAATATGGTGCATTGCCCGCTAAATTTCCGCGTCTTGAATAAGCCCGTCCTGTTCACTGCGCTTTTGCAAACGCCGGTTTTTACCAAGACGATGGACGGCAAGGAATTCACTTTTAAAGGTCCCGGTCCTACCGGCACCATCAACCCGGAAGTGTTTAAGTAAGCTTGTTATATTTTATGTAATAACGTGCTCTTCTACTATCCACACGTTGGCGTTGCGGAGGTCGCAAAACTTGGCCCCGTCTTCGGCTAATTCTTTGGATGCGCGCACAGCTGCCATGGATTTTTGCCACGTTTCAACGTCGTCATACCACATTTCCACGATACCATCGCCCTCAAATTCCATGCCCGGTATGGATACCAGGTGATTTTGCACATATCTTCTTACGCCGGGGATAAGCTTCGCCGCCAGAGGGGCGTGTTGTTCCAGCCAGTATTTATTGAATTCCTCGCGAGTTAAACCAGCTTTGCGGTGCGCCACAACGATAGACTTTATCATACAAATATCTCCTTTAAGTGAGTATATTCTACCTTGAACTAGTTTAGCGCATCAATTACACTTATTAACAATGGAGAAACGAAAATGATAAAAGTAATGGTATTGGTCAAAAGGAAACCGGGCATCAGCCGGGAGGAGTTTTATAAGTACTGGAAGGATGTACACGGGCCGCTGGTCGCCAAGCATATCCCGGGCTTAAGGAAATATATCCAGAACCATTTTATCGAAGTACCGGGTCAGGAATATGAAGGCGACGGCATTATCGAAACCTGGTATGATGATGTTGATTCATGGCAGAAATCAATGGGGTTTAACAAAACTGATGCCGCCAAACCCCTTGGCCAGGACTGGGCAAAAATAGCCGACATGAGCCCGCCTAAATTTTGGGTCGTCGAAGAACATGTTATCAAGGACGAAATCGGGAAGTGACAGCCAAGAGAAATAGGGGGCCTGTATTTGTCTAACAATTATGAAAGTGAAATTTCAGTTTTAAAGTTGTTTAATGAAAAAGCCAATAAGCTAGAGGGTCTTCATTTTACAAAAAATATGATTGGCTATAAAAGTGGAATCAAATATTCTGTGGATAAAGGGCAAATTACCAAAATTGAACGTACTGGACCTGATAATGAAGATATCGATGCATTCGTATTAACATTTCGGTTGTTTATTCAAGATAATGAAAAGATATCTTTACATAATATGGCAAACATTTATCAGAAATTACCAATTGGTGGTAACTTGGTGCAGCAGTTTAAAAATGAATATACCAAAATAAATCAGTTTCTTGATAATCCGGTAAATGAATTTATTCGTCTACCTACAACAACTAATAGATACCTAATGGAAGTCTTTATTTATGGTGGCTTAGCCCATACAAATAATAAAAAAAAGGCCATATATGATAGTTGGTGTTCTGACCAATTATTCCCATTATTTGAAGAAGCATTCGTGAATATTGTAACTGATGTCTTGAGCACGATAATAAAAATTAGAAAGTTGAATGAGGAAGTATTGGGATACTTGGAAGTGAATGTATGAATTTGTTATTCATCATTTCTACAATGTACAGGTGGTAAAGAAGAGGTTTACAGCTTCTCCTTTAACTCTTCGGTTTCCTGCGCCAGCTTTACCACCTCCGCAGTAAGTTTATCCCATTCCGTCGTCAGCGACCGGATGGACTCTTTAGCTTCGATGTATTCGCGGTTAGCCTCCGCCACCTTGTAGCCGTCTTTGTAGTGGTCGGGGTCCTGGAATAGTGCTTCCAACTCAGCGATGCGCTCGGTTAAACTGGCTATTGATTGTTCTATTTCCGCGATGCGTTGTTTCAACGGCGCCGACTTGCGGTAAAACTCATTCCTTAAGTTCGCCTCGATGACCTTGCGCTGCCGCTGCTGCTCTTTTTGTTTCGAGGCGGAAGTATGTTCCCGAATTGCCCTTAGCGTTTCCGGCACGGCATCCACTTTCGGCTCCTGTTTTTCCAGATATTCGTCGTAGTTGCCCGGGAAAATCCGCAGCTTGCCCTCTCTAATTTCTATGATTTTATTGGCGATTTCCCTGATAAGCGTCCTGTCGTGGGTGATGAAGCATATCGTCCCAGTGTAAGCGTCCAGTGCATCCGTCAAGATTTCGCGGGAAGGGATATCCAGGTGGTTGGTCGGCTCGTCCAGCAGCAGGAAATTAGCTGGTCTCATCAGCATCTTGGCGATGGCAAGGCGGGTCTTTTCGCCGCCGGAAAGGACGGATATTTCTTTAAGCACATCCTCCCCGCTGAATAAAAACGCCCCCAGTAAGCCCCTTAGCCTTTGGTCGGTTTCGTCCGGGGCTACCAGCCGCAGTTCGTCGATAATCGTATTTTTAGGATTGAGCAACTCGATATAGTACTGGGCAAAATAGGCAGTGGTAACACTATGCCCCAGTAGCCGCTCGCCTTTTTCAAAGGGCAGCACTCCCGCCAGCATTTTAAGCAGGGTGGTCTTACCGGCACCGTTAGGTCCTACCAGCGCTGCCCGGTCGCCCCGTGTTAACTCCAGATTGAGGTCGCGATAGACAGTCTTGGTATCGTAAGACTTATCGATATTCTTCAGCGTGATAACAACATGGCCGCTGCGTTTGGGCTCCGGGAAGTTGAATTTTATCTTTTTCGTTTGCCGTGGCACGACGATACGATCGATTTTCTCCAGCTTTTTTATCCGACTCTGCACCTGCGTGGCTTTAGTGTTCTTGGCGCGGAAGCGCTCGATAAAACGCATCTCCTTCTTTATTTTTTGCTCCTGCCGTTTGGCGGTAGCCTGCTTTATCTCCAGGTCTTTTTCGCGCGCGGTCACGTAGCCGTCGTAATCACCGCGGAAGAAAATAACCTCATCCTGCTCGATGGCGATAACTTTTTTAGCCACGTTATTCAAGAAAGCGCGGTCGTGGGAGGTAACGAGGACGGCGCCATAATAGTTTTTTAAATAATTCTCGAACCAGCGCGTCGTCTCCAAATCTAAGTGATTGGTCGGCTCGTCTAAGATAAGCAGGTCGGGATTGAGAAAAAGGAGCTTAGCCAGTTCGACGCGCGTCAGCCAGCCGCCGCTGAACTCCACCAGCCTCCGGTTAAAGTCGGACGTGAGAAAGCCTAGACCGGCTAAAATTACTTCGGCTTCATGCTCGGCGTTGTAGCCTCCGGACGACTCGAATTCATGCTGCACATTGCCCAACTCGCGCATCAATGAAGCAATCTCTTCTTCGTCTTTTTCTTCGGCAAGCTCTTCCTGAAGCATCTGAACTTTATGCGCCAATTTGCTGATATTGCCGGCGGACTGAACGATTTCCTCTAATAATCGGCGATTAGAGGCATGCTGGATATCTTGCCGCAGGTAGCCGATGGTTGTGCCGTGGCGTACAGCGACATTACCGGAATCTGGGTTGATGTTGCCGGCAATAATTTCAAACAGGGTAGTCTTCCCCGAGCCGTTTGCCCCGATTACCGCAATACGGTCGCCCATGCCGACGTTAAAGGTAACGCCGGTAAAAAGATACTGTGCGTTATATGATTTAGATAGATTATATATATTAAGCATTGTGTTTTACCTTCTTTATTCTAAGTTATTTATTCCTGAAAATAAAAAACCCAGGATTTTTTCCTGGGCTCAAGTGTGTTTTCGTTAAAAAATTTACCTTTTACAATATAAAAAAGGCGCACTGAGCCCTTGGTGACATGCCGTCCGTTATGGTTATGCGGAGCATGCTTACCCGGCTGCCCTCGATTGTTTGGCTCGAATGCACTGGATATTTTCCTTCCTAAAAGATTTCAGGGAAATTATATTATACCCAGTTTCGGGTTGTCAATCGTAATCAAAATTGATGAATTGTGGTATTATTAAAGAAACATAAACACCCGGTTAAAACCATTATACTTTAACGGAGGTGAACATGATTATCGTCACTAGGACATTAAATGTAGATACCGATGCTAAAGCTGCCGAGGGGTTTATGGCTATTTATAACATCACCCCTAAACTTCAGGAGAAAGCGCTAGAAATATATATTGCTAATGGGACTTTAACTGTGTTTCTGCCCGGTTCAACGGCGTCCATCGGCACTATTGAGTTCGAACCAGGCTTAATCCTCGACTTTAAAAAAATGTGGTCGCGTATTGTTCCCAAGGAAGTTGCCTACGAACATAGATATCAATGGGAAGAAAATAACGCATTTTCTCACGTCCGTGCTTCACTCATGGGCGCCTCTCTGGTGATTCCCATAGTCAATAAAAGGTTGACTCTGGGACAATACCAGCAGGTTGTATTGATTGAATTCGATAACCGCGCCAGAAAACGACAGGTTGTACTACAATTTATGGGAGAAATTTAAAATTTCAAACTAGATAAAAAAGGGGAAAACAAAGTTGCCAAAGGAAGATTTATCAGGGCAAGTACATGAGATGATAAATCTGGTGGAATATCAGCCGGATGCTATCGTCAGCCGGACGATTATTGATAAGCCGGCGGGTACTTTGACTTTATTTGCCTTCGATAAAGGGCAGGGATTAAGTGAACATACTGCCCCCTTTAACGCTATGGTTTATATAATCGATGGTACTGCCGAGATAACTATCTCCGGTAAGCCCCTAACTCTTAAGCAGGGAGAAATGGTCATCATGCCAGCTAATCACCCGCATGCTTTAAAGGCGTTAAACCGATTCAAGATGATGCTGGTAATGATAAAGTCCTAATAATTTTGTAATATTTGGCAGATATACGCAAATTCAGCCTCAATCTTCATTATTTTATCCTCTCCTTACGCATCTTTATTTTAAACTTGCATTACTTTGTAAAATTGCGTATAGTAGATTAACTAATCTCGGGGATGATTCAGGAGGTATAACATGCTGGATGAACTCGGACAAAAAATAGTCAAAGAGCTTCAAGAAGATGCTCGCCAGAGTTTCCGTGAAATTGGTCGTGAACTCAAGGTTTCCGAAGGCACCGTACGCAACCGAGTGAAAAGTCTGGTTAACGATAAAACCATGAAAATTAGCGCCATTCCAAATCCGGAACGGTTAGGTCTGAATTTCATGTGCATCATGTGCATCGAGGTAAAAGTTGGTACCGCTGAAAAAGTTGAACAGCTTTTGATAAAAAGTCCTAATGTTTATTACTTATGCGGATGCACCGGCACATATGATATCATCGGGCTTTTCTTCTTTCATGTCCCTCATGAATTCGATGAATTCGTCAAGAATGTTATCGCCAACATCCCGGATATTACCCGAACCAGCACCTTTGTAGTGATGCATGTTTCTCGTAGTCCTTGGGAACACAATTTAGATGTAACCACGCTTGCTAAAACTTAAAAACTTTTTTTTAACAGTTTAACGCCAGCATGTTTCAGCATCTGCTGATAACTTCGAGCGTAGGTTTGATTTACTAGGCTAATTCACGCTATTATTTTCTATGGAGTAGAGCATGGTTGAACAACATGAGGTATTAGAGGAAAGAAGGCGCGTCTTACAAAAACGCCGCTTGATTATTATCTTCAGCATCTTGGGCGTTTTTATTTTGACTATAACGCTACTTTCATTAACCCATTGCACTGATTTAATTATCAAAGTATCTGATGAGGTTCAATCATCGCCGCAGAATAATGACTGGGCGATGTTCCGCCGCGATCTGTTGCACACCGGCAATGCCGGCGATAATAGCAGCATACCTCAAGGGATATTGAAATGGACCTTTTCTACCGGTGGAGCGATACATTCATCACCGGCGGTTGTTGATGGAAAGGTGTATGTCGGTTCTAGGGACGGTAATATTTATGCTCTGGATGCGGCTACAGGCGAGAAATTATGGTCATTTAAAACGAATAGCTGGGTGGAATCATCACCGGCTGTTGTTGGCGGTGTAGTTTATTGTGGCTCTAACGATGGTAATCTTTATGCCCTGGACGCTAAAACAGGCGAAAAAATCTGGTCACATAAAATGCCTAGGGTTGTGCGGTCATCTCCCGCGGTGGCTAATGGCGTAGTTTACGTTGGTTGTGAGGATTTTGAACTCTATGCCGTAGATGCGGCTACAGGTTCGGAGCTCTGGAATAGTGACACCGGATATATGTTATTTGCCTCGCCTGCGGTAGCTAAGGGTGTCGTCGTCATTGGTTCTACAGATTTTATATTTTATACTTTCAATGCCAAAAACGGCGGTGCACGGTTACAGTTCGACGACAAGATTCCGATTTACTCATCGGCTGCCATAAAAGACGGTGTTGCCTATTTCATCGATAACTGGGGAGTTTTCATGGCGATGGATATTATGGCGAAAAACTGGTGGCAGGAAAATAGAATCCGGGAATATTGGAACGTACTTTGGGGCTACGGTTTACTGCCAAGACCTTCGCCAAACTCCGGTTTTCTCTGGGCTGTTTCACTGGGATATAATGTTAGGTCTGTTTCTTCACCATCGGTCGTTGGCGACTATGCCTATATAGGCTCGGGTAAAAATTTATACTCTGTAGATTTGAATAATCACAAAATCCAATGGACGTTTTCTGCTGACGATGATGTTGCTTCTTCACCGGCAGTGGCAGGTGACGTTGTCTATGTCGGCAGCGATGATGGTCATTTATATGCCGTCGATAGGTTAACCGGCGAGAAGCTTTGGGATTATGCTACGGGTAATAAAGTTACTTCTTCACCCGCGGTCGATAATGACACGGTTTATATTGGCTCGGATGACGGCAATCTTTACGCTTTTAAGTAGAAATTTTTCATAATAACTGGGAAACTTTAAGTTTCCGCCATCTTTTTCGCCAGCTCTGCGGTTCTCTTTTTAACCTCTTTGATAAAGCCTTCCCTGCCCAGCCTAAACCAATAAGGCTCCCATTCCATTTCTTTAAGGTTGTCTATCAGGGATGAAATAGTATCAAAGGGGAAGGTGATGATTATTAAGCCGTCGGGCAGTACACCCCGAGCCTTCATACTATAACCCAGTCCGCTAACGGTATAGTTTATTTCGCCGCTTAAATACGGATGAGCATAAATCCAGGCACAAGCAAGGCAGGTGGTACATTTAGCTTGCCACATCTTGCCGTCGGAAAAGCTGCTGGCTCGCAGTAAGACCTCCGCCTGACTGGCACTGGCAGTAAAAATCAGTAAATCAGGGTCGAACGTCATTTTATCGATAGCGGCATGGGTGATATATTTAACCGAGTCTTTGGGCAAATGCGGCACATAGTCGTAAATCCTGCGGTTGGCGCCGGGGTTTTTAAACATGGAAAACATCGGTCCGAGCTGTCCGCTGTACATGATGGGCGGGTAGTCCACGAAACCCAACACCTGCTCTCCGCACTGCACGTTTTCTTTAGTAACGTAAAACGGCTGACTGGTCTGGGCTTCTCTAAATAGCTCGCAGAGTGCTAAGCTTTTTGATGTTTGTTTGATTCCCTTGGGCTTGTCCAAGGAATATTTAACACCCACGGGTTGATATTTGAAATCAAACTTTTTAAAAATTGAGTAATCCAATTTTTTAATGCTCATAACTGCCCCCTTTTCCGGATTAAATTATATCAATTTATAATTCAAAACCATACCGACCCCGTATCATTGTACGGGGTAAACTCCAGTCGGTATCCAGTTGATATTGTATTAAACTGGATACCGGTTTGCACCGGAATGGTTTATTTTTTATATTTTCTTCCTCTTCCACCTGCCAGACCGGAAATAGATGATGAAAATAATCGCTGAGGAAACGGTGTCTGCTACCAGCGCCCAGCGTACGCCGTAAACCCCCAGGTTAGCGACATGCGGCAGTAGAATAGCCAGCGGCACCCTGATACCCCACATCGTCACCAGGTCGATAATAAAGGCTATCAACGTGTCCCCCACGGAGTTCATCACGTTCATCATCACGAACATCAGCCCGTTACACATATAGCTGGCTATTTGTATCTTGAGGAAGGTACTGGCAAGGTCGATAAGGTCAGGGTCTGGACTAAAAATCCCGATAATATTGCCCGCCCAAAACCAGATAGCTATGGAAAAAACAGCCATAATCCCTGTAAGCCAGCCAATAGCTATCCATGCCGTTTTGGCGGAACGTTCGTATTGCTTGGCGCCGACGTTTTGTGCGGCGAGGATACCCGCCGCCGAACCAAGCCCAATGGCAGGCAGCAAGATAAACATATCCACCCGTGAAACGATGTTATGCCCATCGATCGCGAGTGTTCCGAACGGCGCCATAAAATACATGAAAACGATACTGCCGATATTCAGGTGGATACTGCCCAGAGCCGATGGGATGCCGATTTTAACCATGCGCCAGATGATACCGGTATCGAATTTGAAGTTACGCAATGAAAGCTTTAGACGAGTCCGTCCCTGAAAGAGTAGCCAGAGTAATATAGCTCCGCCGATACCTTGAGCGATAACACCGCTAAGCGCGGCGCCGCTAACGCCCATCCGCGGGAAAATCCACCACCCGAAGATGAGGAAGGGGCATAATATAATATGAAGGATTCTCTCGCCAATGATTATTCTCATCGGTGTTTGTGAATCGCCCGAAGCTTGCATGACGCTTTGCGCCAGCGTCCCGAAAGACATGGTAAAAATGCCGATGAGCTCTATGCGCATGTAGGTGGCGCCTGCGGCGATGACATCCGGCTCAAGTTGCCATATTTTCATAATAGACGTGGCGAATAACTGGCCTATCACCGCCAAAACTAAAGACAGCACAGCACTAATGACAAAAGCCTGTTGGGCAACATGGTTGGCTTTTTCTTTATCGCCGGCGCCTACGAAGCGGGCTACCAGTGCCCGTAAGCCGGTGAAAAGCCCCATAATTAATGAATTGATTAAAGAAACGATGATGCCGGAAATACCCACGCCGCCAATTTCCGCCAACCCCAACTTGCCAATCCAAATCATGTCGATAATCGGGCCGATCATCATTACCATCGTGCTTACTGTTATCGGCCACGAGAATGACCACAGATTGCCGATGATACTGCCCTTGGTCAGGTCTTTTTCAGCCATAAACGGACTCTCTTTCGGTTAATTATGTGGGACGTTATTGCGGTAGAAGCATAGCTAGATTTTCACCAATTATGTCATCGCGTCTTAAACGTTGTCAAATAAGTCAATAATGTTGACGCTGCTGGTTGTTCGAGCTATTATCTGAAATATGCACCGCTTTTTCGTCGACCGTATTCAGGGCGACAATGTTGTAATAAACGATACTGTTCAACTGCACCATATCCGTGATGTGCTGCGCTTAAAAGTTAATGATAAGGTTATCGTCTTCGATGGCAAAGGACATGAATACAACAGCGTGATTAAGAGTATTAGTAAAAGACAAGTGGAATTGAAAGTCACGCTAAGAAATATACGGCAAGTAAATAATGTAAATCTTACTGTAGCTTGTGCAATCCCTAAAGGCACTTATATGGACGATATTGTTGATGGGCTGACGCAGTTAGGGGTGGCGCGGATTATCCCGATGCTTACAGAGAGGGTAGTAGTTAAGCTGGATGAAGCCGGGGCGGTAACTAAACTTAAACGCTGGCAAAAAATCGCCCAAAGTGCCGCGCAGCAGTGTCAACGAAGCGATATTCCGGTGATTTCTCCAGTCACAGATTATAAAAAAGTTATTGCGAACTCTCAAGGATTCGACCTTAAGTTAATACTGCACCTTATCGGTGAACGGCGACTCTTAAAAGATACATTATCGAGCAAGCAATATAAAAATATCATCGTACTCATCGGACCAGAAGGGGATTTTACACCGACAGAGGTGAAGCTAGCTTTACATAATGGTTTTATTCCAGTTTCTTTAGGGGATACCGTTTTACGCGTGGTAACGGCAACGATTGCCGTGGCGGCATATATCAGGTTGACTTTAGGTGAACAGAGTTAACCTGTTTCTTTAGTACAAAAAATACACAATTTCCCTCACTAGCCTTTAGGGTTGTTATAATTGTTGCCTACTAAGTTTTCAGTCATAATTTAAGTGTATTTTTCCCCAAAGAGTGTTTATGAAGTTCAAGTTTACACTTTTCACTTCTATTTTACTGTTGGTAATGCTTACCCTGGGTCTCATGTTATCTGTTGGATGTAAGTCCCCGGGCGAAGTAGTTCATTTTCCTGACGCGAATCTTGAAGCTGTTATCCGAGCAACGCTACAGCAATCTGATGGAGATATCTACACCAGTGACCTGGTAAAAATTGAAAACATAAAAGCAGAGTATAAACACATTACCGACCTGACCGGACTGGAGTATTGTACCAACCTGAATTATTTAATCCTGGTAGATAATCAAGTCAGCGACCTGACGCCGATACTACACCTTCTCAATTTACAGGGTGTCTGGTTGGAAGGTAGCCGAATCCAAAATATCCCCGACTTCTCCGGATTGCCGAAGCTTGAGTATCTTTGTCTCGACAATAATGGGATTAGTGACATTACGCCGTTAGCGAACCTGGTTGAACTGAAACACCTTGATTTGAATAATAATCAAATCAGCGATATTTCAATATTGGCAACCCTGACGAATTTGGAATCGGTAGATTTTCGGAATAATCAGGTTACGGACTTATCACCACTGGCAAACCTGAAGAAATTATCCGGACTCGATTGTACTAATAACCTTGTCTATGATATCTCTCCGCTGGCTGATATGCCTCTCAACACCCCCCTTTAAAATGCCTGACTTTAAAATTTCTGAAACTAACGTAATACCAGGCAAATCATATATATCGGTATATCTCTCCGGTAATAAAATAGAAGATATCTCACCGCTGGTCAGTCATAAACTACAAAAGGATGTAGTTTATACTTATTGGCTAGTAGACAATCCTCTTAACGAGGTATCCGAGAAAGAATACATCCTCCAGCTACATTTAGACGGAGCGGAAGTCAACTACTAGATATGAAAAAAGGGGCGGCGTGTACGCGCCGCCCCATCTATTTTACTTCAACCGAAAGTAAATTTTATTTATCTGTAATTGGGTGCCTAAAGTGATACGGCACGTTGCCGCGGTGGTAAGGGTAGGGATGAAAAGCGGAGGGCGGCTCATCGGCGTCGGGAAGTCCCATCCATCCCATAAGCGGTAAGTTTAACCACCCCTCTTCAACCGGCGAGCAGAAGGTATTGTTCCAATGCAGCTTACTGAATAGCCACTTGCCGTTTTCTTTAACGTACTTATTTTCGTAATAGCCATGCAGATATTCCTGCCGCGGGTAAGCGCCGTAGGGTTTGGCTTCAAAAAGCCAGGTCTGCCAGCGTCCATTGGCCGTTTTGCCGTCCGGCGCCACGTTCACCACCCCGCCGATTTGCATGACGATAAACTGCATCCATGCCGGCGACTGTTTATTTCCCCCGCCCGCGAACATATCCCAATAGATGCGGCGGATTCCCTTCTTCCCGTGAAAAACACCATGGTCGGCTATTTCCACGGACTCGGCATTATCGGAAAAGAGGTCGACGATTTCCGCCCACATGTTGTTATCGAAGTAATAGCCGTATTTCTTCTGCAGGTGTTCTATCTCCTGAATATCCTCCTGCAGCTCTACCTGTTTTTCTAATTCTTTTAGATTCATATTACACCGCCTTTGTTTATTTACCGGTAACCGGATGTTTAAAGGGGTAGGGCACATGGTAGCCAGAGGGATAGGGGTGATAAGCGGTCGCCGGGGCATCGGCGTGAGGAAAGGGGGTATCCGATAGCTTGGGCACTTTTAAAAAGCCCCTCTCAAAGGATGTCCAGTAGATGAGGTTCCAGTGAAGTTTCTTAAAGTACCAGTGTCCATTCTCCTTAACGTAAACATTATCGTAAACGCCGAACTGCCAGGTCTGTTTTTTTATCCCGCCGAAAGGCCGGCACTCGAACGATGGCGTATACCAGCGTCCTGTCGCCGTTTTACCACTAGGAGCGATATCAATAACGCCCTGCGACTGCATAACCTCGAAGAACATCCAGCCTGGGCGGGGCATGCCTACCATACCACCGTACATTCTGCTTACCGCGTCTTTCCCCCGAAACACCCCATGGTCGGTAATTTCTACCGACTCCACGTTTTCCGAGAAAAGGTCCATTACCTCTTGATACATCCCGTTATCGAAGTAATAACCGTAAATTTTCTGCAGATTTTCGATTTCCTGAAAGTCTTCCTGCAGGGTAATTTGTTTTTCCAGTTCTGCCAGGTTCATCAGTTAAAGCCTCTCTTATTTACCGGTGATAGGGTGCTTGAAATGTACGGGGAAGTGGTAGCCAGAAGGATAGGGTCGCCAGGTAGTGGGTGGGGCATTGGATTTTACTTCCATACTCGGTCCATTATGCCCGACCACCGGTGTTTTCAGCCAACCGTCCTCATAAGGCGTGCGGAAATTGAGAAAGAAATGGAGCTTTTTAATCAACCATTTACCATTCTCTTTGACGTATTCATTTTCGTAAATACCGTGCGCCCAGAGCTGCCTTAACTCGCCGTCATGTAAAGTAAGGGTAGGCCGGGCTTCGACGAAAAAGCCGTACCAGCGGCCTTTAGCATTTTTACCGTCGGGGTCGACCGTCACTACGCCTTGTATTTGCATACCGATGGACATATAACCAGGACGTGGCTTGGCATCCTTGCCACCCTTAAGCAGGTCGATATAGTAACGTTTAACTCCTGCCTTACCCTTGTAAACACCGTAGTCGCATTCTTCGACGGATTCGGCATTATCGCTAAACAAGTCAACCACTTTTTCCCAGTCTTCGTAGTCGCGATAATAACCGTAAATTCGCTGCAGCCGTTCGATTTGCTTGATGTCTTCAAGCCTTTGTATCCTCTTGCCTAATTCTTCTAGTGTTGCCATACTTGACCTCCTTACTAAACTTAGTTATAATTACTTTTTTCCGCATTATACTTTAGTGAGGGTGATAATGAAAGTACAATCTTATAAAAACGCCAAAGAATTTCTGGCTCATGCCGGCTTATATCTCGCTAAAGATGAAGCGCGGTATGGACTGATATTGGGAATAGCCAATGCTCTGGTTCGTCATGCCGAACACTATGGTCCAGAACCCCCGTGGTTTTGCTCTATTAATACGGGGACTAAGGTAAATGCTGTGGCGATAAGAACACCCCCGCACATGGTGATATTAGCGTATTTTTCAGGTAATATCGAAATTATTATTGCGGAGTTAGTAAAGGCTGTTTATAAGAAATATCAAAATATCCCCGGGGTAATAGGAGATAAAGAGATAGTAGATGTATTTGCTAAACTCTGGTGTGAAAAATATGGTGTTACAATTAAGAGTATTATGGCACAGCGCATTTATCGTCTGCTAAAGGTCAATAATGTCCCTTTAGTACCCGGCAAGTTTCGTATTGCCACCATGGCGGATAAAGAGTTGATTTCGCGTTGGCACCATGCTTTTCATGTTGATATCGGCGGCAAGGAAAGGAACGAGCCGGAGAACGATATTACCCCGGTGCTTAAGTTGGGGTGGGTGTTTATATGGGAGGATGGACAACCGGTCTCTATGGCGTTGAAAACTCGCCCCACGGATAAAGGTATGACCGTGGTTGGAGTTTATACGCCGCCGGAGTTTAGAGGTAAAGGTTACGCGACATCCTGCGTGGCGGAGGTTTCAAGGAACATCATGCAAAGCGGTAAAGAATTCTGCACGCTTTATACTGATTTAGCCAATCCTACGTCTAATTCCATTTATAAGAGAATCGGCTATCAGGAAGTAGCTGATTCCGTTGAATATACCTTTAAACCGACGTAGTTTTACGGTTTCTGTTTTTTATACCCAGCCGCGCAGCTTCATCGCCTCCACCACGCGTTCCACCGCCCGGACATAAGCCGCCTGCCGCATATTTATCTTGTAGCTCTTGCTGGTTTCTAATACGGAATGATACGCGGCGGTCATTTTCTTATCCAGCCGGTCATATACATCTTTTATATCCCATATATAGTGGTAGAAGTTTTGCACCATTTCAAAATAAGAAACAGTCACACCGCCAGCATTACAGAGGAAGTCGGGGATAATATGCACGCCTTTTCTATAAAGGATTTCATCGGCTTCGGGTGTGGTAGGTCCGTTAGCCAGTTCGGCGATGATTTTGGCTTTGATTCTGGGCGCATTCTTTTTCGTGATAACGTTTTCAATAGCTGCCGGAATAAGTATATCCACGTCCATTTCCAGTAACTCTTCAGCAGAAATCGCTTCCTTCTTCGGCATGTTACAGACGGAGTCGGTTTGTTTCTTACAATTCATGGCTTCTTCCGGGTCGATGCCTGTCCGCGCGCATATACCGCCCTTGCTATCGCATACGGCGACTACCTTTGACCCGAACATATCCTGGCAGAGTTTGGCAGCATAGTAGCCGGCGTTACCGTAACCATGCACGGCAACAGTGGCTTTTTTCAAGTCGATACCGAGTACTTTAGCGGCTTCCCGGATGGTAAACATACCGCCGCGAGCCGTAGCGTCACCACGACCCGGCGAGCCTCCGATGGCTAAGGGCTTTCCGGTAATCACGCCGAACTGCGGCTTTTGGGCGATTACGGAGTATTCATCCATCATCCAGGCCATGATTTGCGGAGTGGTATAGACGTCAGGCGCGGGGACATCTTTCTCGGGTCCGATAAAAGAATAAACCGCGCGTATGTAGGCTCGGCTTAATCGCTCCAGTTCCCCTTCGGACATCTGCTTGGGATTGCAGATAATGCCGCCTTTAGCACCGCCCAGCGGAATATCCACCACGGCGCATTTCCATGTCATCCAGCAGGCTAAAGCCCGCACGGTATCGATGGTTTCCTCAGGGTGGAAGCGGATACCTCCTTTAGTAACGCCCCTGGCGTCGTTATAATGCACTCTAAAGCCTTGAAATACTTTAACCTTGCCATTATCCATCCGCACGGGCAGGGAGACGTGTAGCTCGCGCTGGGGGGTCTTTAAAATTGCGGTAATTTGCGAATCGAGCTTCATGATTTTCGCACACTGGTCGATTTGCTCTTTAGCCATCTCGAATGGATTGGTTTTTACTTCCTCGGTTACCATTTTTTATTTCTATCCTCCTGGTATTTGTAGATATTGATTTTTATATAACCTGCTATTTAGATAGTCAGGAATAATCCGTCGTTTTATGCCATGACGGGAATTCCCCGCGATTTCAGGTAGGCTTTAGCTTCGGGGATAGTTATTTCGCCGAAGTGGAAGATGGAAGCCGCCAGCACCGCGGCAGCTTTACCTTCGGTAACCGCCTCGTAAAGATGCTCCAGCGTGCCCGCCCCACCCGATGCTGTTATCGGTATTTTAACCGCCTCCGCCACCGCTCGGGTCATCTCTAAATCGTAGCCGTTTTTCGTACCGTCGGCGTCCTTGCTGGTGAGTAATATTTCGCCCGCACCCAGCTTCTCTACCTGCTTCGCCCAGGCGACGATTTCCTTGCCCGTGGCTTCCGTTCCGCTTTTCACCACTACTTCCAGCCGGGGGAGCGTACCTTTAGGGTTTTTCTTGCCGTCGATGGCTATCACTAACTTATTCTTGCCAAATTTCTTAGCGGCTTGTTTAACCAATTCCGGGTTTTTCAAAGCTGCGGTGTTTATCGATACCTTATCCACGCCGATATCGAACAGCGCCTTCATATCGTCGATACTGGCGATGCCGCCACCAACGGCAAACGGTACGGTGACTACTTCCCGCACCCTTTTAACCCATTCCAGCCGGGTTTTTCTATTTTGCACGGTGGCAAAAATATCCAGGAAAACCAGTTCGTCGGCTCCTTGCTTACAATATGCCGCAGCGGCTTCTACGGGGTCGCGGGCGTCACGCAGGTTGACAAAGTTAATGCCCTTGACCACTCGTCCTTCTTTAATATCCAGACAGGGGATTATCTTAATCGGTTTCATCTAATTTCGTCTATCTTGACCAGTTTTTCGAATTCCATAAGCGAGTTCATGGCGTAGTTTTCACTCTCGAAACCTGCTTCGTAGGCAGCCGCTACCGGATTTAGTCCACCGATGAGAATCGCCCCAACCCGATTAAGGTCGATGGATACCTCGCAAACCGGTTCACTGATATTGCCCAGCAGCAACAGCCCATCGATGCCGACATCCTTAAGCTTGGCCACCACTTCCTCGGCAGTAGGGCGGCAAACAGCTGGTATTTCGCGGAAGTTCGCCAGAATATCGCCATTACCTTTTTCCGCCGCTTGAGCCACGGAAGTCATATTAGCGCGGATAAATATCTCCGATGGGTCTAACGAGCTGCCAGAATAGTTAACGAGTTCCGTAAAGCGGAGAGGGCGACGATTCTGTATCTGCAATATTCCGCCGAACCTGGAGTCCACCGGCACACCGGCTTTTAATAGGACACCATTCACTACGATACTGCAGACAGTAGCAAAGGCAATCTTACCTTCCGGCACGATAATATCTCCGACGAGATTTCCTTCTCGGACGACAGCCACTAGGTTACTAACGCATAAGCCTGCCTTAAAAATGCTTCTCATTGTTTTCAGGGCTTTGGGGAAATCTTGTTCGCTAAAAATGGAGATATTAACCGGTATCAGCCCGGTGCGGGTTTTAAAGTCGAAATTAGTGCGAAAGGCGAGGTCTTCTATCCTGGCGAAGGCAAAACCCACTTTATCTCTCACGAGGGCTTTTTTAAGCTCCGTCTGACCAAGCTCAGTGATGATTCTGCCGTCTCGCCTGCCGACCAGTTCGGTCAAGCCTTTTTCATCGGTCAGCTTAAGGTGGTATCTCACCGCACGTTCCGTTAGCTCAATACCCATGTTTTTGAGGTATCTGGCAATGACACGTGCCCCTTGAGCCTGCGGCGATGAGGCTAAAATCTTTAAAATGGCTAATACTTTACGCTCAATTGCCGGTGAATCAGTAGTCATAAAAAACAATAATACGGAAATATATTGCCGTTCAATAATATATCTTACTACATTAGTTACTGTCAAACAATATATAAACTTCAATTAATTCTGAAGCATCAACGGGACTTGACATTAGCTCTTTTTGCTGTTAAACTTATAGCACATATGTTCTATTTGTGTTATTGGGGCAATTATGGATAAGTTAAGTACTCTTGTTGCTGCGGCTAATTTTGATGTCTGCGGTGGCCCATGTTCCCAGTCAAAGTCCCCTCTCGGCTTCATTTATCAGGCAGCCCTGCCTGGTGGCGGCACGGTGCCTCTGCTTAAAGTGCTGCTGACGAATATCTGTGTTAACGACTGTGTTTACTGCGTGAATCAAATCGGTCGTGATATTCCTCGTTGTTCTTTCCAGTCGGAAGAACTGGCTAAACTGTTTATGGAGTTATATAACAAAAGACTCGTACAGGGTTTGTTTCTTAGTTCCGGCATCGGTTCAGACCCTTCGCGTACGATGGAATCTATGATAAAAGTGGTGGAAATCTTGCGCCATCGTTATGGATTTAAGGGGTATATTCATCTCAAGATTTTACCTGGCGCCAGTTTTGACTGTGTTGAAGCTGCTTGCCGACTGGCGAGCCGGGTTTCCGTCAATATCGAAGCGCCAACGGCTCATCATCTTGCCAGATTGAGTCGCAAGAAAGACCTGCATCATGGCATTCTGGAACGGATGAGTTGGGTGAAGCAAATTATTTCTAAAAATGAATTTCTGGTACCTTCAGGCCAAACGACCCAGTTTGTCGTGGGTGCCGCTGGTGAGACCGACCTTGATATTCTACATGCTACCAAGTCCCTTTATGGGGAGATAGGTTTAAGAAGGATTTATTTCAGTGCTTTCACCCCCATCAGGGACTCTATCATGGAAGAGCTTAACCCCACCCCGCCAATGCGGGAACATCGGCTCTACCAAGTGGATTGGCTTTTGAGGGTTTATGGTTTTTCTGCTGATGAAACGGCGCTGGCGCTAGATAAGAATGGCAATCTCTCTCTTGGCAAAGACCCCAAACTGGCTATTGCCCAGCAACAGCCCTGGCTTTTTCCCGTAGATTTAAATAAAGCCGATTACGCGGCGCTGTTGCGTGTGCCGGGTATTGGTCCCACATCGGCTAAAAGGATAATTGAAGCCCGCCGGGAACATAGCATTGACTCATTGCAACAGCTTAAAAAAATGAGAATTGCCACCAATCTGGCGCTCCCTTTTATATGGTACAAAGGTATATTTAATGATGGACAACAGACGTCATTTGTGTCGCAGCTAGATGAAGATAAAGACCAGCCGGTGCGGGACTTGGCACCCTGCTCTAGATAAATTGACATCTTCCGCTAAAAAAGGTTACACTCCATGCGTATTGTACGTTATCCATATAATATAAATTCATGGAGTTAACGTGACTTTAAACAAGGTATTTCGTAGTTGCGACGCCGCCGTTGCCGATATTTTCGATGGCGCTACCATAATGGTCGGCGGCTTCGGGTCTTTCGCTGGATTGCCGATTAACCTAATCGTCGCCCTCTCTAAGCAGGGAGCGAAAAACCTGACCGTTATCGCTAATATGGGTGGGGTGGGTTTTGAGTTAAGCAAGCGTATCAAGCCGGATGGATATCAGGACCTGGGCATCCTTTTCGAGCGAGGGCAGGTTAAAAAATTTATTGGCTCCGTGCCGGCCTTGGGCGGTATGCCGCCTACTTCGCCGATAGAACTGCTATTTAAAGAAGGCAAGGTCGAAATTGAGACTATTCCGCAAGGCACACTGGCGGAAAGGATAAGATGCGGGGCGGGGGGACTAGGAGGATTTTACACGCAGGTGGGTGTAGGTACGGTGGTTGAAAAAGGCAAAGAAAAGAAGGTCATCAACGGAAAAGAATATATACTTGAGATGCCCTTATATGCTGATTTCGCTCTTATCAAAGCGCATAAAGCCGATAAATTAGGAAATCTTGTTTACCGCCAAACTGCCAGATGTTTTAATCCGATTATGGCTACTGCCGCCAAGACGACAATTGTTGAAGTTGATAAATTAGTAAAGGTAGGGGAGCTAGACCCCGAGGTTATTGTGACGCCTCATGTTTATGTGCACCGCATTGTGGAGGTGCCGCGATGAAGAGCCGCCTGGATGAACAGACTATCGCCCTGCGGGCGGCACGTGAGTTCGCCGATGGCTCGGTGGTGAATCTGGGTTATGGTATGCCCGGTCTGTGTGCTAATTATATCCCCGAGGGAAGAACTGTTTTCTTTCAGAGCGAGAACGGCATGTTAGGCTACGGCAGTCTATCAAGCGATGCCGAAAAAGACTACGAATTAATCAATGCCTCGGACCAGCCGGTTACTCCATTGGCCGGCATGTGTTTTTTCGATAGCGGCATATCGTTTGACATGATACGCGGCGGACATATCAACGTCGTCGTTCTGGGGGCTTATCAGGTTTCGGAGAAAGGCGACCTGGCTAACTGGGGACGTCCGGGTCGACCGGCAACGGGTATGGGAGGGGGGATGGACCTTGCATCGGGCGCAAAAAAGGTTATCGTGACTATGCTGCATACGACTAAAGAAGGCGAGCCGCGCATCGTTAAAAAGTGTACCTATCCCCTGACTGCCCGACGCTGCGTAAGCCTCATCGTTACCGACCTGGCGGTCATCGAGGTAACCGGGGAGGGGCTTGTCCTTAAAGAGTTAGCGCCTGGCTGGACTGTTCCCGAAGTGCAAAAGCTGACCGAGGCTAAACTCATCCCGGCAACCGACCTTAAGGAAATTGAGCTGTAAATTATCTAGTCAATCAACATTGACAAATTAATCATAATGACTAAAATGATAAAGGAATAATATAAAGGAGAATTTCTATGGACGTAACAGCCGCGATTCAAAAAAGATGCAGTATCAGAAGGTTCAAGACAACGCCGGTAGAAAAAGCCAAGATAGAAAAGATTCTCGAAGCCGGTCGGCGCGCGCCGTCATGGGGTAATACCCAACCATGGCGCTTCATCGTCATTACCGATAAAGCGAAAATGACCGAAATAGCCAATGCTGCTGGCGGACAACCTCAAGCCGCTGGTGCTCCGGTATTAATCGTCTGTTGTGCCACGATAGATGACTTCACGAAAAAAGGTCACGGCGCAGCTCTGGATAGTCTTATACCCGTTGGTGCGATGACGCCAGAGTTAAGGGATATTGTTTTACAGAGTGATGTATTCGCGCCTTACCTGCGCGGCGACGCCTACATGGCTATCAAAGCCGGCGAACAATTAATGATTGCTGTCGCTTATATGACGCTGGAGGCGGTGAATCAGGGACTGGGCACAGTTTGGGTAGGCGCTATCACGCCTAAAGAGATTCATAAGGCTTTAAATCTGCCGGACAATATCTTTGTACATTCTTTGCTGCCCATCGGCTACCCGGACGAAGACCCCAAACCCCGACCCAGAAAAGACATGAATAAAATTGCATTTTGGGAGAAATACGGATAATTAATCCAATAAATAGAAGTTGAAAACGGTGTTTAATTATGTTATAAAAAACGTCACTAATGAAACAGATCTTGATAATACACTCTCTTTTATCAGAGAGATTTTCAAAGACCGTCTTGAACTTATCCCTATTGAATTTTCAAAAGAAACTTGGCTCATCCGAATGACCAAATCTGCCGACTTCATGTTGTATGCACAACATGAAAATGAAATTGTTGGTGTGGTTTTTGGAGTTGTGGAGAATAATAATAGCGTTACTATCGGACCTGTTGCAGCCGATAAACGATACCGGCGTTGTGGCATCGCAGCGTCTTTACTCAAAGAGCTTGAAAAACGAGTATTAGCCAGGGGGCATCATTTTCTCGTCTTGGGAGCTTTGGAACCTGCTGAAGGATTTTACCTAAAATGTGGTTACCTTCCTAATTTGTTTGTCCAGGCTAAACCGCCACTCACGTTGGAAAAACTGCGGTCTCTCAACGAACGCTATCACGAGGCTTGGAGCTATGACGATGGTAAGGACATCAGGCTTTGTATTTTTACACCGAAAATAGATAAGGAACTACAAGACAAGTATAATAAAACGTTCCCCGAATGTTCGACGCAGACATTGTTTACTAAGTATCTTTAAGGCAAAACCTAGTTATCTTTAGTGGAACTGTGGGGACTTGAACCAATTATCTTATGTGGTTTACTGATTTGTTATTATCAATTTGGTGGTGGACCCGGGGGGATTCGAACCCCCTACCTTTTGACTGCCAGTCAAACGTTCTCCCAAGTGAACTACGGGCCCAAAGATTCATATTTAATCTATCATAAAAGCTACATCGCTAGCAAGATTGAAATGTATATAGTTTATTTACATCCTGTGACATTTTGTTTATGTTTTGTTTATGTGCCAGGTGGTACTATAGTACTGTTACAAAGATAACTCATTAGTTAATCAAGTTGTTCCCCAGCTTGATAACGGCCCAATGGATGAAGGGGCCCGGCCAGTCCTCAAGAAAGCCAAATGCTTGAGGGTTCGCCTGGCCCCTTCTCTGTTTTTTGTGAGGAATAGCTTTAGAGGTCAATGCCGATGGCGTGAAAAATCCCTTTAATTCCGAAATATCCAGCATAAACTACAGTAAATGCTTTTATGAGTTTTCCGGCTAGGACAATCGGGATGTATTTTTTCAGACCAAACCTAAGCGCTCCGGCGGCAAAAGCGGCGGGATAAAAGAACGGATTGACAATAGAAGTCACGACAAATAATGTAATCGCCCCCCGTTTTTTAATGAGGTTAAGCAACTTATCGTAGTATTTTTGAATCCTGGAATACTTACTCTTGGTGATAGCATGTCCTGCCCCTCTTCCCGTGGCATATATCGTCAAGGCGCCCACCAATTCACCCAATGCTGCCACGATGGCTACCAGCCAAGGATAGGGCATAACACCACCCAGCGCGAAGACAATCGCCAGCATCGGCACGGGAATAATGATGGTAGCTCCTCCGAGGATGCTGATGAAAAAAGCGCCTAAATAGCCGTAGTTCTGAAGGTCTCTAACTTGGTCTTTATAGATAACGATGGCAACTGCCATCAGAATCGTGATGACAATACCGAAGATACCGAAGGCGATAACCCATTTGCTTGTTTTTTTACTGGGTGCTACTTCTTCGATTTGGTTTTTTACTTCGAGTGCATCTTTTTCTTCGGGGGTCGGTTCTGTCATAATGCATATATTATACATGGGCAATTATACGCAGTCTACTTTGTTATGTTATTATGCTACAATGAAACATCATTAATAGGAGTTGATAAAAATGACAGAGAACAAACACATAGCTTTTTGCGGACTCGACTGCCTGAAATGCGGAGCATACATTGCCAAGCGTGAAAATAACGATGCACTTCGCCGCGAAACCGCTGAAAAATGGAACAAAGCTTATAATCTTGGCTTGAAACCGGAGGATATAAATTGCGATGGATGCCTGACGGAAATAATAGGAAACATGCTTTGCCCAATTCGAGTATGCGCTAAGGGGAAGGGTGTTTTAAACTGCGCCTATTGTGTGGATTATGCTTGTGACAAGCTAGATAAATATTTCCAATCTGCGCCTGGTTGCAAAGAAACGCTTGAAAGTATCAAACAAGGTAGGAAGTAAAAGAAGCTTTTTAGAATAGCTCAAAAAAAGAGTCCCGACTTCAAAATCGGGACTCTTTAATTATCAGTTTCTCAATCTAATCTGTGACTTTTGCCGTAGCTTTGGATTTAAACGTAAGCTCATCCTTTTCTTTATCGACATCCACCTTAATGGTGTCGCCCTCTTTAAGCTCGCCGCGCAGGAGCTTACTGGAAAGCGGGTTTTCTACGTACCGCTCGATGACTCTCCTTAGCGGTCTGGCGCCAAAAACAGGGTCGTAGCCTTTTTCCGATAACCAGTCTTTGGCTTTGTCCGTTAACTCCAGCCCAACTTTGCGCTCGCCGATGCGTTTTTCCAGGTCTTTTATATTCAGGTCGACGATTTGCCGCAGGTTTTCCTTACTTAGCTCGTGAAAGACGATAATTTCGTCTAGGCGGTTCAGGAATTCCGGACGGAATAATTTTCTTACTTCCCCCATGACCTTTTCTTTCATGGCTTCGTATTTAGACTTTTGTGTTTCTGCGCTGTCTCTCTTGGTGGCGAAGCCTAGCTGTCCTTCCCGTTTGATAAGCTCCACTCCGGCGTTGCTGGTCATAACGATGACGGTATTTTTAAAGTCCACCGTTCGCCCCTGTCCATCCGTCAGCCGCCCGTCGTCCATGATTTGCAGGAGTGTATTAAAGACATCCGGATGAGCCTTTTCCACTTCGTCGAGTAAAATAACACGGAAGGGTCGACGTCGCACCGCCTCGGTAAGCTGCCCGCCCTCGTCATAGCCGACATACCCCGGCGGCGCTCCGATGAGGCGTGAAACGGTGTGCCTTTCCTGGTATTCCGACATGTCCAGTCTGACCATGGCGTTCTCGTCGTCGAAGAGGAACCATGCCAGTGTACGTACTAGTTCGGTTTTACCCACGCCCGTTGGACCCAAGAACATGAAGCTGCCGATAGGACGACGCGGGTCTTTAAGCCCCGCCCGACTTCGCCGTATCGCTTCGGATATGGCTGCCACGGCTTCTTCCTGGTCGATGAGGCGTTCGTGGATGCGTTCTTCCATATGGATGAGCTTCTGGGCTTCACCCTCCAGCATTTGCGTGACCGGTATGCCCGTCCAATGGGAGATTAGTTGGGCGATATTTTCTCCGGTTACTTCCTGGCTGATTTTCTCCTTTTTGAGCCATTCCTCTTTGGCTTTATCGTATTTCGGCTCAAGCTTCAGTCGTTCAGCTTTAAGCTCGGCCGCTTTTTGGAAGTCGTTACGCTGCGATGCTGCTTCTTCCTCATTGGTTATCCGCTTAAGATTCTGCTCCAACTTTTTTACTTCCGGCGGCGCACTTTCACTATCGATACGCAGCTTACTGGCTGCTTCGTCGATGAGGTCAATGGCTTTATCCGGCAATTTCCTGTCGGAAATGTAACGTTGGCTTAGTCTAGCGGCTGTTTCGAGAGCTTCATCGGTAATTTTTACTTTGTGATGCGCTTCATACCTCGGACGCAGTCCTTTTAATATCTCGATGGTATCCTCGATACTAGGCTCTTCAATAAAGACTGGTTGGAAGCGTCTTTCTAGAGCTTTATCTTTCTCGATATGTTTTCGGTATTCATCTAGTGTGGTGGCGCCGATACACTGGAGCTCGCCGCGCGCCAGCGCCGGTTTAAGCATGTTACTGGCGTCGATAGCGCCCTCCGCTGCGCCCGCCCCCACAACGGTATGTATCTCATCGATAAACAGGATTATCTCTTTTTTAGCTTCTTTTACCTCGTCCATCACCGCTTTAAGTCGCTCTTCGAACTCGCCGCGGAATTTACTACCCGCCACCAGCGACCCCATATCCAGGGCGATGACCTTGCGTCCTTTCAGCGAGTCCGGCACATCATCAGCGGCGATTTTCTGCGCCAACCCTTCAGCGATGGCGGTTTTGCCCACACCCGCCTCACCTACGATGACAGGATTGTTTTTAGTGCGTCGTGTAAGTATCTGCATGACGCGTTTAATTTCGGTTTCCCGACCGATAACGGGGTCGAGCTCGCCCTTACGCGCCAGCTCTGTCAAATCGCGTCCGTACTTTTTTAACGAACGGTACTTACTTTCCGCCCGCGCGTCTTCGACTCTTCGAGAGCCGCGTAGCTTCTGTAAAGCAGCATAAACCTTCTCCTGGGTAACACCCGCGCCGTGAAGTATTTTAGCGGCGTCGCCTTTGTCATCGCTGACGATGGCGATAAGCAGATGCTCGGTGCTGATGAACTCATCCTTAAGTCTATTCGCCTCTTCGTCGGCTTTCTGCATGACCTGGGCGATGCGGGGCGTAGCATAAATCTGCCCCGTCTGGTAAGCGACCTTAGGCGTATTCTTTAGGACGTCTTCAACTTGCCCCCGGATGACGTCGGTATTGGCTTGAAGCTCTTTAAGTATTTCTCCCACCAGCCCTTGCCGCTGCACCAGCAAAGCTAATAATATATGTTCGACATCCCACTGGCTATGCTTGAACTGCATGGCCATCTGCTGGGATATTTGTATTACTTCTTGTGCTTGTTCCGTAAATCGTTCTTGCCTCATGATTTTCTACCTCCCCTCAAATGCTTGATTTCTTGTTGCGCCTCCTCCAGCTCTTGCTGGATTTCGCCCATATGCTGCATCATCCGCAAGATGACCTCCACCCCCGGGAGATTCACCCCCATTTCGTCCACCAGCGCCCTGACTCTCTTAAGCAGGGCGATATCATAGTCCGAGTATAAACGGACATTACCCTGCGAGCGGCGCGGCTCGATGATGCCGACCCTCTCGTAGTAGCGTAGGGTATGGGTATGTATTTCCAGTATCCTGGCGGCTACGCTAATAACATAGCGCGGTTCTCGATCAAAGCTTTCTGTGTTCACTATACATCACCTCGATTTCAGACGGGACGTATTTGATTCAACTGCCTGAATAGTTCTTTTTCTTTCTCCGTTAGTTTGGTCGGGATAACGACATTTACCTTAGCCTTGAGGTCGCCCTTGGTGGATTTTCCTAAATGGGGCATGCCTTGTCCTGCCAGGCGAAAGACGCGTCCGTTTTGGGTTTCCGGCGGGATTTTCAACGACAGCTTTCCTTTAAGCGTTGATACCTGTACTTCACCCCCCAGCACCGCTACCCCTAAAGGCACCGGTATATCGGTAAGCAAATCATCGCCCTGCCGCTCGAAGGTTCTATGCGGCCGGACGGTGACATTTAGATAAAGGTCGCCGCTGGTGCCGCCACCATAACCCGACTGCCCCTTGCCGGAGATACGAACACGCGAGCCGGTGGTAACACCCGGCGGAATCTTTACCTCCAGCCGGTTGACGCTAGCCACGACACCAGCGCCACGACATACCGAGCAGGGGACGCCTTGAATTTCTCCGGTACCTTTACAAGCGGCGCAGGGCTGTTCTCCCTGTAAATCTATCGTGCGAGTGGTGCCGCTAAAGGCTTCTTCCAATGTGACTTCGACGTTAGTTTCCAGGTCTTGACCTTGCGCGACACGAGAACGTCTTGAAGCCCCTCGACCCCTTAAGCCCCCGAATAGCTCATCAAAAAGACTATCCATTCCCCCGATATCACCGCCGAAGTGGTAGGTGGTGCCATCGTCGGTGGAGTACTGACGAGACTGCGACTGTTGTCGAGCAGCCTGCTCGAACTGGTCGGCATACTGCCATTTATCGCCATACTTATCGTACTTTTGTCTTTTCTCCTTATCGGAAAGCACCTCGTAGGCGGCGTTCATTTCCTTGAATTTCGCCTCCGCCGATTTGTCGCCGGGGTTAACGTCCGGATGGTACCTGCGCGCCAACCGTCGGTACGCCTGCTTGATATCCTTATCCGTGGCGTTTCTATTTACGCCGAGTATATCGTAATAGCTTTTAACTGCCATTTTTAACCCTTCATATCTATTATAAATTCATTTTAGCTATCATGTCAATAGATAATAAGGAAACTTAACAATAGAATGTTAAGACTCTATTGGCATTTTATGTGTTTTGTCTTGACATATGTCTATATTATGTTTATTATTATTAAGCTTATTTCTTTTTCATGTATAATAAATACAAGAATCGTTGATAGAGCAATATAGTAATTATCTAATAGGAGGGGGATATGAAAAAGCTTTTTTTTAGGGTATCAACTATTTCCTTTTTTGCACTTATCATGTTACTAGTAACCACATTTGCTTTGCCTTGTGTAAAAGCCCAGGCCGACTCAACAACCCCACAATGTTGGGGAGTGTTCGTTGGCATTTCAACTTATCAAAACTATCTTGGTTCTGCGTATGGGGACAATGATGCGCGAGAACTTTCTGAAAAGCTTAGTCCTACGTGGGGTAGCAGCCATGTGCGGTTGCTGACAAACTCACAGGCGACTAAGTCAGCTATTCTTTCGGCTATTGACTGGCTGGCGACTAATGCTGATATTAATGATACTGTAATCTTATTTTATTCATCTTATGTTTGGGGGTTTGATTCTTCGCATGACTATTTAAGTACTTATGATTGCACTTCTTCTCTTTCTACCGGGATATCCTCTTCCGAATTAGCAAATTCATTTCGGTCGATCAAAGCTGGAAAAATCACTATTATTTTTAACTACTTTTATACAAGAGATTTACTGAATGCTTTGACAGACAGTGGACGGGTAATTTTGATGTGTTCTCCTTCCGACGGAAGTTGGTGGTGGAATAATTCATTCCAGCATTCCGTTTTTACCTACTATATTTTACAGGCTTTAGACAAATTTGACACCACTGATACCAATAATGATTATGAGCTTTCTGCTGAAGAAATTTATGAATATGCAAGTCCCTTAACTACAGATGAGCATTCAGACCAACACCCTGTGTTAGATGACCGCTATTCTGGAGAACTTCCTCTAATTGCCAAATTCTCCTTCACTACCAATCTTCCTAACACAGGTCAAACTATATTAACGCTAGACGATGATAATTATACGTTAGTACCACCCCCGATTTTCTGGGTACCTGGTGGTTCTCATACCATGACCGTGCCCCAGACCGTTAATATTGACAGCGGCACCCGTTATGCCTTTACTGGCTGGAGCGACGGAGGTACTTCAACCACTAGGACTGTTACTAAGGGGTCTTTCACTGCGAATTATCAGAAAGAATATCTCCTCACCGTTAATTCTACTTTCGGCAGTCCTGCTGGAGGTACCTGGTATAAAGAAGACACCGCAGCAACTTTTTCTGTCACAGATTATGTTGAAACATCGAATACCAAGCATTACTTCACTGGCTGGAGTGGTGACTTTACCGGGGCTTCAAGTTCAGGTTCATTGGTTATGAGTCGTCCTAGGACGGTAACGGCTAGCTGGCGTAATGAATATCTACTTACTATTAATTCCGCTTTCGGCAATCCTGTTGGAGCTGGCTGGTATCAACAAGGCTCTTCAGCAACTTTTTCAATTACCGCCACAGTTGAAACATCAGATACCAAGCATTACTTCACTGGCTGGAGTGGTGACTTAACCGAGACTACAGCTTCAGGCACACTGGTTATGAGTAGCCCGAAAACGGTAACGGCTAACTGGCGTCATGAATATCTTTTAACTATTAATTCAGATTATGGCACACCCACCGGCGCTGGCTGGTATGATGAAGGAGAAAAGGCTAGTATTAACGTTGCGCCAGAACAGGGCTTCATCATCCGACATATTTTCACCGGTTGGAGTGGCGCCTTAACCACTTCGCAACCAAGTTCTGAAATAAGAATGAATTCCCCGGCGACTATCACCGCCAACTGGCAGACGGATTATATTCAACTATACATAGTTATTGGCATCGTGGTTGTTCTGGGTGCGGTTATCACCGTTGTTTTAGTGGTTGTTCGCCGGAAGAAAGTATAAGTGTAAAAAGATAAATCGAGATAATTTCGACTATATACTTTTATTGTTATCAAGATTCATTTAGCTTGATTAACGGGGCAGACGTTAATTAGCAGAATAACTTCGTTTAGCTAAAAAAGAATACATAATTCCTCATGGATGAGCAAGTTGTCAATCTTCTAAGGTTGACAAGTAGTTGTACTGGTGTGTAATCTATGGATGAGGAATTTTCATGGCAGATTGTCCTAACTGTGGTCGCCAAACATTGAGAACCAAAGACTGGGTTTGTCAGTGGTGCGGCTACCCACTGATGTCGAAGGCTTTTAAGGTAATCGATAAAACTTATAAAGAGCTTGAGGAAGAACGCAACCGTGCTTTAAAACCAACCAGCGCTGAAGACACTGATGAATCTACCATCGAATATGAACCTAGACCGAGACCGAAAACCAAACCGCCACTAAAACCTATTTTTGCTAAAACACCCCCTCCGCCTATACCTCTTCCCCAATCTGAACCTGTTATGGAGGAGACGCCTCCTGCTGAGTCTACTCCGATATCTCAACCTGATGAAGCGCTTTCACCAGCTGCCGAAGCCTCGCCACAGTCGGAATCTGTTGAGGAAACTCCGCCTGTGCTTGAATCCCCACCAGAACCCCAACCTGTTGATGAAGAACCACCTGCTTCTGAACCTGTTAATGAGCCGGAACCGAGTGAAGAGCCTCCACCCGAATCTGAACCTGTTGCGGAATCAGAGCAGACGGAAGAGACCCCGCCCCCACCGTCAGACGAAAGCGAACCTGAACCGGAGCCAGTACCCCAATTCACGCCGCCGACAGCAACGAAACCTGAACTTGACATTGAACCCGAACCTCTTCCTGAACCCACGATAAAGCTGGTAGATATTCGAGACGGCATGGAAATAACCACAGAACAAATCGACACACTTTTCAGGATGGATAAGGATAAAGCAGATACGGCGTTTGCCGATAAAACTTTAATCATCAGGGGTGTGGTTGAAAAGGTATTTATCAAAGACCAGCTTGATATCCGTTATGCCATGATTACCAGCGCGAAAAAGAGAATGGCTTGGAGTTTGCGTTGCACATTCAATAAAGAAGAATTATCTAAATTAAGTCGTCTCAAGGAAGGGGAGGAAGTAGCGGTCCAAGCCACGTACGAGGGTTACAGTAAAAACATTATCTTTCGGGATTGCGTTCTGGTCTAGTTAACTTAATTATTAATACGTTCTATCATTTCCAACAATTTCTTTAATATTCTAGCCGTTGCGCCCCAGATTTTTGTTCTCTGATAGTAATACACGAAGGAATCTACCTTCTTGCCGTTAAGCGTTTCGGTATCCGGCTTTCGGCTGTTCTTCTCCAGTAATGAAGTAATAGGCACGCCGATTATCTTAGCCACTTCCATCTTGTTTGGCGTTAAATTATAAGGCCATGGTATCAAGGCGATAAATGGTGTGACGATGTAATTGGAAGTCGTGGTGATTTCATCATCCAGTTCGCCGAGTATGATAGCATCTTCTCTATGTAAGCCGATTTCCTCTTCTGCTTCCCGCAGGGCGGTATCGAGCAGCGTATTATCCCCTTTATCCCGCATCCCTCCAGGGAAAGAAATTTGGCCCTTATGTACCTTAACCTTTTGCGTCCGCTTGATGAAGATAATATGGTATTTTCCATCTTTTTTATAAAGGGGTATTAATACCGCTGAAGGCAGGCGGGTTTTATCGGTAATGTAAACTTTCTTTCGCTGTGCCATTATTTTTTTTAGTTCGGTTTCCATCAGCCCTATCTTATAACGATGTAAAATGTAATTACAACTACTTTGATTTTTTGAGTTTTAAGTTCTCTTGTGTATAATTTAACTGTTGTTTGGAGATAAGCTTTATGGACTTTAACCTGACCGAACAGGAAAAGATGCTGCAAAAGACCGCTAAGGACTTTGCTCTAAAAAAAGTTGCCCCTAAAGCCGCGGAAATCGACCGCACTAACGAATTTCCATTAGCTCTGGCTAAAGAAATAGGTAAACTCGGCTTCCGAGGCTTACCTTATCCGGCAAAATATGGCGGCAGCGGCGCCGGCTATGTTAGCTTTATCCTAACGCTGGAGCAGATTTGCCAGGCATCTCTATCCGTCGGCGCCATCATGGCGGTTAACACCGTTCCGGAAGAAGGCATCTATCGCTTCGGCAATGAGGAGCAGAAAAAGCGTCTCCTTACGCCTCTGGCGAGTGGTAAATGGTTAGGGGGTATTGGTTTTACCGAGTCGGACACTGGTTCCGACCCGCGTATGATTAAGACTATCTGCCGGCGCTCCGGCAAAGGCTTTATTATCAACGGACAGAAAATGTTCATGTCACTGGCGCCAGTGCTGGACGTAGTACTTTTGTTCGCCCGCCGTGAAAGCGCGGAGGGACTTAATGCTTTTATCATGGAGTCGAAGTCTAAAGGCTTTGCCGTGCAGGAAGTACTGGAAACGATGGGGTTAAGGGGACTGGGCACGTCTATCGTCAATCTCGATGATGTTTACGTGCCGGAGGAAAACTTAATCGGTAAGCCGGGGCAGGGATTCGATATTTTATTAGATGCCATCAGCATTGAACGGATGAGTGTAGCGATGCAGGGGGTAGCGGTGGCACAAGCGGCGCTGGATTTATCACTGGACTACGCTAAACAGCGTCAGGCGCAAGGCAAGCCCATTGCCAGAATGCAGGCTATCCAGCAGATGCTGGCGGAGATGGCGTCCCGTATCGAAGCCGCACGCTGGCTAGTCTATCGTACAGCCTTCCTCCGCGACCAGGGGCAGAGCATCCAGTATGAATCCTCGACGGCTAAACTTTTCGCCTCACAGGTAGCGGTAGATGTCACCAGTCTGGCGATGCAGATTCACGGCTCTTATGGCGTGATGAAGTCTCTCCCGCTGGAACGACTCTATCGCGATGCCAAAATGACCGAGATATATGTCGGTGTAAATGAAGTGCACCGCAGCATCATTGCTAACAGGTTGATTCAGTAAAAAATGTTATATATAAAAATCCATACCGGCAAAAGCCGGTATCCAGGTTGAAACGATGAGTGAATACTATGTCTATATTCTTGCTAGTAAACGTAATGGAACTCTTTATACAGGCGTAACTAGTGATCTTATACGCCGTGTTTACGAACATAAAAAAGACTTTGTAAAAGGATTTACTAAAAAATATGGCGTTCATAGATTAGTATATTTTGAACAATGTGATGACCACGATGCGGCACTTCAAAGAGAAAAACAAATCAAAGAATGGAAAAGGAAGTGGAAATTGTTATTGATAGAGAAGGTCAATCCTTTATGGCAGGACCTTTATGGAGAATTGTTATCATCAAGCTAGGCTGAATTTACTGGATTCCGGTTTTCACCGGAATGGTGAAGTAAGTAGAAAGACATATGAAGAAGCATTTCGATTTACTCAAGACGTGTCATGACGCCCGCGCCGGTGAGCTTAATACCCCTCATGGTAAAGTACTCACACCTGCCTTCATGCCGGTGGGTAGTCAGGCGACGGTCAAGACCCTCACCCCGGAAGACGTAAAGGGGCTAGGTTTTAACATGCTCCTTGCTAATACCTATCACCTTTATCTACGCCCCGGCATCGATGTTATTAAAAAGCTGGGGGGATTGCATCGGTTCATGGGCTGGAATGGCGCCATCCTCACCGATAGCGGCGGCTACCAGGTCTTTAGTCTTTCACCGCTATGCAAGATAACCGACGAGGGCGCTACTTTTCGTTCCCATATCGATGGCAGCGAGCATTTCCTGACGCCCGAGCTGGCGGTCAAGTATCAGGAGTCTTTAGGCGCCGATGTTATTATGGTACTGGATGAGTGCTCCGCTTACGGCGATAATAAAGAAAAAGTTCGTCAGGCTATGGAGAGGACGTACCGTTGGGCAGAGAGATGTCTTAAAACGCATAAGAATAATAAACAGGCGCTTTATGCCATCGTGCAGGGGGGCATGTTCCCGGACTTACGGCAAGTTTCGGCGGAATACCTGACAAAGCTGGATTTCCCCGGCTACGCTATCGGTGGCTTAAGCGTCGGCGAACCGAAAGAGGTCACCCTACCGATAATCGAACAAACGACAGCGCTATTACCTAAAGACAAGCCGCGCTATCTCATGGGCGTCGGCTCGCCGGATGACCTTGTTGCGGGGGTGGCACGCGGCATCGACCTTTTCGATTGCGCTTTACCAACGCGTGTCGCGCGTAATGGCGCCCTCTTTACGCGTAAGGGGAGGATAAATATCCGCCGAGCAACTTACGCGAAGATGGATAAACCCATCGACCCAAAATGCGACTGCTATACCTGCCGGACGTTCTCTGCCGCTTATATGAGCCACCTCTTCCGCGCCGAGGAGCTTTTAGCTTTGCGACTGGCTACCATCCATAATCTGCGTTTTATCAGCAACCTCATGCGTGACATCAGAAGCGCTATTCTGGACGGCACGTTCGACGCTTTTACCAAAGATTTTCTATCCAACTATAAGACTACGGATGAACAAACGCGGTTGGAACAAAAGGGGAAGTGGCTACAAAAGAAAAAATTAATATAAACAAGGCAAACTACTAATTATTGTGTTGAAGTATTTGGATATATTTTTATTTATAATATAAATATAATTATTCTACTTGAAATTGCACACCTTTATCTCGCATAAAACTTTTTAATATATCAACATGTATACACATACCAACATGAAGAAAAGCATGGTCTGAAACAAATTTCTTTTTACCTTGTCTCATTACTTCTTGATTTATGTCAAAATTTAAATCTAGATGCCTAGTTCTAGATTGCATCCCCCAAATCTTTCCATCAAAATCAAAAGCAGGTCCTCCGCTTTGTCCCATTAAACCAGGTGTACTCAATTCAAATCCTACAATAGTACCGTTTTCATCTACCAAGTGTCTAGTTAACATACCTTCTATAGGGAATATTGGCGTGTTTTCTTGCCCCGTATTAGTCCATGATATTTGGTCATTTTGTGTATCAAAAGTATAATTTGTAAACTCTGGGAATGGAAAGCCAAGACGACACAAGTACTTGCCCTGTTTAAGAATTGACGTGTCAGATGGGAAAATGGGAAAAGTGTTGCATAATAATTCATCATATCCTTCAAATTTTATCAAAGCAACGTCCAATTTGGGATGTTTAAAGAATCTAACATCAAGGTTTCCTTTTATGCAATTCATCATACGATTATGTATTTCATAAGGGGTATTTTTTTTATACTGATATTTTTTTTCAAGTTCGTTTCTTAATCTACTTTCCTTTAATTTACCTTTTTGTTGAAGTAATTCTCTTTTAAATGCCTCCTTTTTTTCTCTAAGTTTTTCTGCACCAATTATGAGGTCTATTACATGGGCGCATGTTAAAGCCCAACCACTAGAATTTATAAAAAAAAGACTTGCAGCTGATGTTTGAATTTCAGTTGTGTTGTAATTTCTAATAATAGTATGAATTGGTCTTGTAAATTTGGTAGCTGTTTCTATTGCTTTTACAAACATATATTTTACATTTAAATAACATAAATGTTTTTAATTTTATAATATTATAACACTAACTATCATTTTATGTTATCAAATATTATATTTATACGTAACATATATTAATAGCTTTAGAAAAATTTCTCGCTTTTGTTTTGTATTTAATTTTACTCAATTATATATGCTAAAATATATGTATATTTAATTTTAGGAGTTACACCATGGCTAAAGATAAAGAAAAGAAACACAAACATCTACTGCCATTAAGAGCAGGTGATAAATATCTCTGTCCGCATTGTAAGGTAGAAGTACCGGCTAAACAGGATTGCCCGGTCTGCAAGCTGGAAATCGACTGGACGAAAATTTAGGGTAGCCTTAATTTTGCCGTCATTCCCGCGAAAGCGGGAATCTAGTAGGGGTAAAGGTGGGGTATTATAAAATGTTTTACCACCTCACCCCCCGTGAATCACGTATAGGACATTAAGCTTATCACCGTCTTTTAGCGGTTTATTCATGTCCTTGGGATACACGCTCTGCCCGTTGATATAAAAATCATAAGAATGCATCAGGTTGCCGTCCTTATCGAGGAGCATTCTCTTTAGCTTGGGGAACTGTTTTACCAGGTCGTGTAAAGCTTCGCGGACGGTTTTGCCTTCCACCTTCATGTTTAAAACGCCGTCCGTGTACCTCCCGAATCCCGATGATATTTCTACATTTACGCTCATCGCTTTTTCACCTGTTTCGCGTTTTTGCCGCAGACCTCGCAGTTTGGGTCGCGGTTGATTTTAAACTCACTGAATTTCATCTGTAAACCATCATAGTTAAGCAATCGATTGGTTAGAAGCTCGCCCAGTCCCACGATATACTTTATGACCTCTGTCGCCTGGATGCATCCAATAACTGCCGGCGTTACGCCGATGACCGGGAATTTCTCTTTGGGCACGCTTGCGCCGTGATACAGGCAGTTCAGACAGGCGGTCTTGCCCGGCAACACGGTCATGGCTCTGCCTTCGAAGCCATAGACCGCCCCATGGAAAAACGGGATGACTTTATCGACGGCTGCTTTATTTAATATATATCGCGTGGGCAGATTGTCCATAGCGTCAACGATTAGATCCGAATCGCCTACTAGTTTGGCGACATTAGCTGCGGTGATTGTCTCGGCGATAGTTTCTATTTTTATATCTGAATTGAGTTTATGCAGTTTATCTGCGGCGGCATCCACTTTTCTTTTACCGATGTTTTCTTCCCAATGAATCACCTGTCGATTGAGGTTGCTCAACTCAACTTTATCGTGGTCGGCGATACGCAAGGTGCCGATACCCGCCGCCGTCAGATAAATAGCCACCGGCGAGCCTAGTCCCCCCACCCCCGCCAGGAACACTTTAGCTTTCTTAAGCTTCTCCTGTCCCGCCTCCCCGAAGCCGTAAATCATTATCTGCCGGTCGTATCTCTTAAGCTCTTCCATGGTAAGCATAATTTTTCCTCTTAAACGATTTTCAGCATACATTCGACGGGCGTTAAAGCTCTTAGGCGTATGGCTTCCGGCACTTTTACCACCGGCATCATCATTTCCAGCGATGTTAGTATTTTTTCCAGTGTAATTTTTTTCATGTTGGGGCATACGGCATTCTTGGAAGCCGGATAGAATTTCTTACCCGGGTTTTCTTTATTAAGACGATGTAATAATTCAACTTCGGTGCCAACGATTAACTCCGTCACGTCCGGTTGGGCAGCGTAGCGTATCATGCCGCTGGTGCTTAAGGCTTCGTCCGCCAGGGCGATAACCTCCGGTCGGCACTCTGGGTGTACCACCACTTTGGCTTTATAATGTTTCATTTTTTGTTGGAGAATATCCTCCGGCGATATTTTGACGTGAGTGGGACAGTAGCCAGGCCAGAGTTCCATTTTTTTACCCGTCTTTTTTGAGATAAAGTAGCCCAAATACTGGTCTGGAACGAACAAAATTTTATCGTTTTTGATACTGTTAACTACCTTAACGCCGTTAGCCGATGTACAGCAGTAATCGGACTCGGCTTTGACGGCGGCGGTAGAATTGATGTAGGTGACAACCGTATAGCCCGGCAGTTCTTTCTTCTTAGCCCGTAACTGTTCGGCGTTAATCATATTAGCCATGGGACAACCGGCGCCAGCGTCCGGTAACAATACAGTTTTTTTAGGGTTAAGAATTGAAGCCGTCTCCGCCATGAAGTGTACACCGCAAAAGACGATAACGTCAGCGTTGGTTTTAGCGGCTTTTTGGCTTAACTCCAGCGAATCTCCCACGAAGTCCGCAATATCCTGAACTTCGCCACGCTGATAGTTATGTGAGAGGATTACAGCGTTTTTAGCCTTTTTTAGCTTAAGTATCCGCTCGATAATACCTTTAGTCATATCTTTATTTTACCCTAAAGAATGGGTTATTCACAGATGATTCTCGCCGCGCCGCAGTATATTTTCATGCTGGCGGCTTTGGTAACTTTTACATTCATATCCGTGCTCATTTTAGTGCCTTTATCCCGCACAAAGCCGATGATAGTCAGACCGTACTTTTTCGCGATTTCTAGTCCTTTATCGGTTACAGCAGTTACAGTGGCGGCTATGGGGATACCGCAGCGGGATATTTTCGTGACCATCTCCGAAGCCATATGACCGGTAGAAACGAGTATCGACTTACTGAAATCGACCTTATGCCTTAGGGCATAACCGATGATTTTATCCAGCGTATTATGCCGTCCAATATCTTCGACGATACAGATGGCACTGGCTCTGGTGTCAAAAAGTCCGGCGGCATAGACGCCCTTGGTTGTTTCATAAAGCTCGGCATTTCTAAAAAGCTGATTCATCGCGTAAAAGATAATTCGCTTCCGAACGGAAATATTTGATTTTATTACCGGCAAAGCGGCATCTCCGGCATACATAGACCTGCCGCCGCTGGAAACAATGCGGTAGTCGGTCTTTCCTGTACCGGTGAATATTTTGCGTTTATCCTTCAAAGTCACGTGGATGGTGTTGTTTAGTATTTCTACCGATTCTACTTCATCCTGTCGGTTAATGAATCCCTGACCTAGTAGGTAGCCTAAAGCAAACTCCCTCTCGAAGGTAGGGGTAACGGAGGCGGTGATTAGCTGCTTACCGTTAACATAGATAGGCAGTTCCTCCTCGACAATAACGTCCGACTTTGTTGGGGTCAGCTGTTTGCTGGTTAGTTCCCAACAATTAATTTTCCTTGATGTTTTTAAGCTCGACATTTAAATGATTCTCTCCGGGTGACTATAAACTATCATTGTCTTACCTCGCACCAGCCCGATAATGGTGATGCCGGCTTTATCGGCGATTTCAACCGCCAGAGTAGTCGGTACCGCTTTAGTGGCAATAACGGGGATGCCTACATTACGGCATTTTAACAGCATTTCTGCAGGCTGCCTGCCAGTAGAAGCTACGATGGTCTGGCGGAAATCGATATTATGCAGGAGACCATAACCGATGACCTTATCCAAAACGTTGTACCGTCCCAGGTCTTCGGCGATGCAAACTGCTGCCTCTCTACCATAAAGAAACAAGCCGGCGGTATAAACAGCTTCCGTCTCGTTAAATATCTCGGATTGCGTGATAGCCTTCACATAGTTAAAAATGTCGCTGGTTCTTACCTTAAGACTAGAGCTGACTTTATGGTGGGGTGGTTTCTTATTAACCTTGCGAGCTAGAGTAACTTCAGCGGTATAGTTTCTGATCGTTAGACTTCGTATATCCCTAGCGCTTTGGATTATTCCCTGGGTTAGCAGGTGACCATAAATGAATTCTCTTTCTAACGTCGCCAGAATCATTGCCGTGGCATGGTGTTTGCCGCTGATGCGGATGGTCAGGGCGGTTTCTTTAATGATTCTTTCAGTAGCTGTTCGGCAGGTACCAAGAACGCGACTATATTCGATGTTGGTTAAAATTTTACTTTCCATTTTTTCTCTTATCGACTATCTTGATAGTGTCACCAGCTTTTATGCGTCCGCTGCGAATAACTTTAGCGAATACCCCCTCCCGCGGCATGACACAGTCGCCTACCTGCTTACGGATAGCGCAGGCGGCATGACATTCCTTGCCGATCTGTGTAATTTCCAATATCACTTCTTTACCGGCGTTTAATCTGGTGCCGATAGGGAGTGAAGCTAAGTTGATACCTTTGGTGGTAATATTTTCCGCAAAGTCTCCCGGTTTTAAAAAGTCGAAGCCTTTACGGCGCATTTTGTCGATGCTCTCTATCGCCAGCAAGCTTACCTGGCGGTGTGTCTGGCAGTCAGCGTGGGCATCGCCGACGACGCCGAAGCCTTCTTTAACCTCTATTTCCGGAACAGGTTTTTTACTGGTGCCTTTCTTTTCACTCCGGTTTACGGCGATTATCGAAACCATAATTTACCTGCCTTGTCTCACTATTTTACCGCCTCCGATAACAGTATCGCCATGATAAAAAACCACCGCTTGTCCGGGAGTGATAGCCATTTGCGGTTTATTGAATTTCACATGAACACGCTTTTCGTCCAGTGGGGTAATAATAGCGTTTGCCTCCGGGTGATGATATCTAATTCTAGCTTTTACCTTGATTGGTTTTTCCGGCATGGTTATGGCTATCCAGTTAAGGTTATCGGCAACCAAATCACTGGAGTATGTTTCCTCTTTTATTCCAACGATTACAGTATTCCTTTCCGGTTCAATGGCAGTTACATATAACGGTTCGGCAGCTGTAATGCCGAGTCCCTTACGCTGCCCGACGGTATAAAACATAATGCCTTGATGTTGTCCCATTAATTTCCCCTGTTTGTTTAGTATCGGTCCCGGTTTTATTTCCCCCGAGAAGTGTTCTCTTAAAAATCGGGCATGGTCATTATCTGTTACAAAACATATTTCCTGACTTTCCGGTCTTTCCGTGACGGGAAGTCCAAGTTTACGAGCAATTTGTTTTACTTTTTCTTTAGTCAACCTGCCGAGCGGGAACAGGGTACGAGACAACTGTTCCTGCGTCAGCTGGCAAAGAAAGTAACTTTGGTCTTTATGCTTATCCTTCCCTTTTTTCAGTAGATATCGGTTATCGTCTTTTGCAATTCTGGCATAATGCCCGGTGGCTAAAAACTCTACTCCCAGCCCCTTAACCCTTTCCCACAATATACCAAATTTGATATCCCTGTTGCACATAACACAGGGATTCGGTGTATAGCCGCGACTGTATTCGCGGTAAAAGTCGGTAATAATCGTGCGAGAAAATACATCCTGTAAATCGATAATATGGTGTTCAATTCCCAGTTTTTCAGCGACTTTTTGGGCGTCGGTGATGGCTTGGCGAACAGTATCGTCAGGGGAAGATAATTGCATTGTCACACCGATGACTTCATGCCCCTCTCGCTTAAGTAAAGCGGCAGCTACGGAAGAGTCGACGCCGCCACTCATGGCTACTGCGATTTTCATAAGATGTTTTCCTGCTGGATAAATCATGTTGCTGGGAAATTATAATATAGGTCTATATTTTCATTCTACTACATTTTGAAGTAAACCTATTTATTGTGTAGAATTAAGCCGATGGACACGGAACTGCGGAAATTGCCGAGTGTTGATAAGGTGTTAACTGACGCCCGATTTGCCCGTTCGACCAAGAACTACCCTCATGAGTTATTAGTTGATGTTGTCCGACAGCAGCTGGAGCAAGAACGTAAAAACATAAAGTCAGGTAAACCCCGCCCCTCCCTAGACCAAATAGTTACTGCGACACTGAATCGACTTAATACTATCGTCAAACCAAGTCTACGCCGTGTAATCAATGCCTCCGGCGTGATTTTACATACTAATCTTGGACGTGCGCCTTTAAGTGAACAAGCTCTGACAGCCATGGAAGAAGCCAGCCGCGGCTACGCCAATCTTGAGTTTGACTTAACAAGCGGCGAACGAGGGTCGCGCCATGTACACGTAGAGAGTCTTTTATGCCAGCTTACCGGCGCCGAAGCGGCGCTTGTTGTTAATAATAACGCCGCGGCGGTGCTTCTAGGACTTACGGCTTTAGCCAAGCGTAAAAAAGTCATCGTTTCTCGCGGTCAGGCGGTGGAGATAGGGGGTGGCTTCCGCATTCCGGACGTCATGCGGCAGAGCGGCGTAAAACTTGTCGAGGTAGGGACGACTAATCGTACTTATGCCCGCGACTTTGAAGAAGCCATCGACGAGGGAACTGTGGCTCTTATGCGCGTACATTCCAGTAATTTTAGGCTGGTGGGCTTTACCAGTGAAGTCACGTTAGAAGAGTTGGTGAATATCGGTAAGAAACACCACTTATTAGTTCTTGACGATATCGGTAGCGGAAGTTTGCTGGATACTACCAAATTCGGATTAGCTCCGGAGCCGATGGTGCAGCAAAGCGTTAAAGTAGGAGTCTCGCTTACCTTCTTCTCCGGCGATAAGTTATTAGGCGGACCGCAGGCTGGCATTATCGTCGGTGAAAAGCAGTATATCGATAAACTTAAGCGACACCCGTTGGCGCGGGCATTACGCATCGATAAAACGAGACTGGCAGCATTGGCAGTAACGCTACTGTATTATCTCAAAGGAGAGGCGGTCGTTAAAATTCCGGTCTGGCGAATGATTGCCGCGCCGCTGAAGGAAATAGAAAAACGCGCCAAAAACTGGGCAAAGGCTTACGGTGACGCTAAAGTGGTTAATGGGGAGACGATGGTAGGGGGTGGCAGTTTACCAGGCGGCAGCTTGCCGACCAAGCTGGTATCTATTGGTGGCGGCAAGAAATCACAAGAAATCGGGCGTAAGTTACGCCTTATGGTAGTTCCAATCATCGGGCGAGTGGAAAAAGACCAGCTCCTCCTCGACCCTCGCACTGTCCTGCCGGAAGAAGATGATATTGTTATCAAAGCGCTTTCCAGTCTGGCTGATAAATAAAGAAATTCAGGAGTCATAAAATGGCTGAAAAAGAAATTATCCTACGTTACGGTTTTAATCCCCACCAGAAACCCGCCCGCATTTTCGCCAAGAAAGGTACTCTCCCATTTAATGTCCTTAACGGCGCGCCGGGTTATATCAATATGCTGGATGCTTTGAACTCCTGGCAGCTAGTTAGAGAGCTGAAGCAGATTCTCAAGCTGCCGGCGGCGGCGTCCTTTAAGCATGTCAGTCCGGCAGGGGCAGCGGTGGGCATCCCGCTTACCGATGTACTTAAGAAAGCCTATTTCGTCGAGGACATGTCGGAGTCGCCGGTGATGGCGGCTTATGCTCGGGCCCGCGGCGCCGACCGCGTTTCTTCCTACGGCGACTTCGTGGCTTTGAGCGATAAAGTGGATGTGCCGACGGCTAAGCTGATTTATCGAGAGGTCTCCGACGGTGTCATCGCCCCGGGATATGAAAAAGACGCCTTGGATATCCTTAAAGCCAAAAAAAGCGGTAAATATTTAGTTATCGAAATGGACGCTGATTACACACCGGAAGAAACAGAGATGCGCGAGGTCTTCGGCATCCAGTTCGAGCAGAAGCGCAACAATACTATCGCTACAGCAGATATGCTAAAAAATGTCGTGACGAAAAAGAAGGAATTCTCCGCCGATGTTGTCCGCGACCTTATTATCTGCACGACGGCTATTAAATACACCCAGTCTAATACCATCGGCTTCGCCGTAGACGGGCAGGCTATCGGCATCGGGGCGGGGCAGCAGTCACGCATTCATTGTACGCGCCTGGCGGCGGAAAAAGCCGACCGCTGGTTCTTGCGTCAGCATCCCACCGTTTTGGCGATTAAGTGGCGTGAAGATGTCTCTCGGGCGGATAAGAATAACGCCATTGATTTATATTTACAGGAACGACTGAACAAGTTTGAAAAAGAAACGATAAAGTCCGCCATGGTTAGAGTGCCGCCGCAGCTTACCTGGGACCAGAAAAGGGACTGGCTGAAGAAGCTTAAGGGCGTCTCCCTCTCGTCCGACGGCATGATACCCTTCCGCGATACTATCGACCGGGCTTATGAAAGCGGCGTGGCTTACGTTTTACAGCCTGGCGGCTCGGTCCGTGATGATGACGTTATTAAAGCCTGCAACGATTACGGCATGGTTATGGCGTTTTCCGGCATCAGGTTTTTCCACCATTAGGGAATAGCAGTAAAACGTTATACAGTGTAAAGACCGTCTCACGGGCGTCTCTGCCCGTGAATAATCATTAAGGGGAATGATATTGAAATCAGGCTCTAGGTTAAAACCAGTTAAAGAGTTCCGAATATACAAAAGGAATCTGCCACACTGGGAGAACCCCGGGAGTGCTTATTTTATCACTTTTAATGTAGCGATAGGATATGAACTAACTCCACCGGCTAAAGATATTGTTTTAGCGGCTATTAAGTATCACATCGATAAAAAATATAAATTGTATGCCTGCGTTGTAATGAAAACGCACGTTCATATAGTATTGTTACCGCTAGAACAGTCTAGAGGAGTTTATTACAGCCTTGCTCAGATAATGCATAGTATTAAATCCTACTCGGCTCATGAAATACAAAGAGTATTACATGTTAAAGGCAGTATTTGGATTGATGAAAACTATGACCGAATTATCAGGAATGAAAATGACTTCTTCGACATAATGAATTACGTTATATTTAATCCTGTAAAAGCGGGAATAGTTAAGCAGCCGGTAAACTATAAATGGTTATTTGTGTCACAGGCAGTGACGCCTGTGAAACGTTAAAAATATAAAATTGATGTAGAGAAAAAATGTTCGTTCTCGGTACAGCGGGTCATATCGACCACGGCAAGTCGCTGCTGGTGAAAGCACTCACCGGTATTGACCCCGACCGTCTGCGGGAAGAAAAAGAGCGAGGCATGACCATCGATTTGGGTTTTGCCTGGCTCAAGCTACCGAGCGGTCGAGAGGTGGGTATTGTCGATGTGCCGGGGCACGAGCGTTTCGTGAAGAATATGCTGGCAGGCGTCGGTGGTATCGACCTGGCTTTGCTGATTGTCGCCGCCAACGAAGGCATCATGCCCCAGACGCTTGAGCACCTCGCCATTCTGGACTTAATCGGGGTAAAACGCGGGGTGGTCGCCATCACGAAAAAAGACTTAGTGGACGAGGAGATGCTGGCGCTGGTCCGCATGGAGTTGGAAGAGCTCATCGCCACTACTACCATCGCTGGGTCGCCTATCATTGCCGTCTCCTCGGTCACCGGCGAAGGCATTCCGGAGCTCGTAAGCGTTATTGATAAGCAGTTGGACCAAACCGAACCTAAGAAAGACCTGGGACGTCCCCGCCTCCCCATCGACCGTATTTTTACGATTACCGGCTCTGGCACGGTGGTCACCGGCACGCTTATCGACGGCGCTTTAACCGTGGGACAGGAGGTGGAAATTGTCCCCACCGGTTTGAAGTCCAGAATCCGCGCCCTCCAGACGCATAAAGCGAAAATAGATACCGCTACTCCGGGCAGTCGGGTGGCGGCGAACCTGGTGGGGATTAACACTAGCCAGCTAACGCGAGGTGATGTGGTGACCAAGCCCGGCTGGCTTAAACCCACCAATCTAGTCACAGTGAATCTTAAGCTGATTGCTTATTTAAAACACGGAATTAAGCACGGCGCGGAGATAAGCTTTCATACCTTAGCGGCGGAGACGATGGCTAAAGTACGCTTGTTAGAAAGTGAGGCGCTTAAGCCCGGCGACGTCACCTGGGCACAACTGACGTTAGAAAAGCCGCTGGCGATTATAAAAGGTGATAAATATATTATCCGCTCGCCTATTGAGACACTGGGCGGTGGAGAAATTGTGGACGCGCAGGCTAAAAGACTTCGCCGGTTCCGTCCCGAAGTCATCGAGAACCTTAAGGTTAAAGAAAGCGGCACTGCTGGAGAGGTAATCTTAGCCCTGCTGGAAACCAAACAGCCGCTGGAGCTTGCCGCACTATCAATACAGAGTAATATTCCGTTAAATGAAATTACAAGCGTCATAAATTTATTAGTTGAGGAAGGACGCGTTATTGCCCTTGGTGAAAGTAAAAATCGTCTGCTCTTGACGGCACCTGGCTGGAAAAACTTAAGCGAAAAAACCGTTGCTAATCTGGCGGAATATCATAAGAAGTACCCCGCCCGACCCGGCATGCCCCGGGCGGAGTTCGCCACCCGACTTAAACTGGGGAATTTTGTAACACTTGCACTGGAGAGCTTGATCAAGAAGGGGATTTTGATAGAGGAGGGAGGCTATATCCGCCTCCCATCTCATACGGTTAAGCTGACTGCTGCCCAGCAGGATAAAATGGATAAGTTCTTAAAGTCTTTAGCCGCCAGCCCCTTTGCCCCGCCCTCCGACCTTATCCCCGACCCGGATTTGCTCAATATCCTTATCGGACAGGGCAAGGTGGTTAAGGTGAGTGATAATATCGTCTTTTCCGCCCAAGCCTACGACGAAATGAAATACAAAATCACTGCCCAAATCAAAAAGAACGGCAAGATTACGTTGGGAGAAGTACGGGATATGTTCGGTTCCAGCCGTAAGTACGTCCAGGCGCTGCTGGAATACCTGGATAAGGAGAAAGTGACTAAGCGGGTGGGGGATGACCACTTACTTTACTAATCCAGAAATTACCCCTCACTGTTGTCTCTCCCACAAGGGGAGAGAAGATACGAAAGGAATTATCTTGACTCTAGCTGTTCATTCCTCTCCCTTTATGGGAGAGGTTAGGTGAGGGTGAACATTTGAAAGAAGGAGTGTTATGAATTGTCCTCAATGCGGCACGCCAATGAATTATTGCGAGGCACGGAAGAACGTACTGGAATATCTAGGCTGCGTCGGCTGCCTCGGCTGTCTGGTATCGCCTTTGGGCTGCCTGCTGGCGCCGCTGGCTTATTTCTTACCGATGTCTAAATATTATCTCTGCCCGAACTGCGGCCACAAAGAACCCTATAAATAGTTACGTTAATTTTGGTATTATCACACTAATAATTTTGGATAATATTGATATAACTCTGTCGGCATATGGTCCCCGATATAACGATATATTTCCGCATGAGCTTCAACTATATTAGTATTCATATAAGTATTCTTGGAATGTAGTAAAACTATTAATGGGTCAGAGGTCAGGTACTTATTATACTTACACTTGAACGTGACTTTCTTAAAGCAATTAAGCAGCGAATAACTTTCATGGGCGAGTTCGTGGGATAGTACCCCTTCATTTGCCCATTCCGGCCTTAGGTACATTTCATCTTTCTGTGAGGAGGTAGCTGCCGGGGCATCGTAAGTTGTAGAGATGATGATGTGAAAGTTTTGCCAGTAATTCCGGTATTGCGCTGGAACGTGGTACTTGGTTAGCCAATTATTAACTAATGCGGCGACGTTTATACTATCTATTGTTTTATTGGTATCTTTTGGTTCTTCTGGATAAGGTAGTTCTGTGGGTTGAATTTGAGGTGTAGGTACAGGTTCCTCTTTTCTGATGAAAAACTCCTTTATTTTAGAAAAGCACATGTTTTTACCTCCTAAAAAGGGTAATAGAGATTATAGGTCTGGGATTAGCGACTGTCAATAAATTAGGGGAAGATACCCATTGAAATTTGATGTAGATATGCTATTATGTACTATCAAATATTCATAAAATATGTAATATCACCCGTTAAGGAAAGAAGATGTACGAACGAATTATTGTTCCCTTAGATGGTTCCAAGCTGGCAGAGGCGGCTTTACCTTACGCTGAAGAATTAGCCGCCAAGATGGGTTCCTATATCAGTCTGCTGACTGTTTTTGAGCCCAACGAGGTCCTTCAGCCCAAAAAGCATACAACATACATGGACCAGATTATAAAAGTCACCAAATATCATGCCAATAAATATATTGAGAATACTGGCGCTAAGCCAATCGAGGTAATGAAAGTCACTCTGTCCGGTAGCCCCGCCGAAACTATTATAAAATACGCCAGTAAAATGCCTTATCAACTGATTGTTATGGCGAGCCACGGTCGGTCTGGACTTACTCGTTGGGCGGTAGGCAGCGTCGCCGATAAGGTAGTAAGGGCTAATATGAGTCATGCCGTGATGCTCATCAGAGCCCACAAACGACGTTCTGATATTCGTGAGAAGCGTATATTAAAAAAAGCTCTGGTGCCACTAGACGGCTCAAAAATGAGCGAAGAAATAATTCCCTATATTGTTAATATGGCTTCTAAACTCGAAATGGAAATCACGCTCATCCAGGTGGTCAGTGAGAAGGATAAAAAATATTATAAAGAAGCGGACGCCTATTTAAAACACCAGTGTAATTTATGCAAGGAAGTAGGGATACACGCAGAATATAAGGTTGATGTTGGTTCTGTCGCCGATAAAATTATCGACACGGCGGATAAACTCGCTTACGACCTGGTAGCGATGTCAACCCGGAATAAGACTAAACTTTGGTCTCTAGGCAGCGTCGCCCAAAAAGTCTTTTTGGGTGGGAACACGCCGCTCCTGCTTGTAAAGAAATAATCCTGTACTAAGAAATAACTTAATAGACATGCAATCTTAAGACTTTAATTCCTCATTAACTGGAAAAACCCCTGCATTCTATTGTAATATACTGTGACAAGTAATCATCTTTTGGTTTTAAGGTCCGAATCTTGCATATTTTTTTTATCGTTGTCGCTCTGGTCATCGCCTACCTGATAGGCTCTTTCCCTACGGCCTATCTTGTCGCCCGCTTCGGCAAGGGCGTGGATATCCGCGATGTCGGCAGCCGTAATGCCGGCGCCATGAACGTCTTTTATAAGGTTGGCTTCTGGTACGGCATGGTCACCCTGCTGGTGGACATCGGCAAAGGCGCCGCCGGTATCGCCGTAGCAAAATACTTGGTAGGGATGGATTATTACTTTGGGACGCCGTACCTCTGGCAATATCTAGCGGGGTTTTTCGTTGTCCTGGGACATAACTTCCCCGTCTTCTTAAAGTTCCACGGCGGTAAAGGCGGGGCATGTTGCATCGGCATCCTGATGTTTTTCATGCCGTGGGGTGTTCCCATCTACCTCGGCGTTTTCCTCTTGCTACTGTTGATTCTCCGCACCCCGACCATCGCTTATAGCATTGCCTTTTTCAGTTTCGGGTTTATCGGCTGGTTCATCAATCACAGCTGGGAATTCATCGTCTATACACTGGTACTCACCATGCTGCCTCTGCTCCGGTATATCCCGCGCCTGGTAGAAATGCGGCGACAAGGCGGCAGCTGGAAACACGTTGTCAAACGCAAAAACATCAAAGACAGGCTGTAGAGCTATCTAGAAGAAATAGCTATTGGTTTTATTACACACCTGAGAATAATTCTCAAGGAGATAATACATTCTCGCGGGAGTATAGATAAATCTTAGAATTACTGAAAATAGTAGTTGTCATCATTGTCAATTAAGACACTGTGTATATTCGCCCAAACAATGTTCCTGTTTCTATTCTCAATATCATACATGAAACAGTGTAATCATTTTAAAGACCCATCTAGACTCACTCCACCATATTGCCTGCACCAATCTAAAATCCTATCCCGTTCAATAAAGTCCAGTTCCCAAGGTATTACTCTAAGGAATTCTTTTTTTGCCACATCAGATATATAAGAGCTTGTTGCTAGAACAACTTGGCTTGCTGCGTGAAGAGACCTAAGTCCGTATATTGAACGAACAATCTCGACACCAACTACTCGATTTGGTGCATATCGTTTAGCTTCAATGAGTATGCGTTGGCATGTAGGATCATTTTGCTTGATAGCTATAATATCATATCCACCATCATGGGTATGAGCAGTCAGTTCCACATCCCAGCCGAAACGCTTGAAGATGTCTGCAACTAGTTCCTCGAACAACCTTGGATCCATAGAGTGAAGAAATGAAGGATTTTCAGCGATATATCTATATACGTCTTCCCAAGGTGTTTTTATCAACTGTATGATTTTAGAATCCTTCAATTGGGCTTCGTTAAGTAGAAAATCTTCAGTATCAACCTGTGATTCTAATAACCATTGTATGTTAATACGGAAATGACTCACATCGAAAGGTTTAGCAAGAAACCGAATTTTATATTTCGCTGAGTACAATAATTCCATGATTTCTTCTGCATATACTTGCCCTGAAGCTATGACAGTCTTAGCCCAAGGTGTCAGTGTGTTAATTACTTCATTTAAAAAACGTATTCCAGCAAAGCCTGTCTGACCAACTGATGGTCTACTCATATCTTGAATGAAACCGATTATGTATTCGGCATTTTCTTTGACGAATTTTACTGCATCCGAGTCAGTGGAAAAAAAGGCTAATTCTATGTGTTTTACTTCTGGCAAAAGGTTAATAAAGCGTTTATATGCTTTTAGAATACTTAACTCGTCATCAAGTATTACCAGTATCTTCCTTTTTTCCATATTAGTATGAAACCTCTGAGTCTTTTCGTAAAATCGACTTCTTTGTCTCCATCTTATATAAAGACAGAATACATTCTGGCGGGAGCGCATGGGAGTCGAACCCACCGAATCCTTCAAAGAAGGACCCCAACGGATTTGAAGTCCGCGAAGCCCACCGGGACTCATCCGCTCCCGTATCTGGAGTATAAACTATCCCGGCGTAGCTGACAAGAACGACGATATCTATTTTGGTTGGGGTGGGGGAGGGAATCTTGGTGGTGGCGGATTAGCCACATAAGCATTAAGCATGGCGATGTCTCGCCCCTGCATCTTAAGCATCTCCGCCATATTAGGTGGCGTAAGAATAAAATACTCCTCTTTCTTCATTCCCTCGATTAGCCCTTGCGCGCATTGCTCCGCGGTGAGGAACATCGGGGACTTAGTGAATTGCAGGTCCCTATCACGCAGTTCTTTCTTTCGTTCTTCCGAGCCGACGAACCGCGAGTTTTCCGCGATATTGGTGATGACGCCGCCCGGAATCAGGCAGGAGACCTTAATGCCTTTGGGACGCAGGTAAGAGGAAAGACAGTCCGTAAAACCGATGATGCCTGCTTTAGTGGTGATATAGGGGGTATTTTGCATCTCGGCGCCGTAAGCCAACGCCTGGATGGAAGAAACGTTGACGATATAGCCGCTCTTGCGTTGTATAAAATGTGGCAGGAAAGCGTGCACGTTACGGATATAGCCCATGATATTCGTGTTGATGATATATCTCCAGTCGTCCAGACTTACGTCCTCCAGCGAACCGCGGATACCGACGGCGGCATTATTGATTAAGATATCGATATTGCCGAATGCCTTCAACGCCTTATCCCGCATGTCAACTACGCTCTCGTCTTTAGAAGTGTCGCACTGAATGACGACTACTTTGCGACCGAGGGCTTCAATCTCCTTTTTCACGGCTTCCATGTTAGGCACGTTACGGGACGCCAGGACGATAGCCGCCCCTTCTTTAGCCAGGGCGATAGCAATCGCTTTACCGATGCCGCCGGAAGAGCCTGTAACTACGGCTGTCTTACCTTTAAAATCCATGGGGTCTCCTTTCGTTATCAGGGACTTGTATTAAGAACATTAATACAAGTTATTATATCCCAAGCAACAGCGATAGTAAAGTAAATTTATGAAAGAGTAAAAATCAAGGGCATAATTTTTTAATTGCTAATCTCTTTTAAAACCATTTTTATTAAGTCCGGCAGCTTTTGCTTGAGCGTTGGCGAAAGCTCCATGCCCCAGTCGATTTCGGCCGGTTCGATGCCGATGATGACGACATCTTTGGGTTTATTACCGGTCAGCGACATTAAGTTCAGGTTTTCGACGACGCCCATTTCATGCGCAGAGGTTAAGGTCCCTTCACCCGTGGCTAAATCCTCTGGCTTAAAATAGTAAAACGTCCCTGGTTTTCCCCCTGCTTTAGCGCAATCGATGATTATCATTTTATATGTCGCCCGGGTATAGGCGATTATATCCGGCGATGTCCCCCCATCAATTAGTTCCACATCCTTGGGTAATTTCATTTCCTGGAGCGCTTGAACAGCGTGGATGCCAACACCTTCATCTTTTTGCAGCAGGTTGCCCACGCCAATGACGACGATACGGGGAGTAGATTCTTTATTCATCTTTAGCATATCCGCGGCAGCAGTTCACCTACCGGCATATCGATAATCCGCGAAGCCCCTAAAATTGTTTTCATAACCACGCGTCGAGGATGCTCGGCGACGACTTCGCCGATGATGGTGGTGTTCTTGCCATACTTGTTTTTCTTCATCACAGCGAGTACTGCGTCAGCGTTTTTAGCCGGCACGACAGCAACCAGCTTGCCCTCGTTGGCGATATATAACGGGTCGAGTCCCAGCAGCTCGCAGGCTGCCAACACGGCTTTATTAACTGGCACTTTATCTTCTTCTATCATAATACCCACGTTTGAATTTTCCGCAAAGTCATTCAGCGTGGTTGCCAGTCCACCCCGGGTGGGGTCGCGCATGCAGTGGATGTTTTTCGTTACCATCAGCATATCTGCTACCAAGTCATTCAACGGGGCACAATCGGAGGGGACAGACGTACCGAACTTAAGCCCCTCCCGCTGACTTAATACGGCGATACCATGGTCGCCGATGTTGCCGCTTAAGATCACTTTATCGCCGATTTTGGCGTTAGCGGCGGAGATATCCACTCCCTCTGGTACAATGCCCACTCCCGCCGTATTGATAAAAAGCTTATCGGCAGAACCTTTATTCACCACTTTCGTGTCGCCGGTGACGATTTTTACGTTGGCTTCCGCCGCAGCTTTTTTAATCGAGCCGAGGATTTTCTTCAGGTCGGCGACGGGTAGTCCTTCCTCGATGATAAAAGCCAGACTCAAGTAAAGCGGTTTCGCCCCACTCATGGCGAGGTCGTTAACCGTGCCGCAGACCGCCAGCCGCCCGATATCCCCACCTGGGAAGAAAATAGGATTAACGATGTAGCTATCCGTAGTGAAAGCCAGCCTGCCTTTAACGTCAAAGACCGCCGCATCTTCCAGCTTTTCCAAAATGGGATTAGCTAAGTCGGGCATAAAGCTCTGGATGAGGTCGTGCATGAGCTTGCCGCCGCTGCCATGAGCGAGCAGGATTTTATCTTCCATTGTCGTCTCCGTATTGGTAATAGGTGGCGCAACTTCCTTCTGATGATACCATGCAGGGACCTACAGGATGCTCCGGCGTGCAGGTCTTACGGAAAAGCTTACAGTCTTTAGGTGTGCTTATGCCCCGCAGTACTGCCCCGCAGATACAGCCTTTGGGCTCGTGGGATGGCTGGACTTTGATAATAAAATGTTTTTCAGCGTTGAACTGGCTGTATTTTTCTCGGATTGTCAGTCCGCTTCCCGGTACCATACCGATGCCTCGCCAGTTCGCCTCACCGACTTCAAATACAGTGTCCATCAAGCGTAAAGCAGGCAGGTTCCCCTCTTCCTTTACCCCCCGCCGGTAAGCGATTTCTACCTTCGGCTGATTACTCTCAATTTGCTCAACCAGCCTTTCCACCGCCAGCAGGATATCCACTGGCTCGAAACCAGAAACGACGCAGGCGATATGGTAGTCATCGGCGATGAATTGATAGGGACGCGAGCCGATAATGGTGCTGACGTGCCCCGGACAGATAATGCCGTCTATCTTCACCTCGCCCAGGTCAAGAATAGTTTTCATGATTGGCGGGCAAACCTTATGCAGCGAATATACGTAATAATTTTTCAGTTTTTCTTGTTCTGCCTGTAAAATTGAAGCGGCAACGGTCGGCGCAGTGGTCTCGAAGCCAATGCCGATAAAGACTACTGATTTGGTTGGATTTTCACGGGCGATGGCTAAAGCATCCTGCGTGGAATAGACAATCCTGACATCCGCACCCTCGGCTTTAGCCTGCTGCAGACTGGAAAAGCTCCCCGGCACCCGCACCATATCGCCAAAGCTGGTAATGATGACGTCAGGGATCTTTCCTAATATAATCGCTTTATCGAGGTCAGCGCTGGCAGTGACGCAGACGGGACAGCCCGGACCGGACAGCATCTCGATATTTGGAGGCAACAGCTGGCGGAGTCCGTGCTTAAAGATTGCCACCGTATGTCCGCCGCAGAATTCCATCAACTTAATATGCTTATGCGACTTCTGATGTATTTTCTCCAGCAGCTTTTTCGCCAGCTTCGGGTCGCGGTATTCTTCAACGTATTTCATACTACTTTTTTGTCATTGCGAGCGAAGCGTGGCAATCTTGGTCATTGTCATAATTCAATAATGGAGATTGCCGTGTCGCTGCGCTCCTCGCAATGACGTTATGGACTGGCTTCGCTTATCTCTTTTAAAAGTTTAAGTGTTTCCTCGGCTTCGTCGGCGTCAATGATGCTAATAGCATAGCCGGTATGCAGCAGAACGTAGTCGCCTACTTTTGCCTCCGGTGTAAGCTGTAAACTGATATCCCTAGTCACGCCTTCGATGTCCACTACGGCTTGTTGACCTTTAATTGACTTGATGAGTGCTGGTACGGCTAAACACATCAGACTATCCCTTCTTTTTTATCGCTTTGCCGACGTCGAAAGCCTGTCCCAGTACTTCGCCGACAGCGTTATAGCGTGACACGGGACCGCGACTGTAAACGAATGGTTTGATTTTCAGGATATCCGGCTGGTCGTTAGTCAGGCAATCCTCGGAAACATGCGTCTGAACTATTTTACCAACCACCAAAGCGTGGCTGCCCAGATTAAGAATGTGCAGGACTTCACATTCCAGATTAACCGGGCATTGCTCGATGAGTGGCGCCGTTTTTAAACCACCATAAAATACTTTAAATTTACAGTCATTAACCTTGTCCGTGTCTGCCCCGGAAACTGTGCCGCAATAGTCTGTCTCTTTAAGGAGGTCTACTGACGGAACGTTTACGGAAAAGGTTTTATTTTGGAAAATACCTTTTAAAGTATGCCGCTGGTGCCTGATACCGACGGAGATTGTGGGTGGCTCGGCACTGGTAATACCACACCAGGCATAAGCGGCAAAATCAGCTTTACCATCGTGCACCGAACCTAACAGCACCGTTGGGTGAGGGAAAAGCCACGGTTGGGGTCCAAAAGTTTTTTTAGTCATGATTCACTCTCCATTATAATTAGCAATCGCCACTTGCCCCAGCGAAATACCGCCGTCGTTGCAGGGCACCTGTCGGTGAGTATAAACCTTAAAGCCAGCGGACTCAAGCAGAAGCACGGTTTTTCTTAAAAGCAAGCGATTCTGGAAAACTCCGCCGCTTAAAGCTACCTGCTTGATGCCTGTGTCTTCCGCGATTTTCTGACAGGTCTCTAAAATTAGGCGAGTTATCGTGTTATGAAAACGCATAGCGATAATGGATTGGCTTGCGTGGTCTTTGATATCTAAAATAACGGCTCTTAATAGGTCATGTATCTTAATCACCATAATTTCATCTCGTTCTTCAAAAGTGAATGGATAAAATCCTGTTTCGTCAGGGGCGTTATTAGCCGACATCTCGAGGTCGATAGCCGCCTGGGCTTCGTATTCGATTATGCTCCTTATCCTCGTTAATGCCGCCACCGCGTCGAAGAGTCGACCCATGCTGGAGGTCAGCGGCGCGTTGAATTTCGTCTGTACCTGGTTCTTAATAATTACTATTTCGTTCTCGTCCACCTGCTTCAAGAAAGGCATTTTTTTATCTAGATCCAGTCCTAAAGCCAGCATATAACCTATGGTGGTACGGTAGGGCTTTTTAATCGCTAAAGTTCCCCCCGCTAATGGTAGGTATTCTAGGTGCGCCGCCCGTTTAAAGTCCTTATAATCCGCCACTATGAATTCCCCGCCCCAGATATTGCCGTCAGTACCATATCCCGTCCCATCTAAAGCCACCCCGATAACCGGTCCATTTACGCCGTTATCCGCCAGGCAGGACGCGATATGTGCATGGTGGTGTTGGACGGGGAAGAGCTTTAAGCCGTCTTTTTCCGCCAGCTCTTTGGCGTATTTGGTCGGTAAGTACTCTGGGTGCATATCGTGGGCAATAATTTCCGGTTTAATCCTGAACAGCTTCTTATACAGGTCGATGGTGTTGACATAATGTTCAAGCGTTTCCATGTTTTCCATGTCCCCGATATGCTGGCTGATGAAAGCGTAATTATCTCGTGTCAGGCAAAAGGTATTCTTTTCCTCTGCCCCGCAGCCCAGTATTTGTTTACTCTGGTAAGGAAGATGGATGGGATAAGGAGCGTAGCCGCGGGCACGACGCGTAAAGCGGGGTATATCTTGTTCTACCAGCATTACAGAATCGTCATACCGGGCGTAGATATCGCGATTATGTATGAGGAAGTAGTCGGCGATTTTACCAAGTCGTCTTACAGCCTCATCATTGTCTTTGGCGATAGGCTCCTCGCTTAAGTTGCCGGACGTCATCACCAGCGGTAGGCCGACCTTGCTTAAGAGGAGTTGGTGGAGGGGAGTATAGGGGAGCATTACGCCGAGGTATTTTAGTCCCGGCGTGACTGCTTGAGTAATACTGGATTCAGGTTTCCATTTCAATAAAACGATGGGACTGCCCGACGAGGTCAGCAGCTTGATTTCTTCATCATTCACTTCGCAGTGTTTTTTAGCTTCATCCAAGTCAGCGACCATTACCGCCAGTGGTTTAGCCGGACGGTTCTTACGCTGGCGTAGGCGGTTGACGACTTTCTCGCTGGTGGCGTCGCAGGCTAATAAAAAGCCTCCCAGCCCCTTTACCGCCACGATTTTTCCTTCTTTCAGCAGTTCGGCGGTCTTTTTTAAAACATCCTTGCAGACTACAACCTTGCCTTGGTTATCTACCAAGTTAAGCTGTGGTCCACATACAGGACAGGCATTGGGCTGGGCGTGAAAACGGCGGTTAAGAGGGTCATTATATTCTTTCTGGCATGCCGGGCACATCTTAAAACTTTTCATCGTGGTTTTAGGGCGGTCGTAAGGTATGTCCTGGATAATCGTAAAACGGGGACCGCAGTTCGTACAGTTGGTAAAAGGATATCGGTAACGGCGGTTGGTAGGGTCGAATATTTCTTTCAAACAATCAGGGCAGGTGGCGATATCCGGGGAAATTAGTTGATACTTACCGACTTCGGCTATACTTTTACGGATTTCAAACTTGTCGTAGTTAGCTGGCGTGCCCGACGTGACTTTGATATCTTCAATATGCGACACCGGCGGCGCCTGATCGCGTAGTTTGTTTAAGAACAGTTCGATGTCTTTAACCTCCCCCTCCACCTCGATTTTCACGCCCTCGGAGGTATTACATACCCAGCCGAGTAGGTTGTGTTGCTTGGCCAAGCGGTAAACGAATGGACGGAAACCCACCCCCTGCACGACGCCGCTGACGCTGATGCGCGCCAAAGTAATTGTTTTTGTTTTCATCATAGCAATATTCTTACCATTCCGGTGAAAACCGGAATCCAGTAAGACGAACCTTACATATTCGCCGATAAACAATACTTACTCAAGTATACTGGATACCGACTTGCGTCGGTATGGTTTTTAAAGAATTATTGTTTCCTAAGACTGTTTCTTTTTCTTAGCTTTTATCTTAGTTTCCAGCCAGTCGAACCACTCTTTAAGCCCCGCCCCCGTTTTACATGAGACGGGGAAAATGATAACATCGGGATTCAGTCCATTAACAACCTTACGGAAGGCTTTTTCGTTAAAATCGAGATAAGGCTGAAGGTCGATTTTATTTAATATCACCACGTCGCTGTCGGCGAACATAGCGGGGTATTTGTACGGTTTATCATCGCCCTCGGGCAAACTGGCAATCATGAGGCGAATATCTTCACCCAGTAGATAGTTATTGGGACAGATAAGATTGCCGACATTTTCGATAAAAAGTAAATCAACTCTTTCCAGCGGCAGGTTATTAAGCCCCTTTTCCACCATAAAAGCATCCAGATGGCAGCCGCCTTGAGTATTGATTTGCACCACTGGTATTCCCAAGGCATTTACCTTTTCAGAGTCGACGCTGGAGGCTACATCCCCTTCGATGACGGCGATTTTATGTTTCTTGCTCATTTGTTTAATTGTGCTAAGAATCAAGCTGGTCTTGCCCGCTCCGGGCGACGACATGATGTTTATCGTCAGAATGCCTTGTTTATCCAGTCGCTTTTTATTTTCTTTGGCTTTATCCTCGTTTTTACCGAGGATTTTTTCGCCGACCTTAATTACTTTTACTGCCATCTACTCCACCTCGATGCTTTCCATATAACACTCGCGGCCGGATGCTATCTCCACGCTGGTTTCTTTACACTTGGGACATTTCCACTCGTGATTATCTGGTGTAAAAACGGTCTGGCACTTACGACATTTTAGCTGTGTCGGCTTGGTCTCAAAGGCAAGCGTCGCCCCTTCGGCGATGGTCTTCTTACTCATCTCGTCGAAGTAAAACTGGACGCACTCCGGCACGACGCCGGAAAGCTCGCCCACTACCAGATTGATACGGGTTATCTTGCCGGCTTTAGCTTCCTTAGCTTTTTCCAAAGCTAACGAGAGCATGCTTTCTGTAATACTGGCTTCGTGCATATAGTCTCAATTTAATTATAGAGGAGCGTAAGGAAGAGGACAAATTTACTTCCCCCTCATATTATGTTATAATTGCCACGTAATATAAATAATCAATATACGGTCTTAAGAGGTAAAAGTTGGACAAAGCTAAGAAGACGGAAGTCATCACATCCTATCAAGCCAAAGAAGGCGATACAGGCTCAACCGAAGTCCAGATAGCCCTGCTTACTGAAAGAATCAACCAGCTCACCAATCATTTGGCGACTCACCGCAAGGACTTTCATACGCAGCGGGGATTACTCGGGCTCGTCGGGCAGCGGCGGAGGCTTTTGGCGTATCTTAGCCGGGAAGACATTGACCGGTATAATAAACTAATCAAGAAACTAGGACTACGCAAGTAAAGCCGTTTGGTTGGAGGGAGTATTCCTTTGGCTGCACAATCTGTTCATTGTAATCTCGCTGGACGTGACCTTATTATCGAAACGGGCAAGCTTGCCCAGCAAGCTAACGCCGCGGTCACCGTCCGTTATGGCGATACGGTAGTTCTGGTTACCGTATGTTTTAACAAAGAACCCAGAGAAGGGGTGGATTTCCTGCCCCTAACCATCGACTACGAGGAGCGACTTTACGCCGCTGGCAAAATACCCGGGGGTTTTATCCGCCGGGAGGGACGCCCCAGCGAAGCGGCTATCCTCGCCTGCCGCATGACCGACCGCCCTATACGTCCACTCCTGCCCAAGAGCTGGCACTCGGAAATCCAAATCGTCACCACTGTCCTTTCCGCCGACCAGGAAAACGACCCGGATATGCTTTCGATTATCGGCTCCTCGGCAGTGCTGGCGTTATCCGAAATACCTTTTGACGGACCCGTTGGCGCGGTCAACGTAGGCTATATCAATGGCGAGCTAGTGTTAAATCCCAAGATGGCGCAGTTCGATGAAAGCCAGCTCGACCTTATCGTCGTCAGCACCAAAGACAAAATCATCATGGTGGAGTCGGGCGCTAAGGAAATCACCGAAGATATCGTGCTCAAGGGTATTAAGTTTGCCCATGAAGCAAACCAGGATATTATTAAACTCCAGGAAGAATTACGTAACCTGGCTGGTAAACCTAAACTGCCTATACCAGAAGAAAAAGTGAATACCGAGGCTATCGTAGCCCTGAGCCGCAAGATTGACGAGGAACTAGCGCAGGTATTTAAACAGACGGATAAGAACGTTCGTGAGCAGATGCTCGATACGATGGTCAAAGACCTCATGTCCAGTAATACTGATAAAGAACTGTCTGAGAGCGAAATCGCCTCCGCTATCGATAACAAGGTAAAAGTAGCCGTCCGCGCGAATGTTCTGGGACAGGGCAAGCGTATCAGCGGCCGCTCGCTTACGGAAATACGACCTCTTTCTTGCGAAGTAGGATTATTACCGCGTACCCATGGCTCCGGCATGTTCACCCGTGGTCAGACCCAGGTCATGTCTATCACTACCCTGGGCTCCACCCGCAAGGAACAAATGCTTGATGGACTAGGACTGGAAGAAAGCAAGCGCTTCATCCATCATTATAATTTCCCCGGTTTTTCTACCGGTGAGGTCAGGCGTGTTGGCTCGCCAGGCAGGCGTGAGATAGGGCATGGCGCCCTCGCCGAACGCGCTTTAACGCCCGTCTTACCAAGCGACGAGGACTTCCCCTATACCATCCGCCTCGTCTCGGAGGTTTTAAGCTCCAGCGGCAGTACCTCAATGGCTAGCGTTTGCGCTGGCAGTCTATCTTTAATGGACGCCGGCGTACCGGTGAAAAAAGCTGTGGCTGGTATTGCCATGGGGTTAATTACAGATGATAACGGCAAGTACGCCGTGCTGACTGATATCGAAGGCATTGAAGATTTCAACGGGGACATGGACTTTAAAATTGCTGGCACGAAGGATGGCATTACCGCCATTCAAATGGACACTAAACTTAAGGGCATTTCTTTAGAAATTGTAGAAAAAACGCTTAACCAGGGTAAGGATGCCCGGCTTTTCATCCTTGATAAAATGTATGAAATTATTAGCGCCAGTCGGTCTGATGTTAGTAAGTTTGCCCCCAGAATGACTAAAATAAAAATCGACCAGAGTAAAATCGGCGCGGTCATCGGCACGGGCGGCAAGACCATTCGCTCGATTATCGAGTCGACTAAGACAACTATCGATGTTGCTGACGACGGCACGATAACGATAGGCTCATCGGACGCAGAAGCCACACAAAAAGCCGTTAGCATCATCGAAAGTCTAACCCGCGAAGCGAAAATCGGCGATATTTTTACTGGAAAAGTCAGCCGTATCCTGAACTTTGGCGCCATGGTGGAAATTCTCCCCGGCAAAGAAGGGCTGGTGCATATCAGCGAGCTGGCTGACCACCGCCTGGATAGAGTTGAAGACGAAGTTAAAATCGGCGATGAGGTCACCGTCAAAGTAATCAGTATCGATGACATGGGCAGAGTGAATTTATCCCGACGCGCGTTATTTGAAAAAGAATCACAACCGTCCGAGGGTGGTACTCCCACTGCGGACTACCCCTTCCGCAAGGGCGGCTCCAGCGGCTCGTCAGGCTTCAGGGGCAAACCGCGCTACAATGACGGCCGACCTAATCGCGGACCTTCACGACCCCCCTATAAACGCGATTAATCTTTCTACCATTCTTTTTGTGTGAGGTGTAATGCTATGTCACCAATCAAGGTAGTAGTCCATGGAGCAGCCGGTAGGGTGGGGCAGGAAGTGGTCAAAGCCGTTTGCCAGGAAAAGGATATGAAACTGGTCGGCGCGGTTGATATTAAAGTTACCGGGGATACTCTCATTTTGCCAGACGGTTTAACGGTGCCTTTCTCCACCAATTTAAAGTCCATTCTTGATTCCTGTGAACCGGATGTAATGGTAGATTTCACTATCGCCAAAGCCTCGATGCCCGCCGTAAGGTTGGCGGCAAAGGCTGGCGTTAATCTAGTTATCGGGACGACTGGTTTCAGCGCTGACGAGCTTAAAGAAATGCAAAAGCTCGCCGGGGCTAATGAGATTGGCATCGTCGCAGCGCCGAATTTTGCTCTTGGTGCTGTTCTGATGATTCACCTGGCAAAAATCGCCGGCAAGTTCATCGACCACGCGGAAATTGTCGAACTACACCACGATAAAAAGCTCGATGCTCCCTCCGGCACATCGTTATTGACCGCTAAAGCCATGGCGGAAGCCAGAGGGAAGCCGTTTTTACCTCCCTCGGCTGGTGAAACTACTCCCAGTCGTGGTCAATCGGTCGAATGCATCAGCATCCATAGCGTCCGTATGCCTGGGCTCATGGCGCATCAAGAAGTTATTTTCGGCACGGCCGGTCAGACCTTAAGCATACGGCATGATACCATCAACCGGGAATGTTATATGCCGGGCGTAATCTTGGCTATTAAAGCAGTCGTCAAACAAAAAGGTTTTATTTATGGTCTTGATAAACTGCTCGGTTTGTGATAAAAAAACATTATAAGGAACTCTAGGAGGCAAACCACGATGAAAAAGCTGGCACGATGTTTAACCGCTATGGTCACCCCCTTTAAAGATAATGGCGAAGTTGATTACGAACAAACGAAAAAGCTGGCTAAAGCGGTGCTGGCTGCCGGTAACGACGGATTAGTCCTAGCCGCCACCACCGGTGAAGCCCCGACGCTTTCCTGGGAAGAAGAAATGCGCATCTTCACCGAGGTGAAAGGGGCGGTTGGCGATAAGGCAACTCTGGTAGCATATACAGGCAGTAATAGCACTAAAGAAGCTGTGGAAAATACTGAGAAGGCGGAAAAAATCGGCGTAGATGCCTGCCTTTCCGTCGTCCCTTATTACAACAAGCCTAATCAGGAAGGCATCTACCAGCATTTTAAAGCAGTGGCGGAGAGTACCAGCCTGCCGATTATTGTGTACAACATACCTGGCCGTGTGGTGGTCAACATGACACCCGAGACGATTATCAGGATAAGCCAGATTAAAAACATCGTCGGCGTTAAGGAAGCCAACGGCAACATGGAGCATGTCGCGCAGGTTATCAGCGGCGTGGCTAAGGTCAGGAACGATTTCTATATCTGGAGCGGCAACGATAATGATACCTTCCTCATCATGGCGTTAGGGGGTTACGGGGTTATCGGCGTCACTACTCATCTAACGGGTAAACAATACAAGAAGATGATAGACCTCATTCTAGCCGATAAAATCAAGGAAGCGGCGGCTATTCATCGTAAACTGGTGCCGTTAGTGAATGCTATGTTTTCTATACCTAGCCCCGCCCCGATTAAGCTTGCCCTTAATTACCTCGGCTTCAAGGTGGGCAAGCCGCGTTTACCGCTAGTGCCTCCCACGGAAAAAGAAGCCGAAAAAATCATTGAGGAGTTAAAGAGACAGACTATTGACCTAAAAGTGTAGCAAAAATATTTGAAAAAATTTAGTTAAATAGTAGAGGGGGTGAAAACCCCCTCTTAATTTTTACTCTATTGTCGATTCTTTACCGTAGAAACGTTCCTTCCAGGTAATACCCGCGCCTACCAGCCACCTTCCACCGGAATAGAAAACGTTTATTAGATAAAACAGCATGCCGATTGGTTGGAACCACATCGAGATTGGCGGCTCACGGAAGCGATTATCCACCAGCCAGCGCATGACTAGCATTATAATTATTTGTATTACCACCAAACCTCGCCATAAAAGGGACTCTCCGCCAACAAAAAATCCATTCCAGAGCCAGAAAAACGGCGCGACATAAACGTAATATGCCAGCAGCACCAATGCAGCCAGAGCCAACGGTGCCATAGCGGCAACCGAATATATCGACCTACCCAGACCTTTCCATGCCGCCCCGAAATCATGGTACATATTAGTAGACACTACGGGTGATAGGTCGACGGCTATGTGGCGACCCCCATGACGTGAAATTTCTACTCCCATCCAGATGTCTTCGACGATTTTAGATTTTACTGCCTTATGTCCGCCGATATGCCAGTATTCGTCTCTATCGAAGAAAAAGAATTGTCCGATAGCCATTGAAGGCTTCGGCTTTTTGGAACGATGCAGCCACCAGAGCGGTATCCAGCCTAGCAGAAGGAAATAGAATACTGGTATAACTATTTTTTGGGGGAGAGAGCTTGCCATCTGCCGTGGAAAACCGGAAAGTAATGAGACCTTTAATTCCTTCGCTAAGGCGAGGGTACTGCGCAGCATGTGGGGTTCATGTATCGTGTCGGCGTCAACGAATAATAACCACGAGCCCTTGGCTTTCTGGGCAAGCTGATAGCAGGCAAAAGGTTTACCTGCCCACTCATCTGGTAAGGGTTCGCCGAAATATAGTTGGATACGATTGTCCTTAAATGCTATTTCTTGAACGATAGCAGTGGTATTGTCTGTCGAGTTGTCATCCAGCACCAGTATTTCATAGTTGGGGTAGTCCTGCTTTTGTAGCGACTCCAGACAGGTACGGATGTTCTCCTCTTCGTCCCTGGCGGGGATGAGTACGGAAATAAGCGGTGCTGGATGCGGTATTTTGCTGTTTTTATCAGGCGTCCGCATATTCCTTAAATTAAGAATAAGGTTAATAAAGAAGATTAACAATACTGCCGCGATGATTGTCTGGTATATCATTCTCTATCCTTCTCGATGAATATGCCTTGCCGATTATCTTACTTGCAGCCAGTGGAGCAGTCTGCCGCGTAGACTAGGTAGCCTGCGTAAATCCTCGTAATGTTTGATAATGAGTATCGCCAGCAGACACACCATCAATAGTGACTGCCAGGAATAGCCGTTATAAGTGGTGAGGTATGCCAGCGTGCCTGCCGCGCTGATAACTACGCCCCAGGCATCGTTTTTAATGAGCAGGGCACAGGTTACCATAAAAATGATAAACGTCAGTAAGATATCATATTGGGGTAATAGTCCCAGCATAACCCCGAAGGTTATGGCTATTGCTTTGCCACCGCGCCAGTGCAAGAATGGCGAGAAAGCATGTCCCAGCACGGCGCATGTCCCGACGATGACAGGAGCAAGAAGCGGGAGGTTGAGCAGGTGAGATAATAAGACAAAAGGCACGCCTTTAGCTACATCCAGGATTATCGCCAGGAAACCTGCCGTCTTGCCGCCCGCTCGGAAAACATTAATTGATCCGGGATTGCCATCCCCGTAATTAGTAATGTCCTTTTTCAGTAATTTACGTCCGATAATCACCGAAAAAGGAACGGCTCCCAGGAAAAAGGCGGCGATGGCTAATGCTGCGGTGTAGATTACTTCCATGCTTTTATCGTCCCTGCGGTATTTATACCTAGATTATCTTGGTATAAGCCGTCTTGGTATAAGATAACCCAAAACTACCCCAACAGTCAAGCTTTTTCCGATACTTTCTTCTTCCGTAGCGTTACCAGACGCACAATAAATAGCGTGATAGCGCCAATTATACCGTATATAATTGCCACTGGAACGAAAAGCAGGATAATATCGGTAACTAGCGCATGGAAAAAGTTCGCCCACCAGTTTTGCGGTATGCTGCCACCACCAATAACTAACTCATGAAGTCCAGATAGTATTATTGACCCGATAATCGCTCCAGCGATAAGTAGGAGGTATTGCCATTCCTTGCGCCACCGGCGTGTTAGTCCGGCTAATAAGATGATAACTCCCAGCCAGGCTACCAGTACCCCGCGGTCGCTATCGATGCCGATGACTAAAGCGACGATTATTAGCGCGATAAATACTGCCAGCAGCACGAGGGTTAATATCGATATTCGTTTCCGTATCGCCTGTAGAAATTTCATCAAATACGTTACTTCTCCTGATAATTACATCTTTATTTATCCTAATACCTGCGGCGTTTTTTAGCAAGAACGCGTCGGGTAATTAGACGTTATATAAACTGGCGGGACGAATAAAAATAGAGTATAATGTGACATAAGTCGAGACTAAATAATATGAAACCCATACTGCGTGAAATACTGATAACTATTGCTCTGGCGCTGGTGATATTTTTTGCTGCCCGGGCGACCTTACAGACCTACGAAGTTTACCAATCCAGCATGGAGCCTAATTTCATTGAAGGTCAACGGGTGGTTGTTCTTAAATCTGCCTACTGGTTTGGTAACCCCCAGCGGGGCGATGTCGTGATCTTTGAATCTCCTCTTGGTAACGATGAAGAGTTTATCAAACGTGTAATCGGTCTGCCTGGCGACACGGTGGAAATAACGCACGGGATAATATATGTCAACGGTGCAAAACTGGACGAGCCATACGTCAAACGCTCCTTCAGCTATTCTCTATCCAAGCAGATAGTCCCATCGGATAAGTACTTTGTTCTCGGTGATAACCGTGATGTCAGTAACGACTCGCATCGAGGCTGGTTCATACCGCGTGAAAACTTAATCGGCAAGGCTTGGCTGGTAACCTGGCCGCCGTCCGACTGGGGCACTGTGCCCAGCTTCCCGCTGAACGACCAGGTAGCGGCATCGGATAATACACTTAAATAAGGACTTGGGTTTATGGCAGACACTGTCGAATCGATGTTCGAGAAGTCGGGCGCTTTACTCAAGGGACATTTCTTGCTTACCTCCGGTCTGCACTCCCCGGTTTATTGGGAAAAATCACTGGTAATCCAGTATCCCGAATATACAGAAAAACTATGTCGCATGATTGCTAACCATTACCGCAAGAGCGGCGTGCAGGTGGTGGCGGGTCCGACAACTCCAGGCATCATTTTGGCTTACGAAACCGCTCGACAGCTTGGCGTGCGTAGTATATTTGCCGAAAGAGATGAGTCGGGAGGTGGCAGGGCGTTCCGTCGCGGCTTCCAGATTACTCCCGGTGAAAAGGTGCTTATCGTGGACGATATTCTCACCACCGGTGGCTCGGTCAACGAAGTCATCGCCGCGGTGAAAAAGCTAGGCGGCAACATTGTAGGCGTCGGGGTGCTTGTCTTACGCTCCGTCCAAGAACCCGACTTCGGCGTGCCGTTCTATGCCTGCCATCGCACACAGGTAATAACCTACCAACCTAAGGACTGCCCCCTCTGCGCCCAGGGCGTCCCATTAGTTAAACCCGGCAGCAGCCAGACTAAAGGATAGTTCGCGACTTGTTTGTTACGTCATTCCCGCGAAAGCGGGAATCCAGTTTACAATCCTCCTTTCCTCCACCCCTGGATTCCCATTTGCATGGGAATGACACTTTAAATGTAAGTGAGGAGGACTGCCATGGACACCGCCGCTATTATCGCCATCACTGTAGTCGTTGCTATTATTGTTATTATTTTCATTGCCTTCATTATCCGGTCGGTCTACGAAAGACGCTTTCGGGAGGAGATAGAGGAGGCGCGGCAGGATGCTATTTCGAGGAGTAGAGCTTCCCTCGGCGGCAAGTTCACCGAGCAGATGGTGCCCTTTTTCCCCGACTTTGCTTACGACCCCACGGAAGTGCGTTTTATCGGCAGTCCTATCGACATGATAATTTTTCCTGGTCTGGCGCAGGGTGACCCCCGGGAAATCGTTATCCTAGAGATTAAGACTGGGAATTCTAAACTCAAGCCGCATCAAAAGAAAATCCGCCAGCTTATCGAAGACGGCATGGTCAGGTGGGACGAGGTGCATCAAACATTGGAAGGGGAGGAGAAAGAATAAATTTTTATATGATATACTAAGGAACGAAGGAAAATATGTATGAAAAACCTTGACGAATTCATTGAAAAAATGAAGTTAATCAAAGCAAGAGGATATATCAAAACACATAGGACAGGTAATACAGGCATAGGGAAAACTCTAGAGGATCTATTAGATATTAAAGAAAATAATATAGATATCGCTAACACTACTTTTGCCGAATTAAAATCAGCAAGAAAGGGTAGTGGTAGTATGTTGACTCTATTTACTAAAGCTCCCCAGCCTGAAAAAGCGAATTCGATACTTTTAAAAAAATATGGGTATATTACGGAGAAAAGTAACGGTAAAAAAATCCTTCATACAACTGCTAAAGCAACGGAATACAATACCTTAAGAGGTTTAAAAGGATTTAAAATAATTATTACCCAAGATAAAATTGTGCTTGTATCATCAGATAGTGAACAACTTGGTTATTGGGATGAAGAAACACTAAGAAAAGTGTTTGAAAAGAAGCTTAAACATGTTATATATGTACAAGCTGATTGTAAAGGTGCTGGTAAGAATGAAGAGTTTTGGTTTAATGAAGCTTGGCTATTGAGTGGTTTTAACTTTAACGGATTTAAAAATAACACAAAAGATGGTGTTATTTGTGTAGATATAAGAATTGGTCAATATCAGGATGGTTCTACTCATGATCATGGGACTGGCTTTAGAATAAATCCGGATAAACTGAGCCTTTGCTTTTCAAAAAGAGAGAGGTTAATTTAAGAGGCGGGTTTCCAGAAGTCTAATAAATATTCAAACGTGGTTCCAAGCTTAATAAAGTTATTAGGCCAACCGAAAATACCTACCCTATTTACTAAATTCCTCCTGTCCCAAATCATGATATTTCTTAAATCATACCCTACCTTAAGCATTTCTTCTACGATATAAACATGCGTAGGTATCCTTTTATTTTCCCACCAAAGGTCATTAATGTCTATGACGCAATGAGCCTTTGGCCTTAAAAGAGGTAATATGCCTTTAAAGATTTGAGCTAATTCTTTGCTAAATGTAATTGGTTCAAGAGTACCGATGTCTTTAGGGTCTTGAGAATATTGCTGGACTGTCAGGTAATGCTTATTATTTCTTAAATTGCCTCTCATACTCTTGTTTAAACGAGGCTTATCTAAGAATCTTGAATATGGTGGTGATGTCACGACTAATGCGATAGTCTCTTCACTTAAATAATTAGAAATATTACGTGCATCGTCCTTGATTTCTATTTGCTGTGTATTATTTAATAGTCTACTTTGTGCAAGTCTAGACTTAGTTACTTCAATATATTCTTCTTTTAAATCAAAACCAACAGCATTTCTATTAAGGTCTTGTGCGGCTAATAATGTAGTACCTATGCCGGCAAACGGATCTAATATTAATTCTCCTTCATGTGTAAACAATTTAATACACTGTGTTGGTAAGGCTATTGGAAAGACAGCCGGATGAATACTTTTATCCCTTATATCTCTTTTTTCATAAGAGAATTCCCATATACCAACTTGGGAACGTATCCATTCTTTTGGTGTTAAACAATTAATATGGTTTGGGGGACAATTACATGTTCTTTCATGGCTTATATTTATTTTTTTGTTTGTTACTACTTCCACAACCATCTTAAACACCTACTTTGTTTTTTATTATACAATTTTACGTCATTATTGTTAATATTTATTCCCGCCCGAACTCCCGCTCCAGCTGTATGGCGCTTAGCTTAATGACGGTGGGACGTCCATGGGGACAGGTGTGGGGATTAGCCGTCTGCTCCAGTTGTCGAACCAGCGTCCTCATTTCTTCATCTGATAAAGCCTGTCCCGCCTTAATCGCCCCGTGACAGGCTAGCGACGCCACGATTTTTTCGTCCCATTTACTCCGCTCCTCACCGACTAAGCCGTCCAGCAGCTCCTTGAGCATCCCCGTCCAGTTATCTCCTGCCACCAGCGCCGGCACGGTCCTTACTAAATAGGTTCTATCACCAAACGACTCCAGACTAAATCCGAAGTCGGTTAGCTGTCCCAGGCACGACCGCATTATCGCGTCCTGTCGCGGCGTCACTTCAAGCGTCGCTGGCTCTAAAAGTCCCTGCACCTCCGGCTTTTTTTGCTCCCGCTGTTTAAGTACCTTGTCGTAGCGTATCCGCTCGTGCGCGGCATGCTGGTCGATAAGGTATAAACCGTCGGGTCCCTCGGCTACGATGTAGCTGTTCATGACTTGTCCCACCACCCTTAACACCGGCAGGGAAGCAGTCAGGGTCGGTTGGACTTCCATTGTTGAGGGAGTCGATTTTAGCGTAGTTTTTCCCCATAACTGGTCGAGTTGATGCGGCGGCATGGCTTTATACGACGCGACGACGTCCTCGATTTTCGGTACCGGCATCTGTGCTGTGAGGGCTTGGCGCACCGCTTTCTGGACGGCTCTAAAGACCTCTCCCTCGGCGCGGAACTTCACCTCACTCTTCGCCGGATGAATATTGACGTCCACGGCGTCCGTCGGCAGGGAGATGTCGATTATCGCCACCGGATGCTTGCCGGTCATGAGGAGTCCGCTGTAAGCCTCTTCCACGGCGTAGGCGAGCGTCCGACTGTTTACCCAGCGTCGATTGACGAAGAAGCTTAAAAAGTCGCGTCCCGCTCTGGCCAGTTCGGGCGTCCCGACCATGCCCGTAACGTGAATGTCCAGCGTGTCCTCCCCCGACTTCCAGCTTTGCTGTGAGTTGTCCACCGACAGCATTTTACTGGCGGTAGCGACGCCGTAGACGTCGATAATCGCGTCCAGAAGACTTCCCTTGCCCGACGTTTTAAGGCTTTCCTTGCCGTCCGCGCTTAAGCTGAACGCCACCTCGGGGTACGCCAGGGCGTATTGGCTGACCACGTTAGCGACGTGCCCGCTCTCGGTGGCTTGGGACTTTAAAAATTTAAGTCGGGCTGGGACGCGTTTGAACAAGTTCCTCACGGTAACCGTCGTGCCTCTTGTACGTGCCTGACTAGCCTTTTTCAAGACCGTCCCACCCTCCAGCGATAGGTAGGTACCTGATTTCTCGTCCTGGGCGGCAGTGACAACCTCGACATCCGCCACGGCGGCGATACTGGGCAGTGCCTCGCCGCGAAAGCCCAGACTGTTTATCTTCTGGAGGTCTTGCGGACTTTTTATTTTACTGGTGGCGTGTCGCTCGAAAGCCAGTTCGACTTCGTCCGAGGGAATGCCAAGTCCGTTGTCTGTGACCTTAATCAGACTAATGCCTCCGCCCCTTATCTCCACCCCAATCTGACTCGCCTCGGCGTCCAGGGCGTTTTCCACCAGCTCTTTAACTACCGACGCCGGTCTTTCCACGACCTCGCCGGCGGCTATCTGATTGATGGTTTCTTTATCGAGGATTTTGATAGACATATTACTGCAATCTTACACGGTAGCGTGTACTTTGTCAAGCTCTTTTTAGTTTTAGTTTAGTCTTTTAGAGGTAGGGAGTCAAAGAAATTACCGACCTCACCCCCTTTAGTTCCCCCTCTCCGCTGGCGGAGAGGGGGTTAGGAGGAGAGGTCGTTATGCTTGAACTTGAATTGAAAAGTGCTAGAATAGGGGCATGGTAGAATATTCAATTAATCAATCCGCTCTTTCACGAGCCTTCTATGATACGATAAAAGCCCAAAGAACACTACTTTTTATGTGGGTCGGCCAGGTTATAATGGCTGTTGCTGGAGGTACTTGGTTAACGTTGATTGCTGGAACAAATGCTTCTGTACTAGAAAAAGTAGGGCGCTCGGTGGGAGGGGGAATAGCGGGTCTTGTAATAACATTAATAGTTATTTTCATCTGGTATCTTTTTAGAGCGTCATATAAGCAACGTGATGAAGCAAGGAAAGAAGTAAAAAAATTAACTAATAAAAGTAATGAATTTAATATTGAAATACAATCCTTAATCAAAAATGGTGCTGAGGTATTAGAGCAAATTAAGAATCATGCAAAATTTGGAGATACATGGACTTACCAAGAATTTAACGATTGGCGGGAAAAAGTGAGAGTAACATTGGTGAATTATAATCGTTCTAATGAAGAGTCACTTTGGCATAGACATGTGGGCATTGTAGATATAGAAAAGGCACAGCATTTCTCTGGACGTGTTTCGGAAGCATGTACAGAAGGTTTGAAATTATTAGAAAACTGGTTGGAATCTTAGAAAAAAAATAGGAAACAAACGAAATTTACATCTTCTCAATCTTGGCAAAACTCAATAAAAACCGCTTTATCCCCGCCCCATCGAAAGCCACCACCACCTCGGCGTCGTTCCTGGTTTTGTGGTAGTTGATGACGACTCCCTCGCCGAACTGCTCGTGCATGACATGGTCGCCAGCCTTGAATACGGGGAGGTCTTCATTGGCTTTGATGGCTTTTTCGGCGGCGTCGATGCCGGCCGCCGACCACTCGTCCTCTTTTGCCGTTACCCCGCCCCGCGCGATTAAGTGGGACGGTATGTCCAGCAGGAAGCGCGACGGCTTGTTCACCTCGCTGCTGCCCATGAGGTGACGTCGAAAAGCCCGCACCAGATACACTTTCTTCTTCGCCCGGGTAATTCCCACGTAACAAAGGCGACGCTCCTCCTCCAGCTGGGCAGGGTCGTCGATGCTCTTGTAATGCGGCAGGATGCCTTCCTCCATGCCGATGATGAACACCACCGGGAACTCCAGTCCCTTGGCCTGGTGCAGCGTAATCAGGGTGACGGTTTCCACTTTCTCTGGGAGGGAGTCGACGTCCGACACCAGCGCTACGCCTTCGAGGAAAGCGGTCAGTCCTTCGGTAGCATCTAAATCCTTATAGTCCTGTGCCACGCCTCTTAACTCAAGGATATTTTCCCAACGGTCGTCGCCGTCGACGAGTCCCGTGATGTACTGCTTATAGCCTGATTTTTCGACCACGAGGTCGAAGAGCTTAACCATATCAAGCTCTTTACTCTTCTCGATAAAGTTATCCAACATCGCCGCGAAGCCGGCTAATGCCTTAACCGTCCGCGCGCTAAAGGGAAGTTCCGCACTACTGTCCTTGGACTCTGCCAGCAGCTGCAAAGCCTTGTATTCGTTGACGCCCTGCGACTGTGCCCAGCGGGAAAGCTCGTCCAGACTCCGCTCGCCGATGCCGCGCTGGGGAACGTTGATGACGCGCATCAGGCTGACCGTGTCGTTGGGATTTTGAATGAGTCGGAGGTAGGCGATGATGTCCTTGACCTCGCGGCGTTCGTAGAAGCGTGTGCCGGCCACCAGCTTGTAGGGCATGCCGTAGCGGATAAAGGCTTCCTCCAGCACGCGGGACTGCGCATTTGTGCGGAACATGATGGCGCAGTCGCCCGGCTTGACCTCTTTACTCCTTACCAATTTGTCGATTTCGTTGACCACCCACTGCGCTTCCTCCTCTTCGGAGTAGGTCTCGATAACGTAGGGTGGCAGTCCCTTTTCGTTCTCCGTCCACAGGTCTTTGGGCTTGCGCTGTTTGTTGGCAGAGATAACATGCGTCGCCGCGTCGAGGATTAATTGCGTGGAGCGATAGTTCTGTTCGAGGAGGATGACTTTAGCGTCGGGGAAGTCCTTCTCAAAATTTAAGATGTTACGGATGTCCGCCGCGCGCCAGGAATATATCGACTGGTCGGGGTCGCCAACGACGCAGATGTTGCGGTACTTACCGGCGAGGAGTTTTATAAGCTCGTACTGCACCAGGTTGGTGTCCTGGAACTCATCCACCTGGATGTGCATGTAGCGTGCCTGATATTTCTCTAAAGTCTCCTTGTTATGACGGAAGAGCAGCACCGTCTTCATTAAAAGGTCGTCGAAGTCCAGCGCCGAACTATCGGCTAAAAGTTGCTGATAGCGCTCGTAGACGCGTCGGGTAACCTCTTCAAAATAACTCTTACCAGGCAGGTCGGTGGGACCCAGCATCTGACTTTTAGCGTTGGAGATGACCGACTGCAACGCTCGTGGAGCAAACTGCTTGGGGTCGAGAGCCAGGTCTTGCAGACTCCGCTTGAGCAGGCTTATCTGGTCGTCATCGTCGTAAATGACGAATTTCTTGTCGACGCCAATGACTTTACCGTCCTGCCTTAAGATGCGCGCGCAGATGGCGTGAAACGTACCGAGCGTGAGGTTCTGCACGGAAGCACTCACCAGGTTGAGGAGTCGCTCCTCCATCTCACGCGCGGCTTTATTGGTGAAAGTGACCGCCATGATGCGCCGCGGGTTCACGCCGACTACTTTAATGAGGTAGGCAACGCGGTGGGTAATGACGCGGGTCTTGCCGCTGCCTGGACCGGCTAAAATTAGCACCGGCCCGTTAATAGCTTCTACGGCTTCTTTTTGGGCGGGATTAAGTCCGGTGAGGATGTCCATAGTCTAGTATAACATTTATGGGTCACTATCCGCCTCTTGATTTCTACGTTATAATAAATAAGATGAAAAAAGCAGTAATATTTGGTTATCTATTTTTAATACTTATTCTGATGGAGATTGTTGGTTGCCAGTCTAATCAGCAGCCGGTTGAAGTTTTGTCCGTAAATATGGTTGGAACTCCTCCTGGTCCTGGTGGAGAAATAAACCCTGGTGGAACGCACATAATTGAAATAACGCTGAAGAATATGGGACAGGAGCCGGTTATTTATTTGAGAGCTACTCTTGAACCGTCTACCCGGTCAACAGATACCTCAGGCAAAATCACGGAAGAACAATATACATTTGATGCCGATTTTGATATTAATCTTTCAAATCCTCTGTTGCCCGGTGAAAGTAAAATTGGAACATGTGATATACCCGGTTATATAGCAATCCTTAATAATATTATGTATCCTTTAAAGCTACATATAACGTTCGAAAACAGAACATTAGACTACACTAAGCAGGTTGAGTTAAAATAACAATAATAAAGCTGAATTTATAGTGTTCAGCATTGAGCTTGGTTAAAATGGAGAAAATGTTAAAAACCAGTAAGATAACTAAATATTTATCAATACTGATATCGCTGACGGCTGTTTTGCTGGTATTTGCCTGTAATAACAACAGTATCAATACTTTCAAAAACGTAAACGCGGAGCTTATCGACTATCAGAGTTTTTTCATCACGGCACAGGATATTGGTCTGGATTCATTTGTAAGAGGCACGATTTTTGTTTATGGAGATGTAAACGAGCAGAAAAACCGGCAGGTAAGGATTATTGGCTGGGTTGAAGTTGACCCTGAAGATTGGGGAGGCGTCAGTTTTAATATCTCCGATGGCTGGCAAATCACCAGTATATCCAGTGATTATCCTCAAGACGAATACGATCCGGAACGATATGTTACGGTATTGGAAACAAAAGCGGAAACGGATTATCCTACCGTAATAACCATAGGACGGAGTGAGAATAGTAACAAAATCATAGGCACGGGTCAAGGAAATATTCTCATAGAACTGGCATTATCTCCTTCGATAATCACGCCGCCAGATAATCTGGAGATAAAAATTGGTGTCGGAAGTAAAAACGGTCTTACGTTAAACCCAGTTTTTAAATCGATTACTTTATCTTTAAAATAGGCATAAGAAGCCAAGCTAGAAATAATACCTAAACCCCTCCGTATACTTAAATAATTAAAGCTACAAACCTATCTGCCTCTTGATTTCTACGTTATAATTAGTACGATGAAAAATAAAATAGAAATCGTTTTCAGCATCCTCATATTGTCAGTTTTGGTATTTGGTTGTAATAGTGCAGCTACAGAAAAATCGCAGCCTGAACCGTATTTCCCGGTGCAGAAAGAAGTCCAGAAGGAGTTGATGCTGACGCTATTATCGGGTAAGTTGGTGGATGATGCCGGTTATTTAAGGATAAACGTAAACAATGATTTGCATGCTTTGATAATCTGGCCATACGGTTATTCATTGAAAATCGAAGGTAAAGAAATGTGGATTATCAATGATAAAGGCCAAGCAGTAGCGCGTGTGGGAGATACGGTAAAATTAGGCGGCGGATTTCTTGGTGCTTCTGATATGGAGGAAATAATGGGCCATGCGCTGCCGGAAGACGTTGAAGGTCCTTACTTTCTGGCAAACCCGATAGAAAAAAGCAATAACTAATCCACCGGTAACACAGTTTAAAAAGAAGCCACCCCTAGAAATAATACCTGAACTTCTCTCCCAAAACATCTTGACGTCATAACGTTATAATGCTATAATGTTGTTGTTTGGGGGAATAGTATTATGACTAAAGCGAGTAAACGAACTACTGTCTATCTGGACCCTGATTTATATAAAGCCCTGCGGCTTAAAGCCATCGCCAAGTCAAGTTCGGTATCGGACCTCATCAATCAGGCAGTCAGGGATTCACTGAAAAAAGACAAATTTAGATATAACATGATACTGGAAACTATATCTGGACCAGGACTAGAAGTAAAACCTAAACCCCTCCGCCGACGCCGCGAACCCCACTGACTGGTAAAACTTATGCGCCCGTTTACGCCGCTTATCGCTGGTAAGCATTATTTTATAGCAGCCGGCGTTTTTAGCTACATCTTTGCAGTAGTCCATTAACTTTTTTCCAACACCTTGGCTGCGTTTTTTCTCATCCACGACTACGTATTCAATCACAGCAAAGGGATTCGTACCGTGCGCCATGCCTGGCAGTATCGCCAGAACCGTCGTGCCGATAACCTCCCCGTTTTCCTCCGCCACTAACAGACTATACCCCGGTATTTTGGACTGCTTTTTGAACACGCGACGGCATTCTTCCAGCGGCGCTTTTTTATAGTCGCTCGGATTGAAAGAAAGCTGTTGATAAAGCTCCAGCAGGCGAGGGATGTCTTTTTCTTTAGCTTCTCGAATAGTAATCATTTTGGTCACATTGTCATCCTGAGCGTAGCGAAGGATCTCGTTATTTTCGACTGGGCGAGATTCTTCGGTCGTCCCAAGAGTAACCGAGGGACTCCCTCAGAATGACTATTAGAAAATCGACTTTCTTATAATCGTTTGTTCGCGGTGCCTGCCGACGGAAATATAACTCACCGGACAGCCGATTAATTCTTCCAGTCGCTCAATATAACGCTTGGCGTTGGAGGGCAGGTCTTTATACTTACGGACGTCGCTGGTGGGCTTATCCCAACCCGGTATGTCCTCATAAACTGGTTGGCATTTTTCCAGCACGTTAACGCTCGCTGGGAAATCATCGATATTCTTGCCGTCGACTTTGTAGCCGGTGCAAATCTTGAGGTGCGGCATATTATCGAGAATATCAATGCGGGTTATAACCATGGAACTAAAACCGTTAATACCCATGCTTAAACGCGCTGCCACGGCGTCAAACCAGCCGCAGCGCCGCGCTCTTCCCGTAGTTGTCCCGTATTCATGTCCCCGCTCGCGTATAGCATCGCCGGTGGCGTCCTTCAGCTCCGTCGGCATCGGTCCGGCGCCTACACGCGTCTGAAAGGCTTTAAAGACGCCGATGATATGCGTAATTTTATTAGGAGCTATACCGGAACCCAGGCAGGCATTGGCAGACGCTGGTGATGAAGACGTAACGAAGGGATAGGTGCCATAATCCGGGTCGAGCAGGAATCCCTGCGCTCCCTCCAGCAGTATCGGCTCGTTGCGTTCTATCGCTGTTGCCAACACCGCGGTCGTATCGCAAATACGTGGTGCCCAGCGGTCAGCGTACTGGCAGTATTGACTGTAAATTTCGTCAAGAGAAAGTGCTTTTGCCCCGTAAACCTTGGTCAGCAACTTGTTTTTGGCTTCCAGTACCGTAGTGAGTCTGTTCCGAAAATAGGCTTTGTCTAAAAGGTCGCCCGCTCTAATGCCCATCCTCGCCACCTTATCGGCAAAAGCAGGCCCGATTCCCTTGAGTGTCGTGCCGATGGCTTTATCGCCGAGCGCTTTTTCCTCCAATCCCTCGATAACGATATGGTAGGGCATAATCAGATGAGCGCGGTCGCTGATGAGTAGCTTAGAAGTATCGATGCCTCGCGCATTCAGGTTATCCACCTCGTCGTTCAATACCGCTGGATTAATAACCACACCGTTGCCGATGATGGACGTGGTGTTCTTATAGAAGATACCCGAGGGCGTCAGACGCAGCTTGAATTCCCCGTGAGGATTGACCACCGTATGACCGGCATTATCGCCGCCGGAGAAGCGTACTACATATCTGGCTTTCTCCGCCAGCATATCGACGATTTTACCTTTACCCTCATCTCCCCATTGTGCCCCGATAACCGCAGCAACCGCCATTTTTTCCTCCTTCGCAAAACCCATACATTCTACCATCGCAGGCGTGCCATGTCCATCGTACTAATAGGTAGTGGAAAGCGTTGACAGATGACCAGTCGTTACGATGGTAGCGTATCTATACTATCCGTAGCTTTTTTGTTCTATTTTCTTCCTAGCTGTAGATTGCGAGGTACTCTTAATACTATTTTTATATCGTTTCTAATCTTTTAGTTTACGCCAGGCATAAACCATCCGCTCGATGACGGTAAACCAGCTGAAAAATGTCAGAACTGCCAGCATAATGAGCAGGGCGTTAGCGAACTGACTCAACATTAATCCCAGTGCCAGGATGATGACTCTCTCCGGACGGGTGAAAAGTCCGGCTTTACATTCAACACCAAGTCCCTCCATCCTGGCGCGGATGTAGCTTACTAATAACGAACCCACCAGCGCCACCCCCGATAAAATGCTTTCCGTTACCAGTCCACTCCTGGCAAACACCGCTAACAAAGCAATTAAAAGTATGGCTTCAGAAATACGGTCGAGGGTAGAATCCAAAATCGCACCGAAACGGGTGGTTTTATTGGTCATACGCGCTAGAGCCCCGTCCAGCATGTCGAACAGCCCTGCTACCAGCACTAAAATCCCTGCTGCCAGAAAATGCTCAGTAACCACCAACACACCGGCACCGATAGTAATGATAAAGCCGATAAAGGTAATGATATTTGGTGTCAGCGGCGTCTTAGCTATCAGACTAACTATCGGTTCCGAAATATATTTAGCGAGCGTTTTACGTATTGTATCTAACTTTGTCATTTTTGTTTTGAAACAGGTTTTTTACCGTTCTTTAAAATCTCATGATATAAATCCAACAACTTATTAGCGATTTTTGACCAATCATACTGTTTTGCCTTGATTATGCCTCTTTTGCCCATGTCCTGACGTAGTTGTTTGTTCCGCATGAGTTTCAATAAAGCTTCGGCGAGTTTTTTCGGGTTTTTAGGAGGCACTGCGATTCCTTCGACACCATCTGAAAAAACGCTGGTAAAGCCGTCGATAGCCGAAGCGACTATCGGCTTACCGACGGACATCGCTTCTAAAAGGACAATTCCTTGACTCTCGCGTCCCGTCGCCGGAAAGCAAGCGATATCGGCAGTCTTGTAATATCTCGGTAAATCTCTATATAAGGCATAGCCGGTAAAATGCACATCCTGTAGTCCATATCGGCGAACGCGCTTGATATACTTGTTGCGGAGTCGTATCCCTGGCCCCACCTGTATCAGGCGGCAATCGGGCATTTCTGCCTTAATATGTCTATAGGCTTCGAGTAAGTAATCGAATCCCTTACGCTTTTCCAACCGCCCTACAAAAAGGATATTTATCTTACCATCGATAAATTTCTCGATGGGCTCGACCTTGTCATTGAAGTGTTGGGTGTCTACTCCGTTAGGGATAATTTCGTAGTCAGCAGGGAAGTATTTTTTCACATATCCAAATGCTACCTGCGAAACAGCGATGCGCCCGTCTAATTTGCGGAACCAACGGTTGAGGTACCATTTACCGATGGGTGTGAACATGATATACCAGGGTTTGCCGCCGGAAGCATGAAAAGTACCGACCATCGGCGCTTTTTTGATGCGCAAGACCGAAGTGCAAAGCATCGGCATTAAAGGTTCATGGAGGTGGCAGATATCGAATTTCTCCCGGTCGAACACCTCTTCTATTTTGTGGTCAAGCCATAGAGATATAGTGATACGGGCTATCGAGCCGCTGACGGGCATAGGGCGGGGCGTACCGATGTGGATAAAACGGTCACCCAATCTGGCGGCAATAACATCAGCCTTCGATGACGGGGCGATAATTTTAACCTCGTGCCCCAGACGGGTAAACTGTTGTTCTAAGCATGATATGTGACTGACTACGCCGCCCGGACTGCCGAAGTCATACGGGGAGACCAGGGCAATTTTCATGCTTGCTTATTTTGACTCCCGTTTTTTAGCTGATTTTTCTTTAGGCGCGGCATTAGCCGCGATGAATTCTTCCACCTTGGTGCGAGCTTCGGAGTCGGAGTACTGGATTGGCGGCGTTTTCATAAAATAGGAGGATGGTGCCGTTAGTGCTCCTTTTAAACCTTTATCCAGGGCAAGCTTGCAGCACCTTATCGCGTCGATGACCACACCGGCAGAGTTGGGACTATCCCAGACTTCCAGTTTGGCTTCGACCAGCAGCGGCACGTCGCCGAAGGTGCGTCCTTCCATCCTGATATGGCAGAACTTACGGTCTAACAGGAACGGCACGTAGTCGCTGGGTCCTACATGGACATCATCGGGGTCCATTTTATAGGGCAGCTGGGAAGTGACCGCGCCGGTTTTAGAAATTTTCTTGGATTCCAGTCGCTCCCTTTCGAGCATATTGAGGAAGTCAGTATTGCCCCCAAAATTCAGTTGATAAGTCTTCTCCAGTTTCACGCCGCGGTCAACGAATAGCTTGGTGAGTACGCGGTGGACAATGGTTGCGCCTACCTGCGACTTAATATCGTCGCCGATGATGGGCAATCCATGGTCGGCAAAACGGGCACTCCAATCCTTCCGACTGGCAATAAAGACGGGTATGCAGTTGATGAAACCGCAGCCAGCCTGTAAGACCTGTTCGACATACCACTTGGTAGCCATCTCGCTGCCAACGGGCAGGTAATTCAAGACGACATGGGTATTGGTCTCTTTAAGCACTTTGACGATGTCCACTGTTGGCGGGGGCGCCTTCTGTATAATTTCCGAGAGGTACTTGCCCAGTCCATCATGGGTCATCCCCCGATTTACTTTTACGCCGGTCAGCGGCACGTCGCAGAATTTATAGGTATTATTAGGTTTAGCATAAATAGCTTCGGCGAGGTCTTTGCCCACCTTGTTTTTGTCAATATCAAAAGCGGCGACGAAGTTGATATCGCTGATGTGGTAGCCGCCCAGATTGACATGCATTAAACCCGGTACTTGTTCTGATGCTTTAGCGTTTTTGTAATAATAAACGCCCTGTACCAGGGAAGAAGCGCAGTTGCCTACGCCGATAATCGCCACATTAATTTTCCCCATCGTTTTCTTCATACCCCTTTCTTTTGAGATGATTCAACACTGGAAAAAACGGATGATTAGCCAGCTCTAGCGGGCATCCGTTGCAATATACTCTCTTTAGCTCCAGACTGTCAAGGTTTAAGCTCAAAATACTTGACATAATAATTGTTTTACTAGGGAATTCCTATATAAAAACCTTCTTCGGTCGCCAGTTCGTGCCGTCTTTTTCCCGTGTTAATATCGCCAAAAAACGTCCGTCCTGACTATACGCCCGCCGATATTTTGAGTTAGTGTTTTGGGCGCCGTTATCGCCTTCATTCTGTTTAAGCGAACTGCCTGTTTTTATCGCTGCCTCTCCGTTTTTATCCACCGTGATAGTACTCATGTCCTGTAAAACGCTATCGATAGGGTAGAGAAATTTTTGCCAGCTCTCCCTTTTTATCGCTTCTTCTAGTTGTGCTAAAGTTACAGCGGTTTCGATATCAAAGATGCCGTAGTGGGAACGAACAAGGCGCTTAAGATAAGCCCCGCACCCCAAAACCTCCCCCAGGTCGTTAGCCAGCGAGCGTATATAGGTGCCTTTACTGCATTCAACGTCGAGGGTTATTATCGGCATCTGCAAGGTAAGTAAATCCAGTCGGTAGATTTTAATTTTCCTGCTTTTTCGTTCGATATTGATACCCGACCTGGCGAGCTGGTAGAGGGGCTGTCCTTGGTGTTTCAGAGCGCTATACATCGGCGGTGTTTGTTTAATATCACCTTGGAATTGCTTTAATGTTTGTCTCACTTTATCAATGTCGATGTCTGAAATGTCTTTCTGGTAAACAACCTTACCGCTGCCGTCGAAGGTATCAGTCGCTTTACCAAGCTCGATTTCGGCAAGATAGGTTTTTTTACTATCCATGAGAAATTCAACGACACGTGTGGCTTTTCCCAGACAGATTGGTAAAACTCCTGAAGCATCCGGGTCAAGTGTGCCGGCATGTCCTACGTGTTGTTCGCCCGTCAGACGCTTCACCAAAGCCACGACACCAAATGACGTCTTGCCCGCAGGTTTATTGATATTTAGTATTCCGTCCAAAATGAACCCTTTTTTCCTTTACAAAAATTGAGTATTCAAAATGAGATAAATGATATTTAGGAAGGTTAAAGATTGTCTTGGTGCGACACTTCGTCGATAAGCCGCAGTATCTTGTCGCCATGCTCGAGGGAGTTGTCCCATACGAAGTGCAGCTCGGGGATATATCGTATCGTTATGTTGTTGGCCAAGGCTGTGCGCAGGAAGCCTGCGGCTGAATTGAGAACACCTAAAATTTTCTCTTCCTCCTGCTGGCCGCTCATACTGCAGACGTAGACTTTAGCGTGTTTTAAGTCGGGAGAGGTATTGACCTCGGTGACGGTGATAAACTCGCTTAAACGGGGGTCTCGAAGTTCGTGCTGGATAATCTCGCTGATTTCACGACGGATAAGGGCGTTAACGCGTTCAATACGATGTGACTGTGGCATAGCAGAATTTCGGCGACTAACTATTTACTGGATTTCTCCATTTTATAGAATTCCAAAACGTCGCCGACCTTAAAATCGTTAAACTCTTTGACGCCCACGCCGCACTCGTAGCCGGCGGCTACCTCCTTAACATCGTCCTTAAATCGCTTCAAGCTAATTACTTTAGAGTCAGCCAGTATCTCCTTGCCTCGCTTGACTCTTACGGAGGCATTGCGTGTTATCTTACCCTCGGTCACCATTACACCAGCGGCTTTCGTTCCCTTGCCAGCCGAAAAGACGGCTCTAACATCAGCTCGCGCCTCGATGACTTCGATGAACTTTGGTTCCAGTAATCCCTTAAGCGCTTTATCGACATCATCGATAAGTGAATAAATAATTTTATAAAAGCGTACATCTACGCCTGTGGTAGCAGCTAACTTACGCGCTCCTTCTGGAGCAGTGACATTGAATCCGATGATTAGCCCGTTGGAAGCCGCCGCTAACATAACATCGCTTTCACTGACATTACCGGCAGCGCTATGGATTATCCTAACCTTAACTTCTTCTGTCGCTAACCGCTCCAGTGATGTCCTGATGGGTTCGATACTGCCCTGAACATCTGTCTTAAGAATGACATTAAGCTCTTTTACTTTGCCAGCGTTTATCTGTTCGTAAAGATTATCGAGATTAACTACTTTCCTTGCCTTAAGGGCTTCTTTTTCTTGCTCGGTGCGTCGCCTGGCTAATATCGCCTGGGCGTGGCGTTCGTCGGTCGCAGTGGTCAGCGTGTCGCCTACCTGCGGCACCTCGCCTAGACCTAGGATTTCCACGGGCATGGATGGTTCGGCTTTTTTTATCCGCTTGCCCATGTCGTTGAACATAGCTCTAACTCTGCCCCAGGTCGTCCCCACCACTACGTTGTCTTCCTCTCTCAAGGTGCCGGACTTTATCAGCACGGTTGCCAGCGGCCCCATCGTTTTATCCATTTCGGCTTCAATCACGATGCCGGCGGCAGGTAGATTAGGGTTCGCCTTCAGTTCTTCCATTTCGGCGACTAGCAGCACACTTTCCAACAGCTCCTTGATGCCCTTTTTTTCTTTAGCGGAGACTTCTACGGCTACGACAGTGCCTCCCCATTCCTCTACCACCAGTCCGGCTTCGGTAAGCTGCTGTTTTACCAGGGTAGGATTAGCGTTATCTTTATCTATCTTGTTAATAGCGACAACGATAGGGACATCCGCCGCGCGAGCATGGTCAATGGCTTCCTTGGTCTGCGGCATGACGCCATCATCGGCAGCTACGACGAGAATAGTGACGTCGGTGATGTTGGCGCCGTGGGCGCGCATGGCAGTAAACGCTTCGTGGCCTGGGGTATCTAAAAAGGTGATTTTTTGTCCGTCGATAGTTACCTGGTAGGCGCCGATATGCTGAGTGATGCCGCCTGCTTCGGAGTCCACTACATTGGTCTTTCTGATAGCGTCGAGTAGCTTCGTCTTGCCGTGGTCGACGTGTCCCATCACGGTCACTACCGGTGGACGCGGCACAAGGTTCTCCGAATCTTTACCGTATTTTCGCTTGAGTCGCTTACTTTCTTCGGCGGCGTGGGCTAGCAGTTGGTCTTTTATCGGCGTCAGATGTGGCTTAAAGCCGAAGCTGGAAATAACTGAAGAGGCAGTTTCATAATCGATAACCTGGTTGATATTCGCCATGATGCCGTTACGCATCAATTGCTTGATAATATTGATAGCGTCGACGTTCAGGAGTTCGGCCAGCTGACGCACGCTTATCGAACGCGGCAGGTCGATAACCGGGGTTTTATCCTGCGTCGCTTCTTTGCTTGGTTTTTCTTCTTTCGCAGGTTTTTCCGCCGCTGTTGTCGTAGCTTTTTTCGGTTTACTGACTCTAGCCACCGATTAACTCCTTAAGTATTTCTCTGCCGGCTTTACTAAGCCATTCGGTGTTATCGCGGTTAATTTTTACTTTTAAAGCATGTCCAAGCTGGTCGCCCTTTAAAGCGGTCTCCCAGCATGCCCAATTTCGACATAAATAAGCTCCCCGCCCCTCCATCTTCCCCTTTAAATCTATTTCTACTTCGCCCGCAGTGGTACGTACTACCCGCACTAATTCTCGCTTGTTTTTAGTTTGTCTGCAGGTTATGCAGGTTCGTTGCGGTATAGCTTTGCTTGTTTCCTGGCGGGCGTTAGAAATATTCTTCTTCCTCCTCTTCGGTATAGCGTCGACGCGCTTTTTTAGCTTTGCTGGTATCTTCACCGGTAGCCTTAGCGTAAGCGCCTTTCTTTTTCTTCTTTGTCTTGGACGGTTTTACGGTTTCTTTAACATGGCGAGTTGGTAGTATATCCTCGGCGAAGCGTAATTTTGCCTTCCCTTCGCCTTGTTCCGTTTTTATTTTCGGAGGCATGAGAATTTCGGCGGCAACCGGTTCACCCTCTTCCTCTTCTTCTTCCTCCTCCTTTTCCTCTGCCTCTTCGGTCGGCTCCTCGACTAACTCCAGCGGTTCAAGCTCGGTTGGCATTTCCCCAGGTAGCTTTCCTTCCTCTCCTCCGCCGACTTCGATGCCTACCGCCTCTTTTGTCTCGAGCGCTGGTTCTTTTATCTTCTCGAGTTCGGCTGTCGAAGCGCTCTTGATATCGATACGCCAGCCGGTAAGTTTCGCCGCCAGCCGCGCGTTCTGTCCTTCTTTACCGATAGCCAGAGATAATTGCTTATCTGGCACGATGACGGTGGCTACCTGGTCTTTTTTATTCAGCTGTACGCCGACGATATGCGCCGGACTAAGGGCGTTAGCGATGAAGGTAGCCGGGTCGGGACTCCACATCACCACATCGATTTTCTCGCCGCTCAACTCGCTAACGATGTTCTGTATTCTGATGCCTCGCAGTCCCACGCAACACCCAACTGGGTCGATGCCCTCCTGTTTGGCGGATACGGCTATTTTACTGCGGAAACCGGCTTCACGCGCGATGGACTTTATCTCCACGGTGCCGTTATAAACCTCCGGCACTTCCAGCTCGAATAAGCGGCGTAATAACTCCGGATGGGAGCGCGAGACAATTACTCTGGGTCCTTTAGTGGTGTGAGCAACCTGCAGTAGTACAACCTTCAAATGTTGGCCAACGCGATAGCGCTCAGAGCGCACCTGTTCTGCGGCTGGCAGTACGGCTTCGGTTCTGCCTAGTTCAATGTACGCCTGTCCTGCCTCGAAACGCTGGACGACTCCACTTACTACCTCCCCCTCTTTATCCGCATACTCTTCGAAAATAGCGCTATGCTCGGCTTCGTGCAGACGCTGTGATATGACCTGTTTAGCTGTCTGCGCGGCGATACGACCGGCATTCTCGGGGGTGGACTCCACCATAAACAATTCACCGAGTTTGATGTCGTTTTGAAGCTTTTTAGCGTCCTTTAGCAGAATCTCGGTATCTGGATTTTTAACCTTCTCCACTACCGTTTTTTCCGCCCAAACCTCTACCTTACCCGTCGAAGTATTGATTTTTACAGCTACGTTTTGACTGGAGGAAAAGCTGTCCTTCTTATAAGCTGATATCAGCGCCGCTTCTACAGCGTTAAGAACCACATCCTTAGGCAGATTTTTTTCTGCCGCCAGCTGCGTTATGGCGAGCAAAAAATCGCTCTTCATTTCGGATGCTGACCTCCACTATATTCTTTTTTCATATTCAATAAAAAAGTGGGATTTAACCCACTTCCAAAAAACTATTCTAATTCCCCAGGCAGCTTTATTATAACACGCTTAATATCAGGATGCAATACAATTCTAAAATATTTGTTACAACTAAAAAATACGTATTTTAAGTAGCATTTTTCCTAGAAATCCCTTGTTTACTGGGTTATAATAGGAGATGTGCCTGGTTAATCTTGATTCACGATTAAAAGTGGAGTGGGTGAGTCTTTGGATGAAGACTATCGATAAGAACGCGGTAAAAATACGTCGCCTGACTTCCAGTGACATTACCTCTACACTGGGCATCTGGTGGGCTAAGATACCAGAAAAAGAGGTAATGGCGTCCCAGATTAAAAGCTCTCTTGATTTAAGCTTTATCGCCGAGTATGAAGGTATTTTAATAGGCTTTATCTTAGCGAAGTTGGAATACGCGGGTTTCCCGCCGATAGATACCGGCGTTGTTTTTCTTATCGCCGTAAATCCGGATTACCAGAAACATGGCATTGGCACGATGTTGATTGATGCTCTGGAGAAATATGCTAAGACTAAAGGCGTCGGCACTGTTCGTGTTGTCGTTCCGCAGAGTGACACTAAAAATATCCGATATTTTACTAAAGTCGGTTTTAGTAAAAGTGCTATGATTAACTACGACAAAGTTATTCACCCCAAGTAATGAATCTTTGAGCGTATTCGGGAGATGTATCTTGGACGTTACTAAGTTAAAGACAGCTATAGCTAAAGAAATAGACTCACTTACGCCAAAACTGGCTGAATTGAGCCATAAAATCCACGATAACCCGGAAACATCGATGCAAGAACGTCGGGCTTGTACCTGGCTAGCCGAGTTTTTAAAAGCTAATAGTTTTACGGTGATTAAAGGCATTGCTGATATGCCGACAGCCTTCCGCGGTATTTACGGTAAAGGCAAACCAAAGATAGCCTTCCTTGCCGAATATGATGCTCTACCTAAAATCGGGCACGGCTGCGGTCATAACCTCATCGCTACGAGTTCTATCGCAGCAGGAATTGCCGCGAAACTCGCCGTGGATAAATGCGGCGGCAGCATCGTTGTTTTCGGCACGCCAGGCGAAGAAGGCGATGCCGGCAAGGCTATTATGGCGAAAAAGAATGTTTTCGATGGAATTGACGCCGTCATGATAGTACATCCTGGTGGCGGGAATCGCGTAATCTTGAATGCTTTAGCCTGTCAGGGTTTAGAAGTTGAATTCTTCGGTAAAGCTGCTCATGCTGCTGCCAACCCTGCCTCAGGCATCAATGCTCTGGAAGCCATGATTCTATCATTTAACGCCATAAACGCTCTACGACAGCATATCAGAGAAAAAGCTCGTATTCACGGCATCATCACCGATGGCGGTGAAGCGGCTAATATTGTCCCCGCCCATACCGCCGCCAAGTTTGGCGTCCGCGCCCCAGACGATGCGTATCTGGACGTACTGAAAGAAAAGGTCATCAAGTGTTTTGAAGGTGCGGCATCTGCCACTGGCGCTAAGCTTAAATATCGCTGGGAAAATGAACGCTATGCACCTATGTTGAACAATATGGCTTTAGCTAAACTTTTCCAGGGAAATATGGAGTCGCTTGGACACTCTATACCCCTTGGCGAGACGGATAGATGGGGAGGCAGCTCCGATGTCGGCAATGTCAGCTGGCTGGTACCGACTATCCATCCGATGATTAGTGTGGCGTCAAAAAATGTTCAAATTCATACTGTCGAATTCGTAAAAGTTGCGGCGACTAAAGAGGCATTAGATATAATTCTCGATGCCGCTAAGGCAATGGCGATGACCGCCGCCGACCTTTTAGCGAATCCAAAAACACTCACTGCTGTTCGTAAAGAATTTGAGAAGAGTAAGGATAAAAAGTAGTTTTTTAGCTGAAAAAAGATTAACATTAGATTAGTATGGAAGCATATCTCGGTATTGATGTTGGTTCGGTCACCGTCAAATTCGCTATATTAGATTCAGCAGACAAACTTATCACCTCTTTGTATTTACCTACCGAAGGCAGACCGGTAGTGGTTATCCAACAGGGACTTGGACAAATAAAGAAGCAATTACCAGCGAATGTAACTATTAAAGGGGTGGCTGCCACTGGTAGCGCCCGTTATCTTGCCGGAGCTATCGTCGGCGCCGACCTTATCAAAAACGAGATTACCTGCCAGGCTATGGGGGCAGTTCATTATTACCCTGGTGTTCGCACTATCATTGAAATCGGCGGACAGGATAGTAAGCTGATTCTCATTCGAGACGGCATGGTGGCGGACTTCGCCATGAACACCGTTTGCGCCGCTGGCACCGGCAGCTTCCTCGACCACCAGGCAGGACGATTACGCATGAGTATCGAGGAATTTTCCCGTCGGGCTTTAGCGGGGAAAGATACGGTTCATATCACCGGTCGCTGTACTGTTTTCGCCGAGTCCGATATGGTCCATAAACAGCAGATGGGGCATAAAGTCGACGACATTATTTACGGATTATGCTGTACTTTAGTACATAACTACTTGAGCGATGTTGGCTCGGGCAAAGATATAAAACCACCCATTGTCTTTCAGGGTGGGGTAGCTTTTAACCAGGGGATTATCCGGGCGCTGCGGGAGGAGCTTAAGACGGAGATAATTGTTCCTCCCCACCATGAAGTTATGGGCGCTATTGGAGCGGCTTTACTCGCTCATGAAGCATCGAAGAAAACGGAGGAAGCCTGCCGCTTTCACGGCTTTGATATCAGCGAAGCTGAATATGATACCTCTTCCTTTGAGTGTAAATCTTGTCCAACTTCTTGTGAAATCGTCAAAATTTCTGAAAAAGGAAACGTCATAGCCGCCTGGGGAGGCCAGTGCGATATATGGGAGACTGCTATCTCTGGTAAAAGGGGCAAAAATTGAGATACCCGAAAATTGCACTTGACGCCGCCGGCGGTGACTACGCTCCGCATGAAATGGTTAAAGGAGCTATTAAAGCCGTTCAAGAATATAGTGTTGAAGTCATTTTGGTCGGCAGAAAGAACGTACTCCGCAAACTGCTGGAAAAATCTCCGGTAAAAACCAGCATCAGCATCGTCGATGCTACAGAACTCATCGACTTTGATGAACATCCTGTTAGAGCTTTACAAAATAAGCCGAATTCATCAATCGTCGTGGGTATCAATCTGGTAAAAAACGGTCATGCCTCGGCTTTTGTTTCCGCCGGCAATACCGGCGCGGTCGTCGCTAAATCACTACTCACCCTGGGCAAAGCCAATGGCGTCAGTCGACCGGCTATCGGCTGCTTTATTGATGCCTTAACATCCCGGCCTAGCTTACTCATCGATGCCGGCGCTAATGCCGATTGCCGTCCCGAACACCTGCTGGAGTTCGCTCGCCTGGGCAGTCTTTATAGCAAATATATTCTTAATATTCCTTTCCCACGGGTTGGTCTTTTAAGTAATGGCGGCGAAGAAGGCAAAGGGAACCGTTTGGCGCAGGACACTTTTCAGCTTCTTAAGGAAGCTAAAGATATCAGCTTTATCGGCAATATCGAGGGACATGATATTTCGCTTAAAACCGCCGATGTTATTGTGACGGATGGCTTTACCGGCAATATCGTCCTTAAGACCATCGAAGGATTCAACGATAATTTTTTAGCCTCGATACAAGAGCTCGGTCATGTCTTGTCCAGCGTTTCGCGATTAAGGACGCGCGAGCTCCTTAAGGATATTGGCCTGGGCGCCTGGACGAAGAAGCTGGATTTTAGTGAATATGGCGGCGCTTGCCTCCTGGGGGTTAATGGTGTGGTCATTATCGCTCACGGACGCAGTAAAGCCAGGGCTATTAAAAATGCTATCGGTTTGGCTAAAGAGACTATAGAGCGCGGTATTATAGAAAAAGTAAAAGAGGAGAAGCATGAGCAAACCAGTGGAAGTGAACGAAGCGAAATTTGATGAAGTAGTATTAAAAGCAAAAACGCCGGCGCTAGTGGATTTTTGGGCGCCCTGGTGCGGGCCCTGCCGCATGGTGGCGCCAATTGTCGATGAGTTAGCTAATGAATATGAAGGTAAAGTATCCTTCTTTAAGCTTAACGTCGATGACAGCCCTAAAATCGCCAGTAAGTTCGGCGTGATGAGTATACCCACGTTGATAGTCTTTAAAGACGGACAGCCGGTTTCTAAAGTGGTCGGCTTCCGACCCAAGCCGGAACTTAAGAAAAATATTGATACAGTATTAGCAGGTTAAAATAAAGATGGCTGAATCAATCAAAAAATACGACGTCATTATCATCGGCGGAGGTCCAGCGGGTTTAAGCGCCGGGATTTATACCGCCCGTGCCCGTTTAGCCACTCTCCTCATTGAAAAAGCGGCTATCGGTGGCCAGATTATTAATGCCGGTAGGGTAGAAAATTATCCTGGTTATGCTGAAGGCGTCGCCGGCGTTGACTTAACGCAGTCGATGCACCAGCAAGCAACGAAATTCGGGGTAGAGACGCTTTATGATGAGGTTATTAGTATTGAGTTAAACGGTAAACAAAAGATAGTTAAAACTCCACAGGGTGATTTCCCCACTAAAGCGGTTATTATTGCCGGAGGTTCAGAGCGACAAAAGCTTGGCGTTCCCGGCGAGACGGAATTCACCGGTAAAGGCGTTTCTTACTGCGCCACTTGCGACGGCGCTTTCTTCCGCGATAAAACCGTGGCTGTTGTCGGTGGCGGTAATGCCGCGGTAACCGAAGCTCTGGAGCTTACTAAATTTGCCTCCAAAATAACACTGATTCACCGCCGTAATGAATTGCGTGCTACAAAAATTGTGCAGGAAAAATTGATGGCTGATAAAAGGATTCAGATTCTTTGGGAGACGATTGTTCTGGCGATATTGGGAGATAAGTTCGTTCAAAAAATAAGACTCCAGAATGTTAAAACAAATAAAGAAACCGAGCTTGATGTCTCCGGTGTATTTGTCTCCGTCGGGTCGCAGCCTGCCACCGGTTATCTTAAAGGTCTTGTTAATCTGGACGCCGTTGGTGCTATCATTACCAATGATAAATTAGAAACTAATGTACCCGGTATTTTTGCGGCTGGTGATATTCGCAGCGGTTCTATCCGGCAGGTTATTGGCGCCGCCGGCGATGGTGCGGTGGCGGCTGTAAATGTTGGTAAATATCTTAGCGGATAAAAAATTTTTTTCAATTTTTTCGTGGTTGAATGTAACAAGATATTGACGCGTCACACCGATAAGGTGTTTAATTATTTGTCACCCAAAAAAGGAGAAAATCGTGAAGGTTATTTTTATCGAAGATGTCCCCAAAGTCGCCCGAGCCGGGCAGTCCAAAGAAGTCGCCGATGGTTATGCCCGCAACTTTTTGTTCCCGCGTAAGCTGGCTGTCCTGGCAAATTCGCAAGCTTCTGTTACTATCGATGCTCATCTTAAAAAAGTCCTCAAGCAGCGTGCCATTATAGAAGCTGAAATGGCAGAGGTGGCAAAGAAGATTCAAGGTGTGGCGATTACCCTTAAAGCCAAAGTCGGCGAGAAAGATAGACTTTATGGTTCGATCACCGGCGCCGATATCGCTGATGAGTTATCTAAAACTACTTCTCTTAATATCGATAAAAAGAAAATTGAACTCACCGAGCCGATTCGGCAGGTTGGTGTTTATGACGTGACCGTAAGGTTCACTCATGAAATTACTGCTACCGTTAACGTCACTGTCATGTCCGAAACCGAGGGCGCGGCAGTTCCTGTTAAGGCAGAAAAAGCCGAAAAACCAAAGGAAGAAAAGAAAGAAAAGAAGGCTAAGAAAGAAAAACCTGCCGTAGAAAAAGCAGGGAAGCCCTCAAAAGAGGACAAACCAGTTAAAGAAAAGAAAGCCAAGGCGGAAAAAGCCGAAAAAGAACCGGAAACGAAAAAAGAAGAAAAACCAGCAGCGGCAGAAAAGCCCGCCAAAAAAGAGAAAAAGGAAGAGAAACCTAAAGCTAAGAAAAAGGCTGAAAAGAAGGAGTAATATCGCGTGAACGATGTTAAACTCCCACCCAACGATAATGATGCTGAAGAAGCGGTCATCGGTTCGTTGCTGATTGACGGCACGTCTATTTTCCAGATCGCCGATTTCCTGCAGCCATCGGATTTCTACTTCGAGAATAACCGACTGCTTTTTGCAGCCGCTATGACGCTTTATCAGCGTGATGAGGCTATCAACCAGGTCACGTTAGCGCAGGAGCTTTCACGTCTGGGCAAGCTGGACACTATCGGTGGTCCCGCGCGCTTAAGTTACCTGATATCGGTCTGTCCAACATCATTGGATATTGAGCATTATGCCCGCATAGTCTATCGGCTTTCTGTAATGCGTCAGTTGATAATGGCCGGCGACCATATCTCTGCCATTGGTTATGAGGCTGGGCCCGATGTTGAGGGAGAATTGGCTAAGGCCGAAGGCATTTTGTTCCGCTTGCGCCGCGGCGGCGGTAGTAATGACCTTACCCATATCCGTGAAGTGCTGGATAAATACTTTGAAGTCGCCCCAGCTACCTCTACGGAACGTCCCGAGCGTTTACCGTATGTTCCTTCCGGGTTTGTCGGATTGGATGAGTTTCTTAATGGATTCCAGCGTTCCGACCTTATTATCGTTGCCGGACGCCCCAGCATGGGCAAAACCAGCTTGGCATTGAATATCGCCCGTAACGCTGCTGTTGAACACCGTGCCACGGTTGCCCTCTTTAGCCTGGAGATGAGTCGCGACTCTCTAGTAACGCGTTTAGTCTCCAGTGAGTCCGGCATTAACGCACGGCGTATCCGCTTCGGCGAGCATAAAACCGAGGAAGAAGAGAGGAAGGTCATGGAGGCTACTGGCGTCCTTTCAGAATCTCCCATATATATAGACGATACCCCAATGATTCGCATGGCGGAGTTACGCTCCAAAACCCTCCGTCTTAATTATGAGCGGGGTATCGATTTGGTCATTCTTGATTATCTCCAGATGATGCAGGGTGAAAGCAGCGGCAGGGGCGAAAACCGCGTACAGGAAATCAGCTTCATCTCCCGGTCGCTTAAAGCTCTAGCGCGAGAAATTAACGCTCCTGTTTTGGCAGTATCTCAATTAAGCCGTGCCGTCGAGTGGCGCGCTTCTCACGAGCCCCAGCTCTCCGACCTCCGTGAAAGTGGCAGTATCGAGCAGGATGCCGACGTCGTCCTCTTTATTTATCGTGATGAGTATTATTACAAGAGCGAAGAAGAGTGGATTGCTGCTCATCCCGACCGCGAATATCCCCGCGAGGAGGCTGATGTCATTATCGCTAAGCACCGCAATGGACCGACCGGTCGTATTAAGCTTCGTTTCCGCCATACTCTGGCTAAATTTGAAACTCTGGGCAGCGTGGAGCCGACTTTGCTATGACGCAGTTTGAAGGTTTTCCATCCGGCAGTAAAGTAGTTTATACCGCTATACCGAATGTCTTTTTCAGCGGTTTGTTGCCGCAGATAACGGACATCGCTGAACTAAAAACGATTTTGTATATTATAGCGATGCTTTACCCTAAAAAAGGCTACCCGCGTTTTGTCGCTTACAATGAGCTGCTGGAAAATGCCGCTTTAATGCAGAGTCTTAATAGCTCAAAGGATAAACTGCATGACGCTTTAAAAATGGCGGTAGACCACGGCGCTTTATTAAACATATCGGTAGAGAAAGAAGACACATCTGAAGATATCTATTTTCTAAATGACCAAGCCAGTCGACAGGCAGTAGAAAAAATTAAGAGCGGCGAATTTAAGCTGGCGGGGTTAAAAACCGGTATGCCTGAACCTGTTATAACGGAACCGCTGCCGGATATCTTTACGCTTTATGAACAAAACATCGGCATGTTGACCCCGATGATTGCCGATGAACTCCGTGATATGGAGAACATGTATCCGGAAAAATGGATAAGGGACGCTATTAAAGAGGCGGTTTTGCATAACAAGAGAAGCATTAGATATATCGCTAAAATACTGGAAAATTGGTCGGTAGAAGGTCGCAGTGATGGAACATATCAAAGAGATACTAAAGCGACAGGGCCAGACAAATACTTCAAAGGAAAATACGGACACATGGTCCGACGCTGACGAGTCGCCGACGCAGAATGCAGTTTGTCCTATATGTAAAGGCGCGCGTAAGGTGCATCCCCGTTTGCCTTCGGGTCAACCGGACTATAGTCATACCGTTCCCTGTAAATGCGTTCAATCCAAACAAGATAAAGAACGATTATCCCGACTAAAGCAATATTCAAACATCGGTTCGCTGACTCGTTTCACCTTCGATAATCTCATTCCGGAAGGCAGGAGCAGCAACCCGCAAACCCAGGAGCGTTTTAGTCAGGCTTATCAAGCTGCCCATGCCTTCGCCGATAATCCAGAAGGGTGGCTGGTTATCAACGGACCCAGCGGCAGCGGTAAAACCCACATGGCAGCCGCTATCGTTAATGAGCGAATCGATAAGGTTCAGCCCGCTCTCTATAGCACCACACCCGACCTGCTCGACCGCCTGCGTACATCGATTAATCCTGAAAGTGAAACGTCTTATAGTGAGTTCTTTGAACAGGTCAAGAGTGCTCCGTTGCTCGCTTTAGATGACCTCGGCGTGCAGTCCGGCACTCCCTGGGCTAAAGAAAAACTAGACCAACTGCTTACCTCACGCTTTAACGCCAGCCTGCCTACAGTTATCGTTACTGCCATACCTATCGACGAGCTGGACGACCGTTTGCGCACGCGCCTCACTGATGCCCGTTTATCTCGTGTTTTTGTCCTTGAAGAAGAATCGGCTGCCTCTATCTATGCCTGGCCGCCGGAATTCGAATTGCAGAAAAACATGACCTTCATCAACTATAAGCGCCGCACCGATTTATCGATGGAGCAGCAGGATAACATGGACGCTGCCTATCGTCTCGCTTTTGATTTCGCGAAAAATCCGGAGGGCTGGCTGGTTTTTCTGGGCGAAACCGGCTGCGGCAAAACGCATCTCGCCTCCGCTATCGTCAACTACCGTTATGAAATGGGAAAGCCGGCTCTTTTCGTCGTCGTTCCTGATTTCCTCGACCACCTTCGGTCTGCTTTTAATCCGGAGAGTAAAATATCTTACGACCAGCTTTTCGAAAGTGTGAAAACTGCGCCACTTCTTGTGTTAGATGACTTCGGCGAGCAAAGCACTAATCCATGGGTGAAGGAGAAACTCTACCAGCTTATCAATTACCGTTATAACAGTCGCCTCCCCACCGTTATCACCACCCGCTTGACTTTGGACGAAATTAAAGAAGAGGTAGATAGCTCCATTAGTTCGCGTCTGATTGACCGCAATATCAGCGTTACCTTCGCTATTATTGCACCGGACTTTCGTAACGAAAGAAAACCCAGACAAAAGAGTAATACCCCCCACCCCAAAAACCCCCGCGGACGCTAATCACAACTATCAGTAAGTAAAATGTAGTAATCTATTTTTTTAATATTTCCGTTTTATACCAATTCCACAATTTAGTTCCATCTAAATAATCAAGAACTGGTTGTACTAAGACAGGTACCGGGATTTCTATTGAATAGCCTGTTTCTGGAATAGGAACAGCATATTTAAAAAATATTGTATAATATTCCAATACTTGGTCTAATAAATTTTGTGCTTCTAGTTTGTCTGTATCTCGAAAATTGCCATCAATTCCTGATTCCAGATATGTTTCATAATACTCACCAAAAGTATCGGTATAAGATATTTTTAAAAGGATGATATTCCTAATATATACAAGTGTATTTCCAGAAAAATATGCAGTAGAAGAAAAATCGTCAGCTACTTTAACATATTTGGACTCATTACTCTTCAGCCCATTAGTATATAGCAAGCCTTGGCCATTTCCTGTATAATTCCCAATATTACTAAAATAATTAAACAAACGTAAATAGGTCTTTGACGAAGTATTATCGCAGGATATTTCTAATATTGAATACGAAAAACAACGGATATTGTTTAGTGGTTGTCCTACATTCTTGATTTCTACAGTATTAGTCCATATATTTTCTTCTTCGTGAAAATCCGAAATAATGATAGCATTTATCATTGGAACATAAGATTCACGATAATATTGATTAGCTTTAAGAGCTATATTATTCGCTTCATTAGCTAATTTACTTGCGTTTGAAGATATTTGGTTAGCAATGATGGCTATTTGATTTGAATTGATGGCTATTTTGTTTGCCTCAGCAGCTAAGTTATTGGCATTATTAGCTTGAAAAAATGCTAATAGAGACATCACTACTGCAATAATAGCAGCGATAGTAGTTATGATGTCCCAAATATTATAATTTTTCATAACGTAACAATGATTTTAACACATAAATAACAAAAGGGACAATAGTCAAACAACGTATTTTATTTCTCTTTTTGTCACTTCATTATTATTCCCTTTCCCCCAATAACCCCATTTTACCTTAGTACCCCCCGCGGACGCTAACCTCTAGCGCCAAATATCTTACTGCCTATCCTGACGATATTGGCGCCTTCTTCCAGAGCGATTTTATAAGAGTCTGTCATGCCCATGGAAAGGTATTTCATTTCTACGTTCGGAAGTGACTTTTTCCTTAACTCCTCAAAAATCCTTTTTGTATCGCGGAAATTTACCCGCAATTCCTCTGGTTTTCCTGTCGCCGTCCCCATGGTCATTAGCCCCATCACCTTGATATTCTTCAGATTTGCTATTTCCGTAATTAGCTCTAGAACGTCCTCGGGCTTGACCCCTGCCTTTTGCGCCTCCCACGCGCTATTTATCTCCACCAGCACTGGCATTACCTTACCGATTCGCTGACATCTTTTATCAATTTCTTGAGCTATATCTATGGAGTCAACCGTCTCTATCATGTCGAAAATCTCGACGGCTTTTTTGACCTTATTTCGCTGGAGGTGTCCGATGAAATGCCACTCGACTTTGTTGCCGATGACACGGTAAGCCTCCTCTGCTTCCTGCACATAGTTTTCCCCGACAATCTTAATACCTGCCTCAACTGCTTCTAAAATTTCCTGCGGACTTCTTGTTTTAGCGGCGGCGACGAGCTTTACACCCTCTGGTAGCTCGGCGAGTATTTGTCGGACATTTTCTATAATGGTCATTAATCACATTTTACCGCAAGCAGTGTATCGTCACAAAGCTTAAAAGGTGAGTGTTTAAAAAAAGACATCCCAGGGTTTAAAGAGGAGGAAAGGAAAAGCGGTGGGATAACTGGTTTGTGGAGGATATTGGGCGTTTGTTTTAAGGCTTAACGATTTCCGGCTTTTTCTCTACGTCGTGTTCGATAGCATTTTGAAAAGCCTTTTGGAACGAGAGCGAAAGACTGTTTAGCTTGGCGGCATCGGTATATCTACGCTGCGTGGCAAGCTCTTCCTGCGCTGTTATACGGATTACGCGAATATCCGCCAGCACTTTTTGTAATTCCTCGCTCGCTTGGCGGATAACCTCTTCAATTTCCCGCTGTGTTGATAGTCGGGCATTAAGAACAAGCTGGTGGGCTTCGCTGCGGGCTTTGGTGGCTGTTTGCTGCTGGTATTTGATAGTGTCGGCTCTCATCCTACGGATTAATTCTAATTCCTGTTTAGCGCTGGCTAACATGTTTTGTAAAGTTAAAAAATTGTCATTATATCCTGCTGCCGGTGTTTTTACAGGTTGCAGTGTAGGCTTAGGTGACCCTTTGACCGACGATGGCGTCTTAGGCGTAATGACATTACTAGCGGCTGACTGTTTTTGGGGGCTACCTTTAGGTGAGGACGTGGGTTTTATCGATTCTACACGTACTTTACTCTTAGATATTTGCATTTTTTACCTTTTTAGCGTTTTCTCATACGATTAAATATTACATCTATACTTGATTAACACGGAGAATGATATCACCTAATATGATTGGGTGTAATCCCCCAACTTCGTAGCTCTCACTTATAGAGTAGAATTTAGAGTTATTTACTCATGTTATGCTAAAATTAGATGTTCATACTTACACGAATAAGGAGGTTGTTCTTTGTCTCCTTTAGAATATCTGGGCATTGTTGCCGGTATTTTCACTAGTTTCGCCGTTGTGCCACAAATCATCCGCGTTTATAAACTTAAAAGTGCCCATGAAATAAGTCTTATCTTTACCACTTCGATGTTATTTGGTGTCATATTGTGGCTTATTTATGGCATTGTATTCGGTCTTGTTCCCCTGATTATCTGGAATTCTATTGGTATTGTCTTAAATAGCTGGCTGGTATTCGCGAAAGTTAAATATGGGCGAGTGACAAACGTGTAATCACTACATATTTTGAGTCTATTGTCTTTTCTAGTACTTATATATAATATTTTTTCAAAAATCGGGCGGAAAGCCATTGACCAAATGAGATAAATAGTTTACACTGTGGGTATGTTTCATTCATCGGAAGCTAAATCGGGGATTAATTTGTACGTAGCTGTCACCTCCCGGTGCCGGCGGTTGCCCGATGCCTTTAGTTGTTCGGTGATTATTTTATACTAATCAAGCGTTTTTTCCGTTTTCCTTAAAATTTTCGCATGTAATAACATATATTGATAGGGTTAGGTGATAGTCAAAAAGCCTTTCTCGATTAAGTCAAGGAACCGGAGGCAGGTATGACTGAACAATTTAAGAAACAACATGAACAACTGGAAACAGAATATAAACGCCTTACCAACGAGTTAACACAGTTGCATACCAATGCGTCTACCGCTGAAGAACGGCGTGAGGGGAGTCCTTTTGGCAAGCGGGAAGAAGAAGCCACGGAAACCCTCGAGTTGGAAAAACGCCTTGCCTTAGAGAATCGCATCCGCCAGGAAATGGCTAAAGTCGAGCATGCCCTGGATAAAATCAAGAAGGGCACTTATGGATTATGTGATAATTGCGGTAAGCCCATCGACCCTGAACGGTTAGAAGTATTACCGCAGGCAACCCTATGTCTGAAATGCAAAGCGTTGTTGGCTAAGAATGCAAAACAACTCCGCCCCCAAGATAAATGGCGGGATATCATTTTCGGCAGCGTCGCCGCTTTCGTTATCATTGCCGACCAAATCATTAAGGCATTAATCAGGGCTAATCTTGCCTCTGGAGAAGTGTTTTACGACGCTGGTTTTTTCCGTATCATGCATGTGCAAAATACCGGCGCGGCTTTTGGCATCTTTGCGGGTCATCAGCTGTTTTTTATCATCGCTGCGGCGGTTGGCGTTGTAGTTATCCTGCTCCTGGTTTTTCTTGTTCGCAGTCGGTGGTCCTTCCTCCAAAGTATGTGGGTGCGGGTAGGGCTGGGTTTAATATTAGGCGGTGCGATTGGTAATAATATCATCGACCGCATCTGGCAGGGATTTGTCACCGACTATCTCGATTTTAAAGTCTGGCCTGCTTTCAATATAGCGGATATGTCGATATCTATCGGCGTTATCATCATCGCCTATCGCCTCATTTTCTATTCCGGCTTAACGAAAAGAAAAGAATGAGCGGGGAATATTCTTTCGTTGCTGACGTGACGGGACTCCGCCTCGATAAATTTGTCGGGGAAAAGTGTTCGGAGCTTTCGCGTACACATGCCCAACAGCTTATACAGGACGGCTATGTCACCGTCAATGATAAGATAGTCAAACCAAGCCTCAAGCTTACTATAGGCGATAAAGTTAATGTCGTTATTCCCCCCGAACCTTCGTCCCATTTAGAACCGGAGAATATCCCTCTTAACATCGTTTATGAAGATGCCGACCTGCTGGTAGTGGATAAACCGGCAGGCTTGCCAGTACACCCCGCCCCCGGCCACCCTTCGCATACGCTTGTTAACGCCATTTTAAACTACCTGCCTACATTGGCGAAAGATACCGATTCGCTGCGACCTGGCATCGTCCACCGCCTAGATAAAGATACATCAGGTCTTCTGCTGGTGGCGAAAAACCGCCAGGCACAGGCGAATCTCATGCAGCAGTTTAAGAACCGTACTATTAAAAAGACTTATATCACGCTGGTGCAGGGGAGAATCACGCCGGAAAAAGGCACCATCGAAGCGGCTATTGGCCGCGACCCGTCTCACGGTCAGCGTATGGCTATCGTCGCCAAAGGACGGGAAGCGCGCACGGAATATCGTGTCACTAAATATATCGGCAAGTATTCTTTGCTGGAAATCAAACCGGAAACCGGCCGCACACACCAGATAAGAGTACACCTGGCAGCTATCGGCTTTCCCGTCGTTGGCGATACCACTTACGGTTTAAAATCCTCCAAGTTTCCCCGCCAGTTCCTACACGCCAGCAAAATAGGCTTCCGCTTACCCTCCACTGGCGCCTTTGTTGAGTTCGGCTCGTCACTGCCGCCGGATTTGGAGAAGGTATTAAGAGAAATAAGCTAATTTATTCGCCTCATTTGCATCTCTTTTAAAAAAGTGATTAAATACGGATTAGAGCTATCTCGATATATCGCGTTATAATATTTTTTTTAGTAGGAGATTTTTATGCAATATCGTAAATTCGGCAAGCTAGACTGGAAAGTTTCCGCCCTCGGCTTCGGCGCTATGCGCTTGCCGACGCTTGGACCCGACCAGTCAAAAATCAACGAGCCTGAAGCCATTAAGATGATTCGCTACGCCGCTGATAACGGCGTCAACTATATCGACTCCGCTTACATGTACCACATGGGTCAAAGCGAGGTAGCGGTCGGTAAAGCGCTTAAAGACGGTTATCGTGAAAAGATGAAGGTCGTTACAAAGTTGCCCATCAATATGATGCAAAAAGCCGATGACATCGACCGTATTTTAGGCGAGCAGCTTAAGAAACTCGATATTGATAAAATCGACTTCTATCTTCTACACGGTTTGAGTAAAATGGGTTGGGCTAAGGTACATGAATGGGATGTCCTTAACTGGGCGGAAAAGCAGATGGCGCAAGGTAAAATAGGACGCCTGGGTTTTTCCTTCCATGATAACTTCGATGCCTTTAAAGAAATCGTTGACGGTTACGATAACTGGGTTTTAGCCCAGGTACAGTACAACTATATGGATGAGCACGAGCAGGCTGGGCGTAAGGGCGTGGAATACGCCGCCTCTAAGGGATTAGCCGTAGTCATCATGGAGCCCCTCCGCGGCGGCAAGCTGGCGAAAGACCCCCCACCCGACCCCATCGCTAAGGTCTTGAAAGAAGCCAAACGCCAGATAAAACTCGTAGAATGGGGGTTTAATTGGCTCTGGAACCAGCCGGAAATCTCCGTCACTTTAAGCGGCATGAGCACGATGGAACAGGTAGTGGAGAATGTGAAAATCGCTAGCCGTTTTAAAGGACCCAATACGCTTAAGACGGACGACCTTGCCGTGGTTAAAAAGATAAAGGCAGCTTATAAGAGTTTAAGTCCCATCGCTTGCACCCAATGTCGCTACTGTCAGCCGTGTCCTAACAAAGTAGAAATCCCGCGCGTCTTCCAGCTTTATAACGACGCCATTATGTACGACGATATCATGAGCGGCAAGTTCATGTATAATGGACCCTTCGGCATCCCGCAGGACCAGAAGGCGGATAAGTGTATTGAATGTAATGAATGCCTGGAAAAATGCCCCCAGAAAATAAACATCCCGGATTGGCTGAAAAAAGTCCATACAGCCCTTTACTCCCCGATGCCCTTTGGGCCTCCCGGACCACCCCCACCTCCCCCACCGCCCAAAAAAGAAGAATAAAACGAAAGAGGGGCGTTAAGCCCCTCTTATTTTTCTTGCTCCTATTTATACAGCCACTTCCGGAAAACATACCGGCTCAATAACGGCATCACTGCCCAAGTTAATACCCCCACCAGTAGCCCCGAAACTAAAATGCTCTCCACATAGAAATTCCATTTCTCCGCCAGATGCAGCAGCGGTATGATAATAATAGATAATACATATACCGCTAGAAAGGTAACAATAGCCATTTTCCAGTGTGGTGGCGTCTCAAGTTCCGGACATTCCGGTATTGAAAACCAGGTCTCCAGACCCGACTGCTCCTGCCGAGTCTTGCGAGAGAAAGCGTCCGCCTCGTGGGATAACTTTTGGCGGATATAAGACGTCTCCCACTTATGCAGAGACTTTTCGTCAGCGAAATACATAACTACATGATGCAGTCCGGCTTGCCCCTTTGACGGAATGAGGATAGTCACCCCAGTATTACCGGGGAACTCTTTAGCCGCCTCGGCAAGTTTCTTTACCCATTCTTCGTAGTCTTTCTCGTGTCCCGGAAATACCATGCGACTTACAACGACGGTTACTGCTTTTCCTTGCTGTATAATGGTGTCCTTATCCTGCTCTTGAGCCATATAACCTCCCTTGTCTATTAAGACTTCCTCCTCCCCGCATCCCTGAATTTGTATTTATTATATATCCTGTGCCGTGAAAAGAGTAATACTTTTATCACAGCCTGACCATAGAAATTTGTCTCAATAGGATGGTAGAATGGATGCGTATATGTCCGTAAGAAAGGTTAGTCATGACTGCTCCTGTTAGAGTGCGCTTTGCTCCCAGTCCCACCGGTAAACCCCATGTGGGAAGTATACGCACTGCCATGTTCGATTGGTTGCTCGCAAGGCACACTGGCGGTACTTTCATCCTACGTATTGAGGATACGGACGTCGTCCGTAAAGCGGAAGGCTCGGTGGAAGCCCATATAGAAGCTCTCAAATGGCTGGGACTCAATTGGGATGAGGGAATAGGGGTCGGTGGTAACTATGGTCCATATTTTCAGTCGGAGCGACTTGATTTATATAAACAAGCTGCCGAACGCATGGTACAGCAGGGCAACGCCTACAAGTGCTATTGTTCCGAGGAGCGCTTGGAAAAGATGCATAAGGAACAGGAGGCTCGTAAGCAGTTATCAGGCTACGACCGGCTCTGCCGCGATTTGACTCTTGCAGAGAGGGCGGCCAAAGAAGCCTCCAGTATTAAGCCTGTTATCCGCTTTAAAGTGCCGCTGGAAGGGCAGACAAAGTTCCACGACCTTATTTATGGGGATATTGTCTTTGAGAATGCTAATATCGACGACTTTATTATGCTGAAGTCGGATGGCTATCCCACATATCACCTTGCCAATGTCGTTGACGATACAGCTATGAAAATAACGCACGTCATCCGTGATGAAGGCTGGATATCCAGCACGCCGCGGCATCTGCTGATGTACCAGGCTCTCGGCTACGAACCTCCAATGTACATACATCACCCCATATTAGTAGGGGCTGACCGCGCTAAGTTAAGCAAACGTCATGGCGACGTTTCTATTCAGGAGTTCCAGGAAAAAGGATATCTACCGGAGGCGATGTTCAACTTCATCGCTTTAGTAGGCTGGTCACTGGATGATAAAACCGAGATTATGACCCGCCAACAAATCGTGGATAACTTTTCACTGGAAAGGATTGGTAAAACCGGCGCATTCTTTAACATAGAAAAACTGGACTGGATGAATGGCGTCTATATCCGAAACCTGTCCGTTGAAGAATTAACCAACAGGGTATTACCATTCTTGGAAAAGTATTTACCGCCTGATGTTAAGCGACCCTTAGATATTAATTACGTAAGGCAAATGACACCGCTGATTCGTGAGAGGATAAATACTTTAAAAGATGCAGCCACCTATGCCGACTTCTTTTTTATTGATAAGCTGGACTATGACGTATCGAAGTTTGTAGATAAAAAGACGAATGTAGAAACCGCATTAAAAGCTTTAAAAAATGCTGAAGAAAAATTAGCCTCGCTGGAAGGCTTCGACCATAACCAATTAGAAAAAACTCTGAGACAACTCGCTGATGATTTGGGCCTTAAGGCGGGACAGCTTTTCAACGTGCTGCGCGTAGCAACCACTGCCCGCGATGCCGCGCCACCGCTTTTTGAAACAATGGAAGTCTTAGGCAAAGAAAGGTGCTTGAAAAGAATTCAGGCTGCGATATCTAAGCTAAGTAACAAATGAAATTGTCTAAATAACAAGAGAATAATATGGACACGACCAACGCAAAGAAACAAGAAGATTTTATCCGTGATATTGTCCGCCAGGACCTTAAGACAAACAAGTTCGGTGGGCGGGTGCATACACGTTTTCCACCGGAGCCCAACGGCTTACTGCATATCGGTCATGCTAAAGCCATCTGGATTAGCTTTGCTCTCGCCGAGGAATATAACGGTCTTTACAACCTGCGATTCGATGACACTAACCCTGTCACCGAGGAGCAGGAATATGTTGACGCTATCATGAAGGATATTCGGTGGCTGGGATGGAACTGGAAAGACCGTTTATATTTCGCTTCGGACTACTTTGAGCAAATGTATCAATACGCCGTACAACTAATCGAGAAAGGCAAGTCCTACGTTGACGATTTAACTGCCGACCAAATCAGGGAATACCGCGGCACGTTAACCGAACCGGGCAAGCCGAGTCCCTACCGCGAACGGCCGATTGAAGAAAACCTCGATTTATTTAAACGCATGCGGGCTGGGGAATTCCCTGACGGCTCGCGGGTGCTGCGGGCGAAGATTGATATGGCTTCCCCCAACCTGAACCTGCGTGACCCGGTCATGTACCGTATCCTGCATGCCACACACCCGCATACGGGTGATAATTGGTGTATTTACCCGATGTATGACTGGGCGCACGGCCTGGAAGACTCTATCGAAGGGATTACTTATTCACTCTGTTCCCTGGAATTCAAAGACCACCGTCCTTTATACGACTGGTTTCTGGATGAACTGGGTATTTATCATCCGCAACAAATCGAATTCGGCAGATACAGTCTAAGCTACACCGTAACGAGTAAACGTGTATTGCGGCCGCTGATTGAAGAAGGACTATTAAGCGGCTGGGACGACCCGCGCATGCCTACCCTTGGTGGTTTGCGACGGCGCGGCTACACACCGGAAGCACTCAGGATGTATTGTGAAAGTAGTGGAATTTCTGAAGCTAATACTTCTATAGATATCGCCTTTCTGGAGCATTGCCTCCGCGAGGATTTAAACAAACGAACGCTGCGGGTAATGGGCGTGCTGCGTCCGCTACGCCTGGTAATTGACAACTACCCGGAAGACAAAGTAGAAGAATTTAACGCGGTGAACAACCCCGAAGACCCTAAAGCAGGGACGCGTAAAGTGCCGTTTTCTAAAGTCCTTTATATCGAGCAGGATGATTTCCGCGAAGTGCCACCGCCGAAGTATTATCGCCTGGCGCCGGGCCGCGAGGTAAGATTACGGTATGCCTATCTTATTACCTGTACGGGTGTAAAAAAAGACGCTAAGACCGGAGAAGTAACCGAAGTCCGTTGTACTTATGACCCGGCTACACAAGGCGGTGACGCACCGGATGGGCGTAAGGTACAATCCACGATGCACTGGGTATCGGTTAAACATGCCGTCGAAGCCGAAGTGCGTTTGTATGACCATCTGTTTACCAAGGAAAATCCTTTGGAAGTGGAAGAAGGCGCCGATTATAAAGATTATCTTAATCCGAAGTCGCTCGAGGTGTTGAAGTCGTGCCGTGTTGAGCCCTCTCTCGCTAATGCTTCATCCGGTAGTCTCTACCAGTTCGAAAGATTAGGCTACTTCTGTGTTGACCCGGATACTTCGCCGAAAAAACTGGTATTCAACCGGACGGTGACTTTACGGGATGACTGGGCGAACATACAAAAACGCCAGAAGTAAAACCTTTCGTTAACAGGGTTTTAAAATGTCTAACAAACCGCAAGATAATGTCCTCGCTGGTTACCATGTTCTTGACCTGACCAATGACAAGGGGTCGTTATGCGTCAGGTTGCTGGCTCGCATGGGGGCGAAAGTCATCCGTGTTAATCCGGAAAATAAACCTAAGCGTTTCCACGAGCTTGTAAAAAAAGCCGATATCCTGGTTGAAACATCTCCCGATGGTACGGAGTACAAAGAACTGGCTAAGGTAAACCCTCGCCTGATAGTAGTCTCGATTACACCTTTCGGGCAAACGGGGCCGCTTAAGGACTATAAAGCCTCCGACCTTACATTACAGGCACTAGGCGGCTGGCTTTCTGTTACCGGCGAGGTTGATAAACCGTTAAAATTATACGGCAATCAGGCATATCATACAGCTTCGCTTTTTGCCGTAAACGGTATCCTGCTGGCGTTACGGCAAAGGCGTGTTACAGGTAAGGGACAGCATCTGGATATTTCAATAATGGAGTGCGTTGCCGCCACCCTCGATTACGTTCTTCCCCGCTTTTTTTACGAGGGCGTTGTCTCCCAAAGGCAAGGCAGTTTACACTGGAATAATGCCTTTCGCGTTTTCTCCTGTAAAGACGGTTATATTCTGCTTTCAATACATCATCAGTGGGATACTCTGGTAGAATTGCTGGCTTACGATGGTATGGCTGGCGACTTAGCCGACGTTAAATGGCGGGATAGAGAGATGCGTAATCGGCACATCGACCACGTCATAGAAATATTGGAGAGATGGACCTTAAGCCATAAGGTAAAAGAACTGGAAGTAAAAGGTCAGCTAATGCACTTCCCCTGGGCGGGAGTCAAGGCGGCGAAAGATGGATAAAAAGGGCGAAATGTCCGTACTGAAAGCTTGGCTGATAATCGCGGCATCGCTTATTGATGATGCCATCGTGCTGGGTTTTATTTTTCTTGGTTTTTGGCTCTTTCACGTCGAGATAACCTGGCCGCTGATTTTAATAGTAGCCGTGGTAATGGTCGCCTTTATTTTTATCATGCACCGGGCAGTTATCCCGGCTATAAGACGCCGTAAAATTAGCGGCGCTGAAGGGATGATAGGGATGGCCGGCAAGGTCACGGAGTCGCTTAAGCCAATAGGGACAGTCAAAATAAAAGATGAGTTCTGGAAGGCGAAAGCGACAAACGACATTATTGAAGTGGGGGAGGACATCGAGGTGGTGGGGATTACTGGACTGAACCTCGAGGTAAAAAGGAAAAAACCGTGAAATTTGAACCTGGGTACTTAGCCCTTTATAAATCCGGCGAGTTGGCAAGGCGTGCACGGGCACTTAATGCACGATTGAAGGCTTGCGACATCTGCCCGCGAGAATGTCATGTGAACCGGCTTGAAGGTGAACTGGGACGCTGCCGTTCGGGTTTTTTACCGATAGTCACCTCTTTCTGCGCCCATCATGGCGAGGAACCGGTGCTATCGGGAAGTCGGGGGTCGGGGACGATTTTCTTCGGCAACTGCAATATGCGCTGTGTTTACTGTCAAAACTACCAGATAAGCCAGTCGCCGGAACTCCAGAAAGGTAATGAGATAACCATTAAAACGCTGGCGGAGCGTATGCTCTTTCTCCAAGATGACCTGCACTGTCACAACATCAACCTGGTGACGCCATCTCATTTCGTGCCGCAAATCGTTAGTGCCGTACTTGAGGCGGTGCCGATGGGACTTCGCTTACCGTTTGTTTATAACACCAGCAGTTACGATTCGCTGAAGACCTTAAAAGAACTGGACGGGATTATCGATATCTATTTAGCGGACATCAGGTATGCTTCTAATGAACTAGGCAGGAAATACTCGCGGGCAAGGAAATACGTCGACCACGCTCGTAACGCCATCATCGAAATGCAGCGTCAGGTTGGCGACCTTATCGTGGATGAGGATGACATCGCCCAAAAAGGATTGATTGTACGCCACCTGATTTTACCAAACGGCATAGCTGGCAGTGAAGCCTCGCTTAAATGGCTGGTCAAAAAAGTTTCACCGCAAGTGTCGGTCAGCATCATGTCGCAGTATTATCCAACCAATCGCGTTGATGAATATAAAAAGCTTAATCGTAAAATAACGCCCCAGGAATATCAGGAGGTAGTCGACCTGGCGGAAAAGCTGGACATAGAAAATGGCTGGTTACAGGGCATGACTTCCACAGAAAGCTACCGGCCGGATTTTGGAGATAAAGAACCGTTTGAAAAGGGAAGGAAACGAAAAAGAAGGAGGGAAAGGTAAGACTTGCTATTTTCTCTTACGCTTGGTGAAGCCAAAGGTAATTTTTAAGCCATTCAGCTTATCTTTTTTATTAACGTTTTCAATGAAAGTTTTGAGGTCGGTCGGTGGTTTAGCAGTTTTAGCTTGTTTAGCGGTCATATTAAGTCCTTAAACGTATTTCAGGAATAATTATAGCATAGATGCAGGTTTAAAGCTAGAGAGAGAGACCTCACCCCCTTTAGTTCCCCCTCTCCGTCGACGGAGAGGGGGTTAGGAGGAGAGGTTAGAACGAAACGACTGAAGAATCCGTCTATTCACGGGAAGGGTTCGGATCCTTCGCGGAGTTTACCCTGAGAGAAGCGTGAGGGCTCAGGATGACAGGACAATAGATGATATGAACAACCAACCAATCCTAAATAACACCCGCATTCTCGACTTCACCTGGGCGCTGGCGGGTCCTTACGCCACGCGACTGTTAGGGGACTTCGGGGCGGAGGTCATTAAGGTGCAGTCGCCACTCATGGAAGCGGAGAATGACGCCTTTGCGCGCGGCTACTATAATACCTGGAACCGCAACAAGCTGGGGATTACTCTGAACTTGAATAAGTCGGAGGGGGTGGTTTTAGCCAAGCGTTTAATCGCTATCTCCGACGCGGTAGTGGAGAACTTTACGCCACGGGTGATGTCTAATTGGGGATTGGACTATGCCAATGTTAAAAAGGTGAAACCAGACATCATCATGGTAAGTATGTCCGTCATGGGGCAAAAAAGTAATTATAATGGGTATGGTCCCACGGTACATGCATTATCCGGCATGACCTGGCTGACCTCTTTCCCTGGTCAGCCGCCATTAGGTCCAGGATTTGCTTACGCCGACCATGTAGCGGGGTTGTACGCGTCCATAATGCTGCTAGGTGCGTTAGAAACCCGCGAAAAGACGGGCAGGGGACAGCATATAGATATCTCTGAAGTTGACATAATGAAAGATATGTTGCAGGATAATAAGGATCAAAAACCTACAGGCAACGACTCACCAGTCGCAGCACCGCATAATGTCTACCGCTGTAAGGGTAAAAACCGCTGGTGTGCCATCGTTGTGTTTAACGAGGAGGAGTGGCGGGGACTAAAAATAGCACTGGGGAGTCCGTCTTGGGCGGAGGATAAGAAATTCGCCACGCTAGCGGGACGTCTGAAAAATAGCGACAAGCTGGATAAACTGATATCCACCTGGACGCAACAACATACGGCCGAAGATGTGATGTCTTTGCTTCAAAAAAACGGGGTAGCAGCGGGTGTGGTGCAGGACGCAGCAGATTTAGCTCAAGCCCCGCAGTTGAAGGCACGCAACTTTTTCGTAAAAAACGTTGAAAAGTCTTTATTAGATGCAACACCAATCAAAATGTCAGCGGCAAAGTCGGAGTATAAGCGAACAGCACCCACTCCGGGACAAGACAATGACTATGTATACGGAAAACTGTTGGGAATTAGTAAAAGTAAAAGGGCGGAGCTTAAGAAGAGGGGCGTAATTTAAGGGCAGGTGTGGTTGACTCTAATATCTTTGGCGGGTAGAATAACATAAGCAAGCGTCGAGGGAGATAATGATATGAAATATATCTGGGCGCCTTGGCGTATGAAATATGTCCGTATGGGAAAACCTACCGGATGTATTTTATGTGATAAGCCCAAACAAAAGAAAGACAAAGAAAACTATATCCTCTTTCGGGGCGAGAAGAACTTTATCATGCTCAACTGCTATCCCTATAATCCCGGGCATCTCTTAATCGCCCCCTATCGTCATACCGGCAATTTGGAAGACTTGACCGAGGCGGAACGCAACGAGCACTTTGAGTTGGTGAGTCGGAGTATCGTTATACTTAAGCAGGCATTTAAGCCGATGGGTTTTAACATCGGGGCTAATTTAGGTAGGGTGGCTGGCGCTGGTATCGAAGACCATTTTCATAGTCATATCGTGCCGCGATGGCAGGGCGATAGTAACTTTATGCCTGTGCTTGGAGAAACTAAAGTAATACCACAGGCGCTGGCAGATACCTACAAAACATTGGCAAGTAAATTTAAACGTTAATAGGGTATATTCTATTCGCGCATTTGAATTCTCTCGTCTTCGGTTGCCGAGCTGAAGGGTAGGGAGAAGTAGCAAGTAGTGCCAACACTCTCTTTACTTTCAAGCCAAATTTTACCGCCGTGGGCTTCAACTAGTCCTTTACAAATGGATAAGCCAAGACCGGCACCGATGATGCCCTTTCTTCGTCCCTGAACCGAATGGAACATACGCTGGAATAGACGCGGCATATCCTTTTCAGGGATACCAATGCCGTGGTCCGTAACGGTAAAAAGCATCTCCTTACCGGTTTTCTGAACAGAAAGTGTTATTTCTGTGCCGGCATTAGAGTATTTAACGGCGTTATCGATAACATTATCCAATACCTGACGGATGCGTCGATGGTCAATGTTTATCAATGGCAGTTTGTACGGCAAGTCCAATACAAAATTATGGTCGGTCGCCCTGACTTGGGCTTCGTTAATAACAGTCTGGCAAAGTTTAACGACGTTGGTAGACGATTTTGAAATAGAGAGCATTCCGCTGCCTAGTCGGGACATTTCCAGTAGCTGTTCAATCAGCTCTACAAGACGGTCGGTATTTTTATCGATAGTCTCAAGATATTCGCGTTTTTCCTGCGGGTTTAATCTTTTCTCGTAATCCAGGAGCATGGTGGCAAAGCCTTTAATGCTGGCGAGAGGGGTACGGAGCTCATGGGAGACATTGGCAAGCAACTCCGTGCGGAGTCTATCGAGCTCTCGCAAATTCGCGACCTCATGAGCCTCTGCTTCTATACGTTTATAGTCGGTAATATCAGTGGTGACCACTAATACGCAGGGCTCACCGCCAAACTCTATTCGCTCGGCGGAGAAGAGGAGTGTACGAATATCGCCCGACTTGGTGCGGTGAAGATATTCTGCGTTGCTGACATGTCCTTGTTCTTTCAATTGGCGAATCATATTAATACGGTCAGTCGGGTTGACCCATATATTTAATTCTAATGATTTATGTCCGATTGTTTCTTCACGGGTAAATCCAAAAACGCGGGTGAAACTATCATTAATTTCCAAGAAGGTGCCATCCGAGACCTTGCTGATACTTAATACGCCCGGGCTGGCGTTGAAAGCCTTGTTAAATTTCTCTTCGGATTCACGGAGGCTATTTTCTATTTTCTTCAGATAGGTGATATCAGTGATAGAGGAAACGATGCATTTTTCCCCGCCGATGTCTGCTATTTCTGCGGACATCAACATTGTGCGTAATTCTCCCGAACGGTCACGCCATTCAAGCTCCTGATTGTTCACCTGCCCCGTTTCCCATAAATGTTTAGCCATCCTCTCTCGGAAGGCTTGGTCGCCCCAGACTCTTAACTCATCCACGGTATGGCCGATGATTTCTTCTCGACTGTATCCCGTCAAACGGCAGACGTTATCATTGACTTCGATAAATTTTCCTTCACCCATTGTAACGATGGCTAGTGCTTGAGGGCTGGCGCGGAAAGCAATAGATAATTTATTTTCAGACTCTTTCAAGGCTTCTTCAATCTTCTTAACTTCTGAAACATCGGTGATAACGAGAATCATGTGTCTTTTACCGGCGATGTCCAGGGTTTCGGCGGAGAATAAACCAGTGCGAATTTCGCCTGATTTCATCTGTGACTCGATTTCTGCATTGACGAGCCGACCAGTTTCCCGGAGCGCTTTTCTCATGTTTATCATGTCATCCTGATTAACCCAGAGATTGAGTTCTTGATGGGTATGGCCGACGGCTTCTTCTTTGGTGTATCCGGTGAAGCGGGTGAAACTGTCATTGACTTCAACGAACTTATCATCCTCGATGTTAACAAGGCACATAGTGTTAGGACTAGAGCGAAAAGCCATAGCGAACTTATCTTCGGACTCTCTTAGAGCCGCTTCCATGTTTTTAAGGTCGTTTATATCTGTGATTACGAACATCACGTAGTATTTATTGCCTAATTGTATAATTTGAGCAGAGAACAAGCCGGTACGGATTTCGCCCGATTTCATACGGTATTTACTTTCCACGTTAATAAGGCGACCGGTTTGCTGAAGTGTTTTAGTCATCTTGGCCATTTCTTCTGGGTTAGCCCATAGGTTGAGTTCACCAGGAGTATGGCCGATAATTTCTTCTCTGGTGTAGCCGTGAAAGCGGATAAAACTCTCATTAACCTCAACGAACGTAGTATCTATCGCGTTGACAAGACAGATAGCATTTGGGTTGGAATTGAAGGTTTTATAGAAAGTTTCTTCCCACTGTTTAAAAGCCTGGTCAGTCTTTTTTTTATAAGCTTCGTCGTTGAGACTTTCCAACTGCCGTCGCGCTTCATTCAGATCGATGATAAGCTGTTCTTTTGTTTTTTTAGAGTCTTCCATAGAATATCTCTTGATATTATATAACGAGAAACTGAATCTTAAAATATGCTTCAAAATTATAACTTGGTATATAAAAGATATCAAGCGAAAAAAACAGTAAGTTCGTATTTTCCAAACGCTCTCTAGTAATTTGACTTTGCAACGTAAAACAGTAAATAATTAAAATATAAAGATATATCGAGATAGTACGATAGAATTACCAAGGAGGAGTACTAATGGATGTTATTGATGCCATCAAAGAAAGAAAAAGCATACGGGCTTTTAAGCCTACCCTCGTGAAGTTGGACTTACTTAAGAATATAATTGAACAGGCGCAAAGAGCGCCGTCCTGGGCGAATACGCAGCCCTGGGAATTCGCTGTGGTGACAGGTAAAAAGCTCAAAGCAATACAGGATGCCTCCGTTGCCCGTGGCTCGCAGGGCATGCAGACTGCCCAAGCAGAAGTTGCCCGACCTAATGATTTCCCGGAGCCTTATATCTCCCGCATCAAGGCGATGCAGGTTAAAGAAGGTCGGGGACGTGCTAAAGAAATGGGACCTCCGGACTTTGAAGCTATGTTCGCTATGAACGCCAGACACTACGGTGCGCCGTGCTGTATCTACCTGCTGGTAAATAAAAACTTCGTCTATCAGGAAAAAGGCGTGAATGTTTGGTCGATGTATGACTCTGGTTCTGCCGTGCAGAACATCATGTTGCTGGCGGTGAATTACGGACTGGGCACTATCGCCCAAGCGATGGCGGTGACTTACCCCGATATTATCCGGAAAGAGTTGGAGATACCGGAAGATAAGGTCATTGCCTTAGGCATCGCCATCGGCTATCCGGACTGGGATAACCCTATAACCAAAGATGTACGCGACCGCGTGCCTTTAGATGAAATAGCTAAGTTTTATGGGTTTTAAAAGAAAAAAATAAAACAAACAATACTTTTGCATTAAATGTGACAATTGACCCCCCTATTGCCATAATTGGTAGTAATGCTTATTATCCATCGAGCCTCCGCAGCTTGACAAATGGCAGCAATAGTGTTAATATTTCCACACTTTTCTACTACTGAATAAATAAGCTCAACGACGAGCGAGGAGGCTACCATGAACGGAAAACCCGTAGAAATACGCATACCTGCCGAATACCTAAAGACATTTCACAAGGAACTTCGATGGTTCCCCCATGATGGTTCACCTTACGGCTACATCATGTTCGACACGAAAATGTTGGTATCGATTCTTCGTAACAATGACGCTAAGGTTCGAGCCGACGCTGCTAAAAACCTTGAAAACTTAATGGATTCAGGAGCTAGCTACGTCATGATGGGTAAATCAGCAGGTCAAGCGATGAGATAACGAACTGTGGATGGAAAACTTACAAAGTATTAAAGATCCGCCATTTTTACGTAATGTAGGCTTGTTGGTAACCTTTCACTGTCAGGCAACCTGTGCACATTGTATCCTTCGTGCCGGGCCGGACCGACATGAAGAGGTGAGTCTGGAAGACGCCTACAATTGGATTCGTCAGATAGCCGATTATCGTGACCATTACGTTTATGTACTTTCATTAACCGGTGGTGAACCGTTTTATAATTTAAAGCTGCTTAGAGAGGTTATGGAATTTGCTACCGAGTGTAAATTGTACATTTCGGTAATAACAAATGGTTTTTGGGCTACCAGTCGGGAAAAAGCCAAACAAATATTAAAAAGTCTACCGGAAATCTGTTTCATCTCGATTAGCACCGATTTATATCATCAGGTATATATACCGTTTGAGTATGTTAAAAACGCCATCTGGGCAACCCAAGAGTGCGGTATACCTCATTACATATCCATAATTACTGATAACAAGAAAAGTCGTGAATATCAGCAGTTAAACGCTGAAATTCTGAAAATCGCCAAGCCGGAAAATATCCTCACCGGAATTACCTTCCCGGTAGGCAGAGCCTCCGATATAAAGTCGCAATTGAAATATAGTCTCACTCATATACCGCCAAAAGAAGTTTGCGCGGCTGCCAGCTCGCCCTGTATTTTCCCGGATGGACGTGTATTTGGTTGTATCGGACCGCTTATCGACCTGCGGGATAAACAGCCGCTCTTTTTGGGTAACGTGCGGGAAAGCTCTATTGAGGATGTTTTCAATCGAGCGGAAACAAACGCTGTTTTGCATGCATTAAGACTTTGGGGTCCCAAAAAACTCATTACTATGTTGCGAGAAGCCGGTTTAGGTCGGAATCTGCCAAAAGAGTATATATCAGGCAGTGTCTGCAATGCCTGTTATGATTTGATAGCCAATGATGAAGTGCGTAACTGGTTGGGTCAGTTAGAACAGGATGCCGAATTTCGTCGCAAAGTGGCTTACGGGCGACTTTATTACCTGAAAGAAACCGGGATGCTAGAGTTAGACGGTTTAAAGGACAGCTCCAGAATCGCTTAGATGTATAAAAATTAAATCGTGGTAAATCCCCAATCGTTTGAGGTTAACGGATTTACGTATCCTTTGTTAGCTCATCCAATTAACCTATCTCTCATTTAGATTCGGCATGAGTATGAGTGCACGTTTGTCTTTTCCAAAAATTAGGAATAAAAGCCAACGTAAGAGATGTTTTTACAAAACTGATGATATTGTTATAATATATGACGGCTGTAGTATAGTTGATTAAATATAATCTTAATTATTTAGTGGTACGATGGATAAAATATATCGTCTGGGGGAGCACAAATGGATTTTGTAATGAGCTTAAAACGACATGTTAATGTTTATCGCGCCATTACAGCGGCGGGGTTTATCATCGCGGTGGTGCTGGTAATGGTGGTGCCGACGCAAATGAGCGGCGCCTCGCCGTGGGCATACTTATACGGCGTGAAAAACTTCTCCCAGGGCAAGCTCGTTATAACTACACAGCAATACATGCAGGAGACAAAAGAGGCTGGGCAGCAGGGCGGCGTCCTGATGCAGTATGTACATCTTGGCCACGATAAATGGGCAGTTGAGAAGGCACCAGGTTATATCCTTTTTCTCGTTCCTTTTGAGCTGATGGGCCAACCGCGCCTGGGGAACATCTTGCTGGCATTAGCGATGGTAATCATTGTCTATATTTTACTTAAGCGTTTGCGAGATGAATATACTGCCTGCATCGGCTCGTTGCTTATTTTATTCACACCGATAGGGCTGATAATGTGGAACCGTATCTATATGGACACGTTCGCCTCGCTGGCTTTTTTGGTGATAGGTGGGGGACTTTATCTTTATTACCTGTTAGAACAAGAGAAGATGAAATCATGGCGCGGCGGTTTAATGTTGTTTTTCGCTTTCCTGTTTGTAGGCTGGTCGGTGGTAACGCGCCAGTCGAACCTGCTGGTGGCGCTGGTGCTGGCTCTGCACTTCGGCATCACGCGGATAATTTCACTTTTTAAAGGTGATAGAACCAGACTAGCCTGGGAAATTCCAGCAGCGGTATTGGGCGCCGGCATCGCGGCGGGAATATTGTTCTGGTACAATATCTCCGTTTTCGGGTCGCCGCTGGACTACGGCTATAACTACTCCCAGTTCCCTACGCAGTTCGCCTACCATTATCTCGGGCAGGTAGACAAGGCGGGGCAATCTATGTTCTTCAAGATAATAATAGACAATTTAAAGGAAGCGCCCCTGGACTTAATAAAAGGTTTTCCGCTGCTTGTTGTCGGTATACCCAGCATATTAGTGGTGCTTTATTTTAAGTTTTTCCGTAAAAAGGGCCAAACAAGTGGAAAGTGGAGCAGCCTAAACAACGAATTGCCTTGGGACCAACTGTTGGTGCATATCGGCTGGTTTTTAGGCGTGTACGTCCTCTACATGATGTATGAATTTACCGCGGAATTCCTTACGGAAACCACCTCTTTCTTCCGCTACTCTCGATACTATTTGCCGGGGCTGTTCCCCGTGGCGATTATTTGTGCTTTAGTGATAGCCAGACTGCCTAAGAAATATAGCCTGCCGCTTATGGTGGCTATTATGGCGGCGGGAGCGGTCTTGTATTTCCAGGTGGCGCTGAATCCAAAAGCCTAAATTATTATTAAAAAAATATTAGATATTACTTGTAACTACTTGTTTTTTCTTTTTATTTAGGTTAAGATATGGTGTTTATTGCTATTTTTACGTATACGCAACGAACAAATCTATCGCGACGGAAGATTAAAGGAGAAGCGATGTTAAGGAAAAAATTTATAGGAGGGCAGGCTGTATAAGGAAAAACAGAGGGCGATTGTTTTTACTTTTTCGTTAATTCAGCCTTAGTGCCGCAATCGCCTAAGGCTTTTTTATTGCTATTTTTATAATATTGAAGATGAGGTTTGTTTGGATACTGAACACGAAAGACACAAGATAAGGTCAAGTTTAAGGCTAAGCGTTCTGGACGGCAGTTCTTATGCGGCGATGATGGGTTTGACCCAGAACTTCATCACGCCGTTAGCGCTGGAGCTACAAGCGTCCACGTTTCAAATAGGGTTGCTATCAAGCGTGCCCAGTTTTACCACGGCTTGCGCCTATCTGGCGGCGCCTAATCTAACTGAAAGAGCCGGTAGTCGTAAAGGATTTATCATTCCTGTTATCCTGGCGCACGCATTGATGTTTATTCCCATACTGTTGGTGCCGTATATCTTTCATGTGTCAGCAGTATGGTGGCTGATAGCGTTTGTGACGATTAGTACTGTCCTGGGCTCCATTACCTTCCCGCCATGGGGTAGCATGATGGCTGACCTGGTACCGCAGCGTTTAAGGGGCAAGTATTTCGGCACCAGAAGTATGATAATGAGCTTTATCACCCAGGTCTTCTTTTACGGAGCGGGTGGTATCTTAACGCTCTTTTCCGGCGCTATATTTAGTGGTTATGCTATTCTTTTCGCCGGTGCGACTTTTTTCCGGCTGCTATCGTTATTCTTCTTTTCACGTATGTATGAGCCGCCCCAGGTAGTCACCAAAGAAAAGGGTCCTAGTCTAATATCGCTGTTAAAAAATGTAGGCTCATCGAACCTGGGGAAATTCATACTCTTTTTCTCGCTGATAGACTTCTGCACCATGATTTCGGGACCATTTTTCACGGTATTCATGTTCCGGGATTTGAAATTTAGTTATCTCATGTTTGTCCTTGTCAGTTCCACTAGCCAAATATCTAACCTGTTGTCTTTAACTTTCTGGGGACGGCGAGCGGATAAATGGGGCAATCTTAAAGTGGTTCGGATGACGTCCATGTTGATACCACTTGTGCCGATACTCTGGATGTTCAGCGATAATATTGTTTACCTTATATTCGCGAATGCTATAAGCGGGTTCGCCTGGTCGGGATTCGGGTTGGCGGGCACCAACTTCGCTTATGATGCCTCCGAACCGGATAACAGGACTAATTATCTGGCAATATTCGGTGCCATTGACGGGATGGCTTGCTGCCTTGGCGCTTTACTGGGTGGATATATCGCACCGCTTCTGCCGGTGATATTGACTTATCAGCTGCGCACGCTGTTTTTAATCTCCGGCGTTTTACGGGCTATAGTAGTGCTTTTATTATTGCGCCAGGTAAAAGAAGTACGTAATGTAACCGATGTATCAAACTGGCAGCTAATAACCGGACGCGGCAATAATACTGAAGATGGCAAGCCGAGAGCTAAATTTACTTTCCGTAAAAATAAACCTAAAGATATGTAAGATAGCGACATAGATAAATTAAGAAGCTAGTCTCGCTTAAGGGTGCGGAAAAGACGTGACGGCCACCAGCCCCAGCGTCCGCACAGAACTGCCAGCGACGGCACCAGTAACGCCCGTACCACGAAAGTATCGATTAACACGCCAATGGCAATAGCCACGCCGATTTCCAGCACCATAGGGAAGGATGAACTTGCCAGAGTAGCAAAAGTGCCGGCGAGAATAATGCCGCAGGAAGTAATAACATTGCCCGTATGGGCTACGGCTTGGTGTATCGCTTCTTTGAGGGATTTAGTCTCGGCTTCTTCGCGGATACGTGAAACTAGGAAGATATTATAATCCGCCCCTACAGCAGCTAGAATGACGAAGAGGAATACCGGCAGCATATTGATGATGGCTTCGTAATGGAAGAATTGCTGGAAAATCCATGATGTGATGCCGATAGTAGCGCCATAGTTTAGCAATACAGTCAACATCATATACACTGCGGCTAAGACACTGCGTAGCAATATGATAATAACCGCCATGATACCGATGGAGGTGACGACGATGACAATAGTAAGGTCATTGTTGCTGGTGGTGGTCATATCGGCATAAAGAGCAGTTTCGCCGCCGACATAAGTGGTAACATTTTCGAAACTATAAGTTTTAACGGCGCTGGAAACTGCTTCACGGATTCGAGGTATAGTTAAGGAAGCTTGATTAGAGTATGGGTCAAGCGCCAAGACCAAATTTATCCTGGCGACGGTACCATCGGTAGAAAAATAGGTTACTTTAAGTGAATCCACGAAAGGTCCGGTGCCGTTCAGCGCGAATTCATTGCCTAGAGTATTTAACGCTCCACCGAGGTCATTAAGTTGTTTCTGTAGCTGAATGGCTAAAGCAGGCAGTTCCGTTGGTGATGCTGTTTTAAGTTTATTAGTTATCATTGATATCTGCATCAGGTCAGCTGATGATGTAGTGAAGCTGGGACTAAGGATAACCTGAGGGTAGGTTATAGCCATTCCCTTCAATTGATTAGCAAGGGGTTCCAGAGCAGAGAGCATTGTGGGATTAAAGCTAGGAGTGACTACTGCATTAGCAAGTAACTTGACCTGAGCGCCGGTATCGATTAATTGGACAGCGGGAATTGAAGGATAATCGACTCTGGCAATGTCGGCTGAAGCCACGAGTGATTGGGCAACATCATCGACTTTTTGGAGAGATTCTCCAGTAAGCATACTACCGTCTTTCGACTTTATCAGTAAGACCAGTGGTGATAGTTCCCCCATGGCAAAGTGGCTGCGGACAATGCTTAGACCCTGGGACGATTCTTCTTCAGTCGCTAACTGGGTTAATACATTGGCGGACAACTCGAGCTTGGATATAGCGACGTAAGGAAGAATTAACACGACAATAATCGGGATAGCCGTCCATAATGGATGGCGCGATATCCATTGACCGGTTTTTGACCATCCGAGTATTTTCTCCTTAGGCTTTACCTGGGACTTAGCGAGGGTTTTGGACGGCCAGAATAGGCGGTGTCCGAAAAGCGACATTAAAGCTGGCACGAGAGTTAGTCCAACAGCTAACGTTACGGCGATACCGATAGCCAGCGCGATACCGCTCGTTCTGGTCATGCCAAAACGTGAAACGCTTAAACAGAGGAAAGCAATAACCACCGTCAAGGCGCTAGCGAGAATAATCGGGCTAATACGGTTCATGGTTACTAAAATCCCTTGTTTATGGTCTTCTCGTGATACCTCTTCTCGGAAACGGGAAATAATAAAGAGACAGTAATCCGTACCGACACCGAAAATAGTAACTACAAGATAGGCATCGGTAACTGTCGAGAAATTAACGCCGGCTTGCGCGACATAGCCGATAATGCCGCGACTGATTAAGAAACTCATGCCTATAGCTATGAGAGGCACCAGGGCGGCGATAGGCGAGCGGTAAATGATTAGTAGCAGGATAATGACCAGAATAATCGTTACGATAGTGGTTTTATCTATGGTACGTTGTATCGATTCAAATAAATCATGGAGGAAACCGACGGTTCCCGTGAAGTAAAAAGACGTGTCCGGGTATTTCTTAAATTGGTCGCGTATTTCCTGGATAGAAGGTTTAAGGTCGTCGAGCACGGAGGTGGTGAACCCTACGGTTATCATCATCGTGGTATTATCGGCGCTGACCAGCGATGAATGGAGGGCTTCGCTATCAAATACCGAAACGACACGGCTGATTAATTTAGGTCCGGTGGCAGAGATAAGCCAGTCGTGTAATTGCTTAGCCTGGTTCATATCCTGCTCGGTTAGTCCTTTGGCGTTATAAACCACGATTAAGCCGCTTGAGGACGTATTAGAAGTAGCAAGGAATTTTTCGTTTAAAAGGTTGCGGGCGTAGACGGACTCTGTTTTTTCCGGAAGGAACTGACTCTGGTCGGTGACGCCTACCTGTGAGAGAGATGGCGCCTGAATCATCATGAAAGCCGTGAGAGCGAGCCAAACAGCAATGATATACCACTTGTATTTTAAGGCAAAACGGCCGAAAACAGAGAACATCTTAGTAAAATTATATTGCTAAAAGTGCTAATTGTCTATACATAGGAATCATAGGGAAAAGTAATAGTAACAAATTACCAGTAATAAAGTAAAATTCGTAAAAAATGTTAACTAGGAGTCTACTTCTTTTTGTCAGTAGATTTCTTACGTGTATTTTCTGGTGTTGCCGCCGGCTTTTTTTCAGATTTAGCACTGTTCTTAGAGGTACTGACGGCTTTTTCAGGTTGTTTTATGGCGCCTTTCGATTTATCAGCGGTGGGAGTATCAGCTTTAGCTGTGATTTTACTAGCTTTTAGCTCGGCATCACGAATGATTTCTTCGGCTTTTTCATGAGCCGCCGCAATGAGTTTAGAAGATTCAACGTCAATCCCGACTTTTGCCTTGTTTACTTTCTCGTCTACCGTTTTTTCCGCTTCATTTAGTACCTTAGTAGCGTTTTTCTTGGCTTCGCTGATGATAGAAGCGGCTTCTTTTTCGGCTTGAGTTTTCGTTTTTTTCATCAGTTCGGCGGCTTCGATTTCGGCATCTTGGGTAGTTTTAGCGGCTTTTTTCTTCGCGTTTTCAACCAGTTTGGTTGCTTCGGCTTTAGCGGTTATCGCTACTTTTTCTTTAATAAATGTATTATCGGCAGATTGTTCCGCTTCACTTAAAATTTTAGCAGCTTCGGATTTCGCCTGGTCGATTATTCCTTGAGCCGTTTTTTCTCCATCGGTTTCGTATTTACTCTGTAGCTCTGCAGCTTCTTGTTCCGCCTGCCTGATAGTTTGTGCCGCTTTTTCACCCGCTTCAACGATAATTTTGTTAGCTTCCACCCGCGCATTTTTTAAGACACTTTCCTGACTCATTAACTCTCTGGCAGTACTCTCGGCGACGCTAAGGATTTGTTTCGCTTTTTGGCGGGCTTCGGAAATGAAAGTCTCTGATGTAGCTGCGGCTTCAGGTGGGGTTTTATTCAACACCTGATTAGACTGATACTCGGCAGCAAGGATGAGACGCTTGGCTTTTTCCGTTGCCTCGGCGAGGACTTTAGCGGCTTTCACTTCAGTTTCATTTTGGATTTTAATAATTATACCAGTAGCGGTTTCTTCTGCTTGAGAGATGATTTTGTCCGCCTCCTGGCGAGCAGTATCCAAAACTGTCGCTGTTTCTTCAATTCTAGGGGAGGGGGGTAGAGTGCTTTCGGGTATTGATGGCGTACTGTCTCTAGGTTCGGCTGCTTTTTGAGGCACAACCTGGCTGCCGGCTAAAGGCCGACCGCACCATCGGCATACCTTACCAATAACGTCCTGGCCACAGTTAGGACACTTAGGGCGAGTTCTCATTCTTATCTTCCTCTTGGGAATGATTATATCACATCATAGCAAGATAGGGTATTCGTATAAAATACGTTCAAATTTAGAATTTTAAAACCCCACCTAATAAGGACTAAGAGCTAGAACCCAATTAACATAGGGGTTTACCCTAATAAAAATAAGGGAAACCTTACTATCGGCTTTAAGCCTGAACACGTATTATCAATTGGATAGAACCATATCACTTCATATCAAGCCATAGCGACTGGTGAGGTTTTTGCTATCCAGAGGTAGCATTTATGCCAGTAAATATTAACGATAAAAAGTTTTATAGGACATCGGAAGTATGCCAGATAGCTCGTATCAGCCGGAGCACCTTATTACGCTGGCTTAAAGAGGAAAGCCTGGCGATTCAGGACTACCGCGATAGAAGGAGCTGGCGGCTTTTTACCGAGGAAGATGTAAATAAATTAGCTTCTGAAGCTAATCGTATTTATGAGGCACGAGCCGTGCCTTCGCATCATTAATGAATTTTACTGCCATTATAAATAATGAAAGTCTTTTGAAAAAGGAGGAAGGAAAATGAAAGGCTTTGCGAAAAAGGGCAGCAGGAAGAGTGAAAAGGGCTTTACTCTAGTCGAACTACTCGTTGTGTTCACCTTGCTGGGAGTCCTGGCGGCAATCCTGATACCGAACATCACCAATGCAATCTCGTACGGTCATACTCAGTCTGCGGCTGCCGAATGGGACATCGTCCAGACAGCGTTGGACATGATGATGGCTAGAGAGAATACTGCCAACGTCACTGCCACCGGTTCTACCAAAGACATGCAGTCATTCCCGACGGCTCCTCATTCACTTTATCCCGAGTATGTCCGAGACCGATACACCACGGGCAATTACTCCGTCGACATCACGGGTAAAGTCGGCCAGAATGCTACCGGTTACGAATAAAATTTAGGTAGCATATAAGTAAAAAGAATATAAAAGGTTAACCAAAAGGTTAAACCACACCAGTCTATGGAAAACTGGGTGATAGTGAGTGCTCTATGCTGACAGACTCAACAACCGGAAAGACTGATATAGACAACACTAAAAAAGCAGATATGCCGGATGCACTGAAGGCTAAAGCCGGTACTGAAAATCATGAGGCAGCCTCTATTAGTAGCGATTCGCCAGAATCGCCACTGCAAGCTCCACTAGATAATTCGCGAGCTGAAGAGGCTGCCTTAGGTGATTTGCACCGGTTTAGCCGAGAAAGCAAGGTGGCAGAACAAAAAGCCAAAAAAATGGCAAGCGAACTGGGAGAAATCGTTCAGCTCGCGCTTAATGCCACCAGGAATTCTGGCGATATCGATGCCATGCAGGGCGATACCCCGACGGCTATATCAGATGATAGTGATGCTGACTCGGAAAAATTACTTTTGTCTTCTAAAAAATCGATTGATGCAAAAGTAAAAGCCGAGTTTTATCACTTGCTGATGACTAAGCATCCTAGATTACGGCATTTTATCGATGACTTAACCGAGGATAAAGCTAAGATAAAAATTAATAAAATATTATCTGAAGCAAAATCGGAGATAATTGCCGCCCGGTTAGTTGTCAATAAAGCCCAAAAAGAAATCACTAACTCTAAAGATGAAGCCAAGAAGGCTGCACTTGAATCCGAAAATACGCATAAAGCAGCCGAGTTGCTTGTTAGTCAGATAAAAAAGGACGCTATCACCCAATCCGCTGAAGAGATTGCTCGGGCCCGTGCCGAAGTGAAAATGATTAGGGAGGCGGCTGAAGAGGCTGTCCGACGGGCTGAAGAAAAGGTAAAAAAGAGCAATGAGGAAGCGGCAGCCTTAAGCGAATACGCTAAAGAAACTCTGGCTGTAGTCGAAGAAAAAATTGATAAGAATGATGCTGAGTTAAAAGACTATGAACAAAAGGCACAAGTTGCTATTAATCAGGCTCAGGAAGAGACAAGGAAAGCCAAAGAAGAAACCGAGGCTATGCGCCGTGAAGCTAAATCAGCCTTAAGTAAAGCCGCATTGGAAAGTCAGCAGGCTAAAATGGATATGGAGCGTGCTCGACAGACGATGCGAGAAGCTGTTGTGGTAGCGGAGAAGTCGGCTTACGACAAGATCTACGAAGAAATGAAGCAGATGCGGGAAGAGGTTGATGCCACCAATCAAAAAGCTCAAGAACTCATCGCTAAAGCCCAAAGCGAAACGCAGCAGGCGAGACGGGACCTTGAGGCAGTGAAAAAGGAATCCGAAGTAGAATTAAGCACGGCTAAGAAAGAAATTTTCGACGCCAAAAAGGAAGCCGAAAAGGCTAAACAGGCGATGCAGACAGCAATAGAGCAGGCTAAAGAAGAAAACCGCAAGGTAAGAGAAGAAGCCGAAAAAAGCATCATCAAAGCTAACGAGGTTATCGTACAGGCTAAAAAAGACGTTATTAACATGACCAAAGGGGAGATAATCAAAACAAGGCAGGAACTTGGATCCCCTCCGAGTATTATAAGTCTAATGGAAAAGAAGCAGGAAAAACCGGTGGAGCTTCAAAATTTGAATCCTCAATATGTAGCCAATGTAATACATGAAATGCGTAATCCTCTGCATTCTATTGCCGGGTTCGCCAAATTGATGCTGGATGAGCATGTCACTGATGAAAAGACCCAGAAAGAATTTCTCTCCATTATGGTGGAGCAGAGTGAGAGCCTGAATAAACTAATCGACGACATAGCCCATACTCTGAATGATAAAGGTGAAACCTTCGGAATTAATAAGGAAGCGGTTTCACCATCTAATGTAATTTCTGAAGCTGTTGAAAGCGTCCAAGGAACGGCGCAGCAAAAAAAAATCTAATTAGCCTTGACCTGGACTCATCTCTCCCCGAGATTGTTGTCGATGCATTTCGTATTAAACAGGTAATCGTCAACCTGTTATCCAACGCCATTAAGTTCAGTCCTGAAGATAGTTCAATTTGCATTAAAGCCGGGGTCCGTGATGACGAACTACTGGTGCGGATCATCGACCACGGCATCGGTATTTCAAAGGCAGATGTACCCAACTTATTTAGCCGATATTATCAAGTTAAAAATAACGGTAATTCCGAAGGTCTCGGACTTGGACTTTATATCTGTCGGCAGATTATTGAAGCTCATGGCGGTCGAATCTGGGCAGAAAGTATCGAAGGGGAAGGCAGCACCTTCAGTTTTACTTTACCAATAGCTTTAATGAAGTAATAAATATAGAGAAGAGTTATGTCGGGGAAAATATTAGTTATTGAAGATGACCCCACCTCATTGAGGCTCATCGAATATGCCCTCAAGCAGCGTGGGTATCAGGTTTTGACGACTCAAAATGGGCTGGAAGGCATCATCACCGCCCAGAAAGAATCGCCGGACCTGATTATGTTGGATATTATGTTGCCCGGGATTGATGGCTTCGAAGTATGCCGGAGGCTGCACGGTAGTGCCCAGACAGCGAAAACCCCGATTTTAATCATCTCGGCTAAAACGCAAAGGGAAGATATCAATGCCGGTTTCAGGGCTGGCGCCGATGATTATTTGCTTAAGCCGGCATCGCCAACCGAAATAATCAACCGAGTAGAGAGTCTTATATCCAAGAAAGTCACCGGTCAGGCGAGAATTATCCCTTTCATTAACTCTGGTAATGTTCCTGGCATGGCAACGATTGTTGTCAATATCGCTGCTGCACTAAACGAGCAGGGCAAAAAGGTAACACTGATTGATGCTTCGGGCGGACAGGATGGAAATGGAATTCAAAATTCTGCCGCCTTGAAACAGGCAGATGACACTGCTCCTAAGTCGGATGGTGGTGGCAATGGTTCGCAAAAGTCTGACTTAATAACGCTGCCTTCGGGTATAAGAGTTCTGCAAATAAACCAGGCAGCCGACGCTAAAGAAGTAATAGCAGATGGTGGTTTTGAACTGGTAAAAAGAATCGGTAAAAACAATGAATATCTCCTGGTAATTTCACCCCTTAAGTCCACCTCTTTTACCAAGTCTTTACTCACGGGCAGTGACTTGGTGTTTATAATGAGTGATTACCGTGTTGAAAATGTCGTTGGAACGAAAAATACAATAACGTTACTGGGCTTTTTAGGTATCAATCCAGAAAAAATTGCTACCGTACTGGTGGACCCTGAAGGTAAAAATCCTAATCTAACCACGGCTAATTTAAAGCTATATATGGAAGTTAACCTGGGTGTTACCCTGGCGGAAGTTATTTCTTACGACGCTAAAGTTTATCAGCAGTCTTATTTAGATAGCCAGACCATTATCCAGACGAACCAGAATTTGAAGCTCGCCCAGGATATCAGGCAAATCGGCAGGTATATTATTACTTATAATTACACCAAAGAGGATTTGAAACCTTTAGTAAGTGAGATTCCCACGCTGGAGAGAAGAAATTGACACTGACTAATAACAGACCGAAAACTTCGCTAGGAGAGGCGCTGGTTCAGACACAGGTTATTTCCGCCGAACAACTGCATGAAGCACAGGAAAAACAAAAAGAGCAAGGCGGTAAGCTAAGCGAAATCCTGGTTAACCTGGGATTTCTTAAAGTTGAAGAACTGGCGTCGTTCCTTAGCATCATGTGGAACGTGCCTCTGATAGACCTTAAGGCGCATGTAATACAACATGAAGCTTTAGCGTTGATTCCCGAGGACATGGCGAGAAAACATATTCTTATTCCTTTACAAATCATCGGCGATACCCTGATGGTGGTGATGGCTGACCCTGATGACTATATTGCCATCAACGATATTTTCGCCAGAACCAATATGAAAATACAGGTAGCATTCGCTAACGGCGCGGATATTCGCCGGGCTATTGATATTTACTATCGCGCCACGGAAGAGATCCAAGCCAGGGTAAATGAGATAGGTTTAGCCGACAGTAGCGCCAAAGAAAGCGCCTCTTATATCAACGTCGAAACTCCGATTACGGAAAGTCTGGACATGCTTATCGAGCAGGGCGTCAGAGACCGGGCTTCGGATATCCATCTCGAGCCGCAGGATGGCTACCTGCGCATACGCTATCGTGTTGATGGGATATTACGCGACGTCAATTCTGTGCCTATCAGCGCTCATGCCGAGCTGGCTTCCCGTATAAAGATTCTCGCGGAAATGGATGTTACCCGCTCGAAACAGCCGCAGGACGGGCAGTTCTCCGTAAGGGTTGGCGATAAGAAAATCGATATCCGTGTAGCGTCAACGGACACGATTTACGGCGAACGGATAACGCTGCGTTTGCTGGATAAATCAATAGCTCTCTTTACACTACCGGAGCTGGGGTTTTTGCCGGACACTCTGAAAAAATATGAAGCGCTTTTACACTATCCCTTCGGCATGGTTTTGGTTGGGGGACCGACCGGTTCGGGTAAAACAACGACGCTTTATTCTTCTATCAATGTGCTTGACCGCAAGAAATTAAACATCATGACCATTGAGGACCCGGTTGAATATCAGTTCGAGAATATTACCCAGAGTCAGTTAGACCCGAAAGCCGGTATTACTTTTTCCAGCGGTCTGCGGGCGATATTGCGGCAGGACCCCGATGTTATTCTCGTCGGAGAAATCCGCGACCGAGAAACGGCGATTACCGCTGTCCAGGCGGCTCTGACGGGTCATTTAGTTTTTTCTTCTATCCACGCTAACGAAGTTATCAGTATGATAGCGCGTCTCCTCGACCTGGGCGTAGAGTCGGGTTTGGTTTCGACCACCCTTATTGCTCTCCTTGCCCAACGCATGGTGCGTCGTATTTGTAATAACTGCAAGGTAGTTAACGTGCCTACCGTGATACAAAAAGAAATTTTCGCTAAAGAGTTGAAGCAAGAATTACCCGCTGTTTATAAAGGTGTCGGTTGCCATCTCTGCAGTAATACTGGCTATATGGGCAGGATAGGCATCTTTGAGCTGTTAGTAATGAGCGAAGAAATGCAGAAAAAACTGGTGAATAACGCTACTATCGGCGAGCTGCGAGAACAGGCAGTTCGCGAGGGTTATTACGCCATGAAACATGATGGTTTATTGAAGGTCAAGGAAGGAATCACCACTTTTGAAGAAGTGATGAAGAGTATATTCACGATTGGATAGTGTTGGATTTGACAATTTAAAGGAAAATAGATGTACCAGTATAAAGCATATACACTGGATAAAGAAATCGTGCAAGGCACCATTGATGCCCCGAATGAAAATGCTGCCGAGGAATGGTTGCGTGGCGCGGGATATTACCAGATTTTAACTCTTGATAAAAAGTCCTCTCCGTTTTCTCTTAAGAAATTTTTACCACATTCCAATAGTGTTCAAAAATTAGAAATTGCCGATTTTTTCACCCAGCTAGCGACGCTTTTAGATTCTCATATGCCTTTTCTCCAAGCCCTTTCACTACTGGCGGAACAGGCGACCAAGCCGGCTTTGAAAGGCATCTTTTACAAACTGGGACAGGATGTTTCGGCAGGCTTGCCCTTTTCTTTAGCCGTGGCGAAGTATCCCAAACTACTATCAAGTCATTATTGCCAGGTGATTAAAGTCAGCGAAAAATCAGGCGAGCTTCCCCGCGGCTTGAGACTGGTGGCGGGCTATATCGAAAAAGAAACGTCGCTAAGCGGACATGTTAAGCGAATGCTGTCATATCCCGCCTTTTTGTGTGTCATGGCGTTAATCGTCATCATAATTGTTGCGTCGGTAGCCTTGCCATCACTGGTCAAATTGTTTGAAACGTTGAAGGTAAATCTACCGTTGATAACGCAAATGCTTATAGGCTTCGCTAACTTTGTTATAGCTTATAAGTACCTTCTTATAGTGGGGGTAATCGCTATCGTCGTTGGTGTTATTTTCTTAAAAAAGCAACCCGGCGTGAAGAAGTATATCGATGCCATGTCATTGAAAATACCGATATTCGGGAACATTATCATTATGCGTAATGTTTGCCGGTTCTGCCGCAGCAGCGCCATGCTCATCGAAGCTGGCTTAACGCTGCCACAGACATTAAGCGCCATTATCGGCACGGTTGATAGCAATATCATCAAGGAAGCTTTAATAGAAGTCCGCGAGGAGATTATTAAAGGCAAAGGGCTGGCACAGCCAATGCAGAAGTCAGGATTTTTCCCCAAACTGCTTACCGATGTGGTGGCTATCGGTGAAAGAACAGGCACTTTACAGCAATCTTTTTCTACCATGGCGGACTATTATGAAAAAAGACTTGATATACGGGTGCAGAAACTGCTGGCGATGATTGAACCTGCCTCAATCATCTTCGTTGGTTTGATTATCAGTTTCATCGGCATAGCGATTATCATGCCGTTATATTCAATTTATCAAAACTTACATTAAGGCTGGCGGGATTAATGATGAGGAAATTTAAAGGGCTTGTTAAAAAGACATTACGATACCGCGGCCAGCGTGGCATGACGCTCCTGGAAACTACAGTAGCCATGACTATACTGGGTGTCTCCGCGGTAGTGATGATAGTAGCCATGTCCGGCGGAATGCTGGCGGTAAGGGAAAACAAGGAAGAAGTAGCCGCCCAGGAGGTTGCCAGAACTCAAATGGAATACATTAAAGGCTGTGCCTATAATTCCGGCGCTACCACTTATCCCACTGTTAGCGTACCGGCTGGTTATAGTATCTCGGTGGGGGTAAGTCCAGTCCCAAGCACGAACTCGGATATCCAGAAGGTGACCGCCAATATCTCCCGCGATGGGACGTTGATAATGACCGTAACGGATTATAAGTTAAATCGATGAAAAGACAACGGGGCTATACATTAGTAGAAGCAGCGGTAACTATCGCTTTGATGGGTTGTGTTGTCGCTGTTCTGGCGGCAGCTGTGCAACAGGTAGTAACTGTACCTGAAAGCGGGGATGACCAGGTGAATGCCTTACACTCGGTACAGAATGCGGCTCATTGGTTGTCTCTGGACGGGCAAACAGCTAAATCGGCTATCGGCGGGAGTAGTCTTAACATGACGCTGCCAAGTGGAAATAACATAATTTACACACTTGCTGATACTAGTTTACTGCGTTCTTACGGCGGTGTGAGTCAGACGGTAGCTGAAGACGTTTATAGCGTCAATTTTACCGTTCAGGGCAAGAATATATATATGACCATAGTCGCTAAACCGGAGAATCGTTTTAATTACAGTGAGAGTCAAACTTACCAGGTTTATATGCGTCCTACAGGATAAAAAATGAGCATGAATAGTGAAAAAGGTCAGGCTTTAATACTGGTGATGGTTGTTATCGCGCTGGGCTCTCTCGTGATACCGCCTTTTCTCATGCATGCCGATACTAGTATCATCGCTTCAAGGAATTATGAGAGCTCGCTATATTCGCAATATGCCTGTGACTCTGGCGCCGAGCATGCTATCTGGCGTTTAACCGATGGAGGTTTAGCCTCAACAATAGATAGTCCCGGTGATACGATAACTTATACGCTCCCGCAAACGGTCAACAATTTTACGACGAACGTAACGGTATGCAATAGTTACCAGTTAATAGCTTCAGATAATTTTAACACCGGAACTTGGACGGGCGGTACCGGTTGGCTTAGCGGCTGGACTCATTCGGGAGCTTCTGCCGTTATTAACACCGAGAGCCCCTATGAAGGTGCATATCACTTGAAGCTAGAGAGTAGCGATGGCGCAGTCAAACGCTCGGTTAATCTCAAACATGAAATAAATATCTACCTGGACTTTTGGGCTAAGGTCTATTCTTTCGAACCCACCGAATATGCAACCTGCGATGTTAGCAGCGATGGCACCAACTGGAAAACGGTTCATACCTGGACTATAGCTGATGATGATAATATGTACCATCATTTCCAAATAAGTTTAGCTCCGTATGAAATGACTAGCCAGTTCTGGATTTCCTTCAATTCTCACATGGGACAAACCAGCGATAATTTTTACGTTGATAAACTTCAAGTATTCTGGCTGGCGAACATGCCAATGCTTACAGCCACTGAAAATTTTGAAAGCGGAAATGGTATGGGCGGCACAGGTTGGGTTGGTAACTGGGAACTTTCCCCCAGCGACGCCAGTATTACTACGGCAGAGGGTCCACATCAAGGCAGTTATCACTTAAGATTAATTGATGGCAGCGGTGTTGCCAAACGCCGGATTGACCTCTCCGACGCTTTTATGGTAACTCTCCAGTTCTGGGCTAAAGTATATGCCTGGGAGGGCAATGATAAAGCTACCCTCCAGGTCAGCAGCGATAATCTCACCTGGACGACGGTTTACACTTGGACTAGGGCACTTGATGATAATACTTATCATTTATATACCGTCGAATTATCTAACTTTGATTTTAACGACCAGTTCTGGATTTCTTTTAATTCTAACATGAACCAAACCGATGATTATTTTTACGTTGATGATATTAATGTTACTAAAATAAATGGTTACGGCATAACTGTTAAAGCCGGTGATAGCGTGCTTAAAGCTGTAGCGCGTATTGATGATGAAGGAAATATTACTATCGTTTCTTGGTATTACACATAAAAGACGCACGATAAAAGATTAATGAGGATAATCGAGACCAACATGATAGGCGAACCGAAAAAAACTAAACAGAAAAGATTCTCAATGGTATTTTTATTGGGAGTCGTTGTCATTGTAATTCTTATTGTGGTTAATATTATCGTCTGGAGGAATTACTCTGATAAACATGCGCAAGCTGACGCTTTGAATGCTAAGGTGGAACTGGTCGAACAGCAGATATCCCAGGTCGAACCGGCGCCATCGGACCTTGAGTCAAAACTAAATACAGCGAAAAACGAATTAGCTGAAGCTCTACAAGTCTTTCCCGCAAATATCGATAAAAACGACGTTGTAGATTTTATATTAACTACGGCAGAAGAGTGCTATGTAGAGTTGGTACCACTGACGGCGCAGGGGGGAGGAGCCGTAGGTGCCTATTATCAGGTGAGGTACTCCGGCACAGTCACCGGTAAACTTAGTCAGGTTTCTGATTTTATGACCAAGTTGCATAATGGCAAATATGCCACGATGGTCATTATCGATTGTTCCGTGCAAAGGATGTCAGTACCCGATGTTAGCGTTGTTGTAAACGACTTCGATGTAACGGTGAGATTTAATGTTACTCTTTACGCTTCTTCTATCGAGGGGAAATAGGGCGCGTTATGAGAATAACCACGTTAAATATTAGCTCGAATGAAATTAAGTATGTTGTCGCTGGCGGCAGCAAGATTAAGTATGGCAGCGTGTCGTCAGAGGGACTGATAAATAACGGACTTATTTTACAGCCGGATACTATCGCCAAACAAATTGATGCTATGTTCAAATCTAATTCTCTCCCGCGAGAAAGCGTGATATGTAGTATCAACGGCTTGCCCTTCACCTATCGATTGTTCACCTTGCCTAAGATGGATGCCAAGGCTTTTGATGAAGCTATTTTGAGGACAATCAGAAAAGAAATGCCGATTTCTCCGGAGGAGATGTATTTAACATGGCAGGCATATCCTGCCGAAAAGGATGAATGGCAGGTGCTCGTCGCCGGAGTAACGCGCCAACCTGTTGATAACCTGATTAAAACACTGCAGGCAGCGGGCGTTGCACCATATTACCTCGACCTGCAGCACCTGGCGCTGGCAAGATTGACCAGCGAAAAAGACGCCATTATCGTTGAATTTGAAAAAGATTATTCTAACACCGTCATAATCGTCGAAGGCGTGCCGCAGGCTTTAAATATCATACCGTCACTCGGACCACAAGCCGACTGGCAGGAAGAGATACATCAAATAGCTAACAAACTGACCCAGATGGTCGATTTCTATAATAGCAACCATCCGAAGAAGCTTATTAAAGATTCAGTGAAGGTATTCCTGACTGGTAAGTCGGCAGCGGACGGGAAGGTATTAGCGCCGATACAACAGGCGTTAAATTATCACGTGGAGTTATTGGCTCCGACACAAAGGGGCATCTCGGGTTTGTCTGTGCATGAGTATGCCGCTAACGCTGGTTCGCTTTTCATGAACGTCACACATATTAATCCAGCGGGCAAAGATGCAGCTCCTTATCAATATATAAACCTTGCTAAAATCTCCAGCGAATTAAAGGGCGGTAAAATTGGCGGCAAGGGAATGCAGAAGCTGCTAATACCTATTGTCGTGGGGGCTGGAATTGCGGCTCTGGTGCTCGCCTTCTTATTACAGAATCAGGCACAAACGGATATTGACAAGTATCAGAAAGAACTAACGGAGGCGAACACAGCGCTTAGTCAAAAGCAAAGCGCTGTCGGTAATACTAAAACTATACAAGACAATATCAATCAAATAGAAGATCAAATTAAAGATATTAAGTCTAGCTATACCGCAGTTGTTGGTTCAAGTGATTACGTAAAGGATATCGCGGCTATTCAACGTTCTCTTCCTCCAAAAACTGTTTTCACCTCTCTAGAGATAAATACCAGTTTTATCAACGTTAGTGGCAGAACTGTAAGGGGTATAACTGTCGTCGAATTCGCGCGTAATCTAGAATCGATAGGCGGTTTTTCCCAGGCGACTATTGAATCTATTGATAAATCCGGTGGAGAAAACGGTTATACACTGACCTTTAGACTCACGGTTTATCGGTAGGTTATCGTTTATCGGATTATAGGCAGTTGACTAAAACGTGTCTAATGTTATAGCCTCTTACGGAGGCTATATTTTTTATCCTAATATCTAAACTCCAAACAGGTTGGCATAGACCTATTTTTACTTTGAGGAGGCTATGATGAAAGCTGCCGTATGTTATGAACTCAACAAGCCGTTAGTTTTAGAAGATGTTACACTACGCGAGCCGAGTAAGGGCGAGATTAAAATACGCGTGGCGGCGACGGCTATCTGCCACAGCGATGTCCATGATTGGAGAGGCCAGATGCCGGGTTCAGTACCATTTATTGCGGGACATGAAGTAGCGGGATATGTCGAAAAAACAGGGGAGGGAGTTACTTACGTTAAAGCTGGCGACCCGGTAGTGGTTTCGCTGCTGGCATCCTGCGGTAAGTGTTATTACTGCATTACCGGCCTGCCGCACCTCTGTTTACACCGTTTCGATCCGCCTAAAGTACCGCGCGTACGCAACAAAAAAGGACAGCCCATCGACCTTAAGGGCAACATCGGCGGCTTTGCCGAATATGTGGTCGTCGATGAATCGCAAGTGGTGAAACTCCCTAAAGATATACCGCTGGATAGTGCGGCTCTAATCGCCTGCGGGGTTATCACCGGCTTCGGCGGCGTGGTTAATCGCGCCAAAGTACGACCTTTCCAGAGTGTCGTGGTGATGGGCGCGGGTGGAGTAGGCATTAATGCTATCCAGGGCGCGGCATATTTGGGGGCTTATCCCGTTATCGCTGTGGACGTGCTGGACAATAAACTAAAAATGGCGATGAAGTTTGGGGCGACTCATATGGTAAACGCTAAAGACGCCAAGTCGGTTGATAAGATCTTAAAATTGACGGATGGGAGAGGTGCCGAATTCGTTTTTGTCACCGTCGGCAGCATACCAGCGATTAAACAGGGTATGTCTTTCACCGGCTTACGCGGCACGATTGTCTTGATAGGGCTGCCCAATTATAAAGACCAGTTTAGTTTTGCGCCGCTGGATATTATTCCGGTCGAAAAGAATATCATCGGCGGCTTTATGGGGGCAACCAATGTGAAAGTAGATATCCCGTACTTAATAACCCTGTATCAAAGAGGCAAACTTAAACTGGATGAATTGATTACCGGACGTTACCCCCTCTCGAAAATTAATGAGGCTATGTTGTTAACGGAAAAGGGCGAGGGACTGCGCAACGTTATCATGTTTAAATAACTCCAAGAAAATTGAAAAGAGGCAAGTATGAAAGCGGCAATCTTGTATGAAGTCAATAAACCTCTGGTTGTCGAGGACGGAGTGACGGTAGAATCTCCGGGCAAAGGCGAGGTAAAAGTCCGCGTGGCGTTTACGGCGGTCTGTCATAGCGATTTACATTTCTTTTCGGGAGAGATACCTTCTCCTCTGCCTGGACTGGCGGGACATGAAACAGCCGGCTACATCGACGAGGTTGGTGAGGGTGTGACGAAAGTGAAAAAAGGCGATACCGTAGTCATCGGTACGGTAACCTCCGGTTGTGGGCATTGTTACTACTGCACCATCGGCAAACCTCATTATTGCGTGGAGAGAAGCGCTTTTTCTCGACCCAAACATAAAAATAAGAAGGGACAATCTTTGGCGCTGATGGCGGGACCGGTCGGCGGGTTTGTCGAATATACTACAGTGCCGCAGGAGTTAGTCACTAAAGTGCCTAAAGAAATGCCATTGGATAAAGCATGTTTATTAGCCTGTGGGGTGACTTCGGGTTTCGGGGCGGTAGTCAACCGCGCTAAAGTTACAGCGATGAGCAGTGTCGTGGTGGTAGGAACTGGTGGCGTGGGTCTGAACTCCATCCAGGGGGCAGCTTTTTCCGGGGCATATCCGGTTATTGCCGTAGATGTGCTGGATAGTAAATTAAAGACGGCTAAAGTATTTGGTGCGACGCATACGGTCAACCTGAAAAAAGAGAAAGACCCCATTCAAGCCGTAAAGGATATGACCAATGGGCGTGGGGCTGACTACGTTTTCGTGACAGTAGGGAAGGTTGAAGCGATAAGGACAGGTTACTTAATGTGCGGCGATATGGGCATGACGGTGATAGTGGGGCTAGCGGGTGGGGACTTAAGAGACTTTACGCCGCTGGAAATTGTCTTTACCGAAAAGATTCTTACCGGCGCTGGCGGCGGTTCGATACGCTCCAGTATAGATATACCATTCCTCGTGTCTCTTTACCAGGCGGGAAAACTTAAGCTGGATGAGCTTATTAGCGGCTACTATCCTTTAACGCGTATTAATGAAGCTGTTGAATCGCTGAAAAAAGGCGAGGCGCTGCGGAATATTATAACGTTCGAAAAATAGTCAATTGTGTGAGTTTATTTCCCGGACTAACGTAGCTTGTTGATTAGTCTTAAATAGCCTACGGTCTTTAAGTAGTCGTTTCTTGTGTCAAAACTCACGCTGTCATCGGCATGTTGGGTATCTCTGGGGAAATAGGAATATTTTGATTTCGTAATAGCTTTAGCTTTGGCTTGTTCCATCCAGATTTTCCGTGTCGCTACCCAGAAGTAATCGGTATCTTCTTTATGAACCCAGGCAAAGACACCCATTTCACCTTGGACAGCGGACTTAAATTTATTCAGACTGTAAGTACGTTCATTAGCTTTATAGTAGTGGCAACCGACATCTTTGGCGAGTTTTTTAATAAAGTCCTCGTCCTGTTCACCGAATTCCATTTTTCTGGTAGGTTGTTTTACTAACATAAACGATACCTCCCCGATGAATGCTTATTGGCTGGGGATGTAAATAGAATAGGGAATCCCCAGCCAACGTTGTTAGCGCAGATTAATACCTGCTTCTTACTTTGCGGTAGCAGTCGCTGCAATATACCGGCCTGCCCTGACGTGGCTCGAACGGTACTGTAGTTGCCTTGCCGCAGTCAGAACATGTTGCCGGGAACGACTGACGGGGTGCGGAGCTGTACCTTTGATTTCCGTAACTGCCGCCACTGTTGCCAAAGCGTTCTGTTTTCCTTGCCTGACGGCATTCGGGACAGCGTTTGGGTTCATTGGTGTAGCCTCTGGTTTGGAACTGCTCCTGTTCCTCGGCGCTAAATGTAAAGGATTTATTGCAGTCGGAACAAGTGAGTGTTTTGTCTTCGAAACTCATTGGATGGCCTCCTCTCTTAATATTTAGTTAGAGCTAAGGTCATCCAACACTTGATATCAATCTGATGAGACTTTATGAAGTTTGTATTAACCTAAACTGGAACTATACCTTTAGTATATACTAAACGAAACAAATAAGCAAGTCGTTAAGATAGAAATGTTTTAAAATTTTGAAAAATCGATAGAAAAAACGGGAAAAAGAGGACTTGAACCCCTCCCCCCGTTTTTAGTTTTTGCTAAAAGCTATAATTTCCCGCCCCGCCATTTGGTTACGCCCAGCCCCACCGGGTAAGATATCATAAAGAAAATCTGTTTTTGAATATTACGGATGATCATCGGACCTGATTTTACGTCCGGCGGGATATAAGCCCCGAAAGCCTTGTTGATAATATGTTTTTCACCGCCTATCCATAACTCCACTTCGGCACGAAGTTCGGTAATATCGGGATAGTTCATTGCCTGGAAGACGATAGAAGTGCCATGTGATACGGTGTGTTCCTTCATCATTTGATAGCCAGCTTTGGATTTATCGCCGGGGAGCAGCCAGAGCGTCTCACAGCCGAACTCGCAGCCCGGGACGACTGTGTCATCAACCAAAGCCATGGTCTTAACATATTTCGGGTCGTAGGGAAGCATATAATATTTCCTATTCTGACCAGGCTTGGTGCCGTAGATGAAGTACTTGGCGTTTTTCAGTTCTTCCGTTTTCTTTTCCGGGGGCATTTCAAATTTGTCTGGTTTTTTGCCTTCATCTTCGTGGTCTTTTTCGCGGGTATAGACGCCCGGACCGGACACCCAGTGGCACACCGGTAGTTTGGTTACTTTACCACCCTTGCCCATCGTGGGCATGTGTTTCATTCCGGTTGGAATATAAGCCACCCAACTTTTCTCAAGCGGTATCCATTCATCGCCCATAATCATACCCATTGAACCGATATCCTCCGGATGGTCGGGGTTGGTTCCCCACCAGGAAAGCAGTTCCGGGAAGTTATGCCCATGTGGAAACATCGGTTTATCATTGGTAGGCAGTTTCGTCTGTTCTTCGCGGGTTATTTGGCCAGGATAGGTTGAAGGCCATATCCAGGTGGCTTCGCCGTAGTAAGAGCCGGGGATAACATCACTGTCTAGCCAAAGGGTATGCTCCATGCTGATGCGCTTGCCTGCCACGTGGAGTTTATCAATCTCTTGCGGGTTAGGACCGGGCAGCATATCCCTTTTCTGGAGTTTAGTGCAAATGTATTTATCGAATTGACCCATGGAAATTCTCCATTCGTTATAATAACATAATTTTTACATTATTATATCATCGCAGCGTAAGATTTGGAATTTGGTTATCATGGGTTATTAGCATTTACATTAAAGTAGCGGGTTCAGTATTATGATGGGCGGTAAAACATAATGTTATTTTAGTCTTTGAAAATGTGTAAAAAAGATGACATAAAACCGCTTTAACCATAAATAATGCTATTAAATAGAATCAGCGTATATTCGCGGCTTAAGCGCCTGAAATATTTACTTGTCTATCATCTACCTATGTTAATTTAATGAATATGTTAGCGCTAACGCTGTTTGATCTGAGTCCAAAACACAAGGAGCTAGTTGCTTTTCTCGATTCACTAACAAATGCAAATCCTCGGTGACACGGTCGGCTATACTAAGAACAGGCATCATCAGTTCAGCCAGCTTTTGCCGGTCGGCGGCTTCAAGCATAACAAGGATGTTGGGGTGTCCTTCAAGAGTATCAGCGAGGGTAACTCCGGTTATGTTTTTAAGGGTTTGTATCGCATCGGAGGATTTTTCTTCTAAAATGTCTAATAACATGTAAGCACGAGCACTCATTTTCGGCTACCTCTCTTTTTTATAGACTCATGTTATTTTATTATATCTGCAATAAGCCTTAAGAGATATAGTACAAACAGCATGGTTCTTTAGAACTATAGTGATGAGAAAAGAGCTCAAGTTGTAGCTTAGAAAATGAGGAATTAATGGTGGGCGGTAGAGGACTCGAACCTCTGACCCCCTGCGTATAAAGAACTCTTGATAAAAGGCGGAGGCTGCTTGCCTCCTTTTGGATTAGATTCTTGAGTAATATTGAACGAAAGTCAAGCTCTTGCGGATTCTCTAAACATCTAAGTATTAGTAAGTAGAAGTCGAATGAGCACCCAAATATTTCACCCTATTCAAAGAAGTGATTTATTAAACAAATTGGATAAATGTTATATCTGATATTTGGGTTGGTCTATAGGCTATCACAATCCATGATACGGTCATGTAGAAGACTGCTAACTCAACTGACTAGTTGCTCTACCTTGTGCTCCCTACTAACACCTGGGATAAGCCTGCGATATTGATGCAAGCGCAAAATTAGCAGCCGTAAAAAATGGAACTATTGTCTTACAGCGCAATTCAAATCAGTAAAAGTAATTCCCTTATGTACTCCAGAGTAATAAATGCATGACTATTGACATTAATATGAAATATCTATTGACAATTGTCATGGGAATAACTACTATAGTACCATATATGACTAACAATACCATTGTAATCGATGGTTGTTGTTAGCATGCTCCACAACAGATCGGTGAGTGGAATTATGGAGGTTAATTAAGATGACAATTGGAAAAAGGGGATTGACCACGAAAAAACCGGGGGAATCATTTCAAGAAGGCGTCATATTATTGTTTGCGTGTTCAGGTGGATCGAAAGCAGGAGAGGTTACAGACATTATCGCGCGTAAACTTCAAGCTTCAGGGGACGTCCTGATGAGTTGCGTCTGTGCTGTTTCCGGGCAAATTACAGGGCATCTTGAGAAACTGAAAAAAGACCGGAAAGTGATTGTTCTGGATGGTTGCACAAACGATTGTGTGAGTCGGACTCTGGAAAATGCTGGGTTCAGAAATTTCATTCATATAAGACTAAACGAATTTGGCGTGACAGAACGCAATGCTATTGTAAAGGAAGGTATCGTCAACAAAGTAATTGACCACGTAAAAGAGACGATTAAAAAAACTTCAAAATGGGAATTTTCGTATCTTCCATCCAAAGACCTTTTTAAGCGGCGATGATCGGCAGTGACAGTGAATTTGAAGATTGTATTTAAATTTCTTTTCCTTTGAGCCTTATTAGAAATCATCGGCCTGGTTCATTGAAAGAATAACATTACAGCCATCAGTACTCAGCTTTGTTGCCGGTAATCTTTTAAGCTGGTATCTGATTGTTGATGGATTAACAAATATCAGGCAGATTGCAAAATATCCCCTTCCCGAGGTGAATTTAAACCTATCCCTCTGGTGTCGGGAATTTATTAAATGTATATTTCTGAACAATGCAGGAGGAACGATGGGTAAATTTTCAGGACTAAAGCAGCTTAAACAAAGCGAAGAAGAATTTTTTAAAATTAGGTGCAGGAAATGCCTCATGCCCAAATCCGTTGGGGGATGGAATGACCCTGATGGCAAAACTTGTGGTTATTGCTCTCCGGGTGAAAAACGCGTGATTTCTTTTCCTACAGACATGGGTAACGAAAATGCGGATATGACGATAGATGACGTAAAGCGATTAATTGATTCTCAAAAGAAGAGTCCTTATGACTGTATGGTATCTATTACCGGCGGAAGAGATAGTACGTATTTGTTATACTATGCTAAAGAAGTCCTCGGCATTAACCCGATTGCTTTCAACTTTAACACAGGCTTTATTACGGACATAGCTCAAGAAAACATGGTCAGTGTAACTAAAAAACTCGGTATAGATTTTCTCCAATTCAGAATAGATTGGCAATTCTTGAGAAAACTGGCGCGAGGCTTCTTTATCAATAATGGTGAGGTTTGTTCTGTATGTCATCAAGGATATTTTTATACTGTCCAAAAAGTAGCCCAGTGGACAGGGCTTAAGGTGATACTTCGCGGGTTATGTAAGAAAACTGACGGGCACCATTTAGACCCTCATTACGTTAATTGGTATTGCTTAAGTGACGATGACTTTAATACAAGGGTGCATGCTTTTGCTGAATCCGAAGGCATAACTGAAGAGGAACTTAGAAAACACAGTGATTTTATGAGATTACGTGAATGGACGGATCATGAAGTCAAGAGGATTGATATCCCGGATATGCTTAACTACACTCATAATGACATTTTCCGGGTTTTAGCTGACTTGAATTGGAAACATAAAAACGAGCTTTTCCACTCGGACTGCATCTTTGCTCCGATCTTAGTTTGCTGTCAACGCTATGCTGAAGGTTACAGTAAAAAACATTTAATTATTAGTAATTTAGTAATGAGCGAAATTAGTATTGAAGAAGGGAAGAAGATGCTTCTGTCTGAAGAAAATATTGATTTTGGTGATGTTCCCGACCTTGACAAGTTTATGGAGCTCATTAATGTGGATGCCTGGAGTTTTGAAAGATCCATTCAGAGGAACTGGCAGGTTAGAGAGTCCTCGCCAGTAACCGGTTTTCATCAATTGGCTTAATGACTTTTTCACGTAACATGGGTCAACCTGGGAAAGAGAAGGAACAAGAGATTAATGAAATGGTTAAGAGATACAATTTACATCAAGTGTGGAATGATACCAGGAAAGAGGCATATCTATATGAGAAGCGTGATAATAACTCTGTAAAGTGTAAACTCTGTCCGAGAATGTGCGTTATTAATCCTGATAACGTCGGGTTCTGCAAGGTCAGAAAAAATATTAATGGTGTCTTGTACGCTCAATCATATGGAAAAGCCACGCACATGACAATAGAGAGAATTGAAACGGAAGCGATATTCAATTATAGTCCCGGTGCAAAGATACTGTCTTTGGGGAATATCGGATGTAACCTGGATTGCGATTATTGCCAAAATTGGATGTATTCTCGATTTGAGTATACTCCTCCTGAATTGATTCATGAGTATTCCAGTAGCGAAATAATTGATTATGCCTTAAAAGAAAAAATTGGTATTCTTTCTTGGACCTATAATGAACCTTCGGTTTGGTTTGAGTTTGTTGTAGATACAGCACGAGAAGCTAAAAAGCGGGGTATAAAAAGCCTTTTCAAATCAGCATTCTTTCTTAATTCAGAAGCCGTAAGAATATTATCTGAAGTGATTGATATCTTTGCCGTCTCAATAAAATCCATGGATGAGGATTACTATGCGAAATTTACAAAAGGATGGCTTAAGCCGGTGCTTGACAATGTAAAATTTATCTATACGAAAGGAAAGTATTTCGAGATAAGTAATTTAGTAGTCACCGATATAACGAATAATGATGAAAATTATGAACGAATGATAAATTTCATCAAAAAAGATTTATCAACAGATGTACCATTACATTTTACGAGATTTCATCCAGATTATAAGTATATGAACCACGTTAAAACACCGGTTGAAGATGTAATGCTGGCAAGGCAAAAAGCGATAGAAAATGGGTTGATATATTGTTATGTTGGAAATACTTTTCATAGCAAAGGACTCAATACGTATTGCCCTAATTGTACAGCATTATTGATTGAACGGCAGGGTCTTTGTACTTATTTAAAGGGAATAAACTCTAGTAATGGAACCTGCATCAATTGTGGATATCAAACGGGAATACAATTCATCTCATATGCTGATGAGAAGAGGTATATTGCCAGTGAAATGAAAACTTTTAAACATATGTGGAACAACAACGATGAATTTTTAATACAAATTCAAGTTACGAATTCATACAAAATAGATGCTACGGCAATAATTACAAGATATTATAAACAGCAAAAAATAAATTATGAACCATTAACAATTGACAGAGAAACAACAAGTTATCGATTTGTTTTGTCTAGAACTAATACTAATGAAATAAGTTTTGAAATTAGCTATCCTGAAAAACTAGTTATTGAGGTTTTTAAAATCGATGATTGTGCTTTTTGTCCAACAGCGTCATTTTACAAAAAATAAGAATAACCTTTCTATTACAACCATCTAGTATTAGCAATCATCGAGTTGGCTGTTATAACAATCTCATATTAGCTTCACCACTGCGAGCATGAAACCATCAGCAACAACTCACCAAGCTCGGTTATATTTCCGTTTTTGTCCATAATCAGTTTTGACAGGTATTCTGGTTTGATAGATTCAGGACATTCAGGATTTTTACGCTGGGCCTCTCTACTAGCCTCATTATGGATAACATCTGAAGAATAAACAATACACTAGATTGTGAAATAAGGTAACAATTTTCTTTTTTGTTAAATCACGACAGAAGCAACAGAACAATTATCCATCCCGGTTAGATTTTATGTTATAGGAGTTCAAGTTACGTTGGAATAGCCACAAAGAAAGTTGAGCCTTTGTTCAGTTCACTTTCGACCCAAATTCGTCCTCCCATAGCCTCAGACCATTCTTTAGCTATGAAAAGCCCTAGTCCACTTCCCCTAATACGTTGTGTCTCAGGCCTTTGTATCCGGTGAAAAGTTGTGAAAAGCGAGTTTTTATCTTCAGGGCTAATCCCGATGCCTTCATCAGTCACACTCACAACAACGTAATTCTGAGACGGGTTATAATGAGCCGATAAAGTAATACGGCCGCCATTAGGGCTATATTTGCTAGCGTTGCTTAAAAGATTAGTTATGACCTGGCCGAACTTATCACGGTCAATTAGCACATCAGGGAGGTTAGGTTCGATATCAACAATAAATTCATGTTGACCGCTATTTTCTCGTGCCATATCTAACTGCGCATTCAGAATATCAGATAGCTTTAGTCTCTCTAATTTAAGGACTACTTTACCAGACTGAATGCGGGTAACATTTAATAAATCATTAGCCATAGTAGTAATCTTCTGTCCGTTATCGAGAATGTTTTTTAACCACTTCCTCCTGGTAACATCAGGCGGATCTCGTCGAAGCAGAAGATCAGCGTAACCCATAATAGCAGTCAGCGGTGTACGGAGTTCATGAGAAGCAATTGATATAAAAGTGTCTCTCATGCTAACATCGTGAATTATCATTGCACTATTTAGTGTTATGGCAGCTACTGAAGATATTCCTTGCAACAATAACAAGTCATCGGACGAGAAGTTTTGTCCAGAAGCTTTGTTTGACAGACAAAGAACCCCAATTTCCTTTTCTCCTGTTAATAGACGAATTAAAAATGCTAAATCCGAATCAATGGTTGTTGTTAAATTCGGAAATTCAATCGTGCTGTTCTGTTGAGATATTAAAGCTCGCAAGTGTTCCTGCTTAGCAGTATTAATAAATGTGCCTTGGTAAGCAACAATCTCAAGAGAGTCTGATTGTGTTTTGACGAACAGGCACCCCCCTTTAAGATTCAAGGTATTAACTGTAGTCCCAACTATAAGACGTGATATATCGGGAAGACTATTTACAGAGTTCAAAGCGCTACTTAGACTTTGGATTACCTGATGATAATTATATCTGTCTTTGTAGAAGAACCTATCTATTAGGATTTCGATTCTATTTTTTATTGGGCCAAAGAGAGCTGCAGCCAGACCTCCCACTACCAAAGCTGCAAGAATTTGCAGTGGTATTCCAATTGATGTGTGAAAAATACTGATCAGGAAAATAGCAAGTGATACGGAAGCCGCCAGGATTAATGTAATCAGGCTATAAATCATACCACGCCTAATGACGACATCGATATCCAACAGCTTTTGAGTGACCACAGCGTACCCCATCCCGAGTGGTATGAAAGTCATGAATAAAATATTAAATCCCGGTGGTAAGATAGTTTGCTCCCATATTGCTTCGGGGAGTATATATAGAAGTAAGAATGGAACTAAAGCTGCCAGACAACCGATTAACACGATTTTCATTTGTTGTCGCGTTCTGATAGAAACCGCACGAAAGTAGTTAAACACCGCCACTCCGGCTGCTGCTATAAATCCGATACCATATTCAAGCAGCCTGAAAGAGCGGAACCACGATAGAGGTTGTCCGTCAGCATAGCCAATAAAAGGGAAAAGAATAAGTGTAATAATTGGTGGAAGATAGATCAGATATATCAAGGGGTTATTACGAACCCAAGTTCGCTCCTCAGGTAGAACGAGGAAAAAATGCAAAAGTAGCCATGGTCCAAATACAGCGGCGGCAACCTGAAAATGAAGCGCTGTAGGAATTGCTGTTTCTGACGCTACACCAGCACTGATGGCTAATCCGAAGATTATCCCACATAAGCATAGTAGCAAGGCGGGAGTGTTTTTAGGTCTTTTAAAAAGAACATAGAATCCGACTATCCAGAATACAAGACAAGCAAAGAACAATATTATCAACTCAATTAAATATCGCCAAGATGGATGGCCATTTTTGATATCCACCGATTTTGAATGTCCAGTATCATCGATCACAGATAAATTATCAATTAACGGTCCAAAAACCGTACCAGCATTTTCATATTTCTTCAAAAAGGTTTGTGCCGGTTGATTATTGATCTCAATCGGTCTGTCTCCAACACTTATTCCAGCCTGAATCGCTGAGCCGTTAGGATCTATGTTTACGACAGACCAGCCTTGTTCATCAATAGAAAGCACAATCCCCATATAGGGTCTACTTGTACTTAAAGTAAAGAACGTCACGGAAATAGCTAGAGTACAGAAAGAAAACAAAAAAAACAGGATTATTCTAATTCGTTCATGGTTTTTTAATATATTCATAGTATGTATTGTTGAATTGGCGTAATTTCCTCTTTGAGGATTTATTGTAAAAAGAGCATTAACTTATCCACGTCAACTCCTGTCTTCGCTACTTCAGAGAGACTGTCAAGGGCCATTTGTTTGAAAAGTTCTACCTTTATCGTCGCATAATGGATTGCGCCGGAATGAAACAGGAAATCTCTTATTTGTGCAACATCAAACGTACATTCAGCAGAATTGCCGAAAATTAATTTAAATTGATTACAGGTTTTTAAATCCGTGTGAGTTAAAGCGTAGATTACAGGCAGCGTAACTTTACGTTTAATAATGTCGCTCCCCTTTGTAATACCCTGAATATCATTGGCTATTTGAGATGCCATGCCGAGGTTATGACCAAAATTAGCAAATGTGGCTATCAATCTCTGATTTGTAGTAGCTATCAAAGCTCCGATATGACAGGCACATTCCACCGTAGAAGCTGACTTCATGTTTGTTATTTCAAGATAAGTCTCCTCCGAGATAATCGTTTCTGGTGAGATAGACAAGTCTAGGTGTTGTCCGATACAAGTGGTGGTATAGAATGAGTTTATTATATCCATCACATTAATAACCACAGAGTCTTCTACACCTTTTACACGGAGCCGCGTGATCGCTTTTTCTGCTCGGATAAGAAGGGTTGTAGCTAGATTTGTAGCTATAGCAGAGCCATATCTGATGGATAACGACTCGGAAGAATCCGAATCTTCAATATCATCAAAAATCTCGGCGGCAGCCTTAAAGAGTTGAAAAGCTGCTGTAGCAGGGAGGGCTTTTTCATATTGTCCAGAAATAGCTTCACATACTATTAATGGTAATAAAGACCAGAACCCATTAGTACTTCCTCCAACTACCTTTTTATTCGATTGAATCAGAGGCTCCTGGACTAGGTCGGAGAAAGTTGCAACATCGTATAAAGGAGACAGACATATCTCTATTTCATGTTTGAGAAGCTCAGCCTGTCTTTCTAACCACATTACAACATCATAAGAGATAAGTATCGTGTTACGGGGTAGGAGATAACCAATTATATGTAGGTTTAAGAGCTGCTTCCAACTGCGGAGAGTCAGAAGTCACTAATCCCATCTTGTTATGTACGTTCAAGACTGCTTTCTTTTCCTGCTTAGTTAATTTGAACTGGGAGAGAATGCTATCTGGGTTTGACATAAACTGCTGTTTGGTTTTTTCATCGTTAAAGATTTTCTTTACCAGTTCTTGTAGTGCCGAGGATTTCATTTTTTGTCCCCCTTCTTATAAAAAATAACTAGATGGTGTGGCTCTATTTCAGCAATCATCGTGTAATAATCATTTAGTTACTTGTGCGATACTTTTAAGAAGACTTAGAATACTTATTAATGCGCGTTGTACTTCAACTGGTTCATGAGATAAGACATTAGCAACAAACGGGTCTATCGCCAAATTATGATAAATGTTACTTATGGAGTTTTCCTGATCACTAGTTGAGGCGGTTAAAAACCCGGCTATCATAAACAGTTCTTCCGTTTTAAATCCCAATGGTCCAGCGATCTTTCGTAGAACACGCGCAGAAGGTAGACGTTCACCCCGTTCAATTCTACCTATATGAGATTGAGAGACGCCTGAAGTACTACTAAGTTCGTTCAAGGTCAAAGGTATCGACTTCCGTTTTTGCTTAATAAGCTCGCCGATTTTACTTTCGCTCTTTTGCTCCATGAGAACAATATACATTGCCAAATGGAGCAAGTCAAGGTTTTTCTAAGCAAAAAGACACGAATTTTATTTGATAAAATATAATTTGAATGTAATCCAGGTAATTTAGTCGCTCTATAACTGACTGTTGACATGTAAAGTGTACTCTGATAGACTCTGGAACAAAATGAGGAATAGAATAAAATGACAAAAGATACACTCCATGTGCTCATCGTTGATGATGAACAAGCCATATATGATCTTTTATATGAGGATTTAAGTGGGCTGGGCTATTTATGTGAAATTGCGCCGGATGGAAATAGTGCCCTTCAAAAAATGGCAAAGAATGAATTCGATATTACACTACTGGATATAAAGCTCCCTGGAATATCGGGAATCGAACTGTTGAAAGAAATCAATACAAAATATAATTCTGTAATTATTATGATAACCGCTATTGATGATGTGAATACTGCTGTTGAGTCTATGAAGCTGGGGGCTTTAGATTATATCGTCAAACCCTTTAATTTAGATATGCTTCATTCAAGAATAAACGTAGCTTTAGAGAAGAAAGCCAGATTGGCAATAAAGACGAATAACAATGAAGTAACTGAAATAAGTCGTGAGGAAAAAGAACTACAGGAGATAGATGCTATAGCTAGTGGTATAGAGGTAAAACTTGACTTGAATGACAAACGCTCAACAACAGTTACTTTGAGGACTATCGAGACAGCTAGAGAAATCGGCATGCCGGACGAACGAATCATACAATGGGTGATAAAAAGAGCAGAAACCAATAGAAAAAACTTGAAGTTATTAAAAACGTTTAGCCAAAATGCAATAGCGCAAGCAAAAATGGGAATGGCTCCGGAATATCGGCCTGAAGGTAATTCATACAAATTTGAAAATTAACAATGAATAAACCTTGGTATTGTATAAGATATTGGAAATAAGAAAATTTGGAATCTATAGTACCCACCAATTCGACTCCTGGTCAGAGAATGTGTTTGATAGTGGCCTCCCAGATTATAGAGTGGATATAACCTTATGGATATTTCGTATTTATTAAAAGTAACAAAATGAGTAAATGTTAAATATAACTAAAAAGTATTAACCTAGAGGCTAGCGCTTAATTATTGTCTGACTGAAGACGGGAGAGGGATGGGCCTTAACTAACCGAAAATTTTTGAGTCTACTAAAACAAAAACGGGCACTAGGAGTGAAATTTGGTGGATGATTGAATATTACCATTTGGGTTTCAAAGTTGCTTTTTAATCGCCTGCTATAGTCTAACTGGAAGTAAACCGTGGCTAGTATTATATATCCTTCTGTCCAATAGGGTTGCTATTTATTGACACTTGTCTCGAGTTAATATATTATATTCACGCACAGACACATGGGCGGCATGTCGATGGGGCGGATAGAGATGGATGTTAAGAAAAAGTGTCTTAAGGTATGGCCTGTTCTAGTATGTCTGTTGTTCTTGATAATACTTTTGAGCTCTTTTGTTTACTGGCATATACCTGCAACCGTTGTTGAAGCATCCAGGCTGGTCGTTACTACCTCCGGTAGTACAGGTGACGGTATCTTTCCTACTACTGCTACTATTGACGCCTTCATTACTGTCTCTCCGAGCAGCGGCATACGCGGGTCGACGGTAAACATCACGGGTGTAGGCTTTATGCCAGGTTCCGAAGCCAGAATCTGGTTTGATGATAATCCCAATATGGTTTACGACCCTGGTGAGACTATGAGGTTGTTTGTCACGACCTATGATGGCAGCTTCCCAGTAGGTATTGACCTAATGGTGCCGTCGGTACCAGCTGGCAATTATCATATAGTGGTTAGAAATTCTCAAATGGATATTGAAACAGCCTTCGAGAACATTATTGAAGTTTCGGCAGAATTCCAGGTCACAGAGCCTTCCCCCACGCTAATCCTTCTTCCGAATCCCACTTTTATAGTAATCACTCCACCTACTTCTGCTCCACCTACTTCTACTCCATCTACTTCTACTCCATCTACTTCTACTCCGCCTACTCCTACTCCACCTGCTCCTACCCAACCCACTACTTCGGTCTGGGTATGGATATACATCGGCATACTTGTAGTGGCTGTTATTAGCGCATTGCTGGTAAAAAACCGGCTGGATAGAATAAATCGAGAAAAAACAGAAACAAAATTTAAAAACGGAGACATTGAAATAAGGGTTAATAATGTTTTGGGCAAACCGCGAATCAAAGGCGGAACTCCGCTCCAGGCGGATAAGCCGTTAAACATAAGACTTGTAAAAGACCCCGGCAGGCAATCTATTAAAGTAAAAGGCCCATTGGTGCGGGATAGGAAGGAGGACAAATGAAAAATAATGAAATAACATCCTTGAACCAGCTTCTTGCTTCAGATAAAAAACTATCAACGAAAAAGCTGATGAAAGCTAAACGACGCGAGAACGTCGCCAACTTAAAAAAATGCCTTACCAAGGAAGTGAAAGTCGTGTGGCCAGTGGCCTGCGGCATTATTCTGAAGAAACTTTCAGAAATCCTGGATATGAATATTTCGGACGTAATGGTTTCCGCCTGGGGTAAGTGCGGCGACCTCTGCCAATATTGTAACAAGAAAAAGTATCCACACGGCAAGAGCTACATGTTGCCTCTCGCCGAACATACTATAGAGTCCGTGCACGAGCCATCTTTAGAAATATTTTTCAACAACCAACCGGTCGGCAAGATTAACTTTGAGATTACGTTATACCTAACGGTTGAAGGTATCGTTCTGGAGATACAGGATGGGAAAATTATGAAAGTTCATACCGGGTCGTGCGAGGGGGGCGGCTGTATAAAATGCGAAGGCATATTGATTCTTAAAAAGAACACTAGGTCGTTTACTTTACCCGGCTCAATTAGTTTAGGTAAAGGAATACCCCTTCCTAAAATACCGATATAGGCTATTCCCGGCATGCCCCGTTTTATACCTGTAGCCGTCGATAAACTTTACTCAATAAGCGCCGACCATTAGAAACCGCCGGCTAAAATTCCCTCGTTTCTCTTGCGGATATCCTCCGGCACTATCTGCACGTAAAGTCCCAGGAAATTATCCTCGTCTTTATCGTTCTCATCTGGCACCTGAAGGACAGTAAACCACCTGTTTAACAGGCAAAAATGCCCGGATAGCCAGGTAAGCTCGACAATCTGGGAATCTACGTGCCGGTCCATCTCATCCTTAGCGAAGGCTTTCAATCGCTTGTCCTGCATGTTATGTTCACGCAGCACGCGCCGCAGTGCGGCAAAATCCTCGTCGGTGACCATATGGGCATCTTGAACGAACTTCGCTACATAATCCAAAACAACTTGCTCGCGCTCGGTATATACTTCGGGGTGAAATTGGTGTTCATGTAGGTGCAGTATCTTGACGTGTCCCTCTTCACGGCGGCCGGCGCCATCAAAAAGTGCGTAGCCGATAAAGGAATGATGCGTTACCGAATAGCGCGAGCGGTTGATTAAAGACGTCTTAGAAATTACCATCTCTTTGATAAAGCGGTCGTTGAATCCCGCCTCCTGGACATTTCCCCGGAAAGTCTCCGCATCGAAGATGAAGGTATTACAGTACTCTACCTCCGTTTGCAGCAGGCGCGGCGTGTAAGCCATCACCTTGCAGAGATTATTGCGGAAACGACCCCAGGTGAGTTCGCCTGCCGCCATCCCGGCTTCGGTATAGGGGTCGATTTCATCACGCTGCAGAGGGCGTATCCTTGTCCAGGGTCCTTGAGATATTTTTGTTTTTTCCATTAATCCCTCCTTATATCATTGCTCATTTTCACGGCGTTAGCGGAACAGCAGCCGCTGTTTCTGCCTCGGGTGCCCTTCCTGGAAATATAAATTTGTCCAAGAATCGTCCGGCACCAGATAAGCGTGCATCTTCTGGCTTTTTTTAAGCTGGGCTTTTGCCCCTATCGGCGAGCCGCGCAGTCGGAAATGGTCGAACAGGCGCATAAACTCGCCGAGGTACATATCCGCAACACGTTTATCGCCTCGGATGACCACCATGTTTTCATCATTATTCGTAGTTGAATTCCTACTGAAGTTTGCCGAGCCGGTAATAGTAATAGGGTCGTCACTCAAGGGGTCGATGAGCATGTACTTGGTGTGGATGTATTGAACATGCTGGTTGAGTCCCGTGAGCTTTTCCGCCCGCCACCGGATGCTCAACCACTCATCGAGCTTGTTTTCCTCCAGCACTCCGCCGATAGAAATCTGGTTGTCTCTGTCCCCTTTGATGACATCCAAGCCTTTGCCGGGTTTATCCAGGAGGATGAAACGCAGGTAAGGTTTATCTTCTTGCAGGATTTTCATGAAAAGGTCGTTAACGCCGAAAGCGGCGGTCAGGAATACGCTTGATGTTGCCTCATCCATTTTCTCGGCGTACCATTCAAGCGCCTCCATCGAGCCTCGGCAGCTGAATATCGGCTTTATCGACATTTTTGGAAATTGTGTCTTCGGCACCGGGGTGTTTGTATCACACCAGACGCGCAGCTGTTTAGCATCCGGGTCGCCATGCAGCATATTCCAGTAGTCCAGATATGCCGCGGCTATGTTGGCATCATGAATTACATGAGCCACGTTAGAATGACCGAAGATGCCACCCTCGGTAATATTCGTCGAGCCGGTCAATACTTCAACGGGCGTATTATCCCTAAGAAGGACAATGAACTTATTATGCGAAAGATAGGACGGATTGGCTTCCCGCGGGGTGGCGTTCGCCACACTTATGCCCACCTGCTGCATAGCCCTCCGGTTTTCCTCGCCGGGGCCTTTCTTTTTATTATCGTAGACGATTTGCACGTCAACGCCGTCATCAATGGCTTTTTTAAATGCTTGCAATACCGGGATATAGTTGAACTCATACACGGAGGCGCGTAACCCCCACCCCGGGCCTTTAGCCTGCTGGATGAACCTGATAATAGCTTCTAGCAGCCCGCGCGAGAGCCACTCCAACGCCGGTGGTCCTACCTCGTCCGGTGGTACGTTACCGAATTTGCGGGCGTATGCCTGCGAGCCCGCCGCCGCCCGATTGAAAAACACAGCGTGAACGCCGTCATCATCATCTTCTGATGAAATCGTCAGCGAAACTCCTTCTGCATGCGTTAGTTTATCGGGGGGAGTGCCGTATACTGGAACGATGGTGTAGGTGTACTTGTGCCCCGGTTTAACCGTATAGTCACCCCACTGGAAGTCCTGTATGGGATTGTCCCAGGTGCTTACCTGGTCGCCAGGGCGGAGGTTTTCAGTGTTATTTTCAAACGTCTTGAAACCCTTGAGCCAGTAGCTTTCATCTTCCGTGAGGTCATTTCGTTTAATGGAAAATCCCAGCAGGCTTTTTCGTTTCTCTTCGGTGACATCAAAGCCCAGGTAAATCGTGTGCAGCCCGGCGATGCCATTGACAGAGATTCCTTCGTTCGTTGCTCTTTCCCTCATATGTTCCTCCTCCGGCGTACTTTTTTATCCAACCTGGACGCCGGTCACTTTTTTATTGCTTCTTTTTCCGGTTCGAAAACCAGCCAGTCTGCGTTCTCTACCATCTTGTTCTGTTCCAGGTCATGTTTCTTCGGGATTTCATGGTCGAGCTTTTCCAGGTACCGCAACAGGGGCCGCTTTGGCGGGAAGTCTTCTTCCCGCTTATCCAGATCACCATACTTCCAGTTGAATTCTTTCATGTAACGGGCGAACCCGAATCCATCGAAGAAGTAATGGCCGTCAAGCAGCGCCATGTACCACATGCTGGGCAGCGCCTGGGGATTGGGGCGCAATGGGGCTTCTATTTTAAGCTGGTCCAGCAGCGCTTTCGCCTCGCTATTACCTTTTTGTGCCAGGAGTTTTTCCAGTTTCTCCAGTGAATGGAACACTACCGGCGGGCTGACAAAGAGAATGGGCTTGTGCTGGAGACTTGCCATTATGATTTCGTGCACCGTGCCCACACTGTAGACATTGGTGGGGCAATAGGAGACGAGAAAATCGGCGGTATCCACCATGCGCAGGTCAATATGCATCGTCGGCCAGAACTCCGAACCTAACTCGTCGCGGATGTGTTCGCCTTCCTCCGTATCATCATAAGACCAGTTTTGGCGTTTTTCCGTGGAAAACTCATCTTCCTTGCCGTAATGGGGCATACCCAGCACATCCGGCTTGTTCCAGGGGTCGTAAATTCTGGTACCGCGCTTTTCCAGAAACTCTGCAACCCGGTTGCGCCACCCAGTCTTTTTTTCTTCCACACGTGAAGCCACGAAGTCCATTGGCCCGGATAAATATACCGTCGCGTTTGCGAGTATATTCGCCTTCTTTTTAAGAGCCTTGGAACGGTTCGCCAGTATTTTCTGTTTAAAGCTCTCTGCGGGGATAATTTTTAAATCGGGCATGTTCTCGTCCTCCTTAATATCGGTGTTTTTATTTCAGCTTTTCGCAGATGCCGCCCAAATAGCGGCTACCTTATCTCTCGCGGTAGCGAAGTTATCCTTGATTTTTTTATGGTAATCACAAAAAGCGGTACGGTACTCTTCCCATGCCTGCCGGTAGGCATTAAGCGCTTCCGGCGAGTCTTGAGAAGGTGTTGCCCCCAGCTTTTTCCCGGCGTCTAGGAACTTGTTTTGCAGGACTTCCAGTTGCTCGCGCTTTTCTAGTAGCTCGCCGCGTAGTTCTTCATTTCCCTGCCCCTTAACCTCCAAGAACTCCAGCCAGCCGTTAAGCTTGGCGTGTGACTCGCTGGCGCGGTTGGTTATGGACAGGTAAGGCATGATGGCCGCCCGCCTTTGCGCCTGCAAATCACCCCTTAGCGTCGAACCATCAGACCGACGTAGCACCCGCTCCGTTTCCGCCGTCCAGATGGCTGTGGCCGGATTCCGGTTATCGTTGGCGGCGTCCGCCGTCGTCTCGCTCATAATCCAGAAAATCTGGTCGGCTTCAATGGATCCCGCCTGCCCCAGGAGAATCCTGGCTTTACGCGCCATCCTCTCGCAGTCCATGAATTTTTTACGCCCTATCAGAGAGATAGCTCCGATAGCCTCGCGGACATGGGGTTCCATATCATGGTCTACGGAGCCTAGCAGCACCCAGCGCGATTTGTGCCGTGTATCCGTTAAAAGCGACGGCGCGCCCAGCGCCTGCGCTTCTTCAATCATGAATTTAATCTTTTCAAAGGGGTCGAGGATGGGACGGGGCGTGCGCGTGCGGTCCCGGTTATCCACAAAAGCGCTGAACGGCTCGATGATACCGATCGGCATTAAGAGCATACGTTCCGGGATATGCGGATTTTTTTGCAACTCCCGCCAGACCCGCCTGGCGGCAAGAGCATCCAGGCAGAGCCACATGCCCATTTTGAGGATATCTACAGAAAGGGTTGTGAATACAGACTGTATCCTCTGCGCGGAGGTAGAAGCGGTATATACCGGGTCTACGGGCCTACCGTCTGTGACGATGATTCCCAGTTTGTCGGAATAATCCGCCAGGTAGGTAAGCTCCGAGTCCGTGAAGTATTCCAGCAGGTTCGGCATCCATTCGTCTTCGTCCTGGTCGCAGACCGCCACGTATTTTAAGCCCAATTCCTTAGCGGCATCGATGGCTTTGCAAGTCTTCTGCACACGCGGCGTCATCTTGAATGTGGTGGTTGTGGCCGCCGTATCGCCTTTTTCCGCCGCCACCAGCAGGAACAGCGCCGTTACGGCTTTGTCTGAATCATTAAAGTCTTTCAATACCGTCCGCACGAAGGTCAACATTTCGTTGTATTCCATCTCGCTGACGTCTATGGCGGCGCCCACATCCGGCAAAAACTCCCGGTCTTCCGGCGGCGTGTTTTCTACAAAAACCCTGTACCGCGTAAGCTGGTCGCGGATTTGCTCCTGCGCGTTATTAACCCGGTCCGCTCCGGATACCGGCTGCGGGCGGAAAAGGTAGCCCCGCGCCGGCGCAACATCCTGTATTTCCGGGTGTGCGAAGCTACTGTATGGTATAGACTGTATATCCTCCGAGATATTGCTGCTGGTGGGAATGGAAGCAGCAAAGAGTCGCGTGGACATCGCCAACATCGGCGGGATAGGAGCTACCGCTTGCCCCGGCACTATAAGCTCACCGTCCAGGCCGTAACTCAAGTCCATATCTCCGCTGGCCTGCGCCTCCGGTGAAAGCGCAATACCCATTGTATAGAGATAGCCAGCGTCGCCATCCGAGGCAGAGACGAAGTGCATCATGCCGCATGGCTTCTGCCACAACTTCTTAAAGCGCGCGGGGCCTTTGGGCGGCAACGGGAATCTGCCGTGCTTGGCCATCGCTTCCCAGCCCAAACGCAGCGCTATCTTCGCCTTATCCGTGAACTTGAACCGGATTTCCGTCAAAGGCTCCACCTTAAGCAGAGCTTTCTGGGCACGGTCAATGATTTTAATAGCCACCAACGCCATCTTTTCCAGATTGTGGCTTATATTCATTTCGCCGGACAAATCCAACTCGCCCGCCGGTTTGCAGGATTTCAGCATCTTGCTTTCCATGCTCGGGGGACAAGTAACCCTGTATTTGGACTTTGCCTCATCCAACACTGCCTCCACCTCATCGGTGGATAATGCGCTGCCTTTTAGCCCTGCGCAAAGAGTCGCCAACTCGGCGTCTTCAACGTCGACAGCTATATTGACGACAGACAGTTTCAGGCGGCCTGTATCTCCGGGCGGCTCGGGGCGGAATACCAGCCCTTTATCCGGCGTATCACCGCCGTACATTGCCAGCGATATCAATACCGGGTGGTTTCTCGCTTGTCTCTTTACCATTATTTCTTCCTCCTTTTTCTCTTTAAGGAATCCTGGTAATAAAGCCGTCCTTTTTAAGACCTATCAATGAAATAGATGGCTGTTTAAACGGTCAATAGAAGCACCTTCCTTTTTAGATAAAAGAATACACAAAGTCATGTCTTAATAACATCGGTATAAAAATATAAAGATTTTCTGGTTTGCCAATTGGGGAAAAATAGTATGTTGATATACGCTGTACCCTGGAATTCATTCCGGAGCGGTCGGGTGCGGGTTTATAACGATTGCTACTTAACATATACGGACATCTTTGTTCAGTAGTAGTATTGTTAAGGTCAATTACTTTATCTTATAAATGGCTTACATGCCAAAACGGTTGAAAATCCATTAAAGTTATAACACACTATGTCAAGTATTCAAAAAAGGCTACTAAAGCCAAGGCGTACTACCGAATATACATATAAATTAGAAAATACCGCCAATCTTAAGTCCAATTACAATACAAACTACTACTAAAAGAATAATAACCATCCAGGTTGACCAATCTAACCTAGCAACAAGTTTATCACGGTGGATTATTTTCTCCCGTGTGATGCCAGCACTTTCCCAGGGTTCTTCGATACCGCCGTTGATGGCTCTGGCGATACGCGGTATAACGATATCCGTATTGGCCCAATAACTAGTGTGGTCGGCCATTATATGGTCGGTGTTGATAACCTTTCTTCGTTTAACTTGTAGTTCCGGGTCAACTCCTGCCTGCTTGATGATATCACCATCCAGTTCGCCAGCCGGCACTGGGTCACGCCTGGCGTAAATGTCCAACCAGAAAAACCTGTCCTGCGGCAATCTTTTATCTTTACGGTTGGCGGCTCCATGTCCCGTTATTACTTTCGCCAGGGGCCGTTTGAACTGCCTCCGGGCATAAGCGCTTGATTTTTTGGCCAGGGGAAATACCTGGTTGATCGCGCTCCCCACGCTGACAAAGGTTATTTTCTTGCTTTTGCCCTGCGACTCAAGACGCTTGACTTCCTCGGCTACTTTACCGCCCTCTGCCAACGCATCATAAGCCACCACACATCCCATTGAATGCGCGATAATAGTGATATCCTCTACCTTGGTGTACTGATCATTCAGCATAGCTATAATGACTTTCTCAATACGCGCTCTGGCATTAGCCGACCAAACCCCATCCTCAATATACTTTTCAACGTCGCCCAGGCTACGACTTAGAAACGGGTCAAACTTACGCACCCATTTGAATAAACTGCCCAGTGGGCCGAGTTTTTGTAGGAACTGGAAAACATAGATTAAACCCAAGACAAAATACGCCATGACCGCTAAAAACAAAACGATAAATTCCGTAAAGAACGATTTACGGGAAATGTTGCGATACGTAGGTTTTTCATATCGTTCTATTTTCCACTTGCATAGCTTACGGTGTTTCCTTCTTTCAAACGCTTGGTCTTTTAGGGGTATAAATTCCAAGTCATTGGCGGGGTCTTTATAAACACCATTCCAAACGTATTTGATTTGGTTGATTAGATTTTTATGCAATAGCCACCATAAAACGGTGGCGGATTTGGGAGGCGGAAATGCATCGCCCCAGAATGCCTCTTTGCACACCCAAGTGGCCTTTTCGCCATTCGGAGATTGTATCTGGAGCGTAACCGACGGCGGGTCTACATCAAGATTTACATCCCGGCGAATTTCCGGTTCACGTCTATCCTCCGGCGACTCCATGAGAGCATTAGCGAGCGAATTCGTGAAATCGGCAAGAAGGTTGCCGGGCTTCATGTTGTCACCTATTCCGTGCGTAATTATAACACCATGATTTCCTGGCGACAAAGTCATTTAACTTCCTAATCCCCCTGCGTATGCCGTAATTCAGATCAGACAGTAAACACCATGAGACTCACCTAAAGGTAAAATAATACTACGCCGAAAATATCCAATTGTCAAATATATGGCAGGAAATGGACTGATATGGCAAAAGGTTATGTTGAAAGAGATGGAGTTCTACCTTCTGTACACTATGGTGGGCGGTAGAGGACTCGAACCTCTGACCCCCTGCGTGTAAAGCAGGTGCTCTAACCGGCTGAGCTAACCGCCCAGGTGGCGCGCTTGGCGGGGCTCGAACCCACGACCTGAGCCTCCGCAGGGCTCCGCTCTAATCCAACTGAGCTACAAGCGCGTTTCCTTTAATACTGCCGAGGGGGAGATTTGAACTCCCACGCCCTTACGAACACTACGCCCTGAACGTAGCGCGTCTGCCATTCCGCCACCTCGGCATGCTTTAGTATTGTAACAATATTAGGAGTGGATTTTCAAGAATTATGAGAGTTATAATTGATTAATGGTAGGTAATACGCGCGGGAGGTTACGTAATGAGTACTAAAATATTGATTGGGATATTTGCTTTTCTCTTCGCCGCTAGTTGCGGTCTGGGAGGTTTTTCTTATTATCTATATGACCGAATTAGCGTACTAAATACTGATCTCACAGCTTTTGAAACCGACACCGCCAATCAGTTCACAGTGGTACATAATGATATCAATAGCCTGGACTCTTCGCTTAATGCTTTTAAAACCGATACTGCCAATAAGTTTACTAACGTTGATTCTAAAATTACCACCTTGAATACCGCCTTTACCAATTTCCAGACTCAAACCACGGAACAATTTAGTGCTATCGGTAATAATATTACTGGTCTAAATACCAGACTCACCGAATTAGCCGCTAGGTTTGCCGAATCGACCGTAAGTGGACGTCAGGTTTATGATGATGTTATTGGTAGTGTGTGTCTGGTTACTGACGGCGGCTCGTTAGGTTCCGGCTTTGTTTATCGTGCCGATGGATATATCGTCACCTGCTGGCATGTTATTACTAATATGTCTCATATTGATGTTTTACTGCATGATGGCAGCGTCGTTAGAGCTATTGTCGTTGGCAGTGATCAATATAGTGACGTTGCTGTTTTAAAGCTGACCGGTAAAACCGGCTTGACACCGTTGGTACTCGCTGATTCTGATTATATTAACAGCGGCGACCCGGTCATGGTTGTTGGCAATCCACTTGGCATATTTGAGACGGTAACTTACGGCATTGTCAGCCGTACGAATGGCATGGTAAATCCCCAGGGACGGACTTGGTATGTGGCTAATCTAATACAATTCGACGCTCCCTCTAACCCGGGCAATAGTGGCGGACCAGTGATAAGTGGGAAGGGGCAGGTTGTCGGTATAGCTGCATACTCCTCCTCTCCTGCTGAAGGTATCCACTATGCGGTCTCTTCAAATAAAATACAAAGAATAGCCCAGGCTATTATTGATAACGGCATTTTCACCAATGCTACTTTACCTGGTGATTGGAATTTGGAAGACCTCACGCCTGATGAAGCTATTACTAAGGGGTTAGATAGCGCCTTTGGTGTCGTTTTCACAAGGGCACAAAGCATGGGTGAATTACAAATAAACGATGTCGCCATTATGGTTGATGATGTTATCATTAAAGATGGGGCTGACCTTTTCAGCTATATTGGAGAATACAAGAGTGCGGGTGACACGATTGTATTAACGGTAATTAGTTCAGGTTTCATACATAAAGAAATATCCCTAACCTTGGTTGAGGGGTGGGTTTTTGTAAGCTAATGATGCACGGGGTGAAGACCTTGGGTATATAGTCAAAAAAGAATAGGGGCGGCGCTGAAAGCGCCGCCCCTTGGTTTTTCTCCAAACATTATCATTTAGGGCCAATATAACTTTTCCGCTTCCTTTTTCAGGTCGGCGCGGAAGTCCGGATGCGCGATAGAAATTAGGTCTAAAGCACGCTGGCGTTGTGTTTTGCCTTTAATATGGGCGATACCAAATTCGGTGATAATATAATCGCTGACGGTGCGGGGTACGGTAACAATCGTACCTTCAGCTAACAGAGGAGTGATACGGGAGATTTTTTTATCGCCGCTACCGGCAGTGGAGGACATTACGGTAATGCTGCGGCCGCCTTTAGAGAGGAAAGAGCCGATGGCGAAAGATGTTTGTCCACCCGCGCCGCTGATAATTCTGGGTCCTATCGATTCGGCGGCAATCTGACCGGCGAAATCAACGCTTACCGCGCTATTAATCGCCACCATATTGTCGTTAGCTGCGATATTGCGTACATCGAGGCAATACTCGGCGCTATGCAGCTCAAAACAAGGGTTCATGTTCACGAACGCCATATCTTCTTTAGAGCCGCCGCCGCAAGCCGTAGCGATGGCTTTACCGGTATTGAAGTTCTTACGTTTGCCGTTGATAATGCCAGAACGAATCAAGGGTATGATGCCACGGGGCGTTGTTTCGGAGTGCCAGCCAAGGTCGACCCTCTTTTCAAAAGTGCCGAGGGTACAGCACCACTCGCTGGTGGAGCCCACGCCCACCTGTAAACAATCGCCATCTTTAACGAGAGTAGAAACATAATCGGCAATGGTCTTTTCCGTTTTACCGGCTTCTACGTTTTTTCTGCCCAGCAGGTCGGTGCCGCCCGGCTGCTTGCCTGATGGCGTATGCTCAACAAAATAGTCGATTTCATCAATATGGATAAAATTATCGCCGTAAGTGCGAATGAGGTTTTTATTAATCTCAGCCATAGCTATCTTGGCGCGGCGGATTTCCGTTTTCTTGGTCCAGACTGATGCCCCAAAACTGCAATAGCCATGTTCATCGGGCGGCGAAAGCTCGACCATCACAACATCGGCGGGACCTCTATCTTCTTCGGTGAAGATAAAGCCCAGCCCGCCTATCGCCAGGTCGCACCGTCTCTCGGCGATGATTTGCCGCACGATGGGCAGGGGAAAGCCTACCTCGATTTTAAAAGACATCTCGAAGACGGGGTCGTACCACCCGAAGTCCCTGCCCGGCGTACGCAGACAGAGTAGGACGTTTTCTATCTCCCCCAGCCGTCCCGCCAGCGCCATACCTAACGCCAGGGGTTCGTTGCCTTGTGTGAAGCAGACACGGTCGCCGGACTTAATAACGCTGACCGCCTGTTCCGGAGTTACCAGTTTTTTCTTATATTCTTCTTGCCATCCCATAATAGACCTCCTGATAATATCCTCCTCTCCCCTTGTGGGAGAGGATTAAGGTGAGGGGGTTAACCTTCATCGTTAAGTATCAATTATCAAATAACAAGTAGCAAGGAAGGGCCTGTTGCGAAACTTATCATTCATCAGGGATTTATATCTTGTCATCTCTCACTTTCCTATAAATGATAATATCCTTAATTTGTGCATCTGGTTCAGCGACACGCCTTTTAAATACTACTTTATATTGGTAGTAAGTGCCACGATACACACGAGAACCATCTGCCAGTTGAATTTTATCAGGAAATACCTCGTTATATAAAAAGTGAATTACCCATATAGGTATATGAGTAGACTTGACACGTTTCCATTTATTTCTTTCTTTTGTAAAGTAATAAGTAACAAATACTGCTATTATCGGTGCTACAATAGTAGAGACAATTAGCAAAATAGTATCAAGTCTCATATTCTACCTTCTCTTTGTTGATTTCTTCTTTTTTTACTAGAGTTGGCCTCCATCGGTTGAATTTGGGATAATTAGTCAAGGCTGTTTCGCAACAGCCTCAAGGAAGTGATTAGCCAAAAAATTTATTCTACTTTATTACTTAATTACTTGTTACTTTTCTCCTTTCTCCCTCAAAAAACTTCAGGGAGGGAGAGACTCTTGACGTCTCCTGTTCCCTCCCTGATATTGTACTCTATTTAGTTGTGGTAGTGTTCTAATATCTTACAGCCGAGCAGCGGCAGGTAAGGCAACGCCTGGCTTCATTAACGCAGGTCTGCTTATCTTTGAAGCCAAGATTGATTTCTTTAAAGTTGCTCTTCCGCGTATTGGCTGGTGTAACTTCTCCCGCAAGCCTCGGTTCTTTAGTGTATTCCCTCAAGTGGAACTGGAAGGCAGGCTCGGTGACATCCGCCAGAATCGGCTCTGGAGGAGCGGGCGGTAGGTCGACGCCGCGCAGATAGCAATCGATAGCAATGGCGGCTTTCCTGCCGTCAGCCATGGCTTCAATCATTGTTCCCTGACCGCGGGCGACATCGCCGCCGGCGAACACACCCTTAACGCTGGTCGCCAGACTGCGGTTATCTTTGGTCTCGATAGTGCCGCGCTTGGTAGATTTTATCTTGCTTTGTTTCATGAAGGAGAGGTCGACTCTCTGACCGATGGCGGTGATGACCATATCGGCTTCGATGGTCTTGGTCTTCTTCTCGTCGTAAACCGGAGCAAACTGATGAGCTGCATTGTAGCAGGTGACGCAGCGTTTTAACTCGACACCCTTAACCTTGGCGCTCTTGCCGCCGGTGGTGAGAATTGACTTGGGACCCCAGCTCATGTCGACTTTAATGCCTTCCTCGATAGCCTGTTCGATTTCTTCGTTTTGGGCAGGCATTTCGTCGTGACTGCACTCAAGACAGACAACCTGGACGCTGCCAGCGCCGAGACGCGAAGCACAGGTGGCGACGTCTATAGCCACACTGCCGCCGCCGACAACGACAACCTTGTTGCCGACAGCCTGTTTCTTGCCGAGGTTGACATTTTTCAGGAAAGATAGCGCCTGGAGAACGCCACCAGCGTTTTCGCCAGGTATATTGAGTTTGGCGCTATTCTGCGAACCAGCAGCCACGAATACGGCTTTGTAGCCTTTCTTTAACAGGGTTTCCGGATTCTTAACCGGATTATTCGTTTTAATTTCAATACCCATCTTTTTCAGTGCAGCGATTTCCCATTCCACAACTTTACGCGGCAGGCGGTGTTCCGGTACGCCTAAGACCATCATGCCGCCAGCGAGGGAAGCCGCCTCGAAAACGGTTACCGCATAGCCTTTTTTAATCAGGAAGTAAGCGGCAGTCAGACCGGCAGGACCGGAGCCAACCACGGCTACTTTCTCTTTCTTGGTAATGGGCAGTTTTTCCGGCAGACACTGCGGCTTGAGGTAGGCATATTTTCCACTGAGTCCTTTTTCCATCACGTAGTCCGCGACAAAGCGTTTGATGTTATTGATGGAAATTGGGTCATCCAATTCACCGCGGTTGCATTCCTTCTCGCAGGGGTGCGGGCAAACGCGCCCGAGAACAGCGGGGAATGGAGTGTATAGCTTCAGGTAGCGGTAAGACTCTTCAATCTGCCCGCGGGAAGCCATCAGCACGTAAGCATTGACGTCCAGTCCGGCGGGGCAGGTGTTCTGGCAGGGAGGCATAAAAGGCTCGGGTAGAGGTCGGAGAGCCTGCGCCATATCGGTTGTATTCAGTTTCGGGTCATATTTTTCACGGCCGATGTTGGGATTGACGGCGCATCTGATAGCCAGGCCGCGATTGAAACGCGCCAGACAAACGTTGCAGCGTAAGCAGCGAACAACCTCGTCCACTTTACCTTCTTGCCATTTACGCGGGGTGCGCTGGTCGGCAACAAGCTGGCGACCCATGGTGATGGCGTCCGCCCAGCCATTGCGCAGCACTTCCTCGGCAAGATAGGGGTCGTGCTGGCCAGGAACGACTAGAGGTATTTTTAATTCTTTCTTAAAATGTTTAGCATGCTCGATAAAGTCGAAGCCATCTTGCGGGAAGAAGTACTGTCTGGCTTCGTAGGAGCCATCGGAGAGGTGAATATAGCTGGCGCCTAGCTCCTCGCACCACTTGGCTATCTGTATCAGCTCTTCCTCGTGGATGGCGCCGGGCATATGCTCGTCGCCGCTCAAACGGATGCCGAGACAGAAGTCCGGACCTACTCTCTTGCGGGAGGCAACCAGCAGGTTCTTTAAGAAGCGGAAGCGGTTCTCCAGCGAGCCGCCGTATTCATCAGTGCGTTGGTTGGAACGCGGCGAAAGGAACTGGTGGATGAGGTAGCCGTGCGGGCTGTGGAACTCAACCGCGTCGTAGCCACAGATTCTGGCGGCGGCGACGGCGGTGGGGAAGGTCTCCTCCATGTAATGGATTTCTTCCATGGTCAATACTTTAGGCATAGAAGTAGCGCCCAGGGATTGAGCCTTCGTCTCATAGCCGCGGGGCATGATTCTTAATTCATAATCCTGTGGTCTCTGTGATGGAACGGCAGAAGGCGCTCCAGGTGTTTCACCGGAGGTTTTACTTGAACCTTGCCGACCAAAGCTGGGGGTAATCTGGATGAAGGCTTTAGCGCCGCACTGCTTAATGCCCTCGGCGAGGTTTGATTGACCCTCGTAATATGACCTGCCACTGATACGCGGGTTGCCGAAGCTGGTGGTTTTGGCGCCCCAGTCGGTGGCAAAGGTACACTCAATAGTGATAAATCCGGCGCCACCCTCCGACCTGCCAGCATAAGAGTAGATACACTCTTCTCTAATAAAGCCGTTCTGGTCGGCGCCGCCGGTGGTGGTGCAAGAACCGCCGATTCTGTTTTTAATCTCTAGCGGTCCTAATTTAATAGGCGAAAACAATATCGGGAATTCAGTGGACATTATTACTCCTTTTCTTGTTTTTAGCTTTATTTTGCACGTCTCTTGGACGTGTTAATACCAAGTATTTTTGCCAGGTTTTCCCCGAAAATCATACGCTTGACTTCGTCGGTGACTGGCGCGAAGCCGTAGCCTTTTTGCAGGTCTTCCGGCATCTCGAAGGTTCTAAGAGCTATTACCGCTTCACGGAATAGACCGCCGGGACCATAGAAATCAGTGCCCCAGACGATTCTTTCTGGGCCGGCGAACTGTATCGCCTCGCCGATGATTTCCGCTAAACGTCGGGGTGCCGCTTTATACCAAGGCATCACTAAGCTTAAGCTGATATATACTTTAGGATGGGATAAGGCTATCATGTTCAGGTCATGGCATTGCGGCCAGCCGGCATGGAAAGCGATAATTTTCAGGTCGTAGAAATCATTTACGACATCATCCAGAAGAACCGGCAGGCAGTATTTCGCTTTGCCGGGTGGACACCAGCTCCAGCCGGTGTGGATAGAGACTGTCACGCCCAGTTCATCGCATCTTTTATAGAAGGGCCAAAGTCTCGGATCGTTGATATAGGTGTCTTCGGGAGGATAGAACTTGAATATCTTGCAGTTTCTCTCTTGAGCCAGATAATCCAGCTCCCAGAGAATATCTTTCATGTCTCTCTTAGCGAAGGGGCCGACGTTAGGCTGAACAATTAATCTATCCGGGTATTTTTCAGCAGCGGTTAACAGGTAACCGTTAGTGGACCACTTGGTGGAATAGCCCGTGGTTTCCATCATTGATTCAGGGAGGATGCAGGCCATGTCCACACCGTAGCGGTCTAGATAGACTATCAACTGGTCTTCTTCCGCCATTTCTGATTTTTCGGCTTTGGTTACCGGCGGTTCTTTCCAGTCTTTAGTAACATGGTGGGGGACGGCATTAAACGCGCGAGCAGTTTCCGCTGTGCCCCATACCCACTTTCGGTATTCGGGGAAGTAGTTAAAGTATTTCTTGTTCGCCTCGCCGCTTAGGTGACACTCGACATCTATCTTGAAATAATCATCCTTAACAAATTCAGGATATTTTGTTTGTGCCATTGGATTTACTCCTTTTTCAAGATTACGGAGTGTTTATTTTTTCTTATCCGTAGGTTTCTCCGGACGATAGCTGCGGAAGAACTTTGTCTTGTTCAGACGTTCTTCGTATTTCTCATGCATCTTGTGGAAGGCTTCTCTTTCGCCCATGGTCTCGCGGTCGCGGATGAACATTAACTCGCGCTCATCTTCGCTATACTTAAGGTTAGTACTGAAGGTGTGATAGAGGATAACCTCTTTAAGATTGGTTAAGCCCAGCCGACTTAGCATATGGCGGCGAGCGAACTTGCCCATGACCACGCAGTCGCGGGGTAGGAGGGCGATAGCAGCGGCCAGGTTATGAACCTCGGACTCGAGGTCTTCTTCGGGTACTGCTTTAGTGACATAGCCGGCTTCTTCCGCCTCGTCACCGCTGATAGTTCGGCCGGTGAGTAGAATTTCTTCGACCTTCTTGGTGTGGCCCATGACCAGTTCTAGAGGCAGGGTGGGCAGACCGCCGAAAGCGAGCCGCTGGCCCATTTGGGATAATTTAGCGTTCTTGGCGCAGACAACGATATCGGCAGCTTTGGTGATGTATAACCCGGCTTCGATAGCCCAACCGTGTACCTGCACCATAACAACCTTGTTGCAGTCCAGGATAGCCTGGGGGAACCCGTAAAGCTGGTCCTGGTCGGTCTGAAGGCGGATTCTCTGGCTGGGTTTTACGCCGGGGGCGCCCCCGTAGATGCGGTAGACCATCGAGAGGTCGAATCCGGCGCAGAAGTTTTTACCGGCGCCTCGGAAGATGACTACGTTGCAGTCGTCATCGTGGTTGATTTCCCACATGGCTTTCTTGATATCGCCGGTCATATAATCTTCGCCGATACTGATGCAGTTGTTTTTATCCGGTCGGTTCAGGGTAAGGTAGGTAATCTTTGGTTCTTCTGTATCTTTTTCCAGTAAGATGGATTCAAATTTCGGGTAAGACATTGTTTTCCTCCAGTTTGTTTATTTTTCTATCTTAATGCATTTGGGAATGTAATTTAGATAAATAAAAAATTAGCGTTATCTCTATAAAGATTTAGCTGCTGTCGCTACCGTAGATAGGTTGCGGCATGCTTCCGTATCCCGGAATGAGTGAGAATCCCTTTTTTCGTCCTTTGAGCAGTCCCATTTCCCCAAACAGCTTTGCTGTATATTCAGGCTGATTGCCTTTCTAGTCGATGGGGACTAATGGAAAAGAGATATGCCGGTGATGAATGAAGGAAATATTCTCGCAAAAATCCCGTCCCCTATGTTCAATGTGCCTAACTATCTCCCTTTGGAAATAGTGCCGATATATTTTACTTTACAAATGGGAATAATGTCAAACAAACGAACCCAAAATTACGGTTTCTTGCTTTATTGCGTAATTTTTAACTATTTATCTGGCGCTTGACCTTTTATTTTCGTATGAAGACGTATAAATTGGTCGGCTAGATTTCTATCAGCCGGCAAGACGGGCACCTTTTCTTCGGTAGTTTGAGCTTTAAATTTAAAGACTTTGGTGAGAGCGACGTATATATTTTCGGGGTCGATAACTTTGGCCAATGTATTATATTGCACGATAGTAAAATCTTCGGCGGTGGGCGGTTCTTTGTCGGGTTGAGCCGCTGGTAGGTAAATTTTAAGCAGTTTGATGGCGTTATATGGATTAAACTCAAAAGTCTTCGTGAGATAATTACTCGTCTCGTTTTTCGAACCATATTCCGCCCAGATACTAAGCAACATCGTTACATCATTGGGGTATTTGACATAAAGATTTTCTTTCTTAGCTAAATCATGGATTTTAGCAGTGAGTTTCTTCCCTTGGGATTGTCGTACTTTATCTGTTTTTGCTTCTTCCGTTGCCATTCCTGTAAAACTCTTAGCGTCGGCGATGACAGCCTCTCCTTCTTTATTTTGCTCGATGAGGGTTGGGTGTGATGTTATTTCTTCCGCTGCTTCTGGTCTGACGGTTGCGACACCAGGTAATCTGGTTTTTTCGTAGGGGGTAATCGGAGGCTTTTTACGCGTCGTGGGTATAGTAATAATAATTGGTCGTTGATGATTTATAAAGAAGATAGTCACCGCTATCAATATAACCATAATTAGAACAGCGATGGTTATAAAGACCGGTGTACTAAATATAGTTGATGATGATACTCCATATTCAGTCGCTGGCGGGGCTGTTATGGTGAGGGTAGCGGTTTCAGTCGTCGCTTTTTCGATAACTACCGGCGGAGAATCAGGATTTTCTTTAACAATGATAAAAATACCCACATCCGACCAATCGCTTAAAACCGGTTTAGTTGACCTGACTAGCCAGAAGTAGGTTACTCCGTATTGCAGCGTAACATTCAATGTGATGGAAGTCTTGTCGAGTAAAGTGTCGACGATTGGAGAGTCCATTGGAAGATTATCGTCTAAAACAAACCGATATTCTGTAGTTTCTACTAAGGGTAGCCATGATAGGTTTATATTTGTAATTGACGTAATCTCCCCTTGAATCGGATTTATTATTGGAGGAACCGCAGCTCGTATCGGCTCGATAGTAAAATTCCATATTTCCGAGTATAGACTATAACTGGGCTCAATAACGCGTACTTTCCAGTAATAATAATGCGCGGGGGTAAAAATGACATGAGCAGCGCCAACCTGCTTCGGTCCGACGATGACATGGATTACTGGGTTTAGAGTATCTGTTGGACGTACGGGTATTGTAGTAATTATACGGTTAAAATTTACGTCTTCGGCAATCACGAGCTCAAAGCCAGTTGCCATAGATGGACGCTGCCAGCTGAAAATTTCATCATATGCCAAGCCCGTTTTATCATAAACAGGCACAAGATATCCTTGTGTTGGAGTCAATAGGGTGGCTTTGGCATCGATAATTACGTCAGTATAACTATAGAGTCTATTTGTATCGTTGGTTTTAACCGCCCATAATTTGTCTTTACTAGCTTTCAGTGCCTGCGGGACAGCATTTAGTTCCACAAACGGGTCAGTGGGGTCGGTAGTGATATTGGTGGAGCTAGATGTCCAGGCGATTGATTCCTCTTCAGCCTCTGTCGGCGAGAGGAGCCGCCAAAGTGTACTCTGGTGGGGAGTATCTGCCAAAGCATAAAGTACATTGCTAATAATCGCCAATCCGTATACCCCATCAGGAATATCGACATTAAAAATATCCAGCCATGTGGTACTGGTTCCAATGCACCATTTTTTAATATTGCCGTGATGCATATCAGTGGCAGCATAAATTATTTTGTTAGCTGCAAAATTCTGGTCGGCAATCACCTGAACGGCGCCTGATTGAACTGCCTGCGGAATTTTAGTCCACGATACGCCGCCATCGTAAGTATAAGCTATATACCCATCCTGACTGCCGGCAAACACTATATTAGTATTGGCACTGACTATGGTGGCGCCGTTATTAAGACCGGTAGGGTTGGTATTACCCCAAAGCAAGCCATTTTTAGTGCCTTTCGACACGGCGCCTGTGGCGCTAAGCACATAAATAACTTGAGAGCTTTCCACCGACATATCATGGATACCGATAGCGCTTATATAAAGATGCCACGGTGTTGTGCCGCCAGCGTTATTGTAATACAAGTTGATGGTGCCTGTTTCCGCTAGATATATTATGTTGGCGTTAGATGGAGCAATACGGATAATGAAGTTCGTTTTATTTCTCGGATTGAGTACCCGTCGCCAGGTCGTGTCAAAGCTCCATACGCTTGTGTCGGTACCATTTTCTGAAACCAGGTAAATCTTTTTCCCGTCTTTGGAGACGGCGACATCTTTGGCTTTGCTAATGGCGGTGTCGATGAGACTGATGTCGTTGAAAATGATGCTACTATCGTTGGCTTCGGCGAAAGCGCTCTCATCACCCGATGTACCGGCAACAATATTGCCACCCAACCAGGCGACTAATGTTTTATCATTGCCACCCGGGCTTTTTGTGTTTTCAGAGCTGGAAATTCTTGGTGAACTTGGTAATTTAGCATAAGGGTTAGTAATTCGATAAACGGTAGTAGTATTATAAGAACCAGCCATTAAAATTGAACCGTCAAAAGCTAAGCTGTGGATTTCAGTATCAAGGATGATGTCTCTTTGAACGATTGGAAGATAATCTGTAAGGCGGTAGATGCCGCTGGTGGCATTAGCCGAAACATCACCATCAACCGTCAGCCCGACAAATAACTTGAATGTATTAGGAGCATTACTGGCATAACCGGGGTCAAGCGCTAATGAAGCCGAGGAAAGTCGATTTATACCAGTATTATTTATTATCGTATAAGGGAAATCGGCAAAACCCGCTGCATTATTCCAAAGTTTGCTATCAATATTAAGTATCTGCACTCTAACACCCGCGTTAGTGCCGGTATTATCAGTAGCAGCTAATATAGTGGCATCGTTGGTAAAAGACGGTGAAAAAGTTAATGCAGCTGTTTCATTGTCTGTAGCAAATCCGCTAAAAGTTCTGGTTCCATGCCAGGCTGGTAAAATTGATTCAATCGCAAGGTACCATAAATTAGCTAAATATCCAGCCTCTTTACCTGCTACGACGATATAATGACTGTTATTTTCAAGTGGTGATATTGCCAGGTCGTTAATAGAAATTGCCGTCTGAACGCCTGGGCTTTCCTGGATAAAGCCTGTCGGACTCCAAGTAACGCCGTTGTCCAGACTAACGCGTACTTCCGGTGTAGTGTTGTTGGCTATCACGACCAGGTTGCTATCCGGAGCGATAGCGACTAAGTCAGCTCTGATAGGCACAGTTAGTGTCGCCCATGTTAAACCGCCGTCGGTCGATTTAAAGGTCAGATTATCAGCGATGCTATCGCCGGGGACGGCATAAATCGTCAGAGAATCGTAAGCGATAGCAAAATCGCGGATATCTACTCCAGCTGGACCGAGCATATTGCCTGTTGTCGATGGAATATTCTCGGCTGACCATGTGGATAAACCAGCGGACACTGGTTTAGGCCAGACAAATAGGCTCGTTAGAAACAATATACATATGCCCAGGCTGAATATTTTCGCCAATTTTTGTGTCATGAGCTTGCTTTTTTAGGCAATTGATTTACTTTGCCGGCTGATAATGCTAAGAGATAAACCCTGGCGGTTTTTTCTAGCAGTTCGCAGGCGATGAAAGCGTCACGCATGGTCTTGCCGACGCCAACAGCACCATGATTAGCGAGTAAAACGGCATTCCTATCTCCCAAGGCGACGAGGACTTTAGTTAGTTGTTCCGACGTGCCGCTTGGAGCATAGCCAGCTAATTTAATCTCTCCGCCGAGGAGTGCTGCCTGGTCCTCCAGTATGACCGGAATATCGAATCCGGCTACAGCTACGGCGCTGGCGAAAACGGAATGGGTATGAATGATGGCGTTAACGTTTTTTCTTGCCCGGTAGATACCGATATGCAGCGGCGTCTCTATTGATGGCGGCAAGTCGCCGTCTACTTTCTGGCCATCAAAGTCGATAATAGGGATATCGTCAATGTTGAGGGTGTCGTAATAACGGGAAGTCGGAGTAATCGCCATCAGTTGCCGTTTATCCTGTGAAGGCAGTCGTAAGCTGATATTCCCAGAAGTGCCGACCACCAGCCCTTTTTCGGACATTTTCAAGGCGGCTTCAAACACGGTTTTTCTGGCTTCTCGCCACTGATTCATTTATTTATCCTAGCATCGCGTGATTTATGTTCTAGTCGAGTATATTAATAAAGTTGTCACTAGATTTTAGTATAGTCAGACAAATGGTTCAAGGTTACGATGAAATATATTTTTTATACTTTTGAATGGTTGATATAAAAAAAAGGGGGAGCCTTTCGGCTCCCCCTCTAAGCAAGGCGTTGACTATTCTACACTTTCTTTTTTATTTTGTCCAGCGGGATATCACCGAGATTTATATCTTTCTCGGTGTTCAGCTTATCAAATGATTTAGAGGCAAAACTTTTGGCGGTAATCGTTAATTTGTAAATGCCGTCCGCCAGCCCCTGGAACCAGAAATCCCCGAAACCATCGGTAGTAGCGGTTAAGGTTTTACCCGCTTTAGGTCCGGTAAGCGTGCAGGTAGCGCCGATGACCACCTCTTTCTCGATGGGGTCGTAAACAGTGCCAGCGATGAACTTTTTAGGGATATTCAGATAATATACCCTCGGCTTGGTTTTTAACTCCGGCTTAAGCACTTCGGCTTTAGCGATGAGGTCTTTGAAGTCTTTCTCCTCACCAAACTTTATCGCTTCAGTGGGACAAGAATCAGCGCAGCGTGGTACTTTCCACTCGCCGCCATCCAGCAGGTGGGCACAACCGGTGCATTTCTGGGCGATGTTTAAACTGTCGTTGAAGTAGATAGCGTTATAAGGGCAAGCATCGACGCAGGCTTTACAGCCGGTGCATTTTTCAGTATCGATAATGACTAGTCCGTCTTTACGCTTGTAGATAACACCTTTAACAGGACAGGCTGGGATGCATGGCGCATTATCACAATGCATGCAAAGCCAAGGAATATAATGCATCTTCACTTTAGGGACGGTGCCGCGGATATGCTCGTGGAGTTTCAACCAGAATTGGCCGGTATCCGGTTGGGGTTTAGCAATCGGCGTCCAGTCGTTGCCCACATGCTCATCTTTACAGGCAATCTGGCAGCTATAACAGCCATTGCAAATGCCAACATCAATTACAAAGACCTTCATTATTCCATACCTCCTTCAACCCAGGCGTTAAACCTTGGGCCGGATGCCGGGTCGTAGTCTCGTTTAAAGGCGGCGTCGTATGATTCGGGGTCTTTCGCACGCCATTCCTGATAATCCTTTTCGGTGACTTTCTGGACCTCTACCAGATAACCGCTGGTAGCCTGACCGCAGGCGTTCTTGGAGACGATACCGTTGGGTGAGATGGTATTGATTGCCCCGCCGCGGTCGACGCCGTCGATAATCGGGTCATGGCGTGCGCCGTGGTCGACGTAAGTTACGCTGGTATTCATCCTCTCCCAGACGCGAGCGCCGCAGAGAACGATGCCGCGCTCATTAAATACTTTAACGATGTCGCCGTCCTTGATGCCGCGTTTTTCCGCGTCCTTCGGGTTGAGCCAGACCGGTTCATATTTATAACCATCGGCTCCGACAACCTTGCCGGTCGGTGTTTCACGCGTCCAGCTGATATCGTCCCCTTGGGCGTGGGTACGCCACCGACCATGGTTGGACATCAACAGAAGCGGGAACATAGCGGCTCTTTCGCTGGAAAGGCGCTCATCATGTGTCTCACCCTTCTCAATCCACTGTGGGGATGGTGGTCTTTCTTTATCATCAGGGAAGTATTTAGCCAATCTTGCCGAATAGAATTCCAGCTTACCCGACGGTGTCTTCAATGGATTTTTCTTGGGGTCTTCATAGAATTGCCTGAAGCCTGGCGAGTCGCTTTCCCAATCTTTAGCCACCGGGTAGACGTAGTATTTTTTCGCCAGGAAATTTTCCCAAGTTGTCAGATTTTCTAATTCCATCGTGTCGAAGACGTCTTTTTGCAGGTCTCGGGTAGTCTTGCCTTCGGAGAACTTTTTGCCCAAGCCAAGTTTTTCAGCAATCGCCAGGACTATCTCGTAGTCGCTCTTGGACTCGCCGATAGGCTTAATAGCCTGCTCCTGGATAGTTACACTCTGGAAGTGCGGTCCCTGCCGAGAATTAGTAACGATATCTTCTACTTCTAGCGTGGTGTTCGCCGGCAGGATGATATCGGCGTATAAACATTCGTTTTCCAGCCAGGGGTGCTGGGCGACGATGCACTCGATAGATTCGTGTTGGAAGGCGTCAATCGTCCAGTTACCGTGTCCCCAGCAGGTAATACGGCACGGTGTATCCGTCCATATCATATGTATCAAGGTGCCGCCCTTTTCTTTAGCGATGGGATAGGTATACTTGATAAACTGGTCTTCCGTTTGTGATTCCTGTCCGCCGCTGCCGTTAAAGGTAATAGGCGGCTTGAGGATAGCGTCCTGTATGAGAGTCTTGGGGATAAGCTGTTTCCCCCAGGCGTCGATTGTCGTGCGGCACGGTATTCTCAAGCGCTCGGTTAGCGCCGGATTGAAATAGCGGATACTCTTGAGCCCTTCGGCGCGCGGCATCCCGAAGTAGGTAATCTGGCACTGGTGCACGCCGGGTCCGCCGAGTCCCTGCATGCCGAGTAAAATACATTCAAGTCGGCCGGGTTCATGGGAGTAGGGACCTCGGATAAAAGACCCGCCGAAGTAATGGGCGATGGAGGTTGTTTTCTTGGCGAACTCTCTCGCCAACGCTTTTATCGTCCATTCCGGCACGCCGCATTTCTTGCTTGCCCATTCCGGCGTCTTGGCTATGCCGTCTACTTTTCCGAGGACGTAGTCTGACACTTTATCCATGCCGACAGCATGGGTCTTAACGTATTCTTTCTTCCAAGTGCCTTCTTTCAGCCATACATAGATTATTGCCAGTTGTAAAGCGGCGTCGGTGTTCGGCAGCACTGGTATCCATTTATCGGCATGGACGGCGGCGCCGTAGTTAAGTTCGGGGCAAATGTAGATTTGTTTTATACCTGCCTGCGTCCAGAAGTAGCATACTCTGGTGGCATATTGCCCGGTAAAGCCCCAGGGAGTTGTTTCCGGGTCACAGCCCCAGAAGAGCACCATATCACTGTTATCGGTAATATCCTTGATAAGGTTGGCGGCTGGTGACATCATGCCCTGGAAGCCTTGCCCCCAGACATGCTTGGCGCCCCAGTACCAGCCTTCCCAGCTGTCTGGACCTCTTACCTGCTGGGTGAACCCGCCCATCATATCGAGGAGTCTGCCCTGGTGCCCATGAGGGGTATGAATCGTCTTGCACTCGCCGTGCCCGTCGCCTTGCACGAGGATGGAGCAAGGTCCGTACTGTTTGTGCATTCTTTTAACTTCGTTCGCCACGATGGTAGTGGCTTCTTCCCACGAAATCCGGCGGTACTTGCTCTTGCCGCGATTTTGTGGATTTCTCTCGCCATTGGGATTCCAGTCGACTCTGATAAGCGGATATTTGATGCGGTTAGGCGAGAAGACTCTTTTCTTGTAAGCCAGCGAGAATGTCCCAGGCAGCGCTTTTAAAAGCGGCTGTAGCGTGGCACCGTTCCGTTTCATCTTCCAGGCATTGAATTTCTTGCTGTCATATTTCCAGTCGTAATGGAACGGGCGGATTCTTACTGCTTTGCCGTCTTTAACATCGACGAAGCATTCGCCACCGCCGCCCAGTAAACCGCCGAGAGCCAGAGATTTCATTACTATTTTGTCTGGCTTAACGTCGACTTTTTTGCTTTTTGTATCAGCCATGGCAGTTTCTCTCCTTCCGAAAAGATAGTGTATGATTATGTTTTTTATATAGGTGCGGTAATTTTAGGACATGATTAACGGCTATTATCGATAGTTTTTCTTTAAAAAAGCGGGAAATTTTACGCAGTCCATTAAAATTTACTATAGCGTACTTCGGCTTGTCAAGTTAGCTCGCATACGAAGCAGACTCTTATGTGTTAAATGTTAAATATTGTATTATTATGTAGTTTTTAAACCACATAACCTTTGACTACTATATTTGTGGTATAATTATGTTATAAGGTGAATTAGGATTAGCTATGAAATCGAATTGGAAACGTAATAGCATCATTTATCTCGTCATTTTAGTGGCGGCGGTACTTCTTTTTACGTTCCTAATGCCGAGCGGTAATTCGCCGCAAGAAGTTCCATTGAGTCAGGTTGTCACTATGTCCCAAAATAACGAAATTCAACAAATCACGGTTGAAGGCGACCTGTTAACGATTACTACAACCAGTGGTAGTCAGGTACAGGCTTTCAAGGAAACTGCCGCGACACTCGATGAGATTAAAGGACTTAAACTGGACAATGTTATTGTTAAAATAGAAGGCTCATCGGGGATTAACTGGGGTGGCCTGATTTTCACCTACCTGCCGTTCCTCGTGATAATCTTCGTGTTCTGGCTCATTTTACGCCAGGCGCGTGGCGCGAATAATCAGGCGATGAGTTTCGGACGCAGCCGCGCCAGACTTTTCCCGGCCAACCGGGCTACCGTTACCTTTGCCGATGTAGCCGGGGCAGAAGAAGCTAAACAGGATATGCAGGAAGTCGTCGACTTCCTTAAATCTAAGGAGAAGTTCCAGTCCCTCGGCGCTCGTATCCCCAAAGGTGTGTTATTGGTAGGATCTCCCGGCACTGGAAAAACCCTGTTAGCTCGAGCTGTCGCCGGTGAGGCTGATGTTCCTTTCTTTTCTATCAGCGGCAGTGAGTTCGTCGAAATGTTCGTTGGTGTTGGCGCCTCAAGAGTGCGCGACCTCTTCGACCAGGCGAAACGCAATACACCGTGTATTATCTTCATCGATGAAATTGATGCTGTCGGTCGCCAGCGCGGCACTGGTCTTGGCGGCAGCCATGACGAAAGAGAACAGACACTTAACCAGATTCTCGTAGAGATGGACGGCTTTGATACGAACACCAGCGTCATCGTCATAGCGGCTACCAACCGACCCGATATTCTCGACCCGGCATTACTACGTCCCGGTCGTTTTGACCGTCGTGTAGTGCTGGATTTGCCGGATATCGTCGGCAGATTAGCTATCCTTAAAGTCCATTCCAACGGCAAACCGCTGGATAAAGATGTCGACCTTGAGGTGGTGGCTAAAGGCACCGTTGGATTCAGCGGTGCTGACTTGGCTAATGTAGTCAATGAGGCGGCTATCCTGGCTGCCAGATGTAGTCGAAAAACTATCAATCTTAAGGACTTTGAGGAATCTATCGATAGGGTAATTGCCGGACCCGAACGTAAAAGTCGTAAAATTAATCCCAAGGAAAAAGAGGTTATCGCTTATCACGAAGCAGGTCATGCTCTAGTTGCTAGAATGCTTCCCAACGCTGACCCCGTACATAAAATTTCTATCGTCGCCCGCGGTATTGCGTTAGGTTATACTAAACAGTTACCGGCGGAAGATAGATACTTGGTGACCCGTTCGCAGCTTAAAGATAAGTTGACTACTTTACTTGCCGGTCATGCTGCAGAAGAGCTTATCTTTAATGAGAGGACCACCGGGGCTCATAGTGATATTCAACAAGTTACTGCTTATGCCCGTCGTATGGTGACAGACTACGGTATGAGCAATAAATTGGGCACACGCACCTTCGGCAATAAACAGGAAATGGTCTTTCTGGGGCGTGAAATCGCCGAACAGAAAGACTACAGCGAACGGTATGCCCTGGAAATCGATAAGGAAATTGACCATCTTATTAACGAAGCGTACCAGACGGCAATGAAGATATTGACTGTTCATAAACGAAAACTAAAGCTGCTTGCCAGCAAGCTCATTGCCCAAGAAACGATCGAGGGTGAGGAGCTGGAGAAAGTCTTTGTTGAAATCGGTCTTTTCCCCCAAAATAAACCGAAAGTAGAAGCCACGAATATTCCAGCGCCGATACAGCCGGTTCCTGAAGGCGAGCAGGTGCCGCAGCTCAAGAAAGCTCCGGCAGTGCCAAGGCTTGTTCCCAAGCAGACTCCGGCGCCTAGCGACTAGTAGCCGGTTTGACTAAGTATTGAATGTCATTCTGGCGAAGGCCAGAATCCACCTTGAAAATCCATTTATTTAGTAGGTTTATGTTAGATTCCAGCCTATGCTGGAATGACGATTAGAATAATGATTCAAATCACGGATAAACCTATCTCACCGGAACTGGTCATTAATCAAGCAAAAACTCCTGATAGCGGCTGCGTAGTGACCTATGTCGGTCTTATTCGCGATAACTCCCGGAGCAAGTCGGTTTTTTCCGTGGAATACAGCGATAATGATGGCAAAGCTGCCGAAAGACTAAACGCTATCGCCGAAGAAATCAAGCGCAAGCACTCGATGAATAAAGTGGTTATCTATCATCGTATCGGTAAACTAAGAGTAGGCGATATAAATCTTGTGGTTGCCGTGGCGGCAGCACACCGCGGTGAGGGATTAAAAGCGGTCGGTTATGCCGTCGACCTTTTTAAAGATAAACTACCTACTGCCAAAAAAGAGACTTATCTGGATGGCACTGTCTGGGAAGGGCACTGACAAAAATGTCATTCCCGCGTAGGCGGGAATCCAGTGGTGAAAATTGGAGTTTATTTTCCCTGTTTAATTACATATTCAGCGAGGTCGTATAACGCCTGGCGGCTGTTATTTTTAGGTAAACTCTTAAGGTTTCGGCAGGCTTTATCGTAGTATTCGTTAGCGACTTTATAGCAGTCTTTGACTATCTTTGTATTTCTGACTATATCGATAGCTTCTGCTGCGTTCTTTTTATCTCTGGTTTCAAAGAACCGCTTCACCGGGTTGTTATCCGGATTATGCTCGATAACCATCATGGCTGGTAGCGTTAGTGTTCCTTGTATCAAGTCGGAGCCAGCCGGCTTACCCATGATTGCTTCAGTACTGGTGAAGTCCAGTATATCGTCGATAATTTGAAAAGCAATTCCCAAATTATCGGCGTAATCTTTCATGACCGCTATCGCTTTTTCCGACGCTTGGCCTAACATAGCGCCGGACTGTGTTGCCAAGGAGAATAACGAGCCGGTCTTTCTATAAATACGCCGGAAATATTCTTCACGATTGTGGTGGAGACTATAAGCGCCGCGGAATTGACCTATCTCACCGCTGGAGATAATGCCCAGCGTTTGGGAAAATAACTTAATTACTCGCGGGTTTTGTGTATCCGCGACGTATTCACCCGCTTTAGCGAATAAAAAGTCGCCCATAAGGATGGCTATTTCATTGCCCCACTTACTATTGATGGTCTTCCTGCCTCGGCGTGTATCTGCTTTATCGATGGCGTCATCATGCACCAGCGTCGCTGTGTGCATTAATTCCACGGAAGCCGCCATGGGCAACAAATTAGCAAGGTCGTAAGTGAATAACTTGCCGGAGAATAACGTCAGAGCTGGTCTCATGCCTTTGCCGGTTTCACCGACAACATAACTTAGCTGTTCGGAAAGCCATTTATAGTCTATGTGGCTTATCGACTGTAATTTTGCCTTGACCTTATCCAGGTCCTTTTGGATAGGGGCATAAATTTGCTTAAGTTCCAATGCGCTTAGTCTCCTCTTCAATTATACTCTCATCGAGTTTGGTAAAGAGGGGTTTTGGCTCTTTCAATTTTTGTCCCGCGGGCACTGGCTGCGGCTTCCAGCCGTATTCCTCTAATTTTCCTTCAAATCCTAGATATTCATGCACTTTTTGCGAGCTGAAGGGCAGGAAGGGCGCCAGCATAGTTTTTAGTCGCGATATAACATTGATAGCGACATAGAGTGATGTTCCCGCCGCCTGTTTATCTTCTTTAATTTTTTTCCAGGGGGCTTTTTCGTCGAGGTAGCGGTTTGCCTGCTGCGCTAGAGCCATGGCGGCATTAATAGCCTGTTTAAAGTTGCACTTAGCAATTAGTTCCCCGACTTTTTCCAGACAAGCATCGGCATCTTTGATGATACTTTTATCGGCGGCGTCTAACTTCCCGGACTCCGGCACTTTGCCATCGAAGTTTCTGTAAGTAAATGTCAGCACGCGATTAACCAGGTTGCCGTAGGTCGCCACTAGCTCGTCGTTGTTGCGGCGGACGAACTCCCGCCAGGAAAAATCAGCATCATTGGTCTCCGGCATATTAATGGAGAGGATGTATCTTAACGGGTCGGGGTCATAGCGGGAGAGGTAGTCCGGCAGCCAGACTGCCCAATTACGGCTGGTGGAAATTTTCCTGCCTTCGATGGTTAGGAACTCATTGCCGGGTACATCGTAAGGTAGGTTTAACCCCCCGTAACCCATCAGTTCCGCAGGCCAGTTCATTGTATGAAAAGTGATATTGTCCTTGCCGATGAAATAATAAGCTTTCGCATCCCCCTGCCAGAACCGCTGCCACTTTTCCGAGTCGCCCTGGATTTGTGCCCATTCTTTGCTGGCGGAAAGGTAGCCGATGACATTCTCGAACCAGACGTAAAAACGCTTTTTTTCGAATCCGGGTACCGGTATTTTAATACCCCAGTCGATATCTCGCGTAATAGCTCGGTCTTTTAAACCTTCCTCCAGGAAGCCGATAGTGAAGTTTCGCACATTATTACGCCAATGGGTTTGTGCCTTCACCCAATCCAGCAGTTTCTCTTGGAAGTCACTTAATTTGAAGAAGAAATGCTCTGTCTCTCGGAATTCGGGCGTGGTTCCGCAGTTCCGGCAGCGTGGGTTTTTTACTTCGGCGGCGTTAAGGGGTTTACCGCATTTTTCACATTCGTCGCCCCGTGCCTCTTTATCTCCGCAATAGGGACAGGTGCCTTCTACATAGCGGTCGGGCAAGAAACGCTGACACTTGGGACAGTAGGGTTGTGATGTGCGGGCTTTGTAGATGTATCCGTGTTTCATCAGGGTATTGAACATATCTTGCACCACTGCCACATGATTGGCTGTCCCCGTCGTTGTATATAAATCCCAGGAAATCCCCAGTCCCTTCCATGTTTCAATAAAGTCCTGGTGGTATTGTTTGGCGATTTCCGCCGGAGACTTTTTTTCCTGTTCGGCTCTGATGGTTATAGGCGTGCCATGCTGGTCGGAGCCGGATACCATAAGCACCTCATTACCCTTAAGGCGATGGTAACGGGCGAAGATGTCTGCCGGTAAATAACATCCGGCGATATGTCCTACATGAAGTGAGCCGTTGGCATAAGGCCAGGCGACTCCAATAAAAATTTTTTCACTCATAATCAATGTTTAGAAAAAGGTTAATATCTTTTCACCCTTTTCTTCTTTATACTGGGCATAACCTTTCTTTAGACAGCATTCGATGCAGTAACGCTTCGTTTCGCCTTCTGCATCCTCTTTCCCATCCTTTTCATTGATCGCCAGGTAGCGGTCGGGATAGGGGATGGGTTTTTTACAGCTATCGCATTTAATCTCACCTAAAGATACACAGCCACGACGCATATATTTACTCCTTTATCTGTTATTGTGGTTATTTATTTTTTCTCTCCCAAACCTTGTCTAATTTAAGCCAGGTCTGGTAAAGCTCTTTTCTTCTTAATCCTGTTTCACCGGCGACGGCAGCAACGGCTTGTTTAGCTTTAGCACCGGAGAGGTATAATTCATGCAATTGTCTTTCTATAGCATCGGTCATCTGCGGCTTCTCTTTACTTCCTTTGCCCTCGATGACTAGCGTGAACTCACCGCGCGGATTGGTGAAATACTTAATCGCTTCGCCTACTGTCCCGCGAAAGACCTCTTCATGGAGCTTGGTCATTTCTCGGCAAATGGTAATACGCCTGTCATCCAGTATATCAAAAATATCCTCTAATGTTGCTTTAAGTCGATGTGGAGCTTCCAGAGCGATGATGGTACCCGTCTCGTTGGCTATTGCCACCAGCGCTTTACATCTTGCGGCCGCTTTAGGCGGCAGGAAGCCGATAAACACAAACCTGTCGGTTGGCAAACCTGATACTGCCAGTGCCGTCGTTATCGCCGATGCACCCGGAATTGGCACGACCGGTATCTTCTCTCGGTTAGCAGCGGCAATAAGCTCGTAGCCGGGGTCGGAAATACCGGGCATTCCTGCTTCCGATACCAATGCGACATCTACTTTCTTAACTTGGCCGAGGATATAGTCCAACTTAGTTAATTTATTATGCTCGAAGTAACTGGTCATCGGCGTTTTGATATTGTAAGTGGTTAATAGACGCCTTGTCTTACGAGTATCTTCGGCGGCGACAAGTTTCACCTCGCGCAGCACGCGAAGCGCCCGCAGAGAAATGTCTTCGAGATTGCCAATGGGGGTAGCGACAACGTAAAGAATCGGCATTTTGGTGTCCTTAACTTTTTAATTATAATCTGATAAACATATGCGTGTCTAGCTTTGAACTAGACTATCTATTTACTTTAAGTGTTTTATTAAAACTAAAAAATTTGTAATAATTGTTAAAATCTCTTGCAAAACATTTTGAAATTATGTTATCATTAAGAGCACATAAATATATGTGCAGCGCAAAGGCTAACCCAAAGTTTAAACTACTTAAGCAAGCCTACGGCTTTGACGAAGTAGCCATCGTGCCCGGGGATGTCACCCTCAACCCCGACCAAACCAACACGGATTTCAAAATTGGTAAATTTACTTTTTCTATTCCCTTTATTACCTCCGCTATGGACTCCGTTGTTGACGTTAAGCTGGCAATCCATATAAATAAACTGGGTGGTTTGGGTGTTCTCAATCTTGATGGCATCCAGGCACGCTACACTAATCCCGATGAAATTCTGGAAAAAATCGCTAAAGCCTCCGACACCGAAGTTACCTCTTTATTGCAGCAGGTTTATAAAGAACCGATAAAAGACAACCTGGTTGGCGATAGAGTCAAAGCGATAAAGAAAGCCGGCGCCGTCTGTGCTATTTCTCTAATACCCGCTAATACCAAGCGCCTGGCGCCAATCGTAGCAGAAGCCGGCGGCGATATTTTAGTTGTACAGTCCACCGTTACCAGCGCCCGCCATATTTCCAAGAGTTACCGCGGCTTGATTTTTTCGAAATTATGCAAACAGATTAAAATGCCGATTGTCGTTGGCAATTGCGTTAGTTATACTGCCTGTCTTGAACTGATAAAGACAGGTATTGCCGGTGTGCTGGTTGGTGTCGGTCCCGGCGCTGCCTGTACTTCAAGAGAAGTGTTAGGCGTCGGCGTGCCGCAAATAACTGCCACTATCGACTGCGCGGCAGCGAGAGAAACATATTATAAGGAAACCGGTAAATATATCCCGATAATTACCGACGGCGGTTTACGCAAAGGCGGCGATATCTGTAAAGCCTTTGCCGCTGGCACGGACGCCGTCATGATAGGTTCGCCTATTGCCCAGACTAAAGAAGCCCCAGGACGCGGCTATCACTGGGGTATGTCTCATCCCCATCCCGCCTTACCCCGGGGCACACGCATTAAAGTTGGCACGACTACCACGCTAGAAAAGCTACTCTTCGGACCGACATCGGTCGTCCACGGCACGGAAAATTTTGTCGGGGCTTTACGCACGGCGATGGGTTTCTGCGGCGCCGCTAATATTAGGGAATTCCATAAAGCCGAGATGGTTATCGCCCCGTCCATCGTCACCGAGGGCAAGTCTTACCAGATGACTCAGCGGGTCTAGGATTTTTTTTGGTCTGTCTGTTTTCCCAGTGGTAAATACATGAATTCCAAGTCTTTGGTGTGCCGTGCCCCGATTCGCTTATAAAATGCCAGGGCATTTTTATTGGGCGTATAGACTGACCAGAACAACCTTTTTCCACCGGCTTTGCTACAAATCTCACCGGCTCTTTCCATCAAGGCTTTACCGATACCTTGACGGCGGTATTCTAGGCGGACATAAAGGTCAACTATGTGCACGATACGCATCGCTTCGTCTGTATAATAGCCAAAATGATAGAGCAGATAGCCTATCGCTTCGCCGTTGTTATCTGCTACGAGGCCTTTAAAAGCCGGATTTTTCCCGAAGCCGTCGTGCAAAAAAGTATTGGCGTTGCACTTAAAATCCGTATCATCGCCTATCGACTTTAAAAAGGTGCAGAATTCCTCAAGCATTGCCCCTATGGCGGGGGCATCTTTACGTTTAGCTTTACGGATTTTCATAGTTTACTTCTCCAGCACGATAAACAAAAACGACGGCTGGTCCATTAATCGCTGGTAATCCCCGGGGCTGATTTCTTTGCATCTTTCGTCCGGTAGAGGCTCATCGATGCTGATTATCTTGAATTTCGATTCTATTATTGGCCGGAGTACTTCATGCAGTGGCCGTATATAGTAATGTGTTTTAAAGGGACGCGGGCTCCTGACAGCCCAGGTGTCCTCAATCATCTTGAAGGCAAAATAGCTTTCCGGCCTTTTAATCCTTGCCAGGTAAAGATACGAAGAGAAAGGATGTCCTGTCGCTATTACCACCCTTCCTTCCTTTTTCAAAACACGGTAAAGCTCTGCTATCACCGGCTTCCAGTCTTTTATATAGTCCAATACCAGCGAGCATATTATCGCGTCAAACGAACTGGTTTTTAAAAATGGCATTGGTTGGCCGATGTCCGCGCAATGCAGCTTAACCTTCGGCGACTTTATTTTAGCACCCAGTTTATCTATCAGTTTTTGACTCGCATCCACGGCGGTGACATCCGCCCCTTTTCCCAGGGCGTATTCCGTAAAAAAGCCGGTTGCGCAGCCCAGGTCAAGCACGTTTTTCCCTTTTATATCCGGCAATCTGGACAGTGTATTCGGCCTTTCGTACAAATTGTTCCAGGAATCGATTCTCCCCGCGTGGGCAATAAAGATATCGGCTATCGGGTCATAATTAGTGATTTCAACATCGCTGGACATAAACTCTCCTTTTTTCGACAACAATAGAGTAGGGGATACTTAAGTAAACTAGAAAGAGTTACTCGTCTTCCTCTTCTTCATCTGGGGGTGCCGGGCTGGCTTCACCACTTATATGCGGTAGAATCACGCCGCCTTTTTCCCGTTTTTTAGCCGTACGCGGCGGTAACTTGATGGCGATTTTATGCAACTCTTTTATGCCCTCTTCATCCATCTCCACCAATACACCGTCGATATCAGCGTCGTAGAGAGCTTTCAGTTCGGCTTCGGTAATATTGACCGGAACAGGGACTATCAGCGGCTTAACGATGAAATTCGCCAGGTGACGGTAAATCATTAAGCGATGCATCGTCAGCGTCTCGTTGTTATCGAGAGTATCGGTTACCAGCACGGCGTCCGCCGGCAGGTCATTAATCGTTCTTAATAATCCATCATCCATAGACGAATCAACTTGAATGATTTTGCCGATTTTCTCATCCTGGGGCAGGTCGGGAATAAGACTGGTTGGTGAGAATACGATGAAGTCGCAATTAGCCTCAAGCAAGGCGGTTATTTCGCTGCTATTTTCCTCGAGATACACACCCCAGGGTATATCACCTAGTGATTTAGTGGCTTTTTGGATATCTTTAGCCGTCGTTTTACTTTGATTCGTCTGGATCAGGACGGCATCGACGCCGGGGTTGCTTTTTAGAGATGGGACGTTGTTATTTAATGCCAATCTGCTAATAATTAGTATTTTCGAGCTGGCTTCTGCCGGTCGGGAGGTATGGAATCCCATCGGTTGGGGCGCTACCTGGGCTAGCTTGCGTAGTTTTTCAATCAATTTACTCATGTTAATCTCTATCTAAAGCTATTATAGGCAAAATGTTTCGCCAAATACAACTTAACAACCTGTCAGATTTTTGTATTAAGAGGGGATAAATGACGTATTTTATGATATGAAACAAGTATTATGCAACGTTTGTTTTATTTGTAATCTTGTCTGGTGTCCCTTTAGGTGATATAATAACTCCGCTAATGTCTCGAAAAACAGGTAATATCATAGTCGAAAAAACGATAGGTGGTGGCATGTCAATATCGGCGTATTCCTCTAAGAAGATTGATGACAAGAATCCTGATAATCTTAACCAGATTGCGCATGATATTCACGGTTCAATAAACATAATAATCGGTTATTCTCAAATAATGCTGGATGAAGGAAATGGTAAACTGAATACTAAACAACGTGAGGCATTACAGTATATTTTAAAACACGGCAACCGCCTATATGACTTGACGAACAATGTTATTAAGCGATTGGAAACTGACTAAATCGTAAAAAACACTAAGCTGTGATATAATGGGGTATTTGAGAAATCACGACTAGTATTATTTTCGTTATAAAATCAAGATTTCTCGATAGAAGTGATATCGGTGGCTAAAAATATTCTTGTTGTTGATGATGACCCGGTACAGGTCAAATTATTCTCCCAGTTATTATCTCTTAGTGGGTTTAGTGTACTAAAAGCTACCGATGGTCGCGAAGCCATAAGTATTGTCCATCAAAAAACACCTGACCTTATCCTCCTTGACGTCATGATGCCGGAACTAGACGGCTGGCAGACCTGTAGTTTGATTCGCGATTTCAGTGAAATCCCCGTTATTATGCTTACTGGCAAGCATAAATCCGAATCCGATATCATCCGCGGCTTGGAAAGTGGCGCTGATGAATACCTCTCTAAACCAATAGGCAATCGGGAGCTTGTCGCCCGAGTAAAAGCGGTCCTGCGCCGCATTGATAACCCTCCGAAAGAAAAAGCGCCAAATGCCTATTTCTCCGATGATTACCTCTCCATCGATGTAGTGGGACGTAAAGTCATGGTTAACGGCCAGAAAATTAAACTCACTCCTCATGAGTTTCGACTCCTGGTACTGCTCCTGGGAAACGCTGGTCGTGTCGTGCCTCACCAGAAGGTATTGGAGCATGTTTGGGGTTTTGAGTACATTGACGATATTGACTACGTACGGATTTACATTTCTCACCTACGCCAGAAAATTGAGCCAAACCCATCGGCGCCAAAGTATATCTTAACCGAGGCTGGCGTGGGATATTACTTCCAAAGCAAAAACTAACAGAACAATATTAAGCCTATCGTGATTGCCTCCACTGAAAAGCTGTCTTCTAGAGTTAATTTTCTTTACTGTATCTACCTTAACTTGGTATAATCCTTGAAGAAATTTTCTGAATGCAGGTGTTAGATTTAATATGCCGGTAAAACTGGAAGCATTAAAATCGATACCTTATTTCTCCGGATTGGGCGACTCCGTGCTGGCTTCGATAAACAACAAAGTATTTGAAAAGAAGGCGGTTCGGGGAGACATCATCGTTTTCGAAGGAGAGCCTGCTGAAGCGCTTTATTTCGTCGTTGACGGTGTGGTGAAGGTCTTTAAAACTTCGGCTGACGGTAAAGAACAAATTCTGCGCATCATACGTCCCGGCGATTCTTTTAACGATGTACCGCCTCTTGGTGGAGTGAATCTGGCCAGCGCAGCAGCGATGAGCGCCGTAACTCTTCACGGCATCAAGAAGAAAGACCTGGAAAGTATTTCCAGAGAATATCCGCAGGTAGCCATGAATATCATAAAAGTGTTATCTCTACGTGTGCAGGAGATGATTACGCTCGTGGAGGACCTTTCCTTCCGGCATGTTAACGGCAGGGTCGCCAAGATACTACTGGAATATGTTGGGAATAGTGAAAAACCACGTCTGACACAGCAGGAAATGGCGTCCATGATTGGTACTGCCCGCGAAATGGTGGGCAGGTCGTTTAGAAATTTGGAAGAAGAAGGGGCTATCAGGGTCGAGCGTAACCGCATAATCGTCGCTAACTATGCAACACTTAAGAAAATCGCTGGCATAACAGAATGAGAGAAATGTCGCAGACGTTTTAGCATTTACTCATTAGAATATGAGTATGGGGAGATATGAAGATGGCTGAAATGCCGATAATCGACAAAGAAAGATGCGACCACTGCGGTTTATGCGTTAGTATTTGTACTTGTGGCGCTCTGGCAATAAAAGATGATACCGTGACTATCGTTAAAGTTGATGAATGCGGCTGGTGTACGATGTGTGAGCTTGTTTGTCCGACAGGCGCTATTTCCTGCCCCTTTGAAATCGTCTTCGAAGACGACGAAAAATAACCTTATTTTTCCCCAAGTTTTTAACTATCCTTGGTATTTCTCTTTAGATATTTACTTTATCTTAACAAAACCGTTATATTTACTAGCCAATATCTATATAAGACAAAAGTCGCATACAGCGTTTAGGTGATATCTTAGAATTATACCGATAGAGAGAGAAGGGGGTGTTTGATGAGACAAAAAGTAAAAGTTAAGGAAAGAATTGAAGAAAAAGAAGCTAAACAGACGTGCCATCATTACTGGGTAATCGAAATGGCTAAGGGACCCAGTAGCATTGGTAAGTGTAAATATTGCGGAAAGACTAGAAAATTTCTTAATGGCTTCCCGACCTATAATCCGTTAAAGAAGAACGGTAGTCTTTTCAAGCTGCCAAAGCTGCCCAAGATAAAAGTCGATAAAGAGAGTGAGTCGTAAGGTGGCTAAGGAAGTTAAAATATATACCACGCCTACTTGAGGCTACTGTCATCAAGCCAAGAGTTTTCTTGGCCAGCTCGGCGTAACATTCAAAGAGTTTGATGTATCCCGTGATAGTGCAGCGGCGGAGGAAATGGTCAATCTAACCGGTCAGATGGGCGTGCCTGTTATCATCATCGATGGTCAGACTGTCGTCGGCTTCAACCCTGCGCGTATTCGCGAGTTATTATCCGGTGGCGGCAGCCCTACCCAAACACTCCGCTTTGGACTGAAAATCGCCGACGCTTTAAGTGCAGCTCCACAGATAGGCGTAACTCCTGCGCCAGGCGCTGTCATCGGCGAAGTATCTCCGGGCTTACTGGGGGAGAAGGCAGGACTAAAAAAGGGGGATATTGTTACGGAAATTAATGGTAATCGTATAGGTAATGCGGCGGACATGGAAAAGACTCTAGCGGGGCTGAAATCCGGTGATATCGTGACGATTCTTTTCCTTCGCTCTGGCGAAACGAGAAAATCCGAGATTATCGTTTAAATCATTTTATTATGCGTTAGGTTTATTAAAGGGGGCGAAAGCCCCCTTTTTCTTTTCCCTCCGATAGCCTCAACTACCTATTTGTTGTAAACTATAGGTATCATGGCGGTTAAGTTAAAAAAACTGGCGGTGCTCGGCTCGACCGGCTCAATTGGACAGCAGACGCTGGATATCGTCCGCGCGATGCCGGACCGTTTTTCTATCGTTGGTCTGGCAGCCGGCGATAACCACACCTTACTCATGCAACAGATTCAGGAGTTCAAACCGGAATTCTTTTATTACGCCGGATATGGTAGCGAAAATGCGAACCGTGCGGTGTTCCTGCGTCCCAAGTATCTTCCCATTGAACAAATGGCGACTTATCCGGATGTTGATATCGTCGTTGTTGCCACCTCTGGGTTAGCAGGGCTCGATGCTGTTTTAGCCGCGGTCAAAGCCGGTAAGACTATCGCCCTCGCTAATAAAGAGTCGCTAGTCGCCGCTGGTGGCATCATCACCGCCGCCGCGAAAAAAGCCAAAGCCCGTATCCTCCCGATAGATAGTGAACACAGCGCTATCTGGCAGTGTCTTAACGGCGAAAAACAAACGCCTAGCCGTATTATCCTTACAGCTTCCGGTGGCCCTTTCTTCGATTACCCGGTGGAGCGAATGACTAATATCACCGTGACGCAGGCTTTAGCCCACCCTTCGTGGAAGATGGGTAAAAAAGTAACCATTGACTCGGCAACCCTGATGAACAAAGGTCTTGAGGTCATCGAAGCGCACTGGCTTTTTAATGTGCCGATAGAAAATATAACCGTGGTCATTCACCCGCAAAGCATCGTCCATTCTATGGTGGAGTTCGTCGACGGCTCGGTCAAAGCGCAGTTGAGTATGCCCGATATGCGTTTGCCGATTCAGTATGCTTTGTCTTACCCCGACCGCCTCCCCAATGCCGACCTGCCTCGTCTGGACTGGGATAATTTCGCTGACCTTAACTTTCAGCAGCCGGATATGGCTAAGTTCCCCTGTCTCCGTCTGGCTATTGAGGCTGGCAAGAGGGGAGACGCTTATCCTGCTGTTCTCTGCGCCGCCGACGAAGTAGCTGTGGACTTATTCTTACAAGGGAAAATACGCTTTTTAGATATTGCTACTATCGTTGAAAAAACTCTGGAAAAACATGAAAGCGTTCCCAGTCCTTCACTCGATGATATTAAAGCGGTGGATAAGTGGGCGCGGGAAACGGCACTAAAGATTGCCGGGGGTAATGTATAATGTGGCTCACGATAGTCGTCGGCATTCTCGTCCTATCCGTACTTATTATCGCTCATGAACTGGGACATTTTATTACAGCCAAAGCCACTGGCTGCTGGGTGGAAGAGTTCGGCATCGGTTTCCCGCCCCGTCTTTATGGAAAAAAGTTTGGCGACACGATTTATTCCATTAACTGGATTCCCTTCGGCGGTTTTAACAAAATCTCGGGTGAAGTTGACCCCGCCGCCCCCAGGGCTTTAGCCGCTCGGAAGTATTGGGTACGCGCCCTGGTGCTTAGCGGCGGCATACTGATGAACTTGATTTTGCCCTTCCTGTTGATGACCATTGCTTATATGGTTCCCCATGATGTCGTTAAGGGCAGGGTGGAAGTTCAGGAGGTTACGGCAAACTCGCCAGCGGAATTGGCAGGTATTAAAATAGGCGATACTATCCTTACGGTGAATAATATACCGATAGATAGCGTGGGCGCACTTTCCCGTGAGATTCAGCTGAACCTCGGCGCGGAAGTTACTCTAGATATTCAGCACGCCGATACAACAACCGAGACGGTGAAAGCCATACCTCGCTGGAAACCTCCGGAAGGGGATGGGTCTTTAGGGATAACGTCCCAGACAATGGATGCGGCTATCACTAGCGAGAGCTTGCCTTTCTGGCGGGCGATTCCCGAGGGCGCATCTTCAGTTTGGGAGACGCTTATCTTGTATAAAAACGGCATTATCGAGACGGTTATCGGCGCTATGCCTTTTACGCCGGCGGGACCGGTCGGTATTGTACAAGTTACGGGAGAAGTAGCTCATGCTGGCGTCAGCCCGGTGTTGGAGTTAACCGCTTTTATCAGTATCGCTATCGCTATCACCCAAATAATACCGTTCCCGGCGCTCGATGGCAGCCATCTGCTATTCATCCTTATTGAGTGGATACGACGCGGTAAAAGAGTTTCTCCCAAAATACAGAATATCATCCACTCCACTGGTTTCATTGTATTACTGGCTTTTATGCTGCTGATTACGTACCAGGATATCGCCCGGTGGATTTCCGGCGGGAGTTTACTAGGAGGCTAGCAGGCAAGAAAATGATGAAGCGACGTATCAGTAAGCAAATCAAGATTGGCGGCGTAACTATCGGTGGGGGAGCACCTATTGTCGTGCAGTCCATGACCAAGACCGATACTCGCGACGTAAAAGCCACCGTCCACCAGATTAAACAGCTTGAAGAAGTCGGCTGTGAAATTGTGCGAGTCGCCGTGCCGGACGCTCAAGCCGCTAGGGCATTAGTTGACATAAAGAAAAGGGTTAAGATACCTGTTATTGCCGATATCCACTTTGATTACCGTTTGGCTCTCATGGCGCTGGAGGCTGGCGTGGACGGACTCCGCCTGAACCCCGGCAACATCGGCGAGCCGGATAAGGTAAAGAAGGTGGCGCTAGCCGCTAAAGAGCGGGGAGTACCTATACGCATTGGACTGAATGCTGGAAGTCTTCCGAAAACAAGTAATCCTAAATTAAATATCGCCGAAAGAATGGTTAAAGCCGCTTTGGCGCAGATAAAGCTTTTAGAAAGCCTGGACTTCAACCTGATAAAAGTGTCGCTTAAGGCTTTCGACGTCCCCACCACCATTGCCGCTTATCAAAGTATCGCCAATAAAATGCCTTATCCCCTCCATATCGGCATTACCGAGGCAGGTACGCTCAGGAGCGGCGTTATCAGGAGTTCCGTGGGCATCGGCACCTTGCTCTGGCTGGGCATCGGCGATACTATCCGCGTCTCTTTAACCGCCCCTCCCCAGGAGGAAGTCTTCGCCGCATATGAAATTCTTAAAAGCCTCGACCTGCGTCAACATGGACCCGTCCTTGTAAGCTGTCCGACCTGTGGTCGCGCCGAGACGGACGTGGTAAAATTGGCGCAAGAGGTCGAAAAGCGACTTCTTAAGATTAATAAGACCATTAAAGTTGCCGTGATGGGGTGCGTAGTCAATGGACCCGGCGAGGCTAAAGACGCCGATGTTGGCATCGCCTGTGGTAAGGGCAAGGGCGTTATCTTTAAGCGGGGAGTAAAGGTGGCGGTGGTAGAAGAGAATGATTACCTTGCATCGATAATGCGGGAAATAGAGAAATTTTAATTAAGAAGTATTTAAGCACCACCGCCATCCCGATGAAAATCGGGATCCAGAAAGAAAAGGACTTTCTCGAAGCGCTGATGAGAGAAGCGGAAGAGGTGTAAAATGGCGGATAAAAAGGGAAAAAAAACTGCTCGTAAACCACGGAAAGTCAAAGTCACTCTAAAACAAGACGAAAAGAAAGATGGCTGGAACTTCATGGACATTCTTAAAACGTTTGTCCCTCTTCTCGGTATCTTTGCCGCTTTCTGTTATATTTTAGGACGCTCTTACCTCGAATCTTACTATCATGCTCTGGGTATCACGCCTAGTGTCCTGGTCTTTACTACTAACGACTACATGTTTTCCAGTATTAAATTAGTTATCGCTTGTATTTTTATCGCTGGATTGTTCGTCTTTTATTGGGAGTTGTCTAAAAGAAATACAAGCATATTGTTCGATGAGGATGCACCCGCTAAACAAAAACCTTTCAGGATAACTGCCCTCGTAATTTTTGTAATACTGGTAGTGTCGAGTATTGTCTATCTGATTCTCTCGGCTTCTGATAATTCTCTAAAAAACATATGGGCGGTGTGTGGAGCTTCGGTTATCATATTAGTTATAGGTTTAATATTTTATATTGATATCGTTCATTGGAAATTGCCCTTAGATAAGACAAAAACCCTGCGGGATCATAACGCAGTCAGGGTAATATCAGCTATTGTTATCAGTTTGCTAGTATTTATCATTACCATGGTACCGGTTGATTTACTGGCTCAAACGCAAGCCGCGGATGATACAGACCATTATTTCTCGTCGGTTGATGTTATTTGTAATAAACCCTTACCCCAACAGTTTGTAGGTTGTGCATCGGCTAATACCTGTGTCGCTAATGGCAGGCTGATTTTAACGAATAATGGAATAACTTACATTCGATCGGAAAAGGATTCTGACCCTTGGATAGTTTATGCCATACCGGTAACTAGCATCGATTCTATAATGTATATGCCACCGAGACCGTATCAACATGATAAAATAGCGAAGTAATTATGTCTTTTCATTTATTAACTCCTTTCGTAGGGTTTTTAAAGTATAATTCAATATAAGGAGTCACTCGTGCGTATCTCGAAGCTATTTTGTAAAACAACCAGAGAAGTCCCCGCCGATGCGGATACTATCGGGCACCAGTTGATGCTCCGGGCGGGCTTAATTAACCAGCTCGCGGCAGGCATTTATTCCTACTTGCCGCTGGGGTGGCGGTCGCTGCAAAAGATTGAAGCTATCATCCGCGACGAGATGGATAAAGCCGGCGGACAGGAATTACATATGCCTGTCCTTTCGCCTAACGAACTCTGGGTGACATCGGGACGCGACCGCTTGATGAACGACGTGCTTTTTCATCTTTTCGATCGGCGGGAACGCAAGCTTACTCTGGGTCCAACGCATGAGGAAGTCGTTACCTCGCTGGCGGCACGCTATGTCCAGAGCTACCGCGATTTGCCCTTGATGCTTTACCAGATACAGACCAAGTTCCGTGATGAGCCGCGACCCCGCGGTGGTTTAGTCCGTGCGCGTGAGTTTGCCATGAAGGATGCCTATAGCTTCGATGTCGATGAGGCGGGACTGGATAAATCTTACGATAGCGTACTCAAGGCGTACCAGAATATCTTTAAACGCTGCGGTTTGCCGGTTATGGTCGTCGAGGCGGATAGCGGGGCTATCGGCGGCAAGGACTCTAGAGAATTTATGGTTCTCGCTGATACCGGCGAGGATGAGGTTATCCATTGTACGAAATGCAACTACGCCGCCAACGGAGAAAAAGCCGTTAGCGTAAAGGAAAAAGTAGATGGCGGCAAACCACTCCCCCTTGAGCCGGTCGCCACCCCCGGCATGAAGTCCATCGAGGAAGTTGCCCGTTTTCTTAAGGTGCCCCCCGCCTATACCCTGAAAGCTGTCTTTTATGTCGCCGATGGCGCTTTTATCTTTGGCGTCATTCGCGGCGACCTTGCGGTTAACGAAACCAAGCTCAAGAACCAATTAAAATGTACCGACCTGCGCCTGGCAACCGAAGCCGAAGTCAGTGCCGTTGGTGTCGTCCCTGGCGCCGCCTCGCCGGTTGGGCTAAAGGGGATTAAGGTCATCGCCGACGACTCCGTTACATCCGGCGTGAATTTCGTCGCTGGCGGCAATAAACCCGACACCCATCTTAAGAACGTCAACTACCCGCGAGACTTTAAAGCCGATATTGTGGGCGATATCGCTGTCGCCCGTGCTGGCGATAAGTGCGTTAATTGTGGTGGTAAGCTTACGTCCAAAAGAGGCATCGAGGCTGCCCATATTTTTAAACTCGGAACGATATACAGCTCTAAGTTTGGTGCTAATTTCCTTGATGAAAAGGGTGATTCTCATCCTATTGTCATGGGGTGCTATGGCTTGGGTCCCAGTCGTTTGCTGGCGGCTGCCGTTGAGCAAAACCACGATGATAAAGGCATTATCTGGCCCCTGACTATCGCCCCTTATCATGTTTATCTCTGCCCTTTATATCGTGAGGATTCTAAGGTGAGTGAAGTGGCGGAAAAGCTTTATGCCGACCTGCAAAAAGATGGCATCGAGGTGCTTTTCGACGACCGGACTGAATCCGCCGGCGTAAAGTTCAACGACGCTGACTTAATCGGTTTGCCTTTCCGCATTACCGTCAGCCCCCGTACTTTAGAAAAAGACTCTGTCGAGTTTAAAAAACGCACGGAAAAAGAAGCAGCGATTGTACCATTAAAAGAAATCGTTAAAAAGATAAAAGACTTGATCTAGATGTCATTCTGACCCCGAGCCTGTCGAGGGGGAAGAATCCGTGTTTTTTATTTGTCATTTTTGTTATACCTAGATTATAATAGTACAAAATGCCTCCCATTATTTCCGTTCAAAATCTTCGTAAAACTTACGGCAAAACCATTGCCGTCGATGATATTTCTTTTAATGTTAATAAAGGTGAAATTTTTGGTCTGCTTGGTCCCAACGGCGCGGGTAAAACCACCACGGTTGAATGCCTGCAGGCTTTAAGACATCCTGATTCCGGCGATATCCGCGTGCTTGGTCTTAACCCATTAAATAATGGACCGGAATTACGCCGTCGTATCGGCTCCCAACTGCAAGAATCAGCCTTGCCCGACCGCATCAAAGTCTGGGAAGCACTAGATCTCTTTGCCTCGGTCGCTTCTAAAGCCTTAGATTGGCGTGTCTTGCTGAAGCAGTGGGGACTAGCTGATAAACAAAAGTCCGGTTTCGGCAGTCTCTCCGGCGGACAAAAACAGCGGCTTTTCATCGCTCTATCATTGGTAAATAATCCCGAAGTTGTGTTCTTAGATGAAATGACCACTGGTCTCGACCCCGCCGCTCGTCGTGTTGCCTGGGACTTGATACGCGCCGTCCGTGATAGGGGCACAACCGTCGTGCTGGTCACGCATTTCATGGACGAAGCAGAAAATCTCTGCGACCGCGTCGCCATTGTCGATAAAGGGAAAATCGTTGCCTCTGATACTCCCCAGGGGCTTATCGTCAGTCATGCTACAGCCGTGCGTGTAATTTTCACCACGGATAAAACTGACCTTACCTGGCTGAAGAAAATAACCGGCGTGAAAAAAGTCAGCCGTCAAGGTAAGCAAGTTGAAGTTGAAGGGAATGGTCCCTTGCTGGCTTTAGTGGCGGCAGCGCTGGTCGAACATGGCATTGTGCCGGCTGACCTGCGTAGCGAACAGCCAAGTCTCGAGGATGTATTCCTGAAAGTGACGGGCCATTCAGCCGCAGAATAATGAACTAACATGAGTACGTTACTTAAGCTAACCTGGATAGAAATTAAGCTCTTTCTCCGTGAACCTATCACGGTGATTTTCACGCTGGCTTTACCTTTAATTTTCCTCTTCGTGATGGGCGGAGTTTTCGGTAATACGGCCAGTCCGGAAATCTACCGCGGCGTTGGCGCGATGGACTATTATATGCCGTCCTATTTCGGATTGATAATGATGGCTATCGGCACAGTGGCTTTGCCGGTGCACCTGGCCGGTTATCGCGAGCGCGGCGTCTTACGACGTTTTAGAGCATCATCGTTCTCCGTTTGGTCGGTGTTGGGTTCGCAGCTGCTGGTAAGTTTCGTGATTGCCATCGCCGGCAGCATATTGGTTACTATATTGGGCAAAATAGTCTATTCACCTAATTGGCCGGTGAATCCATGGCTTGTAGTAGTAGCTTTTGTGTTCGGCACGGTATGTTTTACCTGTTTCGGATTTTTCCTCGGCGCAGTATTGCCTTCCACTCGTTCTGCCCAGGGAGTGGGTATGCTGCTGTTCTTTATCATGATGATACTTGGCGGCGCCGGTCCGCCGCCGGAAGTCATGTCCACAGCGATGCAGATTATCGGTGAAGCTACGCCTCTGCATTGGGTTATCTATATGCTGCAGAATCCCTGGCTGGGTTTTGAATGGCATACCAGCGCGTCATTAATCACGGCGGGGATTACTGTAGTTTCCGCCGGGCTTGCCGCCCGCTTTTTTAGATGGGAATAATCACGTCTGCTATAATTACTTTTTTTGCTCATCTAGCTCCATTATGATAAAGTTTCCGTATGAAAGAAAAGGTGATAACTATGTCTAAGAATAGTTTGGTTAATCATTCCCCCGCCTGGCTTGAGGATGCCGTTTTTTACCAGATATATACTCAATCCTTTTATGATTCTAATGGAGATGGTATCGGGGATATTAACGGGATAATTCAGAAGCTGGAATACATTAAGTCACTCGGCGTAAATGCCTTGTGGTTGACTCCGTGTTTCGTTTCGCCCTTTCAGGATGCGGGTTATGATGTAGCGGATTATTGTAAGGTAGCTCCCCGATATGGGACTAACACCGACCTTAAAAGGCTGTGTCAACAAGCTCATTTAAGAGGCATCAAAGTTTGTCTCGACCTGGTTCCCGGTCACACCTCCGTTGAACACCCTTGGTTTAAAATGTCGTCTCAACATAAGCGTAATCAGTATTCCGATAGATATATCTGGACATCTTCTTTTTTGGACCGTGGTGATGGTTCGCTTAATTTTATATTGGGTTATGCTCCAAGAAATGGTGGCTATGTAACAAATTTCTTTTATTGCCAGCCGGCTCTAAATTACGGCTTTGCCAATCCTGACCCGAAAAAGCCCTGGCAGCAGCCGATGGATGCGCCTGGTCCCCTCGCCAACCGGCAAGAACTCATCAAGATAATATCTTACTGGTTGGACATGGGTGTTGATGGGTTCCGTGTAGACATGGCTTTTTCTCTCGTGAAAAACGACCCCTCCCATCGCGCGACTATTAACCTTTGGCGTACTATCTTCCGTGAAATACGCGCTCGGTATCCTGAAGTTGTCTTTATTGCCGAGTGGGGCAACCCCACAGAATCGATTGCCGCCGGTTTCAATACCGATTTTACGCTGCCCTTCGGATTTGGGGGTTATGATGACCTCATGGTTAGTGAGAAATGCTACTTTCGCCGCCATGGAGGTAAAAGCATACAGGATTTCCTCAAGTTTTATTTGAAACATGCTGCAAGCGTAAAAGGCAAAGGATTCATTTCAGTCCCCAGTGGTAGTCATGACATTAAAAGACTTAGTTATGAAAGAACCGATAAAGACCTGAAAGTAATTTTTACGTTTTTACTTACCTGGCCGGGAGTACCGTTTATCTATTATGGTGATGAAATCGGGATGCGCTATATAAATGGATTACCCTCGAAAGAGGGGGGTTATACACGTACCGGTTCTCGTACGCCGATGCAGTGGAATAATGGGGCGAATACAGGTTTTTCGATTGCCGTACAGAGTAAGTTATATCTCCCCATCGACCGTCACCAGAATCGGCTGACTGTTCAAGCTCAAGAAAATGACCCGGAATCGCTCTTAAGTCATGTGAAAAAGCTGATTGCTTTAAGGAAAAGATATCGTGCTCTTCAAGCCAATGGTAGTCTCACTACGGTATATGAGGAAGAGGGCAGTCAACAATTTGCCTATGTGCGGGAGTATAAAAAAGAGAAGTTCCTAATTGTCTTGAATCCATCGGCTTTGTCCTCTGAAATTCGTCTTAAAGGTATAAAAACAGATAATAAATTGTTAAAGATAGGATACGGAGTTAAAGTTAAATCCAGCAAAGGTGAAACCGTTATTAAGTTAGCTGGCGTCTCTTACGGTGTATTTGAACTATAAACGAATTCCGTTTATGTCCTTAATACTGCGCCCAATTCTTTCGTCAGTTTAGTCAGGATTTGCTCCTGCACCTTGTTGACGGTTTCGTCGGTCAGCGTCTGTTCAGGCGATTGATAGACCAGGCGATAAGCGAGAGATTTCTTCCCAGCGGCGACTTGCTTGCCGCTATACACGTCGAAAAGGATTACCTCGCTAATCAGCTTGAAACCCTTGATGATATCCAGTATCTGTTGGTTGGCCACATCGGCATTCACGACCAGTGCTAAGTCCCTAACGATGCTGGGGAAGCGTGGTATCGGTTGGTACATTTTATCTTGAGCAGCGTAAGGGAAGAGCGCCTCGATGCTGACCTCGAAGAGGCAGATTATTCCTTCAAGCTCAAAGGTACCCGCCACTTTGGGGTGTAATTCGCCTAAGAAGCCTAGATTAACCTTTTTGCCGTCGTTTTTAGCGATAATAACAGCTTGCCTTGTCGGATGTAGTCCTTCATCATTACTGTTTTCGAAACTTACGTCTATTCCCAGTTGCTGGAAAAGTCTTTCCACCACTCCCTTAACATCATAGAAATCATAAGCGTTGCCGCTTCCCAGCCATGACCTCTCTACCCGACTACCCATCATCAAGCCGCATAACATCTCCGGCTCTTCTGGCGGGTTTTTGCCTTTAGGCACGAAAATTTTACCTATCTCAAACAGGCTTATCCCGCCGTCCTCGTAGCGTTGGTTCGCTGCGAGTGTGCTTAAAAGATTCGCGCGCAGACTTGACCGCAGATATTCCTGCTCGGCTGTCATGGGATTGGCGACATGCACAGGCATCGGCTCCGGAGGATGCGGTTTTGCGTAGATATTGCTTAGAGCTTGAAGACTGGTTAGCGTATAGGTCATCACTTCCTGGAAGCCGAAGCCGACCAGACTGCGCCTGATGTTTTTCTTCAATCTTAAGGCAGGATTCAAGTCGGGCTTAGGTATTTCATCTTTAAGCAGCGTGGTCGGTATTTTATCATAGCCGTAGACGCGCGCTACTTCTTCGATGAGGTCTTCTTCTATCTTGATATCGCTGCGCCAGTAGGGCGCGTTGGCGGTTACTTTGGTGCCGTCTGCTTTACACTCAATACCGAGGGCTTGCAACGCGCTGACTATCTGGTTGACGCTGTATTCTATACCGAGAACACGCTTGATTCTTTCCGTTCGTAATGTAATCGGCTTGGGTTCTTTTTTACCCGGGTAGGCGTCGATAATGCCTTTGGCAATCTTGCCGTCGCCAAGCTCGGCGATAAGCTGCGTGGCGTGCTTTAAGGCAGGTATCGTTAATCCAGGGCTAATGCCCCGTTCAAATCGAGCCGAAGCTTCACTCATCAGCCCAAGCTTGCGACTGGTGTAATGCAGACTAGGTGCTTTAAAGCTGGCGGCTTCCAGTAAAATAGACGTCGTGCTTTCCGTTACATCGCTATTAAGTCCGCCCATGACCCCGGCAATAGCTACCGTTCTTTCGCCGTCAGCGATGACCAGCATATCACCAGTGAGTTGGCGTTCCACGCCATCTAGGGTAAAGAATTTCTCGCCGTCTTTCGCCCGCCTGACGATGATTTTCTTGCTCTTGAGTTTTTCGTAGTCGAAGGTGTGGAGCGGCTGCCCGTACTCAAGCATGACATAGTTAGAAATATCGACGATATTGTTAATGGGACGCTGCCCGCAGGCGATAAGCCTTTCCTGCAGCCAGGCCGGCGACTCCTTAATTTTTACGCCAGTAATGAGACTCGCACAGTACCGCGGACAAAGCTCGCTATCGATAATTTCAATGGATACCTGTTTGTTAATTGGTTCGCCAGTTTCTGTATAGTTGACTTCCTGTATATTAGTTTTTTGTCCGCAGATAGCGGCGACCTCGTGGGCGATACCAGTAACGGAAAGACCATCCGGTCGGTTAGCGGTAATATCGATGTCCAGCACCGTATCTCCCATAAAATCCGCCAGCGCCGTGCCCACCGTTGCCGCTTTAGAAAGGACTAAAATGCCTTCATGCTGGTTTGAAATACCAAGTTCTCTCTCCGAGCAAATCATGCCTTTAGATTCAACACCACGAATCTTGGCTGGTTTAAGAGTTTCTAATTTGCTGTTTTCCGAATTTATCAACCGCGCACCGGCTTTAGCAAAGGCAATTTTGTCGCCGAGTTTTAAGTTCGGTGCCCCGCATACGACTGTTTCTTGTTCTTTTCCAAGGTTTACGGTTGCTAGCCTTAAGCGGTCGGCATTAGGGTGGGGGTTTATGGCGGTTATCTCGCCGACGGTGATATTGTCCCAGCTGCCGCCGGTAGTGATAACTTCACTCACTTCGAATCCAGCTGAAGTCAGCCTCTCGGCTAACTGTGGTGTCGGTAGGGTTACCTTAACATAATCATTGAGCCACTTTAAGGGTACTTTCATGCTAAAACTGCCTTAAAAACCTTAAGTCGTTATTATAGAAAAGCCGCATGTCCTCTATGCCATAACGTAGCATAGGTAATCTTTCAAGTCCCATACCAAAAGCAAAGCTGGTATATTCCTCCGGGTCAATACCGCCGCGCCTAAGGACTTCAGGATGCGTCATACCACAGCCTAGAATTTCCAGCCAGCCGCTGTTGCCACAGAAACGGCATCCCACACCTTTACATACAATACAATCGATAGCGATTTCACCGCCCGGCTCGACGAACGGGAAAAAGTCGGTGCGGAAGCGTATTTTTCGTTTCTCGCCAAAGTAGCGTCGCACAAACTCGAAAAGTACGCCCTTTAAGTCTCCCATGGTAATGCCGCGGTCCACGGCTAGCCCATCCATATTATGATATATGTTCAGATGGGTAGCATTGACTGCCTCATAGCGGTAAACTCGCGACGGCTCGATGGTGCGGATGGGCGGTTTCATATTTTCGACTATTCTTGCGCTGACGGCGGTGCCATGCGTCCGTAAAAGCTGCTTGCCTTTTTCTCCCGGCGGCGTATCTATCCAGTAGGAGGACATACTATCACGCGAGGGGTGCTCGGCGGGGATATTAAGCGCTTCAAAGTTATAATAGTCCCACTCTACATCCGGTCCTTCTTTGACCTGGAATCCTAGCGAGATAAAGATATCACAAATTTCTTCAATTGCTTGGGTGACGGGATGCTGGTGGCCAATGGCGTAAGGTCTACCAGGAAGACTGATATCGATGGATTCTTTTTGCGTCGCGGATTTCAACTGTGTTTCGCGCAAAGTCTGCCCCTTTTCCTCGGCGTGACCTTCCAGCAGGTTTTTAAGTTGGTTTGCCGCTGCGCCGACTTCTTTCTTTTCTTCGATAGAAAGAGTTGCCAGCCCGCGGAGTATTTGGGTTAATGGACTTTTTTTACCGAGGTAGTGTACGCGCCATGCTTCTAGGTCTTTAGGGTTATTAATATCCCCCAGCTCTTTAAGAGCTTCGGTTTTTATTTTTTCTATCTGTTTCAGCATCTTTGGCGTCCCCTAAAAAAATCCCCTTCCGCTGGGTAGAGGAAGGGGAACTAAAATACTAAGTTAGTTGAGAACTGGAGTCTTTCAGTCCTGGCCTTTCCCTCCCACGAGAGCGACCAGGCTGCTAAAGTTCGCTGGCTCTTTGACAGCCATATCAGCTAGCGCCTTACGATTAATGACGATGCCGGCTTTTTTCAGTCCTTTTATGAACTGACTATACGTTACGCCATGGGCGCGACAGGCGGCATTAACCCGCAATATCCAAAGTCGCCGGAAATCGCCCTTACGTTCTCGCCGGTGGAAATAGGCGTAACTTAGCGAATGTATCATCGCCTCGTTGGCGCGTTTAACCAAGCGGTGCCTGGTGCTGCGTTGCCCTTTGGTGAGGGCTAAGATTTTCTTATGTCTATGGTGTGAGGTCACACCTCTTTTCGTTCTTGGCATGCTACTCCTATTTTACTTGACTCCGTTAGGTAATAGTCTCGATATGCGTTGGCGGTCGGCGGGATTTAGCTCTATCAGCTTATCGAACTGCTTCCGCACGCGCTTGGCTTTATGCATACGCAGGTGGCTTTTAGGTCCCTTCACCCGCATAATTTTACCAGTACCTGTAATCTTGAAACGGCTTTTAGCCCCTTTATGAGTTTTAAGTTTTGGCATTCTATACTTCCTTGGCTCCTGCTTTAATTTCTACTTTAGTTTCTGTTTTCATTTCCGGTTTCGTTTCGGTTTTAACCTTGGGCTTGGAACCGATGGGAACGATGATGATGTTCATTCGTCTTCCCTCCAAGATTGGTTGTCTATCCAGCGCGGCGACATCATTCAATGTCTCCACCATCCGCTGTAAGACTCTCATGCCCAACTCGGGATGCGCCATTTCGCGTCCCTTGAACTTCAATGTTAATTTAACTTTTGACCCACCGTTTAAAAGTTTTCTGGCTATCTTGGCTTTAGCATCGAAATCATGGACGCCTATCTTAACGTACAGCCAAATTTCTCGTAATTGTGCGATTTTTTGGCTTTTCTTCGCCTGCTGTTCTTTTTTCTGTTGTTCGTACTTGAATTTGCCGTAGTCAAGCAGGCGGCAGACCGGAGGTACTGATGTCGGTGCTACTTCAACGAGGTCAAGGTTGCTCTTCTTCGCCAGTTCTCTTGCCTGCATCGCAGACATAACACCAAGCTGTTCGCCTTTCTCTCCGACCAGGCGAATTTCTCTGGCGATGATTCGCTCGTTGACGCGTAATTGCTTTATGATATGCTTTCCAGCCTCCTCCGTTGCTAGTTGCTCTACGAACAAAACTATATCATATATTTGTATTGAAAATCAACTGTTTCGGGTATAATCAAGGTAAAAACTCTTCAAATTAATCTTTTTTAGCTATTTCTGCAGTTAGCGCCTCGATAAAACTCGCCAGGGACTGCGCTGGTAACTGCTCACCGCTGCGTTTACGTACAGATACGGTATTATCTGCTGCTTCTTTATCGCCAATGACGACCATATAGGGCACTTTTTCCTGCTGTGCCTGGCGGATTTTAAGGTTCATTCGCTCGGAGCGGTCGTCAATTTCCGCCCTTATGCCCCGCCCCTTGAGCTCGGCGGCTACTTTGGCAGCATGTTCGTTATGACGGTCGGAGATAGGGATTATTTTTACCTGTACCGGTGCCAACCAGGTAGGGAATGCTCCAGCATAATGCTCAATGAGGAAAGCCATGATTCTTTCTATCGCGCCGATAGAAGACCGGTGAATTACGATAGGTTCTTTTTCTTTGCCATCGGTATCGATATAGGTCAGTTTAAATCGCTTTGGTGCTACGAAGTCGTATTGTACGGTAAAGGCGGTATCTTCCTTACCGGCGACATTTTTCATCTGGATATCAATCTTGGGTCCGTAAAAAGCGGCTTCATCACCAGCTTCAAAGAAGTTAGATTTCCGTTGTTTTAATACATCGCGTAAGACATTTTCCGCATGTTCCCAGGCTTCATCGTCTTTAAAATATTTCTTATCGTTTTTCCTATCGCCTAGAGATAACCGGTAGCGGTAATCTTCGCCGGCTTTTAATTTGAAAACCCCGGCGCAAAACTCTATTAAATCTAAAACCTCGTTTAGTTGTTGGACTGCCTGCTCTTTCTGACAGATGATATGAGAATCTGCCAGGCAGAACATACGTGCTCGGATAAGACCAGTCAATTCACCGGATTTTTCATAGCGGAATTGTTTAGCTAACTCGGCGATTTTAAATGGCAGCTCTCGATAAGACCTCGGTTTGCTGGCATAGTATTGATAGTGGTGCGGGCAGGTCATTGGTCTTAAAATAAGCTCTTCATCATCTATCTTCATGACGGGATACATCGAATCTTTATAATATGGGTAGTGGCCGGAAGTCTTGTAAAGCGCGACAAGGGCGAGGTCTGGCGTATAGATGTGTTTATAACCCCGTTTCAGCTCTTCATCCACTACGAAGCGTTCTAGTTCGCGTCTTATTATCGACCCCTTTTCGGTGAAAAGAGGTAGCCCTTTCCCGACTAATTCTGAAAAGACAAAAAGGTCTAAATCCTTGCCTATTTTTCGGTGGTCTCTCTTTTTTATATCCTCAAGATGGACTAAATAGTTATCCAGTTCTTCCTGCGTATTAAACGCTAAACCATAAATACGCTGGAGCATGGGATTATGCTCGTCCCCCCGCCAGTAAGCCCCGGCGATGCTCGTCAGCTTAAAAGCCTTTATCTCGCCGGTGGTTTTGACATGTGGCCCTTTACACAGGTCGGTGAAGTTGCCCTGCTCGTAAATGCCGACCTTAGCGTCTTTGAGTTCTTTGATTAGCTCAAGTTTATAGGGCTGTTTAGCGAAGAGTTTTTTCGCTTCGGCTTTAGTAATTTCTTTATGCGTAAAGGGCAAGTTCGCTTTAATAATTTCGCCCATCTTTTTCTCGATAATGGGCAGGTCTTCCGGCGTTAGCGAGCGCGGGAGGTCGAAGTCATAATAAAACCCATCTTCGATAGCCGGTCCGATGGCAAATTTTGCGTCAGGGAAGATGGACAGCACTGCCTCAGCCATGACATGCGAGGTCGAGTGCCGCATAGCTTCAAGTTCTTGCTCTTTATTCATAAAACCATTATATCAGCGTTCACTTATAGGCGCAATTAGGGAAAAGGTGAGTGTGAGTAATTTGTAGTTTGTAATTTATTGGGGGTAAAGGGGCAAGGGAAACTAACTACAAACTACCAACTACTAACTACCTTCCTACGGCAGCCGCCACCCCGTCCATTTTTCCCCGTCCGCTTCTTTACCGTAAGCTTTCTTAGGTGTTACGCCCCTGACGATAAGAGCCGCGACGACCGCTTTGGTAATGTCCCCGGCGATAAAGGGTAAAGCGCCCATGGTTAGCAGTTGACTAAAGGCTATAGGCTCGCCTTTGACGTTAGCGAGCCAGAGATTAAGCTGTAAAAGCCCGGGTCCGTAAATGAGGATAAAGTTGGCGAAGAGCATCAGCCCGAGCATGGCGAAGAAGCTCCGTGACCTGACGAATTTGTCGGTGAAGTATCCCAGGAAGAGTGCCGCTAAGATAAAACCGACGATGTAGCCGCCGGTGGGACCCGTCATATAGGCTAATCCACCCTGCCACCCTTGGAACCATGGCACTCCCGCCGCCCCTAACCCCGCGTATAATGCCATGCTAATGCCTCCCCACCACGTCCCTAGAATAACCCCGGCAAAGAGTGCCCCGAAGGTCTGCCCCGTAAGCGGCACGGGACTCCACGGGAGATAAAATCTAAGCTGGGCAATCAATCCCATCAGTATCGCGAAGCCGAAAGCCAGCGCCAGTTTTTTAGGTATGCTTAGTTCGTAGCGCCACTTGAAAACGTTATATTTCGTCTCGTTGATTCTTGCCGTTATGGTCATGCTGCCTCCTGGTATTAAGGTTTAACTATATATACTTTCACATCTAACTAAGCATGTGGGAGAAAATCACTCATGTAAACGAGAATTATTTGGTGGTTGGTTTTTCGGTGCCGAGAATGGCTATCTCTATCTTATGACCGCAATGGCTGCAGGTAACGATAAATGTCGCCGGCTGTTTCATGACCCGCTCGGCAACGGCGGAGACAACGGAATCAACATTATCCAAACGACTGTCCAGTGAATCTAGACGTTTTTCTAATTTTTCAATATCAGTTGATTTTGCGTCATTTACCTTAGCCAAGGCGCAGCCCTCTCAAATCTTAATTAGACCCATTATATGTCCAAAAAGTAAATTAGTCAAAAAATGACATGCTTGTCATCCTGACCCTGAACCCTCGCGCTCCGCTCAGGGTAAACTCCGTGAAGGGGAAGGATCTCGTAGTGTTTAAGTATAGTCAACGAGATTGCCACGTCGTCCTTCTGCGGAAGAACTCCTCGCAATGACGGGAAGACATATTGATTTCTTAAATATCTCGGCGTATAATCCTTAACACAAACTGCTTAAGGAGGGAGGAAATATGAAGGAGAAAGCAGTCGGTAAAGTAAGCGATTTCTTTGCTCATGTAGTAGTCGCCGGCGTTGACATGACCGGCACGCTTGAGGTGGGAGATAAGATTCACATTAAGGGGCACACTACGGATATTGAGATGGACCTTACGTCGATGCAGATTGAAAACAAGAATGTCACCAAAGCTAAAAAGGGCCAGTCCGTCGGCATCAAAGTCCCCGAGCGTGTGAGACCGGGAGACGTAATTTATAAAGTTACGGTGTAGTTGATGTAAAGTATATTTTGATAATTTAATAATCCATAACTAAAAATTGAGATTTCATCAATCACAAGAGATCATACTAATGCCAAAATATTATGATGAGATAATGGAACCTCGGAAAAGGTCATCTCTTCCTGTTGTAATATTAGCTCTGTTATTATTCGTACTTATTACTGGGGGAATTATATATGTTGTTTCTACCAATCCTTTTGCGAATAATACAGAAAGTAGCAATGACCAAGTGATATCAGAAACTAATAAATCACAGGAAGTAGAAGAATATATTTCTGCCGCAGTGAAAATTTCTGACAAATGTACTGTATCTTTTACAACTCTGGGCGATCTAATGGAAACCCCACTTTTAGGTGATTTTGAATGGACAAAACAAGTTGAAAAAGAACTTAATATCATTGTTGATTTAGCAAACCAAGTCAATGCCTTGAAAGCTCCAGAATCAATGCAGGATATCCATTATTATTTTAATCTTGGGATGCAATATTTCAAATCATCGTGTATCAAGCTTGCTAATGGAATTAATAATTTAGATTACACGTTAATTGATTCAGCCAAAGAGGATATGGAGTCTGGAACAGAATACATATTAAAAGCAACTAGTTTGATATATCAATATAACAAATAAACATAACGAATAGGAGGTTAATTTACTAATGGTGAAATTACCAACTGATTTTAAGATTCTTAGTGCCATTTATGGTCGTTATTATTCTGACTTCCAAGCGTACTCCAAAGATAATAAAAAAAGGAGTTCAAAAATATATGTTCCGATAGATATCGTAGGAATAGCTAAAAGCCTAGGTGTCGATGAGGATATAATATTTGGTAGGCTATATTATCATCTAAACAAGAAATACGGATATACACAGGATAATGGTTCAAAAGTCTTTATTTTTACACCCATATGTGGTGATGACAAAGATTGCGTCAATTTTCCTCTTCTTGCATCGGTTCTTGCTAAGTTGAAAGATGAAAATATTAAATTTTTATGGACACTTTGTATTTCAATTATCTCACTTGTAATAGCAATTGTTTCTATAATAATATCTGTGTTTACCTAGAAACTATCGTGATACGAATATTTCTATTCATTAGATTGAAGTCTCTTGTTATTTTAAAAAATTTCCACATAAAACATCATAGTTTTATTTATTGTACAGTACCGATGTTATTAGTGTTATAATAAGAATATGGATTTTAAAATCCTGGATAATATCCAATGGATTGAAAATATAGCTACTGACAGGGGAATTCGTGAGTTAAAAAGACTCAATCGTATTTATGGAAGAGCTAACTGGAGAAAACGAAAGGGAATAGCTAAAATTAGGTTATCAGACGGGACGACAAAAATTGCTGAACTCCATTGGTATGAAGGTCACGGCAAAGGAAAAAAGGAAATCAAAATCAAAAAGTATCTGGAGTAAACTATGAAAAAGAAATTTCTTTTGTGTATTGATAACGAGGGTTATGAAGCTTCACTCGAATTGCGAAAACTTTATGAAAAAAAATCAGACAAAGAAGCGGAAAGCCACGGGCAAATAAGAATAATTGATGAGTCAGGGGAGGATTATCTATATCCCGCTAGCTATTTCGCTCCTGTCAGATTACTCGCCGAAACAAAAAACAAAATCCTTGAAAAAGTATAACTTTAATCTGTGGTTTAAACCTTTGAATTTTGGCTTTTGACTTTACTTTAGTCCTTTCACCAGGTTCGCCATCTCTATCGCGCTTACCGCCGCATCGAAACCCTTGTTGCCGTCTTTCGTGCCGGAACGCTCGATAGCCTGCTCCAGCGTATCGGTAGTAATGACCCCGAAGATTACTGGCACGCCTGTATCAAGCCCAACTTTGGCGACACCCTTTGCCACCTCGCTGGCAATATAGTCGAAATGTGGCGTCCCACCTCTTATTACTGCCCCCAGACAGATAACGGCGTCATATTTTTTGCTTTTCGCCATCTTCTGCGCAATCAGCGGGATTTCGAAAGAGCCAGGCGTCCAGGCTACTTCGATATCAGCCTCAACCACGCCGTGGCGGTTCAGGGCATCCTTCGCCCCTTCCAGCAGCTTGCCGCTAAAAAACTCATTAAACCGCGAAACGATAATCCCGAATCTTAGTCCCTTGCCTATTAAATTGCCTTCATAAGTTTTACTCATCGTTCTCTCCTTAGTTACTTTTATCGTTATGGGCATCCGTTATCGTTAGTAGATGCCCCAATTTTTGTTGTTTGGTCCGTAAGTAGCGGCGGTTATGTGGATTGGGCTTGGTGGTGATGGGCAACTGCTCCGTGATTTTCAGTCCGTAGCTTTCCAGTCCGCTCATCTTCTTGGGATTATTTGTCATTAACCGCATGTTGTGTATACCCAGGTCAGCAAGTATTTGTGCGCCGATGCCGTAATCGCGTTCGTCGGCTTTAAAACCGAGCGATAAGTTGGCTTCGACGGTATCCATGCCTTTATCCTGTAAAGCATAAGCTTTTATCTTATTATGGATGCCGATACCTCGCCCCTCCTGCCTCATGTAAAGCACAACCCCCCGCCCTTCATCGGCGATACGCTTCATCGCCATCTCGATTTGCTCACCGCAGTCGCAGCGCATGCTGTGGAAAACGTCGCCGGTGAGGCACTGACTATGCACCCGCACCAGCACCGGTTCGTCGGTATTCACGTCTCCCATAACCATTGCCAGGTGTTCATCGGGGTCGGTGGTGCTTTTATAAGCGATGACTCTAAAATCGCCGTATTTGGTTGGTAGCTTGGCTTCGGCGACGCGTGTCACTAGTCTTTCGTGACGATAGCGGTAAGCGATGAGGTCCGCCACGCTGATAATTTTTAAACCATGTTTTTTGGCGAATATTTCCAGCTGGGGCATACGCGCCATCGTGCCGTCTTCATTCATAATTTCACAGAGCACGCCAGCGGGCTTTAATCCGGCCAGCTTGGCAAGGTCTACCGTCGCCTCGGTCTGCCCGGTGCGTACCAGTACGCCGCCTTCTCGTGCGCGGAGGGGGAACATGTGCCCCGGCATCAGGATGTCTTCAGGTTTGGTCTTGGGGTTGACCATTACCTGTACCGTTCTCGCCCGGTCCGCTGCCGAAATGCCGGTAGTGGTGCCTACTCTAGCTTCGACTGGTACCGAAAATGGCGTGCCGAAGTGTGACGTGTTATTGCTTACCATCATGGGAATCCGCAGCGCGTCAAGCCTTTCGCCGGTCATCGGCATGCAGATAAGTCCCCGACCATATTTAGCCATGAAGTTGATAGAGTCCGCCGTGACTTTTTCGGCTGCCATCACGAGGTCGCCCTCATTCTCACGGTTTTCATCATCTACGACGATGACGAACTTGCCTGCCTTGATATCTTTAATAGCTTCCGGTATGTTTGCCAGCGTCATTTTTCTCCTTAGTTCACCATGAAACCGTGTTCGCGTAAAAATTCGGCGGTGATGCTCGTGCCTGGAGTTTTAGCCAGCTCCGCTACGTATTTGCCAACGATGTCTACTTCCAGATTTACGATATCACCCGGCTTTCTATCTGCCAAAATCGTGTGCTCGCGGGTAAAACCTACGATGGACACGCCGAAGGTATTTGCTTCTTTGGTGGTTATCGTCAAACTAGCGCCATCTACAGCGATAAAGCCCTTGGGCACGATATACCGCATCACCTCGGGCGCGGCAGAGAACCCCATCAATACCGATTCGCCCTCTTTAGCGACTTGGATGACTTTGCCCGTGTCGTCGATATGCCCCTGGACTAAATGACCTCCGATTTCCCCATTGAGCTTAAGGGGCCTTTCCAGATTAACTCTGTCACCAACGTGTAGGAGTCCTAGGTTCGTTCTCTCAAGCGTTTCCGGCATAACGTCGGCGGAGAATGTTTTATCGTTAAAATTGGTCACCGTAAGACAGACGCCATTAACGGCGATACTCCCGCCCATCTGTAAGTCCTTAAGCGTCTCACGAGCGCCTACGGTCAGCTTACTCGCTGTGACGGAGACAATACTCCCCACTTCAGTTACGATGCCGGTAAACAAGCCTTACCCCTTTGAGGAAGAATCTTTTGCTACTATTTTAACACTTGTCATAAGACAGGCGCAATGATAGTATGAATTGATATTCTTGTGCAATGAAGAATATCATACGAAACAGATAGTATAATAAAATAAACTAGGATAATGAAATAAGAATCAAATTATCTAAAAAGCCTAGAAAAAGGAATATATATGAGTAATAATGGCATACCGCTAAAGTTAAACAAGAAGGTTACCCTTGAAGGTATTAATCCTATTGTAATAATAGGTCCAAATGGATCTGGAAAAACACGGTTTGGCATCAATATAGTAACACAACAGGGAGCTGAGTTTATTGGAGCTCTTAGGAATATTTCTTTGGAAGAAAATATCCCAATGCAATCACTTGAACGAGCTACTCAAGAGCTAAATAATCAGATGAATCATCACAGTTCTCACTTCTGGTCAATATCAAGTGAAATTAATTATCTTTTTTCAAAACTACTTGCAGAAGATGCAGCATCAGCAATGAAAGTACGCGATACTCTTCTAACAAAACAGCAACCTGAAATTGAAAATACAAAACTTATGCAGCTAAGGACTATTTGGCAAGAATTTTTCCCAGGTAGAGAAATAAAGTTTGAAACATATTCTCCTAAAATACAATCAAAATTTACATCAACGCCTACAATATACGCTGCTCAGCAAATGAGTGATGGTGAACGTGTTGCTCTTTATTTAGGATCTAGAGTGTTGAATGCAAAACCTGGACTTATAGTCATAGATGAACCTGAAATACATTTTCACGCGCGTTTATCAATTCGTTTTTGGAATACGATGCAAAATCTACGTCCCGATTTAAGGTTTATATATTTAACTCATGACCTAACGTTTGCGTTATCCAGACAGGAAGCACAATTTGTAATAGTTAGACCAAATCTTGTTCCTGAAGTGGTTCCGCTTGGGAGTGGGATACCTAATGAGCTAGCTGAATCAATTCTCGGAGCTGCATCATTTTCAATATTTGCTAATCGTATAATTTTTTGTGAAGGTGATGAGAATTCTGACTATGCGTTATATACGCATTGGTTTGCTACTCCCAATACAGTAGTATTACCTATTGGAAGCTGTAAAGATGTATTACAGTGCGCTAATGCTTTTTGTAATCAAAATATTGTCTCTGGGGTAAATGCAATAGGCATAGTTGACCGAGATTATTGGCCAGAAGAATATTTAAAAACTTTTCCCAATTATATAACTCCATTAAAGGTGCATGAAATAGAAAATATATATTGTTTACCAGAAGTATTTAGTGCAATTGGGCAGCACTTTTCTTTAGAAATACCTGTTATAGGCGAGCTTTATGAAAAATTCATTATTCAAGCCAAAGAACGCTTCAAAGGAGAACTACTTGCTAGACAAATTTTAGAAAGGTTTAAGCGTCGTTGCATTGGTAGACTAAATACAGTAACTAACGATTTGCATGTAATTGGTGACCTTAATACTCTTGAGTCTCAATGTGTTAGCGCTCTCCAACCAAGCAACTGGGGATTTAATCCAAGAGCTATTTATGATGAGGAGCGTAAACTTCTGGAAAATGCGTTGACCTCTACTAATCCAATGGAATTCCTTACTTTGTTTCCTGGTAAGGTATTTATACAATTAGCAGCAAAATCTTTTGGATTGGAAACATCTGCCTACAAGGAATTAGTTAACAAGGCTCTTGTTGCTGATGATAGGTCTAGTTTGTTTAATCTCAAACCATTGTTAGAAGATGTATTGTCTAAAATATTACCTTCAAGATAAAATATTATCACTTAAAATATAAGGGGTGGGTTTCATCCCACCCCCAAACTACAAACTACCAAATACACAATACTTAGTTCTGTTGTCTCCCCGCCACCCCTTTAGCCGTCTTAGCGCTGGCTTTGGCTGGCTCTTTAGGGCGCAGGTCGCGGGTAGCCTTACCTGCCCGCCACATTTCAGAGTTATGCATCACCGCTAGTTCCTTGCCCAGGACTTCTTTGTAATCTCGCCCGCCGAGAGAGTCTATCACGCGCTTAGTTTCCGTCCCGTTTGCTACTCTTTTATAGAGCTCCTTGAAAACTGGCATGACTGCCTCTTTAAATTTAGGCTTCCAGTCGAGTGCGCCTCTTTGCGCCGTAGCCGAACAGTTGGCGTACATCCAGTCCATGCCATTCTCCGCTACGAGCTTAATCAGGCTTTCTGTCAGCTCTTCGACGGTCTCGTTAAAGGCTTCGCTGGGCGTATGTCCGTGGGCTCTTAAGGTGTCGTACTGCGCCTCCATAATGCCTGCCAGCGCGCCCATTAAGACCCCCCGCTCCCCCACCAGGTCGCTAAAGACTTCATTTTCGAAAGTTGTCGGGAAGAGGTAACCAGAACCGACGGCGATGCCTACTGCCAGGCAGCGTTCTTTTGCCCGTCCGGTAGCATCCTGGAAGATAGCGTAACTGGAGTTGATGCCTGCCCCGGAAAGGAAATTCCGCCGGAGCGACGTCCCGCTCCCTTTGGGTGCCACCATGATAACATCTACGTCCTTGGGCGGGATGATTCCCGTCTGGTCTTTGTAGACGATAGAAAATCCGTGTGAAAAGTAGAGCGCTTTGTCTTTCGTTAATTGCTTTTTAATAGTCGGCCAGATGAGCCTTTGGGCGGCGTCGCTAACCAGCATCTCGATAATCGTGCCGCGTTTCGCCGCTTCTTCCATCTCGAACAGGTCTTTGCCGGGCTTCCAGCCGTCCGCTACTGCTCGGTTCCAGTCCTGCATGAAGTCCTTGGACTGCCCGATAATGACGTTGAAGCCGTTATCTTTCATGTTCAACGATTGCCCTGGACCCTGCACGCCGTAGCCGATAACCGCGATAACTTCATCTTTTAAGACCTTGCGGGCTTTTTCCATGGAGAACTCGCTCCGCATGATCACTTCTTCTTTTACACCGCCGAAGTTAATAATGGCCATTTTAATTTCTCCTTGCTCTAGAACCAGATTTTTACTTTATGCTATAAGCCACCTGTATGTAGACGGTTACTTCCGTTTCTCCGGTGTTGATTGATACGCCGCTGCCGCCTACCATTACTGGCGCGGGTATAGCCATTGCGCTAGTCAACATGTATGGATATGAGCTGGTGGTTTCACTAAGAAAGGTCGGTTCACCCAGCGTTAATCCTGCTTTAGTCGCAATCTCTTGAGCCTTCATTTTGGCGTTATCCAGCGCTTTTTCTCTGGCGGTTTTTTGATAGGAGGTTGGGTCTTCCACGGTGAAAGCGATGTTGTTGATGATGATATAGTTTCCGCCAGCCGCCGTGACGGCATCGATAATCTTAGCGGCATCATCGACCTTTCTAATCTTTACGGTGACAGTATTGTCCACGCGATAGCCGGTAAGTTTTTGCTCGCCGGTTTCCATGACATAGTTTCTTACCGGTGAGATACTGAAATACTGGGTCTGGATGTCCTTATCGGCGATGTTGTTAGCTTTAAGCGCCTTAAGGACGTCGGCCATCGCTGTCGACGCCAGTGACTGCGCTTCGGCGACGGAGCTGGATTCGGTTTCGACGCCGACGCTTAGTATCGCCAAATCCGGCGTAACCGTCACCTTACCTTCGCCCGTGACCCAGATGCCAGTGGTCTGATTGGCGTTCGTGCTGCCGGTGTTGGCCGTAATACCACAGGCGGATAAACTTAGGACAAGCATAACCAGAAACAAAGAACCTAACAGGTAAATGCATCTTTTCATTTTCGATACCTCCCTGAAAAAACTTGGCGTGTATTTAAAGTATAACTTTAGCTGTGGGCTAAATCAAGGAAGGGGAAGGAAAATTACATTTTTAGCCAAAGAGACGGGAAATACCTATCCCGTAATAGAAGCATCATAAAGAAAGGTCCTATTGTTCCAGTTATGTTTGTAATAGAGAATGAGAGAGGTTCATGTGTTATATGGTCAGCAAATTTAAAGGATTCAAATGGGGAACAATCATCACTATATTCAATATTTGGATAATTAACGATATCTTCACCTTCTAAAGAAAATATGCTGGCTGTATCAGGAACTTGCCAATATTGTGGTACGATTTTTACAGCTTTAATATCGTTTACTATATTGGTGTATAGATCTGCCTTAGCGATAAAGTTAGCTAAATCGCATATTACTGAAGCAATAAAACTACTTTTTCTAGGTTGAACTCTTATGAATTCAAATGGATAACCGAATAAAGTAATTATTTCTTCATATGGTTCTGCTGAAATATCAGCTAATCCGAAACCATCTTGGTATCTATCACACAACCAAATTGCTGTTTTTTCAAGGAATCTCTCCGCGATGTTGCGAAGACCAGATGAACATAATGACAATATTGGTAAAACAAGTGAGACCGCGTAATAGTCACTTGGAATAAAAGCACAGCCCGGTTCTTGAGTAACGAAATCAGCTAAAAATGATGAAATCTTTTCTTTTTCTGTTTTTTCACTTTCCAGAAAGTATAAACAACCTGTGGCTTCCATTATACGTGAACAATGTATGAAATACATAATAAAATTGTTTGGGCCAAGTTGAACACTAGATAAATTACGCCCAGATTTTTCCCATAACTCTTTAAAATCATTTAAGTACTCTTTTAGAGTGTGTTTTAAGATAGAAATTGCCTGTGAGTACACTTCTTGAAGTTGAGTAACTTCACTTCTGTTTTTTGCTAGGAATATCTGTTGCATAATGTTACGTATTACCGTCAGGTGTGAGTAAATAGCTTCATATAAAAAACCTTTGGATTTATATTGGACGGAAAAAATACAAGATTCAATAGTTGAACATAAAAGTCTTTTATCGTGAGGGATAGTATCATCAAGCCATTGCCGAGAATGTTTTTCTATTTCACGCTGAGAAATATTTCCCTGTATATTTTTACCATATAGCTGATAAAAAGCACCGTAATTAAGGAAACCAGAAGCATTCGCTTGATATATACTCCCTAAACCATGAATTTCTAATAATTGTATTAAGTCTTCTCTGTCCCAAAGCAGAATAGGGTTTTTCTTATGAGTTTCTTGTATTTGGACATTTAGGTCTTGTAGACCTAAGGCTACATTTCCATGCAATTTACCAGTTGTTACTAATACAGTCCTGTGATTTAACTTTCTGTCGAAGTTAGGATGTGACAATCCTATAAGTAATGATTCAAGCATTTGGGTCATAACATCATTACGCCAGATAGCTTGTGAGATATCTCCTGCCTTTATTTGAAATGAATATTGTATTGATATGCCATTTTCATTATTTTTAGCTATAAAATCTTTACCATATTCGACATTACTATGAGTGTAGTGAATGTCATAGAAACTCGACGCACGAAGGAGGGTTATGAATGGCAGATCAAACTCTCTTTCCTTTACATTACCAAGATAAACGCCGAGTACGTTTGCTAGCATTGAATCTGGCACGTTTTTCCTCGATTATTTTTATTCGTCTTTGTTCTTGTTCTGGTGTAGGTTTAAGGTTATTGAGTTTGTCAATAATGTGGGGAGGCATTATAAGAGTAGGAAATTGTGGCTTTCCATCATCATCAAAACCAAATTCTACTTTTTCCAACAGGTCTAAAATCATATCTATAGATAACGGTTTACCTTTAGCATCAATACTTTGACCTGTTACATCAGTAATTTGGGAGATATTCTTAAAAATATTCCTAGCTAAGGATTTTCGTTGTGACTCCGATATTTCATATAAAAAGATAGTGTAGTCACTAATTTTGCCGTTATGGATAGAATCCAACGATATCGAGGATTCACCATGCACTGTAAACATACTCTGGTCGAGAGGTGTATCACCACGAACATTCCTAATAGGGCCATTATGGTCTGTTACACTTCTTTCTATTCCAGAAAACAATGGATCTATGTTTAGTAAACCCTGTAAAACATCAGAGATAAAGCGTAAAGCAGCAGATTTATATTCGGGAATATTTAAAGAAAGCATTTATTAGTAGCACCTTAATTATCTAAATGAGTATCTTTAACATAAAGATTACATCTGAAAAATGGAAATGTAAAGAGGAATCCGATATTTGACCATAGGGTGCAGTAAGTTTTACTTTTTTAACTGCGGCTTTGAGCTATTACTTTTGATTTTTCATCAGGTGTTCTCTTGCCTGCTGGATGAACGCTTCAAAGCGTATCGCCTCGCCGGGGTCTTTCGTCCCCTCCACCACCACGTTCAAGACGGGCAGACCATAGTCCTGGCGGAACTGGTGCAGCAGCAGACTCACGATTGTCCCCGGCATGCACCCGAAAGGTATGATGTTCACGATGCCATCGTAGCCGTGTTCCGCGTACTCCACGACGCGCCCCATGCTTAAGATTGCCTCGCCCTCAACAGCGGGCGTCAGGTATTGCTGACCTTTGCGAATAATATCAATCATCGGGAGTTCACGTGTGAACGACTCGATGCTTTTATCGAACTGCCGTCTTAAGCGCTCGACGGTCGTCTCCATCACGATTTCGGTCAGCTTCTGCATCGTCCAGTCCTTCCACCCGCCCTCGATGTGCTTGCCGTAACGGAACTCCCGCTCGAAGTCGATATAGTCGAACCATTCCTCGATAGGCGGCACGCCGCACTGCGCCCCTAAAGCCTCCAGCTTCTGGATGAGCCTATCGTTAGCGAAGTAGTTGCTCCGCACGAATATCTCCCCCACGATGCCGATACGCGGCTTACGCGAGCTGGTATCGATTTTAACGGCTTCAAAGGCGTCCCTGGCATCTTTAGACAGCTTTTCCAGCACGTTGACATGTTGCCCCACATTTATAATAAGCTTGTCCCGCCATTCTTTATAAACGGCGTCAATCTCGCCCTTGTTCACCTCGTAAGGTCGGCGCTCCAAAACCATTTTCTGGAAGGAATCCAGGACGATAAAGCCCTTCCAGGCGTTGAGGCGGAACCCTTTGCCCATAGATATCATATCCTTGTGATAGCCGCCGGTCTGGTCGAAAACAAGGACGGGCACGTTGGAAAGCCCTAGTTCATCCAGCACCAGACGGTGCAGTCGGTTATACTGCCCGAAACGGCAGGGTCCGCTGGCGGCTGGCATAAAGAAGGCAGACCTTTTCGGGTCGAAGTCCGGCGCCATCGTCTTTTTTACAATATCGCCGGTGGTGATGATGCTCGGGTAGCATTCCTTGCCCGTCGTATATCTCCGCCCGATTTCTAACGTCATCGAGTCAGACTCCGGCAGCGGTTGGGCATTCACGCCTCCGTGTCGCATCGCGGCAGCAAGGATATAGCCGTGGTCAATCATATAGGGGATATAGACGATACGCTCGTTGGTGTGGTTGGACGAGATGCTGACATGTTGTATCGGTTTGCTCGTGCCCTGTGTACTGGCGTTGCGGATGGTATCGATGAAAGCCTCGCACCGCGTGATGATGCCGGCGTCGGCGGAATGCTCGTCGATTTCTATCGTCAGGAAGGGCTTGCCCTCGGTTTCGTGGCTGAAGAACTTGACGAGGTAAGAATCCGGCCCGCAGTTGAAGTTCGTAACATACAACCCAAAGAGGCGGCGGTCATTAGCAATCATCCGGGCGGCGCCTAGAATTTTTTGTCCCGCCTTCCAGTACATGTTAGGGTGGGCTTTGATTATCTCGCTGGAGAGTGACTCTAAAGGCAGGAAATCCAGCGGTATTGCCATGATATTCATATCCCGAAGCTTCCCCGGGATATCAAGCGTCATGGCTTCATCATAGGTATTGTATGCCCTTCCGATGACGACGATTGCCTTTTCATCGGACTTAAGCTGGGAGAGTATTTCCTCGCCGCGCTTACGCTGCCAGGCGTTAAAGACATCGAAGGCATCAAGTCCAGCATTAATAGCTTTTTCGATTAGTGCTGAAGACTTAATACCAACACTGCGTGCTGTTTTTCTTAAGTTCTTTTTCAACCATTTACGACCGCGGTCGGGGTGGAAGATGGGCTGGATAAGCAGCGGTTTATCCGCGGCATCTTCTAAGGATTCCTTGATACGCGTCGAGCTAAGCATAAGGTAGGGGAGGCTCATGGTGAGGGGGCAGTTCCAGGACTTTTTAAAATCGTCGGAGAGTTTTTCCATGGTGCACTGAACTGGCATGAAAATGAAATCCGGCTTCTTTTCCAGCAGGTTAAGCATATGCCCGTGTGCCAATTTAATAGGCAGGCACGGCTCTTCCACAATGTTCTCCACGCCCTGGCGGATGATGTGGCGGTTGGTGGGGTCGGAGAGAATTACCTGAAAACCGAGCTCGGTAAAGAACCCTTTCCATAACGGGTAAAGCTCATGGAAAAACAAGACGCGGGGAATACCTACCGTCTTGCCGTTAGGCTTATCCGGTTTATCTTTAGGATAAGTGTTAAGCAAGGCTTCCATCCGCTTCTCGAACAGTCGCGGGATTTTGGAGGACTGGCGCTGCTCTTTCTTTTCCGTGCTGTCCCATTTGCCGCAGCGAGAGCCATAGAATAAAGGCTTCTCACCCTCGAAGACGACCTTGTGGATTTCGCACCTATTTGAGCAGCTCTGGCATTCGAAGGATGATAGCTCGTACTTACGACTGGCAAGGTTAAAGCCGCGGAAACAGGTCTTTGTACCGTCGGCTTCCATCTCGTCTTTCGCCAGCATGGCAACGCCGATAGCCCCGAGGATATCATGCTGAGGAGGGACGGTAATTTTCTTACCCAAAATCGCCTCGAAAGCGGCTTTAACAGCGCGGTTGAAGGCGGTGCCCCCCTGGAACAAAATATGGTCGCCGATTTTACGGTCCTCGACGACTTTAGTCAGGTAATTTTTGACGACCGAATAAGCCAGCCCCGCCACCAGGTCTTCTTTAGCCGCGCCGCGCTGCTTGCAGTAGTTCTGCTGGCTCTCCATAAAGACGGTACAGCGTTCGCCCAAGTCTAGAGGCTGTTTCGAAGCCAGTCCCAGTTGTCCGAACTCCTCTTTAATATTAATACCCAATTTCTCCGCCTGCTCTTCGAGGAAGGAACCAGTGCCAGCAGCGCAGACTTTATTCATCGCGAAGTCAATAATCGTGCCATTTTGTAGGCTAATGTACTTGGCGTCCTGCCCGCCGATTTCAAAGATAGTATCAACCTCCGGACAAACGAAAGAGGCGGCTTTGGCGTGGCTGGTAATTTCGTTATGAATAACATCGGCGCCGAAGAACTCACCGGTCATATAACGTCCGGAACCAGTGGAGCCGGAGCCTTTGATAATGATTTTATCCCCTAACTCTTTACCGACCTCTAGTAAGCCCTGCTTGACGGCTTCGATAGGGCGGCTGGCGGTCATCAGGTAACGTCTGGCAAGCACTCTGTTCTCGCGGTCGATAACAACGACATTGGTGCTGATGGAGCCGATATCTACGCCAACATAGGCATCGATGGGTTTAACGGAGTCAAATTTCACTGACTCAATGTCTATCGGGTAGTTATCGCCTTGTAGGCGTGACAAGGTACCAAACTCATATTCCCGCCTGCTGATATAGTCTTTAAGATGCTGGACAGTGTCTCTAGGCAAAGAGGCTTGTTTTATAGAAAGGGCGGCACCGACCGCACCCAGGACGGCAAAATGTTCGGGGATGATTAAGTCCTTTTCTTCAACTTCGAGGACTTCCAGCAGGGCGCGGCGGATGCCTTTATTGGCGGCAACGCCGCCCTGAAAAGATATGGGCTTAAATAAATCGCGTCCTCGAATTACCTGTCCCTTAAAATTACGTATCATGGCGAAACACAAGCCAGCGACTATGTCATGTACGGGAGTGCCGACCTGCTGGAGGTGAATCATGTCGCTTTTCGCGAAAACGCTGCAGCGTCCAGCCACACGGGGCGGGTGCTCTGACTTCAAGGCTACGTCGCCGAACTCTTCGATAGGAATGCCCATGCGTGAAGCCTGCTGGTCGAGGAAGGAGCCGGTACCGGCGGCGCAGATACCGTTAATGGCGAAGTCGGAGACTTTCGGTAGTTTTTCTCCCGTCTCTTTATGTAGAACGATAAGCTTGGAATCCTCGCCGCCTATTTCCAGAATCGTTTGTACTTCCGGATGGAAATGGGCTGTTCCTGCCGCCTGGGCGGTTATTTCATTAACGAAAGGTATCCCGAGCAGAGTAGCGATAAGCTGTCCGCCTGTGCCGGTGACAGCCGCCACATTGAACTGGGTGGGCGGATATTTCTCCAGCAGCTCTTCCAGGATTTTAAGAACAGTCTCAACAGGCTGTCCCTTGGTGCGGACGTATCTTGAATCTAATATTCTATCGGCATCATCAAAAATTACAACCTTGGCGGTAACCGAACCGATATCAATTCCTATTTTCATCGCAAAGAATCCCCAACCATATATTTTACATCATGTGGGAAATAATTGGTTATGTTGTTGTCTTTAAATAATCATTACTAACTGAAGTTATTTGAATGGCTGGGGCGGAAGGAGTCGAACCTTCGCATACAGATCCAGAGTCTGCTGTCCTACCACTAGACGACGCCCCAGTGACACGTAAATTATAGCATGAAGAGGTATTCCAGACAATAATTATTCGCCTATTGACACTCTATTCCCAACGGTCTATTGTTATTAAAAGAAAAGGAATTTACCTATGCCAGATATTGCCAAATTACAGAAAATCCTTGGGGTATCTTTTAACCAACCCAATCTGCTCGAGCAGGCTTTAGTGCATAGTTCCTTTATTAATGAGAGTCCTGCTAGCGACATGAGTAACAATGAAAGGCTGGAGTTCATCGGCGACGCTATTTTGGATTTAATCGTTGCCGATAAACTGTATCGGGATTTTCCTGATTTAACCGAAGGCGTGATGACTAAGGCTCGGGCGACTCTGGTGCGGCGTGATACTCTGGCAAATATCGCCAGCGCTATGAAACTGGGCGATTTTCTCTATATGGGTAAAGGCGAGGAATCAAGCGGCGGACGCAGTAAAGCGCCTAACCTGGCGGGAGCGTTAGAAGCCATAATCGCGGCAATATATCTCGACCAGGGTATCGAGACTGCAGGGGAAGTTGTCAATAGACTGCTCGCAGAAGAATGGCAAAAGTTAAAGAGCCATGGAGTAAATATCGATTATAAGTCAAAGTTGCAAGAATTATCGCAAGCAAAATATCAAACAGCTCCGGTATATCGCCTGGTTACGGAAACAGGCCCCGACCATGATAAGGTGTTTAAGGTTGAGGCAATCATCGATGGCAAGGTTATGGGCAGCGGTATTGGGAAAAGCAAAAAACTGGCTGAAACGGAAGCCGCCAAACTGGCTATTACAAAGCTGAACGTGGACTTTACGAAGTAAAATATATTTGCTAAACTGCATTAAAAGTAAATAAAATACCTTAGCGAGGTGTTAATATGGGCAGACAAGGAGATTACTCTCATCGGGAAAAGAAGAAGACAAAAAAGGACGCCAGGAAAATAGCCCCGATTTCTATCGCGAAGCCGCCGGCAGAGGTTGAGGTTATCAGGAAGAAGAGGAAATCAGAAGAAGAGGAATTCTAGTCCTCTTATAAATAGAAGCTTCGGGAGTGGTTGCCGATGGCTGAAATGGCGTCGCTTCACGCGACAGTTCAAGGTCGCGTACAGGGAGTTTTTTTTCGGGCTTCGGTTGAAGACCGAGCTCTGCTACTCAATCTAACCGGCTATGTGCGCAATCGCCCGGGTAACATAGTGGAGGTTATGGCAGAGGGGGAGAAAACAAATCTTGAAAAGCTAGCGGAATTTCTTCAAATTGGCCCGCCTGGCGCCATCGTCAAAGATATCATCACTACTTGGGGAGAATATACGGGTAATTTCGTTAATTTTCGGATAAGGTAATTGTCTGGGTTTTTGTTCACAACTAGGCTTGGAGCTCGACCTTAGCCGACTTAATCAGGTCGAGATAACCGATTTTCAGTCCCAGCGTTTCGGCGACTTCACGGTCGGCATCATAAGGCTCCCCGATAAATATCTTATCGAAATCCTCGATATCGCCCTCATTGGGGTCTTCTTTTACGGCAAACTTTTGCTTTGCTTCCACAATTCCCAGGTCGAAGGGAAGCGTAAAATAGAGGTCAGCCAGCACTTTGTCGATACCCAGGTCGTAAAGGTTTTCCCAGCCGTTTGTTGCATCGCCGCTATATTTGCTGCTTGGCAATAGCGAAAGCAGGTTGGGGATAGTAAAGCTCCCCGAACCATTGTGGGTTTTTAGCGGCGCTACGGTTATCAAATAGTCGCTGGATAGTAACACATTAGGCACCCAGAAGGTGGGCACGGCGAACGGTTTAGGCAGCGGATTATCCACTTCCACAAAAATGCAGTCCTTAACATCCAGCGTTAATACCCGCGGGAAGTTATAACCTAACGCCTGGTAAATCGGTCGGGTGGGGATACCGTCAGGCGTGCCTTCCAGAAGAATGATGTCAGCGTCGCTAACTCTACGGATACTGGCGATAATATCCGCCAGCATATCGGCGCTGGTAGTAACCGGATACGGCAGTGGATAAGACGCACTCGGCTTAATTAAAACGCGCCGCGCCCTGGCGACTACCGAAGGCACTTTAAATACAAAATTCGAGGTATCGAATATCAATGCTTCCTCCTCATGGAGAGATGCAGGTTTTTCACTTCGCCGTTGTTTTTCATGTCAGGTATTAATTCCGTTAAAATACGGGTCAAGGCCTTTTTTAAATCGGGAGTAAGTTGTTTAGATTTACCATTGATAACCATCTCTAGTTCGGTTTCATTATCTTGAGAGGCTATCGTTTTTTCGATGATGTCGGCGATGCCAGAAATGTCGTCGTGAGAATACTGCGGTACGTCTATTTTCAGAGGTTTATCGGTGACTACCGCCAGTAAAAGTTTCGGGTCGGTTAGCAGCTCTTCGCCCTGTTCGCTGCGGTGGATTTCTATCTTAGGGTAATTGCTGCCCTTGAAACCTTCGGTCAATAGAATGTCGAAGTCCCACAGCACGTAGTTGGCGATATCCTGCGGGTCGAAGTAACTATCCATACGCCTATAAATCGCCAGGTGGTCCAGCGAATTGATGGCGGATAGCTCGCTGCCTGCCTTGGTGAAGCGCCAGGTATCCTTGGCGGCGGTATCCAGGTCATCTTTGTGGTGCGAATGTTTGACGATAGCCACCTTATGCCCCCGCTTTTTAAGCTCGGCGATGACTTTTTCCAGCAGGGTTGTCTTACCCGAGCTTGATTTACCGACGAATGATATGATTGCTTTCATATTCTTATCTTTAAATATTTACTTCTTCATTCCAGTCCAGCATTAACGCCTGGACGATATCGCCTTTATTTACTTGCGCGACTTCTTCAGGGATAAGCACCAGTCCGTTTGCCAGGCTCATCGAGGTTAATATTCCCGAGCCCTGCGGTCCGGTCAGTTTAGCGTAATAATGGCCATCACGTTTCTGGATAATCGCGCGGTCATAGATTCGTCTACCGGCGTCGTTTTTTATTGTATTTTCGATAATCGCTTCCACAGTTGGCTTGACCAGATTGCTTTTACCCATCATTTTTAATAACGCAGGTCGAACGAATAACTCAAAGCTGACCATACAACTAGTGGCATTGCCGGGCAGACCGAGGTGAGGTATGTCTTTGTTTTTACCCTTTATCTTGCCGAAAGCTAAAGGTTTACCTGGCTTGACTCGCACTTTCCAGAAAACCATCTGACCGTCTCTGGCGAGGATATCCTTCACCATATCGTAATCGCCCATAGAAACCCCGCCGGTTGTCAGTAGCATATCGGCATCCTGCGCCTGCTTCAACTTTTGCACCAAATCTTTTTCGTTATCGCGGGCGATACCTAAAATTTTCGGGATACATCCGTAGCGCTTTACCAGGCCCGCGATACTGTAGGTGTTGCTATCATGTATCTTGCCTTCGGTCAACGGTTTATCGACTTCTATGAGCTCATTACCGGTAGAAAGCACCGCTACTACAGGGCGTCGAATAACATTAACCCGACTGCGTCCCATAGAGGCTATTAAGCCCATTTCCGCCGGGCGCATGACCGTGCCTTTCTTTAAGATTAGCTTACCTTTAGCAATATCCTCTCCTGTCAGACGGATACTTTGACCTATTTTGGTCTCAACGAAAATTTTCACCTGTTTGGGCGATTGGTTAGAGGAGACGTCTTTATTTTTGGGGTCATCGGTATCCTCGAATTGTATGACGCTATTTGCCCCCAGCGGAATCGGCGCGCCGGTCATAATACGAATAGCGTTACCCGGCGTAACCTCTTTTTTGGAGGTGCCACCGGCGATGACGGTATCGATTACTTTTAGGGTTTTGGGCGTTTTTTCGCTTGCTCCCCGGGTATCTTCCGCCCGCACGGCATAACCGTCAAAGGCTGAATTATCCCATGGCGGAACATTGATATTAGAAATAATATCCTCGGCGAGAACCTGCCCCAGCGATTCCATAATGGGTACAGACTCTGCCTCGAGAACATGTACTTCAGCTAGTATCTTCTCAAGTGCTTCTTCAACGCTTAGCACTACTTTACACCTTCTTCTAAAATCTCTAACGCTCGCTCTTTATCATCTCTGGTATTGATGTTGAAAAAGCTTATATGTTTCGGGTCGAACCTATCTATTTCTTTTGCCTCAACAAACTTTACCTTTACATAGTCGAAAAGCTCGATAATAGTCTTTTTACCTTGCTCAAGTAATGACTTAATCGGGTTGACACAATTCTTGGAATATACGGCATGCAGCGGCTCGTAGATATTGTTGATACGCGGTAGTATAAAGTCATAGCCTTTAGCATTCTTAATCATGTACCGTAACAAAGTTTCGTTTAAAAAAGGCATATCGGCAGCCACAATAAGATTATAAAAAGACTCTGATTTAACTAGTCCGGTATATATTCCGCCCAAAGAGCCTTGTTCCGGCATAATATCGCTTATTATCTTTATCTTTGGACGATTCGCCAACTGGGCGAAAGCTCTCCCTTTCGCTGTAACAATAATAATATCTTTGCTAATGGGGTTTACGTGGGATATTACCTGTTCGAGTAGGCTTGTGTTACCGATTCTTTCTAAAACCTTGTCGTGTCCGAAACGAGTGCTTTTTCCACCAGCCAGAATAATACAGCTTATATCCAAGAAATCTGCCTAGTTTCTAGCGCGGTCTTAACCCCCTATAATAATTTTACCACAGAAAGTCAATATTAGCTATAGATAATATAATTGTTACACTAATTATGAATGTATAGAATGATGGGTTTTTAGGCTGATTTTATCACCGGATATTCCCAATTAGTGTTATCGATGATAATATCGGCGACTTTATTAGGGGGATATTCTAATAAGTACCTTTGTTGTGCCGTCAGGTACTTAGTATCGTACTTTTTTACATTTGCTTCTGGGTCTCTTGTAGTAGCCCGTTTTTTACTTTCTTCTAAAGAGATATCAAGGAAGACTTTAAAATCTATGTAAGGCGCTAATTCTTTCCTGAAGAGAAAGACCCCTTCTAAGATAACGATGGTGTTTGGTTTAATGATATATTTACGTACGTTTTCGTATTTATCTGTTTGCCAGTCTAGGGTTGTTAGCTTAAGGGATACTGACTGCTTCTTTTTCACCGGCGATAACAATTTATCGATAACCAACCCAATATTGAAGCTTCTATTATAGTAATTATCAGCCTGGTCGGCACCGGCATAGCGGATTGCCTTGGGGTTATGGAAGTCATCGAGTTGAATAAGCTGTGTCGGTATTTTCTGGGTTTTGAGGTGTGTTTCCAGCGCCTCAGCAAATTTCGTTTTCCCCGCCCCGTCAATCCCATTTATCCCGATAACGAAGGCTTTATTTTTTTGCTTTTTCTCGTTTATCTTTTCGAGTATTTTCTCGAATATCGGCAATCTTCTATCGAAAATAGTCAGCAGGTCGTCGAACTTCTTAATCGTAAGGTCGGCTTGTTTCGGCTCTTCGCCGCCATAACCATAAAGCGCGCCGATAGATAGGGCACCGGTCTCCTTGGCGGCTTCGATATCGTGAACTCTATCGCCGACGATGGCGGTGGTCAAGCCACCGAACTTTTCTCTAATCTTCTTCACTAATTCCAGCTTGGTCAGGTTGTTATCCTGGATACATTCGATATAGTCGAAATATTCTTCCAAACCAAGAGTTGACATAACTATGTTACGGTACATCGTGGTGGCATTGGTATATTGAGCTAGTTTATAGCCGCGTTTTCTCAAAGTTGCCAGCGTTTCCTTCACGCCCGGGTAGGGTTGTGCCATATCGCGGAAAGCGCCTTCGTATTCGACACGGACTTTTTCTCTGACTTCCGGGATAGATAGTTGACTGTTGGGTGGGGTAATGAATTCGTATAGTCCACCTTTGGTTGACGCTGTGGTTATCCCGAAAAACTGATTAATTTCTTCTGGAGTGAAATTGACCGGCCAGCCCAGCTTTTTAAAAGCCCTTTTTATGGACTCATAGACAGCCGGCAAGGAAGGCACGATAGTGCCGTCCATATCGAAAATAATGAGATTGACGTCATTAGGATTAATCATAAATGACTAGAGAGACGGCTTTAGAACGACGATTTGCGTCGACCCGGGCAGTTTACCGGCTACGACTTCTATTTCACTTTCATGCGAGCGAACAACATTGCTTTTACCCTCGAGAAAGTCCTCTACGCTTGCGATAGGCATGCCGCTTTTTTCCGTTTTGTAGTGCATAGGGAGAATCACTTTAGCTTTAACCTGGTCGCAGACCTTCGTTGCGGTTTTAGCGTCTATCGTGAAGAAGCCTCCCACTGGAATCATTAAGACATCCACCTTGCCGATTGCTTGCACTTGCTCGGCGGTCAATTCATGTCCTAAGTCGCCGGCATGACAGATATTTAAACCGTCAACCGTAAAACAGAAGACAGTATTCTTGCCGCGTTGGCTTCCTCCTATATTATCGTGTGCGGTGGGGATAGCTTTAAAGCTAATACCCTTAACTTCGACGCTGGACTTGACGGCTTTTGGGTTTCCTTTCACACCAGCGACGTTATTATGGTCGCCATGCTCATGACTTACCGTAACAATATCCGCCGTCTCGTTTATGGGTCCGCAGCCCATTCCCGGCATAGCCGCATAAGGGTCGGTGATAATTCTGGTGCCATTAGCGGCGGTAATTAAAAAAGCAGCGTGGGCTAAATACTTAATCTTCATTTCACACCCCTTTGCTATTTTTTCTTGGCTTGTGCCATCACGAAACTTATCAATGTTCTTACCGGTTGTCCGCTTGCCCCTTTGACCATATAGCCTTTTTCTTTATCACTATCTGGTCCGGTAAGGTCAAGATGCACCCATGGAGTTTTATCCACAAACTCCTCCAGGAATTTGGCGGCGGTTATCGCACCGCCGTATCTATTACCGGTGTTCTTGATATCGGCAATATCACTCTTGATAAATTCTTTATATTCGTCGAACATGGGCATCTGCCAGGTAAACTCACCGGTGTCTTTACTAGCGGCAATTACCTTGTCTAACAGTGGTTGATTATTAGTAAAAGCCCCCATGGTGATTTTCCCTAGCGCTATCTGGCAGGCGCCGGTCAAAGTCGCCGCGTCGATAATGGCTTTAGCCCCGCTCTTTACGGCGTAACTCAAAGCATCAGCTAGAACTAAACGTCCTTCGGCATCGGTATTAAGGATTTCCATCGTCTTACCGTTCATCGCTTTGATAATATCGCCCGGCTTAAGCGCCGTACCGCTTGGCAGGTTCTCTGTCGCTGGGACGAAGGCGGTAACATTGATTACCGGCTTAAGTTGAGCTATAGCAGATAGTGTTGCCAGCACAGCCGCCCCACCCGCCATATCATCTTTCATATCTGCCATATTTTCCGACGGCTTTATAGAGATACCGCCGGAGTCGAAGGTAAGGCCTTTGCCCACCAGCGCAATATCAATTTCTTTAGAGTTACGTCCCTTGTATTCGAGGATGATGAACTTTGGCGGCTGCTGACTGCCCTGCGAAACTCCCAGTAAACCTCCCATCCCCAGTTCTTTCATTTTATCTTTATCAAAAACTTCCACCTTGAGTCCATACTTCTTGGCAACTTGACGAGCGTTTTCCGCCATTCGCGTCGGTGTCATAACATTGCCAGGCTCGTTGACCATATCCCGCGCAAAGTTAGCGGCTTCAGCGGTTATTTTGCCAGTAGTTATGGCTTTTTCCAGTTGGCTTTTTTCTTTGCCGATAATGGTGAATTCTTTAATCTCACCGAGTCCATTTTCTTGCTTAGTAATGTAACGCCGGAAGGTGTAAAGACCAAGTATCGCCCCCTCGGTCATCGACTGGACGGCGACATCGGTTTTTATGCCATTAATACTGTCCCCGATGATAATACTGGCGACGCTGGTGACGTTTTTACCACGCAGGTAGCGGCAGACCTCACCGATAGCGCCGCGTATTTTATTAGTAGTTAGCTCCTGTTTTTTACCCAATCCCAAAACGGCGATATGACTTGCCGGTAGTTTGCCTAAACTATGCAAAATAGTAATTTCATTAAGTTTGCCTTTTATATCCCCCTGGTTGATAAGATTCGTTATCGCACCACCTAATGCTTTATCAACCGTGGCAGCGGCGCCTTCGGGGCGTTTTGCTCCTTCAAAATGAGTGAGAATAATCGCTCCGGTTTTAATTTTGACAATCTCACCAATGGCGGCTTTAATTTCCATGGAAAGTCTCCTTTCAGTCTATATGATTATAGAGGGTTTCTGACGGTTTGGCTAGACAGTGACGAAGTGAAGAGAGGGTTTATTCCTCGTAAAAAGCGACGCCCACTAAGCCCGGTCCGGTATGCACGCCCATCACCGGAGTAAACTCGGTGATGTATATCTCTTGACATTCATATCGAGATAATATCATGTCTTTCAGGGTTATCGCTTCTTCCATAGCGTCGCCATGCATGACGGCTACATGTAATTGACTTCGTTTCGTTACAACATTTTCCATTTCTTTTAGTATGCGTTTGATGGCGCTTTTCATCGTTCTTGGGAGAGACACCGTATGGGGGTTGGCATGGTTTAGTGTAAAAACGGGTTTAATATTCAGAAGAGAGTTTACCAAGGCAGCGGCTTGGGGCACCCGCCCGCTTTTCGCCAAGAAATGTAACGTATCCAGCGAAGCGAATAGGTTTACTTTTGCCATAACGTTATTGACTATTTTCTTCACTTCACCAAGACTTTTATTTGCTATGGCAGCCCGTGCAGCTGCCAGCGTCACCAGCCCTTGGCCAGCGGCAGCAGTAGTGCATTCTATGACTTCAATGGTGACGTTTTTTAAGGTATTTTTGGCTGTTTGCATGGCTGTACGAGCGGAATTAAACATCGCGCTGAATTTTGAAGGTTCCGTAAGACAAAGGACATTAGGCGCCTTACGGCTAGCGTTGCGGAAGGCTTCTAAATAGGGATTAGGTGAAGAGGCGGAAGTCGTCGGCATTTTCTTGGCTTGACGCAACATTTTATAAAACTTGGTTGCCGTGATATCTATGCCGTCACGGTAGGTCTTCCCGTCAATTATCAAGGGAACTGGCACTACCTCGATGTCATACTTGATGACCTGTTCCTGTGGGACACAGGCGGTGGTATCGGTAACGATGGCTACCTGCCTCATTTTATTTCACCTTGATATTTTTTAGTCGTCTTTCTAAAAGTGCGGGAATGAGCAACACGCCCCATATAGCTATAAAAAGTCCGAGGAAGGCGAGATTATTTACGTAACCAGTTGAATGATAGACAATCAAACTTAATGTCATTATCCCGGAGGCGCCTAGTAAACCGATTCTTAACCAGCGCTGGCGTAAGCGGATAAAAGTGGCTATCGTCAATGCCAGCTCCATGAAACTGAACCCTATCCATGGGGCATAATATGAAAGCTGCTGCAAGCTATCTTCGGATGGAATGCCCGATGGTGAAATCGCTAAGTACCAGCCGATGATGATTGGCATCGGTAACAGCGTCAATGAGCTGAAGAGCCAGTCTCTTTTGATACTTAAAATAACAATACGGTATAACCACCATAATGCAATCGGTAAATAAACCAGTATCGCCAGGAACGACCATCCTTGAGGAAGATAAAGCAGCATTAGCCCGACGATAATTACCGGCACCAGAGTATATCCTAACCAGGGGAAAACCCACGAGGGTTTGCCGTGCGACCAACCGTAAACCGTTGTCCCGATAATGAGTATTAGCACTACAGATAGCCAGGCAGGGTAGTGCCACCAGTTAAGGACGAACAATAACCCAAAAAGGAAGTGGGGCATGGCAGCTAATAAAACTTGTTTCCAGCTGCCTTGACTATAAGCCTCATATATCTGGCGGGAAATTGACTTGATGTTGCCCATTTGATTGAGGCATTTCTTAATAGCTTCTTCTTTTGTTAGGCCAGCATCCGTGTACTCCTGGAGTTTGTCTTCAATGTGGGCTTCAAGCTCGCTCATAATAGCGGTTTCATCGGATTCTTCCAGCCGAGCATCAGCTTTAATACTCTCTAAATATTGTGTTAGGTTCAGTGTCATTTTTGCTACCCTGATTTATATTCCTTTTGTTTCAGGTTGGAGTATCAACTTAACTGCGGTGAAGAAATCCAGCCATCGGGTTTTTTCCTCGACAAGTTTGGCTTGCCCTTTCGCGGTAATGAGGTAATATCGCCTTTGCCGTCCGTTCGGCAACACCTTCCATTCTCCGGTTATCAAGCCGGACTTTTCCAGGCGATGGAGGGCGGGGTAAAGCGTACCTTCTTTAAACTTAAAATACCCCTGGCTTCTCACCTGGAGCTCTTTGACTATCTGGTAGCCATACATCGGCTGTCTCTCAAGCAGGCAAAGCAAGAGTGAATTCGAGCTACCTTTGAGCAAGTCACGTTTCGGTTCCATATCAATCACCTCGAGTATGGTTATTACTTAGACAATCTATGTATGTCAATAGTAGCAAAGATGATGTATGTTTGCAAGATGAAACGGCAAGAAAATACTGGCTGTATGTACTTGAGACTACAGGTTTAAAATGATATAGTTTGTGAGAGTACTCTACGGCTTGGGGGAGTGCTGGAATTGGCAGACGGGCTGGACTTAGGATCCAGTGCAGCAATGCGTGGGGGTTCGAGTCCCCCCTTCCCCACTAGAAATTTCAATAGATAAAACTAATAAAATCTTGATATTTGACAGATTTATTTATAGGTATTAAAATCTCTTGGCAATATAAAGAATATTATGTTGCAATTTACTCACCTTTGTGCTAGGCTATGTTAAATTGTCGAAGAAATAGTTTCAAGGAGGGAGGTAATTATATGTGACAAAAGAGGTTAATTATTCCGGGTAAATTTCACCAAAAATTAGGAGAGGAAAATTATGTGGAAAAAAATTTTAAAAATCGCGATACCACTAATCCTTTGTGTAGCCCTTATTGTACCCTTTAGCTTAACCGGCTGCGCCACCACGACAACACAGACAGTAACGCAGACGGCTACTACTACGGTACCGCCAACCACTACTACAGCACAGCCAGCCACTACGGCAAAACCAACTCCGCCAGCACAAGATGAAATCGTTATCGGTGCTTCGCGTGATATCACCGGGCCGCAGGCTGGTTTCCAAGCATATGGCTATGCTCCTGTTTATAAAATGTGGGCTGAAGACGTCAATGCTGCCGGCGGTATCGATATAGCCGGCAAGAAACTCAAGGTTAGAATAATTGAGTATGATGATGCCAGTGATACTGCTGTCTGCGTCAAGAATATTGAAAAACTCTGCCTGGTAGATGACGTGGACTTCCTCTTTGGGCCTACCGGCACGGCTATGCTTTTTGCTGCGGCGCCTATCGCCAATAAATATAAGACAATGATGCTCTGCGGCGAAGGCGGTGCTACTACTCTTGAACCGCAATTGGCGAAAATGCCCTATGTCTACGCAGTTTTAAACTTCTCCAACCATTACCAGATACCCATGTTTTGTGACCTTATCGCTGCGAAAGGCGCCAAGACGGTTTATATCTGCTTCATGAACGACCTGCATGGCGCTGAATACAACCTCACTATGCAGAGTGAGTGTAATTTACGCGGCATCACGGTCGTCCAAGCCAAGAGCATACCGTATGCCATCGCGGATCTCGACCCGATAATCAAAGAAGCTAAGGACCTAAATCCTGACGTCTTCTGTATGTTCGCTTATCCGGTTCAGAATATGCTTTTCATGCAAACAGCCATGGCGCTTGATTTTAACCCCAAGTGCGTCTTAATCGGCCCAGGCGCCAACTTTGGGTTCTTCCCTCTCATGTATGGCGCAGCTTTTGAAGATGTTTGCGGCGAGGGTGCCTGGAACGAGAAAAGCTCGGAAAAGGCTAAAGCCTTTGGCGAAAGAGTCCGGCCATTGGTCGGCGGCGAAGGTAATATGGACTACTGGGGCGCCATACTATATTATGCCACTCTCCAGTACTTCCAGCAGGCACTCGAGAAGGCTGCATCTATTGATCCTCTAAAAGTCATCGAAGTTTACAGGACTACCCATTTCGACACAGTGTTAGGAGATTTCTACTGGGATATCCTGGGAGATGGCAAGGGTGGTGGTTTACTACCAAAGGCATGCTACTTGGGCCAGATTGGTCAATGGCAGAAGGGTATCTTTGAAGTCGTTGACAACGACCATAACCAAACCGCTCCGTTCGTCTATCCTAAGCCACCGTGGCCAAAATAGTTAAAAAAAATCAAATAAGGTAAAAACAAAAAAATTGCAGGCTGTCTGGAGGTCATACCGTGGGATTCCAGCCCTACAGGTATCCTCTAAAGATACCGAATATGACCTTCAGGTAGCCTGCTGGCATAATGAATCAATAATAATATATAATGTTGTATAAACTCTTGAGATAATCTAATGGAATTATTTTTAAATATTCTCCTTGGCGGATTATTCATCGGCGGTATCTATTCCCTAGTTTCCATGGGGCTTAGTTTACAGTACGGCGTAGCCAAAGTATTTAATATCGCCCACGGCGAATTTATGATGTTCGGCGCTTTTATTACTTTCGCATTACAGGGACTCGGCGTCGATCCGTTGCTTACCATCGTTATAATTGCTCCGATAATGTTTGTTGTCGGCTTTCTCCTCTATCGCACTATTTTCACGAGTTTAAGAGTGAGATCGGCTAATCCAGGTATTTTTGAAAGCAACGGCATGTTAGCCGCCTTCGGGCTCTATTTTATCGTGCAAAATATTGCGGTTCTTATCTGGGGTTCTACACCGCGTAGCTATTCCTATCTCGGCACCGGCATTGGCATTGGAAACTCATTATTTGTCGAAAACCGCATAGTGGCGGCTGCTTTTGCCGTAGCTATCGGTATTGCTTTTTACATGTTTCTGGCTCGTACCCGTACCGGCAAGGCTATCAGAGCATCTGCCCAGGATACTGCCACTGCTGGTCTGATGGGTGTAAATATTAATTTTATGCTGGCACTATGTTTCGGCTTCGGTGCTGCTATGGCAGGCATTGCCGGCGCGCTTATTAGCGTCTGTTATCCCATAAGTACAGTTATGGGCTTAGGATATACCGTTATCGCCACTGTTATTATCACACTGGGCGGGCTGGGTAGCATCCCCGGCAGTTTTATAGGTGGTTTTATTATAGGAATTATCGGTACTGGTGTGGCTTACTGGCAGCCGGGCTTATCCGTAGCTTCTTACTATGTAATATTTATCGCATTACTACTAATACGACCAAAAGGCATTATGGGAAGATAGATGATGAATTTTAGCATGACAAATTGGAAAAAGCTTGGTTTCGATATCGGAATACCTCTGGCTATTCTGGTGATATTGGGCTTTTTACCTAATTACGGTTGGGAATATGGCGTAGCCCTGTTTTCCAATTTCCTCGTTTTTATTATTCTGACCATAAGCTGGACGATGTTCTCCGGCACTACCGGCTATATATCACTAGCGACAGCCGCATTTTACGGACTTGGCATCTATGCCGGGGCTCTATTTTACCCTGTTACTGGCGCCGTCTTCCCGTTATTTATCGTAGTTCTCATCGCCGCTGCCGCCAGTTTCGTCCTTGCTTTTATTATCGGCGCGATAACTCTAAGACTTAAAGGCATCTATTTCGCCATGTTTACCTTTGGTCTCGTGTTACTTTTTAAGGAAGTAATTTTCTACTGGGAAATTGTTATCGAGGGAACGCGTGGTCGTATTGTCGCTCTTGAAAGCAATGAAACTGTATATTACTACCTGCTGGGAATATTTGTACTCACCATGCTTGTAGCTTACTTTATTAGAAGGTCGAAATACGGACTAGCGCTGCAAAGCATCGGTGAGAATGAAGAAGCGGCAGCTCATACCGGCGTCAATGTTACCATGACCAAGATACTTACCTTTGCCATTAGCGCCATATTCATGGGCGCTACGGGTGTTATTATGGCGACAAAAGCTACCTATGTTGACCCGGGCACGGCGTTCAACCCGATGATATCTTTCAGCCCGGCGCTAATGGCGATTTTTGGTGGGATGGCAAATATTTGGGGTCCGGCAATCGGCGCAGTTATTTTTACTTACATCCAGGAAATATTACAGACTGGCAACCTGAAGAACTATTATATGCTTATCTTTGGTGTTATCCTTATCGCCACTATTCTTTACCTGCCCAGTGGTTTGATGGGGTTAATTCAGAACCTTTGGAAACGAATCAAGGGAGTGAAAAGTGCACTTACTCGAGGGTAAAGGAATTACAAAATATTTTGGTGGTTTGGCGGCGGTATCCGACGTCGACTTTTATGTCGACGTGGGTGAAATACTCGGGTTAATTGGACCCAACGGTGCTGGCAAAACCACCCTCTTTAACTTAATATCGGCAGCATTTGAGCCTAAACCTGGCGAGATATGGTATAAGGGTAAGAAAATCACTGGAATTCAGCCATATAAAGTCTGCCGTCTTGGTATTGCCAGGACTTTCCAGACGGTGAAAGTATTTGGTAGTCTGCCCGTCATCGAGAACGTGCGGATAGGTTCGCTTTTCGGCGCACAAAAACGGCTCAAGGGGGATGCTACTACAGAAGCCAAGCAGATACTAGAGTTTGTGGGATTAATGGATGTAGCCTATTCACCTGCCAGAGACCTGACACTGGCGCACCAGAAACGAGTCGAAGTTGCCAGAGCCCTATCAACCAAACCGGAACTATTATTGCTTGATGAACTGATGGCTGGGCTAAACCAGACCGAACTTCTCGAGGCGATGGAGCTGGTACAGAAGATACAAAAAAAAGGTATTACTATTATCATGATTGAGCATGTTATGAAGGCTATTATGGGTATCTGCGGTAGAATCATTGTGTTGAATTATGGTAAGAAAATCGCCGAAGGGACTCCTAAAGAAATCACTACTAACCAAAAGGTTATCGAGGCATATCTGGGGGAAAAAGCTGATGCTGGAAGTTAAAAAGATAAACGCCGGTTACGGCAATCTTCAGATTTTATGGGACGTTAGCCTGAAGGTTAACAAGGGTGAAATTGTCGCTCTTATCGGCGCTAATGGAGCGGGTAAGTCGACCCTGGTGAATACTATAACCGGTCTAATACGCGTATCCTCCGGCAGCATTGAATTTTTAAATCAGCCAATTGACCACATGGAACCCCATAAGATTTCAGAACTTGGCATTTCCCATATTCCCGAGGGCAGAAAACTCTTTTCTGAAATGAGCGTGAGAGAAAACCTGGAAATGGGAGCTTATGCTAAAAACGCCTGGAAAAGCAGGAAAGAAACCTTGAAAAATGTATATGAGATGTTCCCAAGGCTAAAGGAAAGGGAGCGACAACTCGCCAGGACATTCAGCGGCGGGGAGCAGCAAATGCTGGCGATGGGGCGGGGGCTGATGTCAATACCAAAACTATGTATCATTGATGAACCTTCAAACGGTCTGGCGCCGATGGTGGTTATGGAGGTTTTTAAAATAATACAGTCGCTGCGTAAACAGGGTATAACGATATTATTAATTGAACAGAACGTCAGACGCACTCTGGAAATAGCCGATAGGGCTTATGTACTGGAAAACGGGCGGATTGTCATGGAAGGCGACTGCGCCACCTGCCTTGCCAGCGAACATATCAGGAAAGCCTACCTGGGACTTTAACTTAAGTCAGTTCATTACTCTGATTCACTAAAATTTCACATAATGTAAATTTCCTCTTTTTCGGATTTGCGATACCATTGACAAGGATTTCTCACGTTCTTAAAATTAAGTTGAAAGGATATAGGAGAGTGGTTATTGTAACGGGGGCAACGGGGCATATCGGCAACGTTTTGGTGCGTGAGTTACTTGCCAGCAATTTTGATGTGCGAGTCTTGGTTTTACCTAATGATGATACCCACCCGATAGCCGGCTTAAAGGTTGAAACTGTTAATGGCGACGTTACTGATGTGGAAAGCCTGAAAATGGCATTCCAAGGTATGGACGCTGTTTTTCACCTTGGCGGTATTGTCACTATCATGCCGGGCATGGCAAAATTACTCGAGAAGGTCAATGTGGAAGGCATGCGTAATGTCATCGCTGCCTGTCGTGCCTGCAAAGTCCGTCGGTTGGTTTATACCAGCTCTATTCACGCGATTGCAGAACCTCCGAAGGGCACTGTCATTGACGAATCACAGCCGTTTAATCCTGACCGTGTTTTAGGTGATTATGCTAGAAGCAAAGCCCGTGCTACACTCCTTCTTCTTGATGAGGTTCAGAAAGGCGGATTAGACGCCGTAATATGCTGTCCCACGGGTGTTATCGGACCATGGGATTTCGGCATTTCCAATATTGGACAGCTTATTATGGATTTTGCCAGCGGACAGCTAAAGTCCTTTGTCAGTGGCGCTTACGACTTCGTGGATGTGCGTGATGTTACCCGCGGTCTTATCCTCGCGATGCAAAAAGGACGTTCTGGGCGTCATTACATCTTCTCCGGAGCCCAGGTTCAGGTACCGGAGTTAATAAAAGAACTGGAACGTGATATTGGCTATCCAGCGCCGACTTACAGGATACCTACCGTAATTGCCCGCGCGGCAGGGGTACTTGCTAGCGTTTATTACCGATTACTCCGCATGAAGCCTGTTTTCACTGCTTACTCCATCGATGTGCTGCGAAGTAACTCTCTGGTGAGTTCAGCGCGGGCGCGTGAAGAGCTTGGTTTCACCTCCCGACCGTGGCAGGAATCAATTAGAGACCATGTGGCGTGGTTTCGTGCTCAAGGTACGCTTCCTGTTCGCCACTGATTTCAGATAGAAATAGGGGGTGTCTATGGATCTTCAACTTAAAGATAAAGTTGCTCTGGTAACCGGCGCCGGTAGCCAGATAGGTTACGGCAAAGCCATCTGTTTAACTTTAGCGGAAGAAGGTTGCGATATTATCGCCGCAGATATCGACCTTGAAGGCGCGAAAAAGACTGCTGCTCAAGTTGAGACATTGGGACGTAAAGCCTTAGCCATAAAAGTCGATGTAACTAAACGATCAGAAGTTGATGCTATGGTAACAAAGGCGGTTAAACAATTCGGCAGGATAGATATCTTAGTCAACAACGCGGGCGCCAGCACCAAGGAACGCCCCTTTATGGAAATGACGGAGGAGGATTGGCAGTTTGATATAGGTGTAAATCTACTCGGCCAGATACGGGTTGCCCGCACGGTCTTGCCCCATATGCTTGCCCGTAAATACGGTCGTATTATTAATACCTCCGGCGGGCAGGGCTACCCCCTCATTTCAATATATGGGGCGGCTAAGGGAGGTGTCGTACAATTTACCAAGGCGTTGGCAAGGGAAGTTGGCTCTCAAGGCATTATTGTTAATGCCGTCGGTCCCGGACTAGGCAAGACTGGCCTCACTAACCGTGCTCCGCGTGAAATGCTGGAAGAGGAAAAGCAGGCATCTGTTTTAAAGCGTCTCTGTGAGCCAGCGGATGTCGCTCCGGTGGTGGCTTTTCTGGCGTCGGATAAGTGCAGCTATATGACAGGTCAGCTCATACAGCTGGGAACATCTTAAATCTTATCCCGCCGAGTGTTGTTTTTATTCTTCGAAAGGCCATCCCTTAACAGGAATGTTAAATTTCAAGAGGAAATTCTTAAAGTCTTTAATGTCAATGCGATAGTGACCACTAGGTAGCTGAAAAGCCTTAAGTCTTTCGCTTTTTATCCATTCGAGAACGGTACTCTTGCTTACCTCGCAATACGCCGCGATATCTCCTGATGTTAAGCGTATATTTTTGAAGATGCGTTTCCTTGGCATGATTAGCTCCTTGTATTTAGTATTTGCTCCCTGGATGTTTTATGTGTTTTTGACGAAGTGGTCATATCGCACATACGCTATGGATGATAGGCTTGAAACATCACAAAAACATCACAAAAACAGGGGAAAATGTCACAAAAAAGTCACAGCGTTTGACAAAACGTTATATTGTTGGTAATATAATACAACTAGAAATTTTGAGGTAATTATGAAACAAGATAATGATAGTTCTTTCCCGGAATTCGGCATAAAACACGGTATACGTTCCGGTCATCAACCAGAATCAGGTATCGTTTTAAGGAGTAAGGTCTGGCTTGAAAAAGACGGTAAACTGCTCATGGGGTGGGGCAGGGCAACACTATTAGACCGTATTGATAAACTTGGTTCGATATCCGCCGCAGCCCGTTCGATGAAGCTGGCGTACCGTAATGCCTGGCTCTGGGTGGAAGCAATGAACCGTCTGGCGTCAAGTCCACTGGTGGTAAAGACTACCGGGGGACAGAGGGGAGGCAATGCGCGTTTGACTGAAGAAGGACGCCGTATCGTTAAAGAATACATAGAAAAGCGTACCTCCATTAGAAATATCATAAACCGTCAATAACGAAAATAATGTAAAAAATATTCATAACTCCCAAACTTTTTGTCAATTTTTACGTTATAATAAGCGAAGAAGTAACAAGTTGGAGGTCTTTATGAAAAAGCTAATATTTGGCATATTGGTCGCCTTGCTGCTTATAGGTACGACGGCCTGCGCCGGTGGCGAAGCAGCTCATGAGGTATATTCAGGTTCAAATGATATGGTTACACCGCGACCACCTGTTCCAACGACTACTATGACACAGACGATGGCTCTGGCGACTATGCCGGCACCGACAACGGCACCGACAATGTCAACTGCTCCTGTTACTGTAACACAATCTAAAGGGGGCAGTGAGGGATATTTTGCGGTACTGACTACTGCCGACCGCATGGTAATTTATAACGCCTACATGACTATTGTAGTCGATAACTTTTCGACGACTCTTGACCAGATAAAAACCATCGCTGCCAATTTTGGCGGCTTCGTTGTTAACTCAAATATTTCCGAAGACCAAAACAAACTTTACGCTTATATCAGCTTCAGGGTACTTGCCGATCGGTTTAATGACACCATGCAGGCACTGCATAACCTGGCTATTGATGTAAAAACGGAGCAGACTTCGGGGCAGGATGTCACTGAAGAATATACTGACCTCGCATCTAAACTGCGTAATCTGGAGGCAAGCGAGCAACAGCTCCTTGAGTTGATGAAGAAGGCTGGTAAGGTTGATGAAATCCTTCAAGTCCAGAGGGAACTTACCAGTACTCGCGAGCAAATCGAGACAACTAAGGGCCGCATGCAGTACCTGGAGCAGAGTTCCAATCTGGCTCTATTTACCGTAACCTTAGAGCAGTCCAAGTTGATGGTCGAATTCAATGCCGAAACCAGAACCGTCAACGAAGATGTTGCTGTCCCGTTTAATCCAACTGTATCTGGTGGTTTCTACCCCTACACTTACGAGTGGGACTTCGGTGATGGCAAGTCCAGTACCGAGGTGAATCCCTTCCATGTATATGATACTGCTGGTACTTATACTGTTTCGTTAAAGATTACCGATGATAAAGGCATCATGGCTGATTACGTCAGAGAAAATTATATTACCGTACGTACTGGTTGGAGCGCTGGTAGTGTAGTTGATAGCGCCTGGGCGGGCTTAGTAAGTTTCGGTCATGCCCTTTCGGCTTTCTTTATCGGGCTGGGTATCTTCAGTCCGGTCTGGATAGTAATACTAGCGATTGTTCTATACTTCGCTTGGTGGCGTCGCCGGAAGAACAAGGCTCGTAAATAATAATCGGACTAAATATTCAACGGTAAAATTTAAAGGGGGGCGAAAGCCCCCCTTTCTTTTTCCTAAATTGTAATACGCTTAAGTAGTTCTTTGTCACTCATACCGGTAATCAGGATGGTCTTATAACGGCTGGTTTGACCTTTAATAATTGATACGGCAGATTTTTTTACTCCTAATTCTTCTGCCAGAAAATCGATGAGTTCTTTATTGGCTTTGCCCTTTTCCGGCGGTGCCGCAATTTTTACTTGTAAAATACCTTGTTTCAAACCTAATATTTGGTTACGGCTCGCGTTAGGCGTTACTTTTACCGTCAGGTGGGTATTATATCTTTCTTGATTCACACTCAAGGTTTTTACCTATCGTAGGCTATTCTAGAGTGTTCCGTTTATTGCTTACAAGTAAACAGGCGATAGTAGATAGCATTAAGAAACTCGCCAATAGCATCCAGAATTCCCAGGTAATTTTCGCGTTAAGAATGGGTTCGGCTGTTAATTGTAAGATATCGACTACACCCAACGCGACGCTGATGATAGATAGAAATGCAAGAACCAATGTAATAATTCCCATACTTCAGCCTCCTTGTATTGATGATTAAGCCATCGTTGTAATATTAAAGCTCTTTATCAGCAGTATTACGCTTGCGTAACATTATACAAACGATAGCGCCCAGGAATAAAAATATTCCAAGATATATCCAGAAAAATACGCCTAATTTGTCGCTAAAGAGGGGTGCTTGACCTGCCCTAAAAACCTCAACGACATATAGTATTGTGCATATCCCACCAAGCGCTCCAAGAATGGCTCCTGCGATTTTCATATTTTAGCCTCCCTATCATAATAATATATAATATAGGTGTTAATCCTTTATATAGCACCCATTTGGAGATAATATAACATGAAATTGGTAAATAATCTATACTTGTATCCCGAGCAGGGGATGTTGGACGCCAATACTTATATCATAAAAAGTAACCCAGGCATCATTATCGACCCCGGCAACACGCAGTTTCTGGCGGCAAAGGTGGGCGCGATGCATCAGGACGGCATCGACCCCGCGGATATTGGCATAATCGTTAACACCCATCTCCACATCGACCACCGTGCCGCTAATGAAGCCTTCAAGAAGTTATCGGGGGCGAAAATCGCCCTTCACCCCGTCCAGAAGAAAAATTATCAACTGGTGGTAATTGATGCTGACACACTCTTAGGGGTGGAGCCAGTAGAGTTTACCGAGGACTATCTACTGGATGAAAAAGTTTTAACCGTAGGTGATTTAGAGATAGAGTTAATACCATCGCCGGGTCATTCGCCGGACTGTGTTTGTTATTATATCAAGAAAGAAAAAGTCCTTATTTGCGGCGACGTTCTTTTCGAGATGAATACTGGACGTGTTGACCTTCCTGGCGGGAACGCCGCTGACTTAAAAAAATCTATTGAATCACTCGCCAAACTTGATATAGAATATCTCCTGCCCGGGCACATGGGCATTGTCGAAGGTGCGGAGCAAGTAAAAGAAAACTTCAGTTATATCCGTTTCAATATCTTCCCCTGGTTATAATGGAAAAACATATGGCAGCTATTGAAAAAGAAATCGGCGACCTGTTAAGGAAAAAAAGACTTACCCTGGGCACTGTGGAGTCCGCCACTGGTGGGCTGATATCTAACCTTATTACCAACGTTGCCGGCAGTTCCGATTATTTTAAAGGTGCGGTCGTCTCCTACTCCAACGAGACTAAGATGAAAATCATCGGCGTTAAGGCAGCGACGCTTAAGAAATACGGCGCGGTAAGTCCGCAGGTCGCCGAGGAGATGGCTCAAGGCGGTAAAAAGGTGCTGGGAGTGGATATATGCCTTTCCGATACCGGTATCGCTGGACCAACTGGCGCTACACCGGGTAAAAGGGTGGGGCTTTTTTACCTTGGTATGGCGAACAAGGACGGCGTATTCACTCGCAAGCTTGAGTTAAACGGCAGCCGCCTTCAGAATAAGCAAGACGTGGCCGAAGCGGCTTTAAAATGGCTTAAAGAATATCTAGTTTCCTATTGATTGCCAAGCTTCTCAATCAATGTTATACTCTGACGTAACGTTTTTTAGATGGGAGAATTTTTTCGTGAAAAGAGTTGACGGGCGTAACTATGACGAGCTAAGGCCCATTAAGATAATCCCAGGGTACCAGAGCTTTGCTGAAGGCTCGGCGTTAATCAAGCTCGGCAAGACCCATGTTCTCTGCGCCGTCAGTATTGACGATAGGGTGCCGCCATTTCTCAAGGGCAGCGGTACCGGCTGGGTAACCGCTGAATATGCCATGCTCCCCCGTGCCACCGTTACCCGCTCACAGCGCGACTCCACCAACGGCAGGGTAGGCGGACGTAATCAGGAAATCCAGCGTCTCATCGGACGTTCTCTACGGGCGGTGACGGATATGTCAGCTCTCGGCGAGAGAACCTTAATCGTTGATTGCGACGTTATCCAGGCTGACGGCGGTACGCGTACCGCTGCTATTACCGGCTCTTATGTGGCTTTATATCAGGCGATGGAGAAGTTAATGCAGATGGGCATTATCTCTAAGATACCCCTTAAAAACGCCGTTGCGGCTACCAGTGTTGGTATCGTTGGTGGTAACATGATGCTTGACCTTTGCTACGATGAGGACTCGCAGGCTGCGGTTGACTTTAATATCGTGATGACCAGCAAAGGTGATTTTGTAGAAGTTCAGGGCACAGCTGAAGGTAAGCCATTTTCACGACAGTCTATTGACGATTTGGTGTCGTTAGCGGAAAAGGGAATACAGCAGCTTTTCAAAGTCCAGCAGGAAGCTCTAAAACCCCAGAAATAATACTAATTGTCATTCTGTATTCCCGTGTACACGGGAATGACGATACACTGATTATGGTCTTACCTGACCGTTCCCGAAGATAATCCATTTATAAGAAGTTAACTCTTTAAGTCCCATCGGACCACGGGCGTGAAGTTTTTGCGTGCTTATCCCCACCTCTGCCCCCAGCCCAAACTGTCCGCCGTCGGTGAACCTTGTGCTGGCGTTGACGTAAACGCAAGCGGCATCCACCTCATTAAGGAAGCGTATCGCATTATCATAGTCTTCGGTGATGATAGCTTCGGAATGTCCCGAGCCGTATTTTTCGATATGCTCTAAAGCATCGTTCAGCGAATCCACTACTTTTATGGCAGCTATCAGCGCCAGGAATTCTTTACCCCAATCATCGGCAACGGCGGGCACCAGTTTTAGTCCCTTTTCTGCTTTGAGGATAGCCATCGCTTTTGTGTCGCAATGCAGCTCCACTTTAGCTTTATTCAGTTCTGCCGCCATCTCTGGCAGGTAACTGGCCGCGATATCTTTATGGACGATAACCGTATCTAAAGCGTTACAGACGGTAGGACGTTGCACTTTAGCGTTATAGACGATGTTCACGGCTTTCTCGATATCGGCGCTTTTATCAACGTAGGTGTGGCATACGCCGATGCCGCCGGTGACGACGGCCATCGTGGCTTTCTCCGCTACCGACCGTATTAATCCCGCCCCGCCCCTCGGAATAATCAAGTCAATGACATCGTTCATCTTCAACATGGCATCCACTAGCGTGCGGTCGGTATTATCTATAAACTGCACGCACCCCGCTGGTATGCCCGCTCGCTTGCAGGCACTTTGAATTACTTTAACGATGGCGGTGTTGGAATTTATCGTTTCCTTACCACCCCGCAGGATGACAGTGTTACCGGATTTTAGGCAGAGTGAGGTGATATCCACAGTTACGTTAGGTCGGCTCTCGTAAATCGCCCCGATAACGCCGATGGGTACTCGTTTCTTGCCGATTTGCAGTCCATTTGGCATCGTGCGCATCTCATATACCTCGCCGACGGGGTCGGGCAAAGCGGCGACGGCTCGCGTATCAGCCGCAATGCCTTCCAGACGACTCTCGTTAAGCATGAGTCTATCCAGCAGGGCAGCGCCTATGCCGGTAGCTTTAGCCGCCTTATAGTCCTTCTCATTAGCGGTAAGTATTTCATCCTTCCGCAGCAAGATATCCTCGGCGATATATTTTAACGCTTTATTCTTAATATCTGTAGATAAATAAGCAAGATGACGCGAAGCAACCTTAGCGGCTCTGCCTTTGGCTTTCAAATCATCGATAGAGTTTTTCATTATTAATAATACTTCTCTCTTTTTGTTACTTAAACTCCCCGCCACCGTTAAAGTAGTATACATAGCGCGGCGGCAGACTTGATACAGCCCGATTAATACGCCTTTTCAAAACGCAGCTGCTCTTCTTACCATCCTCTAGCTGGATGGTGTAGCCTCCTCCGTCATTAACTTTTTTATATTCCGTTAGTGTCAGCTCTCCCCACCAATGATTATCTTCCTGGTGTTGGAATTGGTAGTTGACATTCGCGATAAATTGTCCGTTCGTGGAGTAGTAGAGTTTACCCTTTAGCAATTGGTGCCTCCCTTTACAGTAATGCTAAGTTATTCCGGTGTATTATTTCCGGTCCGTAATCGAAACTTAAAAGGCTGCTGATTTTGTCGGATTGTGCTCCTTTAATAATAACGATGTCTGCAGCGTTATAGTTAGTGATGCCACAGCCTATTTGCGTCCCCGCAGTATCGTAAATCTCAACAATATCGCCCCGCCCGAATTTGCCCTCCACCGACTTAATCCCCGCCGCCAGTAGACTACGCTTTTGTTTCTTCAGCGCTAAAGCGGCGCCGCTATCGATAATCAGTTTACCTTTAGTGGAAAGTCCGGATAGAAACCATCTTTGCCGACTCTCAAGATGGTCGGCGGCGCTTAGGAAATGGGTGCCGACGGAGTCCCCGCTAGCAAGTCTGATGATTATATTAGGTTCTCTGCCGTCGGCGATAACTACGCGCACTCCTGACTCGGTAGCCAGTTTGGCGGCTTCTATCTTGGTTATCGAACCGCCCGTTCCCACAGAGCTGGTCGTATTCGCCCCTAATTTTTTTATATCGGCGTCAATTTTCTTCACAACGGGTATAAGCTTCGCCTTGTGGTTGGTATGAGGGTCGGCGGTAAATAGTCCACCGATATCCGTCAGCAATATCAACATGTCGGCGTCTACTAAGTTAGCCACCATCGCTGAAAGGTTATCATTATCGCCAAATTTGGCTTCTTTAATTTCATCGGTGGAGACGACATCGTTTTCATTAACGATACAAACGACTTTTAATTCCATTAGTGCTAGCAGGGTGTTGCGGGCATTAAGGTAGCCAGCGCGGTCGGCAATATCGGCTTTGGTTAATAATGCCTGGGCTACGGTGATGTTGTGCCGTTCGAATAACTGTTCATAGGTATGCATTAACCGACTTTGCCCCACCGATGCCAACACCTGCCTATAGGGAATGCCCTTGATTTTCTCCGTCAAACCCAGCTTATGTTTTCCGGCAGCAATAGCTCCAGAGGAAACAATCACTATCTCGGCGCCCTGTTCTTGTAATTGGGCAATTTGCGATGCCAGATTAGCCATCACTTTCTGGTCCAGGTGATTACTCCCACCAGTCAACAATCCGGTACCCAGTTTGACCACGATGCGCCGGTATACTAGTGCCGATAATTTTTCTGTCTTCTTATACATCCTAAACCTTCAATATACGTTATAAATTATAGCATAAGAAAAAATATTTTTTTAAAACCAACGTTTTGTACATTTATTTAATTGACAAATTTTTCGTGAGACGAGTAGAATGGTGACGGCATGAATATTGAGCTCAATAAAGAGCTTTTAAACGGCAATACCGCTAATCCCAAAATCACTAATGAGAAAAGCCAATCATATATCGAGGTAATCGCTGATATGTTACGTCCTGGCAAGAACGATAAAAATAAAAAGAAAGTATCAGGTTTTACCAAAACCGATAAAAAACAGATTAAAAAGAATCTTAATTATCTGATAAATCAAGGTTTGATTGATCAAGTCAATGTGGATGAAACGGTTATTGCTTACCGAGTAACCGAGAGCGGATTAAAACTCCTTAAAACCATTGATGCTCTCACGAGTATGCTAAGAACCGCTAATAACGAGGACTAATCATAACATTAGTTACGAATATACCGTATGTAACCCGAAGATGATTGTCTTCGGGTTTTTTATGTAAAAATTGCCTCGCTGGTATTGACTTGCATCATTGTTAACCGTTAATGAAACCTTAAGGTATTATTTATGATACTTTTATACCCTTTATGAAGATATTTATACGTTGATGTTAGACTAAAAATAGGTATAGAAATAGTATTCGTTAATATAACGGGAACGAAATAGGGGTCACATTACTAACATGAGAAGGACTTTACTACTAAATAAAGACGATTTAATCATGGTCGTCAAAGAAGATATCGTTAAACAGATTGATGAGCACCGCGGCGAAATGAACCGGTCGGAATTCGTTAATTACCTCATTCAGTACCAGCTAAAAGAGCGACAAAACCATAAAAACGGTGTTTCCAGGGAAGAATTTCAGTCTTATACTCGCCAGATGACGGACCTCCTTCATAATTTTCTCCAGTTCTTCGTTAGCTACGGCATAACTGTTGGTAAAAATCCTAACAACCTTGATATCCAGGCGCTTAATAAGCAACTGGAATCGTTCTTAAACCTCGACGAAGACTTCGAAGAATCCTAATTCAGCTTTACTAGCTTATCTTCTCTTCGTGATTTAGCTTCACGCATTACCATTTTTACGATAAAAATGTAGATTTTTTGATATATATTAACCTATGTTGATATAGTTTAAAATCAATAGTACTTTAGTTCCCTTACATTGGTTTGCTTACTTTAGTGGTATCTTGACAGTTGTTATACATAAGATATAATTCGCTTAGTATGAATGTATATACTATTGCACCTTTAGTGGCGTTTGCTGCCTATATACCTTTATTAGTTATATTATCTATCAGCCAACCATGGCAAAAACGCCATATGCTGTTTCATCTCTTTATCATCGCAGCTATGATTTGGAGTACAGCTGATATTTTCCTGCGTAGCGATTATTTCCCTGAAAGTAAATATATAATCCTACAGTGTGATGTTATCGCTTACTTCCTTATGGTGGTACAGCTACATTTATTCATGACATCTTTTTACCCTAAAGGCCAGGGACGTTGGTTGCCCTTCGCGTATGGCTCTCTGGCGTTGGTTATTGTGGTAGTTTCGCTTGGCTTAGTACCGCAAAGTGTAGGGGAAACTAATGGAGCCATAGTTATCAATTATGGCATAGGAATTTTATTTATAGCAATCCCGTTGATAGTAATGGCATGTAGGAGCTCTTTTGTTTTTCTACGCATGCTTAGACATACCAACCAGCCTGAAGTATATAACCAGGCTGTGACAATGCTTGTATCAATTGGTGTATTAACGCTCTTTACCGTCGGCGCTATCATACCTATGGATGAGTCTTTTCCAATACCCCATTATGGCAATCTTATTGTAGCCTTAATTTTAACTTTTGCTGTTATCCGAGGCCGGTTAATTGATATAAAAATTGTTATCAAGCAAAGCACAGCGTGGATAATCACCTGTGTTTTTGGTGTTGCGATATATTGGCAGTTATTAGTTATCGGACAGGAACTTTTTGGGTTCAAACTGGATGTTTTAGGTTCTGTTGTTGCAGCCGCATTAGCGCTTGGTTTAGCTTTCTTTATTTATTTTATACGCGACCGCCTTTTCGATTGGATGAGTCGCGCTTTCCAGGGTTCCAGTTATAACGCTCAACTAAAGCTTAATGAATTCATCAATAAAATACATAATGTTTTTAGTCTTGAAGAGCAAGGCGGTGAATTATTAAACCTGCTGGTACAAGCGCTTAACACTAAACAGGCCTGTTTACTCTTCCCCGAAGCTGATACTGGAGATTTGACGGCTCATTTCTATGAACCTAAGGAAAATAATCGATTAGCCACTTTTAGACTTAGACCGAACAATCCTATCATCAGATATTTAGAAAAAGAACAAAAATACATCGCTAAAGAAAATCTAGCCGTTCTTCCCTCGTTTATAAATCTATGGCCGCAGGAAAGAGAAGAAATTGAATCAAATAATATATCGATGTTTATACCACTGATAAGCCGTGAACGACTTATTGCTGTTCTAGTGCTTGGTAAAAAACAATCCGGACATTATTCGCTGGAGGACATCCATGTCATCGAAAACGCCACCAGCCGCGTAGCAGTAAGCATGGAAAAAGAGTTCCTCCGTGAACAGCTTAGAGAGCGCGAGCAAGAGTTATCAGTAATCAATAATTCCAGTATGATTCTTGCATCGAGTCTGGATATTCAAGAAATATTCGGTAGCTTTATCGATGAGCTAAAAAAGGTGGTTGATGTCACTTGGGCAACTATCGTTCTCATTCATGAAAACGAGTTTGTCTGTGTAGCACTATCCGCACCGGAAACTTCTGCATACCAAATAGGCGATAGGATACCTATGGAAAGAACCGGTACGGCCTGGGTTGTCTCCCAAAAGAAACCGTTCCTTGAACCTGACCTTGCTCAAGAACGGTATTTTACTACCAGCGATTTCTTCTATAAACACAGTCTACGTTCAACAGCTTATCTGCCCTTGATTGCTAAGGGCAAGGTTATTGGCAGTTTTGTTCTGGGCAGTAAAACGCCCTATGCTTTTACGCAACGACATATTAGACTTTTGGAACAGCTCGCTTCGCAAATAGCTATGCCTCTGGAAAACTCCCAGATGTACGCTAAAGCGGAAAAGAAGGCGCGTATCGATGAGCTTACCGGCTTATATAACCGCCGCTCTCTCGATGAAATGATTGATAGCGAAATCAGCCGACATTCCCGCTACGGCGGCGCCTTTTCCTTAGCTATTCTCGACCTCGACTCATTTAAAGAATACAATGATACCTATGGTCATCTCGCTGGCGATGAACTTCTGAGAATCGTTGGTCATAACATTAAATCTTCCGTCAGAACCTCCGATTATGCTTTCCGTTATGGCGGCGATGAGTTCGCTGTACTATTACCGCAAACATCCGTGGAGGATGCTCTTTTAGTATTAGAGAGGGTACGCGAGAAAATCGGTGAGGGTATAGATTCCAGCAAAATAAATATTACTGCCAGTATTGGTCTAGCATGCTGGCCAGATGATGGTATATCCCATACGGATATCATTGCCTCAGCGGATGTAACTCTTTATCGTGCCAAACGCAATGGTCGTAATCAAACTCTATGTGCTTCTGGAACTCTCTCCGGGTTAGCATTAGATGAGGCAATGGAGAAATCCGACGTATTCGACGCCAAGCTGTCTGGTCTGGTTAACGTTTTGTCTGATATGGTCGATTCCAGGAGCTACTATACTGCAAAGCATTCCAAAAAAGTTGCTGGATATGCTTTAGCCCTGGCGAAAGCTATAGGATTCAATGAAGAGGAAACCAAAAAACTCAAAACATGTGCCATGCTTCATGATATCGGCAAGATAGCCATTAATAGTGAGTTATTAAGTAAATCTGGAGAATTAACAGAAAAAGAATGGCAGATAATCAAAACTCATCCTAAGTTAGGAGCAGATATAATTAGACAGATTCCTCAACTTTCTCATTGCGTTGATGCTATTTTGCATCACCATGAAAATTATGACGGCACTGGCTACCCCGATGGACAAAAAGGCGAAGATATACCTATAATATCACGTATACTGGCAATCGCTAATGAGTTTGCGGTAATGACTTCGGATAGGTCGTACTCCGAGACGATTACACATGATAATGCGCTTAAAGAAATTAAAAAACGCGCCGGCACTCATTATGACCCATATCTTGTTGAGCAATTTGCTTCTGTTTTTAAAATGAAAACTAATGACGATAGTCAAAAGGCGAGGAGGGAAAGCGGTTAGGAGGCTTCGTTAGCTACCTAAACTGTTGAACAGCCATGAATAACAATAAGATACAACTACTAGTAATCAGCCAGCAATCATTATTTCTCCAGGCACTTGAACAGGCATTTTCGGATACTGCAGACATCGTTGTCTTAGGGACAATTGGGATTAATGACGATGTACTTAAAGCCGTCGATAAAATGCCGCCGGATGTCGTCCTGCTTGACCTTGATGGTCAGTCGGAAACTGGTCTCGACCTAGCACGTAAGATAAAACAGCATTCGCCGAACATCGGCGTCATCCTTCTCACTTCTAATCCGGATGATAACCAGCTTTTTATGGCGATTAAGGCGCAGGCTGTGGCGTATCTGAATAAAGAAGTTACCGCCTCCCAACTTATCGAGACTATTAAGCGTGTCTCCAGAGGCGAGCATCCTATTAATGAAAGCCTAACCAACCGTCCTAAGGTTGCCGAGCATGTTTTACAGCAGTTCCAGGAGTTAACCTCCCGCGCCGAAGCCGGACCCTTTATCTCGCCTCTCACCCCTAGGGAAATTGAAATCCTGGAATATATAGCACAAGGATACTTGAACAAACAGATAGCTGCCGAGCTTGGTATTAGCGAACAGACGATTAAAAATCACGTAACTTCTATATTACGCAAACTCAATGCTAACGCTCGTACCGAAGCTGTTGTAGTAGCTATCAAGCAGGGTTTAATCAAGATATCCTAACCAATAGGTTATATGGCATAATAAAACAGTGTCTGATATCAGCTTCGTCTCCATTCTCATTATCGCCATTGGTCTTTCTGCCGACTGCTTTGCGGTGGCTTTAAGCTCCGGTATTGCCAGTAAGCATATTGTGTTCGCTAAATTCCTGCGTTTCCCTCTCGCCTTCGGCATCTTTCAGGCATTAATGGTGGTTTTAGGGTGGCTGGCGGGACGCGCTATTATTGACCTCATTTCGGCTTATGACCACTGGCTAGCTTTCGCCTTGCTTGTTTTCATCGGCGGGCGAATGATTTGGGAATCGTTCCATGAAAAATCTGGTAAGAAAACCAGGAATTATAACGGCTGGCTTACTCTCTTCGCTTTATCGATTGCTACCAGCATCGATGCTCTGGCGATAGGATTAAGCTTTGCCTTCTTAAAAGTGAATATCGTTACCGCCAGCATCACCATCGGGGTAACAGCCTTTGTAATCACAATTATCGGCCAGCTTATCGGCAGGTGGGTAGGGGTTTTAGCAGGAAAATGGGCAGAAATCGTGGGTGGTTTGATCCTTATCGGTATTGGCATAAAGATTCTGCTGGAACACTTGCTTTAAGCGTATCTAACTCTCTTTGTTCTCTATTCGGGCTATGTTAGAATAAGCTTAGCTATGGATAAAGAAGCAGGAGCTAAAAACCCCACTATCACGGAACAGCTTAAACGTTTGCCCCACCGCCCCGGCGTTTATATTTACCGTGATGCGGCGAAGAACATCATCTATGTAGGCAAAGCCTCCGACCTGCATCATCGCGTGCGGTCTTACTTCCAGTCGCCGACTAAACTAACGCCTAAAACCCAACGTCTGGTGGAGCATATCGCCGATATTGATTTTTATGTCGCCAACTCCGAGCAGGAAGCTCTTATCATGGAGCTTAATTTCATCAAGCAGTACCGTCCCCGTTATAACATTATGCTTAAGGACGACAAGAGCTTCCCTTACCTGAAAATCGATATCAAGGAAAAATGGCCGCGGGTCTACGTCACGCGCCGCTTTGAGCAGGATGGTGGACGTTATTTCGGTCCTTTCTCTAATTCAGGCTCGGTCAAGCAAACCCTCCGTATCCTTAAGCGTCTATTTCCTTTACGTTTTTGCAGCAAGGACATTACGGGCAAGGCAACCCGACCCTGCCTGGAATACCATCTCGGTCACTGTCTGGCTCCCTGCACCGGTAACGTCCACCCCGAGGACTATGCTCAAGTTATTAAGGAAGTAACCCTCTTTCTCGAAGGAAAGCGTGATAACGTAATTAAAGAGCTTCAGGCGAAAATGAGTCGCGCTTCCGAGGCGATGGACTTTGAGAATGCCGCCCGCATCCGCGACCAGATACAGTCGATGCACGAGGTTATCGAAGGAGAGAAAATCGCCGCCGTTATCCGCGGCGAAGAAGATGTTATTGCTTTCGTCCAGGAGGGCGACCAGGCTTATGTGCAGGTTTTATTTGTACGCGATAATAAGCTGACGGGTCGAGAGGGATTTTTGATGCAGGGCGCCCGCCAGGAAGAGCCTGTCCAGATTATGACGGGATTTATCAAACAATATTATTCCTCCTCCCCCCAAATACCGCCCCTGCTACTTATCCAGTATCCGGTAGAGGACAAGGATGTAATTAGGGAGTGGCTTAAGAGTAAAAGGGGAGGGGCGGTGGATATTATCGTACCGCGACAGGGCGTAAAGAAACAGCTTATTGATATCGCGGCAGAGAATGCCAGGCAAGGCTTTGAGCAGATAAAAATAAAAGAGATTACTTCCAGCAAGTCGCTAGAAGCCGCTTTAAGTGAGTTGGAAACAGAGTTAAAATTACCATCTACACCTAATCGTATGGAAGCATATGATATCTCTAATATCCAGGGGACGTCGGCGGTGGGCAGTATGGTGGTTTTTGAAAATGGTAAACCGAAGACATCCAATTACCGACGTTTTAAGATAAAAACAGTTGAAGGCGCTAACGACTATGCGATGTTGCAGGAGGTTTTACGGCGGCGTTTCAAGCATGCTGGCGTCAGCACTTCACAACAAGATACCTGGAGTATCAAGCCCGACCTTGTCCTCATCGATGGGGGCAAAGGACAACTTAATGCCGCATTGGAAGTATTTAAAGAGTTAGAACTAAATACTCCACTGGCAAGCCTGGCTAAAGAAAATGAGGAGATATTTCTCCCTAAGAGAGCTAAACCACTCGTGTTAGCTAAGTCTTCGGCGGGACTCCAGCTTCTCCAGCGGTTAAGAGATGAAGCCCATCGCTTTGCTATCAGCTATTTTTCCAGTCTACACCGGAAAAAATCCTTCACTTCGGTTATGGACGGTATTCCGGGCATTGGACCCCGACGTAAAAACGCTCTGCTACGACAATTTGGCTCTGTCCAGCGTATCCGTGAAGCTTCTATCGATGAGCTGGTGGCTGCCGCGGGTGTTTCACCGACGCAAGCGAAAAAGATAAAGGAGTATCTCTAGTCATGCCGGCTAATCTGACGCCGCAATACCTCGAGGCGGAAAAGAATTACCGCAACGCCAAAACAACGCAGGAGAAAATCGCCTGGCTGGAAGAGATGCTGGCGGTCATGCCCAAGCATAAGGGCACCGACCATTTACGGGCGGAACTCCGCACGAAAATCGCTAACATGTCCAAGTCGATGGACAAAAAAGCGGCTACTGCTCATACTTCCATGAAGATCGAGAAAGCCGGCGCCGCCCAGATTGCTGTAATCGGTCCGCCCAACTCCGGCAAGTCGCAAATCGTCGCGTCTATCACCAATGCAAAACCCACCGTCGCCGCCTATCCTTATACCACCCAGTCCGCCACCCCTGGCATGATGCATTTTGAGAACGTACAGATTCAGCTTATCGATACCCCACCCTTCGGCGAGCAGCCCCCGGAATGGTGGCTCTTGAACATCATCAGAAGGGCAGACGCCGTCTTAATCGTCGTTGACTTAAGCCAGGATGCTCTGACACAGACGGATGCTCTGATAACTGTGTTGAAGGATAAGAATATTAGTTTTGGTAAAGCCCCGGCAACAGAGAATGACGAAGAATCTGCGGTGAATTATAAGAAGGCGCTCATCGTTGGCAATAAAACTGACCTCGACCCTGACGGCAAGAACTACCGTGATTTACAAGAAATGTATAGCAGCATACTGCCGACTATCGCCATCAACGCCACCGGTAATCTTGACGAGCTAAAGAGAAAAATCTTCGAGATGCTGGATGTTATCCGCGTCTATACTAAAGAACCCGGCGGCAAACCGGATATGACCGACCCCATTGTTTTAGAGACGGGCAGTACGCTGGAGATGGCGGCGATGTCTATTCATAAGTCTTTCGCCCAGCGGATGAAATACGCGCGTATCTGGGGCTCTGGCAAGTTCGACGGCATCATGGTCAAACGCGACCACGTTTTACAGGACGGGGATATTATAGAGCTGCATGTGTAATCACGTCATTCCCGACCCGATCGGGAATCTATTTTTCCAACATCCCAGCGTATTTCAAAATTAACAACGCCCGGAAAGTCAGGTCGTATTTCCAGCGGTCTTTCGCCCAACTATCCTCTAAAGCCAGACCGATATAGACACTCCATTGTTGAAACATCCGGGGCTCCGGTTTGATGGGGAAAAAGCCATTGCCCTCTGTCAGCCTTTCTTTTAACTCATTGGCCTGCCGCCGGAGAGCCGGTACCATTTTTACTATGTCCAATCTGGCAAACAGTTCCATCGTGTGGAACCAGTAGAACCAGTCTCTGGTTTGGAAATTGTTTAAGCTTTTCTTCAGGTCTTGGGGGAATATCCGGGCCGGACTATATAGTTGATGTCCCAACTTACAGTAAAGGTTTGGCAACGGCGACAAGTCGATGAGATGTTCTATAGCTTTAGCGATGGCCTTGGTATTCTTCTCGTTGCGCCAGCTTTTAGTGAAAGCCAGCAGCTTGATAACATACAGGTCCGGCAGGGCAATACCTTTATCGTAATATAATTTGTTCTGGTATATACCGGTAATTTCTTTTATTGATGGTATATCACTTATTCTGCTTACGTATCCTACCGCGCGCTTGATTTCCGTTTGAATAAAATCATGTTCCTCGATGCCGAAGTAGGCAAAAACTACCCCCCGGATATAGTCCTTGCCGTATAGTCCGATTTCCGGTTTATAATCAAAAGCTCCTATCTTATCGGGAAGCCAGTTTTCTCTTAATAATGCTTTTAAGCCCTTTTCTACTGCAGGGTAATTTTTCGGTAGGGCCATCTCTGATAGAAAACGTAATGCCCCTTCGGCGCCAGTGCCGGCAAATTTCATCTTTACTTCTGGTATCCAGCCGCCATGTATTATCTGCCCTAAAAAGCCGTCAGGCTGCTGCCAGGTAAAGACATATTGTACACGCTTATCTTTAAGTATCTCGTCAAGATATTCTTTAATATCCGGGTTCTCTTCCAGGATTTCTTTTCTTGTCCTGAATCTTATGGAGGCGCAGGCATTTTCCGTCAGAGTTTTAATGACTTCTTGGTTCATTTACTACCTCTCATATATCAAATAGCTTGACCGCTAACGACGTATTTAATATATTGGAAAGAGATGGTTTTATCAAGTAAAGGATAGTTCCCTATGAAGAAAACCGCCGTTCAACTTGATTTCGATGGCACCGTAACCGAGGAGGACGTTAGCTTTCTCCTGCTGGACAACTTTATCGGTAGCGGCTGGCGAAAGCATCTGGATGAATATACCTCCGGCGATATCACCGTCGGCGCTTTTAACAAAATGGTCTTCGGCATGATGAAGGCGGACGAAAAAACTCTGACTGACTTTGTTTTGACTGACCCCAGCGTAAAAATCCGCCCCGGTTTAAAAGAGTTCATCAAATATTGTGAAAACAATGGTATAAAGGTCGTTATCGTCAGTAACGGGCTATCTTTTTATATCAAGGCGTTACTAAAAAAGCTGGGCATTGACGGACTTGATATCCATGCGGCGGAGAATATCTTTTATGACGGCGGGGTTAAGGTGCGGTATCTCGGACCGGATGGTAAAGAAGTGGATGCCGGTTTCAAAGAAATTTACACCGACTATCTTTGTCAAAAGGGCTATCAGGTAATCTATATCGGTAATGGCACTTCGGATATTTACCCTTCGCGAAAGGCTCAATACGTTTGTGCCACCGCCGACCTACTAAAGATTTGCCAGAAAGAAAAATTAAAGTGCTACCCATTCAATGATTTTTTTGACGTCATTAAGATACTAAAAGGACTTAAACTTGGGTGATTAGCCATTAGCCATTCCGGCGAAAGCCGGAATCCAGTAATAATCGATGTAAACTGGATCCCGATTTGCATCGGGATGGTTTGAGACTAGTCTATTCTTAAAACCATTCCAATAGGGCAGTGGTCCGACCCCATGACATTCGGCAGAATAAAAGAACTGGTCACCGCCGACAGAAAATTCGCACTCACAAAGAAGTAGTCTATTCTCCAGCCTACGTTCCTGGCACGCGCGCCGGTCTTTAGGTCCCAGTAGGTATATTGCGCCGGCTCCTTATGGAAATGCCGGAAAGTGTCCACATACCCATGAGCAACGAATTTATCCATCCAGGCTCGCTCTTCCGGCAAGAAACCGGTATTTTTCACATTTTCCTTAGGCCGTGCCAGGTCGATTTCTTTATGGGCGGTATTCAAGTCCCCGCAGACGATAAGCTTTTTACCGGCTTTCACCAGCGAATCAGCGTAATTTAAAAAGACATCATAAAAATCCATTTTATACGGCACCCGCTTATTACCCGCACCGCCGTTAGGAAAATAGATATTGAATAAAGTAAATGCCGGATATTCGGCGATAATCACCCGTCCTTCGATATCCAGGCTAACCTTGCCGAAGTCGTATTTTACATTTTGCGGCTTATCGCGGGTATATACCGCCACTCCGGCGTAGCCCTTTTTCTCCGGATAATTCCAGTAGACGTTATAACCCGGCACTTCCTTAAGTTCAACATCCAGTTGGTCGGGTTGGGCTTTGGTTTCCTGTAAACATAGGACGTCCGGCGATTCTTTCCGGAACCATTCAAGAAAGCCCTTATTTTTTATCGCCCTTATGCCGTTAACGTTCCAGCAAAGCAGCCTTTTCTCTGGCATTATTCTATCTCCCGTTTGATATCATAGGTGTTTTTTTATTATACTTTTAGTAAGGGAGAAATGCTATACATGCCTGTTTTCCCGCTTCTGTAATATCATATTTGACATAATGCTTTCGTTGTTGGAAAGGTAACTATCTTGGAAAAAGTCTTGACTAATCTTACTAACGGCGGACCCGTACAAGTATACGTTCGAGACGGGAAAATCGTGCGTGTCCGACCGCTCGTTTTAAATGATAAAGACGCCGCTTCCTGGACGATTAAGGCGGGAGGGAAGAAGTTTTCTCCCCTCCGCAAAGCTTGTATTTCACCTTATACCGGGGTAGAGAAATCCCGCATCTACTCCGATTTGCGTTTAAAATATCCCCTCATTCGAGAGGACTTCGACCCCAAAGGCAAGCGTAATCCGCAAAACCGCGGCAAGTCCGGCTATAAGCGTATCAGTTGGGAAAAAGCTCTGGATATCATCGCTGGCGAGATGAAACGTATCCGCGCTGCCTATGGACCGGAGGCTATTATGTCCCGCGCTTCCTCGCACCATAACTGGGGGAATGTGGGCTACCGTACTTCCACCTGGTCGCGCTTTTTTAACCTCATCGGCTTTACGGATATTATGGATAATCCTGATAGCTGGGAAGGTTGGCACTGGGGCGCGACTCATGCCTATGGTTTTTACTGGCGACTCGGCATGCCGGAACAGTATGACTTGCTCGAGGATGCTCTGAAAAACTCCGACCTCATCATCCATTGGGGCAATGACCCCGATTCGACGCGGGGTATTTACGGCGGGCAGGAATCAGCCCAGTGGCGTTTGTGGCTGCGCGACCTGGGTAAAAAGCAGATTTTCATCGACCCGTTTTGTAATTATACGGCGACTATCCTCGGCGATAAGTGGATTAGCCCCCGCCCCGGCACCGATGCCGCTTTGGCGGAAGCCATTGCTTATATCTGGCTGACCGAAGGCACTTATGATAAAGACTATATTGCCAAGCGAACCATCGGCTTTGAGGAATTTAAGAAACACGTCCTCGGCGATAAATGCACGCCGGAACGGGCGGCTGAAATTTGTGACGTTCCTGTTTATATTATCAAGAGTCTGGCGCGCGAATGGGCTTCTTCCCGCACGACACTGGCAGCTGGTTCCCGCGGCGGTGAATCCGGTGCTTGCCGTCAGGCTTACGGCACCGAGTGGGCGCGTTTGATGGTGCTTTTACAGGCGATGCAGGGACTGGGTAAACCAGGAGTTAAACTCTGGGGCACGACCATGGGCGCGCCTTTTAACGCCGATTTTGAGTTCCCTGGTTATGCCACTTACGGTACCAGTTTCCTCGATAGATTTGCTAAAAAGCCGTCTGTTAATCCAGTCAAGCAGCGTATATATCGTCTGCTCATGCCGGAAGCAATTTTGAATCCGCCCATCAAATGGTTGGGCGAGACTTTTTGCGGTCAGTCACTTGAACAGCAGTTTATCCCCTTTACCTACCCCGCCCCCGGCTGTTCCGAAGTGAAAATGTTTTATCGCTACGGCGGCTCTTACCTTGGCACCATGACCGAGACGAACCGTTACGTGAAAATGTACCAGAGTCCTAAACTGGAATTTGTCGTTAACCAGGACTGCTGGTGGTGCACGGAGACCGGACTGGCGGACGTCATTCTGCCTGCCTGCACTAACTTCGAGCGACCTGACATCGGCGAGTGGGCGAATACCGGCGGCTACACGCACCATGGCTCGAACGCCTGCAACCACCGCGTTATCGTCTACCAGCATAAGTGCATTGAACCGCTATATGAATCGAAGTCCGACTACCAGATTTTCACTGAAATTGCCGACCGACTTGGCGTGAAAGAAGAATTTACCGAAGGCAATACGGAGGAGGACTGGATAGAGAAGGTCTTTAATGTTTCCGACCTCCCCAAATACATGTCCTTCGCCGATTTTAAGAAAAAGGGCTACTTTATCGTTCCCTTCCCGAAAAATTATAAGTCCACGCCAAGTATGGGATGGTTCTATGACGGACGAGACTGCGATACCCCCGACCACTTTAATCCTAAGCGTAACACGGCTAAGGCTAAAGAATTGGGTACTTACAGCGGTAAGGTGGAGTTCGTTTCAGAAAGCTTAAAAAAGCATAAACCGGATGATAAAGAAAGACCCCCTTTGCCCCGTTATATCCCCTCCTGGGAAGGCTATAATTCCAAGTTGATAAAGAACTATCCTCTCCAGTTAATAACACCCCATCCCAGGTATACCTTTCATACACACCACGATGCGAATTCTACCTGGTTAAACGAGATTCCTAGCCATAGAGTCCTGAAAAACGGCTATTATTGGCATCCGGTACGCTTAAACCCCGCCGATGCCGCCCCCAGAGGTATAAAAACCGGGGATATCGTGAAGCTTTATAACGACCGCGGCGCTGTGCTCTGCATCGTTGAAGTGACGGTGAGGATACGTGCCGGCGTGGCGCATTCTTACTACGGCTCCGCAAAGTATGATCCACTTGAGCCGGGCAACCCTGACAGCATCGATAGGGGAGGCTGCGTGAATATCCTGACGCCTTCGCGCATGCTTTCGAAAAACGCCCCCGGTATGGCGCCTAACTCCTGCTTAATTGAAGTGGAGAAGTGGCGAGGGTAGTTTATTCCGTCATTCTGAGGGAGTCCTTCCAGGGAAGGACGACCGTGAGAATCTCAATCATTGTCTTAGTTCAGTGCTGGGGATTGCCACGTCACGGAGTTTACACTGAGTGAAACGAAAGGGTTCCTCGCAATGACAATTAAGAACAGAAAACCATCCCGATGAAAACATGCCCCGTACTAGATACGGGGTCGGGATCCAGAGAGGTAAAGGGGTCGGGAAAAAGGTGACTGGATTCCCCGATCAGGTCGGGAATGACGATAATGTTAAGGGTAATCCCTCGACAAGCTCGGGGTAATCCCTCGACTCGCTACGCTCGCTCGGGATAAATGGAGCGGAAGACGGGATTCGAACCCGCGACTTCCTCCTTGGCAAGGAGGCATTCTACCACTGAACTACTTCCGCCCGTCTGTTTGCGTGGTGCCGAGGCCCAGAATTGAACTGGGGACACATGGATTTTCAGTCCACTGCTCTACCGACTGAGCTACCTCGGCAGGTATAGCAATTCAAGCTATATTTTACTTTAGATTAGAAACACAGTCAAGGAATATACATAGTTAGATAAATTGAAGTTTAAATCGTTCTATTTGACTGATTTAAAGATTAATCGAGTTTACCCACTTTCGATGACGGCGGCTTTTTCTCTGACTAAATAACCATTTGAAATAAAGAACAGGAATAAGAAGAAATAAAACATAACCGGGATAAAAAATAAAATAAATGACCCAAGATGGAGTACCGATTTCTAACAAGGTGGAGAAGCCCTGTAAATAACTGATTATGTATACAGACCAATATATAACAAATAATAGTAAATTTAACCTTTCCACTATAAATTCTTCAACTTTAGTAGACCATTTTTCCCAAAATGATGAAATTATTAAAAATAAACAAATAACCACAGCAACCGCGGCTGTAATTTGATAAAATAAAACGGGCATATATACTTCTGGAATATGATATGTCCAATTAAACCCCCAACTAAATCTATCATCTTTTGGTATGTAGGTAAGTATTATCAGCGAAAAGGAAAAAAGTAAAACGCCCCATGATACTATTTTCTTCGGCATTATCTGCCTCCGTTATGTACTATATTTTAATTGTAACCTCTAGTCTACTGTACATCAATATTCATCATATTAACGATATTTATCTAACTTTTTACTTTTCCTCTTTTTCTTATTTGACATCCCCTTTCCCGTGATGTAAAGATATATCGTTATGACTCTTCCAGACACTAAAGAGAAAACCCCCCGCCCAATCTGGGGTCTGCACCCTAATGTCTTTTTCCTCGGCGTGGTCAGCCTTTTAACCGATATCTCATCGGAGATGATTTTTACCCTTGTGCCTCTCTTCGTTAAAAATGTTTTAGGGGGTGGGGGAGTAATTATTGGTCTCATCGGCGGTCTCTCGGAAAGCTTCGATGCTATCTTTCGTGTCTTTAGCGGTCGCATCAGCGACCGTTTCCGCAAGCGTAAGTTGTTGGCGGTTATCGGCTACGGTTTTTCCACCGTCGTCAAGCCCTTTATGTTGCTAGCGACCGCTTGGGGCGGCGTTTTGGGAGTACGTTTCGGCGACCGTATCGGCAAGGGGATTCGCAGTTCTCCGCGCGATGCTCTGATTGCCGACTCCGTTGGGGCGGATAAAAGGGGCAAAAGCTTCGGCATTCACCGCGCCATGGATACCGCTGGGGCTTTCATCGGTCTGGCGACCGCTGCGGTCATTATCTATATCCTCCAGGGCAGCGACCTCACTCTAATGAATGACACCTACCGCTGGCTGGTCATTGTCGGCATAATACCGGCGGTAATAGCCGTTATCATGTTAATCGCCTTCGTCCATGAAAAAAGTTTGCCCTCCAGCGTAGCAACGAAAACTTCTGGAGCGGCTTCGGCTGCTTCCAGCCAACCTTTTAGCGGGCAGTTCAAGCTTTTCCTGCTTATCATGGGTATTTTCACCCTTGGTAACTCCTCGGACTTTTTTATCGTCCTGCGTGCGCAGAACCTGAACGTAAATGTCCTCGAGATTACTTTGATGCTAGTCCTTTTCAACCTAACTTACGCTATCGTTTCCACGCCGGCGGGTATAATTTCGGATAAACTGGGCAGGAGAAGGGTAATCATCATCGGCTGGACGGTTTATGCTCTGGTCTATCTCGGTTTCGCCCTGGCGACGAGCGTCTGGAGCATCTGGGTGCTTTTCGCCGCCTACGGTATTTACTACGGCATCGTCGAGGGAGTGGCTCGAGCCTTTGTCGCCGACCTTGTGCCTGCCGAGCGTCGCGGCACAGCTTTCGGCTACTATCAGACTGCAGTAGGATTGATGCTTCTCCCCGCCAGCGTTATCGCCGGCTGGCTCTGGGATAAAGTCAACCCCGCCGCCCCTTTCTATTTTGGCGCTGGACTTGCCTTTATCGCTATGCTTGGGCTTCTCTTTCTCCTCAAAGAAAAACGTCAATACAGCTAACATTACGTACGTAAAATCATCTTACCTCTTGTGTTTTCATCAAGATTACAGCTATAATAGCGTATATTCGGAGAGGAGATACTGCTATGCCATCCTATGCGTACTTCCAAAAGAAATTTATGCCTTTAGAGGAAGCCAGACTCCCCGTTATGACCCACTTCCTCCACTATGGCACGGCAATTTTCGAAGGCATCCGCGCTAATTGGAACGATAAACAAAAACAGACCTATATCTTCCGCCTTAAGGAGCACTATGAACGCCTGGCTCAAGGCTGCCATGTACTTAAGATAGCTCTGCCGCTCTCCATCGATGAGCTTTGTAAAAAGACCGTCGAGCTGGTAGCTAAATGCGGCTTCCATGAGGACGTTTATGTCCGCCCGGTGGCTTATACAAGCTCACAGGCTTTAGGCGTACGCCTCCATGACCTCGAGCACGATTTCTTCATGTTCGCTTTCCCCTGGGGACCCTATCTGGATAAGGATAAGGTAAGCTGTGGCGTGTCTTCCTGGCACCGTCCCGAAGATAACGTGATTCCCCCGCAGATTAAGGCTACGGGTATCTATATCAATAACGCTTTGGCAAAAACCGAGGCTATCACTAACGGCTATGACGAAGCGATTATGCTTTCACCTGATGGTCATATCTCCGAGGGCAGCGGAGAAAACATCTTTTTGGTGGTGGATGGCAAGCTGATTACGCCGGCTACCACCAATAATATACTCTTGGGTATTACTAGAAATACGGTGATTGAGCTGGCGGAGAAAGAGCTTGGCATTCAGACGATTCATCGCGCCATCGACCGCAGTGAATTATATTCCGCGGATGAGTGTTTCCTCACCGGCACTGCTGCTCATGTGACGCCGGTGTCGGAAATAGACCATCGCAAAATAGCTAATGGTGAAATAGGGCCGATTACCTCTAAACTGCAGGAACTTTACGTTAAGGCTATTCGTGGCAACTTGCCCAAATACATGAAATGGTGCACGCCGGTCTATAAGAAATAGAGTCTGGCTTAATCTATCTGTCTGACAACGCCGATGACTCTGCCTTGGATTTCGATATTATCAGGCCTGGTGTAAAACGGCTGCATCTGGCTATTGGCAGGTTGGAGTCGTATTCTATCAGCCTCGACAAATACCTTTTTTAAGGTGACCTCTTTTTCTGCTTTAAGCCACACTGCCGCCATCTGGCCATTTTCTACGGCGCTGACGTACTGCAACAGGATAATGTCGCCGTCATTAATAAAGGCATCAACCATGGACGTGCCTTTGACTCGCAAGGCGTAAATATCCTCTTTGCCCTGCGTGAGTTCGGCAGGCATACCCATAGTTTCCGATACCGCAGCGATGTCCCAGGTATCGGGTGTTGGCACGGGGATTGGTTTGCCGGCGGCTATCATACCGATAACGGGCACCGCTACTATCCTTTCTGCTGTTGAGGTTTTGGTGAGTAGCCTAATGCCGCGCGAGACATCGGCATGGCGGTCAATCTCGCCACGATTTACTAATATTTTCAGATTATAGTCCACTACCGATGTTGAGCTGATGTTGCATCCCCTCTGAATATCACGTACAGTAGGCGGATAACCCTTTTCGACAAGAAAGCGGTCGATGTATTTAATGATGCGGCGCTGCTTATCTGATAGCTTTTTCACATTCTCTCCTAGTGTTACCCGGAGATATAAAGAACACCTGTTCTAACTATAATAGAAAATTGAGCGTATGTCAAGAGGGGGTGGAATTATAGGGAAAGTGACAGATAAAGATAACGAAGTTATTAGTTAAGCTTCTTCAACGGCATCGCAGGCTTTAGAGTCGCGTTTTATTCCTATATGTTCCAGCGCCAGCTTATCCATTTCTAGCTGGACAGGTATCGGATATTCACCGGTAAAGCAGGCCAGGCAGAAGTTCTCCCGCGGCAAACCGACGGCTTTTATCAATCCTTCAATACTTAAATATCCCAACGAATCGGCGCCGATGAACTCGCAGATTTCCGGTACGCTCTTCTGCGCGGCAATCAACTCCCGCCGCGTGGCCATGTCCACTCCATAATAGCAGGGGTATTTGATGGGCGGGGCACCGATACGCACATGGATTTCTTTAGCGCCCGCTTTCCGTAATAGCCTGATAACGCTGGAAGTTGTCGTGCCGCGGACAATGGTATCTTCAACAACCACAAGACGTTCGCCATCCAGTACCTGAGGTAACGGATTGAACTTCAACTTAACACCCATGTCTCGCATACGTTGGTCAGGCTCAATAAAGGTGCGCCCGACATAGCGATTTTTAATCAGCCCCTCGACAACGGGAATGCCAGACTCCCGGGCATAACCCGTGCCGGCGGGTGTGCCCGAATCCGGCACACCCATGACGATATCGGCGTCGGCGGGGTGTTCGCGGGCGAGGCCGGCGCCCATGGCTAGGCGGGCGAGATAGAGCAACTTGCCATTAATCACGCTGTCCGGCCGGGCAAAGTAAATATACTCGAAAATGCACAGTCCCCTTTTGGTGGACTCTCCGGGGTAGCTCTTGACGCCGTTATCATTGATAACAACTATTTCGTCGGGTTCAACTGCCCTCACAAACGTAGCACCGATATGGTCCAACGCGCATGTCTCCGACGCCACCGCCCAGCCGCTATCCACCTTACCTATACAGAGGGGACGCACGCCTAACGGGTCGCGCACGGCGTAAAGTTCGGTAGGCGTTAGGATTACCAGCGAATAAGCTCCCTGAATCCGGTGCATGGTATGCCGTATTTTCTCTATAACACTCTTGCCCGGAGCTGAAGCAATTAGATGCGCGATTACTTCACTATCGGTAGAACCGCGGAAAGTGAAACCTTGCTCTTGTAGCTCTTTATAAAGATAGGTAGCATTAACGAGATTACCGTTATGAGCTATAGCTATAGTGTCACCATTATTGCTAACAACTATAGGTTGGGAGTTAGAAGGTTGGCTGGAACCGGATGTTGAATAACGGTTATGCCCGATAGCCATATATCCGGGGAGAGTTTTTAAAGAATCTTCGGTAAAGACATTAGATACGCGCCCCATACCGGTAAAGATGTGGATTTTTTTGCCGTCGGCAGTGGCGATGCCAGCGCTTTCCTGGCCGCGGTGTTGGAGGGCGAATAAGGCGAAGAAGGTAAGGCGAGCTACATCCTCTTTGGGAGCATAAGCGCCAAAAATACCACAAGACTCGTGCAAGATTTAAGCCTGCCTTTTAGATAATCTTGACTTTGTCCCTACTTAGATTATAATCCAAGCTAGATTGAACGTCAATTTAACTCCTTGCCTCTTCTCTTAGGCTCTGCTATGCTTTTTAACAGTAGATACCATGATAAACCAAAGCTCCACCCCTTTCCGCCGCTGGGACTTCGTTAAAATAACCATATTAGGTTTTGCTACTACCGCTCTCTGGCAAAGCCTGCATAGCATTATTTTACCGCTGCGTCTGTTGGATTTCGTACCAGAATCACAGAAAAACACCTATCTGGGCATCCTTACGCTTTGCGGGCTTTTAATGGCGATGTTCGTTCAACCGATCGCCGGCGCCATCAGCGACCGTTTCAATTCTAGATGGGGGCGTCGCCGACCCTTCATTTTTATCGGTATTCTTCTTGCCATACTACTACTGCCAGGTATTGCTTTAGCGGGCAGTTTTATCGTTATCTTTGTCATTTATTGTTTGCTACAGGTTACCGCTAACATCGCGCAGGGACCCTACCAGGCATTTATACCAGAATTGGCGCCTTCAAAGAAACACGGTACGGCATCTGGTTTTAGAAGTATATTTGAAATGGCTGGCGGTGTGATTTTCGTGTTGATTGCCGGCTATTTATATAATAAAGAAAACGGCATCGGGGGATTATGGATAGTGCTGGGCGCCGTAGGATTTGTCCTCCTGGTGACGATGCTGGCTACGGTATTGCTTGTTCACGAGCCAACGACACCTGCTTTAAAAGAAAAATCTTCCCCGCTAACAGCGATATCGAATCTCGTTAAAACAGATGTCTGGAAAAACTCCAACTTTATCTGGTTTCTTGTTTCACGTTTACTTTTCTTTATGGGGTTTACTACTATCCAACAGTTTGCATATTACTATTTGCAGGACGTCGTTGATGTAGCTGACCCGTCCACTGCCGCGGCACATTTCCTTGTTATCGCCGCTGCCGGTATGCTAATTGTAACCTGGCCGGCTGGCTATCTTTCCGATAGAATCGGACGCAAACCTATAATTATAATTGCCAGTTTGCTAGGTGCTGCTGGTATCGCCATTATTGCCATATATCATGAATACAATATGATGCTCTGGGCGGCTGGTATCATTGGCGTAGCGAAAGGGATTTTCGATAGCACCAACTGGGCACTGGCTACTGATTTCGCGTCTAAAAATGAAGAGGCACGTTACCTCGGTATTGCTAATATGGCGACGGCAGGAGGTGCCGTTCTAGCGCGTGTTATCGGCCCAGGCATCGATTTCTTTAATAGTCAAAGTCCCTTAAGCGGCTACAACTTCATGCTGATAATGTGTATTGTGTATTTTGTCGTGGGTGGGGCATTAGTTTTCGGCATAAAGCGACGCGCTTAACCGCTCAACCAGGGTAATACCTTTATCCCCAAAGATGCTAAATACGCTACGGTTATATAGGTTACCGTCCTGCCCAGCCAGGTAGCAAGAAAAAATTTCCAAACAGGCATACGCATCGCCCCGGCGATAATCCCAGCGATATCGAAAAGAAATGGGAACATGGAAAGGACGAAGATAGCAATCCAACCCCACCTCTTGACCCATTTTTCCACACGATTATATATTTTATTCTTGGTTACTACTAGACCCCGACCGCTTATGCCTGCCAGATAACCTGTCATTTCCCCGATACCAGCCCCAATGCCTCCCACCAGGCCGACGATTAAAGGTGAAGGCAGAGTAGCCCCCATCGCTATTATTATTGTCATGTTGCTGACTGGGATAATAAGCGTGGCATTCAGGAAGATACTGATGACAAAAACACCGGCGTAGCCGTAACCCTCAAGCTCTTTAAAGATATTGGGGTTTTTAATATAGATGATACTTACCGCTACGATGATGGCTACCGCAAAAAATAAACCCAACAAAGCGATGTAATGTTTTCTTATCCATGTTGTAAATCTCTTGATGATTGGTTTTTTCTTTTTGGGGTAATCCATACGCCATCGATTATACCATGTGCTCTAGCTAGATAAGAAATACGATTTCATAAGAAGACCCATATTGTATATAATTCAATTATAAGTTTCTGAAGGGTGGATTATCTGCAATGACTGCCCGGTATCCAATTATCGAAGAAATTCACATGGCGCCGGAAGCTGGTTGGTGCTTCGAGGCGTTCGCGTCGCGACCATATAGTTTTTTCCTAGATAGCGGGATGAACCCACAGAAACTGGGACATTACTCTTTCATGGGTAGCGACCCCTTTCTCGTCCTGCGCAGTCGGGGCGAAGAGATAACGTTGATGAAAGATGGAATGGAAAAGAAAAGGCGCGGCAATCCTTTCGACATCGTCGGCGAACTGCTTAAGACTTATGCTATCGATGGCAGTCGGGCGCCGGTGCCTTTTACTGGTGGGGCAGTGGGGTATTTCAGTTATGACCTTTGCCATTTTATTGAAAAACTGCCCAAGCAGGCTAAAGATGACTTGAATCTGCCGGAATGTTATCTATGTTTTTACGACGCTATAGTAGCCTTTGACCATCAAGAAAGTAAGACTTATATCATTTCTACTGGCTTTCCGGAACTAAAAGAAGACAAGCGTAAGCTTAGAGCGAAAGAAAGACTTAACGAATTAAGAAATATGGTTATGCTGGCGCCGCCGCCGACCGTTATTAAAGACACTTTAGCGGTAAAAGACAAACAGCTTAAAGCTAATTTTACTCACGCAGGTTATTTGGAGGCGGTGGCTAAAGCCCGAGAGTATATCTGTGCTGGCGATATCTTCCAGGTGAATCTTTCACAGAGATTGGAAGTTGACATAAACATCACTCCTTACGAGCTTTTTAGGCGTCTGCGTAAAATCAATCCGGCGCCTTTCGCTAATTATTTCAACTTCGAGGACGTAAACATCGTTGGGGCGTCTCCGGAAAGATTTTTGAAGGTGAAGGGGGATTGGGTGGAAACACGACCGATTAAAGGCACGAAACCACGGGGGAAGACAATAAAAGAAGACAAAGCTTTAGCTGAGAGTCTAAAGAAAAGCATTAAAGACCGCGCAGAAAACATCATGATTGTCGACCTGGAAAGGAACGACATCGGGCGGGTGTGTTGCTACGGCACGGTAAAAGTTAAAGAGCTGGCGATACTGGAGACATATCCAACCGTGTTTCACCTGACCTCGACCGTGGTGGGGCAATTAAGGGAGGGGAAGAGTGTTATCAATTTACTTAAAGCCACCTTCCCGGGTGGGTCAATTACCGGCGCGCCTAAAGTGCGGGCGATGGAGATTATCGATGAGTTGGAGCCGACCCGCCGCAGTGTTTATACCGGGTCGGTGGGTTACTTGAGTTTTAGCGGAGATATGGACCTTAATATTGTTATACGCACCTTCATCATCAAGAACGGCCGAGCTTATTTCCAGGTAGGAGGAGCTATCGTTTACGACTCCGAGCCGGAGGCAGAGTATATCGAGACGCTGGATAAAGGCAGGGCACTAATTCGGGCTTTGGGACTATCAGACGGGAAGGATTTGGAGATAACCACATGATTCTGGTGATAGATAACTACGATTCATTTACCTATAACCTCGTGCAGTATCTCGGCGAACTTGGCTGGGAGTCGACGGTTTATCGCAACGATGCGATAACACTAGAGAAAATCGAATCCATGAACCCGAGTCATATCATCATTTCGCCGGGACCTTGCACGCCACTGGAGGCAGGCGTATCCAACGATGTCGTCAGGAGTTTTCGTGGCAAGATTCCTATATTGGGCGTATGCCTAGGACACCAGTGTATAGGATATGTTTACGGAGGAGTGATTAAAAGGGCGATGCTGCCGATGCATGGTAAAGAGTCCTTAGTTTATCATGACGGCGCGACTGTTTTTCAAGGGCTGCCGTCGCCAATTACGGCGGGACGTTATCATTCCCTGGTGATAGACAGCCAGTCGGTGCCTGCATCGTTGGAAATTTCGGCTAAGACCAAAGATGGTGTGATTATGGGGGTGAGAAACCGCCGGGACAAAGTGGAGGGGGTGCAGTTTCACCCGGAATCGATTATGACGCCGGACGGGCATAAGATTTTAACCAACTTCTTGAAAATGTCTGTGTCTAAAGGGAGGTAGTAATGGAAGAGATTGTATATGTAAACGGTAAACTAGTACCGCGTGATAAAGCGAAAATATCCGTCAGCGACCACGGCTTTCTTTACGGTTATGGGCTTTTTGAGACGATGCGAGCTTATAACGGCAAGATATTCCTTTTAGATCGGCATATCAAGCGTTTACTTAATGCGGCTGAGGTTATCGGATTGGGTAAAAAGTTGAAAGGCCAAAACTTGGAAAAAGCGTGCAACGACACGTTAAAAGCTAACGAGCTTAAAGAAGCGCGTGTACGTTTGACGGTTACTAATGGGGAGAACACGGCTTTGCCCTGGTTGGACGCCAGCGGAGAACCCACGGTTGTTATAACTGCTGTGCCCTACACACCTTTTCCTGAAAAAATATATAGTTCTGGATATAAAGTCGGAATTGCCTCGGTGAGAAGAATGAAACAATCTGTTTTTTCTACTATGAAGTCTATTAACTATCTCTTAAACGTAATAGCAAGAATAGAAGCGGCGGAAAACGGATGGGACGAGACTATTTTATTGAATGATAGGGGAAATATCGCCGAAGGGGGAGGTAGTAATGTATTTTTCGTCGAGGGGAAAAAGCTGATAACACCCTCGGCGGATAGCGGCATTATACCGGGCGTGACGCGGGAAGTAATTATGGAAATCGCAAAGGGAATGGGGATTACCGTCAAAGAGGGCGACATCAGCCCGAAGATAATAAAGAAATGTGACGAAATGTTTCTGACCAACGCTATAATAGAAGTAATGCCAGTGACGAAAGTTGGGGATGATATTATTGCTGATGGTAAGCCGGGTAAAATAACGCGGCGGCTGATGGAGGTTTACCGGGAGAGGGTGAGGAGCGAGACGAAAAAATAACCGTTTACCAGAACTCCGTTTGATTTATATGTTCTTTTTCTTTGATGATTTTCCGAATGGCGTCGCGGGTAGGTTCACCAGTAATCGGTTCTACTAATGAAATAGAATTTCCGTCTTTGTCTTCTTCAGTATGCCACTTTACGATATAGCCGGGTATCAATGCACTATTAAAGTCATTTGCCCCACAGCATGAGGACTCGATGACTGCCTGGCTTAGTACATAGAGTATTTCACGTCCGTCGTACTTAAGCCTGACCTCTTTTTGCGGCGTGTAATACCCGGATGGCGCGAGTACATCCTTATTCAATTCCAAATGGGTGTATCGTGAAAGCGTTGCCTTGCTCATTTTACAGTCCTGTTGCCTCATTAACGCCAAGAATGATATTCATACTCTGGATTGCCGCCCCGGAAGCCCCTTTACCCAGGTTATCATAACGTGCTGAAAGCAAAATCCTTTCCTTATTCCCGAAGACGAATATTTCTAGATTATTGGTATCGTTGCAGTCGGTGAACGTTAAGAAACCGTTTTTCAGATAGTTATCCGCCGGGTACGGCATCACTTTAACGAATTTCTCTCCGGTGTAGTATTCCGCCAGCACTTTTCTAATGTCCGCGGCGGAACGTGGTTTCTTTAAATATGCCGGCACTAACGGGATAGAGATAATCTCGCCGTTAAAGACATTAACCACGGTCGGCGCGAAAATGGGTGGTCGCGATAATCCAACGATTTTCGTCATTTCCGGGACATGTTTATGATTAAGCTCAAGCGCGTATGGTCGGGGGTTTTTCACGTAATCGGGTACATTACCGCCCGAATAATCGGCAATCATGACTTTACCGCCGCCGCTATAACCCGCCACGGCATGGCAAGTCACGGGGTAGTCTTTACCAACTATTCCTAGTGCTACCAGTGGATAAAGTATCAGCACGAAACCGGTAGCATGACAGCCGGGCACCGTTATTCTCTTCGATTTCTTGATTAAATTTCTTTGCCCTTTCTTAAGCTCGGGCAGGCCATAAACCCAGCCTTTCGCAATACGATGGGCGGTGGAACAATCGATGACGGTAACCGACTTATTTTTAACCAAGCTAACAGCTTCACGGGCAGCGTCATCTGGCAGACAGAGAAAGACGATATCCGCTTCGTTTAAAAATTGCTTCTTGGTCACCGGGTCCTTACGTTTTTTCTCCGGTATTTCGATTACATCGATATCTTTTCTTTTATGCAAACGTTCACGTATCTTCAGTCCGGTCGTTCCGTGTTGTCCGTCAACAAAAACCTTCTTTTTCATCGTGATGTCCTATTATTTCTTTCAGTTTAAAGTATAACATAATATACGCGGGTTTGGCATTGGACATAGACAAATTAACTATGACTTTAGTTTTAGTATTAAAAATTTCAATTTTGTGAGTAAAATACGTTTGTTTGAGCGTGAACTATACTTGACATGAACGAGACGATTAGTTTATTGTGTATTGCAGATAGCTACAAGGAAGGAGGGATTATGCAAGCCTACTGTGTGAAGTGCCGAAAGAAGAAAGAAATGAGCAACGCCAAAACCATCACCATGAAGAATGGCAAACCTGCTACCCAGGGCGTATGCCCAACCTGCGGCACAAAAATGTTCAGAATCGGCAAGAAATAAACCGATAACAATTACGGATTTATAAGAAAGATAAGACTGGATATTTCCTTTAAGGATTATCCAGTCTTTCATTTTTATGGTGGAAGTTTATTTTACGTATTTCTTGACTAATTTTACAGTATCAATAGCATTGAGCTTATTGAACATCAACGAAAAACGCTCCTCTAACTCTTCCATTATCGCCTGAAGGTCCCCAGCAGGCAGGTTCCACATTTCTTTTTTAAACTCGCCTAGGGCTTTTTTCCGCGTATTATAATGGAACTGCTCATCTGTTTCGCCGGATTTTCTTTCGTTGATGCATTTCGTATCGAGGTAGTTATACATTCTTCCCAATAACTCTTTAGGAAAGCGGGGACTATCATAAACAATATTCTGGAACCCTGTTGCTAGGTGGACTTCGATAGTATCAACTTTGGGGAACATATCGAAGGCTTCATCAGGCAGGGTAGAAGCGCCGTGCTGCACTGCCCCTCCTAACCCATATTCCGCCCGTGAGACTTTAGATAACTCTTTAAGAGTATCGAAAGCAATTTTTACCTTAGCCATAGAACCGTCCGGCAGGACGACACCGCCATGGGTCGTACCGGTCTGGACGCTGATTTTAGAAATGCCCTTAATCCCCTTAGGCAGTAGCTTAAGGTAGCCGTTCATGAAAGCTCGTAGCTCTTCAACAGTGCTGTTGCCCTTGCCTATCTCACCAATTTCACCGCCAATGGAAACAGTAATACCTTTCGGCTCGATACTGCGGATGTATTGGGTCATTGCCGCGGTGATCTGTGAGTTTTTCGCCTGCTGTTCTAACAGGTCGGTTTTAGACATATCCACCAGAGTGGAAGCATCGATATCGATATTATAAAAGCCGGCCTCTATCGATTCTTTGATGAACTTCTTGATGTCATTCAATTCGTCTTCTTGATTTTCACGGTACATCGCTCGCCGGACCTGGTAATGGTCGCCCTGGATAAAAACCGGTCCTCGGAATTCTTCTTTAATAGCAGCAGCCATGATGCAGGCGGCGTATTCTGCGGGAATTTGCTTGGTGTAGCCTGATTCGGACCGGGCAATCTCAAAACTAAAGGCGCCCACTTTATTTTTTAAAGCCGCCCGGAATACCGCTCGGGCGACATCATAGGTAAGCATACGGATATTGATGGCTGGCACCGTAATCCCGCTAAACTTGCCTTTACCCGCGGCTTCATAAAGACCCTGGATACTGGCGGGGTAGGTGCCGTTATCCATAGCGGTTTGACGGATAGCACGGAATTGTGCCAATTGTTTTTGCGGGTCGGTTTCAAAGACAGCTTGTTTTATCAACGTATCAACATTTCTGTTATTTGCCATGATGTTAATAGTTCTCCGTGTTTTTATTTGCCACTATACAAAATGGTGCGACGTCCGTTATATCTCTCAATATCGTATTGGGTTTTGATATCAACCAGGTTAAGTTTGCCATATATATTTTTCAGAGGGACGCAGGCAATTTTTCCATTTTTTAAACATACCATGTTACCGTAACGCCGGTTGACGGCAAGGTCAACGGCGGCAATACCGAAGTAGCGTCCCATACGGCGGTCATAAGCGCAAGGGGCGCCACCACGCTGGAGATGGCTAAGCTCGACGCTGCGGGTTTCTATACCAGTAGCCTTCTCAATTTCTTTTGCTAGAGCTTCCCCGATACCTCCCAATGTTTTACGTCCAAAACTATCAGTGCCTACTTTTTTCACAGTTTCCTTACCGCCGATGGGTTTAGCGCCTTCAGCGACGATAATGATTTCATATCTGGCGCCGGATTTTCTTGCTTCTATAATTAGTTCGTTTACGCGAGTCAAAGAGAAATTGTATTCCGGTATCAGGATGATATATGCGCCGCAAGCCTCGCCGCCTTCTAAAGCCAGCCAACCTGCTTCTCTCCCCATCGTTTCCACCACGAAAATCCTTTTATGCGAGCCAGCTGTCGTGCGAAGCCTGTCCACTTCTTCGACGATGACATTAAGAGCAGTTTCATATCCAAGTGTGTAGTCGGTTTCTGTCAGGTCTTTATCAATAGTCTTGGGGATGCCGATAATGTTAACACCTGCTTGAGAAAATCGAGTAGCAGCCGATAGGGTGCCGTCGCCGCCGATAACGATAACAGCTTCCAGTTCCAGATTCTTGATGTTTTTCATGACCAGCTGAGACGTATCATGTTTGGGGTCCCACGGGCTAAGGCGGGAAGTGCCTAACATCGTGCCCCCATATCTATCCCAGGTACGGACGATATCGGGATTAAGGGGCGTAATATTTACATCTTCATTCCATTTAGCGGGATTGACGTCTACCAGACCTTTCCATCCGTCATGTATGCCAAGGACTTCATAGCGGATGCCTCTTTCTTTATCGAGGCGTTTGTCCATGGCGGACTTGACAACCCACTTAAGGGTTGGATTTAAGCCGGCGCAGTCACCCCCACCAGTGAGTACACCGATACGATTCTTTTTCATGGTCTCTCAAAGGAAATTATAGAGTCATCTGTGGTCGATGTCAAAAAGGCTGGACTTATTCAAAAAAAGGGAGTAGAATTTATTAGCTTAAGAGGGTTTACGCCTATGAGCTATCTCAATAAAATAAGTAGAGGTATCACCGTGAGGTGAAATTGGAGCACTGGACTCGGCAGAACCAGTGCTTTTGATTTTAAGGAGGTAACGTCAATGCAATCTAGTCTGATTGGTAAAATCGAAAAAGCCAAACGCTACGCTCAAGAAAAAAACCGGGTTACATTCCGAGAGCTTACGGTTAAATTCCACGGCGAGAATAACGATTACGATGTAGCATTTAAAGACGGTAAATGGCGTTGCACCTGCAGCTTTTTCTCTATGTGGGGACTGTGCAGCCATACTATGGCGATGGAAAAAATCCTGGAGAACATGCTCCCGCCGGAAGCCCGCACGGCACACATGGATGCCGCAGGACTAAAAGAGGATTAATTAAAACCAATTTTCTTAAGGGATTACTGCGCCTAAAAACTTAATAAGTAATCCGGGGACTTATATGAATTTCATCGATAAGTTGGCAAAAATCAGTTTAAAGAATAAAAGTCTACTTTGCGTGGGACTTGACCCTGACCCAGCCTTGATGCCGGAGAAAATTGGGATATTAGAGTTCAATAAAGCTATCATTGATGCTACCGCCGAGTTTGTTTGCGCTTATAAACCGAATATAGCCTTTTATGAGGCGATGGGTAGTGAAGCAGTGAAAGCGCTGCATAAAACGCGGGAATATATACCGGAAGATATACCCATGATTATTGACGCCAAGCGCGGGGATATCGGCAATACGGCTAAAGCCTATGCTACCAGTCTTTTCGACCGCTTCAATGCCGATGCGATAACCGCCAGTCCTTACCTTGGCTACGATTCGTTAGAACCCTTTATCGAGCGCCGCGACCGTGGTGTATTTATCATTTGTCGAACGTCCAATCCAGGCGCCGTTGATTTTCAATCATTGCCTGTTGAAACAGGCAGAGGTAAGAAGATGCTTTATGAGGTTGTCGCTGAAAAAGTAAATGAATGGAATAAATACGGCAATCTGGGGTTAGTAGTAGGGGCGACCTATCCCGAAGAACTAAAGCATATTAGGCAAAGATATCCTGATATGCCACTGCTGATACCTGGTGTGGGGGCACAGGGTGGTGAATTAAACCAAGTGGTAAAATTTGGTGTTGATAAAGGTAAGACAAAAACCATTATAAGTTCATCACGCCAGATACTTTATGCATCCAAGGGGAAGGATTTTGCCGCCGCAGCTGGAAAAGCTGCCCGGGAGTTACGCGACCGTATTAATGAGTATCTGGCGTAATCGTTTGATTAAAAATGGTCATGGAGATAAACCTCGGCGATGTTGTTAGGCTGAAGAAAGTTCATCCCTGCGGTGGCTACGAATGGCAGGTGGTGAGGTTGGGGGCAGATATAGGGATTAAGTGCCTTAAATGCGAACGTCGCATCCTTTTAGCCAGGAGTGTTTTCGAGCGTAGAGTTAAAGGCTTCGTCAAGAAAATAAAAGGATAATTTTTCAAGCGCGGCTTAAAGAATGTACTTTTTTGAGTGAATGACGGGGCGCTTTTTTACGTAGTACGTTGGCGATAGTATCGCTTAATTCCTGTGCACTTAATGGTTTGATTAGGCATTGTGTGGCTCCCATACGTAAACTTCTCTGGCGATAAATCGGTTCAGCATGGGCAGTAATAACGACGACGGGTATTTCGGAAAACTCCCGTGTATGTTTTATTTCATGTAGAACTAATAACCCATCAATGCCAGTAAGTAAGCGTAAATCAAACAATATTAAATCGATTGAATACTCATTAAGTATTGCTAATCCAGCATTGTTATAACTGGTTTTAAGTACGTTGTAGCCTTCAAGCTCTAAAGTACGAGAGATGAAATTAGGAATATCCGGCTCATCTTCAATAACCAATACCGTGTATTTTCTATTTATTTTTACCATGGCAACACCTGCTTTTACCAAAACATATGACAGCCATTTTATTCGGTATTTATTTCGTAAACATTAATGGTACACCTATTTATGTAAATTGTCAAGTATTATGACAACTGGCAAATAATACAGGCGTGAAAACACCATTATAGACTAGAAAAATGGCTTGAAATACCGAGTCTAAAACTAAGTTTTATCAACTTCGTGTTAATACCTCTTACCATAATATATTGTATTTGTATAAAAGTTTGACTTATTTTTTAAATCATGTTAAACTCTGCCCAAAATCAAGTTTTTTTAATTACCGGAGGTCTTGATAAAACGTAAAAACTGGTGATGGTTTACACATAAAATTCAGAATAACCAAGCCAGTTTTTTTATATGCTCTTAATATGCAAGTTGATAGAATTTTGATTTTAAATTATCATAAAGAAAAAATAGTCGCAGTTTTTCGAACTTGTGTTTGTAAAAAAGCATACGACCATGATTAAGGGAGATTAGAAATGACAGCATATATCATACGCCGAATTTTAATTGGTCTTATGATTCTTATCTTGGTTACTATGCTGGTATTCCTGCTCGTTCGTTTATTACCGGGTGACCCGGTGATGAGATATATGGCTGCTTTCGCCGGGACTAGCACCGGGCAACAGAATATCATGACCCCCGAACAACATGATGCTATGATGAAAAAATTAGGTCTGGATAGACCTATACCTGTCCAATATTGGGACTGGATATCCAATGTTGTAAGCGGTAATCTAGGTGTTTCATTATTGATACAACAGCCGATAACTAAACTTATTTCTGATGTATTACCGAGAACAGCCTATATTGGCACTTTGATGTTTGTAGTTGGTACATTCGGTGGTATTTTTGTAGGTATATACTGCGCTTTAAGACGAGGCTCTTGGTTGGATAATTTCCTAACTACCATCGCGAACATCGGGATGACAATACCGGTTTTTTGGCTGGGAATCCTGCTGATTTATATTTTTTCTTATAAGCTGCACTGGTTCCCAATGTATGGCTGGGTTGCTCCATGGGATAACTTTTGGGTAAGCTGCACTTATGTAGTATTGCCGGTCGCATCTGTAGCATTAGGAGGCATCGCAGGTATGGCCCGTCTGACCAGGTCTTGCATGCTTGAGGTGATGGGGACGGACTATGTTCGTACTGCCTGGTCGAAAGGCTTACGCGAGAGGATAATTGTAGTCAGACATCAACTGAAAAACGCGATGATTCCGGTAGCTACTGCTCTGGGCGGCACTTTAGGCATGATTCTAGGCGGTTCAGTATTTATCGAGACGGTGTTCAGTATTCCTGGCATGGGCAGATTGATGACCCAAGCAATTTTTGATTACGACTATCAGGTAGTCCAGGCGAGTGCTCTTATATTCGGCGGCATCGTTATCTTTTCTAACTTAATAGTCGATCTTGCTTGGGGCTGGCTCGACCCCAGGATTAGATATTCATAAGGAGACCAAAATGGCCGAAAAACCGACAGTCGCAACTACAACCATTGATGTAGCAGGTATAGCATCAGCACCCCCGCGTCGTAGCGAGTGGCGTAGGTTCGCTAGGGTATTCTTCGGGCGAAAATTGTATCTTATAGGTTTTGTCATCGTAGTACTTATTCTCCTTGTAGCCATTTTTGCCCCGGTAATAGCTCCTTACGACCCTATCCAGAATGATTTAATGGATAGACTAAAACTTCCTTCAACCGAGCATTGGCTGGGTACCGACCAGCTTGGTAGGGACATACTTAGTCGTATTATCTATGGGACTCAAATATCTCTGATTATTGGTTTTTCCGCGGTAATTTCTTCAGCCTTTATCGGCGCACTCATGGGTCTGGCGGCGGCTCATTACGGCGGTTGGGTGTTTACCGTCATCATGAGACTCACTGATGTGTTAATGGCTTTGCCTGCTATCATCCTGATGATGCTTATTGCCGGTATGTTGAAGGGAGGCGGCCTTTGGATTGTTATCTTTGCCCTTGGCTTCGGCGGTATTCCCGGCATGGCCCGTATGATGTGCGGCCAGGCTTTAAGTGTAAAAGAAAATGACTATGTCATGGCTGGGCGCGCTGTAGGTATGAGCAACTGGCGTATCATGTTAACGCAAATATTCCCCAACGCTTTCCCTCCTTTAATTGTCGGACTAACGATGGGCATAGGCGGCGTTGTTATGGGCGAAGCGGGCTTAAGCTTCCTGGGCATCGGCGTCCAGGCGCCAACCCCTTCCTGGGGAGGTATGGTTATGGACGGTCAGCGTTTCTTAATGACCAACCCGTTGCTTTCCTTAATACCCGGTTTCGCAATTATGGTACTGGTATTCGGTTTTAACATGGTCGGCGATGGCGTCAGGGATGCTATCGACCCGAGATTAAGAGGTGTCCTCTAGAGATACAATAATGATTGGCAGGTAAAAAATGGCAGCATTATTAGATGTACAGGGATTAAAGACGTATTTTCATACGGAATACGGATTAGTGAAGGCGGTGGATGGGGTATCGTTCCAGATCGATCAAGGCGAGATAGTGGGGCTGGTAGGTGAGAGCGGGTGCGGGAAGTCGGTAAGCATCCTCTCGGTGATGCGGCTGATACCGTCGCCGCCTGGAGAGATAGTAGGGGGGAAGGTGTTATTTGATGGGCAGGACTTATTAAAGCATTCTGCCAACGGGCCGGAGATAAGGGCGATACGCGGCAGCAAGATGACGATGATCTTTCAGGAACCGATGACGTCACTAAATCCGGTTTTGACGATATCGCGGCAATTAACGGAGACGCTGGAGCTGCATTTGGATATGGATAAACGCGCGGCGAAGGAAAGGGCGATCGAGCTTTTAAAGATGGTTGGGGTGCCGGATGCGGGCAGGAGGGTAGATGATTATCCGCACCAGTTTAGCGGTGGTATGCGGCAGAGGGTGATGATCGCCATGGCGATATCGTGCAATCCGGCGATAATTTATGCTGATGAGCCGACGACGGCGGTAGATGTAACGACGCAGGCGCAGTTACTGGAGCTGATGACGGACCTGGTGAAGCGTCTCAACACATCTTTGGTGATTGTAACGCATAATCTGGGGGTAGTGGCCCGGTACGCGCAGAGGATATACGTGATGTATGCCGGGCGTATTATAGAATCGGGGCTATCCGAGGACATTTTCGCGCATCCGCGGCATCCGTACACGATCGGGTTATTACACAGTGTACCCAAGCTGGGGGAGAGGCACGGGGAGAGGAAGCTGATACCGATACTTGGCTTACCGCCGAATTTGATCATGATGCCGCCGACGTGTGCATTTCTGCCGCGGTGCACGATGAAGATAGCACGGTGTGCCAAAGAGCCGTGGCCGATGCTGCGGGAAGTAGGGGATAAGCATCATATAGCCTGTTATGTAGATATAAAGGGGAAGTAATGAAGACGTCAAAGAATGACCTTATAGTGCAAGTTAAGGACCTAAAGATGTATTTCCCCATTACCAGGGGGTTATTGCGGCGCCATGTAGGGGATATCAAAGCCGTAGATGAAGTCAGTTTTGAGATCAAGAAACATGAGACGCTGGGGCTGGTAGGTGAGAGCGGGTGTGGCAAGACGACGACAGGTCGCTGCGTCCTGCGGCTGTACCAGCCGACTTCCGGGAGCATCATCTTTTCCGGAATAGATATCAGCAAACTGCCGGAGAGCAAGATCAAGAGCCATCGTCGAGACATGGGGGTAATATTTCAAGACCCATTCGGTTCGTTAAACCCGCGGCAATCCGCCGGGAGCATCGTCGGCGACCCGCTGAAGATACATAATATGGCGTCAGGCGGTGAGTTGAAGGATAAAGTAACCGAGCTGTTTAGGATTGTTGGGCTGGACCCCAGCATGATGGACCGTGTGCCGCATGAATTCAGTGGTGGGCAGCGGCAGCGTATTGGCGTGGCGCGAGCGTTAGCCTGCAGTCCTTCGTTGATAATCTGTGATGAGCCAATATCGGCTCTGGACGTATCGATTCAAGCCCAGATCATCAATCTACTGGAAGAATTGCAGGAGAAGCTGGGCTTAACTTATCTTTTCATTGCGCATGACCTGGCGGTCGTGCAGCATATCAGCGACCGTGTGGCAGTGATGTACCTGGGGCGCATCATGGAGCTGACGGACTCCGCCGAGCTTTATGAGAATCCGCTGCATCCTTATACCAAGGCTTTACTCTCGGCGATACCGATACCAGACCCAGTGGCGGAGAGGACGCGGACGCGCATAGTGTTAAAGGGCGAGGTACCCAGTCCTGTAGATCCGCCGGCGGGGTGTCATTTCCACCCGCGGTGCTCGATGGCGGTGGCAGAGTGCAGTCAGGTGAGGCCGCCGCTGCGTGATGTGGGTAACAGGCATTACGTCGCCTGCATCCGCGTTTAAGATAATCTATTTTTGAGGTTAAAAGAATACGGGCCGCGAATTTCGCGACCCGTATTCTTTGTTTTTCTAACCGCTTTGGTTGATTTTAATTATTATTCTTCCAACCAGGCGAAGGTATACCATAAGAACTCTTTATATAGCCCGTAAGAACCGCCTTTAATCTTCGAGGATATGGAGATGAGGCTGGGCGTATAGTATAGATAGCTCCACTGGCAGTATTTATCGGTAGTTAATTTGGAAATTTCCTGATAAATCGGGATTCTCTTCAGAGCATCAGATTCTTGAGCTCCCTTTTCAGCCAGGTCGCAGAGTTCTTTAGGCTGTTCACAGCTTATCCAGGTGGTAACCTGCCATCCTGTGGGATCATCCGGTGGATGAATAGCATTCAGCGGACCATTCTTTAGGGTGCTGGCTGGATCAACTGTGTAGCCCGGGAAACCGAACATCCAGATGTATCCATCCCAGCCTGTACCGCCGCCGCCGATCATTTGTACCAGCTGCAGGTAGCCGATTTTCTCAATATTCAGCGTGATATTGGATTCTGTAAGCATACCCTTAATCGCCATCGGGATGTCATCAGGACCGCCTTGCACCATATATAGGGTAGTGGTGAAACCATCGGGATGACCGCCTGCAGTGAGGTAACTCTTAACTGCAGCAAGGTCATATGGATAACCTTTAACGGTTGGATCCATATATGGTTCAAGACAGTACCCCTGGTTAGTGGCTACGCCATAGCCGTAAGTCAATGAATCAACAATCTTTTGTTTGTCAATGGCAGACTCAACAGCGCGGCGAAGGTTAATATCTTTAAGGATAGAGTCTGGGTTCCCGCTCGAGGGTAGCAGACAATAGTTAAAGACCATATCAAGGCTTACTTTGATCTCAAAGCCATCAGCGAGAACGCCTGCGGCATCCTGTGGGTTAACGCCTGCCAGCATGATTTTACCGGATTTGTATGCCATGAGGGCAACGTTCGAGTCGGTAATAACGGCGAAGTCGACACCGTCGACATAAGGCTTACCTCTCCAGTAATTAGGATTGCGGTCGAAGTTTATACTTAGGTTAGGCTCGTAGCCTGTCTGGATAAAGGGACCGGTACCGATGATATGGGTCATTTTGTATTCGGTAGGATTGTTCGTTAAGAATGTTGGGTCGTACATTAAAGCACTCCACCAACCACCTAGAGCTTTTGCAGCAATCCAGTCCCATTTGCCGCCTACGAAGTTTAACTGAACAGTATAGTCATCGATGACTACGCAATCTTTCCAACTCTTCATGTTGGGCCACATAAGGCTGTTGATTTCTCTATCGACGTTATACTTCACGACACTGGCATTGAAAACAGTACCATCGGTATATTTTATCCCATGGCGCAGGTGAAGAGTCATAGAAGACTGATCTGCGGCTATGTCGTAACTTTCTGCCAGCCAGGGTTGAAGTACACCGTTTTTATCAATGATAAGCAGAGGTTCGATAGCCATCCAAGTGATTGCAGCATCACCAGGTCCGGCGGAGCCGGTAGGATCACCGATATCGGCGATGTTGGCTGCAGTCATAAATTGTAGACGTCCGCCCTCTTTGCCGCCTTCCGGCTTAGCTAGAGCTCCCAGATTGGGGAGACGAGCATCTGTCACCGGGGCAACTGTCGGTGTTTTACTGGTCGTTGTCGGAGAAGCAGGAGGTGTAGTGGAAGTGGCGGTTGTCCCGCAGCCAGCAAGAGCTAACGCGAGTATTGGTATTGCAACTAAAATAAAAATTAATAAAGTTAGTTTTTTCATCCTTTCCTTTCACTCCTTAAAAAGATTATGAGTAAGTTTGGTTATCTTTTCTCTATCCGGACATGCATCACCTCCTCTGACTTTTATACTTTTTTTAATTGGTAAAGGTCATCACTAATCGAGCTAACAAAAAATAGCTTCAATTAGGACAAACTTTCTAGATATTTAAAGGTGATTTTGGCAGAATGATACAACTATGTCGCGAACTTGTCAAGTAATTTTACAAATAATTACTTTTAGAGGTGTTTTTCATAGTACTATTGGGCTAGTTAAACATAAAAACACAAGCAACTTTACAAGGCGAACATAGCACCATATAATTGAAAGGAATAAGTACCCTACATAAAAGCCAGCGTAGCTCAGGGGTAGAGCGGCGGTTTCGTAAACCGCGGGTCGTAGGTTCAAATCCTATCGCTGGCTCCAGCTTCAGAAGCAACGGTTCGGTAAAACCGCTTACCGGACCACTTTGAATCAAAAGCCTTAATGGCCTCGGCTTTCTCACCTGCTTGGCGGTGAGAAAGCCGAAACACAATCAAGGTTACCCTATTTTTAACTTTTTAAGAACTAACGTCTATCGGAAACCTTTTGTTCTACAAACTCAAAAGTTCCGTCCTGTTGTTCAGCGACAATCTTTCTTTCGTGGAATTTCTCCAATGATGAACGATGACCGATCGATATGATTGTCGAATTTTTCATCCTGTCTTGCAGCATTTTATAGAGCTCCTCTTCAGAAGGTTCATCCACTGATGCCGTAGCTTCGTCAAAGAACAGATAATCAGGATGATGCAGCATAGCTCTCGACAGACTGATTCTTTGCTGCTCGCCGCCGGAAAGCTGTTGGTTCCAGAACCCTACATCATCAAGTCTGGGGATAAACTTTTCCATGCTAACGTCGCGCAGCGCTTTTTCTATGTCGGTACGGCTAAATTTGTCCGACGCATCGGGGTAACAGATGGCACCCGCAAGCGTACCGAACGGGAAGTAAGGTTGCTGCGGAAGCACCATGAAACTTTTACCTTCCGGCATAGAGACGGAGCCTTTACCGAACGGCCAGAGACCTGCGAGCACCCTAAAGAATGTCGTTTTGCCGGCGCCGGTTTTACCTTTTATGAGCACCTTATCGCCGTGCTTAATGACGATGTCTTTAGCTGAAATCTGCAATTTGCCGGTAGGAAGATTGACAGCCAGGTTTTTAATTTCGATGTCATCTTTTTTATGTTCTTTGACACTGATATCGGAAGTCGTCCAAATATCTTCGGCTTTTTTGGCGTTGTCGAGGAAGTCGGAAAGACGGTTAGTAGTAGCTTTCCACCCCGCTAAACCGGCGTATGCTGACTGGAAGAACGTGAATGTACCTAAAACAGTCATGAAGGCCGATGATATCTGCATGATGGCGCCGTAACCGCCGGGAATTGTCCCCGCAAAGAATGAAGGTCCTAAGAGTAACGAAATTATTACCCCGCTAAAAGATGAAAGACCGCTATTCCATAACCCCAGCTTCATGTTTCTCGACATGAGCCTGAATGTGTTGGCGATAACGTTGCCGAATCTCCCCATTATGCCGGTGTGTTCTACACCTTCGCCTTTCAATAGAGAGATTTGCTCGCTATACTCTCTGACGCGGACCATGGAAAAACGAAAATCCGCTTCATACATCTGCTGATTATATTGGAGTTTGACCAGTTGTTTACCGAAGTTATGTACGGTCGCGGTTGATATGACTGCCCACGCAAATGCGATGACGATGAAATAACCCGGGAAAGCTAGGTCTACACCGCCGATCAACAAGGGAATTGTATTGGACAAATTCCAAAGAATGACAAGGAAGGAACCAAGCATGGCTATGTTCTGTATTAACGTTAGTGTATACACCATCGCGCTGCCGATAAACCCGCTGATGTCTTCTTGAATACGCTGGTCGGGGTTATCAGTCGGACTACCGATAAGCCGCATTCGATAATGGCTGTGGTTGTTCATCCAATTGCCGAGATACTGGGATGTCATCCATTTTCTCCATTTGATTATCAGCCATCCTTGGACGTAGGTATTAGTGGCTCCTCCAAAAATCATTAGAAAGGTCATAATAAACCACAGTATCAGTTGCTGTTTCCATAATGCATAATTGCTTTGCACGAAGGCATTGGTCCAGTCCGACCACCAATAATTCATGCGGACACTGACCAGGATCAAGAGAGCTATTAATCCTCCGATAGCAACGAGCAGCAGGTAGGCTTGCCAACGGTCGGGAGCCTTGGTCCAATATGGAATAGCCAGCTTCCATATTTGTTTAAGCGTTTTCCATAGATTCCTCATAGTTTTCTCCTTCAATAGTTAATATTTAGATGTCAACATACCTTGTACCTCGTATTTCACATCGGTATGTAATCCTTCTTTGATTTCTTGTTCTGGGATGCCGCTGGCTTATCTGAACGTGACTGTCTCACTATCTTAACGATAACGATGGTAAGGGTAGGAATTAATATAATAACCCCCCAAATGATTAAGAAAATAGAATTTTCGTGCATTATGGGGAGTTCAGTAGCTGCGGGAATGCCGCCAGGGCCAAATGTAGGAGTGGCAGATGCAGGAGCACTTGTAGATACACCGCCCTCTTGAACCTGAGAGAGGTCAGTAAGAGAGAATGAAGCTCCGCCCACCGGATTTGAATGAAGTGCGCCCGTTATGCTTATTGTCTTACCTACATACAGGTCAGCCGGGAATTTGGACACATCCGATTTAGCGACTTCGATACCGACTGCATCTGGATCAGTACTGGGTCCTCCCAGGTACAGCACCCAAAAATCACCAGCATCAGTCTTCTCATAGACTTTGTCCTGTATGGTAACCGTTTCGCCGATGTGTTGTTTAGCATCTTTATAGGAAAGCCCGCCACCCGCTGGTGCTGTCGTAGTCCCGACAGGCGCAGATGGGGTGACTTTCACGTTGATGGCCGCCAAACCGTCAATGGCTACAATGCCGTCTGCCGGAACGGTAACGGTGATTTTACCGTCGGCATCTGTAGTACCAAGAGATGCGCCTTTTGAGTCAACGACTTTCGCGTTGGCAAGAGGGACATGGGAATACGTGAATGTTGTGAAGTCGAGTGTCCAGGATGTCGCCGTCAAAGTCGCGGAATCGCCGGAAAGGGTTGACGTCAGAGATACTGGTGTTGCGGGTTTATTCATCGCGTCGCTGGATGTACAAATGATGATGTTGTCATTGGCAGCGACCGGGGCGGCATCGGCGGTTGGGGGAACCTTCGTCGGGTCTGCGCCGAGGGGGGCGCCGTTAAGAATGACGAATGGAGTGGCTTGAATGCCCCAGCATTTGGTAATGAGGTACATATTGAAAGTTGGGTCAATACCGGCTGTATAGCCACTTTCACCGCCAGAGTAGTACGCCACGTGGGCTGCCTTGACTGCGCCGTCAACAGTCAAATTAGTGACAGTAACGGGCTGTGCGGCAACTAATAGTTTGCCGTCAACGCTGACACTGACATAGACAGTTACGCCTGTATCAGCTGCCAGAGCAACGGGTGCCATTACCATTAACAATATAACGGCAATGACGAGCGCGAATACCAATTTCATAGTTCTCCTCCTAAATTTTTAATGTTAATTGAACTTATATAAAAATGAAGGTCAGTGATTTAACTGGCCTTCATTATTTTTATCTTTAAAGGCTGGACTTTGTTAACCCACCAGTAATCAGCGCTACAGTTGGGGGATGATAATACTTCACCATTTTTAATCCACCGTGAGATGGTCGAAAAGTGAAGTTTGAGTTCCTTGGCAGCGTTGGGGACAGCAACCAGTTCATCAGTCTCAGTGAGGATTTTGAAGTTTTGCATAGCCCCCTTTGCCGGCAAATTTCTTAAGTAAACATTTTAGCATACTAAAATAATATGTTGTCAAGTTCATCGGTTTGTTCATGTCTTATATGTTTTTTGTCCTTTAAATCGGTGTATTCTTATTAGCTTCCTCCAAGTATTGCATAATGGGCGGCGTGAAATGTATACCTAGCAGCTCCCCCGATTTATCTATAATCTTATACAGCATTTCTGCGAATTTCGCTTTTTCCGCCGCTTTTAATCGTGAGATTGTCACCTCGAAAGTGATATTGGTAATCTTTTTAAGCATACTTTCCCCATCTTCGGTTAATGAGATTAAAGTGCTACCAATCTCTTTTTGCTCGGCGTTACAGATAAGTCCCATTTTTTTTATCCTATTCAAGAGAATATATACCGAGTTCGGTTCATGCATCGTCTCGTCTATAATTTCCTTTATAGACACTGTGCCGCGATGGTCTACAATAATACGCAGAATCGAAGACTGCTCCAGGGTCAGCCCGAATTTGGCCAGTTCTAGTTCGCGTAATCGGGAAATGGCAAATTTCGTGTTATTTAATATTGACCAAAGTGTAACAACTGAAGGCTGTCTATCATATTTGGGTTTTGTTTTTTCTGGCACTTCACTGTTGAGCAGTTTCGCTATAGGAGCCATATAACCGATTCCTAATAAATAACGCGACCGGGTTAAAAGCCTACTTAATAAATCCATTAAAGCTATTTTGTCTTTTTCTCGAAGCACTGAGAATATCTCTTCCAAAGAAATGCTAGTTATCTTTTCAAGCAAGTTCTTCCCATGTTCGGTTATCGAGATTGAAGTACTCCCACTTTTGCTTCCCCTATTGTTACGGATAAGGCCCATTTTAACCATCTTATTCAGAAGAATATACACCGAATTTGGCTGGCGCATTGTCTCATCTATAATTTCCTTTATTGTCGTTACGCCACCATGGTCAACGACAATATGCAGAATTGATGATTGCTCTACGGTTAGCCCAAAATTCGTTAACTCCATTTCACGTAATTTGTAAATGGCGAATCCAGCGCAGTATAACTTACCGCATATTTGAACATCGGTTAGTCCGTTAATTTCAATATCAGTATTAATCATAATCATCAATATAATATTAAAAATCAATATGATATTCAAGTATCATGTCAATATTTATTGAATAATAAACCGCCAAAAAAATTTTGTCAATAGCGGGCAGTTGACGAAATACTGTTTTAGCAGAAAAAGAGGCTGATTCTGGCTTATTAAAGTTGACGTAATGCCAATTATGGAACGTGATAATAATATTTGGCCCACCAAGATGGGTAAATATAGTTAGAATAGTCTAAACTTGTCATCCAGCCCGGCAGGACATGGAGATTCCAGGCCCATTGAGTATAAAGCATTACTCCGAAAGCTATAATAATCACTAATACCGGTATTAAAATTCTGTTAGGGAATCTCGCCATTATCAAGGCACAAACGATGACCACTGGCAACAGCCAAGGAAGGTAGAAGCGGTTATAGAGAATGAATCCTCCGCCTTCTCTAAGCCCCGTTAACCATTCATAAGTCAGATTCATAATTAGAACGGAAACAAACCAGCAAATCAGGATTAAGAAAATATCCCATGGCAATTCGGTACGGAGGCTGGACCGTTTCCCTTTCGGGCTGCGTCGCTTAAAAAATTTTTGATATAGTATAACAAAGAATCCAGGTATGCCGATTATCAGCAACGGAAAGCCTGTCCATAAGTTCCGCACGGCACCCTCCAGATTATAACGGAATATCTCAAGCGAAATGGACTCACCATTTATATCCGCCTGCCCCCAATATTGGAAGGCGTATTTAATGGGGTAAGGTGAGATGGAATAACCGGTTTTTAGAGGAGAGCCGAAAATAAAATAGTTATAAAGAAATAGTACTACCATCGGTAAACCGATTCCCAGAATGAGCGAAAGTATCTCCTGTTTGATGCCGGTAATTTGCCCTTTGCGCCAGTCCATGAACCTGATGATAACCAGATGTAAAAACAATATTATCGCTATCGGCAAGTTGGTATAACGCGAAACCACCGACCATCCCATGAAAAAGAAAGCTAGGAAAAGTAATATACCGCCCTTTAGCGAGCTAAGCTTCTTTCTTTCCAAATGATAATAGATATAAAGACCTCCTCCCATCACTAGGAAAGCCAGGGAAGAGTAAGCGTCCATGAAAATGCGGTTACACATTACCATGCTGATTGGTGTAAAAATTATAAGCAAAGACCCTATCATCGCCGCTTTTTCGTCTCGTAAGCGTTTGAGCAAGATAAAAGTCACGATTACCATGCCCAATGCCAGCAGCACATTACTCCACCGCGGAACGCCTATTTTATAAAAAGGCACCAGATAAAAAACGCTTCCCGGCGCTTTTTCCAGAGCCCATTTGTTGTAGCTGACAGGCAGATATTGGACTAATACACTGTTATGTTGTAGAGTCTCGAGGGCTTCAAAACGCAGGGTCGTATCATCTATCGTAAGTTCGCCTTGAGAGAAATTCTTAACGCCATAATAATAAGCCCAGTCATCCGTCTCAGGCATATGGAGCGGCGGGACTAACATTAGTATCATCGCGATGATAAATCCAATGCCAACAATGAGCCGGTATATCGTGATGTATTTGGCTAAGCGCTTATAAATCAATGTAATATTTTTCAATTAGTGGTCTCTCATACAGTACAATGTTTTCTATAAATCTCAACTGTTTCAAACGTATCGTTGTATTATATACTATATGTGGCTTCACTATGAAAGTTTACAGCATTTTACTCATACATGCATGGGGAAAACCCGGATTAATCGATTCTATGTGCGTATAAATTGGGGGATGAGTTTATGCTGTTTAGCCGAGAGTGCTGAGATAATTAAGAAGCTTGATGATGAGGTTGTCAGCCTGCGGATTCGTTAACCGCGGGTCGTAGGTACAAATTTTATTGCTGGCTCGATATTTTATTGGGTGTTAATAACTTAATCTTTTTCCAATATCTCTTCAATTTCGTGGCGGGTACGTGAGATAATATCTTTTATTTGAGCCCATTTATCCGCGCCCAAGTGATGTGCTCGACTACCGACTAAATGTCCAAGGGTTCTCAACTCATGGATAGTCTCATGGAAATCGCCGATATTGCGGGGTCCCCACCAATCTTTCATCTGGCATTCAATTTTTTCAATCGTTTCTTGCCGTTCTTTGAGGAACTTCTTACCTTCTTCAGTAATGGTATAAACTTTTTTACCGTCGTGCTCCGAGACACTGACATACCCTATATCGTCTAACATCTGAAGGGTGGGGTAGACGCTCCCGGCGCTGGGGGTATAGAAACCATGGAAAAGGTCTTCCATGGCGCGGATAATTTCGTAGCCATGGCTGGGTTTATCTTTTAAGAGGTTCAGGATTACGTATTTTAAATCGCCTTTTTCAAAGAGACGGGAATGCCGCTCGAAATGGAAAAAAGGTCTATGAAACATATTATTTCATCTCCTTGCTGATTATTACGATATATCGTAACATATCAATATCGACTTGTCAATAGTCCAGAATCTGTTAAATAAAATTTGTAATAAAAACAATGAAATAATATAATGACTATTAAACTACATCATAACGCGATATAGCGTTATCTCTAATTATTTTTTAGTTATTTGTCCGTTATTCTTTAACTGGCGGACTTGAAAGGGTAAGCCGATTACACAACCTAATACTAAACCTCGTTCTTTCATGCGAACTTCTTTGCCATGGTTTATCATGGCGCACTTTGGACATCATTTGCTGACGGCTTTACCTGGTCCCTTGTTACCGTCGATTCGCACGGCTTTCGGTTTAAGTAACTTACAGGCGACACTGGTGACAACGGTTTATGCCTTTTCCAGCGGAGCTGGCAATATTCCTGCCGGCCGCCTCGTCGATAAAATTGGCCCTACTATTTTATTGACTATTGGTACGCTTGGTGTGGCAGTAGGCGGCCTCCTTACAGGCTTATCTAACTCATATATCATGTTCATGGTTTTCCTTGTTATTATGGGTTTTATGACTGCCGGTTATCACCCTGCTTCCACACCGATGATACTTTCAGCAGTGGAACCGGAAAAACGCGGTCGTGCCCTTGGTTTACACTTGGTCGGAGGTAATGCCAGTTTCTTCATCGCACCGCTTATCGCCGGTGGCGTTATGTGGCTTTGGCCTTCGATGGGTTTCCGCGGCCCGTTTATAATTTTGTCTATTCCTACAGCAATATTCGGTTTGATATTTTATATATACCTTACAAAACGCGGCGGTTTATCTCAAGTAAAAGCCGCCAAACAGAGAGCTACTGAAGAAAAACCGCCCCAACCCGGGTATAAACGCAGGCTGACCGCTTACTTAATCCAAATGGTAGTGGGCGGCGGCGCCGGTATGTCTGTTCAAGCCTTGATGAGCTTATTCATCGTGGATAGACTCGGTGCGACTGACACCTCAGTGACCTGGATTATGTCAGTGACTTTTCTTCCCGCTATTATCGGTGGGACAGTTGTCGGTGGCTGGATTTCCGACCGTATCGGGTCGGTGAAGGTGATTATCGTAACTGGGATACTTAGCGGATTACTGATTTTTTGGCTCCGGTTGTCTACCACGGTTGATTTCTGGTTCTTCTTGCTTCTCTTTATCATGGGTGTCAACAATGCTATCCGTATGCCGGTGACCGAGGTATTTATTATGGGGCAAACACCGGCAAAAAACCGCGCCACGATTTATGGGGTTTACTACTTTACGATGCAATATACCGGAGCTATTTTTGCGCCGGTCTACGGCTGGCTGGTGCCGAACTACTATTCCTACGAACAGGTATTTCTTTTCTCGGCGATTGCTGTCACGGCTGTTTCCGTGGTGACTTCTTTCTTCATCTGGGACGCGAAGAACTAAGATTCCTTTTCTTTAATCAGCCTCTCACCATATTCCAGCAGTATTTTCTGTCGTTCTTTGGGGATTTGCTGCGTTTCAAGGTAGGCTTTAAGAGCATCCAAGGGCGTTATTTCTTCGGCGGGTCGACTACCCAGACGCGTACGGGTCTCACGCTGAACATCACGGGCGATAGTGAAACTCTGCGTATCTTTTAAAGCGTCCTTAATATCATTATCATGCAGTTGCTCTTCTATTGAGGATGGGAGGCTGATATTGAGGCGAACAATGGCATTTTTAACATTTTCTTGTTGTGTTTTTATGACGCTGATAATAGCGGTAGTAGGGTCTGGTTCATCAGCTTTTAGGTCGAGGCTGATGGTGAGAAAGCGGCGGGCGTTAACGGGGTGGAATTCATAAGTGACTTTCCTTTTCTTGCCTTTAGTTTTGATATCCACGACATAGAATCCCTTGGTGTCGTTTTCTTCTCCGAAGTCAACACGTTCCAGACTGCCGGCGTAAACTACCGGTGGCGTTTCGTTGAGAACCTGCTGCCTATGAAGATGTCCCAGCGCCACGTAGTCGAAGGCTGGCAGGGCGACAGAACTTAACAGTACAATCGGCTCCTGACCGATGGACATCATACTTTCCGAGCCGGCTTTAGCTGAACTGACCGATACATGAGCGGCAAGTATAGTGGGAAGGGAGGGGTTGAGAGCTGCGGCTTTCTCGCTAATAATCTGGGCGATGGTTTCCTGCATTTTTTGGTTAAGCTGTTCTATATTTAGGTTTTTCGTATCATCGTTAGCCAGCAAGGCGCTGCGTCTTAGCCAGGGGATGGCAACAACCTGTATATCACCACTGAGAGTTGAGATTTTATATGTCTCCGGTTTGTTGGCGACATAGACGTTTTTTATTGCTAGAGTATCGAAAATTTCGGTAGCCGTAGCGCGGCCGATAGCGTTTGGCAGGTCGTGATTGCCGGTGAGGAGGATAGTAGGTATGCCGGTGGTGGCGAGACGATTAATGCGTCGGGCAAATTCACGCTGCTGGGTCTGGGTAGGCTCACGGGATTTATAAGCGTCGCCGCAAAAAAGAACGAGGTCGATTTCGTTTTCGAGGGTATAATCAACGAGTTCATCGAAAACAGCCAGGAAATCATTAAGACGTGTTGATAGACCGGTAGCGGGGTCGATACGTCCGTAAGTCTCGATGCCCAGATGTAAATCCGCAAAATGAATGATTTTCATATCAGTTCTATTTTAGCAGATTCAGGACTTCATTTTTTAAAAATCATTAATATCCGCTTGATATTTCATTATGTTTTAGCCCTGTTGCTACTTGGTTGACGTTCTGTATGGATGAATTCATCTTTTTTATCGATGATTTTAAACCCCATCCGGGCATAAAGGGAAGCGGCGGGGTTATTGTAAAGGTAAGTCAATTTAGCGGTGATACCAGCACGGTCGGCACTTTCAAGGATACCGCGCAGGATATAAGAGCCGATACCCTTATTATGGTATTCCGGCAGAATGAAAAACTGGCCAATCTTGATGGAGTTATCATTTTTGTTAATGTATATCGTGCCAATAGGCTGGCTACGGTACGTTATGATAGATGGTCTTTCCTCTTCCCATTGTCTGGTATGATATTCTCGCTGGACTTTTTCGTCCCAGCCCCATATTTGGGTGATATAGTCGCCTTCAGCTGCTTTTTTTACCTGATAACTGAATTCCTTGTGTGATTCTTCGGAAGGGATGATTTTTATAAGAGAGAAATCAATTGCCATTACGGCTTTATTTTAACAGATTATGTACTTCTTGCAATGATGATATACTCTGCCCTTGCCAGTCCTCACGGATAGGGCTATCATAAGATTCTCCGGGAACCAGTAATTGAACTGCTTTCATACCTAATCCGGTGGCGTTAGCCAGTTCGTTTCTCATGCCGTCCGCAATATACAGGCAGTTTTCGGGATTTACGGCTAGTTTTTTCAAAGCGATTTGAAAGATACGCGGGTCGGCTTTATTCATGCCTACCTCACAGGAAAAGACGGTAACATCGAAATATGGCGCGAAAGGAGTCTCCGGCCATATTTGCGGCACATCGTAATAGCAGTCACTAATTAATCCAAGTTTGTATCCGCTTGATTTCAAATAGGCTAATAGCTCCACGGCGCCTTGACGCGGTTCGCATATCTGGTGCCGCGTTACGGAAAGCGGAATATCCGCCGCTTTTTTCGCCTGACTCTCCGATACTTCCAAACCCATTAAGTTACCGATATGTTTTATATAATCCTGCCATGTTTTGTAAACGCCCGTACCCAGATCCGTGGAATCGGCAAACCAATGTTCGACGTATTTTTCTGGTGGCGCGTTTAAAATGGCTGACATTTTTAAAGCGGCATTGCGATAATCTTCCCAGGCGGCGGAGCGTGATAGTGTCCCGCCAAGATCGAAGATGACGGCATGGTATTTCATGATGTTTTACCCGGTTGGCGTTCTGCTTTGACCCAGTAGTCTTTTGTTCCTTCAAATTCTTGCCGTCCGGTCGTTTCGAATCCCATTTTTTTATACAGGGAACCAGCCAGGTTAAAATTCCAGTATACGAGTCTTACCGGAAGTCGTTCTTTGTCGGTTGTTTCCAATACTTTCTTAAGCACAAAAGCGCCGATACCTTTGTTCTGATATTTTGGCAGGATAAAAAAGTTCTCGAAGTGATAACAGTCCTCTACTTTTGTCAGACAATATGAACCTATCGGTTGGTTTTTATAGAAAATAATGTCGGGTTGCTTATTCTGAGTATCTTCTACCAGGATTTTTCTTTGCAGTTCTTCATCCCAGCCTCCCCAAACCCTATTAATGAGATAGTCAAAAGATTCTTTTCTTGCATGGACGAGGAATTCGTAATAAACGCTTCCGGGGTCCCAGCCATCAACAGTGTGGATTATTCGTATGGAAAATAAATCTATTTTTTCTCTTCTTTCCATATCTTGCCGCCCTCCGGCAGGACAAATAAGTCTTCGCCGGAGAGTTTAGCGAGCAGGGTATTCTTTAAGGCGGCGACGGGCACGCGTATCTGGTTCATACTGTCACGCTCTCTAATCGTTGCCATGTTGTCGTTTAGCGACTCGAAGTCGATAGTGACGCAATAGGGCGTGCCCAGCTCGTCCTGGCGGCGGTAGCGTCGTCCGATACTTTGCGTGTCATCGTACTGTGTGGTAAAGCAGGGACGGAGGGTGGCGTATACGTCTTTGGCAAAGGCTGCCAGATTTTCCTTGCGGCTTAAGGGCAGCACGGCAACCTTAATGGGGGCGAGGTCGGGGTGGAAATGCAGGACGACACGTATCTCATCTTTATCGGGCTCTTCATCGTACGCGTCGCAGAGGTAAACGAGAACTGCCCGGCCGACTCCTAGCGATGGCTCGACGACATACGGCACGTAGTGTTCCTTCGTCTCGTCGTCAAAGTACTCCATGGACTTGCCGCTGGCATTGGCGTGCTGCTTGAGGTCGTAGTCCGTGCGGTTGGCGATGCCTTCCAGTTCGCCCCAGCCCCAGGGGAAATTGTATTCGATATCGGCGCCGGCTATGGCATAATGGGCTAAGTCTTCTTTTTTCTTGCGGTGCAGTTTCAGATGGTCTTTATTGATGCCCAATTTTTGATACCATTCAAAGCGTTCATTGACCCAGTATTCAAACCACTTGTCTTGAGTCCCGGGCTTGACAAAATACTCGAACTCCATTATCTCGAACTCGCGGCTACGGAAAATAAAGTTGCCGGTGGTGATTTCGTTGCGGAAAGCCGACCCCTGTTGCGCAATGCCGAAGGGCAGACGTTTGCGAGTGGTGTTGACGACATTCTGGAAGTTGACGAACATCCCCTGCGCCGTCTCCGGCCGCAGATAGATAACGGCGGCATCTTCTTCCACCGGACCGATGAACGTCTTGAACATGGTATTGAACATGCGTTCCTCGGTGAGTTCACCGCCGCAGGAGGGACACTTATTTTCTTTCAGGTCATCGGCTTTCCATCTCAAGTGGCAGTTTTTACATTCGACAAGCGGTTCTTTGAAGTTGGTTACATGGCCGCTGGCTTCCCAGACTTTAGAGTTCATCAGGATGCTGGTGTCTAAACCGACCATGTCATCACGCTGCTGGACGATAGACCGCCACCAAGCTTGTTTAACATTACGCTTTAATTCTATGCCCACAGGACCATAATCCCAGCAGCCGGAGAGTCCCCCGTAAATATCGCTGCTGGGGAAAATAAAGCCCCGCCGCTGGCAGAGCGAAACGAGCTTATCCATGGTTAGTTTACTTTTCTCTGGCATTAATATCACTCCTGGCTGGGTTTAACTTGCCGTCGGCGTGCCCGGCGACTGGCGCGTAGAAAAAGTATTGCTAATATAACCGCGCCGACTACTAAAATTATAACTGTAAATATCCATATAGGAATCAGTTTTATTTGATACGCATTGTATAGGAAAAAATCAATCATTGCAAAGAGAATTACAATCTGGGGCAACACCATCATATTACCCATAATCGGCAGGATATCGTTTAGTGGCGAGTCTTTACCCTGCATATATCGTGATGTCAACATCGTTAGACGGACGACAGCCAGGGCGAGGAGAGTAAAAACGACCTGAGGGATAATCATCCAGCCGATGTAACTGCCACGCGAAAGCCACTTATCAGGTATGTCGTTCTGAAAGTGATAGGCTACATCATTTGGCAGCAGGGGATAGAAACAGGCAGCCAGGATGATAGAAAGGGCAAAGAAAGTTACCGGCAGGATAACGTATTTCCAATGGAAATGGTTCTTATTTTCTGATTCTGTGGAGTTGATGACGACCACCTGCCTTAAAAATAATTATAGTAAAGATTAACAGCTTTAAGGCAGGGGTGTCAAAAGGGGGCAGAGTACAATTATCAGTTTAAAGTAAGAGTGAAGCTCCCTTCATTTGTTGGCAGAAATGAGTTACTTTCATCAGAATAAACGGTTACCTGTAAAGTGTATTGACCTGGCGGAACTCTGACATTTGTAAACATATCTTTCAAATCCCAAGTAACATCTAAGATATATTGTATTCCTGAACTAATCGGGTAATAATTTTGCGAAAATTCCAGTCCCGAAACCATGTGAAAATCCTCGCTAAGATACCAAGAAACAACAATATTCGCATTTGAATCCATTATTTGTATAATAGGGGCACCTATCAGACCGTCTAAGGCACATCGGAGCACGCTACGAATGTTGAGAGTGTTTCCTGTCAAAACTTGAGTATTTGAATCGTTAACGGGTTCATTATTTAACATGGTGTTGACTAAAACCTGGTAGTCCTGGGGAGAGGGAGACGTCGTTGTTGGTGCATTCGTTGGAGTGGCGGTTTGACCTACGGTATTAGTGAAAGTGGGAACTGTAGAGGTACCTGAATTACAGCCTGATATAAGAATTATACATATGAATAATGTAAATAGGAGGCTAAAATGCTTCATACTTCACCTCGTTAATCAGATACTTTCAAAAATAAAATAGGTTTTGAATGGAAGAATAGCATTAAATATTCAACATGTCAACGGAATTATATGAAAGGTTGGCAAAAAGGGAACAGTAATTAGTAATAGTCCGGCTATGTTACGAAGCGCAGGTAGAACAGTTGCCGGAGCTGCAGCTGGAACAAGAACTGCCGCTGGTACCGGAAACTCTTGTCGGTACGCCGCTAACGCTGGTGGTAAAGGCGGCGAAAGAGGACATCTTGCGGCGGGAGGGCTTATGACATTTCGGGCATTCTGCGTCCTGCGATGATTGGCTTAATGGACGCATCTGCTCGAACTTGGCATGACAACTAGAGCAAACATATTCATAGATAGGCATGTAATTCTTATTCTCCTGACCACCCTGAGCTTGCCGAAGGATCCTATTTATAGTGTAACGTGTTTCCCTGTAACGGTCAAGATAGTGTAGGATATAGGATAAAGTTGGGACGTGAGGTCAATTATGATGCAAAAACTTGACATAAAGACATATTCTCAAGTGGAATTTCGGGAAATTACTCACAAGGTGAGGGAAGTGGTAAAGGAGAGCGGGGTTAAGAGCGGTATTTGTTTAGTCTATGTCCCGCATACCACAGCAGGCGTGATGATTAACGAGCATGCCGACCCCGATGTCGTGAATGATATCGCGACGCAGTTAGAAACGATGGTGCCACAGCGAGGGAAGTATAAACATGGGGAGGGGAACGCAGCGGCGCACATAAAAGCTACGTTAATCGGCAGCTCGGTGACGGTGATAATTCAATACGGGGATTTGGCGCTGGGGACTTGGCAGGGCATTTTCTTCGGTGAGTTTGACGGACCGAGAAGTCGTAATGTATTGGTTGAAATTATCGCTGATAAGGTGTAGGCTGGCTTTTCTTGGATTTAATTAAATATAATAGTGCAAGACTTGCTGCCGCCAGACCCGACCAGAAGATAAAAGGCATGCCTTCACCATATTGCGCCAGGCTATTACCCAGTGGTGGCGATGCAAAGGCGCCAATCATTGATACGGTACTAGCCAGACCGATAGCCGCACCGCCGTAAGCAGCGCCAACCCCTTTAGTCTCGAGTATCATTACATTAAAGAGTGAGTTAGCACCGGAACGTAAAAAGCTGCTAATAGAGATTAATATCCATATCCACGTTGCATTGACGAAAGGTAGCAGTGCCAGGAAGATAACTACTGCCCCGATACAGACTACCAGTACTCCTTTACGCGTCTTGAGTTTATCTGATAATAACACCATCGGCACGGAGCCAAGGCACATCATCAGGCTCAGAAGTGTAATCGTGCTATCGGCACTGGTGGCGTCCCAACCTATATTACGCAAATAAAGCGGTAAATAGCCTACATATCCCATGGTAGCTCCCCAGAGCATCATTGTCACCAGCCCGATTATCCAGACCTCTTTAATGCGGATAACGTAAGATATTGACTGGCGGAAAGATATTTTTTTAGTGAGTATTTCCGGGTTTACTGTTTTGTCAGGCTCGCGACCGGTAAAAAGCCATAGTAAACCTAGTGCGAAAGCCGGTGCACCATAAAGAAATAATACGTTACGCCAGCCGCCGAGAGCCGGCGCAAAAACCGTGGCGCTGAATTGGGTGGCGACCATCGAACCGATAGGCCAGGCAACATTGAGTAGGGCGTTAGCCAGCCCCAATTTTTCTCCGCTAAACCACTCCGCCGTGACCTTGGGTACGACGCTTGGCACTGCGGCTGCCATTAAACCGAAGAGGAACATGGTGATTGCTAGTGTAAGGAAGTTAGTTGAGAACCCGCGTAAAGCACAAAAAATACCAGCCAATATACAGAGAACAGTAAGAGTTCGTTTCGTGCCGAAGCGGTCGACGAGTAAACCGCCGGGCAAACCGATGAAAACTCCAGCCAGGGGGTCCATACCCCAAACCGTGCCGATGGCTACTACACTTAAGCCAAGGTCGTCACCTATCTGCTTGAAAAGTACCGGCATACAAAGTCGGCACGTTCCGGCGACAATGGCATAAATCAGCATCGTGAGAAACAGGATATACCATTTATAATTAGGATTTCGTTTTACTATCATCGAAACTAAATATCGTCAAGGAAAATAGGCGAGTCAACCAATATGAGCCAGCCTATATTCATCGTATCATTTTGTGATAGACGTGACAATTTTAACCTAGCTTGGTAATGCCTAGACTATCTATGCTATAATGTGGCTCAATGACTGTTGCTATAACCGGCGCTAACGGGCATATCGGCGCCAATCTGATACGCGCTTTAGTTGATAAAGGCATTCCCACTCGCTGCCTGGTGCACGTTAATCACCGTGCTATCAATGGACTTCCTGTTGAGAAGGTAACAGGCGATGTGCGCGACTTTGACTCAATATGCCGCGCGTTTCAGGGGGTTGATGTGGTCTATCACCTGGCTGCTTCTATCTCCCTTTCGATGGCTAATTGGTCGCTACTGGAAGAGATAAATGTTAAAGGCACGCGGAATGTCGTCGAAGCTTGCCGACGTCAGGGCGTACGCCGTCTCATTCATTTCAGCTCGATACACGCTTTAGTACAAGAGCCTTTAACTATTCCTGTGGACGAAAGACGACCTTTAGTTGATTCGAGAGGGTGCCCACCCTACGACCGCTCCAAAGCTGCTGCTGAACGGGAAGTTCGGGCGGGAATAGAAAAGGGACTTGATGCCGTGATTATTTATCCGACAGCGGTCTTCGGGCCGCACGATTACCAGCCGTCATTCTTCGGCGAGGCTCTAATGTCGATAGCCAGACGTAAATTGCCAGGACTAGTAACCGGCGGATTTGACTGGGTGGATGCGCGCGACGTCGTTGCTGGAGCCATGATGGCAGAAGCTAAAGCGCCTGCTGGAGCGAGTTATTTAATGTCAGGCCATTGGGTATCTATGGTAGATATCGCTGTAATAATAAAAGAAATCACCGGTATTTATACGGATAAATTTGTTTGTCCGCTGTGGCTGGCGCATCTCGGTGCGCCATTTATTGAAGGTTATAGTCATTTCATACGCAGACGACCACTTTATACCAGTGTTTCTCTACGAGCTCTAAAAAGCAATCGGCACATCAGCCATGAGAAGGCAACACGCGAACTCGGTTATCAGCCCCGACCTTTCCGCGAAACGTTGGCTGATACTCTACATTGGTTTGAATCCAACGGCCAGCTTGACCTACCTAAGAAATCAAGTCCCAGGAATTGAAATGGACGAGCGAACGATTTATAACAGCCTGTTGATAGCCTGGTTTGCGGTAGCGTTGATTATTTTTATAGCGCTGTTTTTTATCGCTGCCCCTTACGGACGCCATACACGAAAGGGCTGGGGATATGCGGTAGGGAATAAACTAGGCTGGGTGTTGATGGAAGCTCCGGCGCCGCTCGTTTTCGCCGCCTGCCTTTTCTTCGGAAATGCAAAAATTACCGCAGTCACCTTGGTTTTTCTTGTGTTATGGGAACTGCATTATCTGCATCGAGCCTTCATCTATCCTTTCAGTTTACGCGGCACGGCGCGTCATTTGCCGTTATCGATTATCGGCTTTGGTTTCCTCTTTAATTTGATGAACGGCTATCTTAATGGACGTTATATCTTCGGTTTTTCCGGCGGGTACAGTAATTCTTGGCTAACCGACCCTCGCTTTATCATCGGCATTATTCTTTTTGTCCTTGGCTATATCATCAATCGCCAAGCCGACCTGGCGTTACGTAGCTTAAGAAAGATAGGCGAATCGGGTTATAAAATATCCGACCACCGACTCTACCGCTGGGTAAGCAGTCCCAACTACCTCGGTGAGATAACTATCTGGATAGGTTGGGCAATAGCTACCTGGTCTATGGCGGGGCTGGCTTTCGCTTTCTGGACGGTGGCTAATCTACTGCCGCGTGCCCGTGCCAACCATGCCTGGTATAAAAGAAACTTCTCCGAATATCCTGCCGAACGTAAGGCGCTGATACCTAAGGTTTGGTAGACTCTTACACGAAAATAATTTTCCCTAAATTAAGTAGAATAGCCTATTGACAGCTGGTAAAAAGGGCATTAAAATATCATTAGCAGTCACGAAGCAAGACTGCTAATTACAACAAAAAGAGGTTTTTAGAAAGAAGGAAGGATATGGGAAAAGTTAAGACTGGCGGACGCTGCCCCAAATGTGGGGGAAATTTATATCTGGATAGGGATTATAACGGCTGGTACGAGCAATGCTTACAGTGCGCGTACATAAAAGACCTTGGTGTTATGTATCAGAACAGGATAATCAAAGCCGTCGAGCCTGCACGCATCAAGAAGGCGAATATCAATAAAAAAGATAATCCTCGTAATAAATAGCGGGAATTATACCATAACAAGATATTAAAGCCCGGTATAAACGCCGGGCTTTTTTATTGACGGATTATAAGCATAAGGATATTATTTTATAGGGATAAATAATGACCGATTTAAAACAGAGAATCGATAAATTAGCACAATTAATCGCGGAGTCGCGTTATACGGTGGTCTTTACCGGCGCGGGCATTAGCACGGAGTCAGGCCTGCGTGATTTCCGTGGACCGGATGGACTTTGGACGAGGCGGGATAAAGGACTGGCAACACCGCAGCAAGACTGGACAGGTGTCGAGCCCAACAGCGGGCATATTGCTATTTTCGAGCTACAAAATCTAGGTAAACTGGCGTTTCTTATCTCCCAGAATGTAGATAATCTACATTTAAAGTCAGGCATAAAGCCGGAAAAGTTGGCGGAACTGCATGGCAATCTCACCAAGGTACGTTGTGTTGCCTGTGAGTTTAAGATGGACCGGGCAGAGAGGGAAGATAAATGTCCCTTATGCGGTGGTAGTTTAAAGTCCACAGTCGTCAACTTCGGGGACCCATTGCCGGCTAAAGACCTGCAGGAATCTTATAAGCATTCACAGATGTGTGAACTCTTTATCGTCGTTGGTTCCAGTCTGGTGGTCTATCCGGCGGCGGATATGCCCGCTGTGGCTATGGAGGCAGGTGCTAAGCTGGTGATTATCAACCAGGGCGAAACGCCATTAGATAAACATGCCCACCTTCGTTTTGACGAGAAGATTGGCGAAGTGCTGCCGCTGGTAATTAAGAAACTGAAAGAAATGCTTACGAATAATTCCTAGTCTTCACTCCACTCATAAACTGTACTTGACCAGACGCGAGTGATGGCATCTTTCAATACGGACAAGCGCGGCTCGGGGATATCGAGGAGGGGTGGGAGAGTGGGCTTATCCAGCTTCTCTAGCCAGGGACAGTATTTCTGTGCTATTAGAATCGTCGTACGGGCGCCGCCGTAGACAAGGTAATCCATTAACTTTTCATGAGGTTCAAACTGCTCACGGATATGACCGCAAACGCGGATAAGGAATGATTCAATCTGTTTATCGCGATGTCGCTCGAAGCGGTGTGCCGATGAACCACCCTGACGGTGCCTTCCGTGAACTAATCCGGTGCCGACCTTATGACTTAAAAGTTTTTCGCCCCGGCAAATACCGATGCCGTAAGACCCCAGCCGCACCAGCACCAGACCGATGAGATAATCCCTTTCCAGCAACGAGCGTAAAGGTTTTATTTCCACGGCTGAAAAAACCGTGGTTTCCTGAATTGGAAATGGCGGTACAAGCAGGCGTATTTGCCCCTCGGCGTGGAAAATTACTGCACCAGTGGGGGAAGTCATTGAAAATTTATTTAGTTCGCTAGACACTTTTGGAGAAATGTTGAGATTACTTAATAAATTTTCAAGTTGTATTGGTGAAAGGCGTGGCGGGAGGTAAAGAGACTGGTCGGTGTCACTGGATGACCCTGCAAGATAATTTAGTAAAGCGAAGGTCCTGGCGCGATTTAGAACATATTTTTTCATATAATATCCAAGCGGATTCTCGCGGTCGTTTCACTCCCTCAGAATGACAGAAAAGCTAGAGCCTGACTACGGTAACGCCGTCGCCGCCTTCATCGCGTATGCCAGCACGGAACGATTTAACTAATGGATGGTTTTTCAAGAATTCGCGCACAATGTTGCGTACCGTTCCCGTGGCGATACCGTGAATGATGCGGGCTTCAATAATGTTCGACCGAGCAGCGTCGTTTAAATAGGCATCCAGCGCCGGTTCCACTTCATCAGCGCGTTTGCCGCGCAGGTCTAGCTCCATCGAAACATGTCGGGCGGGTGGCGTTTTAGTAGGAGGAAGCGCGAATTTATCCACTGTTGGTGCAACTTTTACGACGCCGTGCAGACCGAGTCGCAATTTTGTCTTCCCCGCCTGCACTTCCACCTCCTGCGAGGTTTCGGAAATAGAAAGCACCGTAGCAGTTAAGCCAGCTTCTTTTATCCGCACCGTGTCGCCGACTCTAATAATGCCAGTATCTTCATGGGTTTCACCAGCAACGGGTTGCCATCTTTCTTTGGCAATCTCCTCACGGACTTTATTGAGAGAGCGTTTTGCCTGTTCCAGTTTGGTGGATGTTTTTTTCTTACGCAGCTCGGTTGTAACCTGGCGTATCTCTTTATGCAGCTCTGCCGCTTCCTGCACAATGGCGTCACGCTCTGCTTGTCTCGTCTTACGTTCCTCGGTTTTCAGCCGCTGTAATTCTTTATCTAGTTCGGCATTACGGCGTTTAAAACTGTCACGTTCAACATTCAAATCCCGTTCGAGTGAGGTAATTTTTTGTTTTTCTTCCATCAGGTTCGCTAACAATCCTTCAAGTTCCTGACTGTGCCCCGAAAGCATACTGCGAGCGTCATTGAGAATCTCGGCAGGGATGCCTAATCGGGCGGCAGTAGCAATAGCATTACTACCTCCCGGAATGCCGATGGCCAGGTGGTAAGTAGGGGTCAATGTTTTGGGGTCGAACTCCAGCGAGGCATTGTTCAAACCGGGGATGGTATGAGCAAATGCCTTGAGGTCGCCGAAGTGCGTGGTGGCGACAGTCAGCGTGCCTTTAGATAGAAAGTAGCGTAATATGGCTCGGGCTAAAGCGGAGCCTTCGGCGGGGTCGGTGCTGGTGCCTAACTCATCAAGGAGCACCAGGCTTTTACCAGCAGCTTGCCCGATAATGCGAACGATATTACCTATATGCCAGCTAAATGTAGAAAGCGTCTGCTCGATGCTTTGTTCATCGCCGATATCGGCAAAAACGGCATCGAAAATCGGCAACTGACTAGTTTTATCAGCAGGAATCGGCAATCCTGCTTGCGCCATGACATTAAGGAGTCCGATTGTCTTAAGTGTTACCGTTTTACCTCCGGTATTGGGTCCGGTAATCACCAGAACCGAATAGTTATTCCCCAGCTCTAGCGAAAATGGCACGGCTTTATCGCCGAGCAGCGGATGGCGGGCATCGACGAGCTTTAGGTAGCTGGTCTTTTTCTTACCGTTGCCGTCTGTTGGTTCAATGATAATTGGTTCTACAGCGTTAATACGTCGGGCATATCTTGCCTTGGCTAAAATCAGGTCGAGCTCTGCCGTCAGTTCAATGTTGTGAGTAATATCATTGATATGCGCGCCTACTTCGGAGCTTAAAAGACGCAGGATTTTTTCTATCTCATGTCTTTCTTCAACCACCAACTCACGGAGAGCATTGCCCAGTCCCACCGCAGCCGTCGGCTCCATAAAAACAGTGACACCGGTATTGGAAATATCGTGGACGATGCCTTTTAAGTCATGACGGTGCTCAAGCTTAACAAGGAGGACGTAGCGTCCATCGCGCTCGGTAATTACATCTTCCTGGAGGATGCGACCGCCCCGCGGCGATTTGACGATAGCCTCCAGTTTTTCCAGTATCTGGCCGCGGGTATTGCGTAATTGGGCACGAATACCTGCCAGCTCTGGCGACGCTGAATCCAGCACTTCTCCGGCTGGGTCGATACAGGCGCCGATATCTTTTTCAATCTGATGCAGTTCAACGATACCTTCGCCGATATTCCAGAGTAAAGGGAAATCCCCAGCGATACTTTTAAGGTAACGGCGTAAATCATGGAGGGCGGCAAGCGTCTGCTGGACTTCCAGGAGGCTCAAAGGGTCGAGGATGCCTTCCAGCGCCGCCAGCTTGACTTTATCGCGAATATCGCGCGCGCCGCCGACAGAAAAGCCTTTATCCAACGCAAGCAATGAACGTGCCTCTGCCGTTTGTTTTAGTAGCAAGGAAATACGCTCATAATCCTGCAGCGGCTTAAGATTCATCGCTAAGTCGCGGCTGGCAGAAAAAGACGTATAGTCGGCTAGAATTTCCCTTATTTTAGGGAATTCCAGCATTTCTAAGCTTTTATCATCCATTAAATTAATCCTAAATAAAGCGCCTGTATATTATAACATGAGAGGGGAGGTTACGCTGGAAAACAAAAGGGAGAGTATAAAACTCCCCCTTTGCTTAAAATACTGTGGTAAGTCAGTTTCTATTTTACAGTGACCTTTATCGTCAGAGTATAAGTGTCTTTTTCGCCACCTTCCCAGGGTCGGCTATAACTTAATTGAATATTACCCACGCCGGCAGTTACGGCTTTGAATGTCCAGACTGAAGTCCCGCCAGCGCCAACGATACCGGTTGATGTCGGTTCTACATATTCATATGATTGCTGAACGATAATTTTTTGTGCAGTTAACATAGTGGCGTTCTCACTCCAACTATAGCCAGTGGTTGGATTGGAGCCTAACTTGACTGTTAGTATGCCCGATAGCGCAAGGTCGATGTTTTTCACGATATTATTTTGCTTAGCGAATTCATCCAGGGAAATCTCAATTGTTTTGGAACCTCCACTACATCCAGCCATAAGCAGGGGTGCCAGTAACATAGAAACTAGACCCAAAATAACCAGTTTTTTCATCTCAATCACCTCCGTTTCATGGTTGTTTATTCACTATATTATACAACGTCTTGGCATCATTCAGGATATTTTAAGTAACAACATTTTTTAACTTTTTCAATATTTTGATATTAGAGTATAATAAAAGCAATCTATCGAGGAGGCATATGGCTTATGACCGACTATGCAGCGCTGAAGAAAAAAGTAGATGAACTTGCCAGTCGTGTTTGGGATGTACCAGCCATCGAAGCCCGGGTTAAAATGTTGATGGAAAAAGGAATCCCGCGGAAGAAACTCAACCCAGCGGAATTGAAGGTAAATAAAGAAGCCATCCTCGACCGTGTGCAGTTGCGCGCCGAGGAGTATAACTTTATCTTTAAAAACTGCGCCCAGGGAACGGCTATGGCTCTATTAGAAGAGTTCGGTCTGGGCAATATGGACATCATTAAAGCGCTTACGCCTTTCCCCGGCATCGGCGGGACGGGTGAAATTTGCGGCGGCATTACCGGCAGCCTGATAGCCTTTGGACTCTATTTCGGCAGTGATAACAGGCTGGACTATGAAGCGATGAACAAGACAATTATGACCTCCCAGAAATTTATGGCTTATTTTGAGGACGCTGTTGGTCATCTATATTGCTCGGACATTATTGAGACGGTAGTGATAGGGCGAAAGTTGAATCCCGGTGACAGCGAAGCAGCTATGATGACCTTCACTGGAGAAAAGGGCTTCGAAAAATGCGGCTTGCCGCCAGGGATAGGCGCTAGGCTGGCAGCTGGATTTATTATCGACTCTATGAAGTAAAACTGGGGCTAGTAATGACTGGTTATTTCTGGCATATTTTTGTCTTCAGCATATTGTTTATATTCCTGGCATTGATGATATATCGTATACTCTCCATCATCAGGATGCCGACACATTTAAGGTGGGAGCTGGCTCCAATACCTCTTGCCAAAGAAAAGAAGAAACCTAATAACTCTCAACTTGAGAAGTGGCAGAAACAAAGGCATAAATCACTTGTAGCCGTGATTAGCTATATGGCTCAAGAGATGTTCTTTCAAAAAACTGTTAGGAAAAACAACCAGGGGCTATGGCCGTTTACGCTTTCCATGCATATAGGAATATATCTGGTCATTCTCTCGGTTTTGTTGCATATAGTAAACGCCTTGTTTATCATCACCAGCGTAAACGGTTTTACTATTGATATTTTCAAGAGTATCACTGCTATTATTGCCCTGACGGGTTATATCCTGGGTGGTTTTGGGGCGATAAGTTTGATATTTAAACGCTTTATAGATACTAATTTCAGGGCTTACAGTTCTTTCACGGTGTATTTCCGTCTTGTTTTTCTAGCGGCAATATTCATCAGCGGTATCTTTACTTGGTTCTATTCCCCCGATTTCGCTTCTGAATCAAGTATGTTTACACGTAACTTGTTTACTCTTGATTCCGGAATTAGCCTAACAACATCTCTGATGGTGCATGTTATTATCTTATTATTATTTTTGTTGTATCTCCCCCTGACGGACATGACGCACTTTATTACCAAGTATTTTACCTATCATGCCGTGCGTTGGAATGACGAACCATTAAACCTGAAAATGGAAGCAAAATTGATTCGACTGCAAAATCAAACTTCAAAATGGTCAGCTCCTCATGTCCCCTCCAACAAAACATGGGCGGAAATAACAACCGAAAAGTCGAAACATGAAAAAACAACTTAAACTTAAAGATATTGCCAAGGACGCTTCTATCCAGCTTAGCGAAATCAATCTCGACAAGCTAATACCCTTGCCGCCACCTTATGATAAACGTGAGGAATTGCCTGGCATAAAGCAACTTACTGCCGAGCAGCGAGCAAGGCTGGTTGATAACCTCGATGGTTTTTCTGCCTTGGCGCTGCCACAACCGAAAAATGAGGAAGAAGAGAATAAATATATACGGCAGTTTATCTCCGGACTGAAAAAGCTTTTAAATAAGAAAGATAACTGGACATTTTTACAACCTCTCTTGCTTTCGCTGGAATACTGTGCGCGTTGCCAGACCTGCAGCGATGCCTGTCATGTCTACCTCGCCAGTGGTAAGAACGATCTTTATCGTCCAACCTATCGCTCAGAGATATTCCGCCGCTTGATTGATAAATATGTTAGGCGAGGTGGTAAGTTGACGGCTAAACTTAGGGGGACGGATATCGAGCTTAACTGGGCGACGCTTTCGCGACTCTACGAGCTGGCTTATCGCTGTAATCTCTGCCGTCGCTGTGCCCAGGCTTGCCCGATATCTGTGGATAATGCCCTCATCACCCGTGAGTTGCGTAAAGTATTCAGTCAGGAACTAGGCTGGGCGCCGAAAGAGCTTCACGAGAAAGGTACGATACTGCAGTTAGATATCGGTTCGCCTACTGGGATGAAACCAGCCATCGTTATGGACAATATTAAGTTTCTAGACGAGGACTTTTCCCAGAGTATGAGCATTAAGGTCGAAACACCCTGGGACAAAGAAGGCGCGGATATTCTCCTGCTGCATAGCGCCGGTGATATTTTATCCTTCCCGGAGAGCGTCATCGCTTTTACGATATTATGCAACGCCGCTGGCTTAAGCTGGACGCTATCCTCCGAGGCGCCGGGTTATGATGGCGTGAATTATGGTCTGTTCTATGACGATGTGCAGCTGGCGAGGATTGTAACCAGACACGCGCAAATCGCGAAAAAATTTAAGGTAAAAAAGATTGTTTTGGGGGAATGCGGGCATGAGCATAAAGCTTTGATAGCTGTGGGTGACCGTTTACTCACAGGGGACTTGAATATACCGCGGCAAGATGTAATGACCTTCCTGGAGGAAATTGTCTTTAGCGATAAGATAAAGTTCGACCCCTCGAAAAATAATTTTCAGGTAACGCTTCACGACCCATGTAATATTGTCAGGAATCTGGGCATCATCGAGCCGCAGCGGCATATTTTGCGTTATCTTTGCCCGCAGTTTCGTGAAATGACGCCGCACGGTGTAGATAACTACTGCTGCGGTGGGGGAGGCGGCTTAAGCGTTATCGCGGGCGTTAATTTCGCCGACTGGAAAACGAATGTTTCCGGCAGGATGAAGTTTAAACAAATCCTAGAGGCTTTCGCCGACCAGCCGGGTCTAGAAGTTAAGAAATATGTCTGTGCCCCTTGCCTTAACTGCAAACTCCAAATACGTGACATTTTTAAGCATTACGGGGCGAGGGAAAAGTCTGGTATTATGTGCGGCGGACTGGCGGAGCTAATCGTAAATGCTATGGTTGAAATTAAGAAACCATTTATCAATTGGGATAATGTATAATAATTAACTGAAAGGGAAAATTACAATGGCAAAGATAGAACTCGCGGGACAGACGCTGGAAGTCGATGAACATGGCTTTATGCAGGAAACAGATAAATGGAATGAGGATATTGCCAGAGCTTACGCGCTGAAAGAGGACGTAAAAGAGTTAACGCCTGACCATTGGAAAGCTCTTAACTATATAAGGAGTTATTACCTGGCTAATGGCATCTGCCCCATGATTAGAAGACTTATTAAAGAAACCGGATTTACGCTAAAACAGCTTTATGACCTTTTCCCGGAGGGCCCGGCTAATTCTGCCTGTAAATGGGCGGGGATACCTAAAGCTACGGGGTGTGCTTAAAGAATCTAAAGAGATATTGGTCACATACACATAACCGCTTTGTTGCGTATAATATTTAGAGACTAAAAAGAAGAATATCATGGCAGCAAAGAATAAAAACCTGAAAAGCATTACTCTACACATCACCGGCATGACTTGAGCCACTTGCGCTGCTACTCTGGAGAAAGCATTAAGTAAAACCAGGGGAGTAGTTAAGGCAAGGGTCAGCTTTGCCTCGGAAAAAGCATCGCTGGAATACGAACCTAAAAAAATCAATATTCCGGCGATTATCAGTGTTGTCGTTCAGACGGGTTATGGCGTCGTCACGCAAAAATCAATTTTTCCCGTTGGGGGCATGACCTGTGCCTCCTGTGTCGCCCGCGTTGAAGAAGCCTTAAAAAGCGTTTCTGGGGTGGTTTCCGTGAGTGTGAATCTGGCGTCGGAGAAAGCCACGGTTGAATATCTTGAAGGAACGGAATTTACCGATTTACGACGGGCGGTTAAGGACGCTGGTTATGAACTGGGCAGGGAAGCGGTAGCATTAGAAGACGTCACCACAGCTTCGGCGCGTGAAATAAAGAAGGTCAGAGATAGATTAATCGTTGCGGCAGTGCTGGGTGTCATCATCATGGTGCTGATGTTTACGCCCCACTTTACCGGCATGGAATATGTGGTGTGGCTGCTAGCGACGCCGGTGCAGTTCTGGGCGGGTCTACGCTTTTATAAAGGCGCCTGGGGCGCTCTCAAGCACGGACGGGCGGATATGAATACCCTGATTGCCGTTGGCACTTCGGTGGCGTATTTTTATAGTGTCGTGGCGGTGATTTTTCCATCGGTTTTGACTATCGGGGGTACAGCTCCTAATTTGTATTTCGATACTTCGGCGATGATTATCGCCTTCATTCTGTTAGGACGCTATCTTGAGGCTCGAGCTAAAGGTCAGACCTCGGCGGCGATTAAGAGTCTTATTGGTTTACAACCGAAAACAGCGCTAGTTATCCGCAAAGGTAAGGAATATGAAATTCCTATTGAAGACGTACAGGTTGGCGACTTGATTCTAGTGCGACCCGGCGAGCGGGTGCCGGTGGATGGCATTATCCGTAAAGGTAATCCTTCACTGGACGAGTCAATGGTTACCGGCGAAAGCCTACCGGTGGAGAAAAAAGAAGGCGACGAGGTTATCGGAGCAACTATCAATAAGACGGGCAGCTTCCAGTTTAAAGCCACCCGCGTTGGCAAAGACACCACCTTAGCGCGTATCGTCCGCTTGGTAGAGGAGGCGCAGGGGAGTAAGGCTCCTATCCAGCGTCTCGCCGATGTTATCGCTAATTATTTCGTGCCGATAGTCATTGGTATCGCAATTATCACCTTTATAATCTGGTACTTTTTAGGTCCATCGCCTTCACTAACCTATGCCTTTTTAAACTTTATCGCCGTGCTGATTATCGCTTGCCCCTGCGCGTTGGGGCTGGCAACGCCTACAGCCATTATGGTCGGTACGGGCAAGGGCGCGGAACATGGCATCCTTATTCGAAGTGCTGGTGCGTTGGAGCGACTTTATAAAATAAACACAATCCTTTTGGATAAAACAGGGACGCTTACCGAGGGCAAACCCCGCGTGACAGATATCATTGCCGTTATGCCTTATAAACAAGAGGAAATATTACGTCTGGCGGCTTCGGTGGAACATGACTCGGAACATCCGCTCGGTGAAGCGGTGGTTAAAGCCGCCATAGAAAAAAGGTTATCATTATTACCAACCTCTAAATTTAAGGCTGTTCCCGGACATGGCGCGGAAGCATGGATGAACGGCAAAAAGTACTTGCTCGGAAGTTTGAAACTACTAAAAGAAAATAAATTTTCTTTAAACGGACTGGAAGAAAAAGCAGATGCCCTCTGGAAAGATGGCAAGACAGTGATATTTTTAGGGGTGGCAGGCAAAGCGGTGGGGCTTATCGGTTTAGCCGATACGCTTAAGCCGGGTGCGCCGGCATTAGTAGCGGAAATACAACGTCAGGGAATCGATGTCGTCATGGTCACGGGGGATAATAAACGGGCAGCTGAAGCTATCGCCAGACAGGCTGGCATTAAACGCGTCTTGGCGGAGGTGCTGCCGGAATATAAATCCGACGAAGTTAAAAAGCTGCGGGAAGAAGGCAGAGTCGTAGCAATGGTCGGCGACGGCATTAATGACGCTCCGGCTTTAGCCAGCGCCGATGTTGGTATCGCTATTGGCACCGGCACGGATATCGCCATGGAAACAGGCGATATTACCCTCATCAGCGGTGATTTAAGCGGTATCGCTACGGCTATCTCATTAAGCCGTCGCACCATGAGGACGATTAAGCAGAATTTATTCTGGGCATTTGCTTATAACGTGATATTAATACCGGTGGCGGCTGGCGTGCTTTATCCAGCTTTTCACAATGTCGGCGTGCCAGCAGGGCTTAAGTTTATCCTTGGGGACTACGGATTTTTAAATCCTATTTTGGCGGCGTTAGCCATGGCGGCAAGCTCGGTTACGGTTGTATCCAATTCACTTCGCTTAAGAAGTTTTAAATCTAAAAAGATAACGTAAGTGGGGGAGGTATTATATGGCAATTGACCTGGTCTGTAAGATGAAAGTTGACGAGAAAAACCCGCCGGCGACCTCAATGTATAAAGGGGTAAAGTATTACTTCTGTGCCGTGGGATGTAAAAAAGCCTTTGATAAAAACCCAGATAAATACCTAAGTAAGAAATAGTGTAACTTTACATAAAGTACCAGATAGCTAAATCGTTAAATAATCCCTTCGTCATCAAGTTTGTTGATTTCTTTCTCTGTATATCCCAACATCTCATTAAGCACTTCGTAATTATTTTCCCCGAGGAACGGCGCAGGATAGTCTATTTTACCCGGTGTCTTAGAGAGCTTGAATAAAGAACCGGGAACTTTGACCTTACCGGAGACAGGTTGATTAACTTCGATAATCATTTTACGGCTTAACAGTTGAGGGTCTTTACAGACCTCATCGAAAGACGGCAGCCTGGTACATGGCACGTCAACTTTCTTCAGAATATCCTGGATTTCCTGGGTTGTTTTGGTTTTTGCCCAGGTGGCTACCAGATCATCGATTTCTTGGCGGTGCTGGAAGCGCTCGTTCTGATTAGCGCCTAAAGGTGTATCAATAAGGTCTTTCCTTCCCATAGCGGTATAGAGTCGATGTACCTGCGCCAGGACACCAGCGCTAATATAAACCCTGTCTCCGTCTTTAGTAGTATAGAGATTACAAGGAATCATGGCGGCATGCTGATTGCCTAGTCGCGGCGGGATAACGTTATTCAGCCAATAATAAGGTGCAAACTCAATCGAGGTCAGTTGCCAGATAGAGTCCTGCATGCTTATATCGATAACTTGTCCCTCGCCTGTCTTTTGCCGGTGGTATAAAGCCGAGACGATAGCCAGCGTCGTAAAGAAGCCGGAAGAAAAGTCAGCGATAGAAACGCCACAGCGGGTGGGATTATCGGGGAAGCCAGTGACGGCGATCATACCACCCATAGCCTGGGCTACGGGGTCGAATCCGGGATAATCACGGCGTGGACCCGTCTGACCATAAGCAGAAATAGAAGCATAAATTAGTTTAGGATTCAGCTTGCACATTTCCTTACTGTCAAGTCCCAGTTTATCCATTGTCCCCGGACTAAAATTTTCTACGAGAACATCTACTTTTTTAATCAGCTTCTTACAAATATCGCGACCTTTTTCCGTCTTTAAATCTACGGTGAGGCTTTTCTTACCACGGTTTAAGATAATAAACGGTCCCCCCTCGCCTCCTTCGGTATGGGGAATGTCGTATCTGATTAAATCCCCTCCCTCTGGTCTTTCTACCTTGATGACATCGGCACCAAGATCTTTTAAAAGTAGGGTGCAAAATGGACCGGAATATACCTGGGTGAAATCAAGTACCTTGATGCCTTCTAGAATGCTGGCCATGATTACCTCCTCAAGAAATATGCGCAGCTCTTGTGATAGCGGCGGGGGTCACCTTTTTATTTTGACTAATTATAACACTTATATTTTTTGTTTTGTAGGTTATATTAGCATAAATCGTCTATAATGTAAAAATTGTTTAATATTCATGAAAGCATTAGTTTGACACTAACTAGGTGTGGATTATAGTATATTGAGCAATACGATGTGAAATCTAGAATATATGGGAGGGCTTTTCAAATGGCTGGTAAGTATGATAAGTACTTTTTAACCGATAGTCCCTGGAAGAAGTTTGATTTTGTTATGGGACCCATTATTCAGCGTATGGATACCAAGACCATTGAGGGTAGTAATTTTTATTTTATCCACTGGGTGCTGCCGCATGATAAACCCCACATGACGATAGGGCATCCAGCGCATATCCATAGTGAAGCCGAACTGCTGATTCATATCGGTACTAACCCGGACGACCCTGATGACCTGGGAGGGGAGGTGGAATTATGTATGGGACCCGAGATGGAGAGACATATTATCACCAAAACAACCGTCGTTTTTATTCCCCCGAATTTTATTCACGCTCCATGGAACCCGCTTAAGACTAAACGACCTTGGATTTTTATTGAAATTAACCAGGGACTAAGACATACAGAAAAATTTTATCCTCAATTATTAACTAAAGAACACCGGGCGCAACTGGACTGGAATTTCTGGCATGACGACGCTATGAGCATAGGTTATCCCAATATGATAAAACCGGAGGGTTGGAAATTCGAAGGACGAGGTCATTAATAACTAACCTACAAACGGTAAGGAGAACTTAAGAAATGGTTAAAACTAAATACGGACACTTGATTAAAGAATTATCGTTTAAAGATTATGGCATGGGCGGATTGCGGCAGGGTACTGAGATGAACGGCAAGTTCCTCGGCTTCGACGTGAATATAAAATATGGCGCCGTCTGGTCAGCGGGTAAAATGGGAGGGTCAAAAGCTCCGGCAGAAATGCATGATTATGACCAGGTGGTCATCTTTATGGGACTGGATACATATGATATGGGCTATCTAGGGGCGGAAGTAGAATTTCCTATCGGTCAGGAAAAAGAAACACACATGATAACTACCGCCACTGCTGTAGCTTTTCCCAAAGGCTTGCCGCACGGTCCGGCAAACATATTAAGAATAGATGATAGATTTATTTATATGGTGGTTTCTAAGTCACCGGAGTTGACGGGGAAAAGTGTTGCATTAGGCGATAAGCCGGGCAAGCAAGCTGGTTTTATGCGTTCAATATACCATGAAAACGTCCAGCCGCTGGCTTTCACGCGTAATGGACCCTGGCATTATGGTCCCCTCAACCCAGATACTCACGAAGGCGCGATTACCGATATCCACGGCAAGGACTTTGAGTTCCACATGTCCTATGAAAGCATGAATAAGGCGCCATACCGGTTCGGGCCGGTACCGGATAAGCCCCACGTCCACCCCTATACCGAATTTCTGCTTTTCATGGGTGCCGACCCCGATGATTTAAGCGTGCTGCCAGCGGAAGTGGAGTGCTATATGGGCAAGGAAATGGAAAAGCATGTTATTACCAAGCCCACAGTAGCCATCCAGCCGGCTGGGCAGGCGCATTGTCCCGTTATCGTTACCAGGCAGGATAGACCCTGGATTTTCGCCGTAGTGCGTCCCTGGGGGCATACCGGCAAAGGCAAGGACGGGTATATAGATTGATTTAGAAGGAGAAAGAGACATGGCAAAAACAAAATATGACTACTTAATTAAACCGTTGAAATATCGTAAGCTGCCTGGCACCGGCAAGGCGGAATACATTACCATGTGCCAGGGTGCTGACCTTGAAGGGCTGAACGTAAGCTTTGTCTGGGGCTATCACCGTAATAAAGGGAAGTGGGGAGTTGGAGGAGAATTTGGTCACGTTCATCCTTACGGCGAAGTTTTTATGTTTACAGGACTCGATTATGATAATCCCAATACTATGCAAGCCGAGTTGAGACTGGACCTAGGTGAAGAGGCTGAAGAACATATAATTACCGCGCCATCGATAGTCGTAATACCGGCTGGCGTGCCGCACTTGCCAATGGCTACTAAGAAAGTTGATAAACCTTTCGGCTTTCTGGCGATTTCCTGTGACGCTAAATACAAGACCACCGAGCTTAAGGAAAGTAAAAAGGCTTTTGTCCTCATGAACAAATGCGGCGATATGATTAAAAGAATGGAGCTGCGTGATATTAAGCGTACCAAAGGCGGTAATGCCGACTTTATGGGACATTGGAGCGGCAAGGATACACCAGGCTTCAATTTAAATTTCACCTGGGCTTTTCATACGGGAATCGGTCTTTGGCATGAGCATGACCCGCACGTCCATCCTAATGATGAAGCGCTAGTTTTTGTGGGGTTAGACCCGGATAATCCAGATTATTTAGGGGCGGAGATTGAATTCCGGTTTGGCGAGGAGCAAGAAGTGCACGTCTTCGATAAACCTACCGTAGTTATTGCCCCAAAGGGACTGGTTCATTGTCCACTAATCACGCGTAAGGTAGAAAAACCATATAGTTTCACGGCCATTTGCCTTGCCCATGAGCACGATACTACCTGGCTAGGCGGGGACAAGCCGTTCAAGAGTATGTAGTATACAGCAATTAATTGAAACAGACGAATATTCATGGCTACCAGCCAACAAAGAATAGCTAAAATAATCAGGTGGTTAGGGAGGAAAAAATAATTTACATAAATTCCCTAATTCAACTTGACATTGCTAAATAAAAACAATATATTCATTATAATGTCTAGAATATATTGAATTTTTGTAAATTTTGTCCGAAATCGTTAGAATGAATAGTAGAAATATCAACTTCTCTGTTACAAAGGTGGATTAAAACTACCTTTTTTATATATTGTTTTTTCCTTTACATAATAAAATGTTATAAACCAAGGTCCACTTGGATAATAAAAAAGGAGGAATAATGATAAAGAAAGTCTTAACTATCTTCTTTTCTCTCGTGATTATCTCCGGTCTTCTTATCTTGCCTGCCTGTACTTCTGCCCCCAGCGGCCCCCAGGTTTTGACCGTTAACATCGCTGGTGAACCGTCCCAGATCGACCCCAACCGCGCTTCATGGTCTACCGAGCGCAGCGTAATCATGCAGGTTTTCGAAGGTCTGCTTGGCTTCAACCAGGATTTGACCTTACGAGCTATCGGCGCTACGGAAATACCGACTGTCGGTAACGGTGGTATATCCGCCGATGGCAAGACCTACACCTTCAAACTCAACGATAAGGTTACCTGGAGTGACGGTAAAAAGGTCACTGCCAAAGACTATGAATTTAGCATAAAACGCTTATTCGACCCCGTCAACGCGGCAGAGTATGCTTCTTTCTACTTTAACATCGTCGGTGGCGAAGCATATTATTCATCTGCCGACCAAGATGATACGGCAAAAACATCACTCAAGAATGCTATTGCCGTTAAAGCTCTCAATGACACTACCCTCGAAATCAAACTGATTAACCCTCAACCTACCTTCCTGCAATTGACGGCCCTCTGGCCGGTATACCCCGTTAGAGAAGATATCATCACCCAGTATGGCGATAAGTGGACAGAGCCACCGCACTATATCGGCAATGGTGCTTTCCTGATGACGGAATGGGTACATTCCGACCATATCACCTTAGTGAAAAATCCCAACTACTGGGGTGAAAAAGCCAAACTAGATAAATTAGTTCTCAACATGACAACGGATGCCAATGCACTATTCGCTGCTTATCAGAATGATGAAGTTGATATCGCAGGAGTCCCTGCCGGCACCGAAAAAACTGTCATGGCTGATTCAGTGCTTAGTCCCCAAATTCTACGTTTTGCAGAACTGACCACCTTCGCGTTCCAATTCAACGTCTCTGTTGCCCCGTTTGACAATAAGAATCTGCGTAAGGCGCTCAACGCCGCTATTGACCGCGATGCATTTATCGATAACGTACGCGGCGGCGTTGGTAAAGCTGCTTACAGCTGGATACCGCCAGGCATGCCTGGCTACGATGCAAACCTCGGCGCCGATTATCACTTCAACGTCACGAAAGCCAAAGAATTCCTGACGCTCGCCGGCTATTCCGATGGGAGTAAGGTACCGGAGTTACACCTCCAATATGCCGATACTGGCATCAACCCGACCATAGCCCAATTCATCCAGAACCAGTGTAAAGTCAACCTGGATATCTCCGTAGTGATAGAGCCCATGGAACGGAAAGCCTTCACCCAGGCAGTCAACGCTGAACAATATACCTGGGCGTGGTACGGCTGGGGCGCTGATTATCCTGACCCGGATAACTGGCTACCACAGCTATTCGGCACTGACGCTGGTAACAACCATACTAACTACAGCAGCGCAGCGTTCGATGACCTTATGACTAAGGCTGCTGTTGAGCTTGACAATACCAAACGCCTCGATCTTTATGCCCAAGCTCAAAAGCTAGTCGTGGATGACGCTCCGGTTCTGTTCATGTTCTATCGTGAACGTTTCGTTCTTGTCAAACCGAAGGTGAAAGGTTTGAAGTACACAGGTATGGACGGAGACGTAGCAGGTGATATGTTCTTCGCCAATGTTTATATTCAAAACTAATACCTGACACGTTACTGTTAAACTAGAAAAGAAGGAGAATCAGGGGAAACATTGATACTCCCCTGATTCTCCTTATATTAAAACTAAATGACTAGATACATCATCAAACGTATATTCTGGCTGCTCATCGTGTTGCTCGTTGTTAGTTTTATCACCTTTTCTCTGATGCATCTCGTCCCGGGAGGACCCTGGGATAAAGAAAAAACGCTTGCCCCACAAGTAGTGGATGCTCTTAACAAGAAATACGGACTCGATAAGCCGTTTATTGTACAGTTCGGCGATTTCCTCTGGAATCTACTCCACGGCGACTTGGGAGTTTCTTATTCTTTTCAAGACCGCAACGTTACCGACATCATATTACAGGGATTACCTAAGACGGCGACATTAGGTATTATCGCCTTTATTTTAGCTATAATTATTGGTATTCCTTTCGGGATGGCAGCGGCCTTAAAGCAAAACTCCGTTATTGATTATTTGTCTGTCATTTTTTCTACCATTTTCGCTAGTATTCCGGGTTTTGTGCTGGGGATATTACTCATTATCATTTTCTCCGTTGCATTACACTGGCTCCCAACCGGAGGATGGGGCAACATAAAACAGCTAATCATGCCGGCTTTTGCGCTGGCTACATTACCGGCGGCTTTCATCGCACGTATTACTCGCGCCAGCACGCTGGAAGTAATGCGACAGGATTATATCCGTACCGTTCAAGCTATGGGAATTAAACAACGTGTTATCCTCGTCCGCCATATCCTTCGTAACGCCCTGATTCCCGTAATCACCATGGCGGGACCGGAGCTAGCTTTTCTCATTTCTGGTTCATTCATTATAGAAAACCTTTTCTCGATACCGGGTATCGGACGCATGTTCGTGAACGGCGTTTTTGCCCGGGATTATGGATTGATAATGGGCAGCGTTCTTTTCTATGGATTCGTGATAGCCGGTATCAACCTCGTCGTTGATTTATTATATGCAGTTATTGACCCGCGGATACGCTATGATTAAGGATCAAAAGTGACTACAGCTGCTGAATCGGTTAGACGTCATCATACCCTTTGGGGCGATGCCTGGATACGCCTAAGGCGTAATCGCCTGGCGGTAACTGGCGGTGTTCTTATTCTGCTGATAACCCTGACCGCTATTATCTATCCCTTTTTTAGTAGATATGACTTTGCTTCACAAGACCTGAACGCCATCCTTCAGGGACCATCAAGTGAACACCTCCTAGGAACCGATGAGCTGGGCAGAGATGTTCTAACACGTTTGATTTACGGCGCCAGGACATCATTGGCGGTAGGTATTTTTACCCAGATAATCGTCTTATCTATCGGCTTGACCATTGGGGCTTTTTCCGGGGCAGCCGGTGGTATGGCAGATAACCTAATTATGCGTTTCGTCGACGTAATTTATGCTTTCCCTGACCTGCTGCTTATAATATTACTTCGCGCTATTCTCGGCGGGAGTATTTATATGATATTCCTGGCCATCGGTCTCGTTAACTGGGTAGGCGTGGCGCGTCTCGTACGCGGTCAAATATTATCATTGAAACAGAGAGACTTCATTACCGCGGCACGGGTTTTTGGAGGTTCGGGCAGCTATATTACCACCCGCCATTTGTTGCCCAACTCACTCGGACCGGTGATTGTCACCGTAACCTTTAATATCCCACGCGCCATCTTTACCGAAGCAGCATTATCTTACATCGGTATCGGCGTTCAACCCCCAACGCCTAGCTGGGGCGCCATGATTCGCGATGGCTATAATGTTATCTTTGCTGCTCCCCACCTCATCCTCTTCCCGGCACTTGCTATCGGTATTCTTATGCTTTCTTTTACATTCCTTGGTGATGGTTTACGCGATGCCTTAGACCCGAGGTTAAGAAGATGAATAATCAATTCTTACTGGATGTCCGTAACCTGTCTACCCATTTTCATACCCAAGATGGTATCGTTAAGGCGGTGGATGGGGTATCATATAACGTTAAACGGGGTGAAACTATCGCCCTTGTTGGTGAAAGCGGCTGCGGGAAAACCGTAAGCGCCCTCTCAATCCTTCGGCTTATTCCTGACCCACCGGGTAAAATCGTCGCTGGCAAAATAATGTTTGATGGGACTGACCTACTGACTGTACCGAAGGACCAGATGACCGATATTCGCGGCGATAAAATAGCGATGATTTTTCAGGAACCGCTAACCGCGCTTGATCCGGTAATAACCATCGGCCGTCAGATTACCGAAGCTCTGGAACGGCACCGCGATATGCACGGTAAAGAAGCTGATGATGAAGCTGTGAGGCTTCTTAAGATAGTTGGCATACCGCAGCCGGAACGCCGTATAAAGGATTATCCACATCAATTTAGCGGCGGCATGCGACAACGTGCTATGATAGCGCTGGCGATTTCCTGTGAACCGCAGCTAATTCTGGCTGATGAACCAACGACGGTTGTCGATGTGACTATTCAGGCGCAGTTGCTAGAACTCATCCGAAATATTACCCGTGAACTAAACACTGCACTGATCTTGATTACACATAATCTCGGCATTGTCGCTCGTTATGCCCATCGCGTCTATGTAATGTATGCTGGTCATATTGTGGAGCATGGTTCGGCTTCAGAAATTTATCATAGTGCGGCTCATCCATATACCAGAGGGCTACTGGCTTCCGTGCCGCGGCTTGATGAGCCGAGAAAAACCCGCTTACAGCCCATCGAGGGACAGCCGCCGGACTTAATCCAGGCGCCGAAAAGCTGCGCGTTCGGACCGCGCTGTACTCTTGTTTGTGATGAATGCAACCGGGGCATGCCACCTTTGGTTGAAGTATCGCCGGGACATTTTGCGGCCTGCCGCCTGGCATCGCCGACCAGGAAGAAACGCAAATGAATAATGAAACCATTGTTGAAATAAAAAACCTGACTAAGTATTTTCCGGTTACATCAGGCCTGATACGGCGGAAAAAAGTTGGCGTATTGAAAGCCGTCGATGGGGTTTCTTTAGCTATTCATAAAAGTGAAACACTCGGTTTAGTGGGAGAAAGCGGCTGCGGGAAGACTACATTGGGGAAATGCTTGCTACAGCTTTATCGCGCTACCAGCGGCGAGGTTTTATACGACGGGAAAGACCTTTGTAAACTTTCGAATGAAGAGCTACGCCCGCTGCGAAAGAATCTCCAGTTAATCTTCCAGGACCCGTATGACTCTTTAGACCCACGTTTTACCGCTGCTGATATTATCGGTGAACCGATGCGTATTCATAACATGCACCATACATCGGCTTACCGGAAAAGAATTGATGAGCTTATTCAAATCGTCGGACTTTCACCTTATATGGCAGAACGATACCCGCATGAATTCAGCGGCGGTCAGCGCCAACGTCTAGGTATCGCCCGAGCGCTGGCTTTACAACCCAGTTTCATCGTTTGCGATGAGCCTATTTCTGCGCTGGATGTTTCCATCCAAGCTCAAATTATTAACCTGCTCGATGACCTGGGTGAACAGTTTGGCATCGCCTTCCTGTTTATCTCTCACGACCTGGCCGTGGTGCGGCATATAAGCGACCGCGTCGCCGTGATGTATCTAGGTAAAATCATGGAGTTGGCCGACCGCGATAGTATTTACGAATCGCCTTTACATCCATATACGCAGGCACTTCTCTCGGCAGTTCCTATCCCAGATCCAGACGTGGAAAATAAACGTAAGGTTATCATTCTCAAGGGTGAAGTCCCCAGTCCGATTAATCCCCCTTCTGGTTGTGTTTTTCATCCGCGGTGTTTCCTGGCGTTCGAGCCATGCTCCACCACTGTACCGCTACTAGCTGACGAAGGAGATGGACATCAGGTAGCCTGTCTACGCTACAAGAACTCCTGGCCAAAAAAGAAGTAGCAGTCCCCTTTACGCAACTATTCTATCATTCAAAACGATAAATCCCAGAGACGTAACTTACTCCTCTAAAAACTTACCCCACTAACTTCAATTACTTCATATATTTTCAAATTTCCTGCGTTAATCACCTATTATTGTGTGATTTCTGATATGATACAAGGCTCTTTCGTGACGGCTATGAGAGCTAAACTTGACATAATAAGAGTGTTGAATACAAAAATCATGAATCATATTTAGGCTATTCAGCAAATATTTATAAATCTGACCCCAAATTTTATGAATTATTTAGCTTTCTGGACATAGGATATCTAAGATGAAAAAGAGATTGCTGTCACTATCAATAATGATAATCCTTCTCACCGCCTGTTTAGTGTATGCTAGCAGCCATGATGTTAGCGGCATCGAGACAATCGGTGATAAAGTAACAGCATATGTGACACCAATAGCCACAAATAATAACACAGGTTCTGCGAAAACCGTGACTTCAGATAATCAAGAAATTTTATTGAGAAATCCGACTTTTCAAGAGGTCAAGGATTTTATTCTTAAAGACCCAATCAGCCAGAATGAGTTCATACTTAATAAATATGAATGTCGGCACTTCGCTACTGACGTAAATAATGATGCTGAAGCTGCCGGTTTAAGATGTGCTTTTGTTCTTCTCTGCTACAGGAACGGTCAACATGCAGTCATTGCCTTTGACACTCCGGATAGAGGGATGGTTTTTATCGAACCTCAAACTGATGCAGCAATCGAACCTAAAGTTGGTGGTTTCTATCAACAGCAGGAAATAGTAGAGATTCTCATCTGTTGGTAAAAAAGCAGTGTACAAGTCTTAGATATTTACTCATTTGAATTAGTAATAATTAAGGGGGCTGATGCTAAATCAGCCCCCTTTCAATTTATGAAAACGTTAAGAACCTAACTAAGACGCGCTTTCCGCCGGAGGAAGAACAACAGTAGCCCGACCATAACGATTGCTCCTGCGCTTACACCGATTATTAAGCCCCAATTAGTCGTTGGTACCGGTGCTGCTGTCGGAGTTGTCGTGGCGGTCGGAGTTAATGTCGGTTCAGCAGTTGGCGAAGACGTCGGTTGTTGAGTCGATGTCGGTGTCGGTTTAGCAGTAACGGTAAAACTTCCGCTAAGCCCATTTAGATTGACATCGTAAGTGCCAGCTTTCTCCTTAACAACATCAAAACTAATTACTTGGCTTGCTTCAGCTGCGAAAGTAAAGCTCTGTTCAACTTCCTTTACACCGTTTATCCGGAGAATGGCTGTATAGTTACCAGCACTGTCACCGGTATTAGTAACGATGATACTTATGGTTACCGTTTCGCCGGCAACTACGTTAGTAGGTGAGATACTCAATGAGCCAAGAGTAAAACCTGCTTGTTTGGGTATATTGACGAGAGCAAAGGTAGTGAAGTGAGTTATCTTTGCAGTTATCAGGTTATTGGTTACATCGACTACACTTTCCAGCTTTACCCACTGGTCGGTTGTCTCATCGTAATAAGCTAATACTAAATTGTTCACGTCAATATTTTCGGGCAAGGTTGTCGGGTCGAATTTAAAGGTCAGGCTTACCGCAGGGTCAAAGCTAGCGCCGCTGGGGCTAAAGTTATAAGCTAGACCGATAATGTTCCAACCGGTTGGTAAAGGCGGTAGTTGCTGAACTGCAGATATAGTTATCTCGGTAAGAGGTTTAAGGTCTTTGTCTAAACCTATTGTACCGGCAGGAATATTAAGCTTGCATATCGCGTCAGAAGAAGAAGCAGTGATCGCATCTAAAAAGCGTCCTGTTGATGTAATGCTCCCTCGTATATTTGTCGTTCCAGGAGTAGGCATCTCCTCTGGTATACGTGGAGTACCACCGCCGCCAGGAGTTGGAGTAGGCGTAGGCGTCGGAGCTAAAAGTGACTCGATTGAGGCAACATATACAGACATGTGGTCAAGCAGCAATCCTATCGTGTAGACGCCGTCCTCTAACCCCAGTACTGTGCCTCCAGGTCGGTAAGTAATCCCGTCTTTCACGCCCGCCTTGCCAGCCAACTCGTACAGGTGGGTGGTTTTATTGAAGTAATAGATTTTAGGAGTAGAGGTAGCTGTTACTCTCATGGTGGCTACAAAGTCCTGGTTGAAGTTGATTGTCTGGTTCGTGCTCCCCATTTCAATAACTATTGCGTCCGCTGGTAGGTCGGTCTGTATCGTTGTGTCTGGTTTCACTACGCGCGGCGGGTTAAGTGTGCCGTTATATGGATTCCCGTTACTGTCGGTCACGGTTGTATTTGGAGGTATAACTACCTCGATTTCCCCGTCACCATTGGTATTTGTAGTAGCATTATCTGAATTATCTGTGGTTAATGTTAGCTGTACGGATATAACATTGGTATTACCGAAGTCAACCGTTCCAGATGTCGTTAAATCTTGGGTGTTATTTTCGGCAATGACTACCGGGTCAGTAACAATATACTTAACAGAGCTGATATCGTTAGTGCCATTAGGTGTTGTGACTCTAATATCGTATTCTCCAGCTGCCATCCCCGGTACATTAACGTTTATCTTTGTCGCGGTTACGGTGAGAATGGTAACGAGATGACTATCGACAGTGACGACTGTAGCACCATTAAAGTTTTCTCCGAAGATTTCCACGTTGTCTATAGGCGTACCGCTAGTTGCCATACTCGGAATGACGTTAGTAACAACTGGTAATGGTTGTGGCAGTGCAGTGATGATATAAGTTGCTGTACTCAAGGCTGAAGTACCGTGCTCGTTTATTACCTTGGCATTATAAGTTCCAGTTGGCGCGCCTTTGGGCACTACCGCGGTTAACTGTGTATTACTAATGATGGTAACGCTGGTAAGCGCTAATACATTATTATTGTTGACTAGTCGAACTATATTATCGATAGCTCCATCAAAATTAGTACCATCGACAGTAATTGTTCTCGCTTGGTCATTATCACCCGTCCCTGGATTAATACCAGTTATCGTTGGCAAGAGATTTGCTGTTTGAATATGCACAATGTTACTAACAGCAGAAGTATTGGGTACTTCATCCTGAACTTTAATAGCAAAGTAGTAAGTAGTGTTTGGATTCAGTTTATTGATAGTGAAAGTTTCACTTTCTCCATTGGCTTTAGCAATCAGACTATTGAATACCGTAGTTGCCGCATCGAAATTCGCGGCATCAATCGGATTGGTAGATCGCTTTATTATGTACTTGGATGCTAAACCGTTTGCCCCGTCATCGCCAGTGGCTGTCCACGTTAGAACAATACTGGACGATGCTGGTGAGCTGGCTATAGCTGCAAGATTCGTCACCGAATTGGGTGCCGTATGATCTGCCACCGCGGTTGTTAAAGTCTTGGCAGCATTGGTTGTACTAATGTCTGACTTATAATTACTGTCTGTTATTGCGAAAGCGAAGTAGTAGGTAGTATTTCCATTCAAGCTGCGTATCCTCATCGTTTGAGCGCCGTTAACCGGTGTTGGTTCGCCGGTAATACGTGTGGCGTTATTCCAGTCGGCGTTTGTATTAATTGGTGTTGTTGCATAGCGGAAATCATAGTAGTCCCCGCTCCAAACGCCATCGGTTGTCCAGTTCAATACGATGGAATTTGCTGTAATTTCGCCCACGGTTGGCACCAGCGCTTTTAAGTGCCAGGGGTCATAATCAACTGCACCACTTACCTTAGTAGTGACTATTGTAGCACTGGTGGTCCCCCACCAGTTGTTGGTGGCATTTAGCCTAAAACCGTTGGTCGGCGAGCCATTGACATGCACGCCAAAGCCGGTATTGTTATAAATACGGTTAAGATGGGCGATGATATTCTGGCTGCCTCCCAAATTGGAATGTGGGCCGGGTGTAGTTTCAAAATCAGGGTTCCAGTAGTTACCAATCAGGTCAACCAGAACAGCATCTCCACCGTTATTACGAATAATATTACTAGTTATTGTGATGCCGTTATTATTAGGTTCCAGATAGATACCCTGACGCATGTTATTATAAATTTCATTACCGTTGATAATAACATTTACCGGTCCGTAGCCTACTGGATCATCTCTATCACCTGAACCACGGATAAGGACAATGCCGTTGCCGTACATAATATTCGGCTTGCCTGTAACAGTGGCACCTCCATTGCCGTAGATTTTATTATTCTGTATAGTCAGACCTGATAAACCTCCGGCGGTCTCGATACCACTGCGGTGGGCGCCATATATTTCATTACCGTCGATTACTGTCCCTGCCATAGAGGCTGGACCGGCTGCTCCATATGTTTTATAGGACGACCAGATAAACACGTTGTCGCCATTGCCTTTGCAGTCGAATATCTTGTTGCCACTGAATGTGCTATTAACTACGCCATATAGGTTGGAATATGGATGATTGACGATATAAAGACCCATGCGGCCATCGGTCCCGTCATGTATAGCCACGTTAGTATTCGGCCCGATGATGTTATTCGAGACATTTATATTGGTTATTTGACGGGTATTGGCATAGACACGGATTAATGATGAGTTCAAATTATCAACTGCGTTAAGTTCCTGAACGACAAAGCCCTGGAAAGTCACGTTATCTATATCTACAATGTCCACGATGGCCATATAAGCGGTAGTAGGATTGGGGTGGACAATAATGGATTCGATTGTAGGATCCCAGGCGTAGCCTGTCGGAACAGTGTAACCGTTTTTGTTAACGTTCCAGGTAGCACCATGCAATGTGAGTTGTTTATTGATAACGATTGCCTCGGTAAATACACCTGGTTTCACGTTAATCGTGTCGCCATTGGTCGCGTCATTAATAGCCGCCTGGATTGAGGCGTAGTTATTAGCACCGTTCGTAACTGGTGCAAAACTGACGCCGCCTGCGGTTTTAAGCCATGTCGTAAAGATCACATTGCCTAAAACGATGCCGCCTTGGTGACCGACATTATACTTGTTTCCTGTGTGAGTAGGTCCATTAACAGAACCCCACCAGTTATTGATAGCGTTTAGTGGTCCACCGGTTAAACCATCTTCAACCTTTAAAGCATACTGGCTATTTCCAGTGAAGTTATTACTATTAATTGAGATATGGGCGACATTATAGGTAGTATCAGTTGGCCACTTTAAGATGGCGATGCCCATATAGTTATTCGCTATGTTATTATCGTGAATACTAACTGTTCCTAACTGCCATAGTTGCATTGCCTGACCTTCGCCTTCTAAAGACCGTACAACACCGCTTATCCGGTTATGATAAATTTCAACAATATTTGCACGGTTAACTTCAAAGGCTGCCCAGTGTTCAGAAACGCCAGCTATGCCAATATTCTCAAAAATGTTGTTATAGATATAAACGGCATCGGTAAAATCGGTCGATAAGCCACGGAATACAACTGAGCCATTACAGTTGTGAATATAGTTATCGTGGAAGGTTACCGTTCCCATAGCAGAGCCGTCACCACCGCTGCCGCTTTTAGAATCGAATACAGCCCAACCCATAATGTTCTTGAATTCCGAGTTGGTGATAGTAAGGTTACCTTCAATTTGACCGCCGGTAAAACCATAACGTCCGGCAACATTTTCACCGTCAAAGACACAATTATTGACGGTTAAATTTGTTATCGCGCCATTCATACGAACGGTTGTATTATCTGCGGTGGCGTTACCCCTGACGTATAAGTTACTAAACGTCAAGCCAGATAGGCCAGCATTTAGTACCGTACCGCCGGTAATTATTGGTCTTGAACTGGCGTTTCCGATAATAGTCAGGTTATTTATACTAATTGATACAGATTCTGAAAAAGTTCCAGAAGCTACGGTAATGGTATTACCGCTTATTGCGGCGGAAACAGCCGCTTGAATTGAGGCGTAACCATTTACGCCGTTCGTCACGGGTGCAAAGCTGGCGCCGCCCCCGGCATTAAGCCACGGCGCATAGTTCACAGCACCAATAACCACGCTGCCTCGCGCGGTGGTATTAAAGGTATTCCCAGCGTGAGTTGGGCCGTTAGCGGAACCCCACCAGTTGCCTGTAGCGTTGATAGTGACACCGGATAAGACATTGGATAAACCGAATTGAGTATTTCCGGTAATGGTTGCATTATGTATGGTTATATTTGTTGGCCCAGTGTTACCCTTGCCTAGCTCGCCGAAGCGTATAGCGGCTTCATTCCCAGTAAACGTTCCCCCACTTACGGTCACGATATCTAAAGTTGCTGGGCGGGAATTATAACTGGAATCACTTCCGGTGCCACGGGCTTTCACCGTAAGCCCGGCTCCGTTAGTGGACCCAACACCGTTGCCGTGTACTGTCAGGTTATTAAAGACGATATTAGCATAGTCGCCGAATTTCAGGTTGATATCGATACCGGCATTATTCGGTTGAGCCCAAAAAGGCGCCAGTGTTGTATTACCGTTATTGGTAACGGTTACATTGACGAAAGTGGTATTAGACAGCTTTTCCGCATAGAAACCTTTGATAGAGTTCCTATCAAAAGTGGTATTGTTTATTTGGATATTCTGGGCTGTTGTTCCGGTGTTGGTGTTATTAAAGAAGATTATACCGTAGCCCATATCTCTGAATTCACAGTTATTTATCACTACGTGGTTAAGGTTGGTATTATCGTTTAAAGTTATACCTTGTTCCGCAGTGCCAGAGGATCGTGTGCCGACGATGCGGACATTATCTAAATTGATATAGGATATAGAAGAGCCGGGACTTAGAAGAATACCCGGAAGCTGTCCCGAGACAAGGTCTTGCCGCGGTCGTATCATCAGGTCCCTAATTGTTAATGGACTCCCCTCTATTCCTGATGCGCTTATCATCACTACCGGTTTGTTGGTGTAAGGTAAGCCGGGCACTGTAAATGAACTGCCAGTGTTTTGGAGCACTGTTCCCGTAACATTGTTGCTTCCAGCACCTTGGAGGGTAATCCGTTTAGTTATATCTATGGCTGCTCCATATGTCCCCGCCGCCACATTGATAGTATCGCCGTCGGTTGCGGCATCGATGGCTGCCTGGATGGTGTCGTAGTACATATCATGTGTTGCGTTATGCACTGGCTTAGTGGAAGCCAGTGCCGTCATTCCCGCGGAGTTGTACCAGGGGTCATAGACAACATTATTAGTTACTGCATCGCCATTTCCACTGGGGTTGCTTGCATGAGTCGGCCCGCTAGCGCTACCCCACCAGTTCTTGGTGGCTGAGACACCGTGGTGGAGGTCGGGGCTGTAGAACAACCCACAGTAGTTACTATGGATATTGTTCTTCTCAATCACTATCCCGGTCGGGTCGATATCGCTCGGACTGCCCCAGTTGCTGCCTATCAGGATAGCGGAGTTCTTATAGGTGCGGTCGCCGACGACCTTTTCATCCGCGTAGGTGAGTCCCATACTGTATATCTCGTTGTTCGTAATCCTAGTGTTATTAGCCAAGGTCTGGATGCCGTTAATGCCGTCGGAGACTATATTGCCGTCGATAATGCAGTCCGTTGCCGTCGGTTCCAGATGAATTGAGGCATAGTCCCAATCGCCCAAGCCGTCTGCTTCAAGAACTCCGTTATGACATTGGTGGAGGATATTATTACGGATTTCCGTCTCCGCCGCGTCGGTGAAGATACCTTCCCAGTTGGAGCCGGTGATGGTATTGAAGGAGATTAAACCCCCTATGCCAGCCCAATAGTTGACACCCTTCTCACCGGGATTGGTGATGGTGTTGTGAGTGATTACTATCCCCGTGCCGACATGATTCACGGCCTCAATGCCGGCTTGCGTGCAGTTAATAATATGATTGTATTCAATGACTACGTTGCTGTTCTCCATAGTCATGATACCGCATCCGGCAGCGCCGCTGATGGTATTATAACCAACGTAGGTACCGTCGGCCTGGTAGAGTTGAATGGCTCTAATTGCAGGCACATTTTCAAGAATGTTGTAGTTGATATTGACATTATGAGCTATGACATCTATGGTAACGCTGGAGTCGCCACCTGTTAGCTTGAAACCATTCAGTGTAGCGCCAGCAGTAGTAACCCGCAAACGCACACCGCTGACAATGATAGATTCACCGCCGCGGTCGGTGCTGCCGGCGGGGTCTACATCGTGTTTCGCGCCGAGCAGAGTTACGGATTTGTTAATTTCGATTGTCTCGTTATACGTCCCCGCCCCCACATTGATAGTATCGCCTGCGGTAGCGGCATCGATGGCGTCTTGTATTTTAAATCCCTCGATTACGTAATAATTTGCTTCCGCAACATCAAAGATAGCGATTTTAGAATAAGTAGGCGCTGTCGCTGCCTTTAGAGACAAGGCAAGTGTCTTGGCATCATTTAAAGTTGCCTTATAGAAAGTCTGTTTGTAGTTGTCCGGTGCCCGGTAAGCGTAAACGGCATATTCTAAATTATCTGGAATTGTTACGTCTGTTATGTCGTAGTAATTCGGCGGGTCTTGTTCAAGTAAGAGAGGAATACTCTCTTGAGCGTTAAAAGTTCCGCTGAAAGAAATCGTGTCTGTGTGTCCGCCCTTTGTCTGGACGCTTACACCACCCCATGCGTTGCCGTTTGTGCTAATATTATTGACATTAATGTTATTTGAATCCAATATCATTAACCCAAAGCCACTAGCAGTATTTATGGCTTGTATATCATTCAGATTCGCCCCAGTGACTGTATTTAAATCGAAAGCAGTTTTATAAGAGTTTATAACTTTTACATTGCTAAAAGTGATGTCGTTTACGTGAGAAACTTTGAAACCATAACTACTAGTCCCAGTGCCAGTCCCGATTAACGTCAGTCCCGAGATGGTCGAAGAATTTCCAAAGTTTTGTACAGCATATCCTGTAAACGTATGTGCGTCTATTATGGTTGCATCTACACCTGCTCCCTGGATAGTTAATGATTTACTACCCAGATTTAAAGCCTCTGGATATGTCCCCGCTGCCACGTTAATAGTATCAACGGGCGCAGCGGCATTAACCGCTTCTTGTATATAGGTATAATGGTTATTAAAGACATCCCAGTTAACCGGCAAGTACCAGATATTTCCTGCAATCTCCGAACTTGGGTTATCAGGATTACGTTCAGACGTAAAGAACAAATAACTGTGCCCTTCTGCGGTGAAGCCAATGGGCCACATATCCGTCCAGGTGTTGGTTCCATACTTTCCCTCTGTAGTCGCTACGGAGCCATTAGTGAAAATATTGTCTAGAGTATTGCTGGACCACGATATATTGTACTGTCGTGTACTAGCACCGCTGCCCGTCGAAGGAGCTTGGGTAAAGACATAGTCTCTACCTACCTTAAATAAAGTCGGGTCCCAGCCACTTGAAGGTACATTGGCAATTTCATCCCATGCATCATATTCTGTATTATATTGGTAGATTATGTTTGCTTTTGGTTCGGTACACTTTAGGCCTGCCAGGTAAAGTTCTCCACCGTTGACAAAGAAATGTATAATGCCACCGCCACCACCAAAGCCTGTTGCAGTGATTTGGCTATCCGCCCAGTCTAGCATTGTCTGGTTATCCGGATTCCCGTGCCGTGTGGTGACATCACCATCTGCCGCTCCTTCAGCAATCCACAGTTCACCATCAAAGTTAATCTCAGCATGGTGGAGAGAACCGCGCGACTTGTTATCCCAGAAGGGCCCGACGGCTGTCCAGCTACTGGCGTCAGTATTATAATACCAGCCGTAGAGGGCTTCTCTACCTGGATACTCCGGGTCTGCAATAGGGGCAAAAGCCCATACTTTACCATCATAATATGCCGCACCGGTTTCTCCGTTAAAAATACCAGTAGGTTGTATCGTGCCACAACTGACGGCCGTCGCGTCAGCGGAGGCTAGACCGGCGACCGTGGTAGCTTTCTTGTAATAGAGTACATAGTCGTTGCCATCGGGATTCCCACCGCTCTGATAAGTGCCCGTATAGCTTGCCGACTGACCGTAAAACAGCCAGTAGTTTGCCCCATCATAAACGATGGACTGGCCACGTTCATAATATCCGTCATTGGTTAGCTGAACCGGCTGACTGACTTCAATTACGCTGCTAATCGGCTCCAATGCCGAAGCCGGTATCGCGATTGCCAGACTGGCACACACCGCCATTATTACGGCAATTAAAATGCCAAAAACAAATATTTTCCTCTTCATCTGCCACTCCTCCAACATATACTCTAATTTTCTCTATACTTATTAATCACGTAATAACAAAAATCAACCGTAAAAAAGTATAAACTCGCCTGCTATGGGTAAAAGAGATGGTGATTTAACCGCTATCGCCTAGGGATGTTTTTAGAGGAAGACTTGCGGGAATAGGAATTTTTACTACCGATAACAAAATTTTCTTCAATTTAATTTAAGCTATCCTTTAGTACTAGCTCATCTAGGACTTATGTAATGTTCTCTACACGTATTAAACACTAGTTTAGTCTCGATGTCAATATTTTGTTTATAAATGCCAAAGGTGTTATATAAAGCTTTTGTAAAAATGTATAAAAATTTAATAAGTAGTAGCTATTAAAAATTCTGGTATCAAGTTGTGAAGTTATTTGTATGATAATTTCGTACATGCCATAATAACGATTATGTCCGTATTTATTGCTATTACTGGCCAGTATCTCATTATTGTTGTGGGGCTGATAGCAATCGTAGCTATTATCTTATCCGAAAAATCGACATGGTGGAGCATCATCAAGCTGGCAATTCTCTCCTTTGGCATTGCTTTACTAATAGCGTACATCGCGGGAATCCTGTATTACGACACCCGACCCTTTGTTGTGGAGCATATTGAGCCGCTGATTTCTCACCAGCCGAATAATGGTTTTCCTTCAGACCACACTCTAATAGCCATGGTTGCCGCGGCAGTAATCTTCGTTTACCGGCGTAAATTGGGCATTCTGCTAGGGGTGTTGGGGATTTTGGTGGGTGTTGCCAGGATAATGGCTTATCTTCACTATCCGATCGATATTGTAGCAAGTATTTTTATCGCGTTTATTGCCACATTCTGTGCCTGGCTGGTATTGAAGAAATTTGACCGTAAATTCAGACGTTCTCCCCGACACATTTCAACCAAATATTAACTGAACAACCAGATGGCAATGCCACCGAAGATAGCTTCGGTAGCGATTAAAATCAGCGTCAGGTTCCTTTCACTAACACCGCCCGTAAGCTTCATTATCAATTGTGCGAGTCCCTTCGGCTTTGGTGTTGGACAATATAGTTTGCCTTCTTGGTACTTCCCCTCCCAGCCTTGGCTCGGGAAATGATTGGTTGCCTTTATAAAAAAATCTACGGCATGGGGAATCATAACGATGACTCCAGCCAGTTCGAAGTTGCCGATGATTACTGCCGTCGCCATAATCGCCCCGATGCTGAAGGTACCGGCGTCCCCAATGAATACCTTAGCAGGGTACCAGTTATAGCGGAGTGTAGCTAGAAGGGCGCCAAGAGCCGCTAGTAAAATAACGAGAGCGGTGTTCTCGCCGAGGCGTAAGGCGATAATCGTCAATGCTGCCATGCCTACCAGACCCATCCCTGTTTCCAGTCCGTTGAATCCGGCCAACATGTTAACTCCGTTGGCAGCTACGGTAACGCCGATAGGCACGAGAACCAGCGTATAAACAATACCGACATCAATCTGACCTAAAAACGGAATACCAATGGACGTATCACCTGCCTTTACAGCTATTAAGGGCAGGGCACTGAATATTGGTGTTATTGCCTTGACCCATTGCCTAAGTGAGATGAAGTCATCAACAACACCTATTAACACAGCGATTAGTACAGTCGATAACGCTGCCAGTAAATACTGAAGATTGATTACATTGAATTGGTCGGTGAAAGTCTTAAGAGTAATTATAAGGAGAATACCGACGCTGAAGCCGGCGATAGTTACCAGCCCGCCGATTTCCGCAACCTTGGGCTGTCCCGGCTTGTTCAGGTCTTTGCCGATAATACCAGCCCTAATCAATCGCGGAATCACTAAAGGAAAGCTGAAAAAACTTGCTGCCAAAGCGCACACGAACGATAATATAATCACTATCTTTTAATACCTTGTATCTCAAGCTGTATTCTTGAGAATATCCTTATATATCTGTTGTGTTTTTGTCAACATACGTTCATAAGTAAAGTCGCGGAGGGCTTTTTCACGGGCAGCCGACCCTATCCGTTGGCGTAGGTTCACATCATCAAGGAGCTTCTGGAGTACACCTGTCAGTGCCTGTGAATTCCTCGGTGGAACTAAAAAACCGGTAACCCCGTCGTTAATCAGCTCCGGTATACCGCCAACCCTTGAGGCGACTACGGGCAGCCCAGCTATTGCGGCCTCAATAATGACCAGGGGGAATCCTTCCCAACGAGAGTCAAGAACAAAGATATTACTAGCGGCTAAAATCTCCGGTATATCATACCTCTCTCCGGTGAAGGTGACTTTATCACGTAGATTGTTGCGAGCGGCGAATTCCTCTGCTTTAGTGCGTAATTCGCCATCCCCAACCATTAATAACTTAAAGTTGGTCTTGAGTCGTCGGCAAGCCTCTAGTAACGTTAAGGGGTCTTTCGCCAGCGTCAGCCGACCTACCATAGCGAGTACCGGTATCTTACCCAGTCCGAATTCCCGGCGTATTTTATCACCTTTGGCTTTAAGCAAGGGTGTAGGGTCCACACCGTTATGAATTAGTATTAGCTTTTTAGGAGGTGCTATTTTAAATTTCAAGGCTAACTCACGGTCATGGGCAGAGACGCAGATAATAGTTGCTGTTACTATAGCAGCTAAGCGCTCAATATAAGCTAAAAGGTACCTCTGCCAAGAGCCGCGTCCCTCAGTGAATGGCCAACCGTGAGCGGTAAAAACTACCGTTTTTCTGAGAAACATACCAGTGAGACGAGCAGCATAACCTGCCTTGGTTGAGTGTGCCGAAATAATATCAGGGTTGAATTTTCTCACCGCCTGAAATACTGGCCAGATTGCCTGGATGTCTTGGAAGGGCTGTATTCTAAAAACAAAATGAGGATTAGGGAAAATTTGTACGTTAATTTTCTTTGCTTCTGACATCAAACGGGGTTCTGGAGCAGCAACCAGACCCACAATATGCCCAGCTTTGACATCGGCTTGCATTAGGCTAAGCACATGAGCGGCCGCTCCTCCGAAAGTAGCGCCTGTAACACAATAAAGAATCTTCATTACGATTAACCAATACACCTTAATTACGATTTTTTTAGTGGGGCATGTTCGCGGATATTGTTCGGTAATCGGCAACAACCTTCTTGGGGTCGCCAAAGCTGTGTATCCGCCCGCCATACAGGAATAGCGCCTGCTGGCACCAGTTCTCCACTGTAATTAGATCATGTGACGCGAGAACGATGGTCTTCCCGCTGTTCTTGAACTCTTCCATGCGTGCCCGGCTCTTTTGGGAAAAATTGGCATCGCCGACAGCCAGCACTTCATCAAGAAGCAGGATATCCGGGTTGATGTTGACGGAGACGGAGAATGCCAGACGCATGTACATACCAGAAGAATAAGTACGCATTGGTGCATCGATAAAATCTTCAAGTTCAGCAAAGTGTATAATTTCTTCAGAAATTTCATTAACTTGCTTACGGGATAGACCTAAAGTCAACCCGCTGATGATAATGTTTTCTCGTCCGGAAAACTCAGAATGGAAACCGAGTCCCAGACTTAGTAATGCCGAAATACGCCCTTTTACATTGATCTTACCCGAGGTTGGATGGTAAATACCAGCGAGAATACGCAGCAGCGTGCTTTTACCTGCTCCATTGGGACCAATAATACCGAGTACCGTAGCCTCTGGTACGGAAAAAGTAATATCCTTTAAAGCTTCTACGTATCCGGTAGTACGTCCCATCTGGAAAATCTGCCCTTTTAATATTGCATCCTTAAGTGAGGTTCGTCCCGAAACTGCCAGACGTTTAAACCTTTTACTTACGTTTTTTAAAACTATAACGTCGCTCATAGATACTCCGCAAAGCGCTCTCTATATGACTCAAAAGCCCAGATACCCAAAGCAAAGAGAACAAGACTGATAGCCACGACTATCCCGGTATCTCCCCAGTCGGGCCATGTATTGTAGTAGAAAATGCTCCGATAGTTATTGATTATATGCTCCATCGGGTTTAACTTAAGGAAAATCCAGAAACGTTGCGGGATGGTGGTAACATCGTACATAATGGGGGTCAAGAAAAATAGGGCTAATAACAGATTCTGCACGATATAACGTAAATCACGGAAGAAAACGTTAAATGTCCCCAGGATGTAAACGATACCCAGCGTGAACAAAAATTGCACTAACATAATCAAAGGCAAAGCCAACAAACTCCAACCAAGCGGAACTCTGAATACCAGTACCGCTATTAGTAAAATTGGGAGAGAGAATACATAGTTCATCATGCTCGATGCTATTGAAGTAACAGGTAGAATTGACGTGGGGAAGATGGCATCGCGTACAAACCCAGAATGGCTAACAAAACAATCCGTTCCTGTTATTGTCGCTTCACTAAACCAGTTCCAGGGCAATAATGCGCAAAACAGGAAAACGGAGTAATTAGGAGTGCTTACCTGGAAGAAGAAGACGAAGACTAAAGTATAAACTACAGTCATGATGAGGGGATTAAGCAGACTCCATAAAAAACCAAGCCATGTGCCGCGGTAACGCAGTTTCACCTCACGTTTGACAAGCTCAACTATTAATGAACGGCGTTGCCAAATAGTCTTGATAAGGCGGATAAATACTGCCATATTCAGTCGCCAAATACCATTATCATGTTTCTTGTTATCACGGGTTTTCTCTGGGTATCAGTATAGATTTCAGCTCTAGAGTTGTCAAACGACTGGGTAACGAAGTGATTAAAATATTACCTTTAAAATTGGATAAGCATTATGGGATATATTCAAAGATTTTCACTGAATTGGTTAGAGATGAATATACATAAAAGCTTGGCATCTTGGTGCTACTGATGCTATGAATCAGCTTATAGTGTTTCAGGGCTTCCAGTGGTATCGGACTAATTATTGGATCTTCACTGACTATTTTATAGTTGCCTGACCTTTGGCTTGAAACAAAGGCAATTGCTGCTTCATAAGTCGAGAAGGACTCTGCGGATGTGATTTCTTTATAAGGTTTACCATCAGAGCTTATTTTTTGCTCATAAGAGATTACTTTGGATTCTTGAGGGATCACCTCAGCTCCATCAAAATTATAGAGTCTAGTAGATATTGAGCGATAATACTCAGGATAGAAAAGTAGGACGGGCACAAGTTTAGTCTCTTTCGGCTGGTAATAGATATCAAAGTAATTTTCAGAACCAGTATCACCAGCATATATTGCTATGTCACTGACTTTGCCAATTATTGTATCATAGTCGAGAATTATATATTTTGAGTTCAGTTGTTCAATTATCTCATCGGCTGAAGCTTCACTTTGGGATAAGAACAAGCGTGCTACTGATTCTCGGGCACCCGCGCCCGGGTCACAATTGGGAAGGCGATGACCAATCCTTAGTATCCAATAGCCGTAGTCCCACCATGCGGCTATTCCATAAGCGGTTTCCGGATAGTTGAAAGATGTTTGATATAAGCCATAGTAAAAGGTAGCATCGCCAAAAGGCTCCGGCGAGTTGTCCTTGAACCAAGCAAGGGAGTTACACCAAGCATCGCTTGGAGCAAGTGACGCTGTCTGATTGATCGTAATGGTTATTGGTTTGAAGTTAGGGAAAAAGACAAGAAAGAAAATAGCTAGCCCGGCAACGCCCATATTTATTACACTGGCTACCTGGAATCCGCCTCTCTTGGGTATTCTGGCTTTATCTTTCCCTTGCGCCGCCACGTCGTACTCCGAATGGTCATAAGCAGCCCGTTTTTGATTATCGGAGAGTATAGAATAGGCTCGGTCTATTTGCCTTAGCCTCTCCCTACCTTCATCAGTTAATTCGCTACTGGTTGAATACTTGTAGACTAACTTCACATGAGCCTTCTTTATCTGCTTATGAGTTGCATTTCTGGGAACGCCAAGGGTTTCATAATAATCAAGTTGCGGAGACACCTCAACTAAAGGTGTAACCGTAGTTGGCGCCTTTAAGCCAATAAATTCTAAAAGCCGCGATGATATGTAGCTGTTGCTCTTTCTTGTTACATGGTTAATCGTGAACCGGAAGGCGTAGTAGAGGATAATTACCAAGTAGCCGGTTAACAAGGCTACGGTGATGGCAAAGAAAGGAGCGATGCGGCGTAAAACCAGAGTGGCAATCAGCGTTATCAGGCTCCACACGAGGATAAACATGTGTTTACTATTGTTTTGTTTGAAAGAGAGATATATAAGTATACCTAGAGCGATAATACTTAGGAATAAACCGGTAGTATAATTATTCCAAATAACATCAAGCGTGAAGTGGTCGGTCGGAAAGAGGATAGACCCCATCTCGGTAATTGTTGCCGAGGTCCCTGTCGGGATAAAGACACTGAACTGGTCCAATATGGACTTGAAAAGGGAAGGATTGGCACCATAGAGAATTCCAATACCGACCAGGCCAATACCAACGATTGCCATGAAGTAAGAGAAGGGCTTTGCCTTCCAGCGCCGCAATAACCATGATAATCCAGATAAAGCAAACGGTATGAATAGAGAAATAGCAAGAGCCGCCGACCATAGCTGACTGCGGGATATTGACCCGACTATCAAGAGCGCCACGAGAAAAGTCACGATACCGACGAAGCTGATGTAAGCAAAGGACTCGTTTTTAGCATAATGAATGATTGATTGGATAACGAAGAAGGCAAGGAATACTATAACAAAGAGAAAAGAGCCCCTCCAAGTGAGGATACTAAGCCCAAGCAGGATGCCGGATAGCAGACTGTAGATAATAGGCTTAGTAAATGCGGACAGATGTTGCGGATTTAAACGGCGAAAGGTCAATTGCTTATCCCGGGCACTTTTTACGGCTAGAATTAGAAACAGCATTATTAACGTGGTTAGCAGGATTTCAAGAGAATCCCTATCGGCTACACCGAGAAGTGTCCTGCCTAAGAACTCTCCTGGTAGAATGGCGATTAACGCCGCTGCTACGATACCAACTTTCCGGTTGAACAGGGCCTTACCGATAAAATATACGGGGATTACAGTCAACGCTCCAAGAAATGCTGGTAAATAGGCGCTGACGATATCCAACATGTGAGTACTCGGCGAGCCCATCCCGAGGAGCCAGGTGATACCACCGAGGAGATAGACAAAAAAGTTCATAGGGCCTAGTGGCAAACCGGTAGGGTAATTCAAATATGGGTCAAAAGAAGAGTAATGAGGGAAATGCTGTACGAGATTGTCAACCTGGCGCACAAAATAATAAGCATCATTGGTAATAAATTTTACGTTATCACCAACAAAAACGCTATCATAAATTGGAACGATACGGAGATAAAGCGCTAATCCGAAGATGATGAGCAGTAGGATGATTACTAACCAGTGTGATGACAACTTACTATTAATCATCTATAATTCCATACGATTTACGTTTGTAGCGCTATTGGACTCATGTCACGAAATATAGCATATATTAATACCGAACACAAATAAAAATTGTAACTGTGACCATACAATTGATTAGGTTGATTTAGTATTTTTTAATATCCATTGAGCTGCCTTAATAAGATTGTTCGCCGTATAATCAGATTGAGTAGGTTTATCATCCTGTTTGGGATTGGCGGTTAACAAAATCGTCTTACAGCCCAACGTTTTTCCTGCTTCAATATCAATTGACGCATCGCCAACGACGAACGACCGCCCGAACTCAATATCCAATTCATGAGCTGCCTGGCGGAAAAGAGCTGTTTTCGGTTTACGGCATTCGCAGCCGTCATCAGGATGATGAGGACAATAATAAATTGCATCCAACACGGCGCCAGAATGGCTAAGTTCATCTACCATTTTTTGATGAATTTGTTCAAGAGTCTGTACGGTAAAGTAACCTCGAGCGATACCACTTTGGTTGGTGATGACGATTACTTTAAATCCGTGATTGTTTAAGAGTTTCACTGCCTCACCGGCACCGGGGAAAAGGTTAAAATCTTCCGGTCGCCGACAGTAATTAACATCCGGTGCGATAGTACCATCTCTATCCAAGAAGACTGCTTGGTTCTTCATATACTAAATGAGGTTTACCAGTTTTGATATCTTTAATTCTTTTTCTTGGTGCCAAATAAAGCCTGCTCGACGAGGTAGCAGATAATGTGTCCCGCAGTGATATGGGCTTCTTGTATACGTGGAGTGCTGGATGAGGGTATGGAGAGTACGTAATCGGCTAATTTCTTGAGTTTACCTCTGTCTCCTGTAAAAGCCACCGTTACGGCTCCGAGCTTTTTAGCTTCGTTAATACCTTGAAGAATATTCGGTGAATTGCCACTGGTGCTAAGGCCGATAACAACGTCCCCCTTTTTCGCCAGCGCTTTCACTTGCCGCGAGAACACCTCTTCGTAGCCGTAATCGTTGCCGATGGCGGTTAATACAGAGGTGTTGGTGGTCAAAGCTATAGCCGGCAGTGGCTCCCTGTCTATATAGAATTTGCCGGCCAATTCGCCGGCGATGTGCTGGGCATCGGCCGCGCTGCCGCCGTTGCCGAATAAAAGCACCTTATTACCCTTCTTAAAGGCATCAGTTATTACATCGGCAATAATTACTAGGTTCTTTGTTTCCTTCTCCAAGTACTTTTTTAACTTGATACTTTCTTCAATCTGCCTGGTTATTTCGTTTTCTTTTTCCATGTTTTTTGCCCCTATTGATGAATAGTATACTTTTAAGGGTTCAATTTGTCTAGGGATTCAATAAAGCTTAATGAGGTAGAAATAATGCTACTTGTTGGGCTTTGTTAAAGCCTTCAACAGCTGCCTGGTAATCCTCTCCCAGGTATATTGCTGTACACATTCTTGCGCCTTCTGTCCCAAATTACGTGCTGATTCTGGCTTTTCGCTTAATTTTAGTATCGCTTCGATGAGCGCCTCCGGGGTATCGGTTTTTAGGAAATACATTTCGTCGGCGCTGAAGAGGTCACGAAGGTTAGGAAGGTCGGGGGCAATAGTAGGGCGTGCCAGGGCTGCATATTCGAATAATTTAATAGGCGCCCCAGTGGCTAAGGTGCTGGGTAGAATAGCGATATCGCTTTGAGCTATCTGGTCGAAAGCCTTCTCGTGCGGCATCGGCCCGAGCCAGTCCACCTGACCTTCTAGGTTTAATTGTTTTTCCAGGGAATGTAGATTGACATAATCCTCACCTTGACCAACGATTTCAAGTCGGAAACGACCAGGATAGTCGATGTTTAATTGGTGTAAGGCTTTTAGAAGCAAATCAACGCGGTGCCAACGACTAAGACTGCCGGCGAAGCATAATATAACAGGGGAAGGATTGGATAAAGGTCGGTGCTTAAGGCCCATTTCTTTACCAAGAATTAATAAATTTTCCAATATACCGTTATATATGACGAGTATCTTTTCTGGAGATATACCCAGTTCAGAATAATAAATACGGGACGCAGAAGAAACTGTGCAGATAATATTAGCGTTTCGTCCCAGTCTTTTCATACAATACTGGTGCAGTTTATGAAAATAGCCTTCATGGCGGAAGGCGCGCTCCACTGGAAAGGGTGCATCCAGATGGACGATAAGCGGGCATCGACAAACTTTAGCCAGTCGCAAACCAGCAAAGTCATAAATGCCGGCGCGGTGCCAGATAATATCGGGTTTGAATTTATTTATTAATATGTTTCTTGTCTTTAACAGTAACCTGGCTTGGAGTGCGAGGTCAATAAAGTCGCGACACCACCAGGGCAAACGACGCAGCCAGCTGCGTAAAAAACTGTTACGACCTTGGAACTCGTAAGGTTGCAGTCGGGTTGAACCCATCAGCTTAACGGTGTGCCCGTTGTTTTTCAGGGCCTCCACGATATCGAGGATTTGTATGGCGTCCCCGCCCCGGCCGGCTAAAACGTAACTAAATAATATTTTCATCTTCATGCAGGAGTGGCGTAACCGCCTCTAATTTTTGATTTACAGAGAAATTATGCGTAGACGATATGGCTGCCAGGAGCGTTCACCTTAATCGGGATTTCTTCAAGTTTAAGCTGTTTGAGCACCTTATTGCGTTTATCCGGCGGAACAAAAAACAAGAAAAATCCGCCCCCACCAGCCCCCAGCAGTTTCCCGCCAAAAGCGCCGGCTTTTTTGCCCTCGTCGTAAATCGTTCTGATGGTCGTGTTAGCGATGGACTTATCCAGCTGACTTTTCAGTTGCCACGCCTGATGTAACAGCATGCCGAATTGCTCCAAACTCCTCGAGCCGGTTAAAATGCTATATCCTTTATCAACCATCTCTTTCATTTGCTTGAGTCTGTCCTGGTTGGCGTCGATTTTCTTAACCTGTCTTGCGGCAATGGTACTTGCTCGCCGCAGCACCCCAGTATGTACAACCAGGAGATGAGCCTCAAATTCCTCCGTGCGTTTTATTGAAAGGGGTATCTTGTGGACGAAGATTTCTCCCGTCCGCCGGAACTCGAAGACGTTAAAACCTCCTACAGCCGCGAACAACTGGTCCTGCCAGCCAACTGTTTCCTTGAGCACATCCCGTTCGATTTTAATTGCCTGTTGCGCCAGTTCCATAGGGCTTGCGCTTTTACCCTGATAGGCGTACAGGGCATTTAATAAGCCGACGACAAAACTTGACGAGGTACCCAAGCCGGAATAAGCCGGCAACTCACCTGTATAATTAATTTCGATGTCTGTCTTAATTCCGCAATAGCGGAGGCAAGCTGCAATCGGCAAATGTTTTATTTCTTCCAGGTTGCGGACTCGCTCGACCCGGCGGTAGGCAAGACGAATTGAATAGTCGAATAGCTTGGAATAGAAAGGTATCACCGAGATATACGCGTATTTATCGATAGCCGTTCCCAGCACAGCTCCTTCGTATTTCATGAAATATTCGGGATAGTCGGTAGCTCCTCCGAAAAAGCTAATGCGAAAAGGAGTCTTGGTTATAATCACGGCTTATTCCTTTCTTACTCGCTTGAGCTCTGCCTTGACGAATTCCAGCACCGTTTTTCTGGTTTCAGGTATTTTAAGCAATTTTGATACCTTTTCAATGTTAACATTATATCGTACCAGAGGACTTTGAGGCTGGATTATGGGATTATTATGTACGGCATCTATAACTTCCTGGAGCTTGATTAATCCACGCCCGCAAATATTGAAAATCTCGTTAAATTTCTTATGATTTATCAGTTCTAGTGTAGCTTCGGCAGCCTGGTCGACATGCATGAACTGCAGTTCGCTCTGTGGATTAAGCCAGAGAGGACCTCCGTGTAAAATATCGTAGATGGCGTTTTTCTTCAGACCGGGACCGACAAACCCTCCGAAACGAACAATCAGCCAGTTCGGAGCCGCATGCTGCACGCATTTTTCCGCCAGGTATTTATGAAAGCCGTACGGAGTCTGTTTTTTGATATCAATTATCCCTTCCTCGGAGGTTGTGGCTGGTGAAGAGTAGTCTGGATATACATCACAAGAAGAAATATAGACATAATGGTCATATTTAAAATCTACCAGGCTCGCACGGACAGACCTTACCGTGGCATCGAAATCCTGAATGGGATTCTTCGTTGCCAGGATTTTGCTTGAATTACCATTGGCATTAATGATAGTTTCACATTTTTTCCCGACGTATTCCTGGTAATTCTGCCTGGTGACAATGGTATAATCGATTCCTCTGGCTTCAAGAGTTCGGGCAAAAGCCGAGCCAACAAAACCTTTACCGCCAATGAGAAAAATCATCTCTCATGCAACCCCTATAATCTTATACCGTCAGTGCGAGCGTCATAATTCTTTTCTAACCAGGCGATTGTTTTCTTAAGTCCTTGGCGTAGCGAGGTCGGGCAGGACAAACCGAGGCTTTTCAACTTGGTAACATCGTATATTTTTACCATCTGCCCATCCGGCTTGGTAGTATCCCAGACGATTTCCCCTTGGTAGTCGAGTAATTCCACCACAGTTTCTGCCAGTTCTTTGATTGATGTCGTCGTTCCGGAAGAAATGTTAACCGGCTCATTGGAATTGTATTTCTCAATAAAAAAAGGAATTGTTGCAGCCACGTCACCGGCATATACGAAATCGCGTACCGGCTTACCGGTGCCCCACATCACTACTTTCTTGACGTTCTTTCTTTTAGCTTCAAACAGGCGGCGAACCATCGCTGGTATCACATGTGATTCTTCATTCCTAAAATTATCATACTCACCGTACATATTTCCGGGTATGATGACGACGGAGTTTAAACCGTATTGTTGGCGGTAGGAGGCGCTAGCCACAATTCCCATCTTCTTTGCCATAGAGTAGCCTGCACTCTCTTGCTGGGGGTAACCGTCCCACATTTGCCCTTCATCAATCGGCGAACTTGCTTTTGCCGGATAGCTGCAGCCGCCGATAGGAAATATCAGCTTTTTTACACCGAATTTGGCGGCATCCTGGAAAACCAGCGACATTAATAAGATATTACGATAGAAAAAATCAGCCGGATAGATACGGTTAACTCCTATGCCTCCGCTATAAGCCGCCAGGTGAACTAATATTTCGGGTTTTAGTTCTTCAAACATAGCGCGGACCTGGGATGCATCCGTAAGGTCGTAATCGCGACTGGAAAGACCAGTAACAGAATCTTCGCCATAACGTTTTTGCAGAATGGGCATAAGATGGTGACCCAGAAAACCGGTTGCCCCGGTGACTACTACCCTGCGACCCATTGCTGACATATTACTCCAATGCCTTGAGGAAAGGCTTAACTTTTTCGAACTGTTTTTCCCAGTTCAATTCCCGCACAAAGGCTTTCTGGCAATTCTCAACCATCGTTGTGTATTGTTTTGTGCCGTAGGCCTTTCTGGCTTTTTGAATAGCGTCATAAAATGAGTCAAAACTCCAATCATCCATTAAGACGCCGCACTTATACCGGTTAATTATCATTTTACACTGTGGGTGCGGGGCGGCTATTGGCGGGACACCGGATGCAATAGACTCGAAGAATTTGTTGGGAGAAGCATAAAGCTGGTCTTCCCTGGATGGGTTCCACATCACAATATTGTACGAATAATGTCCCCTTAGCTGCGCAAGCTCCTCGGCATTGATATAGCCGTAATAAGTAATAGCGCCGGAGAGCTTAGAGAGTTGGTCTTTAGTCTCCTTTTTTTCCAAGCCATCAACCAACCCGAAGATATCGATAGGTACTGACTGTATTTCTCTGCGGAGGAAGTATTCCGCAAAGGTACGGTCTTTTTCAATCGTGCCGTTATATAAAATTTTACCATTTCTTTCTGTAGCTGGCACGATGGTTTTATGATGAGAAACGCTATCGGCAGAGTTATAGATGATTACTTTTTGAACTTGATTGAATCTACATTGTTGGCTGTCTTTCGTCGCTCTATTTTCTTCAGGATATATTGCTAAATCGATCGTCGAGGCGACATCGCGGGCTATCTCAATTGTAGAAGTGTAGGAGACTAATTCTAGGGCGTAATAAATGACAAATCGCGGTCTATAAGTTAGTTCTAAAAGAACCGGCAGGGAGTATTCAGAATGAATAATCAGGATTTCCGGGCGTAGGCGGTTAACTTCTTTTGCCGCCATCCGGTTGTATTCTATCTTGCCCGGTATGCTATGTGGAGGAAATATGGAATGTAATCTTTTAATGGCGAATTTAACAAACTGGTCATGCCGAGGTTTCTTCTCTAACTGGTCGGGCTCGATAATGATTCCCTCGGCTTCTTTATAATAGTCGACGAGGGAACTCATGAAAGCGGGAATTTGAGGACTACCGTACCCGAGACTTACGTCAGATACTCCGACTATCCTTTTACTTTTAGTTTTCATACAATATTCCCACGACTAAATAAGAACTAATTATCTGTCACTTGCCTGTTTTAACTCTTCGACAAGACGTCTGGCATTATGTTTCTCAAACCATCCTTGGGCAAAATCTCGAGCTGTTTTACTGTAATGGGCATAGTTATCGACCATTTCCCGGATTAGGTCAGAAATCTCATCGGGATTGGTATAGGCTAAACCAATCGTCCCCAGGGGATATCGTTGCGGTTTTTCACTGCTAAGGAAATTTATCTTAATGTCTGATACAGTCACGGGAGAAAGTGCGAAAGCATTATTGAGTCCTACCCAGATGCGTTTTGTATTGGCTTCAACTGGCACCAATATCGACGAAGGGTAATAAGAATTTACTCTATTAACCAGGGTTTTTGATTGCCGAAGACTATAACCATCACGGGAAAATTGATCGATGGACACCTGGACGAACAACCCCGATTGCTTTGTGGCAACATTAAATGATATTAAAAGGAATGATGCTTTTTTTGGAGGTGACAGCCAACAGAATGACTTTGCCTCTTCACCTCGGAAAGTCAGCTGCTCTGCTGACATAGGGTGCAGTTCGATATTGCCGGTGTTACACCATGTTAGTGCCGCCCCATCAAGATGTTTAATATTTTTACTCTTATTATTTAAACTGGCGTGATAATTGTATGTTTTTTCGATGAACTGTTCACTCATCCAGGTCGCCGCTGGAACGATGACAGGTATCCCGGCGACTAAGGATTCTACCATTATCCCCGAGCTTCTGGCATAATAGTTGTCTCGTTCATATGGGAGAAGACATATATCACCTGATAAGAGGAGTTGGTTATAGCCTTCCGTCGTTAGTGGCTCGGTAACTAGTTGTACCTTGTCTTTTGGATACCCTTCAAGCTGTGCGCGCGCAACCGCTGCCTCTGGTTCTCCATCGGGAATGTTAAAGTTAGATTGAAAAATAAAAATTATTTTCCCTGTTTCTACGTAGTCTGCCCAGAGGTCCTGAACAACCTGCGGTAATAAATGATAGCCTTTTTCTTTACGCGCGTCGCCTAGATATATTATGCGAAGCGGCGCCTTGACCTGTTTGCGGCCAGACATGGATTTAAGCGTTTCACTAACCGGTATAGGCAATGTTTGAAATGGAGTTGCGTTCAGTCGATTATACTGTGCTGTCAACTTTTCGGTGTCTGTATAAAAGTAGACCTTATTATTGCCAAGATTATCGTTAAAATGATTGAAGCTAACCTCCAGCAGCCTGTTAACTTCGGTCTGCTCATCATAGTCAGGTTCCCTGCCTGTATAGATATTACGCCGGAAGACTAAATGCCACGAAGCTTTAGAAGAGCGGCGGTTTTTCTGGAAGAATCGTTGTAGACCCTGCATTTCAATTTCAGATAATGTAGGAATTAGTACAATATCGCCTTCATTTAGACGTACTTTATGGAACAGACTGTTTGTGTCACTGCCGAACTTCTGCAGCCTTCTCGAATCGAATAACAAGCGTTGAATTATTTCCCTGCGTCGGTAGAGTTTCACTATCGGGAAGATAGCATGGAGCATCTCTTTAAAACGATTCCATAAATTTTTAATATAGCCGTGAGCAGGCACAGCTGCGACAAATACTCTCCAGATTGCCCTCGCCAGTATCGCCAGATAAAAAGCTGGCATCATGATAAAAGCTGTTAAGAACAATTTAAAGGTAGTTAATGAGCTGGTTAGATAACGGGCATATTGCCTATAAGCCCCCGGATAGCGGTGGAGTGACCACAAAAAGCCTAACGGGGAAAATATTACCTTATATTTTAAACGAGTGGTCCATTTGCCAAATACGCGGAAAAGCCTGACGATGCTGCGGTATCCCATTGGTGGAGCTACGCTAAACCAGAAACCATAATTGTAGACAGGATACACCTTCCAGGGGGTTTTTACTTTTTTCCTGAACCTGCGGTTGGTAGCCAGTATAGGTGTATAGCCGGCTTCTTGAGCAGCTTTAAGCACTCGCACAGCGTACTCATAATGGTGTCCCGCCAGCCCGACGATAGAGTGGTCAATGAGTATGAACTTTTTCATATTTTATGACAATTATACCTTAACATTAATAAGTTAACCTAATTCTGCATATAATATGGAATTCTCACCACAATACACAGGGTAATTTGCGTTTAACCCGTAACCTATATCGCCTAGATCAGACAGCCTACTTAACTCTTTTGCGGCTTTGTTAAAATCAATATCAAGGGCGTATCTTTTTAATACATCATCGGCATTTTGATGAGTGAAGAACTTTTTTATCAAAAGACCACACCGGGATACCAAAGTGACCAATGATAACGGTGAAAAAAAGTGCAAATGCTCAGGGTACACAGAATCCTTTATACTAGTAGTCATCTCTTTGACCTGAAACACAGGAAAATTGGGTTGAGTAATATATATAAGACCATGATGTTTCATCTTTTTGACAATGGTCTTTAAAGTTTCCACCAGCTCAATAATATGCTCTAAAATATGGGAAAAACGCACGATATCTATAGATCCATTTTTAATAGAATGGGAAACATCATCTGGAGTAATCATCTGTATGCCGTTTTCTATACCATATTGAATGCAATTCTTATCCAGTTCAACACCAATAACATTCTTAAACCCCTGCCTGTTTGCCTCGATGGCTAATATAGGGAATGAACAGCCATAATCCATAATTGTCGCGTGTTTTCTTACTATATTTCTGTAATTCACTAGTGCATTTATATGTGAAATATAATAATCCCTATTGGTTGTCTGGATATCTATTTGATTATGAAGAGGATTGTATTTATTTGTATAAAAATCCTCTAGTTCATTCTTATTTAGGATTTTATCCCAGAAGATATGTCTGCAAGACGAACATATAAAAAGGTTATTGGTCTTCCTGTAAAATATATGAAGTTTTTTACTTCTGCATATAGGACAAGCTAACATAAAACACCATGTTTTTCTCTATTACTTAAATAGTTCACGAATCAGCCTTTTTAAGCATTAGAGTACTGCTTGTTCCGTAATATCATGTATCCCTTGATGAGCTCTTTAATGCCTACTTCCAGCGAATATTTCGGTTTAAAACAGGTCTTTTCGATCTTTTCATTAGAGATTATGTAGTCGCGTTTATCAGGGTCTTCACCAACCGCAGACTCCATATAAACCAAGTTTGGTATCTGCTCTTTTATTTTCGCGCATAATTCTAACTTAGATAGGTTCGCTTCACTCAAACCAACGTTATATGGCTCGTTTTTCATCTTTTCAAAATTTTTAATAGCGTGTATGAAGGCGCGGGCGACATCACGAATGTGGATATAGTTCCGTTTGAAATGACCCTGGAAGACGACGAGATAACCATCGGTCACCGCACGGTAGACGAAGTCGTTGACCAGCAGGTCGAGACGCATGCGCGGCGATACCCCAAAGACCGTCGCCAAACGTAATGAGATAGCATTCCTGGCTTCCAGAAGAAGCTTTTCTGCCTCTACCTTCGTTCTGCCATAAAGAGTAATAGGGCGTAAAGGGGTTTCTTCCGTGCAAAATTTGTCTTTTTCGCCAATGCCGTAGCCGCTATTGGTGCAGGGAAAAACAATCCACTGGGATTTATTTCTTAGGGAAAGCAGCAGTTTCATGGCTTCCAGGTTAGTCGATGTGGCGGCATTGTGGTCCATTTCGCAGGCAGGCGCACCGACGATTGCTGCTAGCGGTAGAATTATGTCAATCTTCGTTAATGCCTGGCGCAGAATTTTTTCATTCCGGCAATCCCCGCGGATAACTGAAAAATGCTCGTTGATACAGCAATCGAACAGGCTGGATTGGCTGTACATAAAGTTATCAAGAACGGTAACCTCGTAGCCTTCGGCGAGTAACGCAGGAACTAGGATTGCACCAATGTATCCAGCGCCGCCAGTTACCAATATTTTAACTGCCATAATTTCTCATCCCTTTTTATCAACTTTTTTAACGTCCTCCGATATTCATCAACCCAACAACCTGCGTATTTTCCAATACAATTTAGATAGCCATTTGGCCAGATTCCAGATTTTAGGTCTTTTATCTCTCAAGTTATTTATTGCCCATTTCCGACTCTTAAGGTAGACCGTATCTAGTTTATGCCTCAGATCATAAAAGTGAACCCTTCCAACCATACTCTGGTCATGGCTATGATTTAGTTTTGTTTCGTCTTTATAAGTCGTATTAATTTTAGTTATGGAAGATTTAACCTCATTGAATCCCAAGATTATTTCCTTAATGTTTATACTTCTGAATATAAATTTTCCTTCGGTATTATTAATTAGTTGGCATTGTATATCCTGGGGTGTATCAAGCTGGAATACCATGTTGGCGCAAGCATGAGTTTTTAAAAGGTCCATTTTTGCCTCATACATTATTAATATACCATTATTAGATGTGACTGATAGGTTCCCAGTCATCGCATCCGGCCCATCGAAATCAAAGATAGCCATATAACGTCCGGGGTTGAGACGAATTGGTTGATGTGATAGCGGAGCAGGCGAGTTGTTATCAAATTTAGAGTTAGAACTATCTATAGTTGCTATGTGCCGTAATGAAATTGAATCGTATGGACAGTCTTTCCATTTTTTTGCAGGTATTGCCAGGACATTAAAAGTAAGAGGCTTGGAGTAACGAGCGTAGTAATACTTTCGTTGGACTTGTTCATAATTATTGGTGTCTATGAACTTGTAACCTAAAGTATATAAATAAACAACAGGGTCTTCTTCTATCGGACATGAAGGGCGATACTCCAAAATAATAACTGGTGCATGTTCATTTATAATACGGGTTGACCCTAGGAGTGTTTGATACTCAACTCCTTCGACATCTAGTTTGATAACGTCTGGTATTACATTTTGTTCAGAGCAGAAGTCATCAATTGTTATTGATTCAGCTTGTACTTTCGTTGATTTTTCAATATTATAAAACAACCTAGAACCCGCAGCGTAATAACTGTCTTCACAATAGAACGGCAAGAGCTTGTGAGATTCTGACCAAACAGCTTTAGGCACGACCATTACATTGTTACATTTGTTGACGTCTAAATCCCTTTTTATTCTAGGTAGTGTAAAGGGATTAGGCTCGAAAGAAAAAACCTTTCCCTTAGGGCCGACTATTCTGGACATAGCAATAGAGAGTGCACCAATGTTTGCTCCAGCATCGAAGGCGCAGCCGCCTTCTCTAAGAAAGTCTTTAATACAGAGTTGAATAGGCACCTCTATAAGAATTTCTTTACCGTAAATTGTCGGTGGATATTCTTTATTCATACTGTTAAGCCTATATTCATAAATTAGTAACAGCTGTACAATTTGTTTAATTATAGTGCGAAATCATGTTTTCTACAATATAGGTAGGAGATATTGTATGTGGTTATATATTGAGTATATATTATTAGGTTTTTAGAACCTTATACATGCAATCAGATAACTATATACGCTCATTTAATTCTCTAATTCCAGGATGCTCTGAGTTTAATTTTAAAGCGCGTTTGATATCAGCACGCGCCTCCTTGAGTTTACCCATATAAAGATACAAATCGCTACGGTTAAAACGAACCCAAAACTCGGAAAAACCTTGTTCTAAAGCGATGTTATAATGTTTAAGGGCATCTTCTAATTCCTTTTTTTGTATATGCAAGCAAAAGGCGTATAAATAATGCCATTCCGGGTTATTAGGATTCACTTCCAGCAGAGCGCGTAATGTTTTTTCCATTAATTCATATTGTTGGCTTTCTTGAATTAGCGTTCTAATTAGCTCATTAATGATGTTACTGATATGTTTAAATTCTAGTAATTCGGCTTCAGTATTAACTAGTAATCCTGTCTGTTTGGTAAGTAATCGCGGCATTATCTCATTAAACCGTCCGGTCAACGGCGAAACAGCTTTGTTGTTTTTCAATAAATCCACCGCTATTTCAGCATTTCTTAAAGCCAAACGGGACATTTTATCAGATACCGTCTTTAGATTGTTCCGTAAAGTTTCGCGTTCTTTATAACACTTTTCAAGAATATCGGTTAAATTTTTAACTGTTAGCTCATCGAGACCTAAAGCAAATTTACCAAGTCCGCTACTTTCCATAGCTGTTTTCACTTTAAGACTATAAGCAATAGCTACACAGGGCACAGTATTTTTTACAGAGAGTATCACAGAGTGAAATCTCATCGCTAGAACCAAGTCACATCCTGCGATTATTGAAGATATCTCGCCGGGCTTTAGCTCCTCTTTCAACATGTAGGTTTTTTGTTTATGTCGCATTTGGTTCTGAACTCTTTTTAAGACAGGTCGATCATCCGAAAAAGCCCACAAATTTGATTGTTGGAATGGAAGAAAAACTACATTCATACCTTTACTAGTAACAAAAGCATCCAGCGACTGGGCTACTTCATTCTCCCATTTATTAGGGTCAGCCTTAAGATTCTGGATACCCGGGTTCCAATGCCGTAGCTGAACCCCTATAAAATTTCCTTCAAATTTAACGCCATGCTTTGCTAACAGTTTTAAAGCGGTCAGACGAGCGTTAGGTAAACGAAAGCATGGGTCAGCGGTAACCTCAATTTTCTGAATAGGGGCAGGCGTTGACTCTAAAACTTTACGTGAACCACTATCTCGTACCGTTGCCATTGATGCAACAGCAAAAGCATTACCGACATGTTCCCGGGCGATTGGAGAATATAGAGGTTCAACGCCTACGGCATAAATCATACAAGGTTTCCCGTATATCGCTGCCAGAATTGGGATACTGGCGCAAAATACGTTGAAATCCTGGTTCAAACGTAAGAATTCTTCACCATGCCATTTAGCATACTCGTTAAATATTCCACCTCCCCCCACAATGACTAAGTCGCATTTCGGTATAACGTCGATGATTACCTTGGTGTTACAGATTGGTATCGCTTCAACATTATAAGTGGTTTTAGTTTCTTGTGGAGCTTGCGAAGTAACATAGAAATGAATATTAGAAACCAATTTCCTTAGGTCACTAAGCATCGCTTCGAGGATGGCTTCATCCCCGATAAGATTGTAGCCAAAATAGCCTACAATAAGTACATTTTTTACAGAACTTTTAACCATTTTGTTCTTTACTTGGAGCCTTTTTTAAGAAGATTGACGGGCTCCTTCGATAAGTATTTTGACAATTCTCTGGGCGGCTTTACCATCACCATAAGGATTAGTTGAGTGGCACATTGAGTTATATTCTTTTGAATTATCCAATAATTTCTGGGTCTCTTTAATAATTTTGGCAGTATCAGTGCCTACCAACTTAGCAGCACCGGCTTCGATAACCTCGGGTCTTTCAGTGGTATTTCTCATTACCAGGACCGGTTTCCCTAAGGAAGGCGCCTCCTCTTGAATTCCGCCAGAGTCGGTTAATATTAGATAGGATTTATTCATCAAATGGATGAATGATATATAATCTAGTGGCTCAATCAGATGCACTCTTGCAAGTCCACCAAGAATTTGATTTACCGGTTTTTGGATATTGGGGTTAAGATGCACAGGGTAGATAATCTCAATATCATGATTATACTCGGAGATGCGGTGTAAAGCATTGCAGATATTGCGGATATCTTCTCCAAAACTCTCACGCCGGTGTGCGGTGACCAGTATCAATTTGTTTCCAGGTTCAAACGACAAATTATTAAGAAGGTTTTCCCCCTTCGTGTGTTCCAGTATCATGAACAATGCGTCAATTACAGTATTGCCGGTAACATAAATTGTCTTATCTGTGATACCCTCTTTTAACAAGTGCTGTCTGGAGGTTTCCGTGGGCGCAAAATGCCAATCCGCTAAATGGTCGACAAATTTCCGGTTGATTTCTTCAGGGAAGGGATTGTATTTGTTTCCGGAACGTAAGCCTGCTTCTACATGAGCAACTTTGATCTTGAGATAAAAAGCCGCCAGACTGGAGACGAAGGCAGAGGTGGTGTCACCCTGAACAATAACTATATCTGGCTGTTCAGCCAGTAAGATTTCTTTGACCTCCGATAGGACATTACATGTAACGTCGAACAAAGACTGGTCTTTTTGCATAATGTTAAGGTCATAATCCTGTTTAATGCCGAAAAGTTTCAAGAATGGGTCAAGCATCTCCCGGTGTTGACCGGTGACACAAACTTTACAGACTGGCTTGGCTGGATGCTCTTTCAACTCTTTGATGACCGGAGCTAACTTAATTGCTTCAGGTCGGGTACCGAATATGGATAATATTTTTATCGCCATAACATATCTTTCTTATGTTAAAATAGTATTCTCCTTGGCGTAATGTGTCAAGCTAATATTTTTGATTGTAAAGCCCCGAAGGCAAGAGTATAATAACAATCAATAACGCGGTTCATTCACTCGAATATATTTTTTAAGGTGTTTAGGTTGAATAAACCTATAAAAATACGAGAACCTAATACCATAAATGATTACCACTATATGTCCGTTTGCATTACGCCGTCGCTAATGTGCAACATGAGACATAAATTCTGTTATCAAGATTCATTTTCGGACAATAGGCTGCCAGACAAGATTCTTTATGAAGGGCTAAAAACATTATATCCACGCATTAAGCTATTGGGGGTACTAGGCGGAGAGATTACCGTTATTCCGGGGATGAAGGAATATATAAAGTTTATCGCGGAAAAGTATCCTAAAATCAAAATCAATCCTGTAACCAATGGTTTAGAATTCGATGAAGAATGGATAAAGCTATCCTGCGAAAATAATTGTATCGTTAATTTCAGTCTGGATGCCACGAATGAAGCGACTACATCAAAAATATTAACCAAAGGCAATGGGAAGTATTATTGGGATAAAATCTACGGCAACTTCCTTAAATTAGTAGAAGCACATGAAAAACAAAAAAACCACTTATAAATGTTATTACACAGCTTATCAATGATGATACTATAAATGATTTAGTTCCATTTACCAAACTAGCATTGAAACATGGACTTAATATAATGTTCCAGATTCCATGTGATACGGATAAAAAGCATTTTAATAGAATAGAAGAGGCGGTTTATCTAGTCCTTAAGATGAAATTCTTTTGCCAGGAATACGTGGCGATTGCCATCCGCAATTTGCCCAACTCTAAACTGGTCTTTAACATCTGGGATAGTTTCAATAAAAAGGAAGTACTGGAAGAAAAGCATCAGTTCCTCCAGAGTCTGGGTAAAGACGTTAAAGAAGCTAAAGTAAAAGAAGTCATCATCCACGATTCACTGGGTTTTAATGTGAAAGAACGGCGGTGCGATATGCCATGGAAAGGGCTGGTCATTCTACCGAACGGGGATGTCCTGCCATGTTGTGCCTTAACCAATTACGTCGTGGGTAACTTGCATTATCAATCAATAGAAGGAATATTAAACGGCGAACCAATTAACAAACTGCGGGAACTGATTAAGAACAACGACTACCGCTATTGCTCAACACTATGCAACGTTAATTTCCATCCAGAATCGAATATCTCGGGGTTGGCTCAAGCATATACTCCGGATTATCTGAAAATGTTCAACGAGGGTAAATACAAGGAAGTTATTAAAGAACTAAAACTGAACCAAAACCTGGAAAACCTCGAGCCTGATGCAATTTATTCTTATGCTTATAGTCTACACATGGAAGGCAACAAAGAGGAAGCGTTAAAGTATTATGACCTAGCACTGAAAAAGGGATTCGAGGAGTTTTGGTTGTGTTATAATCGAGGCAGCCTATATCTGACTATGGGCAATTATAAAAAAGCGCATGCTGACCTTACACGGGCAGTTCAATTAAAGCCAGACCATGAAGGTGCCAGAATAGTTATGCAACAACTTAGTGAGTTAGAGAGAAAACATAACTAAGTTTTTATATTGAGTTTAAAATATGTTTTACGCTGCTGAAACGATTTAAAAACTTCATTAATAAAAGAAATTATCTTAAAGTGTGTGTTTTTATTCAGAAAATTGTAGCTATTATACGCCGATTATGGTCAATTACGTTTCTCCGTTTTTTATTTGTTGGAGCGGTCAACACATTAGTCGGTTACTCTATTTTTGCTATTTTTATATTACTTAATCTCGGTTATGTGATAGCTATCACGCTAGCGGTGTTCTTTGGTACCCTATTCAGTTTCAAAGCACAAGGTCTTATTGTATTTAAAAATAAGAATAACTGGTTGATTTTCCGATTTTTCTTAGTTGCGTTGATTAATTATCTATTAAACGTAGGCCTTTTGAGGGTATTCGCGATTTATGATTTCAACAATCTTGTCGCCCAGGCTATTATAACCTTACCGCTGGCAGTTATCTCGTTTTTGTTAATGAGGAAATTCGTTTTCAAACAATGATATAATGGCATGAATCGGTATTATCCTTAGTCGGTGGGATTATATGATAAAAATCAAGAAGATTGTAAATAAATATCCTATTTTTGATAGCCGTTATTTTAAAACAGAATTGGGCATTTTCCTCTTACTGGCAGTGGTTGTATTTTTCGCTTACCGTGCTTCTCTGGGGCTTTTCTTCATGCAAGATGACTTCTATTATTTGAACTTCATTCAAGGGTCTTATGATTGGACTATCGCTTTTAAGTTTAACAGTGTATTTGTACGTCCGATGATCATCTGGTGGGTAAAGCTGAACTATTGGATCTCGGGTCTGGATCCCACTGGTTATCACGCTATACAACTAGTAATGTTTATCTTGACGGTTTGGTTAATCTATCGTCTTGTGTTACTTATCGTAGGATCACGACCGGGGGCAATTGCCGGCAGTTTAGCTTACGGGTTATCTTCATTGCATTTACAAATGATTCCCTGGATGTCCGGATCAACTGAAAACATGATGTGTTTATTTTCGATATTGTCATTATATTTCTTTGTTAAGTTTAAAAACATCAAGCAGGGGGACGACGTAAAACAACGATGGCTATATGGTGTACTCACTCTGCTGGCGTTCATTTTCGCACTTTTATCTAAGGAGAGCCCCATTTTCTTTCCTGCGGTATTTTTTGTATATAGCTATGTTACAAATCCTAAAATTGCTCGCTCCGACTGGTACCTGCTGGGCAGTATATTGTTATTTATCATTGGATATTTATTATTAAGGTTCTTGTTAGTGGGGGTACAATCCCCTTCAGGTTTAAAAATTACTGATCCAGCAATTTACATGATTTGGGGACTAAAAAGCCTATGGTGGACCACAGACTTCCCGATACCAAGCACAGCACACATTCTTATTATCATGGTGGGTGCAGTGCTTTGCTTCTTGATTTCAGTGTGGTTCGCCGTAGTGAAAAAATCCTTTGCGGCACGAATAATTGCTATCTCAATTAGTGTCCTGGTAGCGCCTGTATTTGTTTTCGTGTTCTTTTACCCGCCTGGCGGAGGCCCGATGCCATATTATGCCACCCTGACTCTAGTAGGTTGGAGTATTCTAATTGCTTATATAGTTAATGTTATCTTATCCGTAAGTAAAAAAAATAACTGGACAAGGTTTTCTTTATTAGGGAAAAAAATTAACTGGACGAGGTTTTCTTTATTAGGGAAAAAAATCAACTGGACAAGGTTTTCTTTATTGGGTAAAAAAATTAACTGGATACAATTCCCCTTATATGGAATATTTATTGTTCTACTCGGTTTTTATATCATACTCGGCGTAAAGAGTGATACGGCAGGTATTAAAAATGCAGCTTCTCCCGGCTTAGATCAAGAGCGTTCTTCTTCAGCATTATACAATCTTGTTCGCAGCGATATCGATATTGCTCCCGATTCTAATAATCTTCACTTCATCTTCAAGATTAATGATAGCTCATGGGCTGCTATCGAATACGGCATGATGTGTGAAGTCATGTTTCCGGACTACCATATTGTTTCCAGTCACTGGGATGTACAGACTAAGGTAACTGATAACGACATCGTTATTGTACAAGTAGGGACTCACTCATATGCCAACGAAGGTTTCCTTGTGGCTCTAGCTAACCAGAAACCAGTTTACTCCTTTTCCGGTCTTGGGCAAAACGATACTAACCAGATTCTTGATTCTAATTGGAGTATGGCAGCATCCTCGGGGGGAGAGTATGATGTTATACAATTGCAGGAGCAGGGTCAGAATTTCGTGCGAATTCTGGCCAAGAGCGATATGTCATGGCTAGGAATCTATAGTCATGAACCCGTGGATAAACTAAACGGAAAGCTCGTGTACATAAACGGGATAGCGCGTGCGAGTGAAGGTCAACAATTATTTCTGGAATTGTTTGACTTTGTTCAAGGTAATGCTCTTTTACACTACGGTGGCGCCGTTTTACCATACGACAAAACCGGGATGAAAACGTTGGAGTTTTTAACTAGGGTACAAGAGCCTGATACTAGGGATTATTACTATATAGGACTACATGGAGTGAAAAAAGGGGATTATTTCGATATATTTTCCCTAAATGTATTTGTATCATCGGATACTTAAAACAAACCATAATATCGGATTAGTTGAAGCCCTACTGGTAAACATCTAAGATAGTAACCTTGTAAATGTAGTCAGTGTTGGGTAATTCACCGAAGATTTATCACATAGCTAGCTCCATTAACCACAACAATCACAGCCACTTTCATACAATGCTTGCACGAACAGTCTGGAAGTGGTATAAATACGGAAAGGCTAGTTACGTCAAATATCCATTTTTAAGTCAAGGACTCACCCCTCACACCTGAAATGGGTTGAGTAGTGATATGAAAAGCAAATATAAACTATCGATAGTGGTACCGGTTTATAATGAAGAAAAAAATATTGAACCATTAGTCGCCAGGTTAAAGGCAGTTGTAAGAGATTTATCCTGTAAATATGAAATTATTTTCGTTCTTGATCCGTGTAATGATAGTACTGAACAAAATATATTAAATTTACATAAAAAAGATTCATCAGTCAAGCTTTTAAGGATGTCCCGTAGATTTGGGCAACCGGCTTGCATTATGGCGGGTATTCATTATGCATCCGGTGATGCTTGTGTAATTATCGATGCTGATCTCCAGGACCCTCCGGAATTAATCAAGGATATGATAACCGAATGGCAAAGGGGATATGATGTAGTTTATGCTAAAAGAGTAAGCCGCAAGGGAGAAACCATAATAAAGAGAATAGTGGCTTTTATAGGATATTGGTTTATTAATAGAATTTCTGAACAAAAAATACCACGTGATACCGGTGATTTCCGGTTAATGAGTAAACAGGTAGTCAAGCAGCTGAAAAATCTCAAAGAACATGATAGTTTCTTACGTGGATTAGTGGCTTACGTAGGATTCAACCAGATTGGCATACCCTATCAACGGGATGAGAGATATAAAGAGAAGGGTAAATATAATCGATATTTTGGCTCATTACGTATCGGCTTCAATGGTGTTTTTGGTTTTTCAAAAACGCCACTTCATGCTATATCGGTCATAGGTTTAATCATCGCTTTTTGCAGTTTGTTACTGGGTCTTACGTATCTTATTTTGAAATTAGTAAATGTGGAAATTCCCTGGGGTAATCCTACTCTGGTCATGTTAATTTCCTTCCTGGGTGGCATTCAAATATTGAGTCTGGGGATAATAGGCGAATACCTTGCCAGGATGTTCGATGAAATAAAGGGACGCCCGAGCTTTATCATAGATAAGGCTATCGGTTTTAACGGAGCAGATATAGATAAAGTAAATGAGCGAGATAGTCAAGAAAATAATTCCTAACGGGTTTTATGATAAAGAGTTTAAGGTGGGTAAAGATACCTATCCATTTTATAGTTTCTGTCAACCTGATTCTGAAGCCAACTGGTCAGACCAGATGGCTATCCAATTAGAACAACCATCAAAGACTCATTTTATCGACCGCTATAACCGGAGAATTGCCCTAGATGGTATTAGAAATAAATTGGTTGTTGATAGTTGTTGTTATTTAGATATGGGCTGTTCTTCCGGCTACATGCTGGAAGAAGTTAAGAAGGATTTTCCTAAAGTGGACATGATAGGCGCAGATTATTTTTCTGCTGGACTTTTACAGTGCCATAAAAGATTGCCAGATATTCCATTATTCCAGGTGGATTTGGCTAATTGTCAGTTTAACGATAATTTGTTTGATGCTGTAACTTGCTTGAATGTTTTAGAACACATTAAGGATGATGTATCTGCAATCAAGCATTTATTTAGAATTATAAAGCGAGGTGGCAAATTAGTAATTACTGTGCCTATGGGGCCTGAACTTTATGATATCTACGATGAAGTTCATCAGCACGAACGCCGATATAAGATGAGTGAACTCAAAAACAAAATAAAGACCGCCGGTTTTCAGATTTTAAACAGGAATTATTTTGGCGTGTTTATTTATCCTGGATTTTTTCTGGTTAAAAAAAGAAACGGTTGGCGTTATCGTAACGCAACAGATGAAGAAAAATATGAAATTGTTTTTAAACAAATTAAGGATACCTCTCGGTTCGTATTGACGGGGAAAATATGTAATATAGAATATTTTTTAGGGAAATGGCTTAAATATCCTTTTGGTATCAGGGGGTATATCCTTGCTCAAAAGCCATTAACGTAGGGAGATCTGAAAAGTGAAAAGTAGAGAGTTAAATACTGTTTTTGCTGACAACTATGCAGAAAAAGTCAGGTCTTCTCAGCGTGAGTTATATGACGAAATCGAACGCATTATTAATAATGAGATTGACATCTTTATTTCAAAAAAAGGGAGAAAACCGGTATTGTTTGATATAGGCAGTGCTGGGTTGTATTTATATAACACAAAAAACATTGAAAAAGTGACGATACTAGATATTTTTCCTAAACCAGACAATGTTAAATTAACCGATAACACTGAATGGATTGTAGGTAATATTCTTTCAGATGACATCAATACAGCGTTACCTGGCAGGAAATACGATATCGTAATTATGGCAAGTCTTTTACATCATTTGTGTGATGCAAAAAACAACATCAATAAAAATTTACGGACCTGTTTTGCGAATATAAAATCCGTTTTAAAGGATGCAGGTAAGATTTATATATTTGAGAGTACTTGTCCTCAGCTTTTTACCAAACTCCAGGACTTCTTATACCCTGTTTACAGTTACATTTTAACAAGAATTTTAAAATTTACTTATGTTAGAATGACATCGTTAAAAGAAATACTAGCATCATTTAAATCAAACGGTTATTTGGTATCTATCATAGCTTTCAAACAACCAAAATTTGTTGCGTTATTATTTAAAAAGACGCCTATCAGTTTAACGCCATTAAAAATACATTCGATTGTCGCTTATTTAAAAGAGTTATAATTATGAAATATTTCATCACAGGCGGCGCCGGATTTATAGGTAGTAACCTGGTTGAACGCTTATTAGCTGGCGGTCACCAGGTGGTGGCTTACGATAATTTTAGCACTGGATTTAAAGAGTTTTTAATTAACGCTTTTCAAAATAAAAAATTTACATCGATAAAAAGCGACGTTCTTAATTTAAGTGAATTAACTAAATCTATGCAAGGTAGTGATTTAGTTTTTCACCTATCTGCCAATGCCGACGTACGTTTTGGCATTAACCATCCGGAAAAGGATGTGCAACAAAATACTCTTGCCACTTTTAACGTGCTTGAAGCTATGCGTGCTAATAGTATTAAAAAAATCGTCTTTGCTTCAACCGGCTCGATTTATGGAGATGCGAAAATTATTCCTACTCCTGAAGATGCGGCATTTCCGGTACAGACATCTTTATATGGCGCGTCTAAATTGGCTTGCGAAGGAATGATTGAAGCCTATTGTGAAGGCTATAATTTTCAGGCTTGGATATTCAGATTCGTCTCTATTCTTGGCGAACACTATACACATGGGCATGTTTTTGATTTTTATAAAAAACTTATAGAAAATCCCAATGAACTACATGTTTTAGGAAATGGACATCAGAAAAAGTCATATCTTTATGTACAGGATTGCCTCGATGCGATGCTTTTTGGTATCGATAAGTTTAATGGACGATTAAATATTTTAAACCTGGGGACGAATGAGTATTGTGAGGTCAATGATTCTATCAAATGGATTACTGAATATCTTAGTTTGAAGCCAAAACTCACTTATAGCGGAGGAGAGAGGGGCTGGATAGGCGATAATCCTTTTATATTCCTTGATACGAGTAAAATCAATAAAGCAGGGTGGAAGCCTAAACTAAATACTAAAGATTCGGTAATAAGAACTTTGAAATTTTTACAGGATAATCGCTGGGTATTAAAAAAAAGGAAATAATCAAATGTCATCGATAATCGTTTTTGGAGGCACTCGGGGCATTGGCAAGATTATTGCCGAATACTTAATAACTGAAAGGCATGTAGTCACCGTAGCTAGTAGGAATCCAAAAAGTTTGGGTAAATTTCTCAATGATATTGCTAAGAAAAAATTAAGGGCTAATGCTATACAAGTTAACATAACGAATGAACAAGACGTAACCAAGGCCTTTAAATCACACGAAGCTAAATGGCATAGTAGTCCTGATGTAGTTATAAATTGCGCTGGAGTGCAAGGACCAATAGGTAGTTCCTGGGTGGTTCCGGTAAAAAACTGGGAGGAGACTATCAAAATCAACCTGATAGGCGCCTATATCGTAGCCAAGACAGCTATCCAGCGAATGATGAAGAAGGGATATGGGTCAATTATCATGTTTTCCGGTGGTGGCGCTGCTTATGGTCGACCCAATTTTAGTGCTTACGCAGTTTCTAAAACGGGGATTCTGCGCATGGTCGAGATTATGGCTGACGAACTGAAAGAAGCGGGGTATCCGAATATCATAATTAACGCCATTGCGCCGGGTGCCGTAAAAACAAACATGACTGATGAAATACTAAAGGCTGGCTCCCGGGCAGGCAAAAAAGCTTTAGAAGAAGCGAGAGGTGTATATAAAACCGGAGGCACACCAGCAAAAAAAATAATTGACTTGGTCAATTTCCTGATTGATATCAAAACTAATGCTGGATTATCCGGAAGACTTATCCATGTTCATGAAGATTATAAACGGTTAATCAAAAAGTATGGGTCTGATGTTCCTGGTGATATAGGTAAAATAAGAAGGATTTCTATAGTAGAGCAAAAATGAAAGTAGCTATCATCGGTTGCGGTTTGATAGGCTCGAAGCGGGCCAAAAACCTAGGAGAGCATCAGCTTGTTGTTGCCTGTGACAAAGATATAAAACTGGCTGAAAATATTTGTACATTAGCTGGTTCCGGTAGAGTCGTAAAAGATTGGAAAGAGGCAGCGGGATACCCCGGGGTTGATATCGTGATTGTGTCTACTACCAACGACTGGCTTACGCCAATTGGGTTATACGCGCTGGAACGTGGTAAGCATGTCCTGGTGGAAAAACCCGCGGCTCGTTCATATAAAGAGATAAAACCTTTTTTGAAGAAGGCAGAAAGCTCGGATAAAGTAGTAAAAGTCGGTTTCAATTTAAGATACCACCCGGCGATAGTAAAAGCGAAAGAAATTTGTGGCACCAAGGAATTTGGAGAATTAATGTTTATCAGAGCTAGGTATGGTCATGGCGGGAGGGTCGGCTATGAAAAAGAATGGCGGGCTAAACTGGAAATATCCGGGGGTGGCGAGTTAATTGATCAAGGGATACATTTGATAGACCTTTCAAGATATTTCCTCGGTGATTTTGCACATATAGATGGGTTTATTCATACGTATTTTTGGAATATGCCGATGGAAGACAACGGTTTTATTTTATTAAGGACGAAAATACAGCAAGTAGCCTGGCTTCATGCCAGTTGCACCGAGTGGAAGAATCTGTTTTGTCTGGAAATATACGGTAAATACGGTAAACTCCAGATTGATGGTCTAGGTGGTAGTTATGGCATTGAAAAATTAACGTATTATAAGATGTTGCCCCAAATGGGACCACCTGAAACTAAAGTCTGGGAATTCTCCGGAGAAGATAAATCCTGGGCAGAAGAATTCAAAGCTTTTATTAAAGCAATCAATGAACATAAGCCTGTAGATGGTGGGATTCATGATGCTGGTGAAGCCCTAAAAATAGTAGATGAGTTATATAAGAAGACTAATAAAGCCTAGAATACGCCAGATAAGAGGGGGTTGGAAACATGATTATTACGCGTAGTCCTTTACGCATTACGCTGGGGGGTGGGGGGACTGATTTCGCGTCATACTATGAGAGATACGGCGGATTTTTAGTTGCCGCCGCAATAAATAAGTACGTTTATATCACACTACACCGCACGTTCCAACCCGGTTATATCATCAAGTACTCCGAAATGGAGAGGGTTAATAACGTAGAACAAATCCAGCATCCCATTATCAGAGAATCACTTAAACTATTAAATTTTGAAAGTGATTATCTAGAAATTACCAGTATGGCAGACATACCGGCTGGCACGGGTTTGGGTTCGTCGAGTAGCTTTACAACGGCATTGCTTAAAGCACTACATACATATAAAAGAAACATTATCCATCCCAAGGACCTGGCAGAGCAGGCTTGCGAGATAGAAATAAACAAAATCGGTGAACCAATCGGCAAACAAGACCAATATATTTCGGCTTATGGCGGCATTACCTGTCTCGAATTTGCCAATAACGGTGAAGTAAAAGCCTATCCGTTAAAAATCGATAAAGAAATTTTGTATGATTTGGAAGATAACCTGCTGATATTCTTTACCGGATACAGCCGTTCGGCTTCTACGATTTTAGAAGAGCAGCGTAAGAAAAGCCAGGCAAATAATAAGGAAATGATTGATAATCTTCATTTTATCAAGGAATTAGGAATCCGGAGTAAAGACGCTTTAGAGAAAGGTGACTTAACCAAGTTTGGCGAATTGATGAACAAGCATTGGCTACACAAAAAAAAGCGGTCTGGACAGATGTCAAATTCTAAAATCGACAAATGGTATAATTTGGCGATTAATAACGGCGCGATAGGCGGTAAGCTTATAGGAGCTGGCGGCGGCGGATTTTTGATGTTCTATGCTAAGGATAAGATAAAATTACGTCATAGCATGATGCAAGCGGGGCTTGAAGAAGTAAGATTCAGCTTTGATTTTGAAGGGACAAAATTATTAGTACAATGATGATGCCGGCGGTCGTTATTCTAGCGGGGGGATATGCTACTAGACTTTACCCAGTTACTAAATTAGTTCCTAAAGCCATGCTCCAGGTAGCTGGAAAACCTTTTATCGCTCATCAGCTCGCTTTGTTAAAAAAGAATAACATTTCAAAAGTTATAATATGTTCCGGTTATCTTAGCTGGCAAATAGAGGATTTTGTAGGAGATGGTAAGAAATTTGGTTTGTCAGTATGTTTCTCTTTAGAGGGAAAAAAGCTGCTTGGTACGGGAGGAGCAATAAAAAAAGCTTTACCATTATTAGAGGATACATTCTTTGTAATGTACGGTGATTCATATTTAGATGTTGACTTTAAAGCAATCAATACTTTTTTCATGTCTCAAAATAAACAAGGCTTGATGACAGTATTTAAAAATAAAAACGAATGGGATGAGAGTAATGTCAATTATAAAAATGGTAAAATAATAAACTACAATAAGATAGAAAAGACCAAAAATATGGAGTATATTGATTATGGATTAGATATGTTAAGAAAATCTGCTTTTAGTGAGATTGCCGATAAGGAGGTTTTCGATATCTCCGTGCTCTTTCAAGCATTAACTAAAAAAGAACAAATGATTGGTTTTGAAGTTAAAAAGAGGTTCTATGAGATAGGTTCTGTTCAAGGATTGGCAGAAACAGAGGCGTATCTTTTAGGTTTAAAAAAAGATAAAGGAAATTAGTTATGAACAATCAGGAGTATATCGATCAATATTTATCCGAAGTTACCGAAATTATTAAACTAATTGATAAAACATCAGTTAAGAAAATGGTTGATATAGTTCTTGAAGTTCGGAATAAAGCTGGTCGACTTTTTATACTGGGAGTTGGCGGCGGCGCCGGTAACGCCAGCCATGCAGTGAACGATTTCAGAAAGATTGTCAGGATAGAATCTTATACTCCTACCGACAATGTTTCGGAGCTTACCGCCAGAGTTAATGATGATGGTTGGGACTCCGTATTTGTTAATTGGCTTAGTGTAAGTGGACTTAATAGAAACGATTGTATATTTGTATTTTCTGTTGGCGGAGGGGATGCTGAAAAAAAGATAAGCAATAACTTAGTCGAGGCGTTAAAGTATGCTAAGAAAATTGGTGTAAAAATTATAGGTATCGTGGGTAGAAACGGCGGATATACAGCCAAAGTAGCCGACGCGGTTGTAGTAATTCCCACGGTTGACTCTTCAACAATTACACCTCACACTGAAGAATTCCAGGCAGTAATCTGGCACTTGTTAGTATCCCACCCGCTGCTTAAAGCTACCGAGATGAAATGGGAATCCATAAAATAATGGCAAAGGCAGTATTTTTAGATAGAGACGGTGTTATCAATCCTAATACGTTCAATAAAAATACTGGAGAATGTGAATCTCCTTATTACCCGGAAGATTTTGAGTTATTTCCCTGGTCACTACAGTCTTTACGAAATTTACAAGAATATAAATTTAAACTATTTTTAATATCCAATCAACCCGCTTATGCTAAAGGTAAAGCGTCTTTAGAAAACCTTAAGGCTATACAGGATAAGTTTCATGCCATTTTAATGAAAAACAGTATACAATTTGCCGAATATTATTACTGTTACCATCATCCGCAAGGTATTGTGCCAGAGTTGTCAATTGAGTGTAATTGCAGGAAACCAGGGACATTTTTCCTGGAGGAGGCAAAAAAGAAATACTCATTAGATATGAGTTCGTCCTGGATTATTGGAGATAGGGGGGCTGATGTTATCTGTGGACAAAGGGCTGGTGTAAAGACAATAATGATTATAAACCAAAAAGACATGCGTAGAGAGAACACTAAAAGAATCAAGCCCAACTATAAAGCAAAGAATTTACTAAAGGCGGTGGAAATTATCCTTCGTGAAAGCGATAATTAATCGAGTACTTGTTAACTGAAACTCTTTCAGAATTTTAATAATAATAGAAAAAGGAAACTATATGACACCATTACAAGGTCTAAAAATTAAAATTTTTGCTGATGGTGCAAATATTGATGAAATAAAGAAAGCGTATCACGAGGGTATTGTCAAAGGTTTTACCACAAACCCGACCTTGATGAGGAAAGCCGATGTGGCAAATTATGAGGTTTTTGCTAAGGCTATTTTAAAGGAAATCCCCGATATGCCTATTTCATTTGAAGTATTTTCTGATGAATTTGACATGATGGAAGTGGAAGCAAAGAAAATCGCCAGCTGGGGAAAGAATGTTAATGTAAAAATTCCTATTACCAATACCAGGGGGGAATCATCTACAACATTAATTAAAAAGCTCTCTGATGAAGGTATTTCATTAAACGTAACAGCCATTTTAACTGTTGAACAGGTGGAAGCCGTTGCACGTGTAATATCTCGGAAAACAAAAACAATAGTATCTGTATTCGCGGGGAGAATAGCTGATACAGGAAGAGATCCTATTCCTTATATGAAGGATTCAGCCAAAATTTTAAAATCAAACTCAAACGTCCAATTATTATGGGCTAGTTCGCGTGAACTCTTAAATATATATCAAGCTGAATTATGTGGTTGTCATATTATTACCGTTACCCCTGATATCCTCAAGAAAATTGGAAATGTGGGTAAAGATTTAAAGGCACTTTCTCTAGATACGGTAAGGATGTTTTATGAAGATGCCAAGGCATCTAGATACAAGATAATTTGAAACTAATATTACTTAATATAACGATTGGTGGAATGGTGGGCCATTGTGGACTCGAACCACAGACCCCAGTCTTATCAGGACTGTGCTCTAACCAGCTGAGCTAATGGCCCGTAACGCTTACCATTTTACGATGAAAGACGCGGAGAAATCAAGAGACAACCTATTTAACTCTTACTGATTTTATGTCTAGAAAATTTTTACAAGCTCGATTTCAAAAATAAGAGTCTTGCCGGCTAACTCATGGTTGGCATCTAATTTAACTGTTGTATCCCCAATCTCGATAACGGTGGCTGTAAATTGTTGGCCAAGGTTGTTTTGTAGCTGAACTTTTTGTCCTACGGTTAACGTTATATCTTTCGGGAATTTGTCACGTCCCATTGTAATAATAAGGTCGGAGCGGTAGGGACCATAAGCTTGTTCCGGCGGCAGGGTTACTGTTTTGGTCTCGCCGACTTTCATACCACGGACAGCGTTATCAAAACCAGTTATCATCTGTCCCGCCCCGACAGTGAAGGTTAAAGGATCACTCCCGCGTGATGAATCGAAGACGGTGCCATCTTGGAGGGTGCCGGTATAATGCACGGATACTTTATCTCCATCCGAGGCAACGCGTTCGCTGCTGCTGCAGCCGGCCAAAAGCAGTAAACTAAAAATGACCGGGATACTAAATAACAGTAAGTATTTCATTTTTCTCCTGGAGGATATTAAATCAACCTTTCTTTAAATCATACTTTATGAAACGGAGAAAGCGCAAATTTAAACTAGAGAACCTATCCCTTTACCCCCTTCCCTTAGCAAGGGAAGGGAGGGGTTGTTGAGAGGGGCTCGAGCCCCTCTCAACAAGCTATTCCTGCCTGTGTCATTCTGACCCTTCCGGAGAAGGGGAAGAATCTCGGTGTGGGGAGAAGCCATTTTCCCTCTTTACAAAAGAGGGATAAGAGGGAGTTTTTAGCTGTCATTCCGGCGAAGGCCGGAATCCACTCAATATTCTTCGTATCCCTTGTTTCTCCAGTAAGGGTTATCACTCCAGGTATTTTGTAGCACGCTTTCTGGGTCAATATTTAGTTTTTCAAGCGCATTTGTAAAATAAATAAGCGCGTTTTTGTCGGACTCGCGCAACTCCCATTCAGGACTAAGCAGTTTTACTTTAGCCTTGATAGCATACTCAAACTCTATTCCTGAAACTAATATGCGGGAATCATAAAAAGCCATAGGAATATCTTTTAACCAGGCTTTCGGGAAATAAAGCGTGCCGTAATCACCAATATGCCGCCACATGGCTGTTTCATTTTCTATTTCCAGGCGGTTGAACGCTACGCGGCACGCGCCTTTCTGGACTTTATACATATCAATATCTTTTACAAAAGTAGTCTCATATTCCCACTGGAGAAAAAGCCGGTCTATATTATCTTTGACGTCCAGCAGGTTCAGGGTAAAGCAATCTATGTCCCGGTGTTCGCGTAAAAAACGGCCTTCCATCACGTCCATCACCAAGCCGCCCCAGATATACGTTTTAGTCGAGCACTGGTTGGAAATATTGTATATGTCTTTTAGTGTTTGGAGCTGTTGGTTTTGGTTTTGAGAGAGCATAGTTTATTGTAAAAGGATATTACCAAATAATCAAAAGTTGTATAAAATAAAAAACCTCCGGCTTTAGTACAGGAGGTCTTAAAAGGTTCCTTAAATAATTTCACCTTAACCACTGGATAGCGGAGGGAAAGAGGCGTCCTCGATAAATCGAGGGCGACCGACCTAGGAGAACTGGTTTCACACCAATTTTTCATCTCCCTAGAAAGGAGGTGATCCAGCCGCAGCTTCCGCTACGGCTACCTTGTTACGACTTCGTCCCAATTACCGACCCCACCCTAGACAACTGCCTCCCCGAAGGGTTAGCACATCGGCTTCAGGTGTTGCCGACTTTCATGACGTGACGGGCGGTGTGTACAAGGCCCGAGAACGTATTCACCGCGCCAAGCTGATACGCGGTTACTAGCAACTCCGACTTCATGCAGGCGAATTTCAGCCTGCAATCCGAACTGGGGATAGTTTTCAGGATTAGCTCCGAATCACTCCATTGCAACCTGCTGTACTATCCATTGTAGCGTGTGTGTGGCCCAAGGCATAAGGGACATACTGACTTGACGTCATCCCCGCCTTCCTCCCCGTTTTGCGGGGCAGTCTCGCCAGAGAAATTAACTGGCAACAGGGGTTGCGCTCGTTATGGGACTTAACCCGACACCTCACGGCACGAGCTGACGACAGCCATGCATCACCTGTGATGGTTACTGACTTAACAGTTCGTTCCCGTTTCCGTTCACTACTTCCAACATGTCAAGCCTTGGTAAGGTTCTTCGTGTCGCATCGAATTAAACCACACGCTCCGCTGCTTGTGCGGGCCCCCGTCAATTCCTTTGAGTTTTAGTCTTGCGACCGTACTCCCCAGGCGGGATACTTAAAGCGTTAGCTTCGGCACAGAGAGGGTCGATACTCCCCATACCTAGTATCCATCGTTTACTGCGTGGACTACCAGGGTATCTAATCCTGTTTGCTCCCCACGCCTTCGGACCTCAGCGTCAGTTACAGCCCAGAAGACCGCCTTCGCCACTAGTGTTCTTCCCGATATCTACGCATTTCACCACTACACCGGGAATTCCATCTTCCTCTGCTGCACTCTAGCCCGCCAGTATCAAATGCACCCTCCCGGTTGAGCCGGGAGATTTCACATCTGACTTAACGAGCCGCCTACGCCCGCTTTACGCCCAGTAAATCCGGATAACGCTCGCCCCCTACGTATTACCGCGGCTGCTGGCACGTAGTTAGCCGGGGCTTATTCATCAGGTACCGTCATTATTCTTCCCTAATAAAAGTGGTTTACAACCCGAAGGTCTTCTTCCCACACGCGGTGTCGCTGGGTCAGGCTTTCGCCCATTGCCCAATATTCCTTGCTGCTGCCTCCCGTAGGAGTCGGGGCCGTGTCTCAGTCCCCGTGTGGCTGGTCGTCCTCTCAAACCAGCTAATGATCGTCGCCTTGGTGGGCCGTTACCTCACCAACTAGCTAATCATACGCAAGCCCCTCCAAAAGCGCCTTACGGCTTTAGTTCTTCAATTTTAAAAGAAGAACCACATGCGGTATTAGCTCCGATTTCTCAGAGTTGTTCCCCACTTTAGGGCAGGTCACTTACGCGTTACTCACCCGTCCGCCACTGATTCCTTGCGAAACCCGTTCGACTTACATGCATAAAGCACACCGCCAGCGTTTATCCTGAGCCGGGATCAAACTCTCCAAAATAACTTAATTGACTTGGTTGACTTGGCTTAGGTAAAACTTTCCTTCCGCTATCCAGTTGTTAAGGTGCAAAAAGTACTCCTTTGCAGAGCACAAGTTTTATAATATCATAACCAGCTAGCCTTGTCAACAATATCATCAGGGAATTTACATATAAGTTTTGTCCCTTTTTTTGATTGCATCCTTGCTGCTATAACATCTATAATTAAAATACTCTCTTAGGGTAGTCACATGCTTAGAAAATTAAGAATAATCCTTCTCTTTGCCATCCTGTTACTGTCAGTCTTTATGGCTAGCGGTATTCATGCACAGACGCCCACGGTTCATGTTCTTACCATCAAGGGCACCATCAACCCCGTTCTCGTGGACTATGTAGAGCGGGGGATTAAGGAAGCAGAGGATAACGGCGCTCGCGCTCTAATCATTCAGCTGGATACGCCCGGCGGGCTGGACACCGCTATGCGGGATATCGTTAAACTCATGGTAAATGCTTATGTGCCAGTCGTGGTTTATGTCTCGCCTTCCGGTTCACGTGCTGCCTCGGCTGGTGTTTTTATCACGATGGCAGCTCATGTAGCTGCCATGGCGCCTAATAGTAATATCGGCGCGGCTCATCCCGTCTCTATCGGCGAGGAAGGCGAGCAGGCGATGTCGGAGACGATGGAGGAAAAGGTGGTTAACGATGCCGCCGCTTATATCCGCAGTATTGCTCAAGCGCATGGACGCAACATGGAGTGGGCGGAAAAAGCCGTACGCGAGAGTGTTTCCGCAACCGAACGGGAAGCCCTGGAGCTTAATGTCATTGACTTGATTGCCTCGGACCTGCAGGACCTCATCGCCCAGCTTGATGGCAGGCAGGTGACGTTGATTAACGGCCAGATTATTACCTTGCATACTGCAGATGCGACCGTAGTCGATGTTTCTATGACCGCCATCGAAAACTTCCTCTATACTATCGCCGACCCGAATATCGCCTATTTATTATTGGGTATCGCCTCGCTGGGCATTATGGCGGAAATATTTAACCCCGGTCTTATTTTTCCCGGTATCGTAGGCGGTATCAGCCTGTTGCTAGCGTTTTATTCTTTAGGTGTATTACCCGTCAATTATGCGGGGATATTGTTGATTGTACTGGCGATTGGACTTTTTATTGGGGAGGTAATATCGACCACATTCGGCATCTTTACTGCCGGCGGGGTAGTTTCACTAGTTGCCGGTTCTTTGATACTTTTTAAAGGAGCATCGCCGGAGTTCCAGATAAACCCCTGGCTGATTGCAATCGTCTGTATCGTTGTTTCCGGAGGACTCGCATTTATTATTCAGCGTACCGTTAGCGCCCATCGCAAGCAGGCATATACTGGCCGTGAGGAGCTGATTGGTAAGATAGTGATAGTGAAAGAGGCTTTAAACCCTCAGGGGACAGTTTTTTATAAAGGCGAACGCTGGACGGCTATCTCCGAGAAAGGCGAGATAAAAGTCGGGGAGGAAGTCATTATTAATCGTGTCGACGGTCTGGTATTATATGTTGCAAAAAAATCAGCAGTACGTTCAGGTAAAAAGACTAAGCGTTAGAGGAGGTTGTATATGGCAGATTATCAGCCATGGTTGTTAGCTCTGCTTATCATAATTCTTGTCGTATTTATATATTTTGTGGTAGTCTGGGTAGTCCGAGCTCATAAAAAGAAGATAGCCGCTGGTAAAGAAGAACTCATTGGTAGAACGGCTATCGTAGCAGTTTGTCTGAATCCGAAAGGGGTGGTCTTGGTCGAGGGCGAGCGCTGGGACGCTGTCGTCGATAAAGGCCGGGTCGAACCTGAAGAGGAGGTCGTTATTACCAAGGTCGATGGTTTACAATTAAGAGTAACCAGGAAAGAAAAAAGGAGATAAAAATGTATATAGGTTTAGGAATTGTCGGTTTTATAATTCTGATTTTAATATTAATGGCGGTGAAGGTCGTTACCGAATATGAACGCGGCGTTATCTTTAGGCTGGGACGCCTTGTTGGCGCTAAAGGACCCGGTCTTTTCTTCATCATCCCGTTCGTTGACCGTATGGTGAAGGTTGACCTGCGTGTTGTCACGATGGACGTACCTTCGCAAGAGGTCATCACCAGGGATAACGTTACCGTCCGTGTGAACGCCGTCGTTTATTTCCGTGTGGTCGACCCCGAGGCTTCGGTGGTTAAAGTGCTTGACCATATTCGAGCAACGTCACAGATATCCCAGACCACACTGCGTAACGTACTAGGGCAGTCTGAACTAGATGAACTGCTAACCAAACGTGAGAAGCTTAACTTAATGCTTCAGAAAATTATCGACGAGCATACCGACCCATGGGGCGTTAAGGTCAGCGTTGTCGAAATCAAGGAAGTTGAGTTAGCCGAGGAAATGAAGCGTTCGATGGCGGCTCAAGCTGAAGCCGAACGTGAAAGACGCGCTAAAATCATCCATGCCGAGGGTGAACAACAGGCTTCGGAGAAACTGGCACAGGCTGCCGCCGTTATCGGCCGCGAACCTGCAGCTATCCAGCTACGTTATCTCCAAACCCTCACTGAAATTGCTGCCGAGAAAAACAGCACTATTCTCTTCCCCGTTCCTATCGAAATGTTTAAGGTCTTTGGCATAATCGCAAACCGGGACGACGAAAAGAAAAAGTTAAAATAAGTACAATTAGGGGGAGGAGTTTTTTACTCCTCCCTCCTTTTATCCCTCCTGCAAAAGTCCGCATAAAAAGTCGGGTAAGCCTATCAGTATCCCTGTTATAGTCTTATTAGAAGGAGAAGCGGTATAAATGGAATGGTCGGATAGAATGAATGCGGCGATAAGCTATATCGAGGATAATCTGGCGAGTGAAATTGACTTTAACGAAGCAGCGAAGAAAGCCTGTTGTTCTTTGTTCCATTTCCAGCGGATGTTCATGGTAATCATGGGTGTAACACCTGCGGAGTATGCCAGGAGAAGAAGGTTGACCTTAGCCGCCAGAGAACTTACATCAACTGATTCGAAAGTAATCGATTTAGCTATAAAGTATGGCTATGATTCGCCGGACTCATTCACCCGGGCTTTCCGGAATGTGCATGGCATTACGCCCCAGGCAGCGCGCGCCCCGGGAGTAAAGTTAACGGCATTCCCGCGTGTCTCCTTTCATATTAAATTAGAAGGAGAAAATGACATGGACTACAAAATAATCGATAAACCGGCTTTTGATTTAGTGGGGAGAGGTAAGAGATTCACTACAAAAAACATGGAGCAAGCTATTAAAATTCCCCAGTGGTGGCAAGAATTTTCGGCTTCAGCAGAGTATCAAAAACTCGTTAAATTGAGCGGAGGTAAACCGGGTCCTGTTACCGGAGCGGAAGTAATAAGCGCTATTTTGCCGAACGAACAAAATACCTGGGACCCGATTATTTACACTATCTGTATAGAAAAACCGTACAAAACGGCGGATTTTGATGTATTTCATATACCCGCGGCGACCTGGGCAGTGTTCGAGTCTATTGGGCCTATGCCCGGCGCCATACAGGAGGTTACCAGGAAGATTTTTCAAGAGTGGTTCCCATCCACGGGCTACGAACATGCCGCTAAATCGGAATTGGAAGTCTATCTGCCGGGAGACCCAAGCAACTCGAACTACCACTGCCAGGTATGGATACCTATCGTTAAGAAAAAGAAGTAAATTCCAAGTATTGTTTAATCCATCAGGAGGGGGTTGGCAAAGCCTCCTCCTTTTCTTTTATACTCTTAGCATAAGTGCGCATAAAAAGTCAGGCAAGTATGTTATTACCCCTGTTATAGTGATATCAGAAGGAGAAGCGATATAAATGGAATGGTCGGATAGAATGAATGCGGCGATTAGCTATATCGAAGACAACCTGGCCGGAGAGATAGACTTTAACGAAGCGGCGAAAAAAGCCTGTTGTTCGTTGTTCCATTTCCAGCGTATGTTCTTCGCCATTATCGGTGTGACACCTGCGGAATACTCCCGACGTCGCCGGCTTACCCTGGCAGCAAGAGAACTCACCTCTGGTAATGGTAAAGTAATCGATATAGCTCTCAAGTATGGTTATGATTCGCCGGAGGCATTCGCTCGGGCTTTCCGGAATGTACACGGCATAAATCCCCAGGCGGCGCGCGAGCCGGGGACAAAGCTGGCGGCATTCCCGCGTATCTCCTTTTATGTATCATTAAAAGGAAGGAGCGTCATGGATTATAAAGTTATTCAGAAGCCTGAGTTTACTGTGGCGGGCAGGATACGACCGTTCACCACGGCTAACAAGCAGAATTTGGTAAAAATCCCGGAGTGGTGGACGGAGTTTATCGCGTCACCGGAACGTCAGCAGTTGTTGAATGTTTCTGGGGACAAACCCGGGTCTGTCACCGGGGGTTCGATGCTCGGTATCTGCATCGGAGAGGGGCAACAGGAGGAGTTCAAATACGCCATTGCTGTGGAGTTGTCGAAGGGGAAATCTCCCAAACCTTTTGAAACCCTAGCTATTCCGGCATCCACGTGGGCGGTATTTGATACAACGCTGGATGACATCCAGCCGTGCTGGCAGCAGATTTACGAGGAATGGTTCCCTTCCACTGGATATGAACATACCGGTAGCCCGGAACTAGAGGTATATCTGCCAGGGGACATGGACGACCCTGTTATGAAGTGCCAGATATGGATACCGATTAACAAGAAAAATAAAAAATAACAGATAGTAAGGGTGGGGGAGTCTGATTCCTCCACCCTTACTTGTCTCGTAGAGTAACATCTCCCACCACCACCTTTGTTAACTTGCCGTCATTCTCCCGTATCATTAAAGCCCCACCCTTATCCACCGCCTCGGCGATACCTTCAATAACCTGACTGCCTGACTGCGCTTTTACACGCTTCCCTAGCGTTACCAATTTATCCCGCCAGGCTTCGTAAATAGCTTTACCTTCAGGGAGCTTTACATAAAGAATATCGAACTCTTGAAGCAGCTTACTGATTAACTTAACATAAATATCAATTATGCCGGATTCGCTTTTCAAGCTGGTAGCTGTATTAGCTATTTCAGCGTAGTCGTTAACCTTTAAATTTACGTTTATCCCGATGCCCACGATAGAATAGTTGATTTTATTACCTCTAACCTCGTTCTCTATTAATATCCCACCGACCTTTTTCCCGTTGATTAGGATATCGTTAGGCCATTTTATCTGTCCTTCAATCCCAGTGATGGACTCGATACTCTTAACGACCGCCAGTGAAGCTATCATTATCAGGTAGGGCAGGCTAGCGACATCCGGATAAAGAGTAATAGATAAAGCTATATTCCCCTTAGGCGTTAACCAGGTTCGCTTAAGTCTACCCCTCCCCCCGGTTTGCTCCCCAGCGATTATCACCGTCCCCTCCGCCGCCCCTTTTAAAGCCTCCTGCCGGGCAATGTCCATCGTCGAAATCACACTTGACAGGTAAATAACATTACGGCCAATCTTATTGGTTTTTAATCCTTTGGTAATCGATTCTACTAATAAATCTTTAGCTGTCATAAATAGATATTACCACATTGATAAATAGAGAGATAAAAAATTGAATAGCCGCGTAATTTAGTGTACATTATATTTATATTTGATTAAAAGGGAAAAAATGAAAATCCAACGTTGTAAAGGTATGCGTGACCTCTTGCCGGACGATATGGTGGCGTTTCGTCGGGTCGTAGGGATTTGCCGCGACTGTTTCGTGAAATGGGGCTATCGTGAGGTCCGCACGCCTACAATCGAATACCTGCACCTTTTTACTTCGGCGGGAACGCTTACGCCGACCATGTTAGGCAAGGTGTATTCGTTTCTTGACTGGGATGGGTGGAGTGGGGAACGTGTTGTCTTGCGTCCTGACGGCACGATACCGGTTGCCCGACTCTATACCGAGAAGATGCAAGGGCTTGCCAGGCTTTTTTACACGGCTAATATGTTTACCTTTGAGACCGGGGAAGGGAATAGGGAGAGGTGGCAGTGCGGCGCCGAGCTTATCGGGGCCGGGTCGGCTGTCGCTGATGCTGAGCTGATGGCTTTGTCCATGGAAATCATAAATAAGCTGGGACTTAAAGGCGTGGAGCTGCGACTTTCTCATGCCGGCATATTAAAAGCTATACTGGCTAAACTTAAATTACCTCCCGATGAGCAGCAAAAAGTGTTGGATAGCATCCTCGATGGCGACACGTCGGTATTAACTAAAGTTCGCAAGGAAGCACCGGAGCTTGGTAAGACGTTATTGCCTTTATTAAGTCTTCAGGGGCAGACGGTGGATTTTCTCCGCAGCCAACGGGCGCGATTACAAAAGTTGATGCCGGACATAGGCTCATCTCTGGATGATTTCTTAAAAGCTGTCTCCATTCTGGACGAACTTGGTATTAAGTACCAGATTAATATCGCTTCGGGTACTGGCTTTGAGTATTATACCGGTATAATTTTACAGCTTTTTATGGGAAAAGAAAGAATCGGAAGGGGCGGTCGCTACGATAACCTGATTCGTTCCATGGGCGGCGGTAATGTCCCTGCCTCTGGTTTCGCTATTTATCTCGAGCGTTTACTTAAGCTGGTAAAGGGAGAAACTGTTTTATCGTCTGGTCAAAAGAGAATATTGGTGAAAGGTTCCGAAGCTAAACAAGCCTTTAAAGTGGCTAATGCCTTACGTAAGGCTGGCTATATTGCCGAGGTTGACCTCGATAAACAAAAAGCCGACTTAACGTTAGAGATAAAGAGCAGCGGGACGTTAACGCTGGTGGATAAAGCGAATAAAAAGAAATATGAATCGTCTACTATTGATGATATATTAGTGATACTGAACAAGAATATCTCTTGAAGTGTGTGGGGGTGTATTATGGCTATACCAAGAGTATTTATTAGCTCAACTTGTTATGACTTGAAATATATACGAGAGAACGTTAAATATTTTGTAAAGACTTTAGGGTATGATCCTGTTTTAAGCGAAGAGGGTTCGGTTTTCTATGACCCTACTCTTGATACGAAAGATTCCTGTTTAAGAGAAATACCCAGTTGCCAGATGTTCGTTTTAATAATTGGGGGGAGGTTTGGAGGAGTGTATAAAGATACAGGAAAATCAATTACTAATAACGAATATAAAGAGGCGGTTAAGTCGAAAATACCTGTATTTGCACTTGTAGATAACTCAGTTTTATCAAAGTATGATGTATATCAATCAAATAAGAATAATAAAAAAGTTAACGTAAAAGAAATAGACTATGCGTCTGTTGATAGTACAAAAATATTTGACTTTATTGAAGAGGTACGCGGAAACAGCGTTAATAATGCATTAGTTCCTTTTGGTGATTTTTCTGATATTGAATCTTATTTAAAGCAACAATGGGCTGGGATGATGTTTTCTTTTTTAACTAGGCAGAATGAAGATAAAAGAGTGGCAGATACACTAGCTGCTTTAAAACAAGTAAGTGACAAGGTTGAGGTTTTATCAACTCTGATATTAAAGTCGGTGGGAACTGATGAAGCGAAGTTGATGAATGAATTATATGATGTAACAAATAGTTATTTATTTGGTTTTCAAGGTACAGATAATGAACCATTTCTCCAAAAACTTCTACACAGTATGAAAAACAAGATTACTCCGTTAGAATTATTAATGAATAAATCGTTGGCAGATTACTTAAAACAAACTGTAATCAAGCTTAATATTGGTAAAATAGTAAATGGATGGTCTATAGAAATAAATACAAGGGACGCTAAGCCTACCAAGGTAGAAATCTCTACATCCATTTACGAAAAAGCTAACAAAGACTATCTTGAACTCCAAAAAAAGCTAACCGAAATACTTTCGAAAAATAACGTGTCTTTAAAAGCACTATTGAAACAAGAAGGTAATCATGCCGCTTAAAATAGCCCTGCCTAAGGGACGCTTATTACGAAAAACGGCCGCTTTACTCCAGAAAGCCGATTGGCGACTCGATGAGTATCATTCAAGTATGGGCTTTTACCGGCCTAAGTCGGCAAAGTTCGCTGACCTGCTGATACGTGTCTTCCATGAGAAGGATATTCCTATCCAGATAGCTATGGGCAACTATGACCTGGGTATTTGTGGACTGGACTGGATTGAAGAGTTGCTGGTGAAGTATCCTTCCTCTAACGTTATTAAGGTTAAGGATTTAATGTACGGTCAAAGCTCCCTGTATTTGGCAGCAGCTACCAAGTCCCTAAACCTACGCCAGAATGGCACGCCTTTACGTATCGCCAGCGAGTATCCTAACCTAGCAGAGGCTTTCGCTCTGAAAATCCGCTTAAGTCGCTTCAGCGTCTTCCCAGTTTGGGGCGCCGCGGAGGTTTATCCCCCGGAGAATGCGGATATGGCTTTATTAGCGGCGTTAAATCTAATAGAAATTTCTGGTTATGGATTATCGCCTTTTAATAAAGTGCTAGATACCAGTTCTTTTCTCATTGCTAATAAAAACAGCTGGAAAACATGCCAATTCGAGCAAGTCGTTAACTCGATTTTGGGTGTATTACCAGAAATTGATAAAGGCACGAGTGATAAAAAAGAAGTCGCTTTTACCAGTGCTAATCGTATTCCTAAAGTAGCAGAAGATACTGTTCGCCTGGCTTTACCGGACGGGCACCAGCAGCAGCAAACAGTCGAACTACTAAATAAGGCTGGTATAAAAATAGAGGATTACCCCTCTGCCGCTGGTAATCGCCGTCCTAAAATAAGCATTGAGGGGGTCATGGTTAAGGTTATCCGACCCCAAGATATGCCTTTACAGGTAGCCAACGGCAATTTCGACCTGGCGATTACCGGACGAGACTGGCTCGCCGACCACCTTGCCCAGTTTCCGGCAAGTCCGGTTAAAGAAATACTGAATTTAAAGCTGCGTAAGGTGAGATTAGTAGCAGTTGTCAGTCAAGCGTTGCCGGTGAATAATACTGCTGATTTGCGGCGTTTTATCGCTAGTAGGACGGAGCCTTTCCGTTTAGCTTCGGAGTATGTGAATATTGCCGATAGATTCGCCAGGGAGAATCACCTCGGGCATTACCGTATAATTCCAACTTGGGGCGCTACGGAGGCTTTCCTACCAGATGATGCCGATTTACTTATCGAAAACACCGAAACCGGCAGGACTATCGCCCGGCACAATCTTAAGATTATCGGCACGCTTTTCGAGTCTACTGCCTGTTTAATCGGCAACTTGAATCCGGTTAAAGACAAAGTTAAGATTGGACGTATTAAATTCATAGTTAAACGATTACAGTCGGCGGTAGGGGATAGTTAAATGAAGATAGTCGAAGGTTTTCAACAAGCTAAAGCGCTATTATCGCGGCAGTCGGTAGTAGGGTTAATGGATGATGCCGAACGCGAACAAACCGTCCGCCAGATTATTGATGATGTCCGCCGACGGGGCGATGCCGCCCTTTTCGAATATACTCAAAAGTTTGACGGCGTTAAGTTGAACTCACTGGAAGTGTCTCAAGACGAGGTTAACCGTGCTTATAGCGAGGTGGATAAAAAACTTATCTCTGCCTTAGAATTAGCTGCCTCGCGTATTACAGCCTACCACAAGAAGCAAAAAAAGGCGCTCTTAAAAGAAGATGCCAAACCTAAATTAGGCTGGCTGATACGTCCGTTAGAGCGTATCGGCGTATACACCCCTGGCGGTATAGCACCGCTGCCATCGTCTTTATTGATGACGGCTATACCTGCCCGTGTTGCTGGTGTAAAAGAAATTATATTAGCCACGCCGCCGCAGAAAGATGGACAAATTTCGAATGTAGTGCTTGCCGCGGCGAAAATCGTGGGTGCTGAGCGTGTATTTTCCATCGGCGGCGCCCAGGCAATCGCTGCGCTGGCTTATGGCACGAAGTCAATACCTGCCGTAGATAAAGTCTGCGGACCCGGCAATATCTACGTCACGTTGGCTAAGAAACTGGTCTATGGCACGGTCGGTATCGACGGACTATATGGTCCCAGCGAGGTCATTATTATCGCTGACAGTATAGCTAATCCGGCTTATGTAGCCGCTGATTTATTGGCACAGGCGGAGCATGGTTCAGGGGCTTCAGCTATCCTGATTGCTCTATCGCGTCAGGTAGCTAATACCGTGAATGGTGAGGTTGAAAAGCAGGTAAAAGAATTATCCCGCCGCCAAATCATCACCGAGGCTCTGGAAAAACGGGGATTTATCGCCGTAGTTGACAGTGTAGACGAAGCTATCGAGCTAGCTAATCTTTATGCACCGGAGCACCTCTGTCTGGCGGTAAAAAATGCTAATTCATACGTAAATAAGGTACGTAATGCTGCCTGTCTCTTCGTCGGTGAAAACGCTGTCGAAGCTCTGGTGGATTACGTAGCCGGTCCTAGCCATGTCTTACCTACAGGCGGGGTGGCTCGTTTTGGCTCGCCGTTGAATATACTGGACTTCGTAAAGCTTATCAATATTATAAAAACTGATGCTGCGGATATTAAGCAGCTTGGTGACGCGGTATCGACTATCGCCAGGGCAGAAGGACTAGATGCTCATGCCCGTGCCGTGGAAAAGCGTTTAAAGGACGCTGGATAGGGGGTAGTTTAGGTGACAGAAGGAATAGAGAAGTATATTCGCCCGAACTTGGCGGGTTTCACTGGCTATACAGCCAGTACTTCGCCAGATACGCTTAAGGAGAAGCTGAAGGTATCGGCGTTTGCCAACCTGATTAAGATAAACGCTAACGAGAACCCTTACGGCTGTTCGCCGCGTGTGGTAGAAGCTTTAGCTAACTGTGAACATTTCCACGTCTATCCTGATGACAGCCAGACAGAGCTGCGTAGGCTGCTTTCTGGATACGTTAAGGTTCCTGCCGAACGTATCGTCGCCGGACATGGCAGTAATACGGTAATTGACTCCATCGTGCGGCTATTCGTCGGTCCAGGCGACGAGGTTATCAATTTCGTACCTACTTTTGATATCTATCGATTTAGTACCGAGATATGCGGTGGTGTAGTAGTTAACATAAATCGAGACGAAAACTATGCTATTGATGTAGAAAAGGTCAAAGCAGCCATCAGTAAGAAGACCAAGTTGATATTTCTAGCTACGCCCAATAATCCAACTGGAAATATCGTACCAAAAGGCGACATCGTAAAGATTATCAATACAGGGCTGCCTACCGTCATTGACGAGGCGTATTTTGAGTTCAGTGGTGAAACAGTCATGCCGCTTACGGAAAAGTACCATAATCTCATTGTGCTGCGTTCTTTCAGCAAATGGGCTGGTCTGGCTGGCTTAAGAGTCGGTTATGGCGTATTTCCGCCGCGCATAGCTTCCTATATGATGGCTATAAAGATACCTCACAATGTTAGCGTGGCTGCTGAGATTGCCGTACGCGAGTCTCTGGCTGACTATAACTACCTGCAGAGTAGGGTAAAGGCTATTATCAACGAAAGAACTAGGCTTTATAACCACCTACAGGGCATAAGCTGGCTTAAACCTTACCCATCACAAGCTAATTTCATCTATTGTAAGGTTTTAAAGGGCAACGCCAACGATTTGTATCTAAAGCTCCAAGAAAAGGGTATTTTAGTTCGTTATTTTAGTAATCCACTCTTGAATAACGGCGTGCGTATTAGCGTAGGTAAACCGGAATACACTGAGATGCTCATTAAAACTCTCCAAGAGATCAAGTTATAAAGCCCTAAATATCTATAAAATCTCTTATATCCTTGTATGTTAATTCTTTTATATCAATTAGGTGTTAATAAGTGTTACAATTCTTTACATTATTGTTATAATTACCTCTTGACAAATGCGAAAAACATGTTATAATACTTAACAGGATAGTCAAATAAAAAGAGGAAATACATATGGATACTCCGGAAATAGTGCTGCAAAAGATAGTTCAGCTTCAGGAATCAAATAGGTTCTCTGACCAGAAAATGGCGGAAAAAATAGGTTGTAGCCGCCCCCTTTATCAAAGGACAAGAACAGGAAAGATACCTATGGGCGGTACCTTTCTTAAAGGCGCGATGAAGCTATTAGAGTCGCTAGCTAGCGAAGGCAGGAAGTCTGCTGTTAAGCGAGATACCAGGGAGACGAATATCAATCTTGAAATGAACGTAGATGGCACGGGAAAATGGGCAATTAACACCGGCATCAAGATATTCGATCATTTATTGTCTCAGCTGGCTAAACATGGTCTAATTGACATAAAGCTAGATGCTACTGGTGATGATATCCACCATGTTGTAGAAGATGTGGCTATATCCCTCGGTAGGGCTTTTAGAGAGGCTTTGGGAGAAAAGCGAGGTATCGTGCGCATGGCTAACGTGGTGGTTCCGATGGATGAAACACTGGTTAACGTAGCGGTGGATATCAGCGGACGGGGTTATTCGGTGTTAAACCTGGATTTCAATAATAACGACATGGTTGGCTTTCCCGCCGACCTCGTCCGCCACTTCCTAGAGACGTTCGCTATCGAGGCTAGGATGAATCTGCATGCCTCGATTGTTTACGGCAGTAATGACCATCATAAAGCCGAAGCGCTTTTTAAAGCGTTGGGAAGGGCACTGGATATGGCGATGAAAGTTGATGAACGTATCGCTGGGGAATTGCCCAGCACTAAAGCTTACTTGGAACGTTAGATTGTCTATTCCAGAATTGCCAGCTTACGGCCTGTAAGCCTCTCATAAGCCATGATGTATCTTTGTGCCGTCGCTTCGATGACATCCGGAGGCAAAACTGGGGCGGGGGGCTCTTTATTCCAGCCACTAGCTATCAGCCAGTCACGCACAGGCTGTTTATCGAATGATTCCTGAGGCTGCCCCGCCTTGTATTTAGCCGCGTCCCAGAATCGGGACGAATCCGGTGTAATCGCCTCATCAATCAACAATAGCTTCCCGTTATCAATACCAAATTCGAACTTAGTGTCAGCGATAATAATGCCCCTGGTTAAAGCGTAATCTCGTGCCGCTTTATATATGGCGAGGCTTTTTTCCTCTAATTCCTTGGCTATCCGTACACCGAATATCTTGACGAGGTAGTCCTTGGTTACAGGTTCATCATGGCCAGTTTCGGCTTTAGTGGTCGGAGTAAATAACGGTTGTCGCAATTCTTCACTTTCTTGGTAGTCATCCACTACTTTTTTACCGCCGATAGTATGCTTTTGCTGGTACTCTGCCCAGGCTGAACCTGAAAGATAGCCACGTACTACGCATTCGACCGGCAAGCGCTTGACCTTCTTCACCACCATCGAGCGTCCCCGTAGATAGGAAGGATAGGCAAACCGACTCTCAACAAAAAGGTAGGAATCAAGAATATGAACGTTATCAAGGGCTTCGGCCATGTGGTTAGGTATAATATCGATGAGACGACGGAACCAGAAGGAAGAGAGACGATTCAGGACATGCCCTTTAAGCGGGATACCGCTGGGTAATACGATATCGAACGCTGAAATACGGTCGGTGGCGATAATCAGGAGGTGACCGCCGAGGTTATATGTATCACGCACCTTGCCGCGGATAAACACTGGCAGTGGTAGGTCGGTTTTCATCAAAACGGGATATTTACTAAGATCCATTAATGTGAACCTTTCTAGGCATTTCCTCAAGTATGTAAAAGCAATTCTTGCTTCTGGTTATAACTACGCTATATCCTCGATACTTCCTTGCCACTGGCTCTTGGTCAAGCCGAGTCTCAAGAAAATATCGTCCACATGACGGAGATAGTATTGATAATCGAAGATGTTTTTCAACTCTTCCGTTGATAAAATGTTTTTGACTTCAGCGTCTGCTTTAATTAACGTTAAAAAGCTCTTTGTGCTTTTCCAGGCTTTTGTTGAATTTTTCTGAACAATTTCATAGGCTTTTTGACGGCTTAAGCCTTTATCGATGAGAGCTAGCATGACTCTCTGGGAAAATACGAGGCCCTTGGTCATATCGAGGTTTTCCTTCATACGGTGCGGAAATACCTGGAGTCGCCTCATCACCGAAGCAAAAAGCGCCAGGATGTAGTCCATCGCCAGACAGGAGTCGGGCAGGGTAATACGCTCATTGGAGGAGTGACTGATATCGCGTTCGTGCCATAAAGCGATGTTTTCCAGTGAGGTCAGGGCATAGCCACGTATCAAGCGCGCCAAGCCGCAGACTCTCTCGCTTAGCTCTGGATTACGCTTATGGGGCATCGCCGATGAGCCTGTTTGACCCAAGCCGAAAGGCTCTTCCACTTCGTGTATTTCGGTTCTTTGGAGCGCCCTGATTTCGGTAGCGAACTTTTCCAGCGACCCAGCCATGATAGCAAGGGTGGTGACAAACTGGGCATGGCGGTCGCGCTGGAGAATCTGACTTGATATCGGAGCGGGTTCCAATCCGAGTTTTTGACAGGTTTTCTGTTCGATTTCGGGCGTGACTGTGGCATAAGTACCGACGGCTCCGGATATCTTACCTACAGAAATGACTTTTTTAGCTTCATTAAGTCGGTGCAGGTTGCGTCTCATTTCTGCCACCCAAAGCGCTAGCTTGAAACCAAAGGACGTGGGTTCGGCATGAATGCCGTGAGTGCGACCAATCATCAAGGTATATTTATGTTCAATAGCTCTTTGTGCCAGAATGGTTGTTAATTCTTTGACATCTTGTATCAGAATGTCGGCGGCTTCGACGAGCTGCAGACTGGTGGCAGTATCCATAACGTCAGATGATGTAAGGCCGAGGTGGATATAACGTGATTCTTCTCCGATGCTTTCTGCTACCGAACCAAGGAAAGCGGTCATATCGTGACGGGTTTCATTGAAAATATCATCGATGCGTTTCAGGTTGCATTTCGCCATCTTGATTTTAGAGATGGCACTGCGGGGAATGACACCAACTTCAGCCCAGCTATCACAAACGGCGATTTCTACATCCAACCACTTGGTGTATTTATTTTCTTCCGACCAAACCTTTTTCATCTCAGGGCGGGAATACCGCTCAATCATGACTTTCTCCTCTATCCTTTTAACTCACGTCGATACTTTTCGTAAGCCCGTAATATTGTATCATGTTTCAACCCGAGAATCTCGGCGGCGAGATATGCGGCATTTTTCGCGCCGGTGCTGCCTATCGCGACGCAAGCTACAGGTATACCCGCCGGCATCTGAACGATGGAATATAGGGCATCTATCCCTTTGAGTTCACCGCTGGCCATGGGCACGCCGATTACCGGCAGAGTAGTCCAGCTTGCCAGTACACCTGGCAGATGCGCCGCCATACCGGCTGCGGCGATGATTACTTCAATGCCACGTTCCCGGGCAGATTGGGCGTATTGCTTGGCTTTCTCCGGATTACGGTGGGCGGAAATAACATCAACCTCGTATTCGATGCCGAGACTGGTTAGAACGTCCAATGCCGACTGCATTATTTCTGTGTCTGATTTTGACCCCATTACCACACCAACAAGTGGCATATTAAGCTCCTTTAAAAAGTATCAACTGACAAGTAACAAGTATCAAGCCCTTTAATTATCTGTCATTCTAGCGTAGGCTTCAGCCTTCAGGCCGAGCCTTCTGTCCGAGGCCCGAGTTCAGCCCGAGGGCCAGAATCCATTCCCCCTTTTACCTTCCCCTGGATTCCAGCTTTCGCTGGAATGACAGTACATGTCTATTTTAACTCCGCTATATCCTTTCGGTAATAACAGCCTTCAAACTTGATTCTAATAATATTGTTATAGACCTTTTGACATGCTTCTTCAAGGTTTTTACCTTTTGCTACCACTGTTAGTACTCGTCCTCCGCCGGTTAAGACCTCTCCTTTACCCCCCACCTTTGTACGGGCATGGAACACCATGATATCTTTATCCAAATCGTCCAGCCCGCTAATGGGATAGCCCGTCCTGTAACTCCCCGGGTAGCCCTGGGAAGCCATCACCACACCTATACAGGCATTATTATCGAACTCTATCTTCATCTTGTCCAGCCGGTTTTCCAAAACCGCCAGTATAATCTCTAACAGGTCGGTCTTGAGTCGGGGGAGGACTACCTGCGTCTCGGGGTCGCCTAGTCGCGCGTTGAACTCAATAACTTTAGGAACATTGTTAGTAATCATCAGCCCGCCGTAGAGTGTGCCTTTATAAAGCCTCCCCTCGTCGGCTAGCGCGAGGATAGTGGGTGTCATAATGGTTTTCATGATAATATTGCCCAGCACGTCGTTATAAAATTCAGGTGGACTATAGCTGCCCATGCCACCGGTGTTGGGTCCCTTATTGCCGTCGTAGATGCGTTTATAGTCGCAGGCGGGTACGGTGGGCGCGATAGTCTTGCCGTCGGTAAAGACAAAGAAGCTCATCTCCCGTCCGTTTAAATACTCTTCGATAACTACTCGTTCGCCGGAAGCGCCGAAGGCTTTAGATTTCATCATGCTTTCGAGGGCTTTTTGCGCGTCGTCAACCGACTCGGCGATGATAACCCCTTTACCCTCCGCCAGGCCGTCGGCTTTAAGGACGATAGGGGGTATTTGAGTTCGAATATAATCGCTGGCTTTGGAGAAATCGTTAAAACTTTGGCTCTTAGCGCAAGGGATGCCGTGCCGCTGCATAAGGCTTTTTGAGAAGACCTTACTGGACTCTATTTCGGCGGCTTTTTGGGTGGGTCCGAATACGGCTAAACCGTTTTTCTCAAAAAGGTCGACGATGCCATTAGCTAAAGGCGCCTCCGACCCGATAACCGTAAGGTCTATCTTAAGCTCTTTCGCCGCTTTAAGCAGCCCCGTATTATCCTCGGCTTTGATATCGAGGATTTGTGCCACTTTAGCCATGCCAGCGTTACCCGGGGCGGCGTACATTTCGGTGGTTTTAGGGCTTTGCGCCAGCTTCCAGGCTAGCGTATGTTCCCTTGCCCCGCTGCCAACGACTAGTATTTTCAGGGCTTGCCTCCTTCAATCGTTTGACTTGTGCTCGATTTTATTTGCTCATAGCCAGCACGATAGTACCCACGGCGCCGGCCAGAAAGCCTAGAGGGCATACTACCGTGGCGAGTATGAAGAAAACCGGCTCGTCGAAATTAGTGCTGACCTTAAAAATTTTTATGAACATGGCGGTAACAAGATTGTGTAGTATTGAGAAAATAGACATTCCGACCGCAGAAGCTCCGGTTAATAGTAATAATACCTTGGACGTTCCCTCCACTTCTTTCTGGATGGTCAACACTATCAATATCACGCCCAGTATCATGAGGACGGCTATAACGCCGAAAAAACCGTAAGGCATCAGCAATTTTCTAACTGATCTCACGAATATAATACAAACCATCGCGATAAATACCGCCGCTGATGCCCAGAATATTGACCATATTAACGTATCCATCATTTCCCGTTTTTTTTTATTTTATGCAAAACATTTACCCGTTACTCCCATTCAATGGTGCTTGGAGGTTTGGACGTAATATCATAGACCACCCGGTTTATCCCCGGCACCTCGTTTACGATGCGGTTAGAAATTTTTGCTAGCAAGTCATAAGGCAAGCGCGCCCAGTCCGCCGTCATGGCGTCCTCGCTGGTAACGGCGCGGATGGCTGCCAGATAGCCGTAAGTTCTAAAGTCCCCCATCACCCCCACGCTCCTTACGTCTGTCAGCACGGCAAAGCTTTGCCACAGCTGGCGATATAATTTGGCTTTCTTAATCTCGTTCATCAGGATAAAGTCAGCGCTGCGTAGTATCTCCAGCTTTTCTTTGGTTACTTCCCCGATGCACCTTATCGCCAATCCCGGACCCGGGAAAGGCTGTCTCCAGACCATTTCCTCCGGTAGTCCCAGCTCTTTACCCACCAGCCTGACCTCGTCTTTAAAGAGGAAACGCAATGGCTCTAACAACTTTAAGATCATACGTGCGGGCAAGCCACCCACGTTGTGGTGACTCTTTATTTTTGCCGAAGCATTACCAGAGGATGCGCTTTCGATAACATCAGGATAAACCGTACCTTGACCTAGGAAGTCAACTTTGCCTATCTTTTTAGCTTCATCCTCGAAGACGCGGATAAACACCTCGCCGATTATCTTTCGTTTTTGCTCTGGGTCGGTGACCCCTTTAAGCTGGTTGAGGAATCTATCCGTAGCGTCGGTATAGACAATACTCATACCAAGATTGTTTTTAAAGACCTTGAGATTACGCTCAACTTCCTCACGACGTAACAGTCCATTATTCACAAAAATACAGGTAAGCTGGTCGCCGATGGCGCGATGGATAAGCGTCGCCACCACTGATGAATCTACCCCGCCTGATAAAGCACTGATTACCTTGCCTTTACCCACTTGCTCTTTGATACGCTCTATACTCTCGGTTACAAAGCTCCCCATCGTCCAGTTGCCTTTACAACCGCAAACCTTATAAATGAAGTTCTGGAGGATAGTCTTGCCTTCCGGCGTATGGACGACTTCGGGATGGAATTGTAGTCCGTAGATATTGTTCTTGTTGCCAATGACGGCATTCGGCGAATTTTCCGTATAGGCGAGGGCTTTAAAGCCTGGTGGCATTGTTTCGATTTTGTCCCCGTGACTCATCCAGACCTGCGTGGATTCCGGTAGTCCGGCAAATAGTAGTGAATCCTCTTGGCTGATGTGCATCACGGCATGACCATATTCGCGTTTAGTGCCTGGTGTCACTTCTCCCCCCAGCTGCTTGGTGATGACCTGCATACCATAGCAAATGCCCAAGACCGGTAAATGTTTTTCGTAAACATAAGAGGGGGCGAGGGGGGCATTAGGTTCGTAGACACTGGCAGGACCGCCGGAGAGGATGAAGCCCTTAGGATTAAGCGGGGCGATTTTTTCCCAGGGGGTATCATAGGGGAGGAGTTCGCAGTAGACTTGGGCTTCACGAATACGGCGGGCAATCAACAGGTTATATTGCGACCCAAAGTCCAGGACGATGATGGCTTCGCGTTCAGCACCGGAGACGGCTTCAGCGGTCGCCGCAGGTTGTTCGCCACCGATTTCTTTGGCGATTTCAAGATAGGTAGATACCTCGATATCGTCTGTGGTGGCTATGCGATGGCTTTCATCAGGAGATGGTGCGATTTTCTTTTTAACCATCTTATAGAACACAATGTACCATTATGCTATACTAATTTCAAGTGGAAAGAACGTTAATCTAAGCATAAAAACATTATTTCCACTAAATAAATTCTTGTCGCAAAATTCTTTAATTACCCCATGCATAGATATGAGTTTTTCAGCAACAGTCCCGCTGCCACTTTAGCCCTCGGTAAGAAAATAGGGAAGTATCTCTTTCCGGGCAGTATAACCGCTCTAACCGGTGAGTTGGGTTGCGGCAAAACCTTATTAACACGGGGCATTTGCGATGGACTTGGTGTGCCTTTAAGACAGGTAAACAGTCCTACCTTTGTGTTGGTGAATGAATATAAAGGACGTCTGCCAGTCTTTCACATAGACCTGTATCGTTTAAACAATATCGATGAAGAGTTTGAGATGGGCATCATGGACTACTTAACCCGCGCTGCATCCGGCGTAATGATTATCGAATGGGCAGAAAAGATGGCCTTTCTCCTACCCCCTGATGTTTTGAGGGTAGAATTTGACATAATCTCGATAAGAAAGAGGCGTATCGTACTATCTTCCTTAGATAGTAAATTCACCGGTCTTTTCAAGGAGCTGAAAGCGAAATGATAATCCTTGGCATTGATACTTCTAGTTACATTAATGCCGTCGGCATTTGTGATGACGATAAGGTATTAGTAGACAAGTCATTTCCGGCGAAGACCGACTCCCTGGAACAAATCGTGGATAATATCGATTCTGTTCTTAAAAAAGCTGGTTTGACCATCAAAGAGGTGGGGGGTATAGGGGTTGGGTTAGGCCCTGGTTCCTGGACAGGCATTAAGGTGGGTGTTACCGTAGGTAAAATACTAGCTTTTAGCATGGATAAGCCTGTCGTAGGTATTCCCACACTAGAAGCTTTAGCTTATGCCTCACGCAGTGAATCCTCTCTGATTTGTTCGGTCATAAGTGCTGGAATCAGGGATACTATCTACGCTGCTTTTTATCGTTTTCAAAACGGTTTTATCATTCAACAAGGTGATTATTTTACTGGTGATGTTAAAGAATTAACACCTCTGTTAAAAGAACAGGTTACTTTAGTAGGCAGTGAAGCTAAATACTATTATGAATTATTAGTTAAAGAAAATAACACATTAAAAAACAATATAAAAGCCGTAAATGCTTTACCAAGCGGCGCGGCGATTGCCTGTTTGGCAGCCAAGCGTTTAAAACAGGGTAAGTGTGATAATCCCCTCTCCTTAACCCCCCTCTATCTTAAAGAATCTACAGCTAAGGTTTTTGTGAATAAATACAAGGTATCGTAAATATGCTTATTTTAGGTATCGAAACTTCATGCGATGAAACCTCGGCAGCGCTGGTGGCAGACGGTAAAGTGGTACTTTCTAACACTATCGCTACACAGCTCGATTTACTCAAGAAATACGGCGGTGTAGTGCCGGAGGTTGCTGCACGTCGCCATACCGAGCTCATTGGCTACGTTGTAAAAGAAGCTTTAGATACCGCCAACAAAACGCTGGACGATATCGATGCTGTAGCGGTTACCTCCCGGCAGGGCTTAATTGGCTGTTTGATGGTTGGTGTAGCGGCGGCTAAAACCATCAGCTATGTTAAACAGGTACCCCTTATCGGATTGCATCACACCGAAGGGCATATTTTCGCCAACATCTTAAGCAATCCAGAAATGCCGATTCCTCATATTTGTCTAACTGTCTCTGGTGGACATAATATGTTGGTGCACGTTCAAAAAGACTGTCGTTATGAGGTTTTAGGTACGACGCTGGACGATGCCGCCGGTGAAGCTTTTGATAAAATAGCTAAGTTTCTGGGCTTGGATTTCCCCGGCGGACCGGTTATCGATAAGCTATCTCAAAAGGGGAATCCTAAAGCCATTAATTTCCCCCGTCCCATGATAAAGAGTAAACAGTTGGACTTTAGCTTTAGCGGACTGAAAACTGCTGTTATCAATATGTTTAAAGTTCAAATCGCCCGCGGTGAAACTCTTCCTCTGGCTGATATTGCCGCCAGCTTTCAGGAAGCTATTGTGGATGTGCTGGTCGCTAAAGCTCTACGTGCTGTTGAAGAGAAGGAGTTTAAGGTTGTGAGTGTTACCGGCGGTGTTTCTGCCAACAGGCGATTAAGAGAAGTTTTTACCGAGACGTGTAAAAAGAAGAAAATTCAAGTATTTTTCCCAAAATTATCCTTTTGTACCGATAATGCCGCTATGATTGCAGCCGCCGGATACGCTAGAATGATGTTAGGAGAAAGGTCGGATTTACGTCTTAACGTGTTTCCCAGCGCTCCGCTTGGGGGATAAATATGAAGACGAAGATAGAAAAAGTTGATGCAGCCAATCCTGACGAGAAGATAATAGAACATGCAGCTAAACTGATAAAGAAGGGTGAGGTGGTTGTTTGTCCTACCGATACCGGTTATGCCTTTTGTGTTAATGCTTTGAATACGCGTGCCGTAGCGGAGGTCTTTCACTTAAAAAATCGTCCCTTCTCTAACCCGATCCATATTGCTGTTCACTCTATTTCTGAAGCGGAAAAGTACGGGTTTTTTAACGAAGCAGCGCGATATCTCGCAGTACATTTCCTTCCCGGCGCTTTAACGATTGTCTTGCCCAAGAAGGCGCCTATACCTACAATGGTGGTAGCTGGTCTTAACTCGGTGGGTATTCGTATCCCGGATAACCATGTAATATTGCGTCTGGCAGAGATAGCCGAGCTTCCCTTAACCTCCACCAGCGCCAATATCAGCGGCAGACCCAGCACTTATTCTGTTGAGGAGGTCACTTTCCAATTAGGTGAGAATATACAGCAGGTTGCTATGGTACTTGACCAGGGTCCTTTGAAAATACACGATGTTTCTACGATTGTCGATTTATCGGTGGTTCCTCCCCAGCTTATCCGCCAGGGACGCGTTGGTTGGGTGGAAATCCGCGAGGCAATCAATATGTTTTATCATCCCCATGAAAAACAGGAGTAATAAATTAGGGAGGTCGTTCCGTGCGTATCGCGATTGGCAATGACCACAGGGGCTGTAACTTAAAACCAGCCGTTATTAAAGTAGTCGTGGATACTGGACATACCATACATGATTTTGGCTGCTATACGGAGGATGCTGTAGACTACCCTGATATTGCATTGCAGGTAGCGGAGGGTATCGTTAAGGATGAGTACGATATGGGTATTCTTATCTGCGGCACTGGCATCGGCATGTGCATTGCCGCTAACAAAGTGCGGGGTATCCGCGCCGCCCAATGCTATGATGTTTTTACCGCTCATCGCGCCCGACTGCATAATAACGCGCAAATTTGCTGTCTGGCGGCGGAAGAAGGCGAACAAAAAGTTAAGACAATAGTTGAAGACTTTCTTAATACTGAATACGAGGGCGGCCGCCACCAGAAGCGACTTGATAAAATTAAGGAAATAGAAGATAAACAGTGCCAATAGAGAAGAGCTAAAGCAACAAGCCTGTGAGCAGGGCTTTATTACGGGAGGGACGAGGTAGGTGGGGTGGTAAGGAGAGGTATATTTTCAAGTATGTAAATAGTCCAAATAATCTACCGGAGGCCATATGAACAACGCTATCGAAATATTGAAAGCTTCAAAATATTATTCAGACTTTCTCGATAGTTTTTCTGTACCCTATAAATTGCATGATGTAAACTTAAACGATACTATCATCAGTGAAGCGATTTACTATCACATTTTTAAAATGAAACTCGCTGGTTGGCGGCATAAAGAGCGCTTTAAAAGGAAGCGTAAGCATTACTTCTCGGATATCTTTCAGGATATTGTTGCCTTCTATCTCAAAGCATCATTACCAGAGAGTTATGAAGTTGAGTTGGAAACCAAAAAAGGAAAAACCCAACCTGACATTGCGATAAAACAAAACAATAAGTATGTTTTTATAATCGAAACAAAAACTACTATTGGATGGGATAGACCCGATAAAAAAGCAAGTAAACCTTTTAAAAAGATGGAGGATAGAATAAACGAATTATCAACCAATTTCGAAGTTTCCAAAGAGAATATCATTTATATCTTTGAAAAGCCTAGTAACGTAAGTAAAAATTTTACAAATAAATTTTGGAATAATACATTACAAGAACCTCAGCCTAGACCAACAGAATTCCCTTATTCTAAGATTTTTCCCTTATTTAATGCTAAAGACCCCGAAGGTAAAGAGATATCATATAAAGAAATCCAAAGTCAAGCAAAACATGCCTTAGTAACGCCATTTGAAGAAATAGTCAAATTAATAATGCGCGTAAACAAAGTTCCAGAAGAAACATAAGCAATCTATTCACAGGTTTTTCTTTTTTCAAGAAGGGGAGTAGCCTGCGGAGAGGGGCGCTAGCCCCTCTCAACAAAACCTCCCCCTCTCCAAATAACCGAAGACTGGACTTAGGAACACTACATTTGGAGAGGGGGTTAAGGGGGTAAGGTATAAATAAACCTAAATAGAGAAAAAATGTCTAAATACACTCGTTTATACCAGCGTAAGCTCATCTCTGCAGAAGAAGCTGCCGGTCTCGTTAAATCCGGGATGTGGATTGACTACGGAGCTATCTGTGGCTTTCCCTCACTCATCGACGAAAAACTAGCCGCCCGTGCCAAAGAGCTTAAGAATGTTAAAATACGCGCCGAGCATTCACATACCATCATCCCCCACGTCGACCCTAAACAACAGCATTTCATTCACAACTCCTGGTTCCTCGGCAAGGTAGAACGTGAATATGCCAAGGATGGCGCCACCTCTTACATTCCCTTCGGACTCGGTGAAGGACCGCGTATGTATCGCGAGTGGCTGAAAGATAAAGTGGACATCACCTTTATCGAAGTTACACCGATGGACAAGAAAGGCAATTTCAACTTCGGCGCAGCAGTTACACGCCAGAAAGCGGCTTGTGAAGTAGCCAAAAAGGTCGTTCTGGAAGTCAACGAGAATATGCCCTGGGTTTTTGGCGGCTACGACGAGGTAGTCAATATTAAGGATGTGGACTACATCGTGGAGAATTATGAGTATAAAATACCGGACTTCCCCACCGCCGTTATTACCGCTGAAGATAAAGCTATCGCTGCTTTATTGGCTGAGCAAATCGAGGATGGAGCTACTATTCAACTCGGTGTAGGCGCGATACCGAGCGTAGTCGGCAAGCTGCTTATAAAGCACAATATCAAAGACCTCGGCATCCATAGCGAGATGTTCAACGACAGCATGATGGAACTCATCGAGGCTGGAGTGGTCACTGGTAAACGTAAGAGTATTAATCGTGGAAAATCTGTTTTTTGTTTTGCCGCTGGTTCGGAAAAACTTTATAAATTTATGGATAAAAATCCCGCTTTAGCCGGCTTTCCGGTGGATTATACCAACGACCCGTATGTCATCGCTAAAAACGCTAAGCAGATTGCCATCAATAGTGCTTTAAGGGTGGATTTACGCGGGCAGGTCTGCTCGGAATCGGTGGGTACACGCCAGATTAGCGGCACCGGCGGTCAGCTTGAGTTCACGCGGGGAGCTTATATGTCCAAAGGGGGTAAGGCTTTTATCTGCCTCCATGCTGCCCGTAAATGTAAAGACGGTAAGACTATCTCCAATATCGTGCCTACTTTAGAGTTAGGGGACATGGTAACCGTACCTGCCTCTGATGTTTCTTATGTTATTACGGAATACGGTATGGTAAATCTTAAGGGGTTAAGTGTCTGGCAGCGCGCTAAGGCGCTTATCTCTATCGCGCATCCTTCATTTAGAGACGAGTTAATCAAAGCCGCTATCAAAACTGGTTTTATCACCAAGGGGACGATTGGGGTAGGGTGGGAATAGTCGCCTGTCATTGCTTTGCCTATGGTTTAGAATTATAATTAGCTCAACACATTGTTCAAAGGAGTCTTATGGTCAAAGGTGTCGAGTTTATTATTGATGATAATGGACGAAAAAAGGCAGTGACCATTGACCTTAAAAAACACGGTGAAATCTGGGAAGATTTCTATGATACTCTGCTGGCAAAAGAGCGGGAATCCGAACCTCGCGAATCATTGAAAGAGGTTAAAAAGAAAGTCCTCGGTCGGTCTTAAATGCCGCAGTATGCCATAGTTTTTGCTCGTTCGGCTCGAAAGGCACTTCAAGCCCTTCCTCCCACTGTTGCCGAGCGTATTCTGGAAAAAGTAGAGTTGCTTACGTCAAACCCCAGACCTGCTGGTTGTAAAAAGCTTCGCGGACATTCCAACCTCTGGCGACTACGCGTCGGTGAGTACCGTGTTATTTATAGCATTGATGATAATAATCTCGTCGTTGATATATCGATTGTCCGACATAGAAGCGAAGCCTATCGTTAATCCCCTCTCCCCAGCTTGACAATAAACTCGTTTACATGTTATCTTTAGATACGGGCTTCAAGCTAAATTTCTTACTCCCCTGTCCGTCTTGAAAGACGGTTTTTTATTTAGTGGAGCTTAAAAAGGACGTAAAAATGAAAAGCGACGCTGTGAAAAAAGGTGTGGAAAGGGCGCCCCATCGCTCTCTCCTTTATGCGCTGGGCTGCACCAAGGAAGATATCGGTAAACCATTCATCGGCATCGTTAATAGTTATACGGATATCGTACCGGGTCATATCCATTTGCGGAAAGTCGCCGAGGCGGTTAAAGAAGGTGTAAGGGCGGCTGGCGGCATTCCTTTCGAGTTCAATACCATTGCCATCTGCGATGGCATCGCTATGAACCACGCTGGCATGAAATACAGTCTGCCCAGTCGCGAGCTTATTGCGGACTCGGTGGAAGTAATGGCTGAAGCGCATGCTTTCGATGCACTGGTGTTCATCCCCAACTGCGATAAAATCATACCAGGTATGTTAATGGCAGCTATTAGATTAAACGTGCCTGCCATCTTCATCAGCGGTGGTCCTATGTTGGCTGGTAGTCTGGACGGTAAGAAAATCGACCTAAATACCGTCTTTGAAGGCGTTGGCGCTTATGCGGCTGGCAAGATAACCCAGGCAGAGTTAGAAAAGATAGAACAGCAGGCATGTCCCGGTTGCGGCAGCTGCGCCGGTATGTTTACTGCCAACACGATGAATTGTCTGACCGAAGTTTTGGGTATGGGTTTACCCGGCAATGGCACCATTCCTGCCGTGGACGAGCGTCGTTATGCTTTGGCGCGTCAAGCAGGTGAACAGGTGCTTAAGCTGCTGAAAGAAGATATTCGACCACGTAGTATCATTACCGCAGACGCTATCTTTAATGCATTTACTGTGGATATGGCATTAGGCGGCAGCAGTAATTCGGTGCTGCACCTGATGGCTATCGCCAACGAAGCGGGAATTGATTTTAAACTCCCGATGGTCAATGAAATTTGCCAACATACACCGTATTTATGTAGCTTACGTCCCATTGGCCCCCACCATATTGAGGATTTGGATAAAGCCGGCGGCATTCCCGCTGTGATGGGCGAGGTGAAAAGTCTTCTTAAACTTAAGTGTAAGACTGTCACAGGTAAGACTATCGGTGAAAATATCGCAGGTGTGAAAAACCTGAATCCGGAAATCATTCGCTCGATGAAAAATGCCCATTCGCCCACCGGTGGTTTAGTCCTGCTTTTCGGCAACTTAGCTCCAGAGGGTGCGGCAGTTAAAAAAGCGGCAGTAGCTAAAGAGATGATGAAGCACCGCGGTCCCGCCCGCGTCTTCGACTCCGAGGAAGAGGCGACTAAAGCCATCATGGGCAAGAAAATCAAGCCTGGTGATGTACTGGTCATCCGCTACGAGGGACCTAAAGGCGGACCCGGCATGCGTGAGATGCTTACACCGACCGCACTTATTACAGGCATTGGACTAGAAAAAGATGTGGCTTTGATAACGGATGGTCGTTTTTCCGGCGCAACACGCGGCGCCTCCATTGGGCATGTTTCTCCGGAGGCGGCATTACGCGGACCTATCGCCGCCGTTAAAGAAGGCGATATAATTGATATTGATATACCTGCCCATAAACTCAACGTTGAGCTGACGGACAAAGAAATTTCCAACCGCTTAGCGAAACTGCCGGCATTCAAGCCGAGGATAAAATCAGGCTACCTCGCTCGATATATTGAGAAGGTAACTTCGGCTAGCACCGGAGCGGTGTTCAAAAAATAGGGGGGCTATATGAAAAAAACTGGTGCCCAGATATTATGTGAAAGCTTAATCGCCGAGGGAGTCGATGTAATGTTTGGCTTCCCGGGTGGCGTTTTATTACCCTTCTATGATACCTTACCGCAATACCCTAAGATTCGACACATCCTCGTCCGTCACGAGCAAGGTGCCGCTCATGCCGCTGATGGTTATGCCCGCGCTACCGGCAAGGTAGGCGTCTGCATGGCTACCTCAGGTCCCGGTGCCACTAACCTGGTCACTGGCATCGCTAATGCCTATCTTGACTCCGTGCCGATGGTGGCTTTAACCGGTCAGGTAGTCAGGGCGCAAATCGGCAAAGACGCCTTCCAGGAGATTGATATAAGCGGTATCACTTTACCCATCACCAAGCATAGCTATGTAGCGATGGACACTGAGATGCTGGCAAAAACTGTGAAAGAGGCTTTTTATATCGCTCGTACCGGCAGACCAGGACCCGTGCTTATCGATATACCCAAAGACGTGTTCACTGACCAGGCGGAGTTTGTTTATCCGGACAAAGTTGATTTACCTGGCTATAAGGTTCCTACGCATGGTCACCCCACCCAGCTAAAAAATGCGGCTACCTTAATTAATGAAGCTAGTAAGCCTCTTATTATCGCGGGTAGAGGCGTTATTATTTCCGGTGCCAGCGTTGAACTAAAAGAGCTGGCGGAAAGGGCGCAGATACCTGTTATTACCACTTTACTTGGTATTGGCTGTTTTCCGGAAAATCATGTTCTAAGTTATGGCATGGCAGGCATGCATGGCACCGGCTATGCTAATAAAGCTCTCGAAAATTGCGATGTGCTTGTTGCTATCGGCATGCGGTTCGATGACCGCGTTACCGGCAAGGTAAGTGCGTTCGCGCCTAATGCTAAAATTATCCATATTGATTTAGACCCGGCGGAAATTGGTAAAAATGTTAACGTCGATATCCCGATTGTCGGCGATGTTAAAGCGGTGCTGCATGCAATGCATAAAATGCTTGAAAATAACCGCCATCTTGAATGGATACAGCAGCTTGATGAATGGCGAAGGCAGCACCCGATGCTAGATATAAGGGACGGCGATAAACTACTGCCGCAGCGTATCATCCGCGAGTTATATGAAGCCACCAAAGGTGATGCTATCGTGGTTACCGGCGTAGGTCAGCACCAGATGTGGGCAGCGCAGCACTATTTCTTCAACAGTCCTGATAGCTTCATTTCCTCCGGCGGTTTAGGCACGATGGGCTTCGGCTTACCTGCGGCAATGGGCGTTAAGGTCGGTCGACCGGATAAAATGGTCTGGCTTATTGATGGAGACGGCAGCTTCCAGATGACCATACAAGAGCTGGCTACCCTCGTGCAGGACAATATCGCCGTGAAGATCGCAATTATCAATAACGGTTATCTCGGTATGGTCAGGCAGTGGCAGGACCTTTTCTATAAGAAAAATTATGTTGCCACCCCTCTCTCCTGCCCCGATTTTGTCAAAGTGGCTGAAGCATATTGCATCGCTGGCTTGACAGTAACCAAGCGTGAAGAAATTCGGCCAGCTATCGAAAAAGCGATAAAGCATAAGGGACCATTTTTAATTAACTTTATGGTAGAGCCGGAAGAAAATGTTTACCCGATAGTGCCGCCTGGAGAAGCTAATATTAAGTTTATCGACCAGCCGAAGAAAGAGGTGTCCGCATGGCCACGACAAAGCACACGCTAGTAGCTATTGTCCAGGATAAGCCGGGTGTTCTTAATCGTATGGTAAGCATGTTCCGTCGCCGCGGCTTTAATATCGATAGTATCGCCGTCGGGCATAGTGAAGTGCCTCATCTTTCCCGTGTTACTATTATCGTTAACGGTACCACCGCCACGGTTGAACAGGTTAGGAAACAGCTCGATAAACTTATCGATGTCGTAAGGATTTTCGATATCACCAGTGAAAAACTTACCAGTCGGGAATTGGCGCTGGTAAAGGTAAAAGCTTCCTCCGATACCCGCAGCGAGATTCTGGAAATCGCTGATATCTTCCGCGCAAATATTGTAGATGTTGCCTCCGACTCGTTAACCATCGAAATTACTGGCGACGAAGATAAAATAGAATCGATGCTCAAGCTATTACGTGGTTTCGGCGTTAAAGAGATTGCACGCACGGGTCGTGTCGCCATGGTTCGGGGAACTTTAGGCGGTCCACCACCAGAAGGTAAACTGGTTAAGTCACACTCCAAAAAATCAGCACCCAATGAATAAGGGGAAATTATCTAGATGGCCAAGCCAAAATCAAAAGAAAAACTTTTAAGTGAAATCCAAATCCACCATAAATGGTTAGAAGAAAAAATAGCCAGCATACCACGGAATGACATTCTTAAGCCTAAAACCGTTGGAGCATGGTCTGTAAAAGATACTATTGCCCATATCACTGCCTGGGAAAAAATCCTTTTACAACGTTATAACGATGGTCTTGCCGGGAAGAAGGTTAACATACAGAAAGACACACTCGGTGTTATTAACCGTAGAATTTTTGAGAAAAATGTTTCCCGAGACTTAGAAGATGTGCTGGCTGATTTTAACGCGACTTACAGGCAAATACTATCAACCATAGAATCTATTCCTGAAGAATATATATTCACCCATGGTAAATATACCTGGACGGGTGAAAGAACGTTACTAGACTATATCTGGTGGAACACCGCCGGGCATTACGCCGAACACCTCGCCGCGATTAATAGAATGAAAAAATAAATCTATGAGACTACTCTTGACATCCATGCCATGCTATGGAATAAGGGAACAGCCTAGTTTAGTTCTTGCTGCTTTTAAGCTTTAAAGGCAGTGTGAAATAAAACGTGCTTCCTTTACCAACCTGACTCTCTACCCAGATTTTGCCTCCGTGGGCTTCAACCAGCGCTTTGCATAAACTTAATCCAAGTCCAAGGCCTCCAGGGTCTTTTTGTAGCCGTTGCTCGATGCGATAAAATCTATCGAATATTTTATTGATTTCGTCTGGTGATATGCCAATTCCCTGGTCGGTGATGCTTATCAGTACCTCTCCAGCTTTCTCCTCTGCCCGTACTGTAATTTTCGAGCCTTCAGGGGAGTATTTACTTGCATTATTCAAGATATTTTCTATAACCTGACGGATACGTCTAGCATCGGCAGTGATTGTGGGTAGTTTGTTTTCAATTTTAGTTATAAATTTATATTTCGGTGCTCTTAACTTAGCTTCTTCAAATGCTGTAAATAATAACTCGCGGATTTTCACCGGCTGGAAATCCATTCTTAACAAGCCAGCTTCTAATCGGGACATATCCAGCAGGTGTTCAATTAATTCGGTCAATCGGTCGGTAGACTGGTCGATAGCCTCCAGCCATTCTGCTCGCTCGGCTTGTTTCAAAGAGCGGTAATATTTTAGCAGCAGGGTAGCGTAGCCTTTGATACCAGCGATTGGCGTACGAAGTTCATGTGATACTGTAGAAAGTAGGGTTGTCCTTAGCTGGTCTATTTCACGGTATTCCGTCATCTTTTTTGCTGTTTCTTCCGCCTGGCGGTGTTCGGTGAGGTCTTCAATCATTGCTAGACCGCCGATAATATTTCCCGCTGGGTCTTTAATAGGCGTTCCGGATAATCGCGCAGGAAACTCGCTACCGTCCTTCCTATGCAAAAAGAACTCATAATTTTGATCAATTCCTAGAGATTGTTCATCAAGAAATTTTTTCACTCTATTTCGATTTTTCGTTACGATAAAACTATGACCTTTTTTGCCGATTAGTTCTGCTTCGCTATAACCGCTAATTTTAATAGTTGCTTTATTTACACTTAAGATTCTCCCATTTATATCGGAGACAGCTAGCCCTATAGGGATAGTCTCAAGTATCAAACGAATTTTTTCTTCCGATTCACGGAGTTCTTTTTCTGTCTTTTCTCTCTTGACGATATCTGCCGCCAGTTCTTTTGTCCTTTTAGCTACCTGGACTCTTAATAAAAATGTACCTCCTCCCAGTAATAAGGCTAATATGGCGATACCTATTAACGTCCATTTAACCCAATCGGGGAGTACAATTTTCTCGGTAAGATTTATTCCAAGCCACTTATTTAACGATTGGTAGTAGATAGAGTCTCTGTTTGCCTTGAGTTCTTTTACATCGTTATCGATTCTTTCAATAAGATACTTCTTTATAGTTGACTCTGTGGGAAAAGCGAAATAAAGAAGAACCGGTTGAAAAACGATAGGGGTCTCTTCAACATTGAAATTGCTTACGTGACTATATGCGAAGTCCTTGCTAACCACCCCTGCATCGACTTCTTTTTTGTCCACCAAATCAAATACCTTAATGTAGCTATCTACTGGTATAAAGATACAATTAATGTTAAAAGCTTTGGCAAGTGCCTTTATTCCGTCCGGACCCTCGACGTTAACACTACCTTCTAAAACGGCAACACTTTTGCCTTCTAGGTCAAGAACGGACTGTATATTAGCCCCGGTTCTGGCATATACCCTGGACCAACTTACGTATACGGTCTCTTGCGAAAAATCGAATATTTTATCTCTGTCTTCTGTATATGCCACATCTGGCATCACGTCTATTTCATTTTTCTCTAGCTTATCAAGGCATTCGGCCCAGGTACCGTGTACGTACTCTATCTTCCATCTTTCTTTCAAAGCGATATACTGGATGATATCTGGCCAGAGACCGGCAGCGTTACCCGCATCATCGGTAAAAATTTTAGGATTATTCTCGTACAGCCCAATTTTAATCGTCAGGGTATCGTCTGCCGAAGCTATGCCATAGGCTCCGACGAAATAAAAAAGAATTACACCCAAAACAAAAAGGGCACCTTTCACTATTAAAAAGTAACGATTCTTGTGCCCTTGTTTCATGACCACACCTCCTTAAGTGTAATGATAGAGGTGTTTGAAACTAAATATTCAATTGCATTGTATAGTCTATAGCTGTAGCAATACAATTGTCAAGCCAGTGGACTAATTGACACATAATTATGGTGTTCTAAATGTAATTTACGTTTGTTGCATTTGTCTTTTGTGCTTAGAAAGTATCATTTTTAACCTCTTGCGTTATTGTATAGACATTCCCTTTAAAATCGTATATAATGTGTTTTATATAGCCATGTCATACGATAATTGTTCCAACACTAGGAGAATAATTCTCATCCTTATTAACCCCTCTCTGATTTAAGGAGAGGGGAATAATCGGTTGCACTTAAAAATTATTCTCTCAAGGAGGAACATTTAATGGACAGGGTTATTATCTTTGACACCACATTGCGGGATGGGGAGCAGGCGGCTGGCGGTTCTCTTAATGTTCAAGAAAAGCTGGAAATTGCCCGGCAATTAGCCAAGCTGGGCGTTGACGTTATCGAAGCTGGTTTCCCCGTTACTTCCCCTGGCGATTTTGAAGCGGTAAGACTTATTGCCAAAGAGGTACGTGCCCCATCTATCTGCGCCTTGATGCATGCTAATCTCAAGGCAATTGACGAAAGTTGGAAGGCGATAAAGGGAGCCGCCAATCCACGTATTCATATCGTCCTTTCGTCGTCGGATATTCACCTGTTTTACCAGCTCAAAAAGACACGCGAGCAGATTCTCGAAATGTCCTGCGAGACGGTTAAACATGCTCGTAAGTATACGGATAATATCGAATTCTCGGCGATGGATGCTTCCCGAACGGAGCCGGCATTTATCTATCAACTTCTAAAAGCTGTTATCGATGCTGGCGCTTCCACGGTGAACATTCCGGATACGGTCGGCTATGCTATGCCGCACCAGTTCGGCACTGTTATTGAGGGCGTCTTTAAAAAAGTACCCAACATTGACCGTGCCGTTGTTAGTATTCATTGCCATAATGACCTGGGTCTGGCGGTAGCAAACAGTCTGGAAGCTATCCGCTGTGGCGCCCGTCAGGTAGAAGGTTGCATTAATGGTATCGGTGAAAGGGCTGGCAACGCTGCACTGGAAGAAATCATTATGGCGATAAAAACCCGCGCCGACTTTTTTAACCTGAAGACGAATATTGATATCAAACAGATATACCGTACCAGTCGTCTGGTGAGTGAACTCACTGGTTTTCCGGTGCAGCCTAATAAAGCTATTATCGGCGGTAATGCTTTTCGCCACTCCTCCGGCTTGCACGTGGATGGTATGCTCAAAAAGTCTAACACCTACGAAATTATCGACCCCCGTTCAGTGGGCGTCCCTTCGAGCAGTCTGGTGCTGGGTAAAACCAGCGGACGTCATGCTTTTAAGGAGCACCTCTCCGAGTTAGGTTACACTTTAAACGATGTAGATTTAAACCGGGCTTTCGCTGCTTTTAAAGAACTGGCGGATAAGAAAAAGGATGTCACTGACCGTGATATCGAATCATTAGTAGCCGAGGAGCAGCGTACTATTTCCGAGGATTACCACCTTGACCGCCTTCAAGTTACCTGTGGCGACCAAGGCTTGCCTATGGCTGGCGTCAGGCTTATCGGTCCGGGTAGCAAAATTATTGAAGGCTCTTCACTTGGTACAGGACCGGTGGACGCTGTTTATAAGGCGATTAATATGTGCGTTAAAGTGCCTAACACCCTTACCGAATTTACGGTAAAATCGGTCACCGAGGGCATTGACGCTATCGGCGAAGTATTGATCAGGATAGAAAGCAAGGGTGTTACCTATACCGGTCGCGGCGCGGATACGGATATCATCGTTTCCAGCGCCAAGGCTTATATTAATGCTCTTAATCGTTTACTGACAACGAAGAAAAATAAGACTGGCTAAACAGGAGAAAATACGGTGAACTTAGCGGAAAAAATATTAGCGGCACATGCCGGTAAAAAAGAAGTTACCCCCGGTGAATTTATCAACGCCCGGGTGGATATGGTTTTATCTAATGATATCACGGCACCCATCGCCATTAATGAGTTCCGGCGTCTCGGCGTGAAAAAAGTCTTCGACCCATCGAAAATCGTCATGGTTGCTGACCATTTTGTGCCGAATAAAGATATCCTTTCGGCGGAGCAGGCTAAACAAATGCGTGAGTTTTGCCGTGAGCAAAAGATTAAGTTTTATGATGTCGGTGAAATGGGCATCGAACATGTCCTTCTGCCGGAGCAAGGATTTGTCCTCCCGGGTGACGTCGTCATCGGGGCAGACTCCCATACTTGCACCTATGGCGCTTTAGGCGCTTTTGCCACGGGCATGGGCTCGACGGATATTGCCGTAGCGATGGCTACCGGAGATATCTGGATGAAAGTACCGCCGACCATCAAGTTTGTCTATCACGGCTCGCTGGGAAAATGGGTAGGGGGTAAAGACCTGATTCTTTATACTATCGGCAATATTGGCGTTGATGGTGCATTATATGCCGCCATGGAGTTCACCGGTGAAGCTGTCGAAGAGCTTTCGATGGACGGACGTTTTACGATGGCTAATATGGCTATCGAGGCGGGCGGTAAGGCTGGGTTATTTCGTGTGGATAATAAGACACAGCTTTATATAAAATCAAGAGCCAAACGCAGCTACCTTGTCTATGAGTCAGATGCTGACGCTGATTATGTAAAAGTGATTGAATATGATGTTTCTACTATCGAACCGCAGGTCTCGCTGCCGCATTCACCGGCTAATGCCAAACCGGTAAGTAAAGTGGGGCGCGTAAAAATCGACCAGGCTGTTATCGGCAGCTGCACTAATGGACGTATCGATGACCTGCGTCTGGCAGCCCAGATATTCAGGAAGCATAAGGTTTACCCTGGAGTACGCTGTATCATTATCCCCGGCACACAAGAGATTTACTTAGAGGCTTTGGCAGAAGGTTTAATTGAGATATTCGTTAAAGCTGGCGCAGTGTTCAGTACGCCCACCTGCGGACCCTGCCTCGGCGGGCATATGGGCGTCCTGGCAGAAGGGGAGCGTTGCATCTCTACTACCAACCGCAACTTCGTCGGCAGGATGGGAAGTACCAAGTCTGAGGTTTATCTATCGAATCCAGCCGTGGCTGCCGCCAGCGCGGTGACAGGCAAGATTACCAGTCCTGACGAGATAATGAAATGAGCGTAAAAATCCGTGAATATAAAGACACCGATTATGATGCCTGTGTGGCTTTAAGCCGTGAACTGGCACAACACCATGCTAACATCTATCATGAGCCTTCTATTGTTATCAAAGACCAGGCTAAATGGTTGGATGGTATAATCCGGAAAAACGGCTTTGTAGGGTTTTGGCTCGCCGAGGTTAATAAACAAGTAGTGGGTTTCTGCGGTCTTTTCTCTTATGGAGAAGAAGGAGAGATAGAACCGGTCGTTGTTAATTCGGCATTCAGGAATAAGAGTATCGGTAGCAGGCTTATACAACATGTCGTACAGGAAGCAAAAGACAAACAAATTCGTTATTTGAGCATCCGGCCAGTCGCCCGGAATAAAGAAGCCATTGCCTTGTTCGTACGTTTAGGGTTCAATTTATTGGGGTGTGTTGACTTATTCCAAGACTTATCGCCTAAATCTAGTAGAAAGTGGGAAAAGGATTTAACGCTCTTTGGACATAATTTGCGCTATTGATGTCTAAAGGAGGTGTATGAGATGGCTAAACTCAAACTAACCTGGCGAGAAAAATTGGTACAGACAACGAAGAAGCAAAACCTGCCGAAAGTCTCGAAAGTCGAAGGTAAAATGAGCAAGAAATGGGGCGAAGGCACGGTGGTGATTCCTTCACCGGTAGAGGTAGACATCCTGATGAAAACCGTCCCCCGCGGTAAGCTCATCACCATTAATCAGATACGTGAGTATATGGCTAAAAAGTATCACGCCAGCTTTGGTTGACCCATCACCACCGGCATTTTTGTCGGGATGGCGGCTCGTGCAGCCGAAGAAGATATCGCCGACAGCAAAAAGAACGTCACCCCTTACTGGCGGACGATGAAAGGCAAAGGAGAGCTTAACGAAAAATACCCCGGCGGTGTTATTGCCCAATCAGCCAAACTAAGAACCGAGGGACATGAGATTGAAAAGGATAAAGCCGGGAAGCCGAAGAGAGTAAAAGACTGGGAAAGTAAGCTGGTAAAAGTGTAAGGAAAAACAAAAAATCCCCCTTTGGTCCCCCTTTTATAAAGTGGGACAATTAAGAAGACTATATTTAATGATGAATGGGAAAAATGACATCGTCTCCCTTTGAAAAAGGGAGAGTGAGAGGGATTTTAAAGGAGTCTCTATGAAAATAAAAGGTAAAGTCTTTAAGTACGGCGCGGACGTTAATACCGATGTAATTATCCCCGCCCGCTACCTTAATGTGTCCGAGCCCGAAGAACTGGCTAAACACTGCATGGAAGATATTGATAAGAGCTTTTTAAAGAAAGTCGAGCGCGGCGATATCATCATGGCGACCACGAACTTTGGCTGCGGTTCATCGCGGGAACATGCTCCGCTGGCAATCAAGGCAGCAGGTATCTCCTGTGTTATCGCTTATAGCTTTGCCCGAATTTTCTTTCGTAATGCAATTAATATCGGTTTACCACTCCTCGAGTGCGCTGAAGCGGTAGATAAAACCAAAGCCGATGACATTGTCGAGGTCGACCTAAGTAAAGGTAAGATTAAGAATGTGACTAGAGACTTAACCTTCACCGCTAAGCCATACCCCGACTTCATGTCCGAACTGATAGCGGCTGGTGGCTTGGTTGCTTACACGAAAAAGAGACTGGCTCGTTCGCGATCCTAGGATATGGAGGAAGACTTAAGTGAATTTTAACCTGGTAGTTTTAGCCGGCGACGGCGTTGGGCCGGAATGTATTAATGAGGCGGTAAAAGTGCTACAAGCCGTCGGCAAGAAATATGGACATCAGTTTAATTTGAACAACCGTCTAGTAGGCGGCGCCGCTATCGATGCAGAAGGTGTGGCGGTATCTAAAGCCACGCTAAATGCTTGTAAAAAAGCGGACGCCGTTCTATTGGGTGCAGTGGGGGGTCCCAAGTGGGACGACCCCTTGGCCAAGGTCCGCCCGGAAGACGGCTTATTAGAATTACGTAAAAGTCTGGGACTCTTTGCCAACCTTCGACCGGTACATGTCTATCCAGCGCTGGTTGACTCCTCTAACCTTAAACCAGATATAGTCAGGGGGGTAGATTTTGTCTTTGTTCGTGAGCTTACCGGAGGACTCTATTTCGGGAAGCCCAAGCGTCGCTGGCAGACAGAAAGCGGACGTAAAGCCGTCGACTCCATGCTTTATTCGGAGCAGGAAATTGCGCGTATTGTTCGGGTGGGTTTTGAGTTGGCGCGAAGCCGTAAAAAGAAGCTCATCTCTGTGGATAAAGCCAATGTACTTGAGTCCTCTCGATTATGGCGGACAGTAACGCTGGAAGTCGCCAACGATTATCCAGATGTTGAACTGGAGCACATGTTAGTTGATGCCTGTTCCATGCGCATTATCCAGAATCCCAAGTATTTAGATACTCTGGTGACGGAAAATACCTTCGGGGATATTCTTACGGACGAGGCTTCGATGCTGGCTGGCTCGATGGGCATGTTGCCGTCGGCAAGCATCGCAGGATTGCCGCGACCCGGTGTTAAGATATTCGGGCTTTATGAACCGATACACGGCAGCGCACCGCGTCATACCGGCAAGAACGATATTAATCCTATCGCCACCATACTTACCGCCGCGATGCTGCTGCGGTATTCACTGGCTTTGGAAAAAGAAGCCCAGGCGATTGAAAAAGCCGTCGAAGACACCTTAAATGAAGGCTATCGTACGTATGATATAATGAGTGAAGGCAAAACCAAGCTAGGAACGAGAGAGATAGGCGATGTTATCGCCCGTAAAGCGGGAGGATAAATAGTGGCAGCGGTTAAACTCTATGATACAACTTTAAGAGACGGCGCCCAAAGTGAGGGTATCTCCTTTTCTGTGGTGGATAAGCTGCATATCGCCCAAAAACTTGATGAGCTTGGCATCCACTATATCGAAGGCGGTTGGCCTGGCTCCAATCCTAAAGACGCTGAGTTTTTTAAACGAGCAAGCAAGCTTAAACTCACGCATGCAAAATTAGCCGTTTTTGGCAGCACACGCCGACGTGGTCTTAAGGCGAGTGAAGATAATTACCTCACCATGCTGGTTGAAACCGGTGCCAAGATTGCTACATTGGTCGGCAAGGGATCAGATTTGCATGTTATCAATGTCCTGAAAACTACCCTCGAAGAAAACATCAACATGATAACCGACTCGATACAATATCTTAAATCAAAGGGTATGGATGTTTTCTGGGATGTTGAGCACTATTTTGATGGTTTTAAGCATAATCCGGAATACTCATTAAAGACATTGGAAGCTGCTACCAAAGCTGGCGTAGATGTATTAGTATTGTGTGATACTAATGGGGGTGCTTTGCTGGAAGAAATCACGAAAGCGGTAAAAGCAGCGCGTAGCGTGACAAAAGTTCCGTTTGGCATCCACTGTCATAACGATGATGGGCTGGCAGTAGCTAACACACTGGCGGCAGTAGCGGCTGGCGTTGTGCATGTGCAGGGCACCATTAACGGACTCGGCGAGCGCTGCGGCAACGCAGACCTATGCACCATTATACCGGCTCTAAAGCTGAAAATGGGTATCAATTGCATCAGTGATAAACAGCTGGCTTCTTTAACCGAGGTATCCCATTATGTTAGTGAACTGGCTAATGTTGCTCCTGACCCCTTTGCCCCTTATGTCGGCACCAGCGCATTCAGCCATAAGGCTGGTTATCATATGGATGGTGTCATTAAATGGGCGGATGCCTACCAGCATATCGACCCGGCTAAGGTAGGCAACCAGCAGCGGACGGTTGTCTCCGACCAAAGCGGTAAGCGTAACATCATCATCAAAGCTAAAGAGCTTGGCATTGATTTATCTCGTGCGGAAAAAGATGTCAAAGAACTCCTGACTAAAGTCAAGCACCTGGAGAGTCTTGGTTTTCAGTACGATAATGCCGAGGCTTCTTTTGAGTTATTGCTGCGGCGGGCTAGACCTGATTACAAACCGCCGTTTGAGTTGGTGGACTTTATGGTGGTTGTGGAATCCAAGCGGCGATCTTCGACGCGTAAAGAAACGGATAACATGATTTCCGAGGCGATGGTCAAGGTAAAGGTGGGTGGAGAAATTGTACACACGGCAGCAGAAGGCGATGGTCCGGTTAATGCTCTGGACCTGGCGATGCGTAAAGCTCTTTTGCGGTTCTATCCAAAATTAAAACAGGTCAAGCTGGTGGATTATAAAGTACGCATTTTGGAAGAAAGCACCGGCACGGAGAGTCAGGTGCGTGTGCTGATTGAGTCCAGCGACGGCGTTAATGAATGGCATACGGTCGGCGGCTCGACTAATATCATCGAAGCAAGCTGGCTGGCACTGGCTGATGCCCTTGAGTGGTGGCTAGTCAAGTATAATAAATAAAACGATAACCAGTGACCAATTGATAATATTGCGCAAATCTCTTGACATATGTCATCTATCGGCGTAAAATCACCTCATTATTAAACATGGAGGTGATTCTAAATGGGTAATTTAGTCTTTCAGCTCGAACAGCCAGAGAAACTTTCTCGTGGTTGGTTGTTACTAAGGATATTTTTTGGCTATTTTTATGTGCTGATTCCTCATGGATTTTGTCTCTGGTTTTATGGCATTGCTGTGGCGTTCGTAACGTTTATTGCTTTCTGGTGTGTGTTGTTCACCGGCAAATATCCCAAAGGAATGTTTGACTTTGTTGTAGGGTATTACAGGTGGTCAAGCCGGGTGTCAGTGTATATGACCTTCCTGACAGATACATATCCACCATTCAGCGGTAAAGAATAGACAAGTAATTTGGTCCTTTAAATAAGTATTTATTAGCGGCGTTATTAAGTCCTAATCATAATTTTAGGCAGTATTACGCTATATATTTTTGTATTCTTTAATTCTTAACCTTCCTGTGGTTTTTTCCTTGTAGTATAATATTGAATGAAGATTACATATACTTGTTAGTAGAACACGGAGGTCCTAAATGGGTGTCATTAAAACCGCCGCGGAGATAGCTAAAGAAAAACTGGAGAAAATCGGCGAGCCTACCGAAGCCGAACGCCTCAAGTGGAAGTATGGTCCGGAAGGGGAGAAGCTGGCAGCTTTATATCTTAAAGAAGATGTTAACTTGGTTAATGAGTTAAACAAATTCGAAGAAAAAGCCAGGAAAATTATTATCCCCGGTATTAACGATATACTTTTAAGAAATATCAGCCTGCCGCGCACTGAAGCCGCCCGCAAGACCAACAAAAAAGTCATGGACGGCATAAAAGCCTTGAAAACTAATAAAACGGCGATAGAGAATTTATACAGTCGGCTACGGCATGTTCTTGACCATTACGTTAAGGAAGGCGCGACACAAAAGAAGCAGGCGTATGAGGCGCTTAAAATGGAGTTCGAAGCCAAAATCCAGGAGGCAATTAAAAAGCAGACAGGCGTAGACGCCAAGATGAATATTGATGTAGAAAAACAGCCGCAATTCCAGGAAGAGTGGCAGAGGCTACAAGCGCAAATGGAAGGGCAATATACCAACCTGCTGGATGATTATAAGAAAGAATTAGCGACGATTGAATAGGAACGGCGATGGATGCTGAAAACGAAAGAATTGAATATGCCGCTCGCCATACCGAGATAATCCGGCATCCCCGGCAGCACCTGGCTACCTTTGGGGTTACCAATATCTATTATTACCTGGTGACCGAGCCTACATACTCCGAGATATCCGATGATAATAATGAAACGGTCATCAGGGAGGGCAGGGTTATCGCTGAGAGACCGAAAATCGTTACACCATATTACCTTACCCATCTCGAAGGGTTTAGCTACGACGCGCGGCAGTACTTCCAGAAGCTGTTGATGATGCACGGTCCTAATGCCCCCGGGTTGTTTTACACGTATAAGAATGAGCCTAAAGGACTTAATATCCTCTCGGATAATTGGCAGATAGTAGTACAAAAACTGAATGACGAAATCGATAAAAAGGGCGACCCGCTAGCAGCGATAATCAAAGGGCAGGACGACCTCTGGGATGTATCGCTGCTGAAATTCATTTATGAAATAACCAGTCGTTCCGTTTTAAGCAATATGGAGCAGCTTAATTCCAGGGGAATGCTGGGGATGAGTCATGGCGGGATACCGGTTGGCGTGAGTCAATCTATCGAAGAGATGTTCCAGCAAGCTTTTAGAGGTGAAATTAAAGTATATGAACTGGAGCAGGAACTGAACCACTGGGGCGTCTTCGAAGAATATCAGGACAGGTTCTTCGCGCTCGTGAAAGGCAGAAAGTAAGCATTGAATATATCGGTCATCAAAGCTCGCGACCTTGCTGAGGCGTGGTTTCTTTGTCTGGCAAAGACTCTCGATAAGGGATATGAATATAAAATCGACCGCGGTAGCTACGCCGGACAGCGCCGTAAAGAACTGGACATGGTCGTTGTACAAGTAGAGTATGCGGGCACAAGACCACTGATACCCGATGTACCACAGGGTGTCCCACCGCCAAGCACCATGGAATATGTCGAAAGTTATCTGCCCTATCTGATGACATCGAAAAAGAAGGAAGGGGAACAATATACCTACGGTCAGTTTCTCGAAAAGCAGATAGATAAAGTCATCAAGATGTACCAAAAGGATGGCTTTAATACCAATCAAGCTTATATGGCGGTAGGGAATGAAGATTCGATTGATTTGCCGGACCCGCCGTGCTTGAGAATGATAGATACCAGAGTACGTGAAGGTAAACTCAACTTCGTGGTGTATTTCCGGTCGTGGGATTTGTGGGCGGGGTTTCCTTCAAACCTGGCGGCTATCCAACTGCTTAAGGAATACATGGCTGGTGAGATAGGGGTAGAGGATGGTGAATTGGTGGCGATGAGCAAGGGCTTACACATTTACGAATACGCCTGGGAACTGGCTAAGGCTGTGGTGAGGTCAAAATAAGGAAAGTATATGGACTACATTAGTGCCGTAGCCGATATGGTTATCACGGCAAAGAAAGTAGTAGTTTTCACCGGCGCAGGCTTCAGTACAGAATCCAGCATCCCGGACTTTCGGGGTCCTCAAGGAGTTTGGAGTAAGTTCGACCCTGATGAGTTAAACTTACCGAACTTTTTACGCAGCGAGGAAATAAGAGAGAAATACTGGCAAGTTCATCGGTTATTCTGGGAAGCGGTCAAAGATGCCCAGCCGAATAGTGGGCATTATGCCGTTACCGAACTCCATAATATAGGAAAACTGGACTGTGTCATCACACAGAATACCGATGGACTGCATCAAAAATCCGGCACGCCAGACGATAAAATGTTAGAGCTTCACGGCACAATGCACTGGGTGGACTGTCTGGAATGCGGCAAGCGTTATCCTAGAGACTACGCTCATGAGAAGATGCTGGCTGGTGAAAAAGTACCGCGATGTGGTCACTGTAAAGGCATATTAAAGCCGGCTACCGTGGCTTACGGGCAATCAATGCCGGTGAGAGAGACACAGGAAGCCAGCGAAAGGTCAGCTGGTTGTGACCTTTTCTTGGTGGCGGGGTCATCATTAGTGGTCTATCCAGCAGCGCAAATGCCGCTCTTAGCGAAACGCGGCGGCGCCCGGCTAGTCATTATAAATATCTCGGAAACTCCTCATGATAGCCATGCGGACATCGTAATCAACGAAAAGACGGGCGAAACAATGTCCAAAATCGTGGCAAAAGCCAAAGAAAAACTGCGCTAGGCTTTCCCACCGAATAATACAATTATCTTGTATTGTAAGGTTTCTCTTATCCCTTCGAGTGATATCAATTATTACGGAATATTTAGAAACTACGGCTGTATTTTTATAATAGTTTTACTAGTTTTTTGCCATAATTTACATGAGTAGGTACACATAAATTGACTATTCATGAAGGCAACAAAATGGCGATTGCTCAAAAACTAGCAGACAGTATTAGCTCCAGTAAACTTGATTTACTTGATAAAATCTGGTTAAAAGTCAAGCCAGAAGATAAGTTAAACACGATTGTCGCTGGTATAATCAACCTTATCCAGAGTGCAATTAGTCCTGGAGCTTCGACCCTAATACTATTGAATGATGATAAGCATGAGTTTTATATTCAATTTGCTGCTGGTTCGGCAGCCAAGCAGCTAAAACGTCTGCACATCGGCCGGCAATCTGGTATTGCGGGTTGGGTAATCCGAAATGGCAAACCTATGCTCGTGAATAATCCCGAGAAAAATAGGGGATATTATAGACTTATCGCTATTGCCACAGGGTTCCGGACTTTAAATGCTATCGCTACTCCGTTAATCAGCCAGGGAAAAGTTATAGGTGTTATTGAAGCGCTTAATAAAGCTAACGGACTCCCTTTTTCTAAACATGACCTCAATGCAATGATGGATTTAGCCAACATCGCTACAATGTCTATCGAAGGGTACAGAAAAGAAAATTACCTGATGCTTTCTTACAAGCATACCGTCAGAGCCCTGGTGTCACTAGCAGATGCCAAGGAGACAAGCGGTGGCGGACACTCCAGACGACTAGTTGATTATGCACTAATGGGTGCCAGGGAATTAGGACTAGACAAACAGCAACAGCAGAGTATAGAATATGCCGCTTTATTACATGACATTGGAAAGCTTAGTATAGCTGATCAGATTTTGAATAAAAGAGAAAAACTTACCGAAAAAGAATGGGCATTGATAAAGAGGCATACTATCGTTGGTTATGAAATACTAAAAGATATACCGTTCTTAAAAGAAGCGAGTTTATTGGTTTTATCTCACCACGAGCGATATGATGGCTCAGGATATCCTCAGGGATTACACGGTACAGCTATACCTATCGGCGCCAGATTGATAGCCGTAGTTGATGCTTTTGATAATATGACGACTCATCATAGTTATCGTGCGGCAATGCATCCCAAAGAAGCCTTCGCGGAACTATTTAAGAATGCTGGTGACCAATTCTGTCCGCTAGCGGTAAAAGCCTTTAACACCGGTTTTGCCAGGACTCAATTAACAAGAAAGAAACGACCGGTGTACTAATAGTTGCCTGGAAATCAGCCTTTTTATGACCCCTACTGATAATTTCTGAAACTCCGCTTTTTACTTTCGTCAAATTTTTCACTTAACCCATCTTACTATGGTATCATTTTTTCAGTTAGGGAATTATTCAATAGAGTAAGTATGATTGCTGAAATTGCTGGCTTTGTCACACGACGGGAGGGACGTAAGTTCCGCCGTTTAATTCCTATCGATGATTCTATTATTAACGTTGAAAATTTAGTCGGAGGTAAAGGTATATCGCTTTATGTGCATATACCTTTTTGCCGCTCGCTTTGTCCGTTCTGCTGTTTTAATCGTTATCTTTTTCGGGAGGACCTGGCACGTAGATATTTTAATGACTTAAAACAAGAACTGGAAATATATCGGGGGAGGGGTTTTAAGTTTACGGATATCTACTTCGGTGGTGGCACGCCAACGGTGCTGATGGATGAACTCGGCGAGTTTATCGGACATTTACGGAAGCAATTTAATATAAGACAAATATCATTGGAGACAACGCCGCGGGAGTTAACGCCACAAAATATCAAGCTGCTCAAGGATTTTGGGGTTAACCGACTCTCCATCGGAGTGCAAAGCTTCGATGAGCAGGTACTAAAGACCATGGGGAGGGTTAACGGACCAGCGGCGGAGGTTAAGAATCGGTTGCTTCAAGCAGAAGGGCAGTTTGATACATTAAATGTTGACTTTGTTTTTAATTTCCCGGGGCAGACGGTAGAGCAATTCGCCTCGGATGTGGCGACTTTTAAAAGGCTAGGCATCGACCAGGCAACGTTTTACCCATTGATGGCTTCGCCGCATAAAAAGGATGCTATGGAACGGCGGTTTAACCGAGTGGATAACTCCCGTGAAAGAAAGTTTTACGGTGTTATACTCAACCAGCTTTATCACGGCGGTTATAGGGCGTCTACGGCATGGTGTTTTTCTCGTGGCGAACGCCTGATTGATGAGTATATTATCGAGTCGGACGACTATATCGGTATCGGTGCAGGGTCGGTAAGTATCGTAAGTGGAAATTTCTATGTTAACTCCTTTGCGTTAGACCACTATCATGAGTTGATTACCAACGGTAAGTTACCCATCGTGGGGTGGCGTAAGCTATCGGAGAAAGAACAGTTAAGGTACTATCTTTTAACCAAGCTTTTCGGTATGAAACTAGATAGGAAAGCGTTCCAACAACGTTTTGGTGCGGAAATAGGACAAAAGTTATGGCTGGAACTAGCCTTCTTAAAAATGGGCGGTGTGGTTGACGGGAAAAACATCCTGCGTGTAGCGGAAAAAGGCATGTACCCGGTAAGCGTGATGATGCGGGAGTTTTTTGCGGCACTTAACACCTTACGAGAATACCATATCGAGCACCAAATTTAATTACTTAAAAGCAACATGAATACCAGCGGCGCCGAAAAATAGGGGTCGGTACTGCACGTCACGAAAGCCAGCCTTAAGCAGCATATCTTTAACTTCCCCTGGTGAAAAATAATGTCTCGCTGACTCCGCCAGATAGCGGTAGGCGCTTTTGTTGCCAGAAATTATTAACCCCACTGGCTTTACATAAATTAGTAGATAGAAGTGGAAGCAGGCTCGGATAAAGTTATTTTCTGGCTGGCTAGATTCCACGATAACGTAGCGTCCTCCGGGTTTTAGAATCCTCAATACTTCGGCAAGATGGGCGGGTGCCACTGGATTTTTATAGGTCAGGTTACGGAAAGCGAAGGATATCGCAGCCACATCAAATGAAGCACGGGGGAAGGGTAGACGGGAAGCTTCGCCTTCGACAAAGCGTACTTTCTGAATAACACCAGCCTTGGCTGTTTTTTGTCGCGCTTTGACTAACATCGGTAGACTGTAATCCAGACCAATAATTTCGGTGCCTTGAGTTGCCAGCTGGGCGATATTGACGGTAAGGTCTCCCGTACCGCAGCCGATATCCAGAACACGGCTTGGCTTTGCTTCTAGGCAAACTTCTGTCGTTAGCCGTCGCCACCGTTTATCCATTCCCAGCGTAATGATACGATTGATGAGGTCATAACGCGGTGGTACGGTGGTGAACATACCATGTAATGGGGCTTTTGAGGATGATGGGGAATTTGCCATAAAGTTATCCTAATACGCGACCGAGAATATAACCGATGCCCATAAGTAGTTGTGTCAGTAGAACGTTTATAATGTTAGCCGCCATTCCTGGTATGAATTTAGCTGGTTCTTCGCTATGAAAAGCACGTGTGGTAGCTCTGAAAGCAAATGGCAAGGTCAACAACGCCAGCAATGTCCAGATAGGCATCACTCGCGCCGCTACCCAGGCGATTATCCAGATATATACGGCAATATTGACAATCGTATAGAAAATCGCTGCCTTTTTCCTGCCGATGGCAATGGGCATCGTTTTACGGTTGGCTATTTTATCAGCTTCAACATCGGGGAACTCATTAAGTAGCAGGAGATTATGAACCAGGAAAGCCGGGGGTATACAAGCGATAACAGCTTGGGTGGTATAAGAGCCAGATTGGACGAAGTACATGCCCAAGATGGGCAGAGCGCCAAGACCGACACCAGCCGCCCATTCCGGCCAAGGATGCTTAAGGATAACGGGACTATACAGCACGATAAAGATTGCGGCTACTACTAATAACGGCGATAGCTGCCAGCCAACAACGATAGTGAAGTAAACGCCAATCGGTATTGCTAGAACAAACGCGAGAATACCCAAGAAGAGAACCTGGCGGGGCGTAAGCAGATTAGCAGGGAGAATACCACTACCGCCGCTAAAAGGGGTACGCTTGACAGCTTTATCAATGCCACTGCGGAAATCAAAATAGTCGTTCAGAATATTGACACTGGCATGAGCGAGTACTAGACCAACGCCAGCCAGTACAGCATACCAGATGGTGATATCCCCGTCATACCAGGCAACGGCCGTACCTAAGAAAGCTAAGATGAAAGAAAGGATGAGGAATTGGGGTCGGGTTTCCAGGAGCCAGAATTTAAGTTTACTCATGTTTTATAATTATATCATCCTGATTACACGTTTGAATAGGGCGTGTTCTTTAACAGGTAATATATAGCTAATTAACTACGGAAATGTATATATTGTTAAATTTTGTAACATATATATTTGTTGTATGTTGCATGATAAATATTTCCTAGATTTCACTCAATAATGATATAATTCTACGTATATTGTGTATTTAAATAGTGAAGTAGACATAATATATGTTGAAAACGCCACTTAGCTTATTAGAATTGAATGACACCGAAATAGACCAGCTCGTGGAGTCGATGGGAGAACCTGTATTCCGGGCAAAACAGCTACGGAAATGGGTTTACCAAAACACGGCGTTCTCCTACGACGAAATGACTGATCTGCCTTTAGCTTTCAGGCAGAAACTTAAAGATTACATAAAGTTACATAGTATTGAACCGATACAGTCAGTAACGGGTCATGATGGCACGTTGAAAGTCCTCTTTAAGCTTAACGACGGGAACACGATAGAGTCGGCGTTGATGTTTTATGATGACGAGAGGGGAGGGAAGCGGTATACAGCTTGCGTTTCGACGCAGGTAGGCTGTGCCATTAGCTGTCCTTTTTGCGCTACCGGTCAACAGGGATTCGTACGTAATTTAACGCCGGGTGAGATAGTCGACCAAGTGCTATATTTCGCGCACCATCTTAAAGGTAAAAGTGGTGTTAATGAGAAATCAAGCAGTGAACGTATATCTAACGTTGTTTTCATGGGCATGGGCGAGCCGTTAGCAAATTATGTTAACCTCTTACAGGCTATCCGTGTGTTAAATTCACCGGAGGGATTCGGGTTGGGGGTACGCAACATGACCATTTCTACCGCTGGCATGGTCCCCCAGATAAAACAGCTCGCTAAAGAAAAGCTTCAAGTGGGGCTGGCTATTTCGCTGCACGCGAGCGATAATAAGTTAAGAGATAAATTGGTGCCGTTAAATCGGAAATATCCATTGGAGCAGTTAATCAGCGCCTGTCAGGAGTATAGCAGGTTATCTGGACGACGTTTGAGCTTTGAATATACACTCTTTAAAGGCATTAATGACTCTAAATCCCAGGCACGTGCCCTCGCCGAATTGATACGAGTATTAAAATGTCATGTTAATCTTATACCTGCCAACCTAACAGCTGATGCTGCTTTCCAACCACCGTCGCATGGAGTAATTCTGGCTTTTGAAAATGAACTCAAGCAATGTGGAGTTAACGTAACGTTACGCGAACGCCGCGGCCAGGATATCAATGCCGGCTGCGGACAGCTACGCAGCAGGTTCTTAAAAGATAACAGGAGAAAGACAGTAAAAGTAGGGGAGATTAGGATTACATAATGTCACAAGAGACAATTTTGTGGATAGTATTCGCCATCATCGTACCAGTAGTGCTGACTCTGGACCTGGCTGTATTTCAGCGTAAAAGTCACACGATTAAGACCAAAGAAGCACTGATAATGACAGCCTGCTACATGGCGTTGGCATTATTATTCGCTGTTGCCGTTTATTTCATGCTAGGTAGGGATAAATCATTCACTTTCCTGACAGGCTACATCGTCGAACAGTCTCTAAGTATGGATAATCTGTTCGTGTTTCTGCTGATATTTACCACTTTTGCCGTGCCTTCAGATTACCAGCATCGGGTACTTTTCTGGGGTATTATCGGGGCGGTGGCGATGAGAGGTATATTTATCGGCTCCGGGTGGGCGTTATTGCGAGCCTTACACTGGGTGATTTATATCTTTGGAGCTTTCTTAATTTATACTGCTATTACTATAGCTACGAAGAAGGATGCAGAGGTTAACCCTAAGAAAAACTTACTCTTTCGTCTTAGCAGCAAGTACCTGCCGGTAACCGATGATTACCGCGCGGGTAAATTCTTTACCAGGGAAAACGGACGCTTGCTGGCAACGCCGTTATTTCTAGTGCTGCTCGTTATTGAGTCTACCGACGTAATATTTGCTGTGGACTCCATACCGGCGATACTTTCTATTACGAGTGACCTGTTTATCATTTATACTTCTAATATCTTTGCTATTTTAGGATTACGCGCCTTGTATTTCGCTATATCCGGTTTAACCAAGAAACTAGTATATTTAAATTACGGTCTAGCCGCAATTCTGGGGCTACTGGGGATAAAGATGCTAATATCCTCATGGGTCGAGGTGCCAGTTCCGGTATCATTAGGGGCTGTAGTAGGGATATTGCTTCTCGCCGCGCTGGTTTCATATTTATGGCCGCCCAAGAAGAAAGGCATGTTTTTGGATGAACTCAGTGACGATGACAAAAAGAAAAAGTCTCATTAGCTTTAGTTTTTAAGCGGAAACATATTGAGGCTGGCATCAGGTATTAGCGGTTAATCCGGGCTTTCTTCAAGAGTTCATCGAAATCGGCGAACCATTTCAGCTTTATTTCATCACTCCACGCTGGGTCGAAGTTGGGAAACTTGGACAAAAGTAAATGGATGTAGGTATCGGTACTGGTATTTGGAATTTCGTCCTCCGCTTGTGGAATTATGGAATTCCGACTTGTTTTATTACCAACTTTCTTCGAAGTTAGCTTAATTCCGGTAATGGAACGCGTTGACCTGGTGCGTTTGGTGATGAATGGCGATAGCACTATACCAGCATCTTTAGCCAGTGAGATAAAGAACTTCACGCATTTTCGGCTGACATCGTCGGTAAGCTGGAAAGTATTGTGAAAAACCTCCTGCAGCTGGGCATAAGTGGCGCTGCCTAAGTCCAATGAGCTTTTACAGACGAAAGCAAATGATTCCATAGTAATAGTGTGAAGTAATTGTGTTCGTAATTCAGCTTTGGCAGCAACCAGCTTTTTTAGATAGTCTGTGGGCTTTCCATTAGCATCGATTAAGTTTAAAAAGCGTAGCGCAGCCATTAGTTGAATACCGGTACTGCCGGAGAGAAGATCCCCCAGTAACTGCGGTCAATACGTGAAGGCATATGCTGTTCCAGCCGTGTCAGGAAGTTATAAAAAGTGCGGTAAGAGACGTATGGCGGCAGGTGTTTTCGTTTATTTTCTATAACCACAAAGCACCCTCACTAGGTTATTTACCATTATATTCCAAAAAGGGTGAATTTTCAAGTATGGTACGTTATGGAATTATCGAGGACACTTGAAAAATAGTAAGGACAATAATTTTTTCTTGTCCGTGTACATAATAGAATTATTCAAGTGAACTGCCCAAACAGTCACTATTCAAACGAAAATTTAAGAGAAGGAGGATTGAAATCCTATGGGTACTCCAATAGAGTATCAAAAGCTCATGACGGAAATCGTGTATGTTAACCTGCCGGGTCCGGAAGATTCGGAACCGAACATGACTGGCGGCGAACTGTTGCATGGCTTCTTAGCCGAGCTTTACCGGATTCCGAACCAGGAGTTCAAAGAGCACCTTTTGTCTCTCTGCAACAAATGGAATATCCGATATCGCGATGCCAGAAAGTAACCGCATTATAGTAAGTAACTATCCTATCAAGCAAATTGGCATGGTGCCACAAAGGAGGAGCATGTGAAAAGGGACAAATTAAGTGCTATCGATGTCGGAACGACCAAAATTTGTACTATCATGGCTGAAACCTATGGCGATGAAGGTCTGCGTGCTGTTGGTGTTGGCGTAACGCCATCGCGCGGTCTTCATAAGGGTCTGGTACTAAGTATCAGTGAAGCCAGAGAATCAATTAGGCAGTCAGTACGGATGGCTGAACAGATGGCTGGCCGCAGACTGGAATCAGCTTATGTTGGCGTTACCGGACGTCATATCACATCAGTGAACAAAACAGGTACCGTTTCTATTACGCATAATAATCAAATTGTACACCCCAATGATATGAAACGTGTCCTCGATACCGCTCGTAATGTAAAGGTACCGTTATCGCAGAGAGTACTTCATATTATTCCGATGGACTACAAAGTAGATGGACAGATGGGTGTCAAGAATCCTGTCGGACTGCATGGCTTGCGGCTGGATGTAGAAACTCATATCGTCACCGCGGCAGCGACTTCGGTACAGAATCTCACCAAGTGCATTCGCACTATTGGTATTGAAGTAGAGGACCTGGTGATGGAATCTCTCGCCAGCGCCGAGGCAGTGCTACAGCCGGAAGAAAAGCAGGATGGCGTTTTACTGGCAGATATCGGCGGAGGCACTACGGATATTGCTCTTTTTAAAGATGGAACGATATACCATACTTCCGTATTGCCGGTAGCCGGCTATCAGGTAACGCGTGATATCTCCATCGGCTTAGGCATTACCTATGAGCTAGCGGAAGAAATGAAAAAGCGATATGGTAACGTAACCCCTCGGGAGAAAGAAGACAAAAAAGCTAAGGAAATTTCGATTACCGGTGACGGACATAGCGTTTCTTATGATGACTTGTCCGAGATTATCCGTGTTCGGGTCGAAGAATTACTTAAACTTATCATGCTGGAACTCCCGCAGTCGGATTATCGCAAGCTTCTTCCGGCAGGGATGGTTATTACCGGTGGCGGCGCTAACCTTCCTGGAATCGCCGAACTGGGCCAAAAGGTGATGCGAATGCCGGTAAGAGTTGGTATTCCGATGCAATTAAAGGGTGTTTCGGAAGTTCTGGATAATCCCGCTTATGCTACGGGCATCGGACTTCTCCTATGGAAGCTCAGGAATGACGATATCGAGTCACCCAGAACTAATGGTAGCGGTTTAAACAACCTGATTAAAAAGATGCTTAGATTATTTGGTTAGGGGATATTTCCCCGGAGGACGATAATGGCAAAATCAAGTTACGTCTCCAGTGGAGCGAAAATAAAAGTTATCGGCACTGGCGGAGCAGGGAGTAACGCTGTTTCCAGAATGGTCCGAGAACACTTACGTGGTGTGGAATTCATCGCGATGAATACCGACGGGCAGGCTTTGGAAGCTACCGAAGCTATGCAACGTATTCAGCTCGGTCCCAAAACTACTCGCTGTTTAGGCGCTGGCGGTGACCACATCATCGGTCATAAAGCCGCCGAAGAAAGCCGCGATGCGATAGCTGAAGTAGTAGCTGGAGCAGATATGATTTTTATCACGGCGGGTATGGGTGGCGGCACCGGTACTGGCTCGGTATCGATTATTGCGGAGTTAGCTAAGAAATCCGATGCACTCACCATTGCCGTCGTGACCAGACCCTTCTCGTTTGAAGGCACTCACCGTGCTAAAACAGCCGAGGAGGGCATTAATGCCCTGAAAGATTACGTAGATACTTTAATCGTTATTCCTAATGACCGTCTGCTTGAACTCTGTAAACAGGGAGTAAGTGTCGACGGGGCTTTCAGGATGGCTGATGAAGTGCTGCTTCATGGCGTACAGGCAATCGCCGAGGTTATTACTGTTCCCGGTCTGATTAACCTGGACTTTGCTGATGTGCGGACGATTATGAAAGACGCTGGTCCAGCCTGGATGTCCGTGGGTATCGGAACAGGCTCGAATAGGGCAGTGGATGCTGCCAAGCAAGCTTTAAACAGTCCATTACTGGATATATCTATGGGTGGTGCGAAAGGCGTGCTTTTCAATATCGCTGGCGGCTCGCTGACGTTATATGAAGTGAATAAAGCCGCTGAAGTAATCCGCCAGGCAGTTGACCCGAAGGCGAATGTCATATTCGGCGTCGTTTTAGAGCCAGAATTGGGTAACGATGTTAGACTTACCCTGATTGCTACCGGTTTCCAAGGTAAGGGCGAAAGAGTAGACCCAGCTAAAGAAAAAGAACTGCAAGGCATTCTTAAGAGCATAGATGATAAGGAACTTGATATTCCTTCTTTCACCCGGCAGCAGCAGGTTAACATGAAAAAGAAAGTCGCTTCGGGCAAGGAAAAATAACTCTAAGCGAATAAAAAAGGAGTCTATTATGCATGTTATCGAGTTTAGAAAAAGCAAAGATAATAGCCGTTCGTATATAGAGCAGTTAATGAAAAAACTAATCATCAATCGATGCTGCCTGGGTTTGCTACGGTTCTTCGCTGCCCATCCTAACGGACGGTTTAGTAAACTAGCCGTGATTCATGCTGTGGATGATGATTGTACGGGATGGGAAATGGAACAAGCGCTAGAGGAGATGGTTGAAGAACGGATACTCGATGTCAATCGTGATAATCGCATTACTTTCTATATGCTAACCCAAGAAGAAGCATTACGTCGGTTGGTGTTGAATATGGCTACATTTGAATGGCGGGACTGGCAATTAGTTCTCGAGCATGCTTAAACGTTTATTCTCGGAGTCGTATTAGTAATAGATACGCTAAGTACGATATAATGAAATAGAAAAGTATCTAACAAAGGAATCAAAAAATGGGAAGAAAAGCAGAAAAACAAGCGCAACGCAGAAGCTATAAAGAAGCTTTTAAAAACGTTAAGCATGGCCATGGTACCCGCCCGGTGAGAAAGAAACAAGAATCAGCTCTCGGTAGTTAATAAAGCGGATATCAAAAGTCTTTCTTAATAGGGAGGCTATCATGACAACTGGTGTTGTAAGGCATCTGGTTGGCAGACATGGCTATGGATTTATTTCCAGTAAAGCTGGAGATATCTTCTTTCATCAAAGTCAACTAAACGGTATTAATTTCCATTCGTTGAAAGAAGGACAAAGCGTAAGCTATAAAGTGGGGTTGGGGGAAAAGGGATTTGTAGCTAAAGAAATCAAGCCTTACCATTTAACCTAATAACTCACGACCTGATTCATACAGCATCGTAAGCTACGCTGGCTTTGTGTCTTTCAACGTAGTATATCTTGGTACGTTTTAGACCCATTAAGTGACTTGATGTGGAGTGATGTTGCCTAAAAATTTATGAAGGGATAACTTACTTGGTTCAATCCGGAGATTCCAATGATGGTCGGAAGAATCAGCGGAATCTGCTGCGCTTTCATGGAGATGCGGCAGTTTCTGCTGTGGATGAAGCTGCTGTCAACTATCAGACGCCGTCAATTATCGCCGCAGGGGCTAATGCTCAAAGCGTAGCTTTACTGACGACGCTGCTTAACCTCGGTCTATCTTTAATATGTATTAAAGCTCCGGCGATTATCGAGCGCTTCGGCAAGACGAAGAAAGGTGCGGTAATCCTTGCCTTTCTCAATTTATGTGCCTGGGTACCGCTTATCTTCGCGTTTTTCCTATCGCCCTTCGGTATTCAGCCGATGTGGTTTGCCTTATTATGGCTGGTTAACATAATGCCTGGGATGCTATTATCATTCCAGCGTGATAACTGGCTTTCCAATCAGGTCCCATCGGAAAAACTCGGACGTTACCTCGGTCAGCGATTAGCAATAAAAAGCGCCTTCTATCTTGGGGCTCTTTGTTTTTTGGGTTATTTATTAGATTTATTGGGTAACAGCAACCTGGTAAATTTTGGGGTAGTATTTGCCGTAGCGATGGCTGTAGCCTTGGTAGATTTAATAATTTTTACCTTCATGCGTGACCCGAAAAAGATAGAAACCAGCGTCCCTAAACCAGATAATCCGCAGATTAAGTTTGGCTTGTTTAACTTCCTCGGCGAGTTGAAAACAAAGAAGTTAGATGTCTTCATAATTTTTACGTCATTATTTTATCTCTCCGTCGGTCTTAGCGGACCGTTATACGCCGTATATATGCTCGAGGAAAAACATTTTACCTATCTTAGCTTCACGATTGTTATTGCTGTAGAATGCCTTGCCAGAGTAATCAGCTCTCCGTTCTGGGGCCGTTTTGCCGATAAGTCCGGTAACATTCGGGTGCTTAGTATAGTGACGCGTATTATCCCGGTAATACCAATCTGCTGGCTCTTTTGCTCTAATGTTGCCTATCTTGCCGTCGTTCAGACAATCTCGGGAATCTGCTGGGGTGCTTTCGACCTTTGTACGCAGAACTACGTCTATAAAATAGCGCCGCAAGAGAAAAAACTCCGCTATATCGTATATACCCGATGTATTATCTTGTTTTCTACAGCCTTAGGTGGTTTAGTCAGCGTTTACCTGCTTAAGGGAGTCTTCACGATATTTGGCAGCCAGTTACTTAGTATCTTCATGATATCTGGATTTTTCCGAGCAATAATAGTACTGGCTCTAATGCCGAAGTTGATAGACCTGGCAGTATCATATTCCACTAAAACGGTTTCACCGCAGGTAGATATTGATATATCAGGTGGTATGAAAGTATCTAAACGAGGTTTGTTTTACCACCGGCATAAACCTGTAATTACTCCAGAAGAAGTGAAGGCTGTATTATCATCTCAGAAATACCATAGTTTTATTCAACAGCGTACCTGGACGCAATATGAAAAACCGGTAGAGACACGTAAAGATTCACAACGAATCGACGTTACACCGTCACGTCGCCCCTGGTTCCGGGACCCCGAGATTTTTCACGCTTATGTTATCCAAAATCGTGGTCAATTGACAGAGATGTTCGAAAAGAATAAAACTCAATCTATCTCTCGTGATGGACTATTCTATAATCACGAAAGCTGGGCTAGTTACAGGCGAGAGAGCTTAAAGGCTGCTTTAAGAGAAAACCGAGTATGGCAAGCTAAAAGCGAACTCAAGCCGGTTTTTGTGGCCAGTGGCAATCGTATTTCCTGGGATAAATGGCGAGAAGCAAGTTTATAACTCTATCTTTTAGTTGTCCAATTGTCTCGATAGCCGGATTTCTATACCAATCAAAGTATCAATAGACTTTAATAATGGCGTCCCTGGAGGGACTCGAACCCACGACCTGCTACTTAGAAGGCAGCCGCTCTATCCAGCTGAGCTACAGGGACGTTAAATATTACTCTCAAATTTAACATGAACCAAGACTGATGGTCAATATGCGGCGTTATTGAGACTTTTCGTCAGTCTTTTTTTGTTTATCGGCGCGAAGGTGCTTTATATGCCGGTAAATGTACCAGCCAATAAGTAAAACTACAATAGCAATTATGATTGGGTCGAAGGGTCGCATAGCGCTGCGTAATTGTTCCCAATGTTCTCCCAATAAATAGCCGCCATAAGCCAGTCCGGTACTCCAGATAAAGGAACCGGTGAAGGTATAAATCAGGAATTTGACCATATTCATCTTGGCGATTCCTGCGGGAAGACTAATATAGGTACGCACTAACGGCAGTAAACGCGAAACGAAAACTGTCCAGCTACCGCTGCGAGAGAACCATCGGTCGGCGATATCAAGGTCATGTTGGGATATAAGGATATAACGACCGTATTTATTCAAGAACGGGCGCCCCGCCCACTTTCCTATATAATAGGCGACAACCGAGCCGATGGTATTACCGATGGCGCCGATAACCCCAGCTACAAAAACGTACCAAACGGATAGTGCCGGTTCTTTGATAAGCATCCAGCCAGCCAGGGGCATAATAAGCTCGCTAGGGAAGGGAATTAAGGCGCTTTCAACCACCATGAGGAGCATTACGCCAGGCCATTGCATAAAGCTATAAAGGGAATTAATGATATTAAAGACCCAGTGTTCCAAAGAGGTCATGGTGCGAGTGTAGCAAAATTACATCACTAGGTCAAGCGTATACTATAATGAAACCACTCAAAAAGTCGCATAAAGAGAAAATACATAGCATCTGATAGTTAATCAATTAGCATCTGATAGTTTAGTTGATAGCATCTAACGGTTGACATATAAGCATTTGATTGTTTATAATTAGCATCTGAGTGTTTTATTAGTCATGGAGGGGGACGATGATTAGGTGTGAAGAATGTGCCAAAAGATTCAAAACCCAGCAGGGTCTAGTAGGGCACCTTAGATTTGTACATGGCATCAAAAAGGATAAACGAATTCCATTATTTCCACCCAAGCGGTTTATAACCGATGAGGAATTAAAAGAGGCTTTAAGTACGATTGTAATTGCCGTGAATCAGCTAATTGATTTTCGCAGCGAACAATATAAAATGAACGAAGCTTATAACGAAACACTGCAAAAGCTCAGTCAGCGTGTTTTAAATCAAATTGAAAGTGAAAAATACCATAATAAACCAGAAGAGTCCAGTCAAAAATAATCAGAATACCCTTTATCGTTCCATAAACATCAATCCGCATATTGTACAGGATTATCCAGCTTGACAATACTTCCTCCCCGTTGTTAGTATTAAATTGCGTATTCCCCTCTGTCAAGCGAAAAAATAATGCCAAAATTGTTGGATATTATTAATAGCCCTGCTGATTTAAAAAAATTATCCCCAGCAAAGCTCGAAGAATTGGCTGCCGAGCTGCGTCAAGAGATTCTCACTATAGTTACTACTAACGGTGGACATTTAGCTTCAAACTTGGGTGTTGTCGAGCTTACCATTGCTATCCACCGGGTTTTCGATAGTCCCAAAGACAAAATAATCTGGGATGTCGGACATCAGAGTTATGGGCATAAGCTACTGACCGGAAGACGCAAGACATTTAAAACACTGCGTCAATATGGCGGACTTTCCGGATTTACCACTCGTGAAGAAAGTCAGCACGACCCATTCGGCGCTGGTCACGCTAGCACTTCAATTTCTGCGGCGCTTGGTATAGCAACTGCCCGCGACCTTGCGGGTGAAAAATACGATGTAGTAGCGGTCATTGGTGATGGCGCTATTACTGCTGGGATGGCTTATGAAGCATTAAACCACGCCGGCCACCTTGGAACACGTCTCATCGTCATCCTTAATGATAACGGCATGTCGATCGCGCCAACGGTAGGCGCCTTGGCTAAGCTATTAAGTCGAGTGAGGCTGAACCGACCTTTCCGTACCGCCGAAAGAAGCAGCCAAAGAATACTTACAGCACTACCTTTCGGTAGAAATTTTTGGAAATGGGGAAAGGACTTAGGCGATAGAATCAAAGGCTTATTTATGCCGACGCCCTTATGGGAAGCGCTTGGTTTTAGGTATATTGGGCCGGTTGATGGACATAATATTCACGAATTAGAAAGCGTACTTAGACGGGTAAAAGAAGAGAGTACCAAGCCGACCCTGGTGCATATCGTTACCACTAAAGGCAAGGGGCATTCGCCGGCAGAAGATAATGCGGTCTATTTTCATGGCATACCAGCTAAAGATGCCAACGAGAGTAAAGCACTTACCTATAGTGAGGTTTTTGCGCAAACGATGCTTCGCCTGGCTAAAGAAGAGCCGAGATTGGTGGTTATTACGCCAGCTATGCCAGAAGGTAATTGTTTGAATGCTTTTGCCGCCGAATTCCCAAATAGGCTTTTCGACGTTGGCATTTGTGAACAGCATGCAGTCACCTTTGCCGCCGGACTAGCAACCCAGGGTTATTTACCGGTGGTGGCGATTTACTCGACCTTTCTGCAGCGTGCCTTCGACCAGATAATCCACGACGTTTGCCTACAGAACCTGCCGGTGGTCTTCGCTATCGACCGTGGCGGCATTGTCGGCGACGACGGTAAAACCCATCAAGGTACGTTCGACATCTCCTATCTTACGCTCATACCGAAGATGGTCGTTGCCGCTCCTAAAGATGAAAACGAGCTACAACACCTGCTTTATACTGCTGTTAAAGCAAAACGTCCCATGGCGGTACGTTATCCTCGCAGTCACGGACTTGGTGTAAAGCTGGATAGCACATTGCACGAGTTACCCATCGGTAAAGGCGAAGTGGTTAGATACGGCGAGGATGTAGCTATTATTGCTTTGGGTGCTTCGGTAACACCTTCATTAGAGGCGGCAAAACAGCTTGCTTCAAAGGGTATCGAGGCAACCGTGGTTAATGCCCGTTTCGCTAAGCCGCTAGATAAAGAATTAATCATGAACGTAGCCAGTCGGACGAAAAATGTAGTTACTGTAGAAGAAAATGTCCTAGCTGGAGGCTTTGGCAGCAACGTAGTAAGCCTTCTACAAGAATCCGGTAAAATTGACATAAGGATAAAGACTATCGGCATCCCGGATGAATTCGTTGAACATGGCACCCAAAGTATACTACGGGCTAAATACGGACTTGATGCCGCAGGTATTGCTCGACAGATTACAGAGATGTTATCAGGTTCGACAGCAGGTTTATCGTTAAAGGTAAAGAAATAAAGCTAAAACCACATTTCAGGAGTCATACATCGTGAACAAGATGACTGTCAGGGATATTGAGGTTAACGGTAAACGTGTGTTGGTTCGGGTTGATTTTAATGTGCCGCTTGACGCTAAAACCGGCAAAATTACCGATGATAGCCGTATTCGTGCCGTTCTACCGACGATTAAGTATCTTATTGAACATAAAGCTAAAATAATTCTGCTTTCGCACTTCGGTCGTCCCAAGGGAAAAGTCGTTGAAGACATGCGGCTGGAACCGGTTGCGAAGCGCCTTAGTGAGATTCTACGCCAGCCTGTGGCTATAACTAGTGATTGTGTGGGGTCGGAGGTGGAAAAGGCTGTGACGGGGCTTAAGGAAGGCGACATAATATTACTAGAGAACCTGCGCTTCCATCCTGAAGAAGAAAAAGGCGATGAAAACTTCGCCAAGGCTTTAGCCGGTCTGGGTAATATATATGTTAACGACGCCTTCGGCACATCGCACCGCGCTCATGCCTCAATATCCGGTATTCCCCATTACCTTCCGGCAGTGGCGGGATTTTTACTGGAAAAGGAGATAAATACACTTGGCGGGCTTCTTGAGAACCCCGCCCATCCTTTTATCGGGTTTTTTGGGGGCGCTAAAGTCAGCGACAAGGTAGCCTTATTAAAAAATATCATTGGTAAGTTAGACTGCCTCCTCATCGGCGGTGGCATGGCAGCAACGTTCTTAAAGGCAAAATCCTATAAAGTTGGCGTATCGGCAGTGGAGGTAGACATAATCAATATAGCCGGGGAATTGATGAAGGAAGCGGCTAAGAACCATGCGCGTATTCTACTTCCGGTCGACGTCATGGTCGCGGATAAAACCGATGGCAGCGCTGTAGGGAAGGTTGTAGCTGTTGAATCTATACCGTCCGACACAACAATTGTGGATATCGGTCCTAAAACTATCGACGCTTTCCGAGAAGAATTGAAAAAGGCTAAAACAGTCTTTTGGAACGGGACAATGGGTATCGCCGAAATACCACAATTCGCTAAAGGTACGCAGACGTTAGCTAAGTTATTGCCTCAACTCAAAGCTAAAACCATCGTCGGCGGTGGTTCTACAGCCGAAACACTAACTGCCTTGGGGCTAGCCGATAAAATAACCTTCATATCTACAGGCGGCGGCGCTTCTTTAGAGTTCCTCGGTGGAGAACAGTTGCCCGGTGTAGTTGCATTACGTGATAGAATATAGACATATGGATTTACAGCTGATTAAAGAAATAGCCGTTACGTCGCCAGAAAAGATAGTGATGCTGGTGCTGGATGGACTAGGCGGTCTACCGCATCCGAAAACAGGCAAAACAGAGTTGGAAACAGCACGAATTCCTCACCTAGATACTATCGCGGCTCAAGGTGTCTGTGGTCTAGCCGACCCTATTGCCCCGGGCATTACACCAGGGAGTGGACCAGGTCACCTGGCGTTATTCGGCTACGACCCCATAGCTAACAGAATAGGGCGGGGGGCTTTGGAAGCGGTAGGGATTGATATTGAGCTTGGTCCAGACGATGTAGCTGCCCGCGGCAATTTCTGCACGATTGATAAAAAAGGCATTATCACCGACCGGCGAGCAGGGCGTATTTCCACTGAAAAGTGTATAAAACTATGTAAATTGCTAGACGGCATGAAAATAAATGGAGTTGACATAAAGGTATTCCCCGTAAGAGAACACAGGTTTGTGGTAGTATTTCGTGGTAAAAACCTGCAGACCGAGCTTACGGAGTCAGACTCATCGCGAACAGGCGTGACTCCCTTAGTAGTGAAAGCAGAAAAAATACTAGCTAAGAAGACTGCGGACATCGTTAATCAATTTATTGCTAAAGCTAAAACGATTTTAGTTAATCACCACCCCGCTAATATGATTTTACTCCGCGGTTTTGCCAAAAAACCGCAGCTGCCAACGATGCAGGGGAGTTATAAGCTGAATCCGTTGGCGATAGCCGTTTATCCTATGTACCGCGGTTTAGCAAGGCTGGTAGGGATGCAGGTGGCGAAAACGGGAACAACGCTGGAAGATGAGTTCAAAACATTAAAAGATAATTACAATAAAAAGTATGACTTTTTCTTCGTGCACGTAAAATGGTTGGACACTGCTGGTGAAGATGGCGATTTTACCAGGAAAGTGAAGCTATTAGAGCAAATTGATGCTGCTTTACCCACAATAACGGCGTTAAAACCGGATGTGCTGGTTATTACCGGCGATCATTCAACACCGGCAGTTTACGGCGGGCATAGCTGGCATCCGGTGCCGGTGGTAATCAGTTCCAAATACTGCCGTACCGATGGCGTGAAAAAATTCTCCGAAACAGCTTTCCTAGCTGGCGGACTGGGTAGGATAAACGCTACGGATATTATGCCTCTGGCGATGGCTAATGCCCGGAAACTGACTAAATTCGGAGCCTAGGAGCTAAATATGTCACGTATGCCGCTAATCGCGGGCAACTGGAAGATGAATACTACGGTAAAAGACGCCGTGAGTTTAATCAAGAAAATGCAGTCTCCGTTAAGTAAAATACGCGATGTAGAGAAGGTTGTCTGCCCGCCATTCGTGTCTCTAGAGGCAGTGTGGTCTGTCATTAATGGCAGCAATATAAAACTAGGCGCCCAGAACGTATTTTACGAAGAAAAAGGCGCCTATACCGGCGAAATTTCACCGTTAATGCTAGCTGGACTTTGCGAGTATGTTATCATCGGACATTCCGAACGTCGGCAGATTATCGGCGAGACGAATGAGATGATTAATAAAAAAGCCAAGGCGGCCATAACCGTCGGCTTAAAACCGATTCTATGTATTGGTGAGACACTAGAAGAAAGAGATACTGACAAAACGCAGGAAGTCCTAGGTCGCCAGGTTTATACTTGTTCCGATAAACTATACTTCCTTAGCGGGATGGTTATCGCTTATGAGCCGGTATGGGCTATCGGCAACGGTAAAGCGGCTACAGGGGAGGATGCCAATAAAACAATCGAGTTTATCCGCCAATTTATCCTTCAATTACATGGCAACAGCGTTGCCGATGATGTACGTATTCTTTATGGGGGCAGTGTTAATTCGGCGAATATCGCCGAATTTATGCAACAGCCGGAGATTGACGGTGCTCTGGTAGGCGGAGCCAGCTTACAGGTTGATGAATTCATCAACATCGTCAAGCAGACTGCCGAGATAAAAAAAGCTAAATAGTATGAAGCGTTTGGTCGCTATTGTCGGTCCAACCGGTATCGGTAAAAGCCGTCTTGCGTTACACCTAGCATCAATCTTCCAGGGAGAAATTGTTAGCGCCGACAGCCGCCAAGTCTACCGCTATATGGATATCGGCACGGCTAAACCAACTCCGCAAGAGCTTAATTCCATACCGCATTATCTGATAAATATCATCAATCCCGATGATGATTTCAGTCTAGCTACTTACCAGGAACTAGCCAACAAAGCTATAAACGATATTCACCGTCGGGGCAAACTGCCATTTCTCGTAGGTGGTACAGGATTATACGTTAAAGCGGTACTAGAAGGCTGGGATATACCTAGAGTTTCGCCGGACAAAGATTTCAGGTATAATATTGGACAAAGAGTTAATGAAAGCAACATCGATGAAATATATCAGGAACTGGTCATTGCCGACCCAGACGCGGCAGCTAAAATTGATCGCCGCAATGTGCGCCGTGTGATACGCGCGCTCGAAGTGAAGTCAAAAGCCGGCCAGGCTTTTTCGCAACTCGGGCGCAAAACTCCCCCTGCGTTTACCCCATTTATCATCGGCTTAACCGCCGAAAGGTCCACGCTATACCGCATCGTCGACCAACGTGTGGATAAGATGATTGAGCAGGGACTTGTTCAAGAAGTAGAAAAACTGCTTAAAATGGGGTACGTTTTCAGTTTACCGTCAATGTCCGGTATCGGCTACCGGCAAATCGGTCAATATATAAAAGGTGAACTGACACTCGAGGCAGCAATACAGAAAATCAAGACGGAAACGCACCGTTTTATTCGCCACCAGTATGCCTGGTTCCGGCTAAAGGACGAAAATATCCACTGGTTTGATATCGAACACATGAAGGAAATAGATATCGAAAAAGCTCTTAAAACGTTTTTAGCCGAAATTTAATATGACTGGAGTGTAAGTTAACATAAATGGAATTCACTAAAATGCAAGGCGCTGGTAATGATTTTGTCATGGTTGACGGACGCAAGATGAAGCGCGACTGGTCAAAGCTGGCGATAACCGTTTTAAACCGGCATCTAGGCATCGGTGCCGACAGCTTGATAGTACTACTGCCTTCAAAAAAGGCGGATTTCGGTATGCGTACCTGGGATACCGACGGCTCGGAAGCGGAAACCTGCGGTAATGGCATCAGGTGCCTGACTAGATACGCGTTAGAAAAGAAGCTTGTTAGCCCTAACGTCAAAGAAATGACCATAGAAACGGTTGCAACGGTTAACATCGTAAAACTTGAAAAGAAGGGCGGTAAAGTAGTTAAATTCTGGGCGAATATGGGCAAGCCAAGACTCGCCGCCAAGCAGATTCCGGTAAATACCAAAGCTGGGAAGGGTAGGGCGTTTGACATAAAGTCAATGCTAGCCTATGAAACCATCGTTGGAGGCATGAAGCTGACACTAAATCTCGTTTCGATGGGCAATCCTCACGCCGTCCACTTCCTGAATACACCAGTGGTGGACTTTCCCATGAGTAAAATAGGACCGTTAGTAGAAAACCTATCCATATTCCCGCAAAGGGTGAACTTTGAAATAGCCCATGTATTGGATAAAAGCCATATCGAAGCACGGGTATGGGAGCGGGGAGTGGGAGAGACGCTAGCCTGTGGCAGCGGCACCTGCGCGATTACAGTTGCTTCTAAGCTACGCGGTTACACAGAGTCAAAAGTTGATATCCGGTTGCCTGGTGGCGTGCTTAATGCCGAGTGGAATGGCAACCGTGAAGTAATATTAGGCGGGCCAGCTGAAGTTGTTTATGAAGGTGTTTGGCCAGATTGAGGTGTTGTTATGAAAATAGCCCGGCGTATCGAAGCTTTAAAGCCATACCTGTTTGTCGAAATTAATAAGAAAATAGCCGAAAAGCAAGCCAAAGGTGAAGAGGTCATCAGCTTTGCCATTGGCGACCCCGATATACCCACACCGTCGCACATAATAGATAAACTCTGTGAAACGGCGAAAGACCCGGTAAACCACCGCTATCCGGAGTCCGAAGGATTGCCGGAACTGCATGTTGCTATCGCCGAATGGTACAAGAAACGGTTTAACGTTATACTTGACCCAGCCACCGAAGTATTGCCGCTTATCGGCTCCAAAGAAGGCATAGGGCATATTGCTTTTTGCTTTATTGACCCTGGCGATATTGCCCTGGTGCCGGATCCCGGTTATCCCGTGTATTCTATCGGCACACAGCTGGCAGGTGGCAGGCCTTATTATCTCCCACTGCAGGCGGAGAACGGCTTTCTTCCTGACTTTAAGAGTGTCAAGAGCTTTATTCTAAAAGACACCAAGATCCTGTGGCTGAATTATCCCAATAATCCTACCGGAGCGGTCGCCGGACTGGACTTTTTCCAGCAGGCAGTGGAATTCGCCAAGCAAAATAATATCCTCGTTTGCCACGATGGACCTTATTCGGAAGTAGCTTTTGATGGCTACGAACCGGTTAGCTTTATGCAGGCGGAGGGGGCAAAGCATGTTGCGATAGAGTTTCATTCCCTCTCTAAAACCTACAATATGACTGGCTGGCGTATCGGTATGGCGGTTGGTAATGCCGATGCGATAAAAGCATTAAGAACGTTAAAATCGAATCTGGACTCGGGGATTCCCCAGGCTATCCAGTATATGGCTATCGAGGCTTTGAACGGATCACAGGCTTGCGTAGGTGAACATAACGTTACTTACCAGCGACGCCGCGATCTGATTGTCGAGGTTTTAAACAAAATCGGGGTTCAAGTGACGCCGCCTAAGGCTAGTCTCTATATCTGGGCGAAGGTGCCTGAAGGCTATAATTCCGTAGATTTTACGAACGATTTACTAGACCAAGTTGGTGTAGCGGTCACGCCAGGTGTAGGGTATGGCCATAGCGGTGAGGGATACGTAAGGTTATCGCTGACTATCCCGGATGTTTCACTGGTGAAGGGACTATCGCGGCTTTCTGGTTGGCGTAATACACGTCGCCTTACACCGAAAAAAATAGATTAACATAATCAATTGTTAGGAGAAAAACATAGCTAAAAATATCATTATCACCAGGGCAGCGCCGGAAAAAGCTCTCTTACTGGCGGTATCTCTTAAGGGTAGTCGCGAGAGGAAAATCACCGAAAACTCCCTGGAGGAACTGGCACTGCTGGCTGAATCTGCCGGCGCTAGGGTTTTGGGTAAAATAATTCAGCAGTTAACGACACCTTCACATGATTCCTATGTAGGTAAAGGTAAAGTACAGGAGCTTTTAGCTTTAAAAAGCACTAAAAATTATAATGTCCTCATCATCGATGACGAACTGACGCCAAAACAACAGGAAAACCTGGAAAATGAGCTTGATGTCAAGGTCATTGACCGCGTGGCGCTGATTCTGGATATCTTCGCCAAACGCGCTAGAACTCACGAAGGACGCTTGCAAGTAGAGCTTGCCCAGCACCAGTACCTTTTGCCCCGGTTGACTGGCCAGTGGAGTCACTTGGAGAGACTGGGCGGGGGCATAGGCACCAGGGGTCCCGGCGAATCGCAGCTGGAGACGGACCGTCGCTTGATTCGACGTAAAATTCAACGATTACAGGAGCAAACCGAAGAAATAAGACGTCGGCGCGCGTTATACCGTCAGCAAAGGCAGCAAAGCGGTATCCCAGTAGTGGCGCTGGTTGGCTACACAAACGCCGGTAAAAGCACGCTGCTTAACGTCCTTTGTAAGACTGACGTCCTGGTTGATGATAAAGTATTCGCCACGCTCGACCCCGCCACCCGCCGTTTATACCTGCCGGATAATAAAACAGTGCTGATGACTGATACCGTAGGTTTTATTCGTAAGCTGCCGCCGACTATTATCCATGCCTTTCGGGCAACTCTGGAAGAGCTCTCTGAAGCTAGTCTCTTGCTGCACGTCGTCGACGTCTCCTCACCGGACGCGTCAGAGCAGTGCCAGGCAGTGGAGAAAATCCTCGTCGAGCTTGGACTTGCCGAGAAAAAGCGTATCACAGTATTAAACAAGGTCGACCGCCTTTTCCCCAATGAGCCGATGCCAGATGGAGAGGGCGTAGGAAGTGTATTAGCCTCGCTAGGCATCGTTCCGGATGAGAGCACGGCGATTATTTCCGCGGTAAAAGGCTGGGGACTACCACGCTTAGTAGAAATGATTGCCCAAGCAGTCGCGGGAACCTATACGCAATTGACATAATAAGGAGATGGTATATGTCTAAGATGTATAATGTTGAAATCACTGTGATATCGCAAAAAGGCAAATGCGGGGTGGGGCATAAAGTTGGCGATAAGTGGATAGTCGGCAGCACGACACCGGGTGGAATATGTCTTTCAGCTTACCATACTATGGAATCGGCAATTGATGTTTTGAAATACGGTGGCTCTTTCCCTTGGAGCCAGGAACCTGATATTAGTTACGCAATCTGCCCGGACCCCGGTAATCCGGTGGTCTTTCAAATAAAACGTCTAAAAGGGAAGAAGTAATAATACCAATTTTCCATCCCGATGAAAATCGGGATCCAGACTTCCTTTACCCCACCACTGGATTCCTGTTTTCACAGGAACACGGAAAAAGAGGTGTTAAAGGGACGTTTTCCTAACTGGCACGCGCTACAATCAAAATCTGCGAAGATGTTTATAAAAACCCTCTCTTTATCTCCCTTTACAAAAGGGAGAAGATGAGTTTCCCTCTTTCGTAAAGAGGGACCGAAGGGAGTTTTCCCTTGACGTTTGGAGGTATAATGGGGGTATGAAGAAATATTATAAAAATCGTTTTTTTATCTCCTTAATAATTATTTTTATTATTCTTGCTCTTATCATTATTACTTTTCAATATAATCCACAACTTGCTAATTCATATATAGCAGCATTTACTATAGTGCTCGCGGTTGCGACTGGTTTTCTTGCGTATTTTACATGGCGAAGTGTAAGAAGTGTAGAAGAAAGAGAGAACCAAAATAAAAAAGAACGGTTATTAAATGAAATTATTGAGTGGGCAGAAGATGTTTATAAATGCGGGCTATCTCCTTTTTCATCACCAAAAAGAGAAGAAGCTTTAAGTCAAGAAGGAACGAAATCATATTTATATGAAGGATTATCCGGATTATTACTCGAATATGACTCGATAAATATAAGGACTGAATATATCAGTAGAATTGCTTTGACTCTTGGTGATGATTTACAAAAAGCAGTAAATAATCTAGCTGAAAATGTTAGAGGTAGAATAAAATTGATAGAGAAGCAAATGGATATATTATTAGGGAATAAAGGTGATGTTTCAGATATGAATGAACTTGCCAATATAGATATAGTTAAGGAGTGGATTTCTACACATAATTGGCCTCACGGTCTAAGTGACAATTTTAAAGTCAATATGTACACAATTATGATGAATAGAACCGCACTTGTGGATAACGCTAAACAAGTAATTGAAGATGCTACTAGTTTAAAGACAGAAGGCATAAGTTAAATATATACAATGATTTATGTTATTAAAATCAATTATGTCAAACACTTTAAGTCATAAAACTATGGGGCGCACAATATATGTTATGTCGTGTGGTGTTCGTAGAGTTAAGATGTTGACATAATAATACAGGACTTCCCTCCAGTCAGAATGACTATTAACATAACGCTAGTCTTTTTTCAGTTTAAACATCGCGATATGCACGGTTAAACAGATTTCAAAAATAAAAAAGAAAAATGTCGCCACAATCGTTATAATCGGAAATACCCACCACCACTTCCCTAATCGTTTTTTTTGTCGGGCAAGCATGTCGCTGATGTGTTCACCAGTTTGAAAACCCATTAACCATAGAAAAGTATGATAAATCTTGTCCAAATTACACTACCCCCTTTACACATTTAGATTATACGGGGGCAGGTCAAGTGAATAATGTCGCTCGGCGCCTAAGGAAATGGTTATTACTTAATGTCCAGAGTTTTATAAAATGCTATTTTCAAATCGAAAAGTTTTTGGCGGGCAGCGAGAATTTGTGGGTCTGATTGAGGCAATTTCAATAGAAGATTTTCCAGTTCGCTTAAGAGTAGCTGGATTTCTATTGATTTTCTCGCATCATTCGTTTTATCTTCCTGCTGCTGATCTGCCCTTTTTTTGACATAATCCCGGATATCACCTGAAAGAGTTTTCTTATTTCTAGGATGCTGGTCGCGATTATTTGTCATTAGTTATCCCTTACCTTTGAGAATTATTGAGTAAGCCGTTAAGAAAGTGGGCTCGCCAGGGATTGAACCTGGGACCAAGCGGTTATGAGCCGCCCGCTCTGCCGCTGAGCTACGAGCCCGTACGGCTTTCGTCCGCCCTACCGCCCCAACTATTTTACCTTTATGACCTGTCAATATCAAGCGTTTCCGTTTGAATTGAATACATAATAATTGTAAGATAAGTGTATGGTTGATTGGGAAGTAACCGCTACCACGATTTACTGTGATGACGTCGATGACGAAGTGACAATTATCGTGCAAAAAAACGGCACGGTTAAGTGCACCGGCAGCCAGAAATACGCTAAAAACAATATAAACGCGTTAAAAGAGCTTAAAAATAAGAGTAAAACATTGCATAAATCCCTCGCCTGTAAGGACACTGCCTGCCAAAAGCTGCCTAAATACCGCGATGAATTGATGAATAAGAAATGACACCAGTTAAAAAAGATAGCCCCAAAAAACGAACCGCTAGAAAAATCAGAATCAAGATAGAGCACCTCTCTCTAACCTTCGGCGGCGTGAAATCACTCACAGATGTCAGCGTTAACGTCCGGGATAAAGAGATTCTGGCGATTATAGGTCCTAATGGCGCGGGAAAGACTTGCCTGTTGAACTGTATTAATGGCTTCTATAAGCCCCAGCATGGTGAAATTAGCTTCGATGGGCAGAAAATTACCCGTATCCGACCCGATAAAGCCGCCCGATTGGGACTAGCCCGTACGTTCCAGAATATCGAGCTTTATACCGGCTTGAGCACGCTGGATAACATCCTGGCTGCCCGCCACGTTCTGATGAAGCAGAATCCTCTCGCCAGCGCCCTCTACTTCGGCTGGGCGCATAAAGAGGAAATCCTGCACCGTAAAACCGTGGAAGATATCATCGACTTCCTGGAAATTGAATCTATCCGTAAGCAAACAGTAGGTGTACTCCCCTATGGTATGCGAAAACGCGTGGAGTTGGGGCGGGCTTTAGCTCTGGAGCCTAAGGTACTGCTGCTGGACGAGCCAATGGCGGGCATGAACCTGGAGGAAAAGGAAGATATCGCCCGCTTTATCATAGACATTTTCGAAGGTCAGGGCATCACCTACCCTGATACGCCGGTGTTGCGGGATGGCGTCAGCTGTATCGTGCTCGTGGAGCACGACATGGGGGTGGTCATGGATATCGCCGACCGCATCGTGGTGCTGGACTTCGGACGGAAAATCGCCGAAGGCACGCCGGAAGAAATCAAGAACAACCCCAAGGTTATCGCTGCCTACCTGGGCGAAGAGAAAAGATGAATATTCAACATTTAAATTGCTTTATTAAGATCAATATCAATCCCGGAAGCCTTTAATTCTCTAGTAAGTAAAAGACGCCAAGCTCCAGCTTTATCAAAAGGTATATAAACTACACCATGGAAATCTGAAGGCAATTCAACGCCTTCAGAATAAAGAGCACATACTTTTTCTCTACCTAATTTTCCTATAAAATATCCTAACTCAAATACGACATTTTGACGAGCACGTAATGTGACAGAAGAAGAGTCATCTCCAGAAAAAGATTTATCATCCCCAGTAAGTAATACTATTGCATATCCGACTAGTGAATTTCGTTCAAGTTTTTCTATTATTGTGGCACCTAAATTTGGTTGTTCATGTAATATAACAGGTGTCAAATCTATTGAAGATAAATAACGAGCCACCGTATCTTTAAGACCTTGATTGGTTCCATGAACTATGAAAACTTCTTTAGTTTTTACATTTGGTTTATTTGATGAAGTTGTTATCTGACTCTTTTGTTCTATTGGCTCTGGTATTAGTGGCAAACGTTCTCTTATTGATTCCAGTCTTCTAATGGCATTATTTATGTCATCAATTTGCTCTTTTATTTGTTCTGAAAGCGTATCGCTGGCCATGCCCCAACCAAAAGACCTATATTCATTGACAAATTGATCAGTATCAAATATCCTTCTTAATAATTCTGTATTGTATTCATTCCACGAGTAGTAGTTTTTCTTTAATAGTTCAAATTCTTCACTTGTACTAACAATTAACGATATAAGGTCTTTTCCTTTTTCAATACGAGAAGTTAAAAGTCCATGAGCTTCTTTACGAGAAACGGTAAGTTTGGCGGGGCGTGGTTCTTGTTCGCTTGATGTAGTACGTTTTGGTGTCACGGTACTATTTTATACAGCCGTATTAATTATGTCAATAAAATATAATCAGTTTTTATTCCCACTTACGCTCGTCTTTAATTCCTTGCTCTTTATCGGCAATCGAGCCAGGAGCGACAAACTCAATCTTGTCAATCTTAATGCGGCAAATATCCTGGAACTTGTTATTTATGTCAACTGCTAGCTTATCTTTGGCGATACTGCTGTCTTTTAACTCTATCTTAAGCGTCATTTCGTCGCGGTGTTCGTGGCGTCCTACAACCAGTTGATACCTAGCGACTTGACTGAAACCCAGAATCGCCTGTTCCGCCTGCTTAGCGACAACGAACATGCCTCGCACCTTAACCGCATCCCCTGCCCTGCCGACGATGCCGGTAATCCTAGGCGCTGTACGACCGCAGGGGCACTTTTCGACGACGTAGGACGATAAATCGCCCGTCCCGAAGCGGATAAGTCCCCAATTTCGATTGTGGAGCTGCGTAGTGACGATTTCACCGACTTCGTCGGGTCCAAGTTGCTTGCCTGTTTCCGGGTCGACGATTTCGGTAACATATTCGTCCATCAGGTGCATGCCGGATTTCTCTTTACATTCGTAAGCTATTGCCCCGCCTGGCTCGGTGACGGCATAAGTTTGAAAGGTATCGATGGCGTAGTTTTCCTCGAATATCTTACGTAGCGAAGGCGGCAGCATCTCGCCGGTGAACCATGCACGCTTTATGTAAAGGTCTTTTTTAACGTTAACTCCTATCTCTTCCGCTCGTTTGATAATCGTGTTTAAAAAGCTAGGCGTACCGACAAAGCCGGTAACTTTAAGCTCTTTCATAATCTGTATCTGAAGGTCGGTATTGCCGGTGCCAGCCACGACTACCGTAGCGCCGCAGTCCCTGATGGCTTCATGGAAGAGGATGCCGGCCGGCGACATATGGTAAGTAAAGGTATTGATTACGATATCGCCCTTCCTGAACCCTGCCGACCAGAATGCCTTGGCGAACCACGGGCAGGTTGAAGGCTGTATTTCATAAATAGGACCAGGAGAAATAAAAACCCGTTCGACGTCCCCCTTAGGCATACCTAAGACCCCACCGTAAGGCAGATTGGCTTTCTGCATATCCAGAAGGTCAGTTTTACGTATAATGGGCAGCTTTTCCAGGTCTTTAGTCGTTTTTATATCGTTGGGCTTGACGCCAGCTTTATCAAAAGACGTTTTTACTGCAGGAGAATGACTATAAGCGTAGGCGACCTGCTCGTGCAGCTTCTTATCTAGGTATTGCTGGCGGGCAGATGGCGACATTGTTTCTAATTTATCGTAATATTCGCCTTTGAGCAGGCTTACAGCCATCTTTTTCTCCTTTTATAATGCTTGACCTCGCGATAGCTTTTCTTCGTGCCTACTGTCGAGAGTCCCATATAGAATTCTTTCACGTCCTCGTTATTCTTCAAGAAGTCCGCGCTGCCGTCCAGCACGACCCTTCCGTTCTCCATGACATAGCCATTATGGGCGATGCTTAAAGCGATACGGACGTTCTGCTCTACGAGTAATACTGACGTTTTATGCTCGGTGTTGAACCGCTTGATAATATCATAGATTTCTTCAACGAGCAACGGCGCAAGTCCCAGTGAAGGTTCATCAAGCATCATCAGTTTAGGAGTAGCCATCATGGCTCGTCCGATGACAAGCATCTGCTGTTCGCCTCCGGAAAGATAGCCGGCTGTGTTCCGCCGTAGTTCCTTCAGACGCGGAAAGTAGTCATATACCATCTCGATGTCAGTTTTAACGTTACTACGGTCGCGGCGGTTATGCGCGCCCACCAGTAGATTTTCCTCCGTAGTCAGATGTTCAAAGACATGGCGTCCTTCCAATGCCTGGATAATGCCCAGTTTGCCTATCTGTTCGGCGTTTTTCTTATCGATTCTTTCGCCGTTCCACTCGATAGTGCCGTCCGTTACTTCACCCTCTTCGAGGTGTAGCAAGCCGGAAATCGCCTTAAGCGTAGTGCTTTTCCCCGCCCCATTTGCCCCCAAAAGGGCGATAATAGCGCCGTCTTCTACCGTCAGCGAGACGCCATGCAGTACCCTGATGACGTTAAGATAGGTCACCTCGATATTATTGAGTTTAAGCATTGTCTACCTTGATGGGGGCGCCGCTGCGGCGGCGCCCCGTTTATTTAACTATTTACCCCACCAATCAAAGGTCTCATACTTGATTAATGGCATAGCTTGCCAATCGGCAGCTGCTACAAATTTTCCGCTCTTTATTTGATAAAGTCGCAGGTATTTATTTAACCTGTTATCGCCGTTATCGACGTATTTCATCGGACCACCAGCTAGTCCTTCAGCAGTATAGCCATCGATTTTTTGGATGCCCTGCTCCTCTATTGCTTTCCAGGCAACCGTATCGCCTTTTGATAGCTTATCATAGCCGACATTATCTACTGCCTTTACCAGGATTTCTCTTATGGAGAGCATCGTCATCCACCAGGCGAGATAGTCGTCGTTATTCACGTCGGCAGGATGGTTTTTCTGACAATATTCCTTAGCTTTGGCAATGATAGAGGCAGAATCATCCCAGAGGGCTGTATGTGCTACACCATAAACACCTTCAACGGCAGTGCCGCCAAGGTCGAGTAATGCCTGGCCGAAACTAGCCGCCGCGCAGCCGATGGTGATGCCGGGATACATGCCCAGGTCTTTAGCATTTTTAATGATTACCGAGGTAGGCGCAGGCGTGCTGGAAATGAAGAGAACATCGATTTTTTCATCCTTCATTTTCTGCAGGCTTACCGTCTCATCTATCGTGCTTATTTTATGTTCCGCAATGTCCACTAATTCAATACCAAGTTCAGCTGCTTTAGCTTGAGCGCCGTTCTTTGCGCCTTGTCCGGTCGGGTTATTCAGTAGATGGAGACCCATTTTCGGTTTCCCCGAACCCTTCCAAATATTTTTCATGTAATATTCAGCGAAAGCTACCCAGTCATCGCCGTAATCGGGAGTTACACCGTAAACATGAGTGGTTGGATGCAAGTTTATCGTTGAGATGAATGCCGCGATGCCGGGAAAACCTGCTTCATTAGATTTGCCTGACGCCATTTTCATTTCCGAAGAGGAATGAGTGGCGAAAATGACACATCCGGCATCCATAAACTCCTGGATGATGGTGCCCACCTTCTCCATGTTGTAGGCGGAATCACGCCAGAGGAGGTCAATTGGATAGCCGTTGGCTCCGTTAAGTTCTTTGTTGATATATTCTACAGCGTCGGCACAGCCATGTTGCCCGGCAATACCTTTTTCCGGCACCGGTCCAGTTGCTGGCGTCATTACGCCCACTTTAAGTACCTGTCCTGGTTGGGCGCTCGTTGAGCCGCAGGAGACAAGCAGCGGCGAAACCAGCATAATCGCCGCCAAAACGAGTGTAATCAGTAGCAATTTCTTATTTTTCATATAACCCCTTCCTAAAAATTTTATATATATAAAGCCATCTTTTTGTTTTGGCGTTTTCACATAATCATCACCTCATTTTAGATTTAATATGAGAAAGGCCAGAATCTATACGCCGCCTTAAATAATTGCCAGCGGTGTTCCAGACCTCTTGGTTCGAAGATAAGGAAGAGTATTATTGCCAGCCCGAATAGCATCGGCGCAATTCCCGACGTGAACCCAGGGAGAATATTAGGAAAAGCGGACTGTAAAGCGGGAGATAATTGGGTAACAAGTTCGTCTAGAAGGCTGATAAAAAGGACGCCATATATCGGCCCGGTAGTTGTGCCCAACCCGCCTATGATAATCATCCCTACAAAGAGTATAGAGTCTTTAAATTGGAAATATTCAGGGCCGATTGTTCGGCTGGTATGCGCTAATAAAGCCCCGGCAATTCCTGCGAAGAAACAGCCGATGAAGAAAGCGGTCAATTTATAACGAAATAGATTGATGCCCATAACTTCGGCGGCAAGGTCATTATCGCGTATCGCCACGAAAGCCCGTCCAACTCTGGTACGCGCCATGTTCTTCGCGGCAAAGATAGCGATGATGGTAATGATGAGTATCATAAAGTATTCGCTGGCAGGCGTCTTGACAACGAGTCCGCCAAATGAAGCCGGGGGTACATCCATGATGCCATTAGGACCGGTGACCGACGTCCAGTGTTCGATTACCCAGATGATGATGAACTGGGCAGCAATCGTGGTAATAGCCAGGTAAAAGCCTTTTACACGTAAGGAAGGCATCCCGAAGAGTATGCCGATAAGTCCGGCCATTACACCGGCGCAAAGCAGCCCCACGATGAAAGGTAGTTCGAATTTAGTTACTAATAAAGCAGACGTATAAGCGCCGACGGCCATAAAACCGGCATGCCCGATGGATAGCTGACCGCAGTAGCCGGTTAATATATTCAGTCCCGTAACGGCGATGATGGTGATGCCAATCCGATTGGATATGCTAAGCCAGTGATTGCCGAACCATAAAGGCGCTATGAACAAGAAGACCAGCAGCAATATTAGCATCGTCCAGTGAGTCTTGGTTCGGAATATAGCCATGTCTTCCGCATACGTATAATTTCTTATCCCAGCCGGTAAACTCATCTTATATTCTCTCTATACGTTTTTCGCCGAATAACCCGAAGGGTTTAATCACCATCACGATGATAATAATAATGAAAGGAATCACATCTTTAATACCTTCCCATGTCAGCTTGGTCAAGTAACCGCCCCCTAGCGTCTCCGCCAGTCCGATAATGGGTCCAGCGACGATGGCGCCGAGGAATGAATCCAACCCGCCGAGGATGACGACGGAGAAAGCCTGTAGGCCAGTCTCGATTAGTGGCGCTTTACTGATATTACCGATGCTGGAAATTAAAATCCCACCCACGGCCGCCAGTACACAGGCAAACATCCACGACTGCGAGAAAATCCTGGTTACCGGAATGCCGCAAGCTTGTAATGCCTTCTGGTCGTCGGCAGCGGCGCGCATGGCAATGCCCATCCTATGGTATCTAAAGAAAAGGGTCAGCAAGCCGAATAGCACTAAAGATATCACCGCTGCCCAGAGGAATTCCTGTTTAATGATAGCGCTGCCGATGTGTATAGGCTCTTGAGGGAAAAGAGGTGGCATGGCTGCCAGGCTCTTTGGCCATATGACACCCACGAGCCCCTCTAAAAAGTAAGCTAACCCTAGCGTTATAGCTATCAATGATAGAATAGGCTGTCCTATCAGCGGACGAAGTGTGAATTTTTCTATTATCCAGCCAAGGGCAAGCGCGAAAATAATCACTAAAGGAATAGCTGCCCATATAGGCAGCGCTGCCTGCGAAAGCATGCCGTACGTAAACCATGAGGAAAAAAGCACCAGCTGCCCCAACGCCAGGTTGGCGACACCGCTGGACTTCCAGACTACTACGAATCCCAGGGCTATCAGCGAATAAACCATGCCCAGCGAAAGCCCGGATATTGTATATTGCAGTAGGTCGTTCATAATTTTTTCTCTATTAGTTGGTATTCACGTTAAGCGTTCTTATATTGATGTCTGTGGTAACTACACCCTTACGACCATCGCGGTACGTGACTGGCGCCTGGACTTCTACTTTGTCTTTACCGCCGTATAAAGCGTCTATCAGGTCTTTATAACGCTGTTCCATAAAATCACGGCGCAGCTTTCTCGTACGTGTAAGCTCCGCTTCATCAGGGTCGAACTCCTTATGCAGCAGGACAAACTTCTGCACGCGTGACGTCTCCGGCAGATAGCCATTGACGCGTTCCAAGTCTTGCCGCACCAGGTCGGCAACTTCTTTTTTCTGGGAAAGGTCGACGAAGGTCGTATAAGGAATACGATGCCTCTCCGCCCATTTACCCACCATGGCAAAATCAATATTGACGATGGCAGAAACATAGTCCTTATCTTTGCCACCGATGACCATGGCATCCTTGATATAAGGACTGAACCTCAAACGACCTTCGATATACTGTGGCGCGTATTTAGCGCCGGATTTTAATATACCCATATGTTCCAGTCGGTCCATAAATATCAGGTGCCCCTGTTCGTTAAGGTTGACGGCATCGCCGGTATGGCACCAGCCGTCAATCAGCGTCACCTCCGTCTTTTCCGGATTCTTATGATATCCCCTGAACATACAGTCGCTGGTAACTAGCAACTCGCCTTCTTTGGTAATACGCAGTGACGTGCCCAACGCTGGTCGACCGACGCTCTCGAATTTAATTTCACCTTTACCATGCGATGAGATTAAGCCGGCTTCAGTGCTGGCGTAGCACTGTCTTAACTCAACACCGATAGCGTGGATTAATCTAAAGGTATCCAGGCTTAAAACCGAGCTGCCTGTAACGGCAAACCTGACGTTGCTTAAGCCCAATCTATCCTTAAGTGGTCGGAATAAAGCCAAATAAGCAATACAGTGCAAAAATCGCCAGAATACGTTCGGAGTCTTGCCTTCAAACTTTATGTCAGCTATTTTATGTCCTACAGGAAGGAATAGTTTATAGGTTAAACGCTTGAGCCAATAAGCATCCAGCATCTTCACTTGTATTTCACTGACTAGCCCCTCCCATTGCCGCGGACCGTATATTACAAAGTTGGGCCCTATTTCCCGCGTGTCTTCGGCGATGGTTTCCGGCTCCTCCGGGAAGTTGAGTACCGCGCCGGTTAGCAAGTGCGGTATAGTTGCGAAGAAGCTGTCCCCTACCCACGCCGCCGGGAAGTTGGAGATGAGATTATCTTTCTCGTTCATAGGATAACGGTTGATGAATCCCTTAGCCGTAGTTATCAAAGCACGGTGGGTAAGCACGGCTCCCTTAGGTAAGCCAGTTGTACCGGAGGTGTAGTAGATAAAAGCGATATCGTCACCCTTACCGGCATCCACATTTTTCTCGAAGAGTCCTTGATGGGTTTTTTCGTATTCTTTGCCTCGAGTTATTACATCGTTAAAGCTGATAAGCATGGGGTCGTCATAGTTACGCAATCCTTTGGAGTCCCAGTAAATAATCCGCTCAAGGTCAGGTAAATCGTCTTTGATTTCCAGGAATTTGTCGGTCTGTTCCTGATCATTAACGACGGCGAATTTAGCGTCAGAATGCACCGCGATGTATTTAACCTCGGCTGGTACGGAGTCAACGTAAATACCGGTGGCGATACCCCCCGCCGCCTGCACGGCGAACTCTGCCCAGAACCACTGCGGCTCGTTATCGCCGATGATGCACGTTACATCGCCGATTCTAAGCCCCAGGCTAATCATCCCCAGCGAGAAGTACTTAACGTTATCGTAATAGTCCTGCCAGGTGTAGCGATGCCAGATGCCGAACATCTTCATGGACATTGCAGTACGCGAGCCCCACTTATCGCGGTTATCCTTGATTAGCTGTGGTATCGTTTCTCTTTTTTCCATATTTTGTTATTGGTCATCCTGAGCGGAGCGAAGGATCTCGGTTCGGGGAGGTACATTTTTAGCCCCACCTCGAGATTCTTCGGTCGTTCCCGCCTGCCAAAGCTTTGTGCGTCGGGCAGGTCACTCCCTCAGAATGACAACTAGTAATACTCCTAAAAAAGAATTACCTCCCGTGTTGGGGAGGTAATTTTAAACTAACAATATAGCTAAAATAAGCCTATCAATCTATCTACTAACCGTCAAAACCTCCCGCGCGCACTCCGGTGCGCCCGATAAAGATGAATTTCGGTTTGTCCAGTTCGCTGTAATAGATTGATATGTATTGCATAATAACTTGATTAGATTAACATATCTGTATTGAGGCTGTCAATACGAAGTAATTCTTGGTAATAGTTCAGTTTGATTTTAACAATTGTGATTAGACAAATATTTTTTTGACAAATATATCTTAGCAAGTAGGATTACAATGCATACAATACCACCCACCATTCTTCGCACCTGGTCTATACCCTTTTCGTCTTAATTTATTACGTAACCTCCGAACCGCATCCAAGCTGTTACGCTCCTCCCAATATCCTACTTTTGTAACATTTCCCCTGTCTCTTTGCCTAACATGCCCGCATTTAATCCTATGTATCAATATATGAGGAGCTTGGTTGTGTATATATATAGCGAATTTACTCATGTTACCTCCCGGATAACGCATTATTAGTTATTGTCTTACCCCGTCACCACCGTTGTCCCAGTGGCTTTGGCGATGAGCTTATCGTTTTGGTTGGTGACCGTCATCTCCGTAACCCCGATACGCCGCCCGCTCTTAAGCACACGACCTTCGGCGGTCAATTCATCCCCTACGCTGGCGCCGGATATCAGGTGGATATTAAACTGGGTGGCGATGGAAGGCATTACCAACGAATTCGTGGCATAGGCAAATGCCTGGTCGGCTATCGCCATAACGATGCCCCCGAAAATTAAGCCGTTGAAGTTAAGGTGCTCCGGCAAGACTTTCATCGTTATCTTGGCATAACCAGGTTTGAGTTCTACCAGTTTCATCTTTAAGAAATCGGCAATCGGTTCATTCTTTTCTTTACCTTTTAAATCCTTAACGTTATCGGGCATAAATCCGCTACCCTTCCAAAAATAATTTCGCTACATTATAGCATAGTCAAAAAGAACATGACTTGAGTTTATATCAAAAGGGTAAAATCTCTCTTAGTCCCTCCTTATTAAGGAGGGAGACGGGTAAAAGGGTAGCGTAATACCCTCTCCCTTTGTAAAAGGGAGATTGAGAGGGATTTTGAAGCAATATTGACAAAAACAACAAAATACCTTGTAATATGAGCCAGACGCAATAAACGTAAGGAGGTTGAAATGTCTGTCTATTTAATGCTGACAACCCTTACCGATGCCGGACGGAAGGTTTTACAGGATGACCCGGAGATACTAAAAGAAATCGATAAAGAAATTGAGTTTATGGGGTGCAAAATAATTATTCAATACGCACTGCTCGGCCAGTATGATTTTGTTAACATCATCGAAGCGCCGAGCAATGAAGCTGTTGCTAAGCTGGCAATACGCTTAAGCGCTAAAGGCACTACTCAAACTCTTACGCTTACTGCCATTCCTATTGATGACTTGATTCACACACTGAAAAACCGGGAAAATCCCTGGTAACTTTTAAGAATTTTAGTACATAAAAAGGGATGATATTGTGGATAATCTCCACCCTATCGTCCCTTTCGTCTTTCTTTGGCAGCTTTAAGGAAATTAAAAATCCCGCCGATGTTTAAATACCATAAGGCAAGCGCCGGAAAAATTATCACCGGTAACGCGATTAGTATAGCTATTATTATCTGCCATTCCATTTTATGTCAACCATTCCCTATCTAATGCTACAATGCAATCAATAAAAACGTAATAATTGAATTTTCAACAATAATGTTATAATTATCTAATAAAAAAGTTTATGTCAACTAGTACATAGTTCATATTATATTACTTAATTTAACAAAAAGTGAATAAATTAGCCTACCGTTTTCCTGCCTAATTATATAATCGGCGGCTAAGCATAAACGCTTAACCATATTAAGTACATATTGAGTCCGCTAAATACTGGGTGTATGATAGAGTTAAATCGAGGAAAGTATGCCAAAAATAAAGATATTGATAGCCGATGATCATGCCGTTGTCCGAGAAGGAACCCGGCAGATATTAGCGCAGGAACCAGATATGGATGTTGTTGCTGAAGCGGCTGACGGCAACGAAGCAATAAGACTGGCTGGCAGTGTTAAACCTGATGTCGCCATTATCGATATCGCCATGCCTGTTGTTGATGGCATCGAAGCCACTAAACAAATAAAAGCACGATACCCTTCCGTGGCTGTACTGATACTTTCCGCTTATGATGATGACCAGTTTGTTTTCAGTCTGCTTGAGGCAGGCGCCGCCGGTTATTTACTTAAGAGTGTCCGCGGTCGCGAACTGGTCGATGCGGTGCGACAGGTGTATGCCGGCGAATCGGTTCTACATCCGGCGATTGCCCGCAAAGTGCTTAATCGTTTCGTGCCGGCACCGGGTAAAATGTTGGCTAAAAAATCTCCCGACATGTTGAGTGATAGAGAGATTGAAGTTTTGAAACTGGCGACCCGCGGCTTAAGCAACCAGGAAATTGCCGATGAGCTTTATTTGAGTTTACGCACCGTTCAAGCCCATCTCGGACATATTTTTAACAAACTTCAGGTTAGCTCAAGAACCGAAGCGGTTGTACGGGCTTTGAAAGAAGGCTGGGTAACGCTGGGAGATATTCCTTGAACAAGCTTAGTTTATACGACATGTTCTTCAAATGGCTGCGTCAACGGCGGGATTATCGTGCCCGACTTAAGGCAGCACAGCAGGATTTAAAAGTTTCCGAAGAGCGATACCGTAATCTTTTCGAGAACGCCATCGATGGCATCTGGATGCATGACTTAGAGGGCAATTTTATCAATGCTAATAAAGCCGCTATAAAAATGATTGGTATTAGCTGGGATGAACTTTACCACGGTAATGCCAGGGACTTTTTATCCAAGGAAAGCCTTGAGCTTGCTCATCGTGTGAGAACCAAACTCTTAAATAATGAACCGGTGGAGCAGCCTTACGAGCAGCGCGTTATCCGCAGGGACGGCACCGATGTTTATATTCAGCTTTCTACCAGTATCGTTTATGATAAAGGCAGGTCGGTAGGATTTCAAAACATCGCCCGCAATATTACCGAACAGAAAAAGATGAACGAAAACCTGCGTTTCTATCTACAGCAGGCTACTCGCGCACAGGAAGAGGAAAGAAAACGCATTTCACATGAGCTTCACGATGATACTATCCAGGCGCTGGTGGTCCTTTCCCGGCAACTGGATGCGCTGGCTACCGGCAGTAATGGACTCTCGCCCGATGTTAAAAAACGACTCGAAGAACTCTGGCAGCAGACGGATAGTATTTTGCAGGGAGTACGCCGCTTAAGCCAGGACCTGCGACCCGCCGCCATAGACCGACTGGGCTTGCTGCCGGCTGTTCAATGGCTGGCAGATGAAGTGAGTAAGTATTCCGGTGTTACTACCAGCGTGAATATCTTAGGTAAAGAACACCGCCTGCCGGAGGAAGTAGCCATAGTTTTGTTCCGTGTTATTCAGGAGGCGCTGCGTAATGTCTGGCGGCACTCCAACGCAACTAAAGCAGAGATAACACTTGAGTTTACCGAAAAGAGAACGAAGATAACCATTAGCGATAACGGTAAAGGCTTTACTCTTACTGGGAAAATCGGTGACCTGGCTAAACAAGGCAAGCTTGGACTGGCGGGCATGCAGGAACGCGTTCAACTTGTCGGTGGCACAATCAAGGTAGAGTCAGAACCTGGCAAAGGAACAACGATAATCGTAGAAGCCCCGGGGTAGTCCCTCGACAAGCTCGGGATAAATGGAGCGAGAAACCCTTCGACGCTATGGTTCGATAAACTCACCATGAAAGCTATGAAGGGCAAGCGGGACTCGTTTATTCCGAGTGTAGCCGAGGAAAACCCGTGACAATCCCGGTGGAAATCGGGAAACTCTACCAACCAGAGAATGAATTTGGAGCGGGAGACGGGATTCGAACCCGCGACATCCTGCTTGGAGGGCAGGAACTCTACCAACTGAGTTACTCCCGCGCGTGCAGTTTTAATTTTAACGGTAAAACGACGAGATGTCAAAATATTTTAAACGTTTATTTTTTAACATTTGACTCAAGTTGTATAATTAGTTATACAATTTTAAAATCAATTGGACGATAAATCAAAAAACTAAGTGATAATAAAATGAAAAAACGTACTCCACAAAATTACACAGCATTTATAAGTTATGCCAGCGAAGACGAAGATATCGTAAAAAACATTGAAGTATTATTTAAAAAAATGGGGCATAACATATTTTACGCTCCGATTGTGCTTAAACAAAAAGCTGGCGATGATTGGGTTAAACAAGTTATTAAAAGCATTAAAGAAAGCCGATGCATTATACCGATATATACTAGGAATTCAATTAGAAAACCTTGGGTCTTGTATGAATTAGGTGTAGCGGACGCATTTGGTTTACCTAAATATCCCGCCAGGGTAGATGAAGTATCACCTGAAGAAGCATCTTCCCCTGGGAAGCAAGTACAAATCTTTAAATTATCTGAAATGAGTGATTTAGTTGAATTATTTACAAATGTTGTCAACCTGCAAGAAAATCCTAAAAACGACAAAGAAAAAAGAGCTAGTATCACAACGAGGATTGAAAATAGTTTGAAGGATTTCATGATAAAAGGCGTCCCAATATCAGACATTATTATTAAGTTAGCTAAAACGAGAGATATTTTTATTGCTGGAAATACTCCTAAAAATATAAAAAAAGATAAAAATATAAAATCAAAACAGATTATGACAGAACAGGTTTATGAAAGAAAAATCAAAGATTTTCTATCTTTATTAACAACACGTTTACTAGAAAAAGGGTTTAATGTAAGTTCATGTCCTCAAGTTGATAGCGTTGGTAAAGTGGTATCTACCCAAGCAATAGCTTGGATAACTTCAAACAATCAGCCTACTGACCGTTATCATATAGGTGGTATTTATCCTATAGACCGAGAATTGAGACGACTTGATGTTGACAAAAGATTTAAAGAAGTTTGGGAGACACAATTACTTAAGTTTAGGAAATGGTATCTAGAACCCCAAGAGTGGTTATTGATTGTTGGTGGTAATGAAGGAACAGAAGAAGAATATTCCGCAGCTAATGAACTAAATGTTAAGGTTTTCCCCTTTCCCTGTTTTGGCGGAGCCGGACAAAAATTATGGAACACATATAATATATTACAGAGACCTCCTTGCAAAGGATGTAAAAGACTTGACGGAAATTGTGGGAAACAAGAAATCGATCAGCTAATAAATACATTGTTATTTAAAATATAATTAATTACACTCATGTAAACATACCAGGAATAAGACGATTAATTAACTTTTTGGGCTGTTTTATTTTCTTGACTAATAATACGTTTTGCTTGCTTCTCTTCTCCACTCAACGTTATAATTAATCAATGTCTAAAATTATCGCTTGCATGCCCGCTTTTAACGAAGAAAAGTATATCGGTTCGCTGGTGCTTAAGACCCGCCAGTACGTTGACCAGGTGATTATCGTTGATGATGGCAGTACTGACAACACCGTCGAAATAGCTAAACTAGCCGGCGCTAAAGTCATCCGGCATAAACAGAATAAAGGTTATGGCGCCGCTATCCAGAGTATATTCGCCGAGGCTAAAAAAATCGACCCCGATATCCTCGTTATACTGGACGCCGATGCCCAGCACCGACCGGTGGAGATACCAAATCTCATCAAGCCTATTCGCGATGGCAGTTATGACTGCGTTATCGGCACCCGGCATGAACAAGCAAAAAAGATTCCCTTCTACCGCCGCATTGGACAGAGTATTATTCTCCGCTCCGTTAAAACTATTTCTAAAGATAGTCTTTCTGATACAGAATGTGGTTTCCGGGCTTTTTCCCGTAAAGCTATTAAAACACTAAAATTACAGGAAAATGGTATGGCCATCTCAGCAGAAACCGTAGCTGAAGCATATAGAAAAAAACTAAAAGTTACACAAGTGCCTGTTGGTGTAACTTATAGCAAAGATAGTTCTACGATGCATCCGGTGAGGCATGGATTAAGCGTTTTTACTAGGATACTAGCCATGATATCGGAACAGCGTCCCTTATATTTCTTCGGGTTGGGGGGCGTTATTGCTGTGACTATCGGTTTAGGTTTCGGTATCAGGGTGCTGATGCTATATTCCGAAAGTTATGTTCTCCCTATAGGTAATACATTAGTCTCGGTTGTTTTAATCGTCATCGGCATGTTTAGTATTTTTACTGGGTTCATACTTTCGACGCTGCAAACAGCTAAACATGGAGCAAACACCGTCTCTAGGATAATAACGATTATTTCAGAACGACGTCCTTTATTATTCTTTGGAATTAGCGGTTTAATTATGGTTATTGTGGGGCTAGGCTTTGGTATAAGAGTGCTGAATCTATATTCAATATATAACGTTTTACCAACCGGCAATGCCCTTATAACGATATCCCTGATTGTCATCGGTGTATTCTGTATTTTTACCGGTTTCATCCTCCGCACTTTAACACGAGGAAAAAAATAGTTACCACCTTGTTAAATATGCTTAAAATAACGCTGATAAATCCGCCCCAAGACACACGTTATCCCCAACCTCCGCTTGGACTGGCTTTGATTGCCGCTATTCTGGAAAAAGCCGGCTACCCAGTTAAACTAATTGATGCTAATGCTCTGAATTTAAATCCTGAAGCCGTGGCGAATTCAAGTATCGATGTTGATATTGTTGGTATTACAGCAACGACGCCAACGATCGGCACGGCATTAAGTATTGCTCGCCATATAAAACAAAAAAATCCCAAACTCAAGATAATTCTGGGAGGACCCCATGTTACTTTACTCCCGGAAGAAACGTTAGCTTCTTCTCCCGATATTGACGTCATTGTCCGAGGCGAAGGCGATGAAACGATTATCGAATTGTTAAAGGCAATTGAAAACAATAAGCCTTTAATCAATGTGGCAGGTATTAGCTATAAATTTAATGAAAAGATCATCCAAACGCCGGAGAGTAAATCAATTATTGATATGAATTCCCTGCCCTACCCGGCTTATCACTTGCTGCCGTGGCAAAAATATAAACCCCATCCACCCCATGGCATGGCATTGCCTTTCGCCGCGATGGTAACCAGTCGCGGCTGCCCTTATCGCTGCGCCTACTGCTCCAAGCCTGTTTTCGGCTCCAGATTCCGGGCACAAAGTCCTGATCGTGTCGTTGAAGAAATGGTTTATCTGCAGCAAAAATTTGGCGTAAGAGAAATAGCTTTTTATGATGATACTTTCACGGTGGATAATAAACGTGTTCACGCTATCGCCGATAAAATTATCGCCAAAAAACTGAAGATATCCTGGACCTGTGAGACACGCGTCAATCTGGTGGATAAAGAACTGCTTGCCCACATGAAACAGGCCGGTTGTTATACCATCGCCTACGGCATCGAGTCGGCTTCGCCCGAGATTATAAAAGTCCTGCAAAAGGACATTACTCTTCAGCAGGTCGAGGTGGCGATTCGCGCTCATAAAGAAGTCGGTTTGTCGGTCGTCGGCTATTTCATGCTCGGCTCTCCTGGCGAGACTCCGCAGACTATCCAACAGACCATCGACTTTGCGAAAAAACTGAAAGTAGACTTCGCCCAATTTTCTGTGACCACACCTTTTCCCGGCACCGAATTATATGAAATTTACAAACGTAATAATCCAGGAGAAATTGCCTGGGAGAAATTTGTTTACGCCGGGACAGATAATCCCACCAGCCCTGTTTTTGAAAGTGATAAGCTAACTCGCGAAGACCTTAAGAAGTGGGTAGCTCGCGCTTACCGAGGGTTCTATTTACGTCCCTCGTACATTTGGCAAAGACTACGCCGATGCACTACTTGGGGCGAAATCAAAATGAATTTCAAGGGTTTATTGATGCTCTTGAGAAGTATCTAGTCTTATTCTTGAGACCAGCGCCGCGCTTCAACATATCTTGTCATATCGAGCTTTTCGAGTTTAGCAAAATTATGACGGGCATCTACCCAACGCATGGTGCCGGAACGACCTCGCATGGCAATGGACTGGGTGAATGCTCCACCGCTAAAATAACGGACCCCTTTTAATAAATCACCAGAACTCACACCGGTAGCGGCAAAAAATACATCGTCGCTGCTGATTAAGTCTTCTGTCGTATAGACTTTATTCAGGTCTTCACCTTTTTCGATAGCAGCCTGTTTTTCTTTTTCATCCCGGGGCCAGCCCTTACATTGAATACACCCTCCGATACAACGAATCGCGGCGGCGGAAAGTACGCCTTCTGGTGTGCCGCCGATACCCATCAACATATCTACATCGGTTTCTGGCAAGGCTGCTTCAATCGCAGCCGAAACATCGCCATCGGAAATCAATTTTACCCTGGCGCCAGCTTTGCGGATATCTTCTAGTAGGTTTTCATGTCGCGGCCGGTCAAGCACGACAACGGTAATCTCTGATACTCTTTTATTCTTGGCAGCGGCAACTCTCCTGATATTTTCAGCCACCGGCGCATCGATATCGATAACGTCTTTCGCTTCAGCGTCCGTAACTATCTTATTCATGTAAACAAGATTACGCGGGCAATGCATCGTGCCTCTAGCAGAAAGAGCCACAACGGAAATTGCGCCAGGCAAGCCTTTAGAAGTCAAGGTGGTACCATCCACGGGGTCAACGGCGATATCAACTTTGGGCTCCGAGCCGTCACCTATTTTCTCGCCGATATACAACATCGGCGCTTCATCTTTTTCCCCTTCTCCGATGACTACGATCCCATCCATCCTCACAAAACCCAAAACATTACGCATGGCATTTACAGCCGATTGGTCAACCATGGTTTTATCGCCCTGGCCTAAATAACGAGCCGCGGACATAGCGGCGGCTTCGGTAACACGCACTAGTTCCATAGCGATATTACGTTCCATGGGCTTGCTATTCGGTTTATTGCCCTTTGGTTCATTCATATTATGTAAACCATTCCTTTTTACTGGTCGGGGTGAGAGGATTTGAACCTCCGACCTCAGCGTCCCAAACGCTGCGCGCTAAACCAGCTGCGCTACACCCCGCCCGCTAAAGTATAGCCGAGAAATTGATTATGCGCAATATATACATACAAAAAGAGGGGCTTTTTGCCCCTCTCAAAGTCTCTATAATTATAAACTAGATTAATCCCGGCAGTCGGGGCAGACATCGTAATCGCTTAATGGTGTGCCTGACGATTTAGCGATATATTCAATCTGTTTTTCCGGCGCCCAATACTGTCCACACTTGGTACATTTTCTGAGTTTGAATGTCATGGTATTATGCGGCCAATTAATAGTTCGTTTGCCTTTTTTATCTATAATCGTAATGGCGCTGGTAGGACAACTGTAGGAACAAGAACCGCAGCCGATACACGCTTCAGACAAATCTTCACCAAAAGGTGTGGTAAGCTCTCTCTCAACGCCACGCTTGGCTAAACTGATAGCTGCCACGCCGACCACCTCTTCGCAGGTACGGGCGCAATTAGCACAAAGGATACATTTATTATTGTCCTTCTGTTCTACGAAGCGGGTCTTGGCAACGCCAGCTTCTTGGGCCATTTTCTGGACTTCTTCAGAGTCCGGGCATCTCGCTAGCAGTAGTTCTAGTAACATTTTGCGTATTTTCTTAATTCGCTCGGTATCAGTCTGGACGGTCAACCCTTCTTCAACGAGATAGATACATGAGGTAACCAGTCTTTCCCTACCGCGAGCGGTTTTTATCTCCACGAGGCAAAGTCGACAAGCCCCGTAAGGCGCAACAGCTTCATTAGCGCATAAAGTAGGGATATAAATATTATGCTTACGGGCAGCTTCCAATATCGTTTTGCCCTCTTCAGTTTTTATCTGTCGTCCGTTAATTATGATATTTACCATCTTATCTAATCCTTACTGTTGCCCGAAATTGCAGACGCCCGCAGGGCATTTATGTTCTTTAATGTGGGCTTCATATTCGTCTCGGAAATGTTTAATAGAGCTCATCACTGGATTGGGCGCGGACTGCCCTAGCTGACAGAGTGAGGCATCGACTAATGTAGCAGATAGTTCGGTGAGAAGCTCAATGTCCCCTTCTTTACCCCGTCCTTCCGTAATACCGTCCAGAATGTATTTCATCTGCCGTAATCCTTCGCGACAGGGCAGGCATTTACCGCAGGATTCGCCTTCGAGGAAGGTGGTATAGTAGCGAGCCATATCCACCATGCAGGTTTTTTCGTCCATGACAATCATGCCGCCGGAGCCCATCATCGAACCGGCTTTGGTCAATTCATCAAAATCGACTGGCAAATCGAGCAGGCTTTCTGGAATCATGCCGCCGCTGGGACCTCCGGTTTGGACGGCTTTAAACTTACGTCCCTTGGGAATGCCTCCGCCGATATCAAAGACTATGGTCCTAAGCGTCGTTCCCATCGGAACTTCTACAAGACCGGTATTGCTTATGTTGCCGACCAGGGCGAATATCTTGGTGCCTTTGCTGTTAGCCGTGCCGATTTTGGCGTACCAGTCAGCGCCTTTATTGATGATTAAAGGCACATTAGCCCAGGTTTCGACGTTGTTTAAGTTACTCGGTTTGCCCCAGAGCCCCTGCTCCGAGGTATGGATGTATTTAGCGCGCGGCTCCCCTACTTTACCTTCCAGTGATGCCATCAGTGCGGTAGACTCGCCGCAGACAAAAGCGCCACCACCGCGCTTAATCTTTATGTTAAAATTAAATCCCGACCCCAAAATATTGTCGCCGAGGAGTCCGTAAGTTTCTGCTTGTTCTAGAGCAATGCGCATATTCTTGACTGCCAGCGGATATTCATTACGGATGTAGATATAGCCCTCATGACTGCCAATGGCATAAGCGCCGATAATCATTCCCTCAAGGACGCTATGCGGATTACCTTCTACAAGGCTCCGGTCCATAAAAGCACCGGGGTCGCCTTCATCGGCGTTGCAGATAACATATTTTACATCCCCATGGGCATTACGCGTGCTTTCCCACTTACTGCCGGTAGGAAATCCTGCCCCGCCCCGACCCCTTAGCCCCGATTTCTTAACTTCATTGATAATGCTCTCCGGCGTCATTTTCAGAGCTTTAGTGAGGGCAATATATCCGCCGATAGCCAGATAATCTTCAATAACCGTCGGGTCAATTAAACCGTTGTTGCCGATGATGAGACGCATCTGGTGCTTATAGAAAGGCACGTCGCTTTCTTTGGTGACTTTTTCATTAGTGGCACGGTCGGTATAGAGCAATCGGTTGACAACGTTGCCCTTGCCGATGGTCTCGGTAATAATTTCGGGCACATCCTTGGGACGCACTCTTTGGTAAAATATATCTTTAGGTTTAATAACGACCAGCGTACCGCGCTCGCAAAAGCCGGGACAGCCAATGACTTTAACATCGACTTTTTCTTCCAGCCCCTGATTTTTAACTTCATCCTGGAAAGCCGCTACGATGCTTTTCGAGCCATAAGCCTGGCAACCGGTACCATTACATATCGTGATGCAAGGTTTATCGGAGTCTCTCTTATTCAGTATCGAGCTTCTAAGAGCTTCTAAATCGCCGGGGGATTTCAATTTTGCCACAGGATTTCCTCCAGTTGCTAGCTATAATTCTTTAATACTTCGCCGACTTTTTCCGGGGTCATCTCGCCGTGATAATCTTCCCCGATGATAACCATGGGACCTAAAGCGCAGGCGCCTACGCAGTTAACAGTCTCCAGCGTGAACTTAAGGTCGGCGGTATTCTCGCCGTTTTTGATGCCTAATTCTTTTTCGATTTCCGCCAGTACCTTATCCGAACCGCGGACATGGCAGGCAGTACCCATACAGACATTAATTAAGTGGCGTCCTCTAGGTGTGAGGCTGAAAGCCTTGAAAAAGGTGACAACGCTGTAGACACGGCTTAAAGGGATATCTAGCCCTTTATTGATTTCTTCCAGGGCTTCTTCGGGAAGATAGCCAATCGCCGCCTGTGTATCATGTAAGATGTCAATTAACGCCGACTTATCGCCCTTATATTTTTCCAGTACCTGCTGGACTTCCTTATACTTTTTTGCTGCCATGTTTCGCTTTCTCCAGTAGTTTTTGATATTCTAGTTCGACGCGTTGTTGTATTTTAGCAATGCTGTCGTCGCTTAAATGGCGGAACCTGCCTTGTCCTTTGATATAGTCTGTTATCGGTCTAAGTTTAGGTATATCCATACTCATTTTATAAATGCCGTTTTCCACCTCATAAAGCGGGAACATACCCGTCTGCACGGCTAAACGCGCCTGACGGTTAATCGTGTCGGTGGGACTGCGCCATCCAGTAGGACAAACGGATAGTATGTGAACATAAGACGGACCCGGCGTAGCCACGGCTTTGGCTACCTTAGCCATCAGGTCGAAGGGATAGCCGTGAGTTGCCGTTGCTATATAAGGTATATTATGGGCAACAGCTATCTCCGGCATATTCTTTTTCCAGCTGAACTGCCCGGTACTTTTCTTGCCGGTCGGTGAAGTGGTAGTCGCGGCGCCTAAAGGCGTTGCTGACGACCTCTGGTTACCGGTATTTTGATAAGCCTCATTATCGTAACAGATATAGGTGAAATCATGTCCTCGTTCAAAGGCACCGGAAAGCGCCTGGAGGCCAATATCACTGGTGCCGCCATCGCCGGCAATAGCCACGACTTTAGTATTTTCCGGCAGTTTGATGCCCTTACGCCTCATGGCTTTGTAAGCTGACTCAATGCCGGAAGCTACGGCTGCTGCATTCTCAAATAATGTATGTATCCAAGGCAACTGCCAAGAACTGTAGGGAAGCTGTGACGCGAAAATCTCGGCGCATCCCGTGGCGTTAACGACGATAACATTATTATCGAGGGCTTTAAAAGTTTGCCTTATTGATAACGCTTCACCGCAGCCGATACAGGCGCGGTGTCCCGGCGCGAAATTCTCTTCTTTTTTTACTAAGCGGGGTACGTAAATCGCGTATTTTTCCATTATTCTCTCACCCCGTAAATCTCATATTCATTCTTACTGCCTTTGGCGGCTATCTCGATACCTTTCTTTACAATGTCCTTAAAACCGGAAACGGTGGTGTCTCTACCGCCCAGGCTGATAACATAACTGACAATCTTAGGTCTCTTGGTTTGGTCATAAAGGGCAGCTTTAACTTCGGAAGCGACCGGTCCGCCGGGGCCGCCGTAAGAAATTGCCCGGTCCATAACCATAAGGATGTCAGCGTCTTTGACGGCTTCGCGTAATTCTTCAAAGGGGAAGGGACGCCAGAGTCGAAGTCTAATTTGTCCTACGTCGACTCCCTCTTTACGCAACTCATCTATAGCAACCGAGGCTGTTTCTCCACTGCTGCCCATGGTCATAAGAAGGACTTTAGCGCCGTCGCTATGATATTTCTCGACGGGTATGTATTTTCTGCCAAATGCTCTTTCAAATTCATCCCAAGCCTGAAGGATAACTTTCTTGGAATTCTTTAAATTCACTTCCTGTGCCCATTTGGTTTCCATATAAATGAATGGTGGAGCGAACTCTCCCATGGCTACCGGCTTATCTGGATTAAGCGGGAGAGGAAATCGGTTCTTGGGTAAGTATTTATCTACCTCCGCTTGTTCCGGGAGGAAAACCGGTTCGATAACATGTGTCAGGTTGAAGCCATCCAGGTTTATTATCACTGGAAGCAAAACCCGCGGGTCTTCTCCGATGCGGAAAGCGATGATAGTGTTATCGACAGCTTGCTGCCCGTTGTCGGCAATTAACTGAATCCAGCCGACATCACGGATAGACATCATATCTGAATGGTCGGGCCAGATGCTTAGCGGCGCTGATAAAGCCCGGTTTGCTAGCGCCATTATTATTGGCAGCCGCATGCCGGAAGCGACATACATTACTTCGTTCATCAAAGCCAGCCCCTGGGAGGAAGTAGCGGTAAAAGTGCGGGCGCCGGCGGCTGACGAACCAAGACAGGCGCTCATCGCCGAGTGTTCTGATTCAACTGGTATATATTCGGCGTCTAAGTCACCATTGGCTACCAACTCGGCAAGGTGCTCAACGATATGCGTCTGTGGCGTAATCGGGTAAGCCGCAACTACATCGGGATTACAAAGTTTTACGGCGTCGGCGAGGGCGATAGAGACTTCAAGGCCAACTCTTGTTGCCATTACTCCACCTCCTCGGCCATCTTAATCACCTTCGGCCAACATTCCCTGGCGCAGATGCCGCAGCCCTTACAATAAAACAGGTCGGCTTCGAAATTATCGTCCTTGTTCTGGTTGATGCAGCCTTCCGGGCAATATAAAGCACAGAGTCCGCATTTGATGCATTTTTTAAAGTCATAGGTAGGGCGCTGCGACCGCCAGGTGCCGCTTTCGTACCTCCGCGCGCTGCCTTCACCCGTCACATCGGTAACGATACACCCGATTTCCAGGTCTTTCCAGGTCAATTCATTTTCGGATTTTGCCATTTATTGCTCCTAAACAACTACTTGTTCATAGGCTGTTTCCATGGCTTTGATATTACGCTCTCCCAGCCTGCCGAAGCGCCTATTTAAAAACTCATGCGTCGATTTTTTATCGATGATACCGGTAACTTTTATCACGGCGCCGAGCATAGTAGTGCTGACGATGTTAACGCCCAGCACCTCGCGGGCTATTTTGGTGGCATTGACCGTAGCTACCGGATTTTTTATATTGAACTCGGACTTAATTTCCTGCGCTGTTTTACGGGTATTAACAATCACACAGCCACTTTCTTTAAGACCGGATGTTACGTTAACTTTACCCAGTAGGCTCGGGTCATTAACAACTACGTAATCGGGCTCGGTAATGTCCGCCCGTATCCTGATGGGTTCACGGATATCGACGCGGTTGAACGCCTGTAACGGGGAGCCCCGACGCTCCGACCCGAAGCTCGGGAAAGCCTGGGCATATTTACCTTCGACAATAGCACCCTGGGCAAACAATTCTGCCGAGGTAACCGTCCCTTGCCCGCCGCGTCCATGCCACCTGATTTCGATAAGGCTTTTCTCTTGAGTCATTTTCACTCCGTATATAAAACTGCCCCTGGAGCGACTCGAACGCTCGCGACCAACTCCGGAGGCTGGTGCTCTATCCACCTGAGCTACAGGGGCTAACTAATAGAAATTATACGATAAATTATGAATCCTTCGCAAGCTGATTTAAACGTCGAAAACAATTTTTGTTTTAAAAATATGTCATTATTTTTGGGATTGTTGTTTGAAGAGCCAGTTTCTCAATATCAAAGGAGGAATAATCGTTGTTAAAAGGCTCATCAGAATCAAGGCAGAATAAGTGCTCTGCGATATTAAACTTTGACTAAGTCCGATGAGCGCCACAATCATAGCCACTTCGGCGCGGGGAGCCATTCCTATGCCGATAATCAGAGAATCTTTAAGACCCATACGCTGAAAGAATGCCGGCAATCCACAGCCGATAATTTTCGTGACTAAAGCCACGGCAGTTAAAGCGAGTACGAACCAAAGTACACTAGGATTCATATAATGGAGGTCCATTATAATACCTAATGAGACAAAGAATATAGAAGCAAATATAATCTGTAAGTGCTCCGCTCCTTCTCGAAATACCTTGCTGTTCTTTAGTTTCACACCGGCAAATGAAGACCCTGCTAAAAAGGAACCCACTATTGCCGATAATCCAACCAATTCAGCGGACATTCCATAAAGAAAAGCTATCATAATAGTGAAGATAAAAATAGATTCCGGATATTTAGTACAAATTTCTGTTTTATCTAGATGCCTTAATACCCGGGTTAGTATTACTCTTCCGATAATAGTACCGATTACCACGAATCCTATCGCCTTTGCCACGACAATTGTAATCGATGCCGCATATAAATCGCCCGATATTAAACCTTCGGTAACCGATAATGCCAGCAGGGCAAGGATATCATCTATTACTGCAGCACCTATAATCGTTTTAGCGGTTTCAGTCTGCAACTTACCCATCTCCTTTAACACATTAGCTGTGATGGCAATGCTGGTAGCAGTAAGCGCAGTACCTATTAAAATAGAAGCATTAAAATCAAAATCAAACAGTCTGGCTAAGAAATAGCCACCAAATACTGGCACAATAATTCCGCACAAGGCAATAACGAAGCTTCGGATTTTCAATATATCTTTTATGTTGAATTCCAGTCCAATGGTGAACAGCAAGACTATAGCGCCAAGATGGGCTAACGTGGCCACAAAGTCAGTATATGTTACCCAACCCAGCAGACTTGGGCCGACAACAATGCCTGCCAGGATAATTCCAACTACTGCGGACTGGTTAATTCTATAGGCAATCAGATATCCCGCTAAAGCAACAAACATCAGCAGGCTCATCTGAAATGCTGTGTTACTAATAATCGAGTTCATATAAAATTAGTATATCTAAAATCTATACACATTGACAATACTATTTATTCTATTAAAAAATATTGACTTTTTAACCTTAAGCTGACTAAAGTTATTATGAAAGACTATTATTTAACTCAAAGGAGTTATCATGGCTCAAGCAAAATCTAAAGGCAAAGTTAAACCAAAAGCTGTAGCTAAACCTAAAAGCATACCTAAAACTAAAAGCCAAGCTAAAACAAAAAAGGTTATCGGTATAGAAGTAACCTTTAAATGCCGTTTGTGTGAGAAACAGAAACCGATATCCGAAATGAAAATCATTAAAAGATTCAGACCGGTGATGTTCGTCTGCCAGGATTGCGAGAAAACCATTCAATAATAGTTATTTGTACAATATTCTTTATACGAGGATGTCATGACTCAAGAGTTAGGTAAAATAGAAAAACCACCAGTTGAGAGTTTTAAAAAAGGCAGGAAGATATTCTTCGTTCCTGTTATTTATCGTACCGAGGGTTTACCGAAAGACTATCTTGAAAAATTTAATCGGTACTGGGAAGAGGTAGAAACACAGATTGCCGAACTTTCGGCAAAACTCGGTGAAATTAACAAGATATACCATGAATTGATATCTTCTTCCGGCAAAGATGGCATGGCAATACTTAAAGAATTGAATAAAGCAGGACATAAAATTGTCAAAAACTGTATAGATAAAAAAGCCAGCCTGGAAGCGCTGGAAGATAATGACCTATTAACTGAATATATGGACTGGAGTCGGTGCTTGCTGGCAGGATTACAGAATCCTAATGTAGTCACTAAAGTCTACGATGCTTATGTAGCTGTTAGTAAAAAGCGTAACGAAGCGATGACGAAAAAGATTGACGAAACTTTAAAAGAGCATGAAATCGGATTGGTATTGATGCGCGAGGGTCATCAGGTACAGTTTCCGTCGGATATTCAGGTGATTTATGTATCCCCGCCTGCTCTGGATGATATCAAGCGCTGGCTTAGAGACCGTGAACAGAAGGTAGAAGAAAAAACAAAAGAAGAGGAATAAACTCTTTATATTAGCGAGCGTACATTTTCTTTATTACGGGTTTCTTTTCGATAGGCTTCGAATTTTTTACGTAAATAGCACTGCACTGGAGACAGACGATGTAGTGGCCTTCGAAGTCTTGGTCCAGGAATAAATCACCGCCGCAACGCTTACAACCTTTAAGTTTGACAATGTTCATCTTCCCTTTAAACCCTCCTCACATACTTTACAGATATTATGTTTGTAGATATATTACCTATATTATGTAACGTAAAAATCACATAATTTATTTATTCCGTCACAAAAACATCACAATATCGCTTTTTGACAACTTAAATACAAATAGACTAAAATTGCGCCAGAACTCAATTTTAAGGAGAGGTAAATGGCGGGGAAATACGATAAATATATCACTCACCCTCCCCATCTGCAGATGCGTCTTAAAGCAGATAAAAGCGTTATTTTTGACGGACTTTGGGTAAGCCCACAGCTAATAAACTATAATTACACCTTTGGTCATCAGTTTGTTAGAAAACCGTTTAAAGGAGATAACCCTGCTCATACCCACAACTTTCAAGAGATTTTAGCCTGGTACGGTAGCAATCCGGACGACCCCGATGATTTTGGGGGTGAAGTTGTTTTTTATATGGGTAAAGAACAAGAAAAATATGTCTTCACCAAGCCTACGGTCATTTCCCTACCGCCGGGTTTAGTCCATTGCCCGATGGAAATAACCAGAGTTGACCGCCCGATTATTCAGATTGAGATGATGCTTGCTCCTACTGACGGCTCGACGCCAACCAGAGAGCCATTCTTCGCTAAAGACAAGAGCTTTCGCCCAGACTTAGTAATGGATGTTACCAACCTTTCACTTAAAAAGGAAAGTAAATAATATAGGAAGGAAGAAAAATCATGCCATCTAACTTGCCGGAAAACTGGACACAAATGACGCCGGAGGAAAAACGACAATACCGGCTCAACAGAACTCTCGACACTACAGGGATGAATTTCCCCACTCCGGAAGCGGAAAAAGCTTATAAAGTGCGTCAGCAGCGCATGGTAGACGTTTATAACGTTAAAGAGCCGGATAGGGTACCGTGCAGCGTGCCAGTAGGTAGTCTGGCACTAAAGATGTACGGTGTTACCGCTTATGACGCCATGTACAACCCTGAAAAAGCTTACGCCGCCGCCGCCAAATTCAATGCTAAATACGGCGCCGAACTGGAAACTAATGCCATGCCATGGGGAATGCCCGGTAAAGTATTAGAACTACTGGATTATAAGCTTTATGCCTGGCCGGGACACGGCTTAGCTAAGGACGGTAGCAGCTGGCAGTTCGTCGAGGGTGAGTACATGACACCGGACGAATACGACGACCTAATCCTCGACCCCACTGATTTCTGGATTAGAAAATATCTGCCCCGTGCTTTTGGCATCCTCGAGCCGATGCGGATGTTCCAGCCATTCACAAACATTACCGAGAATGTTCATGTCATGCAGTTTATGCCTCTAGCCACACCCCCGGTACAGGAAATGCTTCAGAAAATGCTGGAAGTAGGCAAAGAATTTAATAGGTCCCAGCAAGCCACGATGAAAGCCATGGGTGGCATGAGGGGAGGCGGTGGTGGTATGGGTATCGGCGGCGTCACCTTCGCTAAAGCGCCATTCGATATCATCGGCGATACACTACGTGGAACCACCGGTATTATGAAGGATACCTTTCGCTATCCTCAAAAACTGCTTAAAGCTCTTGATGTCGTGGCGGATTTCCAGATACATACCATTTTAAAGACACCCGGTTTTGATACTATGACTATGGTTACTTACCCGCTCCATAAAGGCGCCGACGGCTGGATGTCGCAAAAAGCCTTCGATACCTTCTACTGGCCATCGCTCAAAAAAGTAATGGATGCTTTGATTAAAGAAGGCTTGATTCAAAGCATGTTCGCCGAAGGCGGTTACAATACGCGTCTGGATTATATCGACCAGTTCCCTAAGGGCTCGGTTATCTGGTATTTCGACCGCACGGATATCTTTAAAGCCAAACAGATACTCGGCAAGAAATACTGCCTGCAGGGCAACATACCTACTTCTATGCTTATCACCGGCGAACCTAAAGACGTTAAGGAATACTGCCGCAAGCTGATTCAGGAAGTGGGTAAAGGAGGGGGATATGTCCTTTCTGCTGGCGCCGTCCCGGATAACCCCAAATTGGAAAACCTGCAAGCAATAATGGCAGCTGTTAGAGAGTACGGGTTCTATAAGAAGTAGTTTGTTACTGGATATTTGTGATTAGTCAGGCCGGCTGTCTTTAAAAGATGGCTGGCCTGAATTTTTATACCCCTTGCTCTAATCATATATTATCCGTTACAATTTGATAGCCATGGAGAGGTGTCCGAGTGGTTCATGGTGCCGCTCTCGAAAAGCGGTCTTCGCGCAAGCGGAGCGTGGGTTCGAATCCCACCCTCTCCGTTTACCCTGAGCGAACGAAGTGAGTCGAGGGGTTTACCTTCGCCTTAGTGAAGCGAATCGAGGGGTTTACCCTTGCCTTAGCGAAGCGAGTCGAAGGGTTTACCCTTGCCTTAGCGAAGCGAGTCGAAGGGTTTGCCTTCGCCTTAGTGAAGCGAGTCGAGGGGTTTACCCTTAAAAACTCATGGAAATAATGACGAAACAAAATTGGTATTTCTATATAGTCAAATGTAGAGATGGCTCGCTTTATTCTGGTATTACCAATAATGTTGAACATCGAATAAAAGTACATAATAAAGGACAAGGGGCAAAATACACTCGAAGTCGTAAACCTGTGAAACTGGTTTATACCGAAAAATTTGCTGATATATCAGAAGCAATAAAAAGAGAAACTCAAATAAAGAGCTGGTCAAGAGCTAAAAAGGAACAGCTAATCGTGGGTTTTCCTCGACTTCGCTCGGAATAAACGAATCTCTTAAACTATAAATTCATTTAGTAAATCTGTTAAAATAGTATGTCCGCGGAGAGGTGCTGGAGCGGCCGATCAGGCACGCCTGGAGAGCGTGTGTAGCCGTCAGGCTACCGTGGGTTCGAATCCCACCCTCTCCGCCATATTTAAACCCATCCCTTTGTCATCCCATCAACCCTGTGTTAGAATTTAATTACTTGAATACTGATTTAAAATACTGGGTTGGCTTCAATAATATTCCCGGCATAGGGCGGGTAAGACTGGGACAGCTCGAAAAACATTTCGGCAACCTGGAATTAGCCTGGAAGGCTCCTCTTGGAGAACTGAAAAGAGCCGGATTGGATAGCTCGGTCTTGCGCTCGATTGACCAATGGCGTGACAAGATATCACCCGATACCGAGATGGAAAATATAGCGCGCCAACACTTACAGGTACTCACCTGCAAAGACACGGACTACCCCAAGCGTCTTAAAGAAATCTACGACTATCCGCCAGTAATTTATATTAAAGGAACGCTGCTGCCGGAGGACGAATGGTGTCTGGCAGTGGTCGGCACGCGGCGTGCAACAGTTTATGGCAGGCAAATTACTGAAGAGATAGTGACCGACCTCGCCCGGAGTAAGATAACCATCGTCAGTGGGTTAGCTAAAGGCATAGATACTGTGGCCCACAAAAGCGCTCTCGAAGCTGGCGGCAGGACCGTAGCAGTTTTTGCCAGCGGTCTGGATATTATTTATCCATCAGAAAATGAAAATCTGGTGCGCGGTATTTTGGAGCACGGGGCAATCATCAGCGAATATCCCCTCGGCATGAAACCACACGCTGAAAACTTCCCCCGCCGCAACAGGATTTTAAGCGGACTAAGCCTTGGAGTGCTTGTAACTGAAGCTGATGAAGACAGCGGCGCCATGATTACCGCCCGCGATGCATTGGAGCAAAATCGAGAGGTCTTTGCTGTACCGGGCAGCATTTTATCTCCAGCAAGTCGTGGCACCAACCGCCTCATTCAGATGGGAGAGGCTAAACTGGTGCGTACTTATACGGATATACTCGAAGAACTAAACCTGACTACTGTCGCCAGGCAGATAGAAATGAGCGAATTATTACCGGCAACCGAAACCGAGTCGCTACTCATCAGCCAGCTTAGCGCCGAGCCGTCTCATATCGATGAGGTTTGCCAGCGGAGTGGTCTACCCGCAGCAACGGTCAGTAGCACACTCGCCATGATGGAGCTTAAGGGATTGGTCAAGCAAGTCGGCACGATGAACTATGTATTATCACGAGAAATACGGCAGGAATATAAAGTTAGAGTCGATTGATAAATATGAGTAAAAATCTTGTTATTGTAGAGTCGCCAGCCAAGACCAGAACCCTCAGTAAAATCCTTGGGGGAAGTTACAGCATTAAGGCTTCACTGGGTCATGTTAGAGACCTGCCCCGAAGCCAGATGGGACTGGACATCGAGAATGGTTTTAAACCTAGGTATGTGGTGCCTAAAGCTAAAACAAAATTAGTCAACGAGCTTAAAGAAGCTACCAAAGAGGCGGTTACTATCTATCTGGCTACCGATCCCGACCGTGAGGGTGAGGCAATTGCTTGGCACCTCGCCGAGGTGATCGGGGGTAAAGGAAAGTCTTTTAAGCGCGTGGTTTTCCGCGAGATAACCGAAGAAGCCGTCAAAGAAGCGTTCCAAAATCCGCGCCCTATCGATATGCAGCTGGTAGATGCACAACAGGCAAGGCGTATTTTAGATAGGCTGGTTGGCTACAAAATAAGTCCCCTACTCTGGAAAAAAGTCAGGAAACGGCTTTCTGCCGGCAGAGTGCAGTCGGTTGCTGTGAAAATTATCGTCGACCGGGAACGAGAAATACTAGCGTTCGTTCCGTTAGAATATTGGGTTATTGAAGTCGAGCTTCGTAAGAAAGACGAAACACCTTCCTTCCGGGCGACACTGATTGGCTTATTACCAGGCACGAAAATAGACATCCATACGGCGGAAGAATCTAAAACAATAGAGGACGTTCTAAAACAAGCCGCCTATGACGTGCTAAAGGTTACTACTAAAAATGTTATGCGTCAGCCGGCGCCGCCCTTTACTACCAGCACTCTACAGCAGGAAGCCTGGCGTAAACTTCGCTTTAGCGCCAAGCAGACAATGGCGATAGCTCAACAGCTTTATGAAGGTCTCCCTATCGGCGACGAGGGTAATGTCGGCCTGATTACTTATATGCGCACGGATTCGACGCATGTTGCGTCTTCGGCATTAGCCGAAACAATTGCTTATATTCGAGATACCTACGGCGAAAAGTATCTGCCACCAAAACCCCGCGTTTTTGCCACCCGTTCAAAAGGGGCACAGGAAGCTCACGAAGCCATCCGTCCAACTCGCATTAAGCGTGAACCAATAACGATAAAACAGTACATTAACAGCGCCCAATTCCGACTTTATGACCTTATCTGGAAGCGTATGGTTGCCAGCCAGATGGCAGCGGCAATTTTCGAAAACACTACCGTTGATATCGAAGCCAAAGACCACCAGGCATATTTATTAAGGACAGCGACATCGGTCAATATTTTCCCTGGTTTTATCACTCTCTATAGTGAGGGTAAAGACGAAGCCGAAGATGAAGGAAAAGTCACGCTGCCGAAATTGGTCAAGGGCGACCTGCTGAATCTATTGGGTGTTTTTCCGGAACAACGCTTTACTCAACCGCCTCCCCGATATACCGAAGCCACCTTAGTCAAAACGTTAGAGCAATACGGTATCGGTCGCCCCAGCACCTATGCGCCGACAATTTCTACCATCCAGGATCGCGGCTACGTAGAGAAAGAAAAAGGAATCCTTAAGCCGACGGAATTAGGCATGGTGACTAATGACCTACTAGTGCAGCATTTCCCGGATATTATCAATATCCAGTTCACGGCTGGAATGGAAAAAGAGCTCGATGATATCGCCAACAATGAACGCCAATGGCCAAGCGTTATCCAGGATTTTTACACGCCATTCGAGAAGGACTATGAAAAAGCGGTACTAACAGCAGAAAAAGTAAAACTAGCGGATGAACCTACCGGCGATATGTGCCCCCAATGCGGTAAACCGCTCCTTATTAAAACGGGGCGCTTCGGGAAGTTTATCGCCTGCAGTGGTTATCCGCAGTGTAAGTATACGCAGTCATTCCAGGTAAAAACAGGAGCCAAATGCCCCGAGTGTGGCAAAGAGCTTATCCAGAGATTAAGTAAGAAACGCCGTACTTTTTATGGATGTTCCGGCTACCCGGACTGCAACTTCCTCACCAATTTTAAACCCCTCCCCGAGCCATGCCCACAATGTAGCGGACTGTTGACGCAGCACGGCAAGCAGGCGTGGTGCATGAAGTGTGACTATAAGGGGAAAATAGAAGAAAACAAGCCAGTAACAAATCAATAAGTAGCATAATATGCAGGAAGTTTATAGTCGTTACATAGCCTATCTCGAAGCGGAAAAGAACGTATCCCAATATACGGTGCGTAACTATACCCAAGACTTGCTTGAATTTTTTCAATACGTAAGTGAAACAGGCGTTGGGACGCTTAAGAACGTTGATAAACAAATACTGCGTAATTATCTAGGGCACTTGATTGAGCGTGGATTCGCCAAATCTAGCATCGCCCGTAAACTGTCAGCCATAAGGTCGTTTTATCGTTTCCTGATGCGTGAAGAACTAATTACAGCCAGCCCGGCAGCCACGACGGTATCGCCCCGACTAGATAAGCGCTTACCTGCTTTCCTGACTGTAGAAGAAGCCAAGCGACTGGTAGAGTCACCTGACCTTTCGCAGCCACAAGGACAGCGCGACCGCGCTTTAATGGAATTACTTTATGCTTCCGGACTGCGTGTAAGCGAACTGGTGAACATAAACCTGGAGCAGATAAATTTGGCGACTAATGAGATACGCGTCTGGGGCAAAGGGTCTAAGGAGCGGGTGGTCCTTATCGGCGCACCGGCGTCGCAGGCATTAACTACCTATATTAATGAAGGCAGGAAAGAATTACTCGTCGGCAAGAAAAATAGCGCTCTATTCGTTAACCGTTATGGCGAAAGGATTTTAGTCAGGCGAGTGCAGAAAATAATACATAAATACGCACAGAATATTAACAAAAACGTCCATCCTCATACATTACGCCATACTTTCGCCACGCACTTGCTCGATGGTGGCGCTGACCTCAAGGTTGTGCAAGAACTGCTTGGACACGCCGATCTATCTTCCACGCAGATTTATACTCATGTTACGCAGAGTCGTGCGCGTAAAATTTACCTCTCCGCCCATCCACTAGCTAAGGAAGAGGATAGAAGTGAATAATCGCCTTAAAAGGCTTCGTGATGATTTAGCAAAAAAAGAAATCGACGCTATTTTCATCACGCAGGCGGATAACCGACGCTATCTTTCCGGTTTTCATGGCACGGCCGGTTACTTAATAATCACAGCCAAACAAGCGATACTGGCGACGGACTTCCGCTATACCGAGCAAGCGAAAACGGAGGCGCCGGACTTTAAAATCCAACGTATCACCGGTGGCGTTAAAGACTGGCTGCCCGCGCTGGCAAACGACTTAAAAATTAAACGGTTGGGGTTTGAGGGTGGGGATGTAACGTATGATTTTCACCGGAAATTACGCCGTGCTTTAAAAAAAGTTAAGCTTATCGCGGTAAATGGACTAGTGGAAGAAATAAGGTCGGTGAAAGACCCGGATGAAATAAAACTAATTGCTAAAGCGTCAAAGATAACTGACGCAGCATTAGAATCTATTATACCTAAGATAAAACCCGGTATGACCGAAAAACAGATAGCATGGGAACTAGAAAAAGCCATGCGCGAAAACGGCAGCGAATCGTTACTCTTCGACATCATCGTGGGGTCTGGACCTAATGCAGCACTGCCCCATGCCAAGCCGACCGACCGCGTTATTAATGAAGGCGAAACGATAGTTATCGATATGGGCGCCAGATACCACGGCTATGCCAGCGACTTAACACGGACGATATATGTTAGCAAAGCAACCGCCAAATTCAAGGAAATTTATAGTATTGTTCTTAAAGCCCAACAAGAAGCGATAGCTCAAATCCATCAGGGTATGACAGGTAAACAAGCTGATGCTATTGCCAGAAAGGTAATCGAAAAAGCAGGTTACGGCGAGGCTTTCGGGCATTCACTGGGACATGGCGTAGGGTTAGCGGAACACGAACTGCCCTATTTAAGTCCGAACGCTAAAGAGAAACTTACCGACAGTATGGTGTTTACCATTGAACCGGGCATATATTTACCGGGTTGGGGCGGCGTAAGAATCGAGGATACGGTGGTGATGGAGAAGGGTAAAGTAAAGTTATTAACCCGTAGCCAAAAACTGACTTTTTAAGAAAGAGGTTAACATTTGCTGAAAGCAGATTTACATATCCACACCCGATACTCCATGGATTGCCAGACGCCACTGGATAAGATAATTAAGCGATGCCAGGAGTTAGGGATAAACTGTATCGCTATCGCCGACCACGGTACGGCGGAGGGTGGATTGGCAATGCAGAAAATCGCTCCATTCAAGGTTATCGTAGCAGAAGAAATTCTCACGACCGAGGGTGAAATTATGGGCATGTTCCTGAAAAAGACAATACCCAGCGGTATTACGCCGCAAGAAGCAATTAAACGTATCCGCGAACAGGACGGCATTGTTAATATACCCCACCCATTTGAGACAATACGGGGCTCGGCATTAAAAGATAAAATCATCGATCAAATAGCTGAAGAGATCGATTTGATGGAAGTGCTTAACTCGCGAAGTCCTTTCTCAACTAATTCTAATAAAGCACGTAGTTTTGCGTCTAAACACGGTATCCCCGGCGGCGCCGGCAGTGACGCTCATACGGTTAATGAAATCGGCAATGCCTATATTGAAATACCGGACTTTAATAACAAGGATGATTTTCTCAAGGCGGTGGCACAGGGAAAAATTTGCGGTAAAAGGTCGGGGCTCTTCGTCCATTTTTTCAGCAGCTGGGCGAAGGTAAAAGGAATTCTTAATAAGAAAGGGTAAACATGGCTCAAGCCTATAAAATAGGCTGGTTTTCCACTGGCAGGGGTGCTGGCTCTAAAGGGATGCTTAAAGCCACGCAGGAAGCTATTCAATCTGGCGAGTTGAAGGCGGAAATCGAATTCGTTTATTGCAGCCGAGAATATGGCGAGACCGAGCCTACCGACCAATATTTAGACATGGTAAAAAACTACGGTATCCCACTAGTCAGCTTTTCCTACCAGAGATATCGCGCCATGAGAGGCATGCCTAATCCCGACCTTTCACAACCCCTACCACAATGGCGTATCGACTATGACAATGAAGTCATAAAACGCCTGGAAAAATTCCACCCGGACATATGCGTGCTGGCGGGTTTTATGCTCGTCACCACACCAGTTACGTGTGATAAATATAAGATTATCAACCTTCATCCAGCAGCGCCAGGCGGACCGGCAGGCACATGGCAGCAAGTAATCTGGAAACTCATCGAGACAAAAGCCAGCACACAAGGCATAAAAATGCACGTCGCCATACCCGAACTGGATATGGGTCCTACAGCAACTTACTGCACTTTCCCTATAATAGGCAAGGCTTTCGATAAGCTTTGGGAAGCGATAAAAGGAAAAACGGTGGAGGAAATCAAGACAAGTGAAGGGGTGGAAAACGCTTTATTCAAGACTGTTCGCGAGCATGGAGCATTACGTGAAGTACCGTTAATTGTCGCCACGCTTAAAGCCTTTAGCGAAGGCAAGATAAAGATAACTAAAGACCGGCAGGTTGTTGACGCTGCCGGTCGTGTGATTGCTGGTTATAACCTCACCAAAGAGATTGACGCGACGGTGAGGGGTAAATTGCTTTAATCGATTGCCATCCCAGAATAGAATGACAATCTCGTTATTTCTTCTCCTTTTTACCTTTTTCCTCTTTAGTTTCCGGGGGTTTATTCAGTACTTCATCGATTAACCCGTATTCTACAGCTTGCAGCGGATTTAGATAAAAGTCGCGGTCGGTGTCGTGGGTGATTTTTTCCATACTCTGGCCGGTATGCTTAACGAGAATATCCTTGAGAATGTCTTGCTGACGCATTATCTCTTTGGCATAAATAACGACATCTGCGGCTTGTCCCTGGGTGCCACCCATAGCCTGGTGCATATGAATCGTGGCATGTGGTAAAGCGTAGCGCTTGCCTTTAGTACCGGCACAAAGCAGTACAGTAGCCATACTGGCTGCCATGCCAACGCAGATAGTAGAAACCTGGGGACGGATAAGCTGCATCGTATCGTAGATAGCAAGCCCGGCTGTGATACTACCGCCCGGACTTTGGATATACATGCTGATGTCTCTCTCCGGTTCTTCTCTTTCCAGATAGAGCAATTGGGCAATTAGCGTGTTAGCTACAGTATCATCAATCGGGGTAAAGAGCATAATGATACGCTCTTTTAAAAGCATAGAATACAAATCCCAAGCCCGTTCACCTCTAGGTCCAGTTTCAACCACATGCGGCATGACGTTTAATGGTAAATTATTCATTTTTCTTCCTCCTTTTTCTCTTTATCCGATGAACTGGAATTTTTAGCTATTTCGGAAAGACGTTCAATAGTCTTCCGCGTCTTAAGCGATTGAGTTATCGATTGTCTGTTTTGCGGTGTATCTAAAAGCTTTACCATTTCTTCTTTTTTATCGTCACCGATACCTCTAACCATATTACTAATGCCATTTTTAATATCATCTTCGGTGACTTCTATCTTCTCTTCCTGGGATATTTTACTAAGAACCAGCGAAGCATTTATATTGCGGATAGCTATAGGACGCAAGTCTTCTTGTAGCTGTTCAGGGGTTTTGTTGATGCTACGCAGGTAATTTTCCATGCTTTGTCCGGTCACTTGCAGTTGCCTAGACTGGTCGTTGATGATACGGTTAATTTCTAAATCTATAAGTATCGGTGGATATTCGATTTTCGACTGTTCCACGGCTGTATTGATAATTTTTTCTTCAAAGTCCATGCGAGCGCGCTCTTCGCCGCGTAGTTTAAGGCTTTTTATAACCTCCTCGCGAAGTGCGGTAAGCGTTTTAAGCTCCGCCGATACCTGCGGCGCGAAGTCGTCATTAAGCTCAGGGAGCTTTTCTTCTTTGACTTCGTGGAGAGTGACTTTAAAATGAGCTTGTTTGCCGGCATACTGTTGGCTTGGATAATCTGCCGGGTAGGTTAAATCGAACTCTTTCGTCTCCCCTTTTTTCATGCCAGCGATTTGGGCGGCGAATCCCGGTGCTGGTGAGAGAGAATCCTTCGTTACTAAATATTGAGAACCAATTTTATTTATTAACGGCTTTTCTTCGTAGGTAGAATTAATATCGATAACTACCATGTTATTATAATCCACCGCTCTATCTACAGGCTCCCACGTGGCATGCTGATGTCGCAGTTCTTCAATGACAGAATTTATATTTTCATCTTTTATATCAACTGTTTCTGGCGTCATCCTGATACTCTTATAGTCGCCCAGCGTGATATTAGGCTTGAGAGGCACGACGGCTTTAAAGGTCAGCGGCTCAGCTTTCGTGATTTCCAGACTTGGCTGGGCATAAGGCTCGATTGACTGCTCTTTGCATGCCTGCTCATATGCCTGCGGGATAATATGGTCGATAGCTTCTTCGAGAAGCCGTCCCTTACCTAATGTGCGTTCTACGATATCCCGTGGGGCTTTGCCTTTACGAAAGCCCGGGATATCAGCTCTTTGCACCAGGTGTTGGTAGGCATGTAGCATCCCGTCTTCCATTTCTACCGACTCCATCTCGATAGTGAGAAAAGCCTGGCAGTTTTCAATTTTTTCTTTCGTTACTTTCAAGTTTCCTCCAGACTGATTACTCTTCTTCCTCTAGGCGAATATGCAGCTCTTTCAACTGCTCTTTAGTAACATGTGAAGGGGCGTTGAGGGTCATATCTATGGCGCTTTGATTCTTAGGGAAAGCCATGACGTCGCGGATATTCGGCTCTCCAGACAAAACCATGACGGTACGGTCGATGCCAGCGCCAAAACCGCCGTGAGGCGGTGCGCCGAAATCAAAGGCTTCCAGCATATGCCCGAAAAGCTGACTGATACGCTCGTCACTGTATCCCAGAATCTTTAATATCTTCTTTTGCAGGTCAGACCGATGAATACGGATACTGCCGCTGGCAAGTTCCAATCCGTTACAGGCAAGGTCGTAGTTCATGCCAATAACCTTTTCCGGCGCGGTTTCCAGCAAGGGTATGTCTTCTTCGCGGGGGTGGGTAAAGGGGTTATTAGCTGCCTCCCACCGCCCTGTTTCCTGATTACGTATAATAAGCGGGAAATCCACAATAAAGACGAAATATAAAATATTAGGGTCAGCCAGATTTAAGCGCCGTGCTATTTCACATCGCAGGGCATCTAAAGCAGGATAAATTTTCTCCGGTTGACCGGCAATGATAAGTAGAAGGTCGCCTTTTTTGGCTTTACAAGCTTTCGCAATTTCCCTGACCTGCTCCAGACTCAAATATTTGACGGCGACAGATTTTACCATATCTTGAGTGAGGTCTTTTAAACTGCCGCCCGGCGCACCTAAAGAAATAGTCAACAAACCTTTAGCGCCGGCGCTTGTTGCCAATTGATTTAGCTCTTCAAGCTGGTGGCGCGTGTATTCACCGCAGCCGGGAGCCGCCAACACCCTGGCTTTACCGCCGTTCGCAATAGCCGTTTTAAAAACAGTAAAATCCGTCTTTTGCGCAATGTCCGTGATATCAGCGATTTCCAATTCGTAGCGTAAATCCGGTTTTTCCGTGGCGTAGCGTAACATAGCATCGGCATAGGTTAAGCGAGGGAAAGGACGAATCAACTTAAGTTCGGGTTTGACTGCCTTGGCTAAAGCGGTGTATAACTCCTCAAGCAACTGGAGCACGTCTTCCCGTATAACGAAACTCATTTCTACATCAAGTTGGGTATGTTCCGGCTGGCGGTCAGCACGCAAGTCTTCGTCGCGATAACAACGGGCAAGCTGATAATATTTTTCCAGTCCACCAACCATCAATAGCTGCTTAAGCTGCTGCGGCGACTGGGGTAAAGCGTAAAAACTGCCGGGGTGGATACGGCTAGGCACCAGATAGTCGCGGGCGCCTTCCGGAGTACTTTTTATAAATGTAGGTGTTTCCACCTCGGTAAAGCCGCGGGCATCCAGAAAATCGTGCATGAACTTGGTGACGCGATGCCGTAATTGTAAATTCTCCTTCATGCGGGGGCGACGTAAATCAAGATAGCGGTACTTAAGACGCACATTTTCGTCAACCTCGACTTCTTCGTTGATATAGAAGGGAGGAGTATTGGCAGTATTAAGTATTTCAGCTTTTTTTACGATGACTTCAACATCACCGGTAGGCAGCTTCGGGTTTTCTGTACCCTTGGGGCGTAAAGCTACTTCACCGGTAAGCGTCACAACGTATTCGCTGCGTAACTGCTCGGCTATTTTTAATGCCTTCGGCGCAATTTCCGGATTGAAAACAGTCTGCACAATACCCTCCCTATCGCGCAGGTCGATAAAGACCAAACCGCCATGGTCGCGTCGGCGGTTGACCCAGCCGGCAAGCGAAACGGTATTGCCGATATATTCTTTTCTTAGAGAACCACAGGTGTGAGTCCGATACAAATCAATCTCCTGTAAATAGGGGGTTCACTTTTGATTATAACGTATAAGGCAGGTAGCTTCAAGGTAGTTGTATTGGAGGCAAAGGTCTGTTAAAATTTATGTTATCCCATCGGAAATGCTTTTGGGAAAAGGGGTTGGTACAGTTGGCAAAAACAATAGCGGAAATTAACCAGAAAATCAAAGAAGGCAAAGCGGTTGTCTTTAACGCCGAGGAAATCATCGAGATTGCCAAAGAAAAAGGCGTCAAGAAAACCGCTCAGGAAGTTGATGTCGTCACGACGGGCACTTTCGGGATTATGTGCTCCTCCGGGGCTTATTTCAATATTGGTCATGCCAAACCGCGCATAAAGCTTGGAGGAGGCAGGTCTTACCTTAATGACGTGCCAGCCTACACTGGTTTAGCAGCGGCTGATTTATTCCTGGGAGCTAATGCCCTGCCGGACGATGACCCGCGTAACCGCGTGCATCCCGGAGATTTCAATTATGGCGGTGGGCATGTTATCGAAGAGTTGGTGTCAGGCAAAGACGTACGACTTATAGCCACAGCTTACGGCACGGACTGCTACCCCCGCAAGAAGCTGGAGACCTGGATAAACATCAAGGACTTGAATGAAGCCGTCCTTTTTAACATCCGCAACGCCTACCAGAACTACAACGTGGCGGTAAATACCTCTGATAAAATGCTTTACACCTATATGGGCGTATTAAAACCGAAACTGGGTAACGCTAACTACAGCTCGGCGGGACAACTTTCGCCTTTATTCAACGACCCGTTTTATAAGACTATCGGCATCGGCACCAAGATATTTCTTGGGGGAGGGACGGGATTTGTCGCCTGGCAGGGTACGCAGCATAATCCAAACGTGCCACGTACGGAAAAAGGCATTCCTAAAGAAGGCGGTGGGACTTTAGCCGTCATCGGCGACCTCAAGCAAATGAATGCCAAATGGTTGGTAGGAACGAGCGTACAGGGTTATGGGTGCAGCCTGACGGTGGGTATAGGTGTGCCAATCCCTATATTATCCGAAGAAATACTGCAATATACGCTGGTTACGGACGCAGACATTCTCGCTCCTGTAGTGGATTACTCCGATGCCTACCCGCAACGCAAACCGGATAAATTAGGCGAAGTCAGCTATGCCGAGCTTAAGAGCGGTAAGATTAGAATAAAAGATAAAGTGGTGCCTACTGCCTCACGTTCCAGCTATCCAAAAGCGCTGGAAATTGCCAATATATTGAAGGGATGGATTAAGTCCGGTAAATTCCTCCTCGCAGAGCCAGTAGCATTATTGCCGGGCGTAGAATCCGGCGTCACTTATAAATCGTTAACGGAACGCCCTATCGAGGTGTAGGTAAAGAGGTAAACAATGGCTGTTTCTAAAAAAGTAGTGTTGCGGTTCCCCAAGCGTATGGTGGACCGTCCAATAATATATCGTCTGGTTAAGGATTATGACCTGGAGTTCAATATCCTTAAAGCTTCCATCACGCCCGAGCAGGAAGGACTGCTGGTTTTAGAGCTTAAGGGAAACCAGCAAGAGTATGATAAAGGTATTGAGTTTTTACTCAAAGCGGGCGTGAAGATACAGTCCTTAAGCCAGGATGTAACGCGCAACGAAGAAAGATGCACTCAATGCGGCGCGTGTATCACTGTTTGCCCGACGGGCGCCTTTGAGCTTGATAAGAAAACTCTGCTGGTATTATTCGATAACGAAAAGTGCATCGGCTGTGGACTATGTATCCCCGCCTGCCCGCCCCACGCGATGGAAGTGCATTTTTAATGCTGGAAACCAAATGTCTGATAATCCGGCCTTTCCTAGAAAGCGATTATAAAGAACTCCATGAGTACCTTTCTCTGCCGGAGATTTATCGCTTCGAACGAGGTGAACCGCTATCGTTAAAACAAGCCAAAAAAATCACTCACGATTGGGCTAAAGGGAAAAATTTTTGGGCGGCTATACTAAAAGAAAATAAAAAACTTGTCGGGCACTTGTCCTTTTTCCCGGAAGGTTTCCCAGACTTTAAAACCTGGCAAGTGGGCTATATATTTCATCCCAAATATCAAAATAAAGGATACGCGACTGAAGCAACTCAGGCTATGATAAAATACGCATTTTCCGAGTTAGATGCTCATCGAGTAGTAATTCATTGTAGCCCGGATAATATCGCATCTTGGAAAGTCGCGGAAAAATGTGGTCTGAGAAGAGAAGGTATATTTAAGAAAAGCTATCTCTTGCGTAAAGATAAAAAGGGAAAGCCAATCTGGCTGGACTCCTTTACATACTCCATTTTAGATGAAGAATTCGCATGAAAAAGGAAGGCTATCAGCCGCGTACTTACCGCCATTGGATTGAAGGCAAGGACTTAGTTTCGTTCAACGTAACAATCAAAGAAACCGATTTATATATTCGGGCAACTGCCAATCTACAGAAAAAAGCTCAACGCTTAGTGCTGAAATACCGCAAACAACTTGAACAATACATCGAAAAGAATCCAGATTTCCTTCAATCACTGAAACCACTACCAATTCCCGCTAAAGTCCCACGTATCGTACTGGATATGCTGGAAGCAGGGCAAAAGGCTAATGTAGGTCCTATGGCGGCGGTTGCCGGAGCTATCGCGGAATATGTTGGACGTGAATTACTGGAATTTTCACCGGAGATAATCGCGGAAAATGGCGGGGATATTTTTCTTAAAATCATACATAAAAGGGTAGTTGGGATTTATGCCGGAGATTCGCCACTGACAGGGAAAATAGGACTCGAGATAAACCCGGAGACTACACCGCTTGGGATTTGTACATCTTCGGGGATGGTGGGACATTCCCTAAGCTTTGGCAAAGCCGACGCTGTGGTAGTTACAGCCAGATCGGCAGCACTGGCTGACGCAGCTGCGACCGCTATCTGTAATCAGGTAAAAACACCCGAAGATACTAATAAAGCTATTGAGGTTGGACGTAATATCGTCGGTTTAAAGGGCATTATAATTATAATAGGAAGTAATATCGGCGTCTGGGGCGATATCAAGCTTTGTGAGACGAATGTTTACAATCCTTCATTGAGTAACGCTTAACGAAAGCGTTCTCATCTCTTCGTCCACGCCTTTGAGGTTCGATACCATACCGGAGAATGTATTTCGGACAATTTCCATAACAAAAACATTAACGGGTAAACCATTTCCATTGAGCGTAACTGTTAAAAGCCCATCACTATCAATATCCATTTCTAATTTCTTAATGGCACTGGCGCCCTTAAGACTATTAACCATTCCAGCAGCGACGTGATAGACATATCCCTCAACGAACTCATTCATCTCGATGGATTTTCCGTTAACGGTTAGGCTAACTTTGCGAGACATAAATATTCTCCTTAAATGAATGAATTTATATAAATAAGTATAGCATAGAAAAAATATCTCCCCCACATCTCGTAGTAAACAGACGCAGGAGAGATATACTAAATACGCTACATAAATTTAATACGGCTAACGCGATAAATCATAAAACCAATCAAACCTATCGCCACACCCACAACAATCATAAAAGCACCATTAGCCATCGTAGCTTGAATAAGTCCAAAAGCGGTTACTGCCATATACAGATAGTTTTCCAGGTTCATCGCCTGAGCATAAGTCAGGTCTTTCGGGTTAGTGGGGTCAAACTTACCGCCGCTTTGAGATATCAAATCCTGATATGTTGGTGCGATAGAGCGGCGGTGTTCGGCAATCAAGTCCGCTGCCCTTTGTGCATCATCGGCATTATTGATTTGTGTAAAAACTGTTGGATTATTGGGGTCAAGATTCAAAGAGACCTTCTCAACATTCATCCTATCGACGATAAGATTGTTTTTCATAATGCCCTCAGTAACAAATACCCCTCCGATGACGATAGCCACTACCGCTAGAACTATAATTGCTAATCCTAAATATTTAATCAATTTCATATATATCCTCCCCTTGTGTCATTTACTAAAATTGTAAACAATAAAAATGGGTTTGTATGTGATGTTTATCACAGGTTTATTCGCAGAAACCATATAACATTATTAAAGATAAATATTATCAGGAGGTTAGACGATGTGGTACATGCATGAGGGAATGGGCTGGTGGATGGTTTTTGGCGGCATCTGGATGATTATATTCTGGGGGGCCATTATAGCGTTAATCGTCTGGGGAGTAAGAAAGCTGACCAGACACGGCGAGACTTCCAGCGATAAAGGGAGTCCGCTGGAGATAGCTAAAGAGCGCTACGCTAAAGGTGAAATAACCAAGAAAGAATACGAACAGATAAAAAAGGATATATCGGTATAATTCGCGGCGAAATCGAGTCAAAAAAAACAATATATATGCTATACTGCTATTAAAAGTTCGATAAAGTCAAGATTTCACTCGGGAGGTTGCTATGGTTAAAGAGCAAGACACAACCTTAAGCGCTCTACAAACTGCTCTTAAGATGGAAATAGACGGCAAGGCATATTATCTAAAAGTCAGCCAAGCCAGTAAAAATAAACTCGGCAAGGAATTATTTGTAAAGCTAGCGGCGGAAGAGGATGAACACCGAGCAGTCTTCCAGAATATTTATGATACTATTAAGGCTAAGAAAGGCTGGCCCGACGTGAAATATCAAGGGGATGGGGGGCAACGATTAAGAACGATATTCGCCGAAGCGTTGGAAAACATCGATAAAAATATCAAGTCCCTTACTAGCGAGTTGGACGCTATCAAGGTTGGTATGGACCTTGAGAATAAAACTTATGACTTTTATAAACGTCGTAGTACCATAGCTACATACGATATGGAAAAAGAGCTATATGAGTCGATAGCCACACAGGAAAGCGAACATCACCGCGTGCTGCAGGACTATTATGAGTTCCTCCAAGACCCAGCGCAGTGGTATGTTAAAGCAGAACACACTTCCGTTGACGGCGGTTAGAAAATAGTTTCAGAGGTGACAAAATGCTGAAAATTAAAGATTTATCGGTGGCGGTGGAGGGTAAGGAAATCATTCATGATATTAATATGACGATAAAAACCGGCGAAACCCACGTCCTTTTTGGTCCCAACGGCGCTGGTAAAAGCACCTTATTAATGGCTATTATGGGCTTCCCGAAATACAAGGTAACTAAAGGCAGTATCAGCTTCAAGAATAAAGATATTACTAATTTAAGCGTAGATGAACGAGCGCGGATGGGTATTGGCATGTCTTTCCAGCGTCCGCCGGTAGTGAGAGGTGTCAAGACCAGCGACATGGTAGAAGCTTGCCTCAAGGGACGCGGGGACGGGGACGAAATCGCTAAACTGGCCGCCAGAGCCGACCTGAAAGACTTTTTAGATAGAGATATCAATTACGGTTTTTCCGGTGGAGAGATAAAACGCTCCGAGCTAATGCAGTTGCTGGCGCAGAAACCAGAACTTACGCTGCTGGATGAGCCGGAATCGGGAGTGGACCTGGTAAATATCGCCCTCATCGGCGAAATGATGAACGACCTTTTAGAAAAGAACTGCCCGATACCAGAGCGTAAGTGTATGGGGCTTATCATCACGCATACCGGCCATATTCTGGATTACGTTAACGCTCGCACCGGCTACGTCATGTGCGACGGCACGATAGGCTGTACTGGCGACCCCCATGAAATGCTGGCAACTATCCGGGAAAAGGGCTATAACGAATGTATCCGATGTTATTTGGGGAGGTTGCCGTTACATGAGTAAAATAGAGACTTCTAAAGAAATTAAAGATAAAGCCAAAGCAGCCGCCAATAAAACGGCTACCTATGGTGTTGATATTGACCTCAATAATTATGTAAACCCCGATGAGAAACTCCCCTACCAAAAAGACCCGTCCCAGCTGGCGCCGCAGACCAAAGAGAAGATGCTGGAAGCCGGCATTATGCTGGATGACCCCAGTCAGCGTTCCGGAACATACCTGCAGATGAATAACACACCGGTTCATTTTTCTGCTAAGCAGGAAGGGGTGGAGGTTATGGCGGTCAGCCAGGCGCTAGAAAAGTACGACTGGGTAGCGGATTATCTTTGGAAAGCCGTAATGGTAGATGCCGATAAATACACTGCTAACGTTGAGCTTAATGATAATGACGGCTATTTCATCCGGGCTTTACCGGGGCAAAAGACCATTTACCCGGTACAGGCTTGTCTTTATATCGCCCAGCCTAAAGCCGTTCAAAACGTGCATAATATTATCATCGCCGAGGAAGGCTCTGAGCTGCATATCATCACCGGCTGCGCCACCGCTACCAAGAATGAACCGGGACTGCACATTGGAGTATCCGAATTCTTTATCAAAAAGGGCGCCAAGGTTACCTTTACCATGATACACAGCTGGAATCCAGCCACAGCGGTACGCCCCCGCACCACCACCATCATCGAAGAGGGTGGGCTCTTTTTAAGTAACTACCTGCTCATGAAACCGGTTAATTCATTACAAATGTACCCTACTGCCAGATGCATCGGTGAAAAAGCCACGGTGCGCTATAACAGCATTCTGGTAGCTGGTAAAGGGACGAATATCGACGTTGGTTCAAGAGTATTTTTAAACGCACCTAATACCAGGACAGAAATCGTGTCTCGCGCAATAACCACCGGCGGGAACATCACCGCCCGCGGTTATATCGAAGGTAACGCCATCGACGTCAAGGGTCACCTCGAATGCCGTGGCTTAATTCTAGGAGAACAAGGCACTATCTATGCCATCCCCGAACTTAAAGGCAACCTGGCAGGTATTGACCTATCACATGAGGCAGCAGTTGGCAAAATAGCCGAAGAGGAGGTAGAATACTTGATGTCTCGTGGGTTAACCCGCAACGAAGCAACAGCGGCTATCGTCAGGGGATTCCTGCGAGTGGATATCGAGGGCTTGCCACCGCTATTGAGTGCGGAACTAAAGAAAGCCGTAGATGCTAGCGAAAAAGAAGTAATGTAGCAGGAGGCTTAAAATGAACCTGAATACCCTCCATAAAATTAGCTACGGCATGTACATCATCAACTCATATAAAGACGACAAGCTTAATGGCCAGATTGCTAATACTGTCTTCCAGATAACTTCAGAACCGCCAACGATTGCGGTAAGTATCAATAAACAAAATCTCACCCATGAATATATTGTTTATAGCAAGGTCTTTTCCGTATGCATACTTAAACAAGTAGCCCCTCTGCCATTTATTGGCAGTTTTGGATTCAAGTCCGGTCGGGATGTAGATAAATTCAAAGATATTATATATAAGGTAGGGCAAACTGGCTCTCCGATTCTCCTTGATAACATTACCGCTTACCTCGAAGCAGAGGTATTGCAGTCAATAAATGCGGGCACGCACACTATATTTCTCAGTAAGGTCTTAACTGGTGAAATCCTCAACGATGAACCTTGTATGACCTACGAATATTATCAACAGGTGAAGCGAGGCATCACTCCCAAGACTGCTCCCAGCTATATCCCCAGGTAAAATTGAGGAGGCAAGAACATGGCGAAATACGAATGCACTGTCTGTGGTTATATTTACGACCCGGCGCTTGGTGACCCCGATAGCAAAATACTGCCGGGCACACCATTTGAGAAACTACCGGACGATTGGGTTTGTCCGATATGTGGAGCTGCTAAAAGCGAATTTAAAAAGGTAGAATAGTGATGAATAAAAAGAAAATAGCCGAACTGCTTAACCTCGACCTCCAAGACGAGCACGGCGCTATTATCCAGTATCTCTCTCACGCTTATGCCATTGGCGAAGGCGAACTGGCTTGTGAAATCGAAGCTATCGCCCGGGACGAAATGCGGCACCTGGACTGGCTGGCGGAGACGATTGTGGAACTGGGAGGCAAGCCTAGTATAAAACGTGGTAAACAGATTCTAACTGGTAAGACAGTGCCGGAATGGATGAATAACGACGTTGACCTGGAACACGGCGCTATAGAAAGCTATGAAAAGCATATAAAACTGATTGATAATCCTAAGATAAAAAGATTACTAAAGCGTATCCTTTCAGACGAGCAGTCGCACCGTGGTAAGTTCAAACACTTTGTTGAAAAAGCGAAAAAGGAAGGTATGAAAGACCTGCGGGGTAAACGCAATGACAGCACTGCTAAAACGCTTGATTGGGGCATCGGGCACGAATATACGGTTGTTCTGCAATACATGTTCCATTCGCATATGTCCAAGAATAAAGAAGCTAAAAAACAATTCGAGGACCAGGCGATTAATGAAATGCAGCATCTGGGCTGGCTTTCCGAGGAAATGGTCAGCGGTGGCGGTACGCCAATTATCGAGCATACCGGACCTGACCAATCGACTAAATTGTCTGATATGCTTAAAGTCGACTTAAAAATAGAAAAAGAAGTCGCTAAGAAATACGACGAAGCCGCTAAGTCAATAAAAGACGCTGGTCTAAAGGAATTATTATTACGTATCAGAGACCACGAAAAATATCATATTGATGTTTTCAATGATTTGTTAAAAGAAGAAAAAGATAAATAGCAACTTGGTTTAAGAGACTTTACCGTGTTTGATAAAAGATATAATTTTTTTCTTGCTGATTAGCCACCAACAGAGAATTAACAATATCACCAATCCAACAATTTCTGAAATATAATATTTTGGGTCGGTTAATAACGCATTCCACATATTGGCAGTCCAACTATCTAAATCTTCTACAGGGAAGCTAAAGCCAAATAGTGGCCATAAAAACGTTACCGGTACTTGCCACATTTCATCCAGGATTAAATGCGCAAAAACGCCAGCTGCAATCGCTAACAACCAGGACTGGCGATGTCTTTTTAGTAGATAATATCCAATAGCAGTTAGAATAATCAGGAAAAATAGTGAATGAGAGAAAATCCGCCCATTATTGAATGTGTCCCGGAAAATGACTTGCCCCACCGTTTTATCAATAATATCCGGTAAAATTGAACCCACCAACAGCCATCTAATATCCAGATAACGTGAAAGTGAAGCAAACCACGATGGTTTTCGGTTTATAATATCGGCGGCAATAGTTGCCGCGCCTAAAGTTATACCAGGATGAGCAAATAAAAGCATGATGTTAAAGTAAGGTTAAAACCAGTTTACTGATACCTTCTTTCACTCAAATATAATATAATAGCTAATATAATTTTAAAAGTTTATAGGTAACTAAGATGAAAATTATCGGGCTTACGGGAGGCATCGGCAGTGGTAAGAGTACCGCCGCACGGTTTCTGGCGGAACTTGGGGCGCAAGTGGAAGACTTAGATAAAATAGGCAACAATGCCTTAAAAAAGGGAAGTAATGCCTATAAAAAGGCGATAAGTGAGTTCGGCGAAGGAATACTTGATAAAGACAGCGAAATCAACCGCACTAAACTAGGCAAGATAGTTTTTGGCGACAATGAAGCTTTAAAACGACTCAATAAGATAGTTCATCCGGAAATTGATAAAGCTATTGACCAGAAACTCAAGGAATATCGTCGTCAGGGTATAAAGGTGGTAATTTTGGAAGCGGCGGTAATGCTGGAGGTAGGCAAATCCCATCAAGCGGACGAGATATGGGTAACAATAGCGTCAGAAAACGTAGTGTTGAAGCGGCTTAAAGAACGTTCGGGTTATAGCGAGACTGAAATGAAAGCCAGAATCCACTCGCAGATGACTAACGAAGAGCGTATCAAGCGAGCTAATGTAGTTATCAACAACGACGGCACGCTGGATGAGCTTAAGGCCAAGGTTAAAACTGAATGGGAAAAGCTGCTTAAGAGATTGTGAATGATTTTTCCATGAAAAAAATTGAGTATACAGAAAAAACCAAAAAAGAGTTGGATATAATAAGACCTTTATGGGAGAAGCTAAGGGAGTATCATAAAATACGTTCTACGCATTTCCATAAATATTTCGAGGAAAAGACCTGGAAAACAAGAAAGAAAGAGTTACTAGATAAATCCAAAGGTGGTGTGATGCTTATTCACCTGGCAAGGGACATCAACACCGACAACCTGGTTGGTTATTGCGTAAGTACTATAAACAAGAACAAGATAGGTGAGATAGAATCGATTTTTATCGAGAAAAACTACCGACGGGCAGGCGTTGGGAGTAATTTCATGAAAAAGGCGCTTAAATGGATGGATAGCAAATCGGTAACCAGAAAGGTTATCGGGGTTGCTGCCGGAAACGAAGAGGCCTTTGGCTTTTATAAAAAGTTTAAGTTTTACCCTAGAATGAGTATTTTAATGCAGGTTGATAACAAGAAGAAATATTAAGAGGTATATTATGTCGGAAAGAGATTGGTATTGCGAAGATGTCCTTTCAGGTAAAATGGAAGTTAAAAAAATCTGGGAAGACGACTTCGTTCTGGCTTTCTACGTTCCTGTTCCCGACCCTATGGTGGACGTGCACGTAGTAGTGATTCCCAAAAAACACGTTGCTTCAGCGCTATCTCTAGAGGCAACCGATGGTGAATTACTAAAATCAATGATGACGGCAGTTCAAAAAGTCGCTGTTAGGCTGGGCATAGATAAAACGGGTAAAGGCTTTTATGTACGCTTCAATTCAGCCGCGTCAATCGTGACGCCGCATATGCACTGGCATGTTAAAGCTCCGCTACCGGCATCTAAATGATGTTTGACTCTTAGCTACAAATCTGATAGAATATATCTTTTGGAGGCTTAATATTTACGCTTTAATTGAGACTGGCGGCAAGCAATATAAAGTAACCGAAGGCCAGACGCTGGAAATTGACCGGCTGGAAGCGAAAGAAGGCAGCAAAATTAAGCTGGATAAAGTCCTTCTTTTAGCCGACGGCGACAAAGTAACGTTCGGCAAGCCGTACGTCGATGGCGCTAGAGTCATGGCTACGGTTAAGAATAACGGGAAAGCCGACAAAGTAATCGTCTTTAAATATAAGTCTAAAGTACGCTATCGCCGGAAGAACGGACACCGTCAGCTTTTCACCAGACTGAATATAGATAAAATACTCCCCGCTGGAGCGGAGGAAGTGCAACCAGCGAAAAAAGCTGCACCTAAAAAGGTCACAGCGGAAAAACCAGCCGCTGAAGTCCCAGTCGAGAAAGCTGTCGCCAAAGAAACACCAGTAAAGAAACTAACGACTAAGAAAACAGTGGCAACAACCAAACCAGCGGTGAAGAGAACACCGCGTAAGAAGACAGAGGAGAAAACAAATGGCGCATAAAAAAGGAGCGGCGCAGAGTCGCAACGGTAGAGATAGTCAGTCCCAGCGGCTCGGCGTTAAAATATTCGCCGGACAGACCGTCAATGCCGGCACGATTTTAGTTCGTCAGCATGGCACACACATTCACGCTGGGGACAACGTAGGAGTGGGTAAAGACTTTACCCTTTATGCCATGATTAATGGCGTTGTTAAATACGAACCCATCAGTAATAACCGGAGAAAGGTCAGCGTTTATAGTAGCTGAAAGATATGAAAGAGAAAATACATCCCAAATATTATAACGATGCCGTCGTGATATGTTCTTGCGGCAATACCTTCACCACCGGGTCCACCAAAAAAGAACTCAAGGTTGAAGTATGCAGCAACTGCCATCCATTTTTCACCGGCGAGCGCCGCATTATGGATACCGCAGGACGCGTGGAGCGATTCAAGAAACGCTATAACATTAAAGGCTAAATTTTGCTATATAGTGAATAGAGGAGCGGAGAGTTAATCCCGCTCCTTTTTGTTTAAACGACATGCCAAAACAAAAAAAGTTTAATTATGGCGGCCAGGCGGTCATAGAAGGTGTGATGATACGCGGTCGCACGGCTAGAGTTACTGCGGTCCGTCGTCCCAATGGCGAAATTGCCACCGAGGTTTCTCCTCTGCCTTCCACTACTACCAACTGGGCGCGGCGCACGCCATTCATACGCGGCGTGGTCATTCTTATCGAGGCGATGGTATTGGGCATACAGAGTTTATTACATTCCGCCAACATCGCTTTAGAAGAAGAGGAGGAAAAAATCTCCAGTAAAGCCATCTGGGGCATGATGGCATTTGCGGTGATACTGGTTGTCTTGCTCTTCTTTGTTGCGCCACTTTTCCTGACTAAGTTGTTAAATACCTATCTACCCAACTCACTGGTTTTCAATATCGTCGAGGGACTGATACGAGTGGCGATTTTCATCGGGTATATCAAGGTAATTTCCTATATGTCCGATATCAAAAGGGTTTTTGCCTATCATGGCGCCGAACATAAAGCCGTCAACGCTTATGAGGCTGGCGTTCTTTTGGAAGTCGACGCCATCAAAAAGTACAGTCGGGCACACGTACGCTGCGGTACCAGTTTTCTGTTCTTCGTGATGGTTATCGCTATCATCGTTTTCAGTTTGGTGGGCGTATGGGACTTGTGGCTGATGGTGCTGTCGCGTGTGGTGCTGATACCGGTGATTATGGCGCTTGGTTATGAATTGATATACTTCGGCGCCAAACATACTAACAACCGGTTCATAAAAATAATACTGGCGCCAGGTTTGTGGTTGCAGTCCATGACCACCGGCGAGCCGGACGATAAACAATTGGAAGTCGCGATAGCCGCTATGAATAAAGCGGTGGAAATAGACCAGTCAGAGGAAGCGGCGCGTAAACCCCTCATCCAAGACTAAAACTAACTCTTAAGGTCGTCCTCGGTTAATTCCCGATAGAAACAGGTCTTATTGCCGGTATGGCAAACCGGTCCGGTGGGAATACCAGATACCAGCAGTGAGTTATTTTCACAATTATATTTAATGCTTTTCACTTTTATTTTATTGCCGGAGGTTTCGCCTTTTTGCCAGAGCTTCTGCCTTCCGCGGCTAAAGAACCAGACTTCTTTGTTTTTCATTGTACGCCGCAACGACTCCTCATTCATGTAGCCCAGCATGAGAACCTCGCCGGTATTTACATCTTGAATCACGGCAGGAATCAATCCCTTATCATCAAACTTAATGTTTTTTATCAACTACTTCCTCCTTGTCACCCTAGCTGAGAGTCGAGATCGCCTCTTTCAGGTCGATATCACCGGTATAAAGAGCTTTGCCGATGATAGCTCCTTCAGCGCCAAGCTTTTTTAGCACTTTCAGATGATTCAGTGACGAAATACCGCCGGAGGCGATAACCGGGAGTCCAAGCTCATCGATAAAATCAGATATAGCGGCGAAATTCGGCTCTGTTAATGTGCCGTCCCGCTCAATATCGGTATAAATAAAGCGTCGCACGCCCTTTCTAGCCATAGCTTCCGCCAGCTTTATGGCAGTAAGCCCGGTTTCTTTAACCCAACCACGTGTCGCTACCAGTCCTTGACGGGCATCGATGCCGACGATAATAGATTCACTATAACGGCGACAAGCCTCGGTAATAAGCTGCGGGTCTTCCACCGCTGCCGTGCCAAGGATTACCCTGTCGATGCCGGTTTTCAACAGCTTCTCGATTGTTTCCATGCGGCGGATTCCACCACCTAACTGGACTGGTATTAACATTGCTTCGGTAATATTCCTGATTATCGTCAGGTTGCCGATTTCACCCGTAGCTGCGCCATCGAGGTCGACTACATGCAAGCGGGGCGCACCCTGCGACTGCCATTTTAAAGCTACATCCAGCGGTTCATCGGAAAAGACTGTTTCCTGCTGATAATCGCCCTGATATAAGCGGACGCATTTACCGTCACGCAAATCTATAGAAGGTATGATATCGATTTTAAGCCTCTTTCTATATGTAAATTATGTTAAAATTATAGCACCTGGACTGTATTTAGGCTAGCTACCAGCCATCTTGCGGGATACCTTGATTGACAAGTAGTACGTAGCGTGTTAAAATAATACTAACCATCGACTGTAATAGCGGTGAGTTTAAAGCTGATACCTTAACAATTAATAAGTCGCTTGGATCGTAAACGACCGAGACGGCAAAATAAAGCCCAGCACTAATGCCCTCTCGATTATTTTCGAGAGGGTTTTTTGTTGAAGGTGACGAAATGCTTAAAATAGGTTTTATCGGAGCTGGAAAAGTCGGCACTGCCCTTGCTATCCTGTTAAATAGCAAAGGCTATCAGTTCGTGGGCGCCTCCGACCTCCAGCCTGTTAAAAAGGCAAACAGTTTAATCAGTAATCTACATATTTTAGATAGTAACCAGGCTGTTGCCGATGCTGCCGACCTAGTTTTTATTACCACGCCTGATGCGGTAATTGCTAAAGTCGCTTCAGAAGTGTCCTGGCATCGCAAACAAAGCGTCGTTCACTGCAGCGGCGCCGATTCTACCGATATTCTGGATAAAGCCCGCCGTGACGGCGCTTACGTTGGCTGTTTCCACCCCCTGCAGACCTTTGCCGGCGTCCAGCAAGCCATTGAAAACATCCCCGGTTCTACCTTCGCTATCGAAGCCGAAGAGCCGCTACTAACCACGCTTAAGGAAATGGCAGGAAGACTCGGCGGTAGCTGGATACAGCTAAAAGCCGAGGATAAAGCCGCTTATCATGCCGCAGCCGTATTCGCCAGCAACTACCTCGTCACCTTAGTCAAAATGGCTACCGACCTCTGGCAGACTTTTTCCATCCCCTCCAATCAAGCGGTTAAAGCCCTTATGCCTTTAATGCGCGGCACCCTCCATAACATCGAGACTATCGGCTTACCGCAATGCCTTACCGGTCCCATCGCCCGCGGTGATGCCGGGACGATACGTAAACATATCAAAGAAATTAGCAAAAAGAAGCCTGTGTTACTTTCTTCCTACAAAGAACTAGGTTTACAGACTATTCCCATCGCCTTAGCCAAGGGCAATATTAACAAGCAACAAGCCAGCGAAATGGAATCGCTGTTAAAAAAAATAAAACTTCAGGGGGAATGACATGAGAATGATGCTAAAAAGCAAGATTCATCGGGCAACCGTGACGGATGCTAACATCAACTATGAAGGCAGCATTACCATTGATAGCAGGCTGATGAAAGCCGCCGATATCCTCACTTACGAACAGGTGCATGTTCTGAACGTGAATACCGGCGCCCGCTTCACCACCTATGTTATCGAGGGGAGGGAAGGCAGTGGAGATATATGCCTGAATGGCGCTGCCGCCAGACTGGGTGTCAAAGGCGACCTGGTCATTATCCTGACTTATACCGATGTGCCGGAAGAACAGCTTAAAGATTATAAACCCAGAATTGTCCATGTTAATGAAAAGAATGAGATAGTCACCAAGCTCGATGAAAAAATCTTCGCTTAAGGAATTACGATGCCAGTAACAATACTCCAGATTAAGGAAATGAAGCAAAAGGGTGAGAAAATAACTATGCTCACCGCTTATGATTACGTTACGGCCAAGATAGTTGACGAAGCCGGCGTGCCGTTGATACTGGTCGGAGACAGTTTGGGCATGGTAGTCCTGGGCTATACTTCAACGATTCCCGTAACCCTTGAAGTAATGTTACATCATACTAAAGCCGTGGTTCGAGGCACCAAGAATTCCCTCGTGGTGGGCGATATGCCTTTTATGACCTATCAAGCCAGTACCGAAGAAGCTATCCGTAATGCGGGACGTTTCCTCCAGGAAACCGGCTGCCAGGCAGTTAAACTTGAAGGCGGCGTAACGATGGCGGATAAAGTTAAGAAAATAGTGGATTGTGGTATTCCAGTGATGGGTCATATCGGGCTAACGCCGCAATCCATCAATCAACTTGGCGGACATAGGATTCAAGGAAAAACGCCGGAAACCGCCAAACGCTTACTAGAAGACGCTATTGCCCTGGATAAAGCCGGGGCTTTCGCGGTAGTGTTAGAAACGGTTCCAGCGCCTCTCGCTGCTTTGATTACGCAGAAAATCAGCATTCCGACGATAGGTATCGGGGCGGGGGCTGGCTGCGACGGACAGGTTCAGGTTATCAACGATATCCTCGGCTCGTATACGGACTTCGTTCCCAAGCACGCCAAACAATACGCTAAAATAGCCGGTATTATGGCGGATGCTATTTCGCAATATCACAAGGAAGTAAAAGCTGGTTTATTCCCTACCGAAGCCCAAAGCTTCTCTATGGATGAAAGCGTATTAAAGAACCTCAAGTAATTAATGAATTAAGAGGGGGTCCCAAGAAAAACGGGACCCTTTTCTTTTTAGAAAATAGTTTAGAGAAGTGAATATATGCAAGTAATAAAAACCATCGCCGAGATGCGAAAAGTCAGGAAAAGCCTAAAAAAGAAGGTAGGTTTTGTGCCGACTATGGGTTTCCTTCACGATGGTCACCTCTCTTTAGTCAAACGCGCTAAAGACGAAAATCCGGTGGTGGCGGTTAGCATCTATGTAAATCCCATGCAGTTCGGTCCTAAAGAGGACTTCAAGAGCTATCCCCGCGACCTTAACCGCGACCTTGCAATGCTCGAGCCTTTTACCGATATCGTTTTCGTTCCTACTGATGTAGAGATGTACCCCAGCGGTTACGATACTTATGTATTGGTAAAAAGAATAACAGAGGTTTTGGAAGGGTTAGTACGACCCGGTCATTTCAACGGGGTTAGCACCGTGGTTAATAAGCTTTTTAACATCGTCGAGCCGACGCGGGCTTACTTCGGACAAAAGGACGCCCAGCAAGTAGCTGTTATTCAGAAAATGGTCAAAGACCTTAATATGAATGTTGAAATAGTGCCATGTCCTACAGTACGCGAATCAGACGGACTGGCGATGAGCAGCCGGAATACTTATCTTTCTCACGAGCAACGCCGGGCAGCGCCGATTCTTTACCATGCGTTATTAGACGCTAAAAATCTGGTGATACAAGGCGAATTAGACGCTGGCATCTTACGGCGTGAAATGGAAACCCTGATTAACAGAGAACCGCTGGCGAAAATCGACTATATCAGCGTTGCCGATAACGAAACGCTAAAAGAATTACACCGCGTAAAATATCCTGCTTTAGTATCGCTGGCGGTGAAATTCGGCAAGACACGCCTGATTGATAACATCGTGCTTGAACAGTCTTAAGAGAATGCCCCACCCCTTTTACCCCTGGATTCCAGCTGGAGTTTACCCCGTATTAGATACGGGGCTGGAATGACAAACCGGGATTAAATACTTCTACCGATTGATTTAGCTAGAACGCGTAACTCTTTCATAAGGCGTGCAAAATCAGAGGTCGAAAGCGATTGCAGTCCATCCACCAACGCCTCTTTAGGGTTGGGGTGCACTTCTATAAGTAGTCCGTCAGCTCCCGCGGCTATGGCCGCTTTAGCGATAGCGGGCACCAATGTGTAATGACCGGCGGCATGAGATGGGTCAACGATAACCGGTAGATGGCTGCTTTTCTTGAGTACGGGGACAGCGGAGATATCCAGAGAAAAGCGGACACTATCTTCGAATGTCCTTATACCGCGCTCGCAGAGGACAACCTGTTGGTTCCCTTCTGTCAGCAGGTAATCGGCAGCAGTAAGCCACTCGGTAATCGTGCAGGAAAAGCCGCGCTTTAATACTACCGGACGGCGACTTTTACCAGCCTCGGTCAGCAGCGCGAAATTCTGCATATTACGCGAGCCGATTTGCAGCATATCGGCGTAAGACGCCACCATGGCGACATCTTGAGGATTGACCACTTCGGTAACCACTGGCATACCGAACTTTTTCTTAGCCCTGGCTAAAAACTCAAGCCCCTTTTTCTGTAGTCCCTGAAAGCTAAACGGGGAAGTGCGCGGCTTAAAAGCCCCTCCGCGCAGGATACTGGCACCGGCTTTTTTCACTGCCTCTGCCGCCTCCATTAACTGCTTTTCGCTCTCAACAGCGCAAGGTCCGGCGATGACAACGATACGCTCCCCGCCGATTTCCACGCCGCCACAATCAACCTTGGTGTCTTTCGGAGAAAACGTACGGGAGGCGAGCTTATAAGGTTTCATAATGCGTGTAACACTCTCCACGCCGGGGAGGACAGCAAAAATATCCGTGGATATCTGGCCGGTGTTGTTGCCGAGGATAGCGACGACAGTTTTATTCGTACCGATATTTAGCTGTACGCCGAGGTTTAGCGACTTCGCCTTTTGTACGACGTCTCCGACTTCTTTTTTGGTGGCGCCGGTGCGCATTTCTACAATCATTGTTCTTGAATCTCAACTTTCGCTTTACGTTTAAGAGATAGAATAAACATATTCACCGCCGCCACTTCGACCCAAAGAATCATGTTGGCTACCAGCAATCGTTCCAATAAACCGAATAGGAAGTTGCCCTCCGGTAAAAACTTCACGACAACTACTAAAATTACCGCCAGAATGAAAGTCACTAATGAATACATATAGAGATACTTCCAGTTGGGGTCGTTTTTAATGCTGCGTAAGAGCGATAAAATGGCTACCGGGAAAATTATGAAAGCAGAACTAGCGACAAACCCATGAAGCCTTCCATCTAAAGAGCGTGCAGTTTCAGCGGTGCCGGTAGCGTCAGTGTGGAAGGCTCCGATAAGCAGCATCGCAAAGCCGAAGAAAACAAAAATGGCGATACCTAGATAAAATCCTCGAGCGCCCCTTTTAATATTGAAAAGGAGGCCAGCGGTGAATATCTCTACTAATAAACCAAGCGTCAGAAAACCAATCGTCTGAAGCCAGCCGATATTCGTCAATGCCAAACTGCTAATAGAGTCTTTGATGATACTATAACCAGGACTGGCTAAGCCAGCCGAAAGGTCGCTAGCAGATAACATTATAGGACCAATGATACCGGCAACAGCCAAGGCAGTATGCACGTTACAGAGCTTTAAAAACGGTATCACTTTTGAGGTGATTAGCGTGATGACACCATTTTTAAAGCCAGTAAAGTATGGCTGACATGTTTTATAAACACGGGTAATCATTAATAAGACCTTAGACCCATCTATTTTGTGCCGAAAGGCACCAATACTATACCAGTGACAGGATATATCATCTCGAGGAAAACCGTAGCTTCCGTATTATCGTTGCCGGTTACGGTGAACTTAAGCTTATAGTCTTTGCCTTGTTCCTGGCTGGCGGTGAAGGAGAACCTATCCGAGGTTGCGCCGGTTTTCGATGCATATATATCTGACAGACCGGAGATAGAAAAATTAATGCCATCGCCGTTAAGGAGATAATAATAGCCATCCACTTTATCGCCCGCGGCCAGCTCCAGCGTCATAAATGTATCGCTTTTAAAGTTTATTTCTACCTGTTTCATCTGCCATTGCGTGCCGATGGCAGCTTCTCGAACAGATTTAACGCTAGCGGGCGCCTCGCCACTGGATGTGCATCCAAAGATACTAATCAGGGATATTACTAATACCGCAACGACTAAAACCTTGTTGAACATGCGTTTCTTACCTCACAAAAAATCACTCTATATATATATATAATCGTATAATGAGCAGGTAAGTTAGTCAATGGGAGGGAGTTACGCGAGCAATCCCTCTATAATCCCCTCTAATACTCCCCGCCACCTCTTGCCTAGCTTCTTATAGTCAATCCTTATCTGTGTATGACCGACCGTTACGCCGTCGGTGAGGGACTGCATAAACCGCTGGGCGTTAAAAGGCGTACCCTGGAAGCGCCTTAAGATAATATAGCCTTCTTCCGTAGAGATAGATTCGATGCCAGCTTTGGCGGCTAGCACCTTAATTTTCACCGCGTAAAGCAGGTTATGTACCTCTATCGGCGGCTTGCCGAAGCGGTCGGTGTACTCCTTTAAGATATCGTCCAGCTTATCTATGGAATCAATATCTCCCAACGCGCGGTAAAGGTCTAAGCGGGTATCAACGTCGGAGACATAGCTTTCCGGTATAAAGGCGTCGAGGGGTAAATCGGTAGCGGGCGGGGGCAAACGGGGCGGCGGTGGTTCTTTACCCGCCATAAGAGCCTTTTGCTCTTCAACTGCTTCAGCTAAGAGACGCGTATAAAGACTAAAACCGACGGCGGTAATATGCCCGCTCTGGCGATGTCCCAGTAAAGTGCCAGCGCCGCGGATTTCCAGGTCTTTCATGGCAATGCCAAATCCGGCGCCAAGTTCCGCCGCTTCGTAAATCGTACGTAAGCGTTTATGGGCGATGTCAGAAAGTCGCTTGCCGTCGTAGAGGAAATAGGCGTAAGCCAGGTTAGCGCCGCGCCCTACCCTACCTCGTAGTTGGTAAAGCTGCGTCAGTCCGAATTTATCCGCTTTATTAATAATTATCGTATTAGCGTTGGGCATGTCCAGACCGGACTCGATAATCGTGGTGCAGACGAGGATATCCACCTTGCCTTGAGTGAAGGCGACCATCACCTTTTCCAGTTCGTCCTCCGGCATCTGTCCATGTCCTATTGCCACTTGAGCTTCCGGCACCAGCGTCCGCAGGTTTTCTGCCACCATGGCGATACTCTGCACGCGGTTATGCACGAAAAATACCTGCCCGTTACGCTCCAATTCTCTTAAAATAGCCTCCCTGACGAGATGGTCGTTATACTCGGCAACATAGGTCTTGATGGGGAGGCGGTCTTCGGGCGGGGTTTCCATCGTGCTCATGTCCCTTACGCCTACCAGCGACATATGGAGGGTGCGGGGGATGGGAGTGGCGCTTAAGGTTAGCACGTCCACTTCCTGACGCATCTTCTTGAGGTATTCCTTATGATTGACGCCGAAACGCTGCTCCTCATCGATAATCAGGAGTCCCAGATTCTTAAAGATAACATCCTTCTGAATCAGGCGGTGTGTGCCGATGCAGATATCCACCGTGCCGTCAGCCAGGCCGGCGATAATATTACGCTGCTCGCGGTCCGAGCGGAAGCGGCTTAACACTTCGACTTTAACCGGGAAAGCCTCCAGTCGCTCGAAGAACGTGGCGTAATGCTGTTGGGCTAAAACGGTAGTTGGGACAAGCACCGCCACCTGTTTGCCGCCCATCACCGCTTTAAAAGCGGCGCGGATAGCCACCTCCGTCTTACCGTAGCCCACGTCGCCGCAAATGAGCCTATCCATCGGTTTGTGTTTTTCCATGTCTTCTTTAACTTCCTGCTGCGCCTGAAGCTGGTCAGGGGTCTCCACATAAGGGAAGGCAGCTTCCAGTTCCTGCTGCCAGACGGTATCGCGGGAAAAGGCGAAGCCAGGCACTACCTCTCGAGCGGCGTAAAGCAATAAAAGGTCGCGGGCTAAAAGCTCCGCTGCTGCTTTGGCTTTTTGACGTGTCCTAATCCACTCCTGCGTGCCTAAACGGCTTAATACCGGTGTCCTGTCACCAGCGCCGACATAGCGGCTGACCCTATCAATCTGGTCGGTGGGAACATAGAGGATATCACTGCCAGCATACTGCAGCACCAGATACTCTTTATCGCTGCCGGCAGCATCGAGCATGGTCACGCCGATAAACTTACCGATGCCGTGCTCGACATGAACGATGTAGTCATCAGCGGCAAAGTCCATCGATACTTTGTGACGCGCCGCCGGCTGCTTTTTCACGAGACGACGTTGTTTAACAAAACCAAAAATCTCGGCATCCGTAAACAGGTAAGTGTCGCCACCCATTATCCAGCCTTCCGGCAGCGAACCCTGCACTAGCACCATTGTGCCAGGCTCGGGTACTTGTGTGACGTCTTCAACCGGAGCAACAATGATATCTTCCTCGTCAAAAAGCTCGGAAAGGCGGTTGGCTTGATGGCTGACGATGATAATCCGTTTCTGCTGTTTTAATAAATCGATAGTCTTATGGATAAATGAAGGGAGTTTACCCATATAATTAGGCGCGGTAAAAAAATCCAGTCCTTGTTCAGTTCCCCAAGCTCCCAGACTTAAGCAATGCTGTTTATTTATCTCCAGCTCAAGTTCATCCCAGTTGAAGTGAGGGGTGGGGAAGTTTCGGGGCAGTTCGCCGCGTTCCAGCTTTTCCGAGCGTAACTGGGCAGCTTCGTCATCAAGTATAGTGGCAGCCTGGGCGATAGATTCCACCTCATCGAGCACAATAAGAGTATCAGGAGGCAAATAATCAAGAATCTTGCCTTTATTAAATAGAGGCGCGTAAAACTGCGCCTCGCGTAATGGTTTACCAGCGAGGAACATTTCTTTATCGCGTTGGAACTGCTGTTTGACTTCGCTGGTGCAGCCCAAAAGGTCGATGCCGTTTAAAATATCTTCTAAAGAGTGCTTGTCTATCCTATGTGGTAAAAGCATTTCTGAAGCTGGTCCAACTTCTATCTCATTGATTTTATCTACCGAACGTTGGGAGGCAGGGTCGAAGGTGCGGATACTCTCAATATTATTGCCAAAAAACTCAAGACGGGCGGGACTTTCAGCCGTAGGCGGGTAAATATCGATAATACCACCGCGGTGGCTCATCGTGCCGGGGATTTCCACGGTATTTTCCAGTCGGTAACCCATGCCTTCACCATCTGCTAATAAACGGAAAGGGTCGATGGTCATGCCTAACTTGACAAGGCGACGGGAAGCGATAAAATCATCAAGGTCAGCGGTGCGGGACATTAATGCCGCCGCTGAAGCAATGACTAAAGGAGGTTCTGCCTTTTCATTTCCTCCACCATATCCTATCAGCGCTGATAGTACCTGTAGCCTTTCAATTTCGGTCGTGGTATCGGTAACCAAGCGTTCGTAAGGTAAGATATCCGACTCCGGGAAGAGGTATATCTCTCGACCTCGGTACCAACTCGCAACTTGCTCCTGGAGCTTCCTGGCATTCTCCGGCTGGGCGGTGATAAGAAGCACTGGTACCTGTAATTTTTCGTACAAAGCCGCTATTAAATAAGGTCGGGCAGCATTAAGGACAATCACCGTTTTGCTGTCCTTACGCTTTACCTCACCCAGCAGGCTATTCCAGGCAGGCATCGATTCGATTAATTGTAGTAATTTATTTAACGTTGGCATAATTTTCCCCAAACACCTATAGGGCTCGTCCATAAAAATGGGCCAGCCCTTTTATTAATATTATCACAAAATATGTTGTATTTAGAAGAAACCCAGATACCAGTTAATAATTCGCGGAGCAAATATCAAAGCTATTATCGGTCCGATAGCCAGGAAAGTGCCGTAAGGAATAACATCCTTACGACCCTTTATCTTAGCTGCCAGCAGAATGATGGCTACTATACCACCAATCACTACTCCGATAATCATGGAAAAGACCACCAGCGGAAAACCACTCACCAAACCGATTAAAGTTACCAGCTTAACATCACCCATGCCCATAGCGCCGGGACGGATAAGGATAATTAACAGGAAAAAGACAAATAATACCGCCCCACTGATGACACCATTTACCAGAGTCGCTTGCGGCGGCAATAGATTGGCGCCAGGCACATAAGTATGAATCGCCAGAATGATTAGTGCAATTACCACCGCAGGATAGGTTATTTTGTTTAATATAAGCTGACTTTCCCAGTCGATGAAGATAATGACCAGAAAAACACAGCACCAGAAAGCGGTAACGCCGAATTGAGCCGTCAAACCGTAACGCCAGAACGACAATAGAAAGAGAATGCCGGTGACAGCTTCAACAATGAATACTCGTGTAGGAATGCGAGCGCCGCAATAACGGCATCGTCCACGCAATATTAGGTAGCTGATAACTGGAATCATGTCCAGTATACCAAGTCGTCGCTGGCAGGCATCGCAGTGAGATGGGGGACGTATCAGTGACTTTCCAGAGGGCAAACGGTCGATGCAGACATTCAGGAAGCTGCCGATAGCTAATCCTACTATAGTAAAATAGACTGCTAGCTGGATATTCATATGAACTGATATTACATTTTGACGGGTATTTCCTGCGGAGTCAACAGGATATCCCTAAGATAATAGTACATGTAGCTACCCAAATTTACTAGACACGGTACTTTTTTAATTGGCAATATTATGTTAAAATGAGTGGTTGGAGTCAAAAAGGGCGTGCCGGTGAAAACCCCGGTCTAGAGGAGCTATTATGAAACAAGCAGTTGAAAATTTCCTGCACTATCTGGCAGTTGAAAAAGGATATTCCGAACATACCATCTCCGCTTACCGCAACGACCTTACGGCAATGGCTGACTTTGCCAGTCAGCAACCAGTAGCTTCCTGGGCGGATTTTAACCGGCAACATATGTTAAGCTATATGCTCCAACTTAAAGAGCGAGGTTATGTCGCCACGACAATCGCGCGGAAAGTAGCGGCAGCTCGCTCTTTCTTTGGTTTTATGGTAGCAGAAGGTCAGATTAAAACTGACCCCACAGAAAATTTAAGTTCACCCAGCGTCGGTAAAGCTTTACCCAAGCCGATTCCGCTCAACCAGGTACGTCTACTACTGGAACAGCCCTCTAAACTCTCTACTGAAGAAGCCAAACGTGACGCGGTCATGTTGGAATTATTATACGCTAGTGGTATGAGAGTCAGCGAGCTGGTGGCACTAAATCTGGGCGACGTAAATACCGAGGGTAATTACTTCGTACGCTGTTTCGGCAAAGGCAGGAAAGAGCGAATTATCCCTCTTTATGAAAAAATCGCTACCGCGGTCAAGAATTATGTTGCCGAAGACCGTCCCAAGCTAGCCCACGGCAAGCAAGAGACGGCTTTATTCCTCAACGCCCGTGGCGATAGACTGACCAGGCAGGGATTCTGGCAAAAGCTAAAGGAATACGCCAAGTCGGCAGGACTAAGCTCTCAAATAAGCCCTCATACGCTGCGGCATAGCTTTGCCACCCATATGTTAAGCGGTGGCGCTGATTTGAGGTCGGTTCAGGAGTTGTTGGGGCACGCCAATATCTCGACTACCCAGGTTTATACGCGCCTCACTACCGACCAGGTTCGCCAGTCTTACGATAAATCTCATCCCAGAGCTAAATAACACTCGGAGGTTAATTGATGTCCAAGAGATTGAGACACGGTCATGGAAAGTATCATTACTTAAAAAAGAAAAGTAAATTCAAATACATGCAGCCAGGTGGAGACGTTATGCAGGCAGGTGCAGTGCAACCGGGCACAACTCCGATGCAACCACAACCTACGCAGCCTGGCGCGGACATGCAACCATCTCCTGCCAATATACCAATAGCAACGCCACCCCCTACTGCCGCACCTACTCCTGTAACTGCTCGTCTGCCACAAGCACAAGCACAAAGAAGACCGTTATCTTCGGCGGCACTACCCCTCCACTATGAATTTATTAGCGGTGACCTTAGAAGAATCGGTATTTTAACTGCCGTTGTTGTCGCCATTCTTGTTATATTGTTCGTGTTTCTTAAATAGCTTTTTTCGCGGTAGCTATGAAGGACTTTGCAGTAGCTAGAGCCGAATTAATTAAGCAGCTCGGAACAGAGATTCGAGATAAACGGGTTTTGGAGGTTATGGCGCATATACCTCGCGAGCAATTCGTACCACCGGAAATCCGTCATTTAGCTTATGAAGACGGCCCGCTACCTATAGGCTGGCAACAGACTATCTCCCAGCCTTTTATTATTGCCCTCATGACCGAGGCACTGGAGCTTAAAGGCAACGAAAAGGTACTGGAGGTAGGCACGGGCAGCGGCTATCAGACTGCTATCCTCGCCGATTTAGCCGACCGAGTAATTTCTGTGGAGCGCGTACCTGCCCTGGTGGAATCCGCTTGCAAGACATTGGACAGTCTGGGCTATAAAAATGTTGAGATACATATCGCCGAGGATACCCTAGGCTGGCAAAAAGAAGCCCCTTACGATGCAATCATGGTTACTGCCGCCGCGCCCGATATACCGGACGACCTGGTTGCACAACTGGTTGTCGGCGGGCGTATGGTAATTCCCGCCGGTCCCCGTTATTCTCAAGAGCTTTACCAAGTTACCAAAAAAGAACGTAAGAACCAGGTTCGAAGACTCGGTGGTTGCCGCTTCGTCTCCCTCATCGGCAAAGGAGCCTGGGAAAATTAATTACTAAAATGGAGGATTAATATGGACGTCTTTGAAGCAATCAAAAACAGGCGTAGTATTCGACAGTATAAACCCGACCTCATAGATGATGAAGCCGTTAAGAAAGTCCTTGAAGCCGCCCACTGGGCTCCTTCCTGGGGTAATCAGCAGTGTTGGCGTTTCGTCGTGGTACACGACCCGAAAATAAAGTCCCAGATAGCCGATACGCTTAATAAAGTAATACTTGATAATGAACCGGTAGAAAATGCCGCCGCCAGTTCTATCAGGCAAGCGCCGGTATTAATCGTCATCTGCGCCGAGAAGAGCCAGGCTGGACTTAGTGCTGATGGCACTCCCCAGAATGATAAAGCGGAATATTGGTATATGTTCGATGTTGCTCTAGCCGTCCAGAATCTTACGCTGGCAGCTCATGCCCTAGGACTGGGTACGGTCATCGTCGGCGGTTTTGATATCAAAAAAGTCGAAAACATTCTCGGTGTGACTGCCGGCTGTACGGTCGTGACCATGACGCCATTAGGTGTACCTGCCCAAAAAGGACAAGTCTCGCCGCGTAAAGCGCTATCGGAAGTCATAACTATGGATAAGTTTAGATAAATAGCAAGGAGTATTTGATGGAATTATTCGAGGCGATTAAAAACCGCAGAAGCATTAGGCGTTATAAAACCGACCCGGTTGATGATAAAAAGATTGAGGCGATACTTGACGCTGGCCGCTGGGCGCCTTCCTGGGCGAATACGCAGTGCTGGCGTTTCGTTATCGTGCATGATACAAAAATAAAAGAACAGCTAGCCGCCACTCTAATGAAAGTAAAGCTACCAGATAGAGAAATACCTAATCCCGCCCTCAACGCCGTGACCACAGCCCCCGTAGTCATCGTCGTCTGTGCCCAGATTGGTATTGCCGGTGCGGCACATGGTCCGGCTGGTGTTAAAGTGGAATACGCCACTGATAAAGGCGACTGGTTTATGTTCGATGCCGCTTTAGCGATACAGAATATGATACTAGCGGCGTATGGACTGGGACTTGGCACAGTAATAATCGGGGCTTTTGATGCCCCACAGGCAGAAAAAATCCTCAACGTACCTAAGGGTTACCGCGCTGTTGCCCTATTCCCCGTCGGTGTACCAGAACAGCCGGGTAAAGCCCCGCCCCGCAAAGAACTCGCCGAGATTGTCGTTAAAGATAGATTTAGTTAATCACCTTTAGTCTAATTCAACAATGACCGCTTGTACGCTTGCCGTATTCGGTCGTCTGCAGGTATAATGCTAGGTGGAACGATATAGAGGGTAGGTGTTTTCATGCCTAAATACGGTCTGGAGAATATTCACAACATTGTACTATTATCCCACGGCGGTGCTGGTAAAACATCGCTCGCCGAGGCGATGCTTTTTAACGCCGGGGTGATAAATCGTTTAGGCAAGGTTGATGACGGGTCTTCAACGTCGGACTACGACCCGGATGAAGCTAAACGCCGTATTAGTATTAACCTATCGCTCTTACCCCTGACCTGGCGGGAAAAGAAAATAAACATCCTCGATGCTCCCGGTTATGCCGACTTCGTTGGCGAGGCTAAAGCCGGTATTCGTGTTAGCGAAGGGGCTATTATCGTTGTCTGTGCCGCTTCCGGCGTCGAAGTCGGCACGGAAATGGTCTGGAACTACTGCCAGGAAGCTAAGTTACCTCGCCTCGTTTATATTAACAAGATGGACCGTGAAAATGCCGACTTTTTTAAGGTCGTTGAAGAGATAAAGTCCAAACTCGGCGACCGATGCCATCCGCTGCAAATAGCCATCGGCGCGCAAAAAACCTTCCAGGGTGTGGTTGACCTGCTGACGATGAAAGCCTATGTTGGTTCACCCACCAAGGAAGCCGAAGTTCCTGCAGCGGTAAAAGCCCAGGCAGATAAATACCGTGAAAAACTAGTCGAAGCTATCGCCGAAGTGGACGACAAACTTATCGAAAAATACCTTGGCGGCGAGCAGATTTCTATCGAAGAACTCACCAAAGCCTTAAGACAGGGCGTTATCAGCGGTAAAATCATCCCTATCTTAACCGGTTCGGCGCTGCAAAATATCGCCGCTAACAAAGTGCTGGACGCTATTTGCGACTATCTGCCTCTGCCCAAGGAGCAGAAAGTTGCTACTGTTAGTGGCGCCGTTGACCCTTCAGAAACTGCACCACTTGCGGCATTAGTTTTTAAGACCACCGCCGACCCATACGTCGGCAAGCTTACCTATTTCCGCGTTTATAACGGCGTTATTACCAGCAACTCACAGGTTTATAACGCCAACCAGAGCGTTAACGAGCGTATCGGCCAGCTTTATTTTATGCGCGGCAAGACCCAGGAGCCGACCACGGAAATCAGAGCCGGGGATATCGGGGCAGTAGCCAAATTGAATGTAACCGCCACAAACGATACACTCTGCGCGCAGGATAAACAGGTAAAACTCATACCTATCGTTTTCCCCACCCCTATTTTCCGCGAAGCCGTCTACCCTAAGACCAAGACCGATATCGATAAAATGGGTTCGGCGTTATCGCGGCTTACGGAAGAAGACCATACCCTCAAAGTTCATCGTGAGTTGGGTACTGGTGAGACCATCCTCTCCGGTATGGGTGATACGCACCTATCGGTAGCCGCGGAAAAAATGCAGCGTAAATTCGGTGTGAATGTGGAGCTATCAATACCCAGAGTGCCTTATCGCGAGACTATTACGACCTCATCCAAAGCTGAATATAAGCATAAAAAACAGTCCGGCGGTCATGGCCAGTATGGTCACGTGCTGCTTGAATTAGAGCCTAAGCCAGACCGCGGACCCTGCGAGTTCGATGAAAGAGTCGTGGGTGGTTCCGTACCCCGAAACTACATTCCTGCGGTAGAAAAAGGCGTCGTTGAAGCCTATAACGAGGGTTGTTTATGCGGCTACCCAGTCATCGGTGTTAAGGCAATCCTTTATGATGGGAGTTACCATCCGGTCGATTCTTCGGAAATTTGCTTTAAAATCGCTGGCGCCGGGGCATTTAAAAAAGGTTTGGCGGAAGGCCGACCAATTCTTTTAGAGCCGATTGTAAATCTTAAAGTCACCGTACCCAACGACCTTACCGGCGACATCATCGGCGACCTTAATACCAAGCGCGCCCGCGTCCTGGGGATGAATCCATCTAATGATACCAATGTCATCGAAGCGCAAGTTCCGCTGGCAGAAGTACAACGTTATAGCATTGACCTAAAATCTATGACCCAAGGTAGGGCTACTTATACCATGGAATTCGACCACTATGAAGAAGTGCCGGCAAACATCACGCAAAAACTAGTCGCCCAGAAACAGGCAGAAAAAGCGGAAAAAGCTTAAACCAGCTAAATTAAGAAATTAGCAGTTCTTTCACCTTTTGAGTAAAAGCCGGTAAAACTTTTTTCCAATCCCCTACAACGCCGAAACGGGCGTGGCGAAAGATATTAGCTTCCTTATCTTTATTGATAGCGACAATCGTCTTGGCGCCAGAACAGCCGCTCATGTGCTGACTGGAGCCTGAGATAGCTATGGCGATATAGACCTCCGGGGCAATAATTTTACCAGTCAGCCCGACTTGTGCCGTATCTGTTATCCAGCCATTATCGCAGGGAGGTCGGCTGGCGCCAACCGCGCCTTTTAATAACTTCGCCAGTTCATCCAGCTGCTTAAATCCATCCGCTCCACCGATACCCCTCCCACCAGATACCACCACCCGAGCATCTTCAATTTTGATGCCAGCAACCTCTTCTACTACCCTATTTAAGACTTTCGCTTTAATGACGGAAGCATCAAGTCCAGACGGAATATTAACGATTTCACCCTTTCGCGTAGTATCAGGCGCTAAAGCAGTAAAAGCCTTGGTGCGTATCGTTACAATTTGGGGGTCGATTTCAGTTATCATAATCGCCTGGGCGTTACCGCCATAAACCGGCTTTGTTTGAAGTAATCGCTTCGTGGTAGAGTCGATAGACAGGTCAACGCAATCCAGTATTACCATTGTGCCTAAGCGATAAGCCAGCCGCGGCGCCAACTCACGTCCGCTATCGGTTTGACCCATAATAACTATTTGGGGTTTCGTTTGCTTAATGACCTTTTCCAGCACGCTGATATACGCATCAGGCTGGTATTCTTTAAGCTGGGTATCATCAGCGATATAGACTCTATCCGCGCCAGCGGCGATAACCTGTTGTGTTAAAACATTAACATCACTGTTAATTAAAATAGCAATAAGTTCTTGCCCGAGACTATCCGCCAGCTTTCGGCCGATACCCAGTCCTTCCGCCGCGATGGGCAGGATTTTACCATCTTTTATTTCACAATAAACAGCTACGCCTTTATTATCAGACATGTTAACCTTTTTATCAGAGTATCTTAGCCTCTCTAAGTTTAGTAGCTAGATTTACTGCCATTTCTTCCGGGGTTTCTCCAGCGGCAAACTCGCATTTAGCTTCATGTACCGGCTGAAAGAACTTAACAATTCTGGTTCGCCTGTTAGCAGTATTTGTATCAAAACCGATATCCGCAGATTTCCAGACAATCGGCTCGATTTTCTTCGCCGTCATGATGCCTTTGATTGTGGGATAGCGCGGCTGGCCGACTTCGTTGCTTACAGTAATGACCGCCGGCAGTGGTAACTCGATGACGTCGTAACCGGAGGAATTGACTCTTTCTACCTTTACTTTACTGTCGGCTGGCTCTATCTTACGTGCTAAAGTTACACACGGCAGACCTAGTATTTCGGCGATGGCAGGTCCGGTCTGGCCAGCGTTAGTATCCGATGCCTCGCGACCGCATAGAATCAGATCGAAATCGCCCCTTTTCTTGATAGCTGTTGCCAGAGTGTAAGCCGTCGTCCAGCTATCTCCTCGGATAAAAGCCTCATCCTCAAGTAGAATTAGCTCGTCAGCGCCCATCGCTAGAGGTTTCTTGACCACTTCGCGCAACAGGTTTACGCCCAGACTAATTATCGTATTTCTGCCGCCTTTTGCTTCCTTAAGACGCAGCGCCGCTTCCACGGCATACTCTCCATAAGGGTCGATAACTGGTGGGGCGCCACGCATTTCTGCCTTATTATTGACAGCATCTATCCTAAAACTGGCTGGCGGCGCTTCGGGGTCTATTACTTGTTTTACGCAAACGATGATATTCATGTTTATCTTTATAAAAACTTACGGGGATTCAGCCATAATTTATCATTGAATTCGATACTATGTCAAACGTAAACATACGACGCGCTCGATACCGGCAAGGTCTTTTTCAACCTCAATTAAGCCTGCAGGAAACACTTTATGTAAATTAGCTTTCACGTCCTCCGCCTGACCCTGCCCTACTTCTAAAAGCAGGCTTCCCTTTTTTTTTAATACTTCGTGCGCCTGGCGAGATAGTAATTCTATCTTATCTAGCCCCTTTACCCCACCATCAAGCGCCACTCGCGGCTCGAAGCTTAAAGGTCCTTTGTCAGGAATATCTGCTTCTTTTACGTATGGCAAATTAGCGACAATAAGGTCGACGGATTCAGGTAGAGCTTCCAGTAAGTTTCCACGTAAAAATTGAACCCTGTCCTTTACTCCGTGTTTAGTGCAGTTTTGTTCAGCCACTTTAAGTGCTTTAGAAGAAATGTCGGTAGCATAAACTTTTACCGAAGGCATACTTACCGCTAAACTTACGGTAATAGCGCCACAGCCTGTGCCAATATCAGCAATTATGGAATAATGATTTTCTCGACACGCGCTAATAGCTTGCTCTACTAGTAGTTCAGTTTCGGGGCGGGGTATTAAAACGTGCCGATTAACGATAAAATCCAGTCCATAAAACTCTTTGTGACCGGTGATATAAGTGGACGGCTCGCCTTTGATGCGTCGTTCGACCAGTTTTAATAATCGTTTAAAGTCAGATGGGCTTATATCTTTATCAAGTTCAGCGAAAAGTTGAGCGCGGGTTTTCCCTAGGACATATCTTAAGAGAATTTCGCCTTCTAGTGCCGCGTCTTCTATATGGTTACCCTTGAGGATTTGTCTTACTTGAGTCAGCGCCTGTTTACAGTTCACACCTGCTATTCCTCAAGCTGTTTGGCATGCTCCGCCGTCGCCAGGGCGTCGATTAATCCGCCGATATCGCCATCCATAAAGCGCGGTAGATTATGTTGCGAAAGGTTGATACGGTGGTCGGAGATACGGTCTTGCGGGTAATTATAGGTGCGTATTTTTTCAGCGCGTTCGCCGGTACCCACCTGCGAGCGTCGTTGTGAAGTGATAGCTTCTTCCTGTTTGCGTCTTTCGATATCAAGCAGGCGAGTACGTAAAACAGATAACGCTTTAACTTTATTCTGCAGCTGCGAGCGTTCATCCTGACAGACGACGACCATACCGGTTGGCAGGTGCGTGACGCGGATGGCAGAAGCCACCTTATTCACGTTCTGTCCGCCAGCGCCGCCGCTGTGGAAAATATCTATCCTTAAATCGTCGGTGTTAATTTCAATATCCACCTCTTCAGCTTTAGGCAAGACGGCGACGGTAGCCGTGGAAGTGTGAATCCTGCCGGAAGCTTCCGTTACCGGTACGCGCTGGACGCGATGTACGCCGCTTTCGTACTTCAAGCGACGATAGGCGTTTTTACCCCTGACTTCAAAGATAATTTCCTTAAAACCACCAATGCCGCTTTCGCTGGAACTAATGACATCGGTCTTCCAGCCCTGATTTTGCGCGTAGCGACTATACATGCGGTAAAGGTCGGCAGCAAAAAGTGCCGCCTCATTGCCACCCGTCCCCGCCCTGATTTCCATCATAATGTCCTTTTCGTCGTTCGGGTCTTTAGGTATTAAGGCTAATTCCAATTCTTCGGTAAGTTCATCCAGTTTAGCTTGAAGTGCGGCGTTCTCCTGTTTGATAAGCGCTGACATTTCTTCGTCATTACCAGCGGCGCTTAATGACTTAACATCCTCAAGCTCTTTAGCCGTCTTTTTATACTTGCGGTATTTTAAGACGATATCTTCGAGTCTGGCTCGTTCTTGAGAAAGCGCTTGTACTTGACTGACATTAGTCGCTATCTCCTGCTGTGCCAGCTTTTCGTCTATCTCCAGATATCGCTTTTCAATTTTTTCTAGTTGTTCGAACATTTACGCTTTTTCCTCACCCAAATTATAGCATAGCTTCAGCTTCCTCATAAAGCTGGTAAAATTGACACATTACGCTTAAATAAACTAAAATGAAATGTGTTCATTTCATCCTCTATTTTACTTTGCCACAACCATTTTATTTCCATAGGACAAAAGGAGTCAGGCCATGACCATTACGGAAATTCTCGCTAGAAACGCCAGGTTAATTCCCAATAACATCGCCCTGGTAGAAGTTACGCCCAGCAAGGGCTTCAGAAAAGAACTTACCTGGAAGCAGTTCGATGAAAAGGCTAACCGTTTCGCTAATGCACTTATTGCCCGGGGTATTAAAAAGGGCGATGTAGTAATACAGTTGATGATGAATTCCACCAGCTGGCTTGAAGCATATTTCGGTATTTTAAAAGCTGGCGCTATCGCCGCACCATTAAATTTCCGCTTCATCGCCCGACAGATTAAATACTGTATCGATATCGCCGAACCGAAAATTATGATTCTTGACCAGGATTTCGTTGATAGAATCACGGAAATCCGCTCCGAACTTAAGACGATTAAGCATTATATCTTCGTGGGTGAAAAACCGCCGCAGGGCATGGAACGCTATGAAGATGTTATGGCTAAAGCCTCCCCTGTTGCCCCGAAAATCCAACTTACTGGCGAAGATGAAGCTGGTTTATACTTCACCTCCGGCACCACCGGCGACCCCAAAGCAACACTCTTATGCCACCGCAGTCTGGAGCATACCGCCGTTAATGAAAACTTTTCCCACCGTGAAACGCGCAAAGACTGCTTCCTGCTCATTCAGCCACTCTATCATACCGGCGGCAAAATGCACTGGTTTGGCAGTCTAACCGGCGGTGGCAGAGCCGTGATGACCACCGGCGGCGAGAGAGTAACGGCAAAGCTCATTATGGAGCTTATCAATAAAGAAAAAGTAACCATCTGCATGCTGCTGGTGCCCTGGCTGCAGGATATCGTTACTGCTTTCGATAAGGGTGAAATGAAACTCACCGATTACGACATAAGTTCGGTGCGCCTGGTTCACTCCGGCGCGCAGCCTATTCCTCCGGTGCTGGTCAGGCGGTTTCTTAAATATTTCTCTCACGTTCAATACGAAGAAAACTACGGTCTCACCGAGTCGGCGGGACCCTGCATGCATCTAGGTTTGGAGAATTTTCATAAGCTCGGCTCTTTCGGTTATCCCCGACTTAATATCGATGCCCGTGTTGTCGACGATAAAGGCAACGATGTTCCTCCGGGTACGATTGGCGAGGTCATCCTGCGTGGTGCAAACGTGATGAAAGGCTATTATAAGAATCCCGAAAAAACCGCCGAAACACTGAAAGACGGTTGGCTCTATACCGGCGACCTGTGCAAGCAGGATGAAGAGGGTTTTATTTCCTACGTCGACCGCAAAAAGGACCTTATCATCAGCGGCGGCGAAAACATCTACCCCGTCGACCTTGAGTCGGTGCTTATCGGTCAGCCCAAAGTTAAGGACGTAGCCATCATCGGCGTCCCTGATGAAAGATACGGCGAGGTCGTTGCCGCGGTCATTCAGCCTAAAGAAGGCGTTGATTTAACCGAACAGGAAATGAAGGATTATTACGAACCTAAGTTGCCTAAATATGCCTGGCCGAGAATTATTCTCTTTGGCGATGTGCCGCGTAATCCTACCGGTAAAATCGAAAAACCCAAGCTAAGAGAACGCTATAAGGATATAAGGTGGAATCCTAAAGGCAGTTAATAATAAAAAGGAGACCAATATGGATTTTAAAGACTACGTAAACTTCGCTAATGAAAACAAGACCTGCTACCTAGCAACCACAGAAGGCGACCAGCCTAGAGTAAGATGTCTGGGAATGTGGTATGCTGATGAGAATGGATTCTGGTTCCAGGGGCAGACGTCCAAGGCTTTTTTCAAACAGCTGGAAAAGAACTCCAAGGTAGAAATTTATTTTAATACCAGAGATTTTAGTAAAGTGATGCGCGTCGCCGGTAAAGCAAAAATCATTACAGATAACAAAATCCGCGCTAAGTGTATTGAAGAAAGGCCATTCGTTAAAAATTTCGGTATTACCACGCCGGATAATCCGCTGCTGGGGGTTTTTCAGGTATATACCGGCGAGGCTTACTTCTGGACGATGGGTGACAGCATGAAAGAAGCCAGTATCCCGCGTATTAAATTCGGCAAATAATAGCTCCTACATTAATTTTATTGGAGGAGTGTAAATATGTCATTGCCTAATATTTTTTGGATTGTCCCCATAGCCGGCGTAATTACCATTATTTTCGCTATTTTTCTAATCCGCAATGTCATGCAACGTCCCACTGGCACCCCTAAGATGAAAGAAATCGGGGATATTATCTTTAAAGGAGCCTGGGCGTTCCTCAAGCGCCAATACAGCACTATCGCGATATTCTCTGTTATAATAGCCGTTATCATCGGCGTGCTTGTCGGCGTCCTGGGGCATACGGGAGTAGACCAGTATGGTTATAGCAATTTAGAAGTAGGCTGGCGCACGGCAGTAGCCTTCCTCGTTGGCGCTGTTTGTTCCGGTCTATCGGGTTTTATCGGCATGTACATTGCCGTAAAATCGAACGTACGCTGTGCTGCCGCCGCCCAAAAAAGTCTTAAAGAGGCCGTTACTGTTGCTATAAGAGGTGGCGCGGTATCCGGCTTCTTAATCACCGCTTTAAGCCTTATCGGCGTAACGGCTATCTTTTTCGCTTACGGCGGTAATAACAATCCGCAAATCGCGCCGCACCTAATCGTCGGCTTCGGTTTCGGCGCGAGCTTCGTCGCTCTTTTCGCTCAACTTGGCGGCGGTATTTATACTAAGGCTGCCGATGTCGGCGCCGACCTCGTGGGTAAGGTCGAATCCGGTATCCCGGAAGACGACCCGCGTAATCCCGCCGTCATTGCTGATCTCGTGGGCGATAATGTAGGTGACTGCGCTGGACGTGGCGCTGACCTTTTTGAATCTACGGCTGCCGAAAATATCGGCGCGATGATTCTCGGGGTTTTTGCTTATATGGCAACCCATAACATTGCCTGGATATTATTCCCGCTATGCGTTCGCGGATTCGGCATGATCGCCAGTATGATAGGATTGCTCTGCGTCAGGGCTAAAGAAGGCGAGAACGCCATGAATGCCCTGAATCGCGGTTACTATGTAGCCATCGGTCTATCGATGGTTGGACTGGCGATTTGCGTACACTTTATGCTGGACAACTGGTGGCTTTTCGGTGCTGGAATGGTGGGCATTATCGCCAGCATCGTCGTGGTTTTCGTCACCCAGTATTATACAGAATGGCGCTACCGACCGGTGCGCGAAATCGCCGAAGCATCGAAAACAGGACCGGCGACCAATATCATCATGGGCATGTCGGTTGGTTTTTCCACTACCTTCGCCACCGCTTTAATTATTGGCATATCTCTGCTACTTGCCTATTGGATGGGCACGCAAAGCGGCGTCCAGGGAGCCGGCGCTTTTGGGACAGCCGTAGCGACAATGGGTATGTTAATGACCTGCCCTTATGTTCTATCTATGGACACCTTCGGGCCGATTACCGATAACGCTAACGGCATCAACGAGATGGCGGGCGCTGGAGAGACAGTACGAAAAATCACTGACCGACTGGATGCCGTGGGTAATACCACTAAAGCCCTGACCAAGGGCTACGCCATGGTCTCTGCCGGTTTAGCCGCCTTCCTGCTCTTCCAGGCTTATCTGGATAGGGTATCGCTTATAAAATTCGGTGTTGAAGGTCAGTATACTATCGTCAATATCGCCCGTATCGAGGTTTTCGTGGGCGCTCTACTTGCCGCTATGATTGTCTACCTCTTTAGCGCCTGGGCTATTAAGGCGGTGGGTAAAACAGCCTCCAAAATTATCGAAGAAGTACGACGCCAGTTCCGCGCCGACCCCGAAATACTTAACCCTAAAGACCCCGCGCACCCACATGTGCCGGACTACGCCAAGGCGGTAGATATTACCACCCGCGCTGGTCTGCGAGAAATGATAGCCCCAGGACTGCTGGTTATTCTGGCACCAATCATTATCGGCGTAGTTTTCAAGTACCTGCCTTTGGGCTACGATGCCGCGATGGTCGTGGCTGCTGTGTTAATGGTAGGCACTATCGGCGGCATTATGATGGCATCATTCATGAATAACGGTGGCGGCGCCTGGGATAACGCTAAGAAAATGATTGAGGACGGACAGCTTAAAGACGAAAACGGTGTTGTACTGGGTAAAAAGAGCTTCGCCCACCAAGCGGCAGTCGTTGGCGATACGTTGGGCGACCCGCTTAAAGACACCGCCGGACCTTCACTCCATGTGCTGGTTAAGCTTTTAGCGACTATTACGTTGGTGATGTGTCCGTTATTTATTTAGGCGTAAACTGAACCTAAAATATCCTTGACATCCTTTTTATTTTACTTTATAATATCAGTGTAATCATATTTTTCTGATTTTTCTTATCTATCCAGGTTCAATAAGGAGTTGTATATGGCTAAAGCAGAAAATGTAAATCTTTGTCCGCAGCCGGGGTGCTGCAAGGTGGAGGCGGTCATCAGCATTGATGAACGGGGACAAATGGTATTGCCTAAAGACTTAAGAGACAAAGCCGATATTCATGCCGGAGATAAGCTAGCCGTGGTAAGCATGGAGAGAGACGGTAAAGTCTGCTGTTTCTCTATAATAAAAGCCGAATCGCTTTCGGGTATGGTTAAAGACATGCTAGGTCCGGTGATGGAAGAAGTATTTCAAAAATAAGAGAGGGGTTTAACCATGAAAGACACAGAAATCAGAAAAACGGTCAGGGAAGGTTACGGTAAAATTGCTAAAGAGAGCGGCTCGTGCTGTAAAACAAAAAACAAACTATCCTGCGGCTGTAATAGTAAGCAGACGACGGAAGATGTCAGTAAAAGCGTCGGTTATACCGATGAAGACCTTGCCAGCGCGCCGGATGGCGCTAACCTCGGGTTAGGCTGCGGCAATCCACTGGCACTAGCTTCCTTGAAAGAGGGAGAAACCGTGCTTGACCTCGGTTCCGGGGCAGGTTTCGACTGCTTCCTCGCTGCCAATAAGGTAGGGAAAAGTGGCAAAGTCATTGGGGTGGACATGACGCCGGAAATGTTGGAAAGAGCGAGAGAAAACGCCCGAAAAAATAATTACACCAACGTCGAATTCAGGATGGGTGAAATAGAAGCGTTACCGGTGGCAGATAATACCGTAGACCTAATTATCTCAAATTGCGTGATTAATTTATCCGTGGACAAAAACCGAGTATTTCAGGAAGCTTACCGCGTCCTTAAGCCTGGCGGACGACTTATGGTCTCGGACATTATATTGACTAAAGAATTGCCTGAAAACGTACGTAAATCCGTCCAGGCTTACATTGGGTGTATTGCCGGCGCCATACTGGAAGCCGACTACCTCGGAGCAATCGAAAACGCCGGCTTTAAAGATGTTAGAGTGGCTGATGAAACCGGTATCGACCCGGATTCCCTCGATAATGACCCGATAGCATCATCAATTACCGAAAGCCTGGTATTATCCCCAGAACAAATGCGGGATATGGCAAGTTCTATCAAAAGCATCAAGGTTTCCGGCATAAAACCTCGTTAGTAGTGGGTAGACTGAAGAAAAATGACCAGCGTCGATAAATCCCCATTAGAAGATTATAAAATCACTGTTATCCCGGGTAAGGGCGGTTGAGAATGAGCGGGCGGGGGTGTGACGCGTGCCGTCATTGAGTTTAGTGGGGACATAACGCCTGCCATGTCAATCTGGGCAAAAGCGATTAAAACCGCCGCGTATAATAAGGAAATGCCCATATTAGCATTCCGCTATAATAACTGGCGGGTAATTATCAATCCTGAAGAAATTACAGTTAAAGACCTAGCCAACGAAAGCGACGCGATAGAAGTTATCAACTATCTTAAAGCAATTTTAGAAAATAACAAATAAAACTTGAGGACTATTAATCATGGGTCAAGCAACCGGACGCTTATCATTTCTAGATAGATTCCTGACGCTCTGGATATTCCTGGCGATGGGGTTTGGGGTTTTACTGGGGTGGGGGTCGCCGGAAGTGGGCAAATTCATCAACTCCTTAAGCGTGGGCACAACATCAATACCGATAGCCGTAGGATTGATATTAATGATGTACCCTCCCCTCGCTAAGGTACGCTATGAAGAAATGGGGAGGGTTTTCCGCAACTGGCGAGTGCTTTTGCTTTCGCTGGCGCAGAACTGGGTCATCGGACCAATCTTGATGTTCCTGCTGGCTGTCCTTTTCCTCGGCAAGATATGGCCGATGCCGGATTACATGTACGGGCTTATCATGATAGGACTGGCGCGATGCATCGCGATGGTCATCGTCTGGAACGAGCTGGCTAAAGGCGACCGAGAATACGCCGCAGGATTGGTGGCGCTTAACTCCGTTTTCCAGATTCTCTTCTACTCCGTTTATGCTTACATCTTCATCACCATACTGCCGCAATGGTTCGGGATGGCGGGCTCGGCGGTGGACGTGACAATGGCAGACATCGCCAAGAGCGTGTTCATTTATCTTGGCATTCCGTTTTTCGGCGGGATGTTGACGCGATTCGTCTTCCTTAAGACCAAGGGACGCGATTGGTACGAGACCAAGTTCATCCCCAAGATAAGCCCGATTACGCTAGCGGCTTTGCTATTTACCATCGTGGTGATGTTCTCGCTTAAAGGCGAACTAATCGTGCAGATACCACTCGACGTTTTAAAGATAGCCGTGCCGCTTTTAATCTACTTCGTGATTATGTTTTTAGTGTCCTTCTGGATGGGTAAAAGGATTGGGGCGGACTACAGCCAAACGACTTCTATAGCTTTTACCGCCGCCTCCAACAATTTCGAACTGGCGATTGCCGTGGCTGTAGCGGTCTTCGGCATCGGGAGTGGCGAAGCTTTTGCGGCAGTGATAGGACCGCTGGTAGAAGTACCGGTATTAGTGAGTCTGGTGAACCTTGCACTGTGGTTCCAAAGGAAATACTGGCAGAATCAGAAACTAGCGTAAATATTACTTCAAAAACGTATTCGCTCTTATCTCGGTAGCTATGGTGGAATCTGGCCCATGTCCGGGATGGATAATAGTATCTGGAGGTAGGGTCAGCAGCTTGGTCTTGATGCCTTTAATTAACGCATCATAGTCGCCGTCAATCAAGTCATAGCGCCCAATACCGTAATTGAAAAGCGTATCCCCCGTAAAGACATGTCCCTCCCCCGCAATACTGATACCGCAAGGTGTGTGCCCCGGCGTATGCAGCACCTTAAAATACAGATTCCCGATATTTATATTGTCACCGTCTTCAAGAATACGTGTCGGTTTAGGAGCGCCTTCGAAAGGTTCTTCATAAACATAGCTTGGCGATTGCGGGAGGTATTTAGCGCACTCGGCATGGGCGGCGAGCTTGGCTTTGGTGTTTTTTAATACTTGAGCAGTCGCGCCCACATGGTCGGGGTGGCGGTGGGTTAAGACTACCAGTTTTATCTTAAGTCCTAGTTTTTCTACCGTTTTTAAAATTTCCGGGGCGTTAGCGCCTGGGTCGATAATCATCCCCTCTTTTGCCACTTCATCCCCGACAATATAGCAATTACTGGCGTAAGGACCGATAACAAGTTTACGAATTAACAAGTATTCCTCCAAATTACATTATAATAAGTATCAATCGTCATCATCATAATCCTCATCCATATCTTCATCTATATCCTCATCATAATCATGTTTATTTTCTTCTTCATCATCTTCTTTATCTTCTTCATTTTCATAAAATCCGATTTTGCTTGGATCTACATCTGGTTCGGGTTCTTCATCAAAATCTTGACCGCATTTTGGGCAAATATTATCTTCGGTATCTTCCTTTAAAACGAACTCCCTACATTTAGGACATTCACCAGCTTCAACTTTTTCTAAAATTGAATTGCAATTCGGACAACCATTTTCGATAATTTCACTTCCAAATAATCTACAATCTGGGCAGTTACGTCCATTGCCATCGAGGCTGTTTGACCGCGAGTATATATGGCCATTTTTGCATTCATAAATCGGTTCTGGATCATCAATTTCTTCGCTACAACTGCTACACCACCAAATTTCTTCCCAGTCCATTTGATTACCCCCTCAAAATTATTCAAGTGTTTCTTTTTAAGGGTAGCAATAATATAACATTTTATACTTCAATTCTCTATTAGTAAACAAATATTTTAGTAATTAACCACTTGCGACATTTCTATGTGATACGTTAAACTTGACTATACACTTTTCATTAAAGGAGTGTTAATTGGCTGAAATCCGCCCATTTCAAGGCGTACACTATAATCCTGCAGTGGTGAAGGACCTGGCAAAGGTTATCTGTCCGCCCTACGATATCATCACTCCCCAGCTGCAACAAGAGCTTTACGAACGCAGCGACCACAACTTCGTCCGTATTGAGTGGGGTAAGGAACAGCCGCAGGATAAAGACACGTTTAATAAATATACTCGCGCTGCAACTACCTTGAAAAGCTGGTTGGAACAGCAAATTCTCGTGGCGGATGAAAGACCGTCATTTTATATTGACGAACATACCTTTACACATCAAGGAAAGTCATTATACCGCCGTAATTTGTACTGCCTCGTAAAGCTGGAGGACTGGAGTAAAATGGTTATCCGCCCACATGAGGGAACGCTTCCAGGAGCTAGAAGCGACCGCTTAAGTATGTTATGGGCGCTGGGGGCCAACGCCAGCCCGGTGATGGCTTTATACGATGATAAAAACAAGGAAATCGCTTCTTTGTTAGATAATTCCATCAGTCAAAAACCAGCCTTTAACTCTTCCAGTCTCTATGATGAAAGCCACCGTATCTGGACATTGACCGATGACGCTGTTATCAGTCGGATAAAACTCTGCCTGGCAGACCAGCCTCTCTATATCGCCGATGGCCACCACCGTTACGAAAGCGCTCTGGCTTACCAGCGAGAAAAGCGAAGCACATCTCCGCCGATTTTAATGGAAGAACCTTACGACTTCGTGATGATGACGCTGGTGGATATTGCCGACCCCGGACTTGTTATTCTGCCGGCGCATCGCCTGGTCCGCAGCATGGCGCAATCAGCATTAGATGGCTTACTCAACAGACTTAATACTTTTTTTAATGTTACCGAATATCCTCTCAATAAGAAAAACATCGGGTCGCAGATAGACCGCCTGCTTACCGGAGATATTATAAAATTAGTCCTCTGTGGACTTAAGCACGGTAAGCTTTTAGTGCTTTCTATACGCGATGCTAAAGCTATCCGTCCTATGTTCCCGGCTTTTCATTCGGAGCTTTATGAAAAACTGGATGTCAGCATCGTCGACCACGTTATCCTTGAAGAATTACTCGGCTTGACACATGAAAAAGCAGGCGCCTTCCTCGATTACAATTACGACGCCGCGGAATCAGTTAAAAAAGTATTGGACGGAGAGTATCAACTGGGCATCATCGTTAATCCGGTTAAGCCCAGCGTTATTAAAGCCATCGCTGATAGCGGCGACCGTATGCCCAAAAAATCAACCTATTTCTATCCTAAAGTTCCAGCTGGTTTAGTCTGTTACCGCTTCGCCTGAACTTTTTACCCTAATCTATTACGGTAAAATTTACCGTATTTTGCCTACGCTTTTACGTTTGACGCGTATATGGGCATATGATAACATTTAAGTAATTGGCTGGCGTATTTTTTATATGGTTATTAATGCCAGTCTAAGGAGTTGTTGGCGTGCTGGTTGAGGAAGAGTTAGCCAGATTTTCTTCCGCGAAAGAGTCGGTGCTGTCCGTTGGTGTCTTTGACGGAGTACACCTCGGTCATCAGCGTTTGCTCGATGAGCTATTACGTCAGGCTAAAAAGCGGCAAATGCTTTCCGGTGTGGTTACTTTCCGGCACAATCCAGAAAAACTGCTTTCGCATCGTAGTAAGCTTCCCTTTTTAACGGATATTGATGAAAGACTTGAACTTCTCAAGCAGGCTAGAGTCGCCACGGTAATTCCCCTATCATTTACACCGGAGCTAGCGCAGCTTTCTGCCCGCCAATTCGTTGCCCTGCTACAAAAATATCTTAATATGCGTGGTCTCGTTGTTGGTGAGGATTTCGCGCTCGGCAAAGGACGGGAAGGCAATACGGAAAATCTTAATAAACTGGGACAAAGCATGGGGTTCTCTGTCACGGTGGTACCACCATTAGTGATTAAAGGTAAAATAGTTAGTAGCACGACGATACGTAAAGCCTTGGCTGCTGGTGACATACAAACAGTCCGCCAGCTTACCGGTCGTCCCTTCCAGCTGACAGGCAAAGTTGTGTCAGGCACAGGCCGTGGCGTTAGTCTTGGATTCCCTACGGCTAATCTCGATATGCCGTCAGACCATGCTTTACCGCCGGATGGTGTTTACACCGGCTGGGCGCATATTAACGGCAATGTTTACCAGACGATGACCAATATAGGTAAAAACCCCACGTTTGGCGTCAATAAACGCACAGTAGAGGCTTACCTTATCGATTACCACGGCGATTTATATGGCTACGACCTGCATCTGGATATCGTCGCTCGCCTTCGTGACGAAAAAAAGTTCGCTAATACAGAAGCGTTAAAGAAACAAGTCGCTGAAGATATCAGCAAGGGCAAGAAAATACTTAAAGCTAATGGCCTGAAATAACAGGAGTTTTTAGTGGATAACATAGAAAAACAGGTCGCTACTTATATGCAAGGTTCAGACTTCGGCGACCCGCAAATTAAAGAGCAAATGACTAAGGAGTTGCGGCAAAGGCTAACTGAAGCCAAAAAGGAGAACCGCCCGCTCCGTGTTTATTGTGGCTATGATGTCACCGCCCCTGATTTGCATCTTGGGCATACTATCACCATGCATAAACTACGTCAGTTCCAGGACTTTGGGCATGATGTGACTTTCGTTATCGGCACTTTTACATCACTTATCGGCGACCCCAGTGACCGCGACGAGGCGCGCGTCATGGCGTTGAAGGAACAAATTATGACGAACGCTAAAACTTATGCCGAGCAAGCATTTAAAATCCTCGATAAGAAAAAGACCGCCATCCGTTATAACTACGACTGGTTAAGTAAGCTATCTTTTGAGGACGTCATCAGCATGGCTTCCTGTTTTACCGTGCAGCAGTTCATCGTGCGGGATAGAATTCAAAAACGTTTGGAAAAGAACGACCCTCTCTGGCTGCGCGAGTTCCTCTACCCGCTTGCCCAGGGGTATGATGCCGTCCATCTTAAAACAGATGTCCAAATAGGCGCTACGGAGCAGCTCTTCAACCTTATGGCTGGGCGGCGACTTCAGGAAGCTTTCAGGCAGAAACCGCAAGTATGTATTACCTTCCCGGTATTGGTAGGGACGGATGGTATTGACCGCATGAGTAAGAGTCGCGGCAACTATATCGGTATTGCCGAACCCCCAGAGACTATCTACGGTAAGACCATGTCCATCCCGGATAATATCTTGATACATTATTTCACCCTTTTAACTGATGTATCACCTGAAGAAGTTGCGCAAATGACTTTCGATATTAATCATAAAAAAGTCAATCCCATGGACTTGAAAAAACGTTTGGCTTTCATTCTGGTAAAACAGCTCTATAGTGAAAAGGATGCTCAAGCCGCCCAGGAGCACTTTGAAAAGACAGTACAAAACAAGGAACTACCAGACGAAATTGAAGAATATAAAATTACGCAAAATACAACCATCAGTCAGCTGCTGGCGCAATCAGGTTTAGCCGCCAGCCGCAGCGAAGCAGGACGACTGATTAAACAAGGCGCAGTAACCATCGATGGTAAAAAAATAACTGACGCTAATGAAAATGTTGTTAAAGGCGTGACGATAAAAGTCGGAAAAAGACGTTACTTAAAAACAGTCTAGTATCAAGGAGAAAAAGATGACACAGCTACGCGTTCCCGGCCCTACACCCTGCCCGCCAGAGGTTTTAAAAGCCATGGCCTGGCAAATGGTGAACCACCGAGGTCCAGAGTACCACGAGATGATTATCGAAGTGACCGAGAACCTGAAAAAAGTCTTCCAGACCAAGAATGATGTTTTGCTTTTAACCGGCTCCGGTACTGGTGGTTTGGAAGCGGCAATAGTCAATACCCTTTCCCCCGGCGATAAAGTGCTATCGGTAACCATTGGCGTCTTCGGCGACCGTTTCGCCAGTATTGCCAAGACTTTCGGCGCCGATGTTATTTCACTCAAGGTGGAGTGGGGCAAAGCCGCTGACCCTGAGGCTATCAAGAAATCGCTTAAGGATAATCCCGGCGTTAAAGCTGTTCTGGTTACCCATAATGAGACTTCAACCGGCGTGACGAATGATATAAAGGCTATTGCTAAAGTTGTAAAAGACGCGAGCAAGCTTTTAATCGTCGATGCAATTTCCAGCATGGGGTCTATCAACCTGCCCGTCGACGAGCTAAAATGCGATGTCGCTATCACGGCTTCGCAAAAAGGCTGGATGGTTCCGCCAGGCATGGCGATGGTTAGCGTCAGCCCAGAGGCATGGAAAGCCCGCGAAGTCGCTAAAATGCCCAGTTTCTATTGGGATTTCGTTCGGGCGAAGAAAATCTACGATGAAAAACAGGAAAATCCTTGGACGCCGGCGATACCCATTGTTTATGCTTTTAAGGTCGCCCTTCAGATGATGCTGAAAGAGGGAATTCAAAATATCTTCGCTCGGCATGAGCGTATCGGCAAAATGACCCGTGAAGGCATAATAAAATTAGGACTTCCCCTCTTCGCCGACCCTACCCACGCTTCGAACACCGTCACCGCTGTCGGTATACCCGAAGGACTTGATGGCAAAAAGATGCGCCAGATTCTGCGGGAGAAATATAAGGTTGTGTTGGCTGGCGGTCAGCAGACTTTAGATGGTAAGATATTCCGTATCGGCCATCTCGGCTTGGTAACTGAAAAGGATGTCAAAGAAATTCTGAAAGCGATTGAAAAAGTTTTACCGCAAGTCGGCTTTAAAAAATAAACTTAAGGATAACCTTATGGCGGAGAAACGTAAAAAGGTATTAATAACCGACCCTATTTCCGAGGAAGGCGTTGATATCCTGCGTAAGGTAGCGCAGGTAGATGTCAAAACCGACCTCAAGCCGGAGCAGATTATCGCCATCATCGGCGATTATGACGCTTTGATAGTGCGCAGTCAGACTAAGGTAACCAAGGCTATCATCGAGGCTGGTAAAAAACTACAGGTTATCGCCCGCGCTGGCGTCGGCATTGATAATGTGGATGTCGAAGCTGCCACTCACTGTGGCATTGTGGTTGTTAATGCCCCCACCGGCAATACCGTCTCCGCTGCCGAGCACGCAATTGCCCTGATGCTGGCTTTGGCTCGCAATATTCCACAGGCTAATACTTCGTTGAAAAGCTGCGAATGGAAACGCAATCAGTTCATGGGCACGGAGCTAAGGGGCAAAACCCTGGGTGTTATCGGTCTGGGCAATGTGGGTTCGGAAGTAGCTAAACGCGCCCAGGCTTTTGAGATGCGGCTTATCGGTATCGACCCGCTGGTATCCGAGGAATACGCCAAAAAAATCAATGTGGAGTTGGTTGATATTAAAAAGCTAATGAAAGAGTCCGACTTTATCACGCTCCATGTTCCTCTTACGTCACAAACCCGTGGTTTTATCGGCGTCAAGGAATTGGCGCTAGCCAAACCCAATCTACGGATTATCAACTGCGCCCGCGGTGGACTTATTGATGAAAAAGAGCTGGTAAAAGCACTGCACGAGAAAAGAATTGCCGGTGCCGCGATAGATGTTTTTGAAAAAGAACCCTGCACTAAAAGTATCCTCTTCGGTGAAGACAAGATAATTGTCACCCCGCATCTTGGAGCATCGACAGAGGAAGCGCAGGCATTGGCAGCCAGGGACGTTGCCGAGCAAATCAGCGATATTTTTAAAGGATTACCCGCTCGCGCGGCAATTAACATGCCTTATATTCCTTCCGAAACGATGACGGCGTTGAAGCCTTATCTTAAACTGACTGGAACATTATGTAAAATAGTCTATGCCCTAGCCGAAGGGCAATCCAAGACTATCCGCGTAAAATACAACGGCGACATCGCCAGCTACGATACGAATATTATTAAAGCTACGGTAATCAGTGGTCTGCTCTATGGCGGTAGTGACGAAAGAGTTAATATCGTAAACTGCGGTGTGCTGGCGGCTAAGCGGGGCTTAACCGTAGTCGAAGAAAAAGAAGCTACCGGCGCCAATTACGCCAGCCTGCTTACCTTAGAAATAACTACTACTACAGGAGTCTGGATAGTAGCCGGAACTATTATCAACGGCGAGTCACACATCGTACGCATTAAAGACTACTGGCTTGATATCGTGCCGACGCCCGGTTCTTACTTCCTCTTCAGCGACCATCGTGACCGTCCCGGGTTTATCGGTTCGATTGGTAAAATCACCGGCGACGCTAATGTGAATATCAGCTCCATGCACCTGGGGCGTCTCAAGCAGCGGGGTCAAGCTCTACTGGTGCTTACGCTGGATGAGCCGTTACCAGCCAAGCAGCAACAGCAAATTATGGCATTACCCGATGTCACTTCAGTTAAGCTCGTGGCGTTATAATACAATAATGAAACAGCCGATTGTATTAATAATCCTCTCGTTTGTTCTCATATCTATTACTTTGTGCGGTTGCGACTATGTTACCGGCGCGGCATTAGCTCCAAGTTTTGTTTCACCGTTGTCCTTATCGCCTTATAGCGACATCACCCCACGACTAGCTAATAGTTTTTTAATGTTGAGTAGTGTACAAATCCGCTTTATTGACGTGAGAACTCCCGCGGAGTATGCCGCGGGTCATGTACCAAGCGCGACTAATATTAACTACAGTGCATCCAATTTTAAAGAGAAAATTAGCCTATTGGATAGGAGTGACAGATATACCGTTTACTGTAAATCGGGATATCGCAGCAACCTGGCGCGTAATATTATGAAAGAGCTAGGATTTAAATACGTTTTTAATATAACCGACGGCTATGATGCCTGGGTGGCGGCGGGATTACCAATTGAAAAATAGGCTCTAATTTTGAACTGAATTTCTCTAAAAGTAAATTGACTTGATATATTTACGGTGTTATCATACCTCTAGAGACTTTATAAATGTCAGCACTGACTGAACTCTGCCAGCAGATTGCTTTATGTCATAAATGCGATATCGCCCGACTACGTACCAATGTAGTACCAGGTGAAGGCGCGGAAAACGCTGAAATCATGTTTATCGGCGAAGCCCCCGGCTGGCATGAAGACCAACAGGGTCGCCCTTTTGTCGGGCAGGCAGGACAGTTTCTTGACCAGTTGTTAGCGTCTATCAACCTGCACCGTTCACAGGTTTATATCGCTAATGTTATTAAGTGCCGTCCGCCAGAAAACCGCGACCCCCTCCCCACGGAAATCCAGAACTGCGCGCCGTGGTTGGAAAGTCAGATTAGTATCATCAAACCTAAAATGATTGTCACCCTGGGACGCTATTCCATGGCGAAATACTTCCCGGGGAAAAGTATCAGCAAGATTCACGGCACCGCCGTTAAGCGCGACGGCATGATTTATTTTGCGATGTATCATCCAGCGGCCGCTCTGCATCAAGGCAGTCTCCGCCAGGATATCGAAGCAGATATGCAAAAAATACCCAAGCTGCTGGCGGAAATGAATAAGGTTGAAGAAGAAAAACCGCAGTCGCAGCAGCTTAATATGTTTGAGGTTTAAACTTATATGTCTAAATCAAAATTAAAAGTCATCCCCCTCGGCGGGTTAGGTGAAATCGGCAAGAACATGCTGGTTCTGGAATATGAGAACGATATCATCATCATCGACGCCGGGCTCATGTTCCCGGAAGAAGAGATGCTGGGCATCGACCTGGTGATTCCCGATTTCAGCTACGTTACCGAAAGAAAAGAAAAAGTCAGAGGCATCATAATCTCGCATGGTCATGAAGACCATATCGGCGCTCTGCCCTACTTGTTGCCCCAGCTGGATAATGTGCCAGTCTACGCTACAAAACTAACTAATGGACTTATCCGTGTTAAGTTAAAGGAAAGGAAGATACGCGAAGGCATTAACCTAAAAATCTTGAACTATGGCATGCAAGTAACCCTTGGCAAGTTCCGCGTTGAACTTTTCCCTGTTTGCCATAGCATACCCGATGCCTCCGGTATTATCATCCGCACGCCGGAGGGTATCGTTATTCACAGCGGCGACTTTAAAATCGATTATACGCCCGTTAATGGCAAACCGACCGACCTTTCACGTCTCGCTCAACTTGGCGCACAAGGGGTATTACTCCTCCTCTCCGACTCGACTTATGCCGAGCTTTCCGGCTACACGCCATCCGAGCAAATAGTCGGTGATTCTCTGGATCATTACATCGCCAACGCGACGGGCAGAGTTATCGTCACCACCTTTTCCTCGTTAATTTCACGTGTCCAGCAGGTGATTGACGCTGCCGCTAAACATGGACGCCGCGTTTTCATCGCTGGGCGTAGCATGTCTGAAACTGTAGGTATCTCGCTGGAACTCGGCTATCTTAAGGCTCCTGACGGCATATTGGGTAAAATTGAAGAAATCAGAGGCTTACCCAACAACAAGATCGTGCTGGTGACCACCGGCAGTCAGGGGGAACCCACTTCGGCACTGGTGCGTATGGCGAACCGTGACCACAAACACGTGCATATCCAGCGCGGCGATACTATCATCCTTTCTTCAACGCCCGTCCCGGGCAATGAGTCTCTGGTCAACAGGACAATAGATAGTTTGTATAAACAAGGCGCACAAGTGATTTACAGCAAGCTTGGACAGGTCCACGTCCATGGTCATGGCAGCCAGGAGGAGCTTAAGCTTATTTTAAGTCTAGTCAAGCCCAGATTCTTCGTGCCGGTACATGGAGAATACCGACACCTGAGTTTACACGCGCATCTGGCGGAATCGGTAGGTATGCCGAAGGATAAAATATTCATACTGGAAGACGGCGATGTCCTTGAGCTCGACGCCAATTATGCCAGAAAAAATGGCAAGGTCAATTCCGGCCATGTTTACGTCGATGGCTTAAGTGTAGGAGATATCGGCGGCGTTGTGCTTAGAACCAGGCGAATGCTTTCTCGCGATGGCATCGTCGTCGCTATTGTCGCCATAAATCGTCAAACCGGCAAGCTCGTCGGTCAACCGGATATCGTGAGTCGAGGCTTTGTCGACGAGAAGGATTTCAGCGACATGATCGAGGAAAGTCGCCAGTTGCTAGTTAAGGTGCTCGACCATTCTCATAGTCGCAACACTGAATGGAGTTATATCAATGCCAAGGTCAGAGATACGCTGGATAAGTTCTATTATGACCGTACCAAACGCCGCCCGATGATTCTGCCGTTTATGGTTAATGTTTAGCAGGAGTGACATGCCTAAAAGACAGATAAACGATAGCGAAACAAGCAGAGACTACCGCCACAAACCTCGTCGGTCATCAAAATGGTTATGGTGGCTGCTTGAGATTGTTATCGTCGTGGCTTTGATAATCGTCTTCCGTGGTCAAATCAACGACTTTTTCCTGGGCATTTTCAAGGCTATCGGGTGGGGAATCATCATTGTTATCGGCGCTATACTCATGCTAGTCGTCATGACCTGGCGTGGCTGGCTGGATTCATTTTATTACTATTGGAATAGATGGCTGGGCGGTATTGCTTTCGTCTTTGCTGCCTGGGGAATATTGGGACTGATTCGTTATTACGGTGCGGCACTCACGCCGAACGGCCTCGGTGGGAATTTCGGTAAGGCTCTGGCTGGCGGCGCCAGCGGTGGAGCGCTTGGCACTTTTATAGGTATACTTTGTATATTAGGTTTTATTATCGTCGGTTTATTTTTCGTCGCGCCTCGCCCAAGCTTCCGTATCTTAAAGAATTTCTTCGTCTGGCTATTTTCGCTTTTTAAAGCTAAACCTGCCTCCAAAATGTCAGGAATACAAACCCCACAAACCTATACTCAAATGACACACGCTTACGAAGGTAACAAAGATTTAACTTCAGAAATTGAGACTGCTATTCCTACACAGACGCCTAAAGCAACCAAACCCATTGGTGCCACGACAACTAAGCGGGACTTTCATCAGGTTGCCGAGGATGTCTGGAGAAAGTATGGTCAAGGAGGCAATCTGGTAGAAATCGACGGCTGGCGACTGCCACCCATCGATATTCTGGATACTTCACCCGAAGTCCAGTTCAGCGAGGCGGATAATTTACAGCGAGCCAAGCTCATCGAAAATACCCTTTCCAGCTATGGCGTGGACGCCAAGGTGGTACAAATTAACGCTGGACCCACCGTCACTCAGTTCGGCGTTGAACCAGGCTGGGATATTAGATACAGGGAAGTTAAAGAACCCGACCGCAATGGTCAGATTCAGGTCAGGCGAGACGAGGTATCTAAAACGCGTGTTAAGGTGGAGCGTATCTCCTCTCTCTCCAATGACCTCGCCCTGGCCCTGGCGGCGCCTACCATCAGAATCGAAGCCCCCGTGCCCGGCAAATCATATATTGGCGTGGAAGTGCCCAATACAACCTCGGGCTTGGTTAGCCTGCGGGGAGTCGTTGAGACCAGCGTATTTCAAAAGCTCGTTGCCAAGAGCAGAATGGCGCTGGCGTTGGGCAAAGGCGCTGGCGGCGAATCGGTGGCTGCCGACCTGACTAAAATGCCACATCTACTTATTGCCGGGGCTACCGGCAGTGGCAAGACAGTCTGTCTCAATACCATTCTCTGCTGTCTGCTGATGAATAATACACCCAACGACGTCCGCTTAATTCTTATTGACCCCAAGAGAGTCGAACTGACGCAATATAATAGCATCCCCCACCTCGCCACTCCCGTTATCGTCGATACGGACAAGGCACTTAATTCGCTGCGCTGGCTCTGTCAACAAATGGACCTGCGTTATAAGAAATTGGCAGGAGCTGGCGCGCGGCATATTGAAGGATATAACAAAGATAAAAAAGGCGCTGAGAAAATGCCTTATCTTGTACTGATTATCGATGAGCTCGCCGACCTGATGATGGCCGGCTATGACGAAGTGGAAACGAACCTTTGTCGTTTAGCCCAACTAGCTCGCGCCACCGGTATACATCTTGTGGTCGCTACACAGCGTCCGTCGGTAGACGTGGTTACCGGTTTAATCAAGGCTAACTTCCCTACACGCATTAGCTTCGCCGTTACCTCGCAAGTAGATTCACGAACGATTCTGGATGGCGCGGGCGCCGAGAAGCTTTTAGGTCGCGGTGATATGCTTTTCATGCCTACCGAAGCCGCTAAACCCAAACGACTCCAGGGGTGTTTCTTATCCGACGCGGAAATCGAGCGTCTAGTTTATTTCTGGGGCGGCCAGCGTCAGACAGAGCCAGATAAACTTAGAATGGAAACACTTGTCGCCACCGCGCCTATCGGCACGATTGGCGGTCATCCCCGTGACCTCCTTTTAGAGCAGGCGAAAGAACTGGCCAAACAACATGAAGACGTTTCCACGTCTTTCCTGCAGCGCAAATTACATATCGGCTACCCTCGCGCCGCACGACTTAAAGAGCAGCTGGACGCCGTATTAGCGCAAGAAGAGACCGAGCAGGATGACGAAAATGATGCCGATGAAGATATTATCTAGTATCTATCTCTGCTAGAATCTTATCCAAACACCCCGAATCCCCAATATATCCCCGCCACTATTCCTGCCGCTAGTATTGCGCCTGTTACCACTTGCGCGATAGTATGCTGTTTCATCTCGATTCTCGCCCAGGCAACTAGCGGTAATAATATTATCGTCCAAAGTGCCACTACACCATAAACCAGACTTAATATCGTCACCGCACCTGCAATAAAAGCCGTGTGCACGCTGATTTTCCAATAGTGGTTTATACTTGTAGAAATAACCAATTCTACGAATCCCACGGTAAAGGTCACAGCCAGCAACTCCGGCGCTTTAAGACCCCACATCAAGCCGCAGTCAATAGCGCCTAAAGCGCTGGCAATTACATAAACGATATAGCGCTGTCTGCGAGTATTATCAAAAAATCCGTCCAGCTTCTTACGTCTTACCAGCCAGGTAACGGTAACTAATACCGGCACTACGCTAATCGCCAGAGCAAAAGCTGACCATTTAAAAGCTTCACTGGCGCTCGAAGTATCGCGGAAAGCAAGTAGTATGATAATAACTATGCTTACCACAAAAGGATTGAGTATATTTGATATCAGCCGGGTTATTCTTTCTCTCATCGTCTATCAAATGTTATACTAATATTATCATTCTATCGTAAAAAGATAAAAAATGAACATAGCTAATGATAAAATTATCCGCATTGAAAAGCTGACTCTGGGACCCTACGAAACTAACACCTATATCGTCGTTTGCCAAAAAACCCATGAAAGTCTGGTGGTGGATGCCCCAGCCAAGGCTTCGGAAATTATCGCCGCGCTTGAAGGCACTCAGCCTAAATATATACTCCTCACGCATGACCATTACGACCATACCGGCGTTATTGTTTCCCTACGCGCACGTCTGAAAGTCCCTTTAGCCTGCCATGAACTTGATTCTTTCCAACTCAAGACGCCCCCAGAAATATACTTGAAAGACGGCGATACGCTCAAACTGGGAAACTTGGAAATAGAAGTGTTGCATACACCAGGGCACACGCCGGGCGGCTTAAGTTTTATGATCGGGAAATACCTGTTTGTTGGCGATACTATTTTCCCCGGCGGACCTGGTTACACGGAAACACCAGCCGATTTTAGGCGGATTTTAACCACGATTAAGCAAAAAATCTTACGCCTGCTTGATGACACCATGCTTTTACCGGGTCACGGTGATAATACAACGGTGAAAAAAGCTAAAAAGGAATATGCTGTCTTTGCTGCAAAACCTCACGGGGATGATATTTGCGGAGATGTGGCCTGGCTATCTTCTTAGAGCCTTAGTTATTGGGCTACTTTCGTCAATCGTTCTAACGCCAGCCGTATTTCTATGGTGATTTTCTCGGCGATGTTCGACCAATCCCATTTGCTTACTGATGCCCGGATAGATAGAATGGACTCTCTATCTTGGAATGGTCGATTTAGCAACGAAGTTATGGCATTAGCGAGCTTTTCTGGTGAGTTGTCCGCCACGATGTAGCCTGTTTCACCCTGCTTGATGATATGTTTCAGGTCGCCGACATCGGTGGCTACAATCGGCGTGCCGCAAGCGAGGGACTCCAACGGCACTAAACCAAAGCTCTCATAATAAGAAGGCACGATGCAGACATCGGCGGCGCCGTAATAATAAGGCAATTGCTCCTGCTTCACCAGTCCGCGGAAATCGACGGAATCCGGAATATTCAGTTCGGAGGCTAGCTTTTTCAGTCCTTCTAGCTCTAAACGGCTATTCTCGTCACCACCCACCACCACCAATTTAAAGTTTCCTTCATCTTTTAGTAAAAGCATAGTCTCTAACAGCTTATCGATGCCTTTTAAGGGGTCAATCCTACCGACGAACAACAGGATTTTTTCGTCCTTGAAACCTAGCTTTTGTCTAGCGGTCGCTTTATCTACAGGTTTAAAGAGTTCCATATTTACGCCGCATGGTACTACGCCGACTTTTTCTGGAACGGCATCATAATATCGAATCAAGTCCCGTTTTTCTTTTTCTGTTGCCACAATAATCCGTTGACAGTCCTGAATCGTTTCTCTTTCGGCGGCGATGCGTAGCGCCGGTTCACCCTCCCCAATACCGATAGTGTTTTTCACCACTCCTAGCGTGTGGTACATGGTTATATATGGAACTTTTTGCGTCTCCCGGAGGTATTTGCCAACCAAGGCGGACATCCAGTAATGACTGAAGACTAAATCATATTTAAGTCCGTTATCCTGCCAAAAGTTAACTAAATTAAAGGTGAATTCAGGGAGAGAAAAATATACGTCCATTTTTTGTATTCTGGCTTCTTTCCCTGCCTTGAGGTGGATAAGTCGCACCCCTTCGGCTAGGTTTTCCATACGCGAGTCGGCGGGGTCATGAATTCTTGTATAAATGTCGATATTATGTCCCTGCTTACCTAGCTGGCAAGCTAGCTCGCGTATATAAACACTCATACCGCCGGTGTCTTTAGCTCCCAAATCCCCCACCGGACAGCTGTGCGCGGCAATAATGGCAATTTTCAACTTGTTTTCTGTCATTGTGTTATATCTCGTTATATCTTCATTCTATATTATATCATACTATATTTATCTGGCAGCGATATAGAGGTACTTCTTTGCCCCCTAAGTGCCCCTTGTAAACTTCCGCGCCTTTAAGAAAATCAAATTTCTTTTTGCCTTTTTCGATGCTGTCTTTGATGGCGTAGACCTTACTTAAAAGTCCCACGCTTAAGGAGACGTATTGTGGGTCATAACCGCTATTATAAAGATAAATACAATTGTTATAGTCGAAGTACATAATCTCTGCTATCGGCTTATCATCCAGTTCAAGCACGCCTATTTTGAGGATGCCGATATCTGCTAAAACATCCGCCAGTAATTTAAAGTACGATTTCATTTGTTCGGTGAGAAAGGCAGCTTTATCCTGTCGGCTTTCTATAAACATCTTAAAGAAAGTGTCCAGAGATGCTTTTATTTCGTCACCTTTTTCGATAAAGCGATACTCAATATTACCCTCCTCCATTAGCCTTCTCATCTTACGTCTGACCTCATGCCGCTGCTTGGTAGAGAGTGATTCTAAGTAGGCATCGAAGGAGGAAGGTAAATCCATCTCAAAAGAGACCGCTTCTTTCTCACTGATGACTTCATAATTACGACTTTCCGCTAGTGGTGTCAGATTAGTGAGTACCGTAGAATCCGGCCGTATGTGTTTCAGGTCGAGATGCTTGATGCCGTTTTTCTTTAAATCATCCAATAATACATTGAAAAAGTCCCGTTCTTTGCCAGGGACGACGATAAAATCTTGATAGTCACAGACGTCGGTGTCGCCGATGAAACTTGCCGTGTTTTCTTTAATCGTTAGAGGAGCGATGCCAATCGCTTCATTGCCCTGCTTTACAACACGTATAAAAGGCTTAGGCTCTGAACCGAATACCTGCCACCATACTCGCAGCCACTCCGGTAAAATAAACGGGGAAGACCAATTCAACGGTAAGGTTTTAGTGCGATAATTTTTCAGCTCATCAAGGCTGTTTTCAAGTACGTTATAGTCCATGATTCTCTATGTATTTAGTCTAACACGTGACCCCAGATAGAGCAATGTAACTATTGTCACAAGATGATAAACTAATTTCCTTCGGGTAGAATACCTTTGAGGCTAGAGAACTTATCTTCGGCATGAGGGAAATCCAGCGACTTGGTGAATATCTTATTAAATTCCGGCTCCAGCGTCAGTTCAATATATTCCACACGCCGTGCCCAATAGTCTGCCTCATCTCTTTTATCCTTATTAAGTAAGGCAATACGCGCCCCATCGCCGGCAGCATTACCTACTGCTTTAATGCAATTTTGACCGCAGTCCGGGAAGAGTCCTATCGCTGCCGCCGATGCTTTATCAATATAACTGCCGAAAGCACCCGCCAGTATCACCTGGTCGATTTTATTCACGCCCATGCGGTGCATCATAATTTTGGCACCGGAGTACATTGCCGCTTTGGCGAGCTGTATCGCCCTAATATCTTTCTGGCAGACGACGATATCATGATTGATGGCAGTTTCTTTCGCCCAGGCGATGACGAACTCTGCCATACCGCCTTTATCATAACGTAATCTTGGCGACTTAATTTTCATATTAAAGCGCCCGTTTTTACCGATAATCCCCGCCAGGAACATCTGCGCTGCGGCGTCGAATATACCCGAGCCGCAGATGCCCCTTGTGCCGATATTTTTATCCTCGGTGTTCCACTTTTCGTTGCCGATGACCTTGAACTGCACTTCTTTCGTTTTTCGGTTAATCTTAAGCTTTTCGATAGCCCCTTCCGCCGCTCTCATCCCATGCCTGATTTCCGCCCCTTCGAACGCCGGGCCTGTGGCACAGGAGGAGGACATCAATCTCTTACGGTTACCCAGGATAAGCTCGCCATTGGTGCCGATATCGATAATGAGCAGCATTTTGTCTTGATTATAAGGTTCCTCGGCAATCAGTACGCCAACATTATCCGCCCCGACGAACCCCGCCTCAATCGGCAAGACGTGCACATAAGCGCCGGAGGCTATCTTAAGCCCTAAATCCCGTGCTTTAACGTTAACAGAATGGTGAATCGCCGGCGGGAAAGGTGCCTTGCCCAAATACTGCGGGTCGATTTTTAAAAACAGGTGATGGATGCAGGTGTTACCCACCGCCACCATGTCGATTATATCTGCCGGCTTAATGCCCGTCTTTTTAGTGATATTTTGAATAATCTGGTTCAATCCATTGATAATAGCGTCATTAAGTTTCTTTAGACCGCCCTTTTCTTTAGAGGCGTAGCCAATACGCGACATCACATCCTCGCCATAGGCTACCTGCGGGTTCATCATAGCTTCAGTTGCTAATATTTTGCCCGTAGTTAGTTCGCAGAGATAACCAGCCACTGTGGTAGTGCCGATGTCTACCGCCAGACCATAACCCTCCTTGACCTCCCCGGCCTGGACATCCACTATCTCTTTGTCCTTCCAGACAGATACGGTGACTTTCCAATTGCCGTCACGTACTGTATTTTGGAGCTTAAGCAACACCGGATAGTCTATCGTCAGATTCTCCAGTTTGGATTTCTTTTTTAGCTCTCGCATAAGCCGTTCAAAATCGCCGGTGGTATCTTCTAATGTCGCTGGGGGAAGAACAACGTAATATTTCTTTATCGCCGGATTGAGTTTTATTTTACGAGCGGTCGCTTCTTTACGCACCACCTGCTGTCCCTTACGACTTTCTTCCGGGACAAAGACCACAATATCGCCATGTATGCGCGTCTGGCAGGCAAGACGGTAATTCTGTTTAAGCTGTTGTTTATTGATGAATTTTGCATTCACCTCATCCTTGGTCGATGTTGCCGCCACGGACGACTGTATGCCGTATTTACGATAATCGCCTTCCTCGATTCTTATCTTGCACTTGCCGCAGACGCCTTTGCCCCCGCAGACACTTTCCAAACTCACGCCTAACTGTCGCGCCGCGTTAAGGATAGTCGTCCCATCCGTTACTTTTCCACGTAGTCCCGAGGGCTGAAAAACGATGGTATGTTTCTGCTTGGTCATTTGCTCATCATATTATCATATACAAAGGTATTTTCAAAGGTGAATAATGCTGAATAAAGAGAGAAATCATATAAGTATTATTGCCGATTTACGTCTATCTATATAGTTCCGCTAGCTTTTCCAACTGCATATCCGCCTCGCCGAAGCTGAACTCATATGCCCGCGTGCGCTTAGTGTAGTAATGAAGTAGGTGGTCTTCGGTAAAGCCGATAGCGCCAAAAATCTGGTGGGCGGAAGCCATTACCTTTTGGCATGCCTGACTGACAAAGGCTTTGGCTATCGCGGTTTCCCTTGTCGCGTCCAGCCCTTGATTGATTTTCCAGGCTGCCTGATAGGTAACAAACTTCGCCCCGTCGATATCCGTTATCATATCGGCGCAACGGTGTTGGATACTCTGGAAAGACCCTATCGGGTGTCCGAAGGCGATCCTCTCTTTAGCGTAATCCAGCGTCATTTTCAATACTTGTTCCGCCATGCCAACCATCTCGGCGCAGCGAGCGACATTAGCTCTCCGCAATACTTTCTCGGTATATCGCCACCCCTTATTAACCTCCCCCAATACGTCCTTAGCCGATATTTTTACGCTTTCAAAAATAATTTCGCCCTGCTTATCGCCAGCGACTGTTTTATAAGGCTTAACTGCTATGCCGGCGGTTTCCATATCGACAATAAACAGAGAAATTTCTTTGCCCGTTTTCGCAGCACAAATAACATAATTGGCTGATTGAACATCCGGCACGAAAATCTTGGTGCCGTTTAAAATATAAGAGTCTCCTTGAGCGACCGCCTTAAGTTTGATTTCTTCGGTTTTATAACTCGCTACCGACTCATTCAATGCTAGGGTAATAATCATCTTGCCTTCGGTGATGCCATGCAGGTATTTCTGTTTCTGCTCTTCACTTGTAGCTTCCATGATTAATCCGGCTCCCAGCACCACGGTAGAAAAATAAGGACTTAAGAAACAGACCCGCCCCATTTCCTCCAACACGACGATTAAATCCAAAAAGTCGCCCACGCCGCCGTATTTTTCCGGAAGGGAAAGCCCCAAAAGGTTCGTTTCCGCCATCTTTTTCCAGAGTTCAGGCGTATAGCCTTTCTCATCCTTGACCATCGCCTTAAGGACTTTATCCGTATATTCGCTGGCTAAAAAGTCCCTGGCTAGCGTCTGCATCATTTCTTGTTGTTCGTTTAGACCGAAATCCAAAATAAGCCTCCGATTATTCTCGTACGCGTGGTAAGCCTAAGCCACGCCGGGCGATGACATCACGGGTGATTTCCGACGTCCCCTGTTCCAAACTAAATGCAAAAGAGCGCAAATAACAGGACGGTATCCTGCCGAACATCGGCACTCTTGGTGATTCTTCGGTAAGCTGGCTGAACTGTCCCGCTAGTTCCATGCCGAATGCTGATACTCGCTGATGTAGCTCGAAGCTGTACATCTTGCTCATCGCCGACTCGTAATTAGGCACTATGCCTTTACTCTGCATCCAGGTGACGCGGTAATGCAGCAAGCGGGCAACCTCGCACTCGGCTCTAAGCTGGGCAAACTTATGTTTAAAAACGGGATTTACCAGGTTGTTTTTACCGGCATACTCGGCTAAATCTTCGAGATAGGTCGTCGCGACAGCATAAACCGTATCGGTGGTGCGTTCATAATCGAGGAGCGACATCACCACATAAAAACCCTGATTAATGCCACCCACGACGTTTTCTTTAGGGATTTTTACGTCCTCGAAAAACACCTCGTTAAACTCATGATGACCTGCCATATTGATGATGGGATTAACGGTTATCCCCGGCGTTTTCATATCCACCAGAAAGAAAGTTAAACCGCGGTAATTGGGACTAGCGTCGCGATCAGTGCGGGCGACCAAAGCGTCCCAGTCGGCGAAATGCCCGTTGGTCGTCCAGATTTTTTGCCCATTGACGACGAAGTAATCCGCTTCTTCTTTAGCAAAGACCTCCGCCGCAGCGAGGTCGGAGCCGTGGTTCGGCTCACTAAGTGTTTCGCACCAGATAACCTTGCCCGAAGCGATGCCGGGTAGATGCCTTTTCTTCTGCTCCTCGCTGCCTTTCAGTAATAGTGCTGGCGCTACAATGCCGCAGCCGATGGAATCATAACCAGGTGAATGATAACGCGCCAGCTCTTCTCTTAAAATGAGACGGTGAAAAGGTGAAACGCCTTTGCCGCCGTATTCCTGCGGCCAGTACATGGAAAGCCACCCTTTTGCCCCCAGCTTTTCCGCCATCTGCCGGTGCACCTGAATCCAATCGTGCTGGGCGGACATATCATAGAAGGTTAGACGCTTCTCACGGTATTCCTTAGGTACCTCTTTCTCCAGAAATGCGGCTACCTCTTTACGGAAAGCCTCCTCTGCTGGTGAAAAGGCGAAATCCATGACACAGTCTCCTTATTTTCCGTCGTCATTGCGAGGAGCCGTAGGCGACGTGGCAATCTCATTCATTTGACTAGATTTATCATAAGGATTGCCACGCTTCGCTCGCAATGACACACTCAAACATTTTTATTTGCCCGTGAACTTCGGTGGTCGTCGGTAATTCATGGCGGTAATGCCCTCGTTCAGGTCCTTCGTCAGAGCAATATCGCCGGATGCCGCTGCTTCGAGATAAAGCGCCGTCCGCTGATCAGCTTGGGCGCCATAATAGAAAAGACCTTTGACCAGTTTCTGCGCTAGCGGCGGTCCGCTCGCCAGTTTTTCGGCAACACTGTCTACTGCTTTATTAAATTCTACCGGTTCAGCGACGACATTCACCAGACCCCATGCCAACGCTTTATCCGCCATGACCGGTTCAGCTAAAAGTATCATCTCTTTAGCCCGCGACCATCCGATTAAACGTCCCAGACGCTGCGTGGCACCCGCGCCGGGGAAAAGTCCTAACGTGATTTCAGGTAGTCTTAATTGAGCGGTTTTGTTCATAATTCTGATATCGCAGGCTAATGCTAACTCAAGTCCTCCACCCATCGCCGCTCCGTTGATAGCAGCAATGACGGGTTTAGGAAATGTTTCTATTCTAGTAAATACCTCATGCGGCGCTTCGCTGAAATTAAAAGTGTCATCAACCCTGCCGCTAGCAAAAGCTCCCACATCCGCCCCGCCACAGAAATTAGCCCCCGCGCCGGTAATAACAACACACTGAACATCGTTATTCTTTTCCAGTTCGCCCAAGGCTTTGTTCAGTTCCGCCATCATATCGGCATGGAAGGCATTGGCTTTGCTGGGTCGGTTCAAGATTAACCTGGCGACTTTTTTATCTTTCTTTATCTCGATTCTAATCGCTTCGTATTCGCCGGGACCATAACTGTAAAATCCTTCACCCGTCTTCCTCCCGAGCTTGCCTTTCTTAACTAAAGCAGTTAGCACCGAAGAAGCTTTATACCTATCTTCTTTATTGTATTTTTCATATAATCGGTCTAACTCATTGACGATGGCATCCAGACCAACACTGTCCGCCATGCGTAAGATGCCCCGCGGATAATTTAATCCAAGCAGCACCGCCGTATCAATTTCATTGCGGGTAGTGGCGTCCATTTCGATAAGTTTAGCGGCTTCATTAACCGCCGTCGCCAGCACCCTGATGGGGTCGAAGTCCACTCCAGCGTTCATCGGTATTTCATTGGTTTTACCGTTAGTCCAGTCATAATAGCCTTTTTCGGTTTTCCTGCCCCAGTGCTTTTCTTTAAATAACTTGGTTAATACCGGGGCGGGACCGTAGCTTTTACCCATGGTCTCACCAAAGTATTCCATAACATGAAACTGGGTATCGATAGAGCCGCCACCCAGCGTATCCTGCAGTTCTAACATGCCCATCGGCAAACCCAGTTTGTACTTAATAGCAGAATCAACCTCAAAGGGGCTTTTCACTTCTCCATTAGCCAACGCCCAATCCGCCTCGTTAGACATATTACAGAAAATACGGTTAGCGACGAAGCCAGGCACATCCTTACAAATAATGACATCGCGGCCCATGGCATTAGCGGCTCTGGTGGCGATATCGATGGCTTCTTTACTGGTTTTTTCACCTTTGATGATTTCTAAAAGAGTCATGCGGCTCGGCGGATTGAAATAATGTGTGCCGACGACCATTTCCGGTCGTCTTGCCGCCACGGATATTTCGGCGATACTTAAGGAGGATGTATTGGTTGCAAAAACGCAGTCCTTGGGACAAAGTGCTGTGACCTCTTTTAAAACATTCTTTTTAAGTTCCATGATTTCCGGCACGGCTTCGATAACGATATCAGCGTCCTCAACTGCTTCCCTAAGGTCGAGGAGGAAGGTCATCTTACTCATGTATTTCCTCTTCGCCTCTTCCGTCAACCTGCCTCGACTTACCCTCTTATCGTACATCTCGAGGACGGTCTGTCGACCCTTATCCAGGAACTTCTGCTCGATATCCCTGATTTTTACATTGTATCCGGCTTCCGCAGCTAGAGCGCCTATCTGCGCCCCCATTGCCCCCGCCCCGATAACCGCAACATTTTTTATCTCTTTCATAGTAAGAAGTCCCCCTTCACTAATGGTATTAAAAGGCTGACACCATTATTTCTTAACCGGTTCGAAAGCGTAATAAACCCTTTCACAAATTTTGGTTTCTTTCTTGACATCTATCGGATGGGCGGGTACTTCGAAGGTGACGAATCGAACTTCGTCCCCAGCTTTTAACTGCCCAGCCTGGCAATTGATGATACGAACAAAAAGGTGCTTGAGCGGATGGGTTTTATCGAAGCCCAGCCAGGCCACAATCAACGGAGAATCGAAACCGGCCGGGGCGCCGGCCATGGTTTCGGTAAAACTGACTACTTTAGCGGTCTTGGGCAGGTCAATCCATTCTAATTCGTCCGACCAGCAGTTGGGGCAAATCACGCCGGGGGGATAAGAAACGTATCCGCATTTCTTGCATTTGGTGGTAGTCCAGCGGCCCTGCTTCATATTATCATAAAACGGGTAAATCCGGTTTAGTTCCGGGTCCTCCAGAGGCCACATATCCAATACCAGGCTATATTTACTATCCAGTTGAGGGACACTGAATATTTTAGCTGACTTTAATTCTGCCATTATATTAAACTCCTTTTATTTCCTTCAATTTCTATAACTATGCGCTATTTGACGGGTTCGGTGCCATAGATAACGATGGTATGTTGGGCGCAAACACCGCTTAAATTATGGGTCAGCGCAAATTTGGCATTTTTAACTTGATTACGAGCCCGCCCCTGAAGCTGCTTACAGATTTCTACGGCCTGACGGGCACCAGTAGCTCCGTAAGGATGACCTACTGTCAGCAGGCCGCCATCGGTATTGGTGGGAGTCTGCCCATCTACCTTAACCTGTCCGGAGGCGACAAAAGCCCCGCCTTCACCCTTCTTGCAGAAACCTAATTCTTCTACCTCGATAATTTCGGAGATGGTGAAACAGTCATGGGTCTGGGCTACATCAATATCTTTAGGAGTGAGTTTTGCGGCTTTGTAGGCTATGTCAGCGGCTTTCTTCAAATGAGGCCATTCGGCGAGGGTTTCACCGGGCCAACCGGCGGACATACCATGAGTGGCAGTTTGCCCAGTGCCGCGAATATAAATCAACGGCCTATCAGTCATGGCTTTGGCTCTTTCTTCGGAGGCAATAATCACGGCTGACGCGCCATCGGTTACCGGACAGCAATCATTCAAGCCGAAGGGATCACAGACGGTACGAGCTACCAGATATTCATCGAGAGTAAGGGTTTTTCCGCCGAACTGCGCATTGGGGTTATTGAACCCGTAGTTATAATTGGTAACAGCCACAGCCCCCATCTGTTCTTTGGTGGTCCCGTATTTTTTCATGTGGGCGTCGGCAATCATCCCAAAGAAAGGAGGCGGTACGGCCAGTCCCATGGCAGAATCCCAATCATGATCGTTGGTCATGAGGTTCATATAGATACTTTCCCATCGCTGAGGCATGTTCAGTTTCTCCGCACCACAGACCAAGACCACCTCGGCGATGCCGCTCTCGATGAGACCGGTGGCTAGAATAATAGCGGTGTTAGAACCGGAACAAAGGGTATCAACTCTGACACAAATAGAGCTGGGTTTAAGTCCTAATCTATGGGCAACGATAGGCGCCGTATTTAAAGAGTTGGAATTTCTCCCTGCTGTAGTGGACGCAAAAATCAAGCCGTCAATATCCTTCGGCTGTAGTCCCGTGATGTCTTTGGACATTGCATTTGTAGCTTCTTGCAGCATATCAAAAATAGTGGCTGCTCTTACGCCAAATTTGCTTGTCCCTCCGCCGACAATGACAGCGTTCTTTTTCTGTGCCATAAATATTTCTCCTTTATTGGGTTTAACTCTTGTTACCAGATATAATTTACCTCTTTTATAATATCAGAAAACTCAGCTATACGTAAAGGAGAAAAACGTGATTTTTGAGGGCTACTTACATTATTCGTCTTGAATGTGCCATTTGACGCGCAATGCGTAATGCGACTAGAATAGATATAGCATCATTCTGACAATTTCAGCTGCTAAAAACCGAAAGGAGTTACGCATGGCAAAAGGCAAAGAGGAAAAAGTACTCTCCACCTTATGGTCTGCCGGCTGCGGTTCGCACGGCGGCTGCGGTTGTGAGATATATGTCAAGGATGGTAAGGTCACCCGCGTCGAGGGTAATAAGAACCATCCCTGGAACCAGGGACGCCTTTGCGCTAAGGGTTTAGCGGTATCGCAGTATATCTACCACCCCGACCGCGTCCTTTACCCCCTTAAGCGCGTTGGCGAAAGGGGCGAAGGCAAGTGGCAGCGTATCTCCTGGGATGAAGCCTACGATACAATTGAGAAAAAACTCAAAGATATCCGCACTAAATACGGCGCCGAATCCGTCATCTTCTGCCAGGGCACTGGCCGTGATATCGGCGGTCCGATTACGTTTTTAATGTATGCCTACGGCAGCCCCAACTGGGTACAGGTCGGTCTGGCTGGCCATGCTTGCTATACGCCCCGTTTAGGCGCTATGTTCGCTACTCACGGGCATTACACGGTAGCCGATTGTTCGCAGTTCCTGGAGGAACGTTATGAATCTAAGGAATGGACGCCCCCCAAATACATCATTATCTGGGCGCAAAACCCTTCCGCCGGTTGCCATGACGGTTTTTACGGCCACTGGATTATCGACTGTATGAAGCGCGGCTCTAAACTAATCACTATCGACCCCCGCGCCACCTGGTTCACCACTCGCTCGGAGGTTCACCTCCAGAACCGCCCTGGTACCGATGGCGCTATCGCCCTCGGTATGCTCAATGTGATTATCAATGAGGGCATTTACGATAAAAAATTCGTCGAAAAATGGTGCTACGGCTTTGAGGAGCTAAAAAAACGCGTGCAGGAATACCCGCCGGAAAAGGTGGACAAAATTACCTGGGTGCCTGCCGAACTCTTAAGAAAAGCCGCCCGACTTTACGCTACGAATAAACCGTCGGCTATTCAATGGGGCGAACCGGTGGATGCCATGCCCGCCGGCAGCGTCGTTGCCCAGGCGATAACTCAACTATGGTCCATCACCGGTAACATCGATAATCCCGGCGGCAACGTTATCGCCCGTAACTCGCACGGCGTGACTACCTATCCCTTTTCCTCCGCCGAGCTTACCGAACTCTACGGCGCCGACCTGGTTAAACGACTCAACGAAAAGCGTATCGGTGCTAACGATTATCCGATGATTAAAAACTTCCGCGGTTGGGTACAGCCCGATGTCCTGATTAATCAAATGGAGACCGGCAAGCCTTACCCAGTCAAAGCCGCCTGGATTCAGACCTCCAATATCCTGGGCGGACAGGCCGCCGACCCGAAACGACATTATAACGCCATGAAAAAGCTGGACTTCATTGTCTGCGTTGACCTCTTTCAAACACCAACGTCGATGGCATTGGCAGATATCTTCCTTCCCGCCTGCACTATCTGCGAGAAAGAGAGCTTCCGCTCCTGGTGGCAGCCCCTCGGGGTAAGCGTTAAAGCCATCAATGGTGTCGGCGAAGCTAAATCCGACTGGGAAATCAACCTGGATTTGGCAAAAAGACTGGCAACCACCCCTATTAAATATAACAACGTAAGAGAACTCATTAATGACCGTTTGAAGGACGGCAATACCAACTTTGAAAAACTCAAGGCTAAAGGCGGCTGGGAGTATCCCCCGAAGGGGCATAACACACGTCCTTACTACCGCTATGAAAAAGGCTTATTACGCAAGGACGGCAAACCCGGCTTCGATACACCAACCGGCAAGGTCGAATTATATTCTAAGAGATTCGAGGAATGGGGACTCGACCCACTGCCGTATTACGAGGAGCCTAAGGAAAGCCCTAATGCTACCCCAGATTTAGCTAAGAAATATCCCCTCATCCTCACTACAGGTCGCCGCTCGCCGGTCTTTTTCCATTCCGAGCACCGCATGATTCCCTGGCTGCGCGAGCTCGACCCCTTCCCGACATGTGAGATTAACGATAAAACGGCAGCGTCGCTCGACATCGATGACGGCGATTGGGTCTATATCGAGAACACCCGCGGCAGGATAAAGATGAAGGCTAAAGTTACACCTACGGCTCATCCGCAGGTCGTCACCGCCGCGCACGGCTGGTGGCTGCCGGAAACCGATGGTAAAGCGCCTAACTTCTTCAGCACCTGGGAGCATAATATCAATAACCTCACCTCGATGGATAATCAAGCAAAGTCCGGTTTCGGCGGGACTAACTACCGCTCCAGTCTCTGCCGCGTCTATAAAGTTGAAGGTGGAAAGGAGTAGCCATGGCTCGCAACGGATTATTGATACAATACGATTGGTGCACCGGCTGCCATGCCTGTGAAGTTGCCTGTAAGCAGGAGCATAACTTCTCCGAGGGCATGGTGGGCATTAAGGTATATGAATTGGTTTCTTCCGGTCCCGATAAGGTTTACGTGGACTTCGTTCCTGTGGCTACACGCTTCTGCGACCTCTGTGCCGACAGAACAAGCCATGGCGAAGAACCAGCTTGTGTTAAACACTGCCAGGCTACCTGCATTACTTACGGGACGATTGCCGCGCTGGCTAAAGCCCAGGAGAAACAACCCCGTTCCGCCCTATTCGACCCCAAATAATTATTCGTTCAAAAAATAAAGAGCGAAGCGACCGATATATACCTAGTCGCTTCGCTCAAGTTTTTTCTAGCTCATTTTATCCGAACGGATTCACTGCCGGACTCTTATAACCCTGTAATACACTCATAGGCACCTGCCGCGTCATCTCTTCCATCGTCCAAGGTTTGTCATCATACTTTACCAGATTGTTCGAGAGAATAGACTCCGAATATAAACCTATGGAGTTGCCGCCAACAGAAAAGATAGACCCGCTAATCTTAGCGCCAGCGTCCGAAGCCAGATAACATACAAAGGGCGCGGCAAAGTCCGGCGTCGGTGTGAAATTGATAAAGCTTTCGCCAAAAGCCATGCCTTCGCTGACAAAAGGAACGTCTTCTTTAGCTACGGTTGCAGGATAAGCATCCAGGTCATAAGCTGCCCGGGTTCTAGCAAACGGAGAAATACAGTTACAGGTGATATTGTATTTCCACATTTCGATAGCAACCGCTTTAGTCAGACCGACCACGCCGGCGTTAGCTGTGCAGTATTCGGCGTGCTTAATAGTATCGCCTTGCCAGGCACGGGAGGTAGTATTGATAATACGCCCCCATTTTTGCTTAATCATATAAGGAACAGCATGGCGCATGGTGTTAAAATAGCCCTTCGGTTTAACTCTTACCACTTTATCAAACAGTTCTTCCGACATTTTTTCAAAAGGACTAAAGCCAAATCCGCCGGCGACATTGACGAGTATGTCGATTTTCCCAAATTTATCAACGGCGGTCTTAATCAGTTCTCCGGCAACTTTAAAATCGGCGATATCGCCGAAAAACGGCACGGCTTCGCCGCCCATTTTCTTAATCGTTTGTGCGGTTGTTTCGGCATCGCCGCTAATGGCCGCCGTTTCTTTCTCGTACCATTCTTTCTTCTTTTTGTCCAGTTTGTTAATCTGGGCGTCAGTCAACATCTGACTGCCAGTAGAGCCTTTTTTACGGTTGTTGGTGACGACTTTAGCCCCCTCCCCCGCCAAGGCGATGGCTATCGCCCGCCCGATTCCCTGTCCCGACCCCGTCACTACTGCAACTTTGCCTTTAAGAACATCACTCATTTTCGCCCTGCCTTTCTGTTTTTCAAGTCTTTTTTATTTAGTTCAGTAATTTTTTTCTCCAGCGCTTTTTGCGTTATCGTTATTGTTAGGTCACTGCGCGTTCTTTCCAGTACGCCGCGCACCATGTCCGTCGTCCGCCTTAGACCGCCGGTCAAAGCGTCAGGGAAGTCCATAGTGATTAACATGCTGTAAATATCATCCATGATACTCAATAATTCTTCCCCACGCGAAAGGTCACCGCGACGCAAACTATCGAGTATATATCGCCTCATTTCACCTACTGCTTCGCCCAGTCCATTTAGATAAGCCGCCACATCGATGTCTAGTTCTTGCGGCTTAGGAATTTTCTTACCGGTTACCAGAGCTAAAGTTATATTCGCTTCGGCGAGCTCCTTTTGAGCATCTCGGATGGCACCGGTATTAGTGAGTTCAATATAGCCGGCAACAGCTTTTTCCGCTTCGGTTAACACCTTTCGCGCTGACTGTATCTGTTTAGTCGCCTCAATAAATTCCTGCCGGTGCACCGCGCGGATAGCCGCACTACTGAAACGGATAGAGTCCCTACAGAGCGGCAGCATTTTTTCGCGAAGCGCGTCTTTTGCCGTTAGTTCTTTTCTTATTTCTTCCGCCATGGCATCAATATATTTCACTTTTTCGCTCCCGTGATTATATTTACCAGTTCCTTGGTTGCTTTTTTAATATCTGGCGCGTCCATAATCGCGCTGATAACGGCGACAGCGTCTGCTCCCGCCTTAATTACATCTCTCACATTTTCCTTATTAATTCCACCGATTGCCACTATAGGTAAATCAACTGCTTTTTTAATATCTTTAACTATGTCCAACCCAGTAGCTTTGGACTCTTTAGTTGGCGTAGGAAATATCGCCCCCACCCCCAAATAGTCCGCTCCATCTTTTTGCGCTTTTTTTGCCTCGGCGACTGTTCCCGCCGAGCAGCCGATTATCATGTCAATAGGGGCTAGTTTTCTTGCCTCCTTCAAAGGCATATCAGTTTGCCCGACATTCAGTCCATCAGCCCCAACGGCTAAAGCGACTTCCAGGCTGTCGTTAACGATAAAGAGGACGTTTTTTTTAGCACAATTTTCTCTTAATTGTTTAGCCATAACAAGGAACTCGTTAATGCTGCGTTCTTTGCACCGCAGTTGAATAACTTTCGCCCCGCTATTTATCATTTGTTCGGCGATTTTCCGAGGCTGACGCCCCTTTAGAGATTCGGTATTGATAATGGCATAAAGACCCGTTAATCTTGTAGCTTTATTTTTGCGTAATATTTTGCCGGTCAGTTCTTTTTCAATAGTATAAAGTTCGAACCGCGCTTTTCGATAATTTTCGGTATTTAACTTTAATTCAGGATTTTTCGCCAATTCTTCCAGGACTCTTAAGGATTCCTGCGCACGCTTGGCGTTGGCGGTAATAATTTTGGAAACATCGGTACTTTTCTCCTCGCCTTTCACCTTCATGTTGCGCCCCACATCCGTTTTAGTATCTCGAGCTTGGAGTAGTCGTTTTTGTAGTCCCTTATTGACGACCACCGTTTGATGTCGTATGTCTTTCAGCTCTTGCGTGAGAGTGACATCGTTCAATGTCATTCTGGCGAATTCCTCAAGGACACGGAGTCCCTCCCCTAGACGATTGATATTCTCATCGACAATGCGAAGCTGGTCATTGGTCATATAACTAAGCCTCGGTGGAATTCTAACATAGCTGGGATGTTTAAAGAAAGGTTTTGGCTTTTTAAGTTACTCTCCCGCCCCTTTACCCCTCCACCGCATTTTCGATAATCTCAATACGTTTTATCTTATTACCCTTATCCATCTGTATCGCTACGACATCGATACGCCAATTCAACGGCAAGCTTTGATGTTCCTGTCCGTAGCGTTCCGCCAGCGTTCGCAGTCGTTCCTTTTTCGCTAGCGTGATAGATTCTTCCGGACTGCCAAAGCTCTGACTTCGCCTCGTCCTGACCTCTATAAATACCAGCGTATCTTGTTGTCTTGCTATTATGTCAACTTCGCCTTCGGAACAACGATAATTCGTCTCAATTATCTCGTAGCCGTTTTCACCAAGGAACTCACTGGCGATTTTCTCGCCGAGCGCGCCTGTTTCCCGCCTTTTCATCGTTGAAAACCTGCCAACTCGCCGACCGGACTAAACGAGCGCCGATGCAAAGGGCATGGTCCCTTTTCTCTTAAGCACTTAAGGTGCTCTTCCGTGCCGTATCCCTTATGCTCGGCGAAGCCATACCCCGGGTAGTTTTTATCCATTTCCGTCACCAGCCGGTCGCGCGTAACTTTCGCTATTATCGACGCGCAGGCGATGGAAAAACATAGGCTATCCCCATGTGTGATACCTTTTTGCGGCAAAGTCAATTCCGTTAATTTCACGTAATCGATAAGGAGATATTGGGGCGGGGGTTTAAGCTGTTCAACAGCTGCTTTCATGGCGAGTCGTGTGGCTTTAGCTATTCCTATTGAATCTATTTCTTCGTTGGAAATCGCCCCCGTGCCCCAGGAAATCGCCTTTTCTATAATAAAATCGTAAAGATATTCTCGCGCTTGAGGGGTAAGTTGCTTACTATCCCGTACCTGGCTTTTCCAGCTTGCTCTGAAACTTTCCGGCAGAATCACCGCCGCAGCTACTACCGGTCCCATTAAAGCCCCCCGCCCTACTTCGTCCACCCCGGCGATATACCGGTAGCCTTGTACCTTAAGCAGCTTTTCTTCGGCGAACGACGGCTTTTGAAATTTCACGGGAATCCGTCCTTATTTAGATATTAGCTTACTTACCCTCTGCCAGATTATTCCTGCGATAAATTTCTTGCTTTTCGTAGCGTCTATCACTAGCCAGCGTTTCGGTTCAGTTTTCGATAACTTTAAATAACCTTGTCTTACGCGCTGGTGAAAGCTTAAGTTTTCCGTTTCAAAACGGTCGGGCTTTTTATCTTTGATTCTCTTCAGTCCCGCCTCTACCTGTATATCTAATAATATAGTAAGGTTGGGAATCAAGCCCTGCGTCCCCAGGGCATTGGCAGACTTTACCGTATTTAACTCTAGTCCCCTCCCATACCCTTGATAAGCCGTGGTGGAATCGGCGTATCTATCGCAGATGACGATAGCACCTTTTTTCAAGTTGGGTTTGATTACTTCGGTGACTAGCTGCGTCCGCGAAACGTTGAATAAGAGAAGCTCCGCCAGTGGAGAAATATTGATATTTTTAGACCACTTGAGTAGGCGTGTTACCTTTTTGCCTAATGTAGTAATGCCCGGCTCGTGAATGAGTAAGACTGACTTGCCGAGTTTTTTTAACCGTCGGTATAAAATCTTCGACTGTGTGCTTTTGCCGCATCCCTCCCCGCCTTCAAAAGTAATGAAAAGAGACATTAATTACCTCATCGGTTCTTTAAAAATACGTACCCTGCGGTTAGGGTCCCGCCCGGTGCTGTTGGACTTTAGGTCGTTGCGCTGGGCGATTAAATGCTGCAGTCGGCGGATATAAGAGCCTTGCGGACTAAGCTCCACCGCTTCCTCGCCCTCATTAACTTGCCCCACTGCTTCTTCCGCTTCGGATATAGCCGACTGGAAATCACTGGGTTTTTCACTCTCTTTTATAGCGAACAGCGTCCCCAAGAACTGTCTTATTTGCGGCGGGGAATTGCCGCGTAAAACGTAAACCGGTATATGGTTGTTTTCCGCGTCCCTGATTTTTTGCGGACGCCGTCGGTAATAATTCTTGGATGTCACCAGTATCGTTGCGTCGTGCATGTTATCGACGATTTCCAGGTTAATGTGTAAATCACGGCTTATTTGTAATACCCTCGACCGGTTTACGCCAAAAAGATGTAGCTTGATGATTCTGGTTTCCTTAGCGGTTTTTTTTACTTTTTCTCCTTGAGTTTTGGTTGTCCTGGCTTTTTCAATTCTTACTTCTCCATTTTCATCCAGCCAGCGTATTTCCGTACTGGGATTTACATTACGTAATAAAACATCTATAGCCTCGCCAACGTCCGGGTGAATTGCTACTCTATCTCTTTCCTGTATCTCCACCACGATGTCGAAGGTCGGCGGCGATTTTCTTTCCAAGATGGACTTTTGGGTATGACGTCGCCTCGCCTCCTCATCACCTAACGTTACCGACTGTATGCCGCCGATGAGGTCGGAGAGTGTTGGATTCATCATTAAATTCTCTAATGTGTTACCGTGTGCCGTGCCGACTAATTGCACGCCTCTTTCAGCGATGGTTCTTGCCGCCATGGCTTCCAGTTCCGTGCCAATCTCATCGATAATGATAACCTCCGGCATATGATTTTCCACCGCCTCTATCATCACGGCATGTTGGAGAGTTGGCGTGGCGACTTGCATGCGGCGGGCATGACCTATTGCCGGATGTGGTATGTCCCCATCACCGGCGATTTCATTAGATGTATCCACAATAACAACCCGTTTATTGGCTTCATCGGCAAGCACCCGGGCGACTTCTCTTAACATGGTAGTCTTGCCGATGCCTGGCCTGCCCAGTAAGAGCACACTTTTACCCGATTGCACTAAATCCTCGATTATTTTAATCGTCCCGAAGACCGCCCGTCCCACCCGGCATGTCAATCCCACGACGTGTCCTCGACGATTGCGTATGGCAGAAATTCTGTGTAAGGTTCGCTCAATGCCAGCGCGGTTATCATCGCCGAACTTACTCACGTGCGCGACCACATAGTCGATATCTGCTTCCTCAATCTCTTTTTTATCGAGGATTGTCTCACGACCCGGGAAACGCGCCTCCGGCTGCCGTCCGAGGTCCAGCACCACTTCCAGTAGTTCACTGATGTCTGGTTGCTTAAGCAACGGGGTTTTTATATATGTGGGGAAAATATCGAGTAAGGCATCCAAGTCGTCGGTTATTACTCTTTCCACAAGCCTCTCCACGCTCAATTATTTTCGTTTTCCAGTAATGATATCTACGAAATACTGGTGGAACCTTAAGTCATCCGTTAGTTCCGGATGGAAAGCCGTCGCCAGCAGGTTGCCCTGCTTAACGGCGACGACGATATTATCTTTGAGCTTCGCTAAGACTTCAACATTCTTTTCATAATTTTCGATTATTGGCGCGCGAATAAATACCGCCGGGAAAGGTACTTTCCCCAACGCTGGCACGTTTATTTCGGTTTCGAAGCTGTCTACTTGTCGACCAAAGGCGTTACGCTTCACCGTGATATCCATTAAACCAAGCGAAGTCATGCTGTTCCCGGATATCTGCTTAGCCATCAGAATCATGCCCGCACAGGTGCCGAAGATGGGTATACCTTCTCTGGCTAAAGAGGTGATTCTCCGCATGAGGTCATAAGCGTCTATCAGCTTACTGATAGTGGTACTTTCGCCTCCGGGAAGAATCAGCCCGTCCACCCCTTTTAGTTCCCCGGGCAAACGGACGGGCATAGCCTCGATATCCAGTTTATGCAGCGCTTTGATATGTTCTATGAAGGCTCCCTGCGACGCAAGGACACCTATTTTCATATTACCAACCTCTTTTAGCGAGTAACTCGGCATCGGGTATCTGCTTGATTTCCAGGCCGGGCATAGCTTCCCCGAGTTTCTTGGAGACCTCGGCGATAATAGCCGGGTCTTTGTAATGCGTGGTGGCTTTAACGATAGCTTTGGCTCTGGCTGATGGGTTACTCGACTTAAATATACCCGAGCCAACGAATACCCCTTCAGCGCCAAGCTGCATCATTAAAGCTGCGTCCGCAGGGGTCGCCACACCGCCTGCCGCGAAGTTTACCACCGGCAGCTTGCCTCTATTGTGCACTTCGACGACCAAATCGAATGGTGCGCCGAGTTCTTTGGCTTCTTTCATAAGTTCTTCTTGCGGCATGCTAACCAACTTATGTATCCCGTCCATAACGGCTCTTATATGGCGTACGGCTTCCACGATATTGCCGGTGCCGGCTTCGCCCTTGGTACGAATCATCGCCGCGCCTTCACCGATGCGTCTTAAAGCCTCCCCGAGGTCGCGGCAACCGCAAACGAACGGCACCTTAAAATCATGCTTCCAGATATGGTGATTCTCATCCGCTGGCGTCAATACTTCGGATTCGTCGATATAGTCCACCCCCATTGCCTCCAATACCTGTGCCTCGACGAAATGCCCGATACGGCATTTAGCCATCACCGGTATAGAAACCGCTTTCATAATTGCTTCGATAATGGAGGGGTCGGACATACGCGCCACGCCACCCGCCGCCCGGATATCCGCTGGCACTCTTTCCAGCGCCATTACGGCGCAAGCGCCAGCATCCTCGGCAATTTTAGCGTGCTCCGGAGTAACGACGTCCATAATTACGCCGCCCTTTAGCATCTGGGCAAGTCCTGTTTTTACCTTCCACGTCCCTTTTTCCATATCCGCCTCCTCTGGTCGAGAATTGATACTCTAATTCTACTACGGATATAGTGGCTTGGCAACAGAATGATATTAGTAACTTGATTATCAAAAAATGCTATAATATCTCTTGATTTAAGGAAATGGCTATGCTGGATACTACAATTCGTCATGTAACTATACCCGGACTTCGCCTTCATTTAAGACGAGGTGACCCCAACATGCTCTGGATAAATGGGCAAGACCTTATTCTCTTAAATCAAACTGCTGCGGAGTTCATCGAGGCTTTTATCGAGGTTATGTCCCATCATCACGACGAACTTGATAGCGTAGCTTTTAAACAGGATATTGCTTCACTGATGAATCAGCGATATCCGCAAGTACCGAAGGATGTGCTGATTAAAGATTTCGACGCCATTTATGGTTCGCTGCTAGAAATCAGTAAAGGCAGCTGTCCCGCCGTAGAGATGAACCTCGAACCCCGCGCTACTGACCCCAAACAATGGACCGCCCCACCGCGAATGGACATGGCTTTAACCTATCGCTGTAATAACAACTGCTATTTTTGCTATACAGGTGGTCCCCACAAGGTTAAAGAGCTTAAAACAACGGACTGGAAGAAGATTATTACTAAACTCTGGGACAGCGGCGTACCCCAGATTGTTTTTACTGGCGGCGAGCCTACGTTAAGAGATGACCTGATAGAACTTATTGAGTACTCCAAGGAGTTCGTCACTGGTCTGGTCACCAACGGTCGTAAGCTGGCTTCACTTGCCGAAGCACTAAATCGTGCGGAACTGGACTACGTTCAGGTTAGCCTGGAATCTCACCTATCTGAAGTCCATGATAAAATGGTCGGTGTACCTGGCGCCTGGCAAGAAACTCGCGACGGTATCACCGCAGCTTTGAAAAACGATTTATCCGTCATTACCAACACCACTTTAACCAAGGATAATTTAGCTCTCTTTCCTGATTTGATTAAGTTCGGCGCTGGTCTCGGCTTGAAGATGATGGCATGTAATACTCTCATTTGCAGCGGTCGCGGTACCTGCAGTAAAAGAGAATCAGGGCTATCTATGGAAGAACTGAAAAATACCTTGTCTAAAGCCGTAAAGACGGCACAGGAAGTCGGCATCAAACTCGAATGGAATACGCCGACCTGCTATAAGCAATTTAATCCCCTGGATTATGGATTTGGTCCCAAGGCTTGTTCTGCCGCGCAATATAATATGACTATTGAGCCGGACGGGTCGGTAATACCCTGCCAGTCCTGGTTTAAAGATAAACTGGGCAATATCCTTAAAAAACCCTGGTCGGATATCTGGAATCATCCGGTGGCGGTTGGTTTCCGTAATAAAGAGTATCTTAAAAACAGGAAGGAATGTGTCGGATGCGAATTTCTAGCCCAATGTTGTGGCGGCTGTCCGCTGGAATACTAGTACTGCTCTGGCTGCTGCTAGCGGTCACGCCTGTTTCCGCGGATACAGGCACGTACCGTATAAGCGATTATACGGTCACGTTAGAACCGCAGAGCGACGGCCAGGTTAAGATAACCATTACACAGCATTGGCAGGTGACCGGCGGTGATATCCCCTGGATAACCGTTGGTTTGCCTAACGCTAATTTTTCCGTCCAGAGTTCCGGTGGCGCCGTTGCGGATGTTTCTCCGGCTAACGATAGCGGTTTTTCCGGCGTTAAAATCGACCTTGATAAAGACTATACACCAGGGCAAGAATTCGATATCACTTTTACCGTTTTACAACAAAATATCCTCGAGCGTCTCACCGAAGACAAAAAATGGCGCATAAGCTATACTCCTGGCTGGTATGATAGAGCGACTATCGACCATTTACGTATCGATTTTGTTTCGCCAATCACTTATCAAGAATATACTCTATTGAATCCGCCACCATCAATGACAAACGACAACATCTTCACCTGGGAACAAACGAATCTTTCTCCCGGCAGTCGATATACCATTACCCTGGAATCTCCAGTCGGTAATTTCCTGTCGGAGAATGTGCCTGTCGGGACTTATTCCGGCGGAGGCGGTCTGGGTTCAACTTTCTATATCATACTTGCAATAATCATCGTCGTTGGTTTACTCATCTTCTGGGGTATACGACAGAACCGGAAGGCAAGAGATGCCCAGATTAAAGCAAGCGTAGTCTCCATTGAAGAGGAAATGGCTAAAGATAAACAGAAAAAAGTCGAAGTGGAAAAAGGCTTTGAAAAATATGTCGAGAAAAAGAAAATCACTCCGGATGAGCAGGGCAGGTATTACGACCGCTCATATGGAGACTATATTACGCCAGCTATCTGGTATGCGATTATTGCCAGCCAGATGAGCCGACCATCAAGTAATTCTGGATACCGGTCGAGCTGCGTTTCAACCTGCGCCTGTGTTTCCTGTGCCTGCGCTTGTGCTTGTGCTTGCGCTGGAGGCGGGGCTGCCGGCTGCTCCCGTAAAACCCTCCACCGCTGTCGCCAGTGTCAACTTGAATTCATTATAACTAGAGATAAGGAAAGTTAATAACGATGTCAGCAACAGATATTATCAGCTTTATCGCCATTCTCCTTGGATTAGGAGCACTTATTTATTTACTCCATCGAAGTGAAGCCAGAACCAAGAATAAATATAAGCTGGTTGCCTATAAGTTGTTAGAAAAAGATAATCCCGACCCCGTCAAAATAAAGGAATGTATTAAATTTCTACGTATTTACGGCGGACGCTTTCGTCGCGATAAAGAGTTCGATAAACTCCAAACGTTATTAATAGATTTGTTACGTAATTGTGAAAAAACTAGTGTTATCCCGGACGAGAAGGTCAAGTAATAATCGGTTTTTTTTCTGGCATGCCCGGCCGACGCGGGTAGGAAACTGGAGTTGATTTTACCTTATCAATTATTACCAGCCATCTTTTATCAGTATATTCTTTAAGGTCTATCGGCTTTACTTCCCTTAACTTACCACCCATCATCGTAATAGCTTTCTGTGCCTGTTCAACTTCCTTATCGATATCTCCTTTTTTTTGAACTACACAAACACCACCGATACTACAAAACGGCAGTATTAATTCCGCCAGCGCTGGTAAAGTCGCTACCGCACGTGAAAGCACGACGTCGAATTGCTCGCGATATTGCCCATTATAAGCAGCTGTTTCGGCTCTGGCAGCGACGATTTCAACATTTTTCAGATTTAACTTACTTATAAGGTGTTCTAGGAACTTGGTCTTTTTAACAGTAGCTTCTAGTAGAGTAAGTTTGATATCAGGAAAAACTATCTTTAAGGGTATGCCCGGTAATCCCGCCCCTGTGCCGATATCAATTACTTTATTGCCTTTAAAACCTATCGCCTCCGTTATCGTTAATGAATCGAAGAAATGCTTGATTTGAACATCTTCGTAATCAGTAATACTAGTGAGATTAATACGCGTATTCCAGTCGACAAGTTCTCGGTAATAAAGCTCGAACTGCCCGATTTGTAACGGTGTCAGACCAATCCCAAGCTTTTTAACACTGGACTTGAGTTTTTCCATCATATGACTATTTTAACTGTAAATCTATAATTTTACTATGTAAACCACCATTTTCTTCGCTTCTTAACATAAGCATTTGCCCTCAAGTTCAAGATATGCTATACTATTAAAGTCCTGAATCTCCTGATACTTACGATTAATATACCATAGGAGGTTAACTAAATTGCCAGATTCTACAACTATCAAACAACTCCTTGAAGCCGGAGCTCACTTCGGCCACCAGACGGGTCGTTGGCACCCGCGGATGAAAAGCTACATTTTCACCAAGCGTAACGGCATTCATATCATTGACCTCGAAAAAACAGCTGTTATGCTCGATAAAGCCTGCGCCTTCATCCGAGAAACCGTCGCCCAGGGAGAGACAATTCTCTTTGTCGGCACGAAAAAACAAGCGCAGGAATCCATTGAGGAAGAAGCCAAGCGTTGTGGTATGTATTATGTCAACCTACGCTGGCTAGGCGGCATGCTCACCAACTTCGCTACCATTCAGGCGCGCGTCGACCAGCTTGTCAGGCTGGAAGACCAAAACGCTAAGGGCGAACTGGGGAGGTTATCTAAGAAAGAATCCGGTAAAATTACCGAGAAAATTTCCCATTTGAACAAACAAATGGGCGGCTTTAAAGAAATGACGCGCCTGCCGGGCGCCCTATTCATCGTCGACCCCATTAAGGAGAAAATAGCCCTGGCTGAAGCCAAGCGTATGAGTATACCAGTCATCGCTATCGTCGATACCAACTGCAACCCCGATGAAATCGACCATCCAATTCCCGCCAACGACGATGCTATCCGCGCCATCAAGCTAATTTGCAGTAAAATAGCCGATGCAGTTAATGAAGGCAAAGCGGGAATAGCTACTACCGTGCCAACCGAAGTGGTTGAAGCTAAAGCAAAAGCCGAAGCGGAAGCTGAAGCCCCAACCAAGGAAATGGCTGAGACCGAACCGCATATTTTCCCGCCGGATGAGAATTAAGGAGGAAGATACTTGGAGATTTCTACCGAAAAAATAAAAACGCTCCGAAAGCAATCTGGCGCCGGCATTATGGATTGCCGCAGCGCTCTAGTGGGCTGTAAAGGCGATATAGACAAAGCACTGGAAGTCCTAAAGAAAAAGGGATTTATCAAAGCCCAAAAGAAAGCTGAAAGAACCACCGGTGCGGGACTTATCGAAGGCTATATCCATACCGCCGGCCGTATCGGGGCTTTGGTTGAAGTCAATTGTGAGACAGATTTTGTCGCCCGCACGGATGAATTTAAAGAATTAGCGCACTGCCTCGCAATGCAGGTAGCGGCGATGAACCCGCAATACGTCACGGAAAAAGATATACCGAAAGCTAAAGCCAAAGAGGTCGTCGTGGAAGAAGCTTGCCTAGTAAGTCAACCTTATATCAAAGACCCCACGAAGACAATCAAAGACGTTATCACCGAAGTTATCGCGAAAACCGGAGAAAATATTAAAGTAAGCCGATTTATCAGATTTGAATTAGGCGGTTAATATTGAAAATGCCTAAAGCCAAGTATAAGAGGGTGCTACTTAAACTCAGCGGCGAGGCTTTACGCGGTAAAAGCCGCAACAGCGTTGATAATGCTACTCTTAACAAAATTGCCCTTCAGATAAAAGAAATAATAGCTTTAGGCGTCGGCGTCGGCATCGTTGTCGGCGGCGGCAACATCTGGCGGGGCGCTGAAGCCGAAGCCAATGGAATGGACCGCGCCACAGCCGACTACGCCGGCATGTTAGCCACCGTAATTAACGCGCTCGCCCTCCAAGATGTTCTGGAAAAAAACGGCGTTACCACCAGAACACAATCCGCTCTAGAGATAAATCAGATAGCCGAACCTTATATCCGTAGAAAAGCAATCAACCACCTGGAAAAAGGAAGAGTGGTCATCTTTGCTGGCGGCACAGGTAATCCTTATATGACCGCCGATACCGCCGGCGCCTTACGCGCTATTGAAGTAGGGGCAGAAGTCTTACTGATGCCAAAAAACGGCGTTGACGGTATCTATACCGACGACCCGCGTCATAATCCTAAAGCCAAAAAAATAGATAAAATCTCCCACCTCGAAGCCTTAAGTATGCGCCTTAAAGTCATGGACACTACGGCTTTGTCTCTCTGTCTGGATAATAAATTACCCATCATCGTCTTTAACCCAGAAGAGAAAGACGGCATATTAAAAGCCGTTCTCGGCAAATCCATCGGCACTCTAGTGACAAGTGAGGGTTAAAATGGTTAATGATGTATTTAAAAGCATCGAAGAAAAGATGAAAAACTCCATCAAGACGTTCCATGTTGACCTGGCGACTATCCGCACGGGTCACGCATCGCCAGCCCTTGTTGAGCATATACGCGTGGAGTATGCTGGCGTACCGATGCCACTAAACCAACTAGCCGGTATCTCCGCTCCCGAAGCCGGTTTACTGGTTATCCAGCCCTGGGATAAAAATAGCCTGCGGGATATCGAAAAAGCTATTTCAAAATCGGAGCTCGGTCTGAACCCCTCCAATGACGGCAACATTATACGGATAGCTATCCCGCCTTTGAGTGAAGAACGTCGGCAAGAGCTAATTAAAATCGTGCACCACCGAACGGAAGAGCGACGTATCTTTATACGCAATCTACGGCACGAAGCCTTGAATGAACTTAAGAAAATGGAAAGAGATAAAACCATATCTCAAGATGAGCACAAGCGCGCTCAAGACCAGATTCAAAAACTTACCGACTTTTATATTTTAGAAGCGGAAAAGGCTAGTAAAAGTAAAGAACAAGAACTGATGGAAGTATAGTCAGTTGGTGAGAAATACCACCACTACCTCTAAAATATCACCTTTACCCCGCCATTTAGCCATTATCATGGATGGCAACGGCAGATGGGCTGAACAGCGGGGACTATCACGACTGGATGGACATCGGGCTGGCGCAAAAAACGTCCGAGCAATTATAAAATATCTACATGACAAGAAAATACCCTACGTAACCCTCTATGCCTTCTCCACTGAAAACTGGCGGCGTCCTGAAGATGAAGTAAATGGACTCTTCCATATCCTCGAAGAAATGATTTTTAAAGAGTCACAAGAACTGCATAAGGAAGGTGTCCGCATTCATCATATCGGCAGTATGAAAGGTCTTTCTCCCAAGCTGCAAAAGTCCATTACCGAATCTCTAGAACTTACGAAAAATAACACCAGAATGAATCTTGGTGTTGCGTTAAATTATGGCGGACGGGCAGAAATTTTAGGTGCTATCCGCAAAATAATCACTCAAGGCTTATCGCCTGAAAAACTAAACGAAACCACTTTCAGAAAATATCTATATGCGGCGGATTTCCCTGACGTCGATATGGTTATACGCACCGGTGGAGAAATGCGTATCAGCAATCTTATGATATGGCAGACAGCCTACAGTGAGTATTACTTCACGCCGGTTCTTTGGCCCGATTTTAATAAAGAGGAACTGGAGAAAGCCCTACAAGCTTATAGTAAACGAGAAAGACGCTTCGGGGGTCTACAGCCAAAATAATATGCTCAAAAAAAGAGTTATAACAGCGCTCTGGGGTATTCCCCTTGTCGTCGCCGCCGTTTGGTTTGGTACACCACTGCCGTGGTTTGTTATTCTGGCTGCCGTGATGGGCATGCTCGCCATCTTCGAGTTTTACCGGATAACGGGCGTTTTTAAATCCATACCGCTTGCCGTTTTCGGTATGGTCTGGACCCTACTGTTCATCATCCGTCCTTATTATCCAGACCAGTTGCAGCTTCATATCTTATTAGTATCGGCAGTTACGCTTTCCTTAATCATGCTGGTCTTCTTGCCCAAGAAAGAAGGGCTTTTCTCAAGCTGGGCATGGATGCTGGGGGGAATGCTTTACGTCGGTTGGCTCTTAAGCTACCTCGTAGCGTTAAGACTTGGGCCAGGCACAGCCGCTTTCCCCGATGCCGGACGTGACTTTGTTTTACTGGCATTATTTGCCACCTTCGGCTCGGATACAGCGGCTTACTTTATCGGCAAGGCTGTAGGTAAGCATAAGCTGGCGCCGCAGATAAGTCCCGGTAAAACATGGGAGGGGGCTATTGCAGGGGTGATTGGTGGAATTATCATCAGCTTGCTTTTCACCTTCAACTCACCCTGGCAGCTGCCGCTAAACTGGTGGCAGGCTATCCTGCTGGGCATCGCGATTAGCGTCTTCGGGCAGCTGGGGGACTTGGCAGAGTCGCTACTGAAACGAAATTGCGAGGTAAAGGACTCTGGCGGCTTAATGCCGGGACACGGCGGCATACTGGACCGAATGGACAGCGTGCTATTCGCCGGGGTGGTGGTGTATTTGTGGTATATATACGTTGTGGTATAGTCCCTCCCTTGACAAATCCCATCAATTAGACTAGATTGACCACTATCAAGGAAGCGACATGGCCAATCAATGGGAACTAGAAACATTATCAGAAATAAATAATAGAAGAACAGAATTAGGAATACCCATTCTTAAATGGAGTAACAAACTCGAATCCGAAGCTAGAAATTATTGGACTAATCCAGCTTTAAGCCATAACGTTATCAAGACATGTAATTGTCCTCACTGGACCCCACCAAACCAAATCGCGAAATTACTTTGGTGTGACGAATTAACCCAATATTCTACCAAATATGCTGCAATAGTAATATTCAATGATTCCAAGACTCGTGTTGCATTAGCTTTAGAGAAAGGGCAAAACATGACAAAGATATCGGTACCTGTTGAGACCTATCATGAAATACTCCCAAATCATAGCTGGCATAATGATATAACATGGGACAAATTACCCGACTGGATTAAGGAAAATCCAAAATACAGAAATATATTATTGCGTGGAAAGTTCGTTACTGGGAAAAATGTTAGATATCATTTAGTTCGTGGAAAACTAATGCGACAATTACGCAGTCATATTACGCCTATTCAACAAAATAAAGCTCAAACTAGTAAGTCTAAAAAACCTTCCCACACAAAGCCCAAAATGGAAGATAAGACAATTTGGGAAGAAATTGAAAAACAGTTTGGTGTCTCAAAAAGGAGCTTTGGTAAGAAAATTAACTTTGTTTCAAATCCTTATAAAAGAACCATCATATTCCGTGATATTAAAGATGCATATACCCTTGCATCGGGGGGTAACTCAAAGCCTGCGGTTATTCTTGCCGGAGCCGTAATTGAAGAATTACTGAGGTCATATCTAGAAAAAAGGGGTATCTCTATACAGAAGCCACTTAATAAAGACTTCTTTGGATATATTCAAACTTGTACCAAAAATGGATTATTAACAGAGAGTGTCTCTCATTTATCAAACGCAGCGAGAATTTTTAGAAATCTGGTCCATCTTTCTGCAGAGAAAGAAAGGAGACATACTATATCCAAAGCTACAGCAATAGGAGTGGTCTCCTCTATTTTTACGATAGCTAATGATTTTTAACCTCCCTTGACAAAATCTCCATATCATGATAAATTAGATACATCTAAATTATGTAAAGGCTAGGAACAGGAATAGTAAGCTCTAAAGCGGGGCATCAGAGAGTCGGGTAAGGTGTGAACCGACGCCAGCGCTAGAGTTGAATGGACCTGGGAGCCGCAAACCCAACGTCCTGAGCTTGTCGAAGGAGAACCCTTCAAATTATTCAGGACTATTAGGCTTTGCCGCAGGGGCAGCGTTAAAGAAGCCCAGGGTATCGTTAAATAATGACTGTACCCGCAGAGATATTCCTCGATAAGCTTAGGACTTGTCCCGAGCGAAGCCGAGGGATAATTAGGGTGGCACCGCGGAACCATTAGCCTCCGCCCCTTTTAGGGACGGTGGCTTTTTTATTTACCCCGAGCGAAGTCGAGGGGTTTGTCCCGAACGAAGTCGAGGGACCTGTCCCGAACGAAGTCGAGGGACCTGTCCCGAGCGTAGCCGAGGGAAAAAATGAATAATACAGCATTAACCGAAAAACACCGGGAGGTAATAATTATGTAGTGCCCTGCCGTTAATGTAGATAATAAGTGAAACTTATAAGGAGGAAAAAATGGAAAGGACAAAATTCGTACTCGAAGAAAAGCAGATGCCTACCCACTGGTATAATATCCAGCCGGACCTGCCCGAGCCTCTGCCACCCTACTTGCACCCCGGCACTAAGCAGCCGCTTGGTCCCGCCGACCTGGCGCCACTTTTTGCGATGGAACTTATAAAGCAAGAGGTGAGTCAGGAGAGGTACATCGATATCCCGGAAGAAGTGCAGGAGGTCTATAAGCTCTGGAGACCGACTAACCTGTTCCGGGCACACCGCCTGGAAAAGTTCCTGGATACCCCCGCCAAGATATACTACAAATATGAAGGAACCAGTCCGCCCGGCAGCCATAAACCTAATACGGCCGTCGCCCAGGCTTACTACAACAAAAAAGAAGGCATCAAGCGCATGACGACGGAAACGGGGGCGGGGCAATGGGGTAGCTCGCTGGCTTTCGCCTGCAACATCTTCGGGCTAGAGCTCAAGGTTTACATGGTTAAAGTGAGTTACAACCAGAAACCATATCGCCGCATCATGATGGAGACCTGGGGCGCCAAGTGCGTCCCCAGCCCCAGCGTGGATACCAAGTCAGGCCGTGATGCGTTAGCTAAAGACCCAAACTGCCCTGGCAGCCTGGGATTGGCTATCAGCGAGGCGGTTGAGGACTGCGTCACCCACGAGCATACCCATTACTCGCTGGGGAGCGTGCTCAACCATGTTTTAATGCACCAGACCGTCATCGGACTAGAAGCCATGAAACAGATGGAGATGGCTGGAGACTACCCCGATATCCTCATCGGGTGCGTGGGTGGAGGTTCCAACTTCGCGGGTATGTTCCTGCCGTTTGCGAAAGACAAACTATCCGGCAAGAAAAAGGACCTGCGTATCGTTTGCGTTGAACCGGAAAGCTGCCCGACGCTGACCAAAGGTCTTTACGCATATGACTACGGCGACGTCGCGGGTATGGCGCCTATCGCCAAGATGTTCACTTTAGGCCATACTTTTATGCCGCCACCCGTTCATGCCGGCGGTTTACGCTATCACGGTATGGCGCCGCTAGTCTGCCATCTGCATAAACTCGGCTTTGTGGAAGCGAAAGCTGTCCCGCAGCTGGCGACCTTCGAGGCAGGTGTTACCTTCGCTCGAACCGAGGGCATCATCAGCGCCCCGGAAACAAACCATGCTATCCGCGTTGCTATCGACGAAGCGCTAAAGTGCAAGAAGTCCGGCGAGAAAAAGGTCATCCTGTTCAATCATAGCGGTCACGGTCATTTCGACATGGCGGCTTATGAATCTTACCTGACCGGTAAACTGCAGGACTACGCTTATCCTGAAGACCTGGTGAAAGAAGCGCTAAAGTCATTACCGGAAGTACCTGCCCAGTTCAAATAAAACAAAATATTCTATCAAGAAATAAGTCCCCTTCTCTTTTCGGGAGAGGGGGACTTATTTTTTGTCATATGACAAAATCCGCTTCATAATATTTTATCAATTAGTTAGTATGATATAATTAAATGATGAGGATAAAGTATATGAAAAAACGAAATTTAAATACATTTTTAATTACTTTCATTGTCGTATTGACGTTAGGAGTAACCCTCCTGACAGGCTGTATAGGAATTTCTTCCTCCAACTCAAATACTCCTACAGCTACCACAACACCGACCGCAACAATCAACGCGTCATGGACGCCACCGACAGACGGCGCAAGTACAGTTAAGGAGCTCCCCAGCATTGCCGATGTAGTAGCATTGGTAAAACCATCGGTCGTAGCTATCAACACACAAGTCGTTTCTTATGATATTTTCAATCGGCAATACACCCAGGAAGGTGCCGGTTCTGGTTGGATTATTGATGCTAATGGCATTATAGTAACTAACAATCATGTTGTCGAAGGTGCTAAAAGCATCTCTGTTATCACCGATAATGGAGAGACCTATCAAGCTGATGTCTCTCATGTATATACCGATGCATTTAACGACCTGGCGATTATTAAGCTAGACGCCAAAAATCTACCTGCTTTGAAAACGGGCACTTCTAGTAATCTGCGTATTGGCGATTGGGTAGTCGCTATAGGTAACGCACTAGGACAGGGAATTAGAGCCACCGAGGGGATCATCAGCCGCAAGGGAGTCTCGCTAAATGTAGATACTAATGAAACACTCTATGACCTTATCGAGACCAGCGCCGCCATCAATCCGGGGAATAGCGGCGGGCCATTAGTTAATATGGCGGGCGAAGTAATCGGCATCACCAGTGCTAAAATTTCCAGCGTAGGGGTAGAAGGGATGGGTTATGCCATCAGCATCGATACCGCCCTGCCGATTGTTCAGGAATTAGTCAATAAAGGTTATATCACCCGCCCCTACATCGGGGTAAGTCTTTATACCGTCGACCAGGTAGCTATCGATCAGCTGGACCTTAAAGTTGATAAGGGTGTCTTGATAACAGCTATTGGTGCTGGCGGTCCCGCCGATACAGCAGGACTTAAGCAATACGATGTTATCGTTAGCATTGGAGGCAAGGAAGTTAGCTCTGTCGAAGAATTTTTAAAGGTTCTCCTCGCCTCTTCCATCGGCACACCACTGGAAATAAAGTACTGGCGGGGCGATAAGGAATATACGACGACGGTAACACCTATCGAAAGCCCGAGACCAGCAAGTTAGCCGACTTTTTTGATGCCTAGTGTCAGGTGGTAGCCGCTTATCTTGTGCTCTTCCTGCAAATCGACGTCATCTGGAATGCTCTCTTCAATCTCGTCGGCGAGGGTTTCCTGCCGGATATAGTCGGCAAAAGCGGATAAAGCCTGCACGAAAAAGGCGCTGCCATCATAATACACTTTGATATGGTCGGCGATTTCATAGTTTGCTGTACGCCGCATTGTCTGCAGGCGATGAACGATTTCTCGAGCGATGCCCTCGGCTTGTAGCTCAACGGTAATGTACGTAGAAATCCCCACGCACGTGCCCGTCTCGCTGACCGTCGAGAAGTTAGCCACTTCGAGTCCGGCTACCTTTTCTGGCGTATCGGTTTTTAACTCCTTAATATTCAATTCTTCCAAAATCAAGTGAGTTACCCTTTCCAGCGAGCGCGCTTCAGCATCCGAAGTAACGCTTACGTAAAGAGTTTCCAGAGGCTGGCGGATTTTCAAGCCGCATTTGTTGCGCGCCGCCCGACCCATACTGCAGACCTTCATCGCCAGACGGTTATCTTCCGCTAGCTGTTTATTAATCATGCTGGTATCTGCCATTGGGAAATCAACCAGATGGACGCTTTCTAGCGCCGTCTTAGAAACAGAGTGTACCAAATTCTGATAAAGCTCTTCGGCGAGGAAGGGGGTAAAGGGAGCAAGTAACTTAGCTAAGGTCACTAAACATTGATAAAGCGTATTATAAGCCGAGAGTTTATCGGTATCGTTTTCACTCTTCCAGAAACGCCGGCGACTGCGGCGGACGTACCAGTTGGAAAGCCCATCAACAAATGTTTCAATTTTTCTGCCGGCGTCTGTAGGATTATATTTTTCCAAAGCCGAATCTACGTCAGCGACGAGCTGATTTAGCTCGGAGAGAATCCATTTATCCAGGTCGGCTTCCGGCGGCGGGAAAGTAGCTGCCGGCTGGTATTTATCGATATTGGCATACATGACGAAGAAGGAATAGACATTCCAGAGAGTCATGAGAAACTGACGGCTGATTTCAGCGACCATCTTGGTATCAAAACGTCGTACTGTCCCGGGCGGCGCCGAGGTATAGAAATACCAGCGCAAAGCATCCGCGCCTTGCTGCTCAACGACCTGTGTGGGTTCGACAACATTGCCGCGGCTTTTACTCATTTTCTTGCCCTCGGCATCCAGGATTAGCTCAAGACAAATACAATTATTGAAAATAGGCCGGTCGAAGAGTAGGGTTGAGAGTGCGTGCAGACTATAAAACCAGCCGCGGGTCTGGTCAACGCCTTCCGAGATAAAGTCCGCCTGACCGGTTTCTTTATCAAACAAAGCCTTGTTTTCAAAGGGATAGTGCAACTGGGCATATGGCATCGAGCCGGAATCAAACCAGCAGTCCATGACCTCCGGCGTACGCTGCATTGCACCGCCACACTTAACGCAAGAGAAAGTTACGTCGTCCATGTAGGGTCGGTGGAGGTCAAGAGGTTCTTTCAAACCTTGACAACTGGGCTTCTTCTTCAGCTCTTCTATGCCGCCGATACATTCAAAGGCGCCGCATTTTTCACAACGCCAGATGGGTAAGGGCGAACCCCAATATCTCTCGCGAGCAAAAGCCCAGTCCACGTTATTTTCCAGCCAGTTCCCGAAACGGCCCTTCTTAATGTGCTCCGGATACCAGTTTATCTTTTCATTACCAGCGATGAGTTTATCCTTAATCGCCGTGGTCTTGATATACCAGGTCGTCTTGGCATAGTAGAGTAGCGGGGCATCGCAACGCCAACAGAAGGGATAAGTATGCTTAATCGTCCCCCAATGGAAGAGTAGTCCGCGCGATTTAAGGTCTTCCATAATCATGGGGTCGGCGTCTTTGACGAACTTGCTGGAGAAAGAATATTTGCCAGTGATTTTACCCTGCAAATCGACCTGCTGGACGAAGTCCAAACGCTCTTCTTTACCGGCGTCAAAGTCCACTTCACCGAAGGCAGGCGCAACATGAACGATACCTGTGCCTTCATCCATGGTAACAAAGTCGCCTTTTATGACCTTATATGTCAGTTTTTTATCAGCTTTTTGCGCTAATAACGTGCCGTCTGTCTGAAATTTTAACCTTTCTACCATAAAGGCATGAGGATTGAAAAGCGGCTGGTATTTTACGCCAACAAGTTTTTCCCCTAACACTTTTTTAACTTCTTTATACCCTTCATGACTAATCACCCCTGCCAGCCGTGCCGCCATAATGAGATAATCTTTATCGCTTTTGAGCAAAACGTATTCGGCGTCAGATGCGACGGCTAGAGCGGTATTACCCGGCAGCGTCCAGGGAGTAGTCGTCCATGCTAAGAGATAGACAGGCATATCGGCAGGCAAAACTGCCGATGACTTTTCGACAACCTTAAACTTTATGTAAACCGATGGGTCTTCCGTGTCATCCACGTAACCCTGTGAAACCTCGTGCGAACTTAATGATGTGCCGCAGCGCGGACAATGCGGCGTGACGCGATAACCCTGATAGACTAACCCTTTATCCCATATCTGTTTGAGCGCCCACCAGACCGACTCGATATAAGTATTGTCCATGGTCTTGTAGGCATGCTCTAAATCAACCCAGTAAGCGATACGCTCGGTCAGGCTGTTCCACTCTCTAACATATTTAAAGACGCTTTCGCGGCAGCGTTTGTTAAACTTTTCAACGCCATATTTTTCAATCTGGTCTTTGCCAGTAAAACCCAGCTCCTTTTCCACCTCCAATTCGACGGGCAGTCCATGAGTATCCCAGCCAGCGATACGCGGAATATAATAACCTTTCATTACTCTATAACGGACGATAATGTCTTTTATCACTCTGGCTAGAACATGGTGAATGCCCGGATTACCGTTGGCAAAAGGCGGCCCTTCATAAAAAACGAACCTCTTCTTGCCCTTCCGAGAATCCACGCTCTTTTCAAAGATGTTGTTTTTCTTCCAGAAGGCAAGCAGACTTTCTTCCATCTTCGGGAAGCTTACCCGGCTGCTGACTGGTTTAAACATACTAACCCCCATATAAACAAATAAGTCCCATCCTCCAGGGACGAGACTTTAAGTTCCCGCGGTACCACCCTATTTCCCCTCAATAAATTCGGGGCACTCTTTAAGGACACAACTTATGTCCTCGTCACAGCTAACGGTTGACGGGACCGTCCGGGCTTATTTATCCTGAGATTAGCGAAGGACTTTCAGCCGGAAGCTCGGGAGGGATTTTCGGAGTGGGGAATATATCTGCTTACACCTTACCAGACTCGCTTTATACTCTTAAGGCTCCTACTCTTCTCCGTCACAGCCTTTAACAGATAAAGATTAACATAAGTGAGGGGTAAAAGCAAGGAGAGAGTGAGAAGGATTTTGTAAAAGTATTAGTTCTGCGGGAGGGTTTTAGGGGTAATGACAACCTTGCGTCCTTCGCCGAAACCAGTACTTTCGGTAATGACATCCGGGTGATTGGCTAAAGTAATGTGGATAATACGCCGCTCGAAGGCGGACATCGGTTCCATCGTAAAGGGTGTTTTCCTGTTCTTTACCTGCTCGGCAAGTCGCGTCGCCAGCAGGCGCAATCCCTCACAGCGTCGCTGTTTATAACCTTCGACGTCAAGAACGATGGGCAATTGGACCTGCATTTTGTGAGACATTATCAGCCGTACGATATACTGTAAAGAAACCATGGTTTGGCCGCGGTGACCGATTAAGATACCGAGGTTTTCCCCTTCGATATTGAGACCGATGGACGTTAGCTCGCCATTTTCATCGGTTGTTGTGAATTCGTCAGAAGGGTGCACCTTGCCAACTAAGCCCATTAAGGATAGAATGGTTTCCAGCACTTCCTTGGTAGCATCATAGATTTTTTGTTGACTTTCCGTCATGCCCATTATTATTCAACCTGCATTAGATATTAACCTGAATTATTATCGTCCTGCTGGTCTTTATCCTTACCTTTAGAGAACTTGAATCTATCAAATAAGCTCGGTTTCTGGCTTTTCTTTAAAGATTCTTTATCAGTGACTATTATTTGACCATCTTTATCTTTTAATAGTAATTTTTTCTCTTCAGGCGTATCAAATTTAACGTATTTCTTAGAAGCTTCGGTTTCAGCCGCCGTTCGCCGACGCAACATTCCCCAACCAGTCATACGATATTGTAAGACGATACGGAATAAACTATTAACAACCCAGTAAAGAGCCAAGCCGCTGGGGAAGGATAAAGACATTAACACAAACAGTATCGGCATCATCCAGGTCATCATAGAGTTTTGTGAAGACGTCCGAGGGTCGTCAGTAGGCATCGTGGACATTTTCTGCTGGACCCACATGGATACGCCGACGAGGACAGCGAGGATATAATTAGTTTGCGATAGGTCCATACCCAGGAAGTAAGGATTCATCGGTATTGAGGAATAAATAACATCCCAGGGGTAGAGATATCTGGAGAGGTTAAGGAGACCTTCCGGTACAGCGGCTAGAGACAGCACAATCGATTGGTAGAGGGCAATCCATACCGGCATCTGGATAAACATTTGTAAGGCACAGCCAGCTGGTTTGACGCCGGACTCTTTATAAAGCTTCATCTGCTCCTGGGCGAGTCTCTGGCGGTCTTTACCGAATTTCTTTTGCATCTCGGCGAGTTTTGGCTGCAGTTCCATCATCTTTTTAGAGGTTTTTATCTGGCTTAAAGTTAAAGGCAGTAAAGCCAGATTAACGATGATGGTTAAAATTATAATAGCAACGCCGAAATTGCCCCCAAAGGCATGAGAAATGACGATGAGGACATTAGTTAAAGGCTGCTGTATTATAAGTTCCCAAATGTTCAATTTATACTACCCCGATAATAACGATATTGACGGTAACAAAGCGCCGGTAGCGATATCGATACGCTGCATGGCTATATCCTGGGTCTGGAAGTAGATAATCCCTTTATATGCCATTAGCGGTCCATCGATACCGCCGGTAAGCTCAACAATCTTCGAAATTTCTTGAGAAGTCGTATCTATTTTATAAATGACGCCACTTTGTGTGGCGAAGATAACGTACTTATCCACCACAACAGGCTGCGATACTAAACCACTCCTGGACATGTTTAATAATACTGGTATATCAAATATTTTAATTGCTTCGCCGGTATTAATATTTAGAGCGTAGATAATTCCATCAAGACAGCCAGCGTAAACAACATCACCGACGATTATTGGCTGCGTCCAGAACCAGTTGGTCGCCATGTATTGCCATTTTTGCTTACCATCAGCGGCATTGATGGCATAAAGTGTTTTATCAAAAGACCCGATATAAACGACACCGTTATGCACCAGTGGTTTGGCGAAGATAGAACCCTGGGTCGGAAAAGTCCATTTTAACGTAAGACTTGTGGTATCGAATGCATATAATATTTTATCAAATGAACCCATATATAAGACGCCATCAGCCACGGTCGGCGTGCCCCAAATTTTATCGCCGGTCTTGTATTGGCTAAGCAAATCTCCTGTAGTAGCATCGAGGCAATATATATATCCGTCGGTGCAGCCAAAGAATAGTTTGTTCTGGTCGATAACAAGACCACCGACAATCGTATTAAGAAATCCATCGCGGGGGAAAATCCATCTCGAGGCTAGATTGCCAGTATTGTAGGCATATATCTTACCGTTATACCCGGCGATGTAGACAAGGTTACCAGAGACAACCGGTGTACCATAAATAGGCACTCTGGTAGTGCCACCACCACAGCTTAATAAAGAGGAACAACCGAATAAGCCACCTTGCGAGGCTGTTTTAAGGGGTTCGGCCCATTGACGACTCTGGTCGTTTATATTGTAGGCAGCGAGACGGCCTTCCATGGAGCCGACGTAGAGAACATCATTACTTACTGTTCCGCCGGACCAACCTATGGCTGCCATACCGCTGACACAGCTAAAACCGACATATTCCGATAGCTAAAATAGCGCCTATCAAGAGGGCTATCATACCGGCTATTTTAATTTTCTTTAGTATCACCGTATTCTCCACCGTTGCCTTAAAACGACTATTTTTCAGGTACAGGGTCATAACCGCCGGGGTTTAAGGGATGGCAGCGTGCGATTCGCCGAATACCCAGCGCTATCCCTTTGAAAATGCCAAATCTCTCTATCGCTTCGAATGTATATTGGGAACAGGTGGGCGCAAAGCGGCAGGCTGGCGGCATTATCTTCGACCAGGTGTTCTGATAAAATTTAATTAGTACTAAGGCGATTGCCTTCATTTTCTCCTACAATCAAATCTGCTTTAAGCAGTAATTTTCTAATCGATTTTTCTAAGTTTGTATAATCCATCGTTACTGCGGGGGTACGAGCGATGAGGATAATATCCCAACCAGGCTTAACTTGTGTTTGTCTGGTTATTTCACGCAGGCGTCTTTTAATACGATTTCTTACTACTGCTTTCCCCAGACGGCGGCTGACGACAAAGCCGAATCTTGATAAGTTTGACCCGTTTGATAAGGCTTTAAGGACGATTTCTTTACCTGCACAGGATTTGCCTTTATCATAAACCAAGCCGAACTGGCTATTCTTTCTAAGATAACGCTCTCCCCTCACAACTACCCCATATCGTTCAATTGGTTGAACCATTAAACGACGGTTAATTTTTTACGTCCTTTTAGTCTCCTGGCTTTAAGGACATCCCGACCGCCGCGTGTACTCATTCTTTTTAAGAAACCGTGTTCACGCTTTCTGGGTATACTCTTTGGTTGATAAGTTCTTTTAGGCACTTTAACTCCCTATTATACTCTAAAAATTAATGGGGGTAAAATAATATGGCATCAATTATCTTTAGTTTATCTGCCGCCTATCCAGCTGAGCCAGTTTTTTGCGTATGAGTTCCAACAAACGGTAACAAAGCGAGATGTCGCGCCCGTTTGATTGCCGTAGCCAGGGCGCGCTGGTGTTTGGCGCAGGTGCCGCTTTTACGGCGTGGCGAGATTTTGCCCCTATCGGTTATATAAGGTCGCAGCTTGGCTGGGTCTTTGTAGTCGATATATTTAATTTTATCGCGGCAGAACAAACATATTTTACGTTTTGGGATATATTTCGATCGTGTTGGTCTACGGGTTCTGCCATCTCTTGATTGCGTCATTCTCTCCTCAATCTATTTAAATTACTAAATTTTTTTATAATATTAAAACGGTAGGTCTTCCGGTTCCATCTCTGCCGAAGTAACGTCTTCCGTTTTTTCATCGGTTAGAGCGCCAGCAGGCTTTTTATCGAGGAAGATAACCCTGTTGGCGATTACCTCCATCTTAGAATGGCTCTGACCGTCTTGCCCTTCCCAGTTTCTGGTATGTATTCTGCCTTCGGCATAAACAAGTTTGCCCTTTGCGAGAAACTGATTACACTGTTCGGCGAGACGGTTCCAGGCGACTACATTAAACCACTCTGTTTCCTGGCGACGTTCTCCTTCGGGAGTAGTATAAACCCAGTTGGTAGCCACAGAAAAAGACGTTACCGGTTTTCCGTTGGGGGTGAAACGCATTTCTGGTTCATTACCCACATTCCCTATTATCGTCACTTTGTTTAGACTCGGCATCGCCTCTTCACCTCTCCGCTAAAACTCACGAGCTGGAATTTTATCTAACTGCCGACTTTTATTAAAAGATGCCTAATGACATCTTCCGAAATACGCAGGTTTGCTTCGAGTTCTTTACATTGCACCGGATTTATCTTGAATTTTGTTAATACATAATCACCTTCAAGAAAGTGCTTCAAAGGATAAGCTAATTTCTTCTTCCCCCATTTATCCACGCCGTCGATAACGCCTTCCTTACTGGTGATAAACTGACTTATATTATTAATCCTGCTTTCCAGTGCTTCATCGGATAATTCCGGATTAAGAATATATACTAGTTCATATTCGTTAGATTTTTTATCTTCTACTTTTTGTTCCGTTTTCTTTTTTGCCACTTTTTAATTCCTTAACAAATTTTATGTTATTATACCATATACCATTTAACATAGACAACACCAGAATTTGGCAAACAGATTTCATCAAGGATTCCATAAGTATCAAAATTTGTTAATTTTCTTGACACGATATGCCCGCTTTGCTAGACTTTTTAAAGCATGGCCCCGTGGTGTAGCGGTCTAACATGCCACCCTGTCACGGTGGAGATCGGGGGTTCAAATCCCCCCGGGGTCGCCAATTGTTTGCATATTAGTAATTTTTAGCCTATTAACTGTCCGTATTTTACGATTTTGCTGTATTGTGTATTCAAATTTTTACTAATTACATTAAAGTAATATGAAATTTAGTTGACATTTACGCGAATATAGATTATAGTAATTGAAAATCCAGATTTCCAAGTTTTTCTCGCACGCCGGAAGACGGGTGATTCTGTTCGTGTTTTAATAGCTAAATAATATAGACCCGAAAATTAAAAACAGGGGAGGTTGAGAATAGTAGATAAAAATATTATTATTAATCGCACGCCAAAATTTTTAAGGAGGAAAGAATGAAGAAAGGGTTAATTATTTCTCTGTTTGTCATACTCGCAGCAGCTATGCTATTCACCAGCTGCGGTGGCGGAGGCTCAACGCTAACGAGAACCTCAGTAGGCTCATCTCATGCGGCGCCTACCGGCACAATAACCATGGCCATACCCGACTTCGGCTATGAGTCGACCGACCCGATCTACCAGGAATCCCTTTGGGGCTGGATGTTTTATGACTCCCTAATTCGGTGGTCTAAAGACAACAAGTATGTTCCTGGAGTAGCCGATAGCTATACGGTCAGCCCTGATGGTTTAACTTGGACATTCAAAATCCATCAAGGTATTAAATTCCATAACGGCGACCCACTCACTGCCGCCGATGTTAAGTTCTCGGTCGACCGCTTCGGCGATATGAGTCAATCAAGCAACCCGTGGTCTAAATACATCAGCGACGGCTACAACAAGGTTAGTTCTACCGTCATTGATGACTACACCTACCAGTTCGTCAGCAAATACCCCGAACCAGCCCAGGCTATTGCTTTCTGCTGGACGCGTATCCTGCCTAAGAAATACTTCGAAACACTAGGCCAGGACGAGTTCCGCAAAGCCCCAATTGGCTCCGGGCCATGGAAATTCAAGGAACTCGTCTCGAAACAGAAGATAACATTAGAAGCCAATACCGACTACTGGCTACCTGATGAAGTACCTTACTACCAGTATTACGTAGAACTCATGGTACCTGAGTTGGCTACCCGTATCTCCATGCTCAAGACAGGCGATGTTGATATAGCCGCGGTAGATAATGACCGCATTAAAGGCTTGTTAGACGAAGGATTCGCCGTAGAAAAAATTCTACCCCCCGGCACGTGCAGCGTATTCTTCCAGGGTTCCTGGTTACCAGATGCCGGACCTGTGGGAAATGTTAAAGTCCGCCAGGCTATGTCCTACGCCCTCAACCGCGATGAGATATGCAAGACCATCTTTGCGGGTTACGCCTCACCAGATGCCCAGTTCTATATGTATCCTGGGTGTTACGGATGGAGCGATGCTTTGAAAGGCGATCCGTATGATGTCCAGAAAGCCAAGGATTTACTGAAAGAAGCCAACTATCCCGCCGCTTACTCTGACCCGGAAATCCATATCTTTACAACCAGCTTCATGGGCTTTGCAGGTGGACAGGACTTAGCACTGCTGCTCGATAGCTACTGGAAGGCTGTCGGCCTTCAGATTAAAGTGGAAGTTGTCGACTTGACTGTTGCCGCTGGTTATATCTTCCAAGGTTTCTTCGGTGCGCCGATAAAAGAAGGCGACCCTAACGTAGGCTGGATGGGCATGTGGAACTATCAATCCGTCTTTAACGCCGCATACCAAGCCGCCAATATGTTTACCCCCGGCGGCGCTCATTGCGTCAGTAACGACACACATGCAAAAGAGCTCTATGACAAATCTATTAAAGAGCTTGACTTAGCAAAGGCCGAGCAATACTGGAACGACTTCATGGTATACGTAAAATCCACATATATCAATATAGGTATCTGCGAGACAGATAACGTATACGTTTACAACCCCAAGACCCTCGGCAAGTGGGCCGGTAGAATCTGGACCAGCTATTGGGACGCTCTAAACGGTGTCCAACATCCTTAATAAATAACAGGATGAGTTAAAAACTATAATAGAGATTCCTGGGGGAGGAGATTAATCCCCTCCCCCAGGGACTTCATGGTAAATAGTCCAAAGTTTAATTTGATGTCCCGTATATTATCCTGTATAATTCTATAAGTAGCTTAATTTCAGGGTATATGGGACATAAATTATTTTAGTGGGTAGTTAAGAAGATAGATGGCTCGTTTCATAGTTATCAGAATTCTGCAAAGCATTCTTGCCCTTTTTGGTATCATTATATTGGTATTTTTCCTCGTCCGTGCTTCTGGCGACCCCATGAGACTGTTGGCAAACCCCAATATGAATGCGGAACAACTTCAAACTATGAAAGCACGGTTTGGGCTAGATAAATCATGGGGCGAACAATTCGGTATATACATGGGAGATCTTTTTCATGGCGACCTCGGCATATCAATCCTCAAACAGCGGTCCGTAAATGAAATAATAGCACAAGCGCTGCCGAACACCCTTAAATTAATCGTCCCCGCTTTTATACTATCCATGCTATTGGCATTACTCCTGGGAATTTTAGCAGCGACTTACCGTGATTCTTTTTGGGATAACGGCGTAAAGTTCATAGCCGTATTGGGCCAAGCTTTGCCTGGCTTTTGGGTCGCTATCATGGCTATTTTAATTTTTTCTGTGGATTTAAGATGGCTGCCGGTCGCTGGTATGGCTACTCCAATGCATTATGTATTGCCGGTCGGTACTATGGTCTTTTTCATACTGCCGGGTATGATGCGTTTGGTTCGTTCCAGTATGCTTGATGTCCTTGATAGCGAATATATCAAGCTTGCCAGAATCAAGGGATTATCCGAAAGGGTTGTTATCTGGAAACATGCCTTGAGAAATGCCTTGATATCGCCCCTGACAGTAGCGGGTATGATATTCGCGGTGCTGATTACCGGCTCGGTTATTACCGAACAAATTTATAACTGGCCTGGCATGGGCAGAATGCTGGTCGAAACGACTTTTAGCCGTGATTTCCCCGTGGTACAGGCAATTACTATTGTAGTGGCAATTTTCGTCCTCGGAATCAACCTACTCGTAGATATTTCTTACGCCTGGATTGACCCACAGATTAGATACCGGATGACATAAGGAACTATTTCATGCCAAACACTGCATTGACTTACGAAGAAATCACCAGGAGAAAATACAACAGGACTATTAAGCGGACCCGCCTTGCACAGAACCTCACGCTGATAATCCCTTCCATAATACTGGCGATTATGGTTTTTATAGCAATATTTGCCGACCTATCATGGCTAGGTTTGCCCAAAGTCGGACTGATGCCCCATGATCCGGATGAGATAGTGATAGCCGACAGGTTTTCACCCCCATCTTTTATGGAAGGGGGCAAGAGTGCATACCTCCTCGGGACCGATAGATTGGGACGGGACATCCTAAGCCGTATCATTTATGGCGCCAGAATATCTCTCAGCATCTCGCTGCTAGCCATTTTCATTACTGCTCTAATCGGGACGGTACTGGGGATAATTTCCGGTTATAGAGGGGGGCGTATTGACGGCTTTATCATGAGGGTAACCGATATAGCTTTATCCTTTCCCGGCCTACTGCTAGCTATGTTGTTTGCTGTCGCCATCGGCCCGGGTTACTGGACGGTTGTCTTTGCTTTATCAATACTAGGCTGGGCTACCTATGCCCGTTTAATCAGAGGCGAAGCCATGAGAATAACCCAGTCTGACTTCGTCGCCCAGGCGCGTGTCAGCGGCGCTTCGTCGTTTCGTATTATGTTCCGGCATATTTTTCCCAATGTCGTCAATTCGTTGATAGTCATTATGACGTTGCAAGTTGGCATGATGATACTGATGGAATCAGCCTTAAGCTTTCTAGGTATCGGCATTCCGGCACCAACCGCTTCGTGGGGTTCGATGGTGAACGACGGCCGGACCGAGCTTGACCGAGCCTGGTGGATATCCGCTTTCCCCGGTATATGTATCGGCTTGGTAGTGTTATCCGGTAACTTCTTGGGCGATTGGATTCGCGATAAGCTAGACCCAAGGTTAAGACAATTATGAATAACAACATTGTTCTACAAGTCGAGGATTTGCATACCTCTTTCTTTACCCATGCCGGTGAGGTTAAAGCTGTCGATGGTGTAAGCTTTTTCGTACGGAAAAGCGAAACATTCGGGATTGTGGGTGAGTCCGGCTGCGGTAAATCAGTAACCGGGCTATCGATAATGCGTTTACTGCCAGAACCAGCTGGCCAGATAATCAGCGGGAAGATACTCATGGAAGGGAAAAACCTGCTCGAGCTCGATAAAAAAGATATGAGGGAATACCGAGGGAAGATAATCTCCATGATTCTCCAGGACCCCATGTCCTCTTTAAACCCCGTATTTACCATAGGAGACCAGATTGGTGAATCAGTAAGGCTGCATCAGAACTTGCCGGAAGACAAGATCGAGTCAGAAGTAATCGATGCACTACGTTTATTAAGGATTCCTGCGCCAGAAGAACGTATCAAGGAATACCCTTTCCAGTTAAGCGGCGGCATGCGACAGAGAGTAGTCGGCGCGATTGCGATGTCTTGTCGGCCGAAATTACTGATTGCCGATGAGCCGACGACCGCCCTTGATGCCACGATACAGGCACAATATCTTGCCTTATTCGATGATATACAGGACAAGACAAATGTTGCGATTATCTTTATTACACATGATTTCGGCGTTGTTGCCAGGATCTGCGATAGAGTCGGCGTGATGTACGCGGGTAAAATCGTGGAGACAGCCAGCACCAGAGACATTTTTAAAAAGCCGCGACATCCTTATACCAAGGCATTAATACAATCTGTGCCACAGCTGGATAGGAAAGATGAACATCTATATTCTATTGAAGGACAACCACCTTCATTGATGAATTTGCCTCCCGGTTGTCGTTTCTGCCCACGTTGTGATGTTGCTTTAGAAATATGCCAAAAGCAGGAGCCGCCAGAGGTAAAACTTGATGAAAATCACTCCGTATCCTGTTGGAGGGTGAAATAGCCCATGCCCAAATCCAAAGTATTGTTCGAGGCACGCGACATCGTAAAGCACTATCCGGTGAAACAAGGGCTTTTACAGCGAGTCATCGGATGGGTAAGGGCTGTCGATGGTGTTTCTTTTACCGTAGAACGCGGTAAGACATTAAGCCTTGTTGGAGAATCGGGCGCCGGTAAAACGACTATCGCTAAGATGATATTACTATTGGAGAAAATGACCTCCGGCACCATCTTTTTCGAAGGACAAGACCTTTACAAATATTCTGATACCGAACTGAAAAGGCTCTACCGTCCCAAGGTACAATTCGTACAACAGAATCCCTGGAGCTCGATGAACCCGAGAATGCGGATAAAAGATGTGGTCGGCGAGCCGCTTTTTGTTAACGCCAAGCTTTCTAGAAAAGAAATTTATAATAAGGTAGGTAAATTACTGGAGCAGGTAGGTCTCGACTCACAAGGCATAAATCGGTATCCGCATGAGTTCAGCGGAGGTCAGCGACAGCGTATCGCCGTGGCGCGCTCGTTGGCGTTACAACCAGAATTACTAATATTAGACGAGCCTGTTTCCGCTCTGGACGTATCTATCCGGGCGCAAATAATGAACCTGTTTAAAGACCTGCAGACAAAATTCAATCTTAGTTATATGGTTATTGCCCATAATCTGGCAACAGTAAGGTATATGAGTCACAGCGTAGCGATTATGTATTTGGGGCAAATAGTGGAATGTGGGGAGGCGGAGGCACTTTTTAAGAACCCCTTACATCCCTATACTAGAGCTTTGATATCTGCTTCGCAGCTGACGCTGCCTGAAGACTCCGAAGGTCAAGCTAAACAGATTATCTTAACTGGCGAAATGCCTTCACCACTGAATCCACCGCCTGGTTGCCGTTTCCATACCCGCTGCACCGAGGCAGGAGAAAAATGCGCCAAAGATGTGCCCGAGATGTATAAGGTAGGGACACAACAAGTCAAATGCCATCATTACGGCTAACAGTTATCTCGTAGTATAACAGGATAAATTCTAAAGTCTAATCGTTCTACCACATCTGGTACAAACTATACTATCATCCTTGAAGCCCGGCGGTATCTTCCACCTGGCGCCACATTCGCAATCGACAAAACGATATTGATTCATACGCAGTACCATATCCGATACTTCGCGCTGGCGTGCCGCTTTTTCGGCGAGCGCCATTTCTCCGGGCACTGATGGCGACGCCTGCCTGATGGCTACCACTCCTACCGCGCCGGCTGTAGCTTTAGAAATTACATCGTGACCGTTGATTTTTCGGTAGGCATTATCATAATCCACGAAGGAAGCGCCGCCAGCCATAGTGCGTAAGATGCGTACCCTTTCCGAGATAGGCGGATGAGTGCTGGTGAGGTCGGAGAGTTTTACACCTTCCTTATTCAGCGGATTAGCGATATACATCGGCGCCGTTGCCTGGTTAGCAGATTTTAATTGATGAGTCGAAGCGCCGATTTTCTCCAGAGCCGACGCCAGACCCTCAGGATAACGCGTATAGAGGGCGGAAGAAGCATCAGCAAGATATTCACGTTTACGGGAAATGGCGTAATAAATAAGCTGTGCGGCGATAGGCGCAAGAATTATTAACACCAAACCCACCACGAGGATGATAACCTGTGCCCCGCCACCGCCGCTATCACGCGATGAAGACCTTCTGCCCGAACCAGCCATACCGCCAAAAATCAAGAAACGCGAGGCGTACCACGAAAGAATAACGATAGTACCAAGCATTACGCTGGTGATAGCCATGAGGAGAACGTCGCGGTTCTTAATGTGGGAGATTTCATGGCCGATAACCCCCTGCAATTCGTCGCGGTTAAGTTTTTGAAGTAAACCGGTGGTTATCGCCACCGATGCTCTGTTAGGGTCGCGACCGGTGGCAAAAGCATTCAGGGCGGGGTCGTCGATGATATAGACATCCGGTATTTTCTCCAGTCCGGAGGCTATCTTCATTTCCTCGACGACGTTGTAGAGACGCGGGGCATCGTCTGGCCCGATTTTCTTCGCGCCAGCCATCCCCAGCAGGATACTATCGCCCTGATAATAGGCAATCAGACTCATGATTGCCCAGACGACTAAAGCAATAATTAGTCCACCTATCGCGCTATCGAAGAAATAAAGTCCCAGAAAATAGCCGACCGCTAACAAAATCCCCGCGACAAGCGCAATCAGTATGACCGATCTTACCTGATTAGACCGTATTTGTTCCCACATAAACTAATAACTCTTGTCTAAGTGAAACTGACTTTAGGAGCTTGCTTTTCAGCTTCAGTGGTAACTTGAAAGAATTCACCCAACTTGAAACTGAACATACCGGCAATAACGTTAGAAGGAAACATCTGTATTTTGTTGTTGTATTTCAAGACGGAGTCATTGTAATACTGCCGGGAGAAGCTGATTTTATTCTCCGTTGAGCTTAATTCTTCCTGAAGAGCGAGAAAATTCTGGTTGGCTTTTAGTTCGGGATAAGCCTCGGCTACTGCTATGAGTTTACCTAACGCGATACCCAACTCACCTTCCAGTTTGCCTCTTTCGGCGGCGCCGGCGGAAGAAGCCTGCTGGGCGAGATTGCGAGCTTTGGTCACCATTTCAAACGTTTCACGTTCGTGTTTAGCGTAACCTTTGACCGTCTCAACAAGATTAGGTATAAGATCATAACGTCGTTTAAGCTGAACGTCGATTTGTGCCCAGGCATTTTTTACCTGGTTGCGGAAGCCTACCAGGCTATTGAAAGCCCCGATAATCCAAAGGATAAGGATAGCGGCCACCGCGATGATAATCCAACCCCAATATGGCATAGTGAATACCCCCTTTCAATACTTTAATAAATAGCTAAAAGCTAATTTAATTCCTGACGGTGTTTTAACATATGCCCGACAAAGTCCAGCACTTCTTTCGAAGTGCCTTTTGCCGGAGATTTTTTCTCCAGTTCTTCTACCAAGCCTTGAACCTCACCGCCATCAAACCAAATACCGTGACCGACATGGCAGACATCAACCAGGATTTTCTTATCTTCGTCAATATAGGTCTTTTTCATTTTACGACGGCAGATGGGACACTTTCGTTTTTTCTCGGATGTTTTAGCTTCTAGGGCTTTGACCATGTCATCCAGATAACGATGATGGTTACCAAGTCCGGCAGATTCCAGCAGCAACTCAAGCTCGCCAACGTCAAACCAGACGCCTTGACAGATAGGACAGTAATCCAGTTCTATATGGTTATATTCAACAATAAGGGCGCCTTTACGGCACACCGGACATATCATAAAAATATACCTTCAATATTAATTATACGAGTTCTAGTTTTAGGTTACAATCTCTTTGTATAATTACTGTTACGTTGGTATAATATGACTCTAAAGACAACTAAATCTATGGTTGAAGGTGTTTATGGAAAATTACACGACGGCTAAAACTCTTATCGAGGTGATGAACAAGAACGGCGTGGAGTTCGTATTTTTTAATCCCGGCATCGATAACGTACCTGTTTTAGAAACTCTCGCCGCCTACCAGGCACAGGGTAAAAAATCGCCCCGCAGCATCCTCTGCCTCGATGAGTTTGTATCCATGACCGCTGCTCATGGTAACTGGATGGCATCAGGGAAACCGCAGGTCGTTTCAGTACATTCGGAACTTGGGGCGTTACAGATAGGCGGCGCGTTACATAATGCCCAATGGGGCAGAGTGCCGGTAGTGTTTTTCACCGAGGTTCAGGAGCCGCTGGAACGCCGAACCTGGCGCGGTGATGCCTTTGACCAGGGGGCGATGGTACGCAATTTTGTTAAGTGGGACTACCAAATTAAGGTTGGCGAAGACGCTGGGGAGATTTTCAATAAAGCATTGGGCATCGCCATGGCAGAACCATGTGGTCCGGTATATCTTACGTTGCCGCGGCAATTACTCTGGAGTAAAGATAAAACCACAACAAAAACAGCCTTCAAACCAGAAAAACAAGAATTACCAAAAACAGATACCAATGCATTGAAAAAATCCGCCGAAATTTTACTTAATGCTAAAAATCCGTTGATAGTTACCGGTTATTCCGGCCGAAATCCACCGTCCGTAGCAGCACTCATTAAGCTGGCAGAAACGCTGGCAGCGCGAGTATTGACGACAGATACCAGGGTAAACTTCCCCAATACTCACCCAATGGCTGCATATCTTTCATCGACGGTGGGGTTCGGTAATCCCCTATTAACCCAAGCCGACGTGATTTTAGCTATCGACTACGATATTCACTACGCGGCTCCTCCAGTTACGCCTAACTCCGAAGCAAAAATCATCCACATTGATATTGATACGGTGAAAAAAGGTGTGCCTTTGTGGGGCATGAAGCCAGATATACAGATAAAAGCCGATTCCAGCCAGGCGATACCGGAACTGACTAAAATTATCACACAACAACTAACTCCAGAAAAACGCGAGCAGATACAAAAACGTTTCAAAACCTATGCCTGGGAACATAAAAAGCTCGACAGTGAATGGCGAACGCTCGCGAAAAGTCAGGCTAAAGTTAAACCGATTACTGCCCACTGGTTAAGCGCCTGCATCGATGAAATTCTCGATGAAGATACGATTATCGTGAACCAGACAATCTCGCCAGCCACGATTGTCTTCCACCAGTTACACTTAAGTCGATCCGGCTCGTTGTTATCTTGCGCGGGCGGCTGTATTGGTTGGGCTCCCGGAGCAGCACTGGGAGTAAAGCTGGCTAAACCAGAAAAAACGGTAATCAGCCTAATGGGTGATGGCGCCTTTATATACGGCTGCCCGGAGGCATCATTATGGTCGGCTAATTTCTATAAAGCACCATTTTTAGCCGTTATCTATAATAACCAGGGTTATGGTGCTATCAAAGGATTATTTCAAGAAAAGTATAGCGTAGAAAATATGGGAGCTGATATATCTAAACCACCGGATTATACCCTGATAGCTCGCGCCAATAACGCTTACGGTCAAAGAGTAGATGACCCTGCCGCTGTTCCCAAAGCGCTAAAAGAATGCCTGGCGGTTGTACGTAAAGGTCAAACCGCCGTGCTAGACGTGAGATTAGCGCCCGTATAACTAAAGCGGCAGTGTATGGCTAAAATCAAAAGCGTCCCAAACTTTCCGCTCCGGTTCGTAAGGTGCTGACTCTACGCGGATGTTTTTATCCATAACCATCGTCATGCGTTCCTTGCCGTAGACAGGCCATTTACCGATGCTCTTGCATGAGGGGTCACCGGTGCGGATGAAAGCGATACAAGAATCCTGTATCTTAAGCATCATATCTTGCTGCTCCGGTCCAGTGCCGGTTAAATTGGCATCAAGTGCGCCAAAGAGAAAAGGACTATCAAGCCCGTGCATGGCGCCCAGCGCTCCGCCCATCGCCGGCGATTTGTAGGTAAAGAAGTAATTATAAGCTGGCACGCCATTATCACGTTGCGCTTCTACGAGGTGAATGGTAGGTATACGGAACATAAGGTCGGAATTCACCGTCCCTAAAATGTCGAGTGGTGTACCACTGCTGCCGCGTTTCTTCAGGGCTTCGCAGTATACATCAATTATTCTCGGGACAAGCTCCGACGGCAATATGTCATTAAGTCGTTTAATTAACCCGGCTTCGTCCAGATTACGCATATTTGGGTCCATACCTGCCATCATTTTCATCTCATCGAGGGTATTGCCCGCCATAACGATAATTTTCTTCGCCGAACCCTTCTTAATAGACACGATGGGGAAGTCGGGCATTACATCGCCGTCCACCACCGGCATAAAGGGCGTTAAGGCATTCTTTTTTTCACGAAGGATTGCCCCTAGTTTCTCCTGTCCATCGAGTAGTTGCTCTGTCGTCAGAGCACGTAACGCCGCAGTATCTTTAGGACCAATATTAAGTATTTTTAAGAACTGCTTGGTTGCTTCCACGGCGTCATTGAGTTTAGCGACGGTATTGGTGGAACCGCTGCGGTTGATGGTCTTGTGGAATAAACCACGCGCCTTGGGCATGCTTAAAAGGTCGCCGATGCTCATCCCGCCGGCAGAAAACCCAGCTATGGTGACATTATCCGGATTACCGCCAAAAGCGGCGATATTATCCTGTACCCACTCAAGTGCGGCTATCTGGTCGAGCAAGCCTTCGTTGCCGGTGGCGGGAATTTTACTGTCGGTTATTTCCTTCAGATTCATAAACCCGAAAGCGCCCATACGATAATTGATACTAACCAATACAAGGTCGCCGCGTTTGACTAAACTGCCGTTCTCCAGGACCGGCTCGTTGCCAGCGCCGATAATAAAAGCCCCGCCATGTATCCAGAAAATGACCGGTCTTTTGGCATCATCCAAACCGGGCGTCCAGATATTAAGATAAAGGCATCCTTCATTTTGAAACTTTTTACCCCAGTCGGGCATGCCGGGGATTGCTGGACCAGGCATGACATTTTGGGGAGAAATTGAACCATACTTATTCGCGGGTTTAACACCACTCCATTTTTTCATCGGCTGGGGAGGCAGCCAGCGTAAATCCCCCACGGGCTGTTCAGCGTAAGGGATTCCCTTAAACACGTACATCCCGTTTTCTATATTTCCTTCAAGTTTGCCACATTTAGTAGTCACTGTAGCCCTATTGTCACTCACTGAAACCTCCTGATATAATAATATTAGATGCGATAGTTAACTTTTTACATTATTGCCTTATTATACCACTCTAACATTCATTGTAAAACTCATTTATTCCTGTTACGCTTTAGGCACTAATTCCCTACAATACTACCCTATTGCATAGTATTTTATGTAATTTACTACGTTTTGATTATAATATGTTGACATACTCTGCGCATTATGATATTATGATATCGGAGGGTTACGAAAATGAGATGGGGAATGGTAGTTGATTTATCAAGTTGTGCGCGGTGCTTCGCCTGCGTAGCCGCCTGCCGTATCGAGCATTTTCTGCCGATGGGCATCACCTGGCCAAAGCTGGTAGCCATGGAGACTGGCGGCGATAATCCGACTGTATCAACCTATTCCGTACGCTGCAACCAGTGTAAGGACGCACCCTGCGCCGACGCTTGCCCGACCGGCGCGACAACACGTCGTGAGGACGGCATTGTCGTCATCGACCAGGATAAGTGTGTCGGCTGTCGTTATTGCGTCGTCGCCTGCCCCTACCAGAACCGAACCTTCCTTTCTAAAGATAAAGACCAGGGCTTTTTCCCGGGCAGAGTCCAGACGGACTTTGAAAAAATAGGTAAAAAGCTATATAAGCACCAAATCGGCACGACCGAAAAATGTAATTTCTGCGTCGAACGTATCGATGCCGGTCTGGCTAAAGGTCTTAAACCAGGCGTTGACCGTGAAGCTACACCCGCCTGCGTTAATACCTGCCCTGCCAGAGCGCTGACCTTCGGCGACCTGGACGACCCCAATAGCGAGGTGTCGCGCTTAATCAGGGAACGGGGCGGCTTCCAGCTCCATCCAGAGTATAATACCGACCCCTCCGTCTACTATATCGACGGAAAAATCGGTAAATCAGACACCGAACCAGCAACACACAAAGAAGCTGAAGCAATAGGAGTGGCAGACTAAATGGAAATACATCAATGGATGATTAATTACACCCGGCAGACAGAATGGATTGATAAAAAGGGTATCTTCCTCTGGATTGCTTTTTATGCGGGCGGTCTGGGCGGGGGCTTATACCTCGTATCCTTATACTTTAACAGTTTGTGGGGCATGTTCATCAGCTGGCTGATTATCGGCGTTATCAAGGGCGGCACACACCTACTTTTCCTCGGTAAACCGACTAGATTCTGGCGGATTATGTTCCGTCCCCAAACGTCCTGGCTGGCGAGGGGCTTTATCTTCGTGGTTTTATTCGTTGGGTCGGGCGCGATTCAGCTTATATTGTCACATTTTATGCCCGGCAGCGTTGCCGAAATACTGTTTAAAGTATCTACTGGTGTTTTAGCTTTTGGCGTTACGGTTTACACTGGTATCATCCTTAAAAACATCAAGGGCGTGCCGTTCTGGAATTCTATTTTACTGCCGGTATTATTTGTACTCTGTGGGATATTAGGCGGCTTCGGGCTATCTGTCGTTATCGCATTGGCTGGCGGCGACGTTAATCTTGCCGCTGCAGAATGGGGTAGTCGTATTTTGCTTATAGCTAATGCATTAGTGATAATTGTTTACCTCTTTCAAGCCGAGCATCGTGAAGAGGTTGGCAAACAGTCAGTGATGGAGCAATTACGCGGCAATAACGCGCCGATTTTCTGGGGAGGTATCGTCACCCTGGGCATTGTCATCCCGCTGGCGATAGCCGTAACTAGTCTTGTTGCCGGTGAAATAACATCAGGACTGCTAGTTTTCGGCGTGGTCTGTGAGATTATCGGCGGACTGTCATTAAGGTACTGTGTGCTTAAAGCCGGCGCCTATAAGCCGCTGGTCGCTAAGCCTCAATAGCGTCCAGCTTAAGTTAAAACCCTCCCAACCTTACCTCCTTCCGGAGATGATATCATTATATATAGGAAGACTTGTGAAATGAGTGAAACGAAAATAGTTAAAACAACCTGTAAAAGCTGTCATGGCGGCTGCGGCGCGCTGGTAACCGTGCAGGACGGCGTTATTACACATATTGAAGGTAATCCCGAAGCACCGACCAAGGGCACGATGTGCTCTAAAGGACTTTCCAGCATCCAGCACGTTAACCACCCCGACCGTCTTTTATACCCCTTGAAACAGATGGGTAAAAAGGGCGAGGGCAAATGGCAGCGCATCACCTGGGACGAGGCACTGGACACTATCGAGCAGAAAATGAAGGAGTCTATCGCCAAATACGGGCCTCAATCTATCGCCGTATCCCAGGGAACGGGGCGTGGTTATAACGAATACACCCATCGCTTCGCACGTTCCATCGGCACCGCTAATATCATTACCCCGGGCTATATTTGTCATAGTCCCAGGCTGGGATTATACGGGCTGGTAACTGGCTACGGCAGACTTTACTGCGATTATCACGGGTGGGGCGGGGAATACCCCAAGACACAAATATCCTGGGCAAAGCAGCTGGAAATCAGCAGCGCCGACGGTGAGATGGCAGTTTGGTTTCTGAATAGCTTAAAACACGTCAAAAACCTCATCGTCATCGACCCGCGGGAAACGGCGCTATCTTCGCGGGCGACGCTTTGGCTGCAAATCAGGCCTGGTACAGATGCTGCCCTGGCGCTGGCGATGATTAACGTCATCATCAACGAAGGACTCATTGATAAAGACTTCGTCGAAAAGTGGACTTACGGCTTCGATAAACTCAAAGAACGAGTACAGGAGTACACGCCGGAACGTGTGGCGGAAATCACCTGGCTTAAAGCCGACGACATTATAAAAGCCGCCAGACTCTTCGCTAAAGATACACCGGGCTGCATCCAGATAGGCAGTTCTTTAGAAAGACAGGCTAACTGCGGTCAAACACTAAGAGCGATTATCTGCCTACTCGGTGTTACCGGCAATATCGAAAGACCTGGCAGCATGATTTCCTGGGTGCCGCCGGATACCGGCCAGCGTGAGGACTTTTTTACCGAGATACCGATAACCGACGAGATGCGAAAAAATATCGTCGGCAGCGATCTGTACAAAATGGGCGCCGCCCGCACGGCTCATTCGGATACGGTAATTAAGCAACTAGTCAATGGCAACTCGGTGATAAAGGTATGGTTCAGCGTCGGGGGACAGCAGATAATCCACCTCGCTAACACTAAAGAGGTGCTGCAGGCGATAAAAAACGTCGAATTCATGGTTCATGTCGACCAGTTTATGGGACCGATGGCGGAGCATGCTGATATCGTCCTGCCGGCAGCGCATTGGCTGGAAATCGACGATATTTTCGATATGCACCCGCGCTTTATGATTGAAGCGCATAATCGGGTCGTTAACCCGCCGGGAGAAGCCTGGCAGGACAGTAAGATATTCAACGAAATCGGCAAGCGTATCGCGCCAAAATACTGGTTTGATAACGTGGAAAAAATGCTGGATTACCAGCTTCGAAAAGGTAGTATGACCTGGCAAGACTTCAGCAAAAAGGTCGTTCATGCCAGGATGGGCAAAGACCAGATTTATTATAAATACAAGACCGATTACTGGAAAAAAGGCGGCGGATTTCCAACGACTACCGGTAAGATGGAGTTATACTCAACAACGCTGGAAAATTTGGGGTATGACCCATTGCCCTACTTCCAGGAGCCGGGTGAAAGTCCAGTTTCCACTCCGGAATTAGTGAAGGAATACCCGCTAATCCTGACGACAGGCTACCGGCAGCCATTCTATTTCCTGTCGCAGTACCGGAACATACCGTGGCTGCGCAGCTTCCAGAAAGACCCGGTGATGCAGATACACCCCGACACGGCAAAAGAATACGGAGTCGAAGACGGCGATTGGGCTTGGATTGAAAGTCCGCGTGGTAGAATCAAACAGAAGGCGCGTCTATTCCCGGGGATATTACGGGGAGTAGTGATGGCGACGGCTAACTGCTTCTATCCAGAGGAGCCGGGGCCGCTGCATGGGTTATTGAAGTCCAACCCCAACGTGCTGACGGATAACAACCACTGCGACCCGATGTACGGGTCGCCGGACTTGACTTGTTTGTTATGTAAAGTGTATAAAGCGGAAGACGGGAAGTAAACCGTAAAATAAATAAGGGGCGAGTTTTCAACTCGCCCCTACTTTTTTACGCCAATTTACTACTTAAACACGATAATATTGCGCAGCGCTTCGCCCTTGACCACGGCGTCTATCGCCTCGTTGATTTTTTCCAGCGGATAACGGGCAGTAATAAGCTCGTCCAGCTTAAGTATACCGGCTTTATACAACTCGACCAGCTTTGGAATTTCGGTTTGTAGCTGCGTTGTACCCATAAAACTGCCGGTAAGTACCCTCTCGTAACGGATAATGTTAAACGGCGTATATTGTGCCATTTCAGTGTACTTAGGCAAGCCAACCAATACCGTCACACCGCGCGGACCGGACATCGCTAGCCCCTGTTCGATGGCTGGCGTACTCCCTACCGTAACAAAAACATAATCCGCCCCGCTACCGGTAAGCTTCTCCACCTCTTTGGCTGCATCCACATTTTTGGAGTTGATAGTATGAGTCGCCCCGAACTGCTTCGCCGCCTGCAGCTTTTTATCCGCGATATCCACAGCAATGATGGGATAAGCGCCAGAGAAAGCCGCTCCCTGCACGGCATTTAGTCCCACGCCGCCGATGCCCACGATGACACAGCTGCTCATCGGCTTGACTCTAGCGCGGTTGACTACTGCTCCGAAACCAGTGATAACACCACAGGCAAGCATACATGCTAAATCCATCGGCATATCAGCGGGGATTTTTACCAGCTGCGACTGGTCAACAATTGTATATTCGGCAAAGCTGGCGGTTTTAATCAGCATATTAAGTTTTTGTCCCTTTTTATTGTGCATGCGGGTCTCGCTATCCATCGGGAAAACGCCGCTGCATAGATGCGTTTGACCTGCCAAACAAAACTTGCATTTGCCGCAAGAAATTAGGAGTGATAACACCACGGGGTCGCCTTTTTTAAAGCCGGTAACGCCCGGACCAACTTCATCGACGTAACCCGCTGACTCATGCCCGCCGACAAAGGGTAAATCGCCGGGGAGTTCTCCCTTAAAGAAGTGAATATCGCTGTGGCAGACGGCTGTCGCTGCCATTTTAACTTTTACCTCGCCCTGTTTCGGGGGGTCTAGCGTTATTTCCTCAACCACCAGTGGTTTGCCTATTTCATAACAGACTGCTGCTTTCAAGCTATCCTCCTTAAATATTTCACATTAGTATAACCAGTCTATTAAGTTGGCAGATTAATGTCAAATCAGCCTCAAGCTATTTGACAAAGTAAGTTTTTAAAAACTATCATGAATTTAGTTAGTATAAGAAAGGGGAACTATCATGGCAAAAACAAGAGTAATCAATATTGTAGCTACCGAATGTGCACCGGAAAACGATGCCAAATTCAATAAATGGTATAACGAAGTGCATATACCCATGCTGATGAAATACAAAGGCATTAAAAAAGTCACCCGTTACAGATTTATTGAAGAAAACGCGCCAAGACCAAAGTTTCTGGCGGTTTATGAGTACGATTCCAGGAAAGATTTAGATGGGCTTACTCAAAGTGCGGAGTTTCAAGCGGCTATCGCCGAGATGCAGGAAACATGGAAAGACGTGAAGATCGATATAATATGGGCGGTCAGCGGCGAGCCCATCAAAACCTGGGAACAGTAGTCGAACAATTAGAAAATCAGTATTTTTCTAATTTACCTAACGCTAGCATGAGCGAGTGATTCTTCCTTTTGATACAGCATGCCCATTTTTTCTAAGTATAACTTTGCGGCGCTCACGCGTAGGTGTTTGGTATTATAATCGGGGTCGGTTTTGAGCTTGCTGTACATACTGTTCAGATGGTGTTCTACTGTTTTGATATCGATGAAGAGAGTATCGGCAATAGCCGAGTTGGTATAGCCTTGTGAGAGTAGGCTAAGAATCTCAAGTTCGCGGGTAGTGAGTTGTTTCAAGAAAGGGCATTCCGGTTTACCGGCGAACATAAAAGTAGCCAGGGTGGATTGAGAATAACTTGCCCCTGGTTTACTGCTAGAACCGTCCGGCACAATTGCTGAATTTTATCGAGTGATTGTTTCAAGAAAAGCGCCATACCGCTTTCGCCACAAAGGGCTAGCCGGCGCAATAATTCAATATCTTTTGAGCTATAATAAACGATTAAAATAACGATGCCAATTTTGGGATAAGAATTCCTGATTTTTTCAAGCTCTTCAATTATTTCTGTATCGAGCTTCTTTATACTTAAAATTATTACATTGGGAGAGAGTTCAGCCACAGCCCGTATCATTGAGCCTTTTTCGCCAACGCCAGAGATGCGGAGTACATCAATATTGGCGTTCTGGGGCAGTATACTATTATATATTTCTCGATAAATCTCCTGTTCCTCTACGACTAATAGGCTTACGTTTTCTGAATTTGACTGTATCATGTTTTTTGCCTTTCAGTGTTTTGACTTAACTCATCTAGCTTCACAACCACAGCCCTTTGTCAAACAGCATTTAGAATTCTAATACATTTACATAAAGATACGAATAAAAAATTATAAACAAAGCATTAAAATTTCATTAATATTTCATTATATTTTATGTCATTTGGCGAAAAATCGTTCGTAAAACCGAGCCTGCGTCCATAGATTCTCCCACCAAGCCTACATAATTACAATACATGCTGCCACCCAATTTATGATGGGGAATCTATTACTTTAGTATTGGATAATGACCCCAAGTCAATATTAGGTGCTGTGTTTAGCAAGATGAGGGATGGTCTCGTATCCATCGTAAGCTGAGCGAGGTAAATTGTTAATGTTCATACCATGAATATGACTAGAACAGGATTAAAGCCGCTAAGCGGTCTTTGCCTCTTTTTTAAGAGGATTAATCCTATTTGCTTCAAAAATATCGATTATTAAGCGTGATAGAAACCCAATGATAGTACGTGAAAATCGGTCCCCATCTAGCATGGCAAATGTTAACCAAAACAATGGTTAACCCTGAAAATATTATGTAAATTACATGGAAGGGGGTGATGTTTAAGGGGAAAATACAATCTTCTTAATCCTGTTTATGTTAGTTAATCCTAATACATCACAAAACAAGGAAAATCCTACAACTTAGGGAGGGAAAAAAATGTACAACAAATACTTCAGACATGAGAAAGGCATCACTGGGCTTGAGACTGCTATTATATTGATAGCATTCGTCGTGGTAGCCGCGGTTTTTGCGTATACCGCACTTTCCGCCGGTCTATTCTCGACTCAGAAAGCTCAGGAAGCTGTCTACTCAGGGCTTAAAGAAGCCCAAAGCACACTTGAAATCAGGGGTGGTGTTGTCGCCACGGCTGGTACTATCGGTGCTAGCGGTAACATCAAGCAGTTAACCTTTATCGTTTCTAATGCTTTAGGCGGTGATCCTATTGATTTCACCCGACCATTAACAACTTCGGATAATACTGGTATATCCTCGAACACCAGCAAAAATAAGGTGATAATCAACTACATCGATTCCTATCAGAAGGTTTCCAACCTTTATTGGTGGTATACCCCGTTAGGATCCGACGATACTGATGACTTGCTTGAGCCTGGCGAGAAATTCCAGATTACCATCGGGTCTAACACCACAGCCCAGGAAGGCGGTAACCTAGTGGATGCTCTCACTTCACATGCTCTTGGCGTAAACAACACCTTCACGATAGAAATTATTACTGCTGCTGGTGCTGTGATTAGCATTGAGCGAACCACTCCCGCCTATATCGACACAAAAATGGATCTTCACTAATTTGTTTTATTCCCATAAAGTGAAGTAAAAAAGGAGAGAAAAAATGCTTAGAAAATTCTTAGCCAAAGAAAAAGGCATCACCGGTCTGGAAACTGCTATTATCTTGATTGCCTTTGTCGTGGTAGCCGCCGTTTTTGCTTATACGGCACTTTCGGCAGGTCTATTTTCCACCCAGAAGGCGCAGGAAGCAGTCTATTCCGGTCTTGAAGAAGCCCAAAGCACCATAGAGGTAAAGGGCGCGGTTATCGCCACCGCAAACGTAACTGGCGATGCCGGCAACATCGGGCAAATTACCTTTACCGTTTCTTGCGTACTCGGTGGTGAACCCATCGACTTCACCAAACCAGCAGGTGGTTCTGGTGGCAAATCTACTGGCGTTAAAAATAAGGTAGTTATCAACTACGTAGATTCAGCCCAGGAAGTAGATAACCTTTATTGGACCCTTACCAAAGTGGGGAGCGATGATGGCGATTATCTATTAGAGCCGGGAGAAAAATTCGAGATAACTATCGGCGCAGTTGATGGCGCAGCCGAGGGTAACTTGGCGCAGGCGCTTGACCCTGACCTAGGCGTAAACAAAACTTTCAATCTTGTAATTATCACGCCTGTTGGCGCGGTTATTACAATTCAAAGAACTACGCCGCCTACTATCGAAAAAATAATGAACCTGCGCTAGGCTTTCTCGCTAATAAGGTAACATGCGGGGTGGGGGTTTCCATAACTGGAACCCCACCCCGACCCGTGGTGTTTAATCGGCGCTACCCGCTTCCTTTTAGCTGTGAGAAAAGTGGATAACAGCCATAAGATTAACTCCTAACAAATAATGGAGGTCTTTTGTGGATAAGGCCGTAACTACAGCTCTTCTTATCATAGCGGGGGTTGTATGCATGATATTTATCTTTAATAGTGTCTATCCGATGATTAACCGTTCCAGCCAGGCGATGACCAGCATGGCAGAACAGGTTGATGAACGGATGAAGAGCCGGATTAATATCGTCCATGCGGCTAATTCGGCCGACCGTAAGACGGTTTATATATGGATAAAGAACGTCGGCACTCAAACTATTCAGGAAGTTGAGAAAAGCGACCTGTTTTTCGGCCAGGAGGATAACTTCGATCGGATATCTTACGTTAACGAATCCGCGAATAATCCTCGCTGGTCTTATGGTATAGAAAATGCTGACGAGTGGCAGACGAGCGCAACAGTAAACGTGACGATAAATTATGATAGCGACCCGGGCGCCGGAACCTATTATATAAAATTCATCGTTCCTAATGGGATAAGCGATGAATACTACTTTAGTATGTAGCGGAGCCGGAGATGGAAACAATACTAATTTCTATCATATGCGTCGCCCTGCTAGTCTTCGCAGGGATGACAATGTCACAGGGTTTTATGACATCGGTTGATGCCAGCTCTGCAAGCTTGAGCGAAGTCGGCGATAGAACCGAAATAGCCATGAGAACCATGTTAACGCCGGTATCCACTGATTTGAATCTGATTTCCGGTCCAGACCCTCTGAAAATAGTTTTAGAAAATACAGGCCAGACCAAAATGTCTGATTTTGATGAATGGGATGTTATCGTTCAGTACTATGATGAGGACGATAACTATATTGTTAAATGGTTACCCTATTCTTCCAGCGGCGGGACAAACAAGTGGGACATAGGCTGGATAAGGCTTAATGGCGAAGCAGAAACATTTGAACCTAATGTACTCAACCCCGGGGAACAGATAATGCTGGAGACATCACTCGACCCATCAGTAAGTACTAACGCTACTAATATGGTGGTGATATCAACACCAAGTGGCATAACCTGTTCGACCTATTTTGCGCCATGAGGATAAACGGATTTAATAATGCCGGCAGTAATTATAACAATAATTTGTATAGCCATGATTGTGGTTGGAGGTATGACACTATCGCAAGGTGTTCTTACCTCGGCGGATACGGCTGCCGTTAATGTCGAGAGGATAAGTGTTACTGAGGGTGAAATTATGAGAACTGAATTAAATATCACCCGCGCCGCTCAACTCGCCTGGGCAGATTATTTACGTGTCACGGTAAAAAACGATGGCCAGACAAAACTGGCGAGTTTCGATAAATGGGACGTTATCGTGAATTATCTTGATGATAGCAGTGTTAAAAACATTAAATGGCTACCCTATTCTGCTTCGTTGCCTGGAAATAATGAGTGGCAAGAAGCAAGAATCGGTTTTGATGGACCGATTGACTTCTTCGAACAGGGTATTCTGAATCCCTCTGAGGAAATGGTGGCCCTAATCCATCTCAATCCGGCATCAAAGAATGGTGCTATTGGCAATATATCCATGGCAGCACCTAACGGTGTTTATAGCTCATCCTCGTTCTACGATCTCGGTTATGCGCGATTAACTGCCCAGTCCGAGAATATCACCCTAGCTAATACAAAGTATTATGAACTGGTTGAAGCTGCTCCAGATGACGGCGCTGCGATACTCTCCAGAGCCGATTTTGCTAAAAATGAGGGCGGCAGGAAATTATTATATACCGTCGGTGATTCTACCCGACCGTCTAAGTTTATTTATCCGTTAATAGGAATTACCAACATCCCCTCGGCAACCTGGCATGTTTATTATCGAGGTTATGTGAATTCAGACGGCACTTTTCCCCGAAAAGATGGAGATACTTATTTTGAAATCGACGTCGTAGTAAGAAAAGCTGACGGTTCTTTAAGAGCCACTATCGGCACAAATGAAGCTACTGTCTGGATTGCGAAGACAGATCAAGACACATGGAAAACTTTTAGCGGTACATATAGCTTCCCCGGTTATGCGGTAGTCAACGGCAGCGATTATCTTGAAATTGATTTTTACGGCGGCACTGATTTGGGACCTGCCAGTGAACCAGGCTATATGCAGTTGAGTATCGATGATAGTTCCCTATCCACTGATAATCAAACGAGGATAGAAGCATAACTTATGAAAATAGTCGAGATGATAAAAGTCCTGCCATTCTTTAATAAGAATACTAAGGGCAATAGATGGGGCACCGGCACGATAAGCTTCGATTTGTTCTATCAGCTCTCTTATATGTCCACGATTGCTGTCGCCGGAGTGCCTCGAGACCAAATTTTTGAGAGGTCGGCGAGCCTCCAGTGTTCTTCCGCCGAATATTTTAGGAAAATCGATTTAGCCCGTAAGCGCTTAAAGTACGATTATGCTCGTGCTTGCCGCGCTGTAGGCGAACCGGCTAAGGACGAAAATATTAAAGGTCTATTACTACGTTTATCTAGCTCGTTAATTTCCGGCGAGCCAGAGGCTGATTTTCTCACGAGAGAAGCCAATGCCTGCTCTCAAGACTACGAGAACGAATACGGTAGGAACTTAGAAGCCATGAAGATGTGGACTGATGCTTACGTCTCTTTGATTCTCGCCGCTATCCTGGTGGTTGTTATCGGGATAGTATCCACGATGATATGGAAAATAGAGACGACACTCATTATAGCTATGGCTTTTGTCGCCGTCTCTACCACCGCAGCAGGCGTCTGGCTGATATGGGTAGTATCACCGAAAGAATCGATGGTATTACATTGGCCAGGCTCGAAGGAACAAAAACTTAATGCTAAGGTCTTTAAGCCAATGCTAATCGCGGTTGTCGCCGTTGTTGGCATATTTTTAGTCACCGGCCAAAACGTTGGTTATTGTTTATTAATTGTTGCCGCTTTAGTCTTCCCCGTCGGTCAAATCATGGCGCGGGATGATAAAAAAATTGCTAAACGAGACGATGAAATAAGCACATTCTTACGTTCGCTCGGTGGTGTTTGTATGGCTTTAGGAACTACCGTGAATTCGGCATTATCACGTGTCGATCTGAACGCAATTAATATATTGAGGTCACCGGTGAAAAATCTGCATACAAGGCTGACCGCCGGTATTCAACCGAAACTATCCTGGAAGATGCTTATCGATGAAACCGGCAGCGAGCTTACCAACCGCAGCGTAGGCATGTTCTATGACGCGATAGAAGTGGGGGGTTCCGCAGGAGAGGCTGGGCAGCAAGCCGCAATGTTCGCTAGCAGGCTTTCCCTGCTTCGTGCCCGCCGCAGGACGGTCGCCAGTCCTTTCCGCTGGCTATGTATTGTTATGCATGGCGCTGTTATCGTTATCCTCGTGTTTATAACCGAGGTCATCATGGCTTTCGGCAGTATGGTGGCGACAGCCCAGGAGACTATACCCAAAGTGTCCGGAGCCCCTACAATGTCCTCTTTTACAAGCTTCAACTTAACCGGATTAGAAATGATGCAGCATTTAATAATACCTCTAGTTTTGATATTTACCGTAGCTAACGCTATTGTACCAACCCTAGCGGAGGGGGGTAGTAAATATAAAATGTTAAGCAACCTTGGATTTACATCAGTTATTTCCGGGGTGGCTCTTCTTGCTTTACCGCCACTAGCCCACCAGTTATTTACAACGGTTGCGAATATGTAGGGAGGGATAATATGGATTTTGAAGAGCAATTAGATAAAGAGCAAGAGGAAGAGGAAAGATATAAAAAGCTTGAAGTAGAGTTCCATCAAATCAGGGATGAGTTAAGGGAAATGTTATTTGATGTCCGCACCTATTTAATGGAAGCTCAAACACCGATTCCGAATGACTTAGAAAAGGAAAGACTCCGCGATGAGCTGGAGGTAGGAAGGAGGTAATTTAACATGGTAGACGAAGCTAAACTTGATGCTCTACAAGATGAAATTAAATTATTAAAGGGTGAATTGAAGAATTCTCTCGCTAGCGTCCGTGATTATCTTCTTAATATGGAGCTACCATCTTCAGAGTTCTCCACTATCTTGGCGGCTCTAAGCGGAGATAATGCCGCGCCCGATAAAATGGTCTCCGGAAATGACACTGCTGATAAAACCGAGGATATGCCCGAACCGAACTTTGAAGAACAGCCGCAGGACGAGCTCGCTAACGAAGCGCCTCAACCGGAAGAAGATGAAAAATTACTCGACTTCGAAGAGCCGGAAAAGGAAGAAAAGCCTCCACTAGAGCTACCGCCAGAAGACGAGCTGTCAACAGAAGAGGAAACGTTACCGGAAGAAGAGGTTGAAGAACCTCCAGAAGAAGAGGAAATAACCGAAGACGAAGAAATACCAGAGGAAGAAGAGTTGCCTGAAGAACCAGAGCTGCCATTAGATGAAGAACAACTCGAAGATTACGAACGCCTTATCGACGAAGCAAACCAGGGGATACCAAAAGTCAATATGCTCGCTAACCTCATCAGTTGGGTAGCCAGAGCTAAGCAAGAAATAGGTTACGAGGAGCTGCCAACATTCCTCGAGGTATACGGCATTAGCGGCCATCTAACACCAGAGTTGAAGGATATTATCCTGCGACTTGCCACAATAGCCAAAGACCTCCCGGATAATGTCAAAGAGTCCGACATATGGAGTCAATCGATGTTAGCCTTGCATGGCGTTCTCACCGGCGGCGATGCTCCTTTGAATCCTGTTGTACCACCCTCGGCGGATACCAACGACGAATTGGAATCAGCGCTCGAAGATGAAATTATCGAAGTAGATAAAGCCAAAGATAAAGCCGCTAAGCTAAAGCTAGTACTCCCTACGGAGGATGGCAAAGGCAAAGAGTTTTGTATCAATCTGACTCCAGAAGATAACAATGGCGTCGGCGGTAACGGTAATAAAAAATAATCCTCTAAGAAAAGAGGTGAATTATCATGGTGAATACCGGTAAAAAAAAGGAAACCATATTTACTGGGGTGCCGGAAGTCGATGAAAAATGCGGCGGCGGCATTCCTCTTGGTTCACTTTGCCTCGTCGAGGGACACTCCGATGCTGGCAAGAGTGTTTTGTGTCAACATCTTGCCAACGGAACTCTGCATGGCGGGGAAATCTCGGTAGCTTACTATACGACCGAAAACAATATCAGAAGTTTAGTTACCCAGATGGACTCACTGAATATGAACATCCTGGACCATTTTCTGGCAGACCGTCTAAGGATTTTCCCCTTGACTTTCCGCAGCGGCTTACCCAGTGGACATAAGCCCTTTTTGGTATTGACACACCATTTTTCCAATCTACCTCAAGAATTTAAATTAATTATTGTTGATTCTATTACCCTGCTCGTAGCGCATAGCGAGCCAGTGGCGATTATAGATTTCTTTTCCAGATGCAAAACACTGTGCGACCAGGGTAAAACGATTGTCATCGTAGCCCACTCCTATGCCTTTGAAGAAGATATTCTCTCACGTACACGTTCACTATGCGATGCGCGTTTCAAGATGCGTCTGGAGCAGGTCGGCGAAAGTATGATCAAACTAATGGAAGTTTTAAAAGTCCGTGGCGCCGACCGTCCTACTGGTGATGTTGTGAGTTTCAGCATCGAACCTAAATTGGGGATGAGGATTATACCGCTTGCTAAAGCTCGAGTCTAGGAGAAGACATGTTTCATCTTCCCTTCGAAATAAAACAATGCCCGCAGAAATGTGGTAAGGACTGTGGCGGAGACCTGGAAAAATGCCAAATATATAAAAAATTACCGGCTGATTTTCAGGAAGTATGCAAGAACAATCTGCATCTTCTCCAATACCTTAATATGCTGCCGCTGGATAAAATAGAGATACCTAAATATTATGAAAAGATATCCCGTAAGCTAAAAGGTCTGAAAAATCCCAACATTATTTATGGTGTCGGCAGTGGCGTATTCGTTCATATCATGGCTAATCCCGAGGATATCCGAGATAATTACGTGGCGATTGAGCCGAGTATCATCGGTTCCGACGATAAAATTCTTCAAGACCTGGAAAAACACCTCGCCGAACATGTTGAAGAACTTGAAGGTATTAACACATCATCAAAACGGCTTGATGTTATCATGAAAATCGTTGATTCAATTGTGCATGTCAATGGCCATCAAAGCCTTCCTGTCCCCCCTGTAGACAAAAATCAGGCGGAGGCCAGTAAGGAGAATAAGGATAGTAAAGATAACAAAGAGAGCAAAGAGAGTAAAGATAACAAACATAACAAAGAAAACAAAAATAAAAAAAATAACAAGAATGATAAAGATAATAACAACGGGGATAATGGTTCTAAGGATGATAAAAAACAAAGAACGCACCTTTTTCAATCTAAAGGATCTAAAAAAGGACAAATTTATCTTAATAAATTTCAGTATAACAGCCTCCGCTACCAGCTAAAACGAAAACTCGAAGGTATGGGTGTAATGGACCCCATGATACTGGACCCTAATATCGAAGATATTTCTTGTTCCGGTCTGGGTAATATTTTCGTCGAGCATAAAATATTCGGCGCTCTCCGCACCAGTATTGGATTCGATTCCGAAGAAGAACTGGATAAATTCGTCATCGAGCTGGCCGAAAGCATCAAGCATCCAGTGACTTTTCGAGACCCGGTTGTCGATGCTACCCTGCCGGATGGCTCACGTATCAATATCGTTTATGGCAACGATGTTTCTAAAAGAGGTAGCAACTTTTCCATTCGTAAATTCAGCGATACGCCTTTAAGCGTATTGGAGCTTATCCAGTTTAATACGCTTAACTATGAAATGGCCGCCTATCTATCACTCGTTATCCAGGAGGGTATGAACATTTGGGTATCCGGTGAAACAGCTTCAGGTAAAACAACACTGATGAATGCCCTAACTACTTTTATCCCTCCAGAATCGAAGATAGTGAGCATTGAAGACACCCCAGAAGTCCAGGTGCCGCACCATAACTGGATACGCGGTGTCACACGCGGTTCCTCTAAAACGGCTGAAGCTTCACAGATATCTATGTTCGACCTGCTTAAAGCAGCTTTACGACAAAGACCAAACATGATCATCGTCGGCGAGATTCGTGGTGTAGAAGGCGCGGTTGCTTTCCAGGCAATGCAAACCGGTCACGCCTGTATGAGCACTTTCCACGCTGCCTCGGTTCCCAAGTTAATCCAGCGTGTTACCGGTAACCCTATTCTCGTGCCAAAGACATATGTAGATAATCTTAATGTCATTGCCATTTGTCAGCAGGTGCGTCTGGCTAACGGCACCCTCGCCCGACGTTTAACCAGTATCAATGAAATCGTCAGCTACGATTCAGTGGCTGACGCCTTTTCATTTATCGAAGTCTTTAACTGGAACCCGTTGGATGATACCTTTAATTTCCGCGGCAACCAGAACTCATATTTGTTAGAGAATAAAATCGCCCCCAGGCGCGGCTATCCCGAAGATAAAAGAAGGCAAATATACAAGATAGTCAAACAACGCGCGGACGTACTAAGACGTATCGCGGAACAAGGAAAGACAAACTTTTTCGAAGTATATGCCATATTATCCAAAGCATATCGCGAGGGGTATTTCCGCTAAAGAAACTGTTTTTCTTGCAGGAGGTTGGAGATGAAATTCAAACTATTTGGTAAAGACAAGTCAAAAGTAGAGAAGAAATCGCCAAAGAGTAAAGCTGCGGCTTCACAAATTGCCGAATTGGACGAGAAGCTCAATGGTTGGACGGATAACCTGAAACAAACGGGGGAGAAACTCCAAAAACGTTCAGAGAATGCTGGCGAAGCAGCAGAATCAGAAACAACACATCCTCATGGTCCAATCAAGGAGTTATCGCTTGAAGCCGAAGGTGCGCTTGAAAACGGTGATGAGACCTCGGATGAAGACCTAGAGGACGTTAACCTGATTGAGGTTCAAGGAGAAGGCGAAGGTCTTCCAGAAGCCGAACCTCTTCCAACACCCAAACCAGAGGGAGGCGATTTCGGCTCAGATTCGTTTAAAAAGCTATTCGTCAACGAAGAGGACGATGAAAATCCTCTAGCTAACCTAATACAGTCCCTGCCGGAAGTAACAATTAATGAGCTGGAAGACGATTTAAGGGAAATTAAGGATATTATCAAAGACTGGCAACGTAAATAGAGAAGAAAGTGGTATTAAAGCTATTATACGTTGAATTTATAGGTGTGGGGGGATACACCAACGAAATAAGGGGGTTATCTTGGTTGTCGGCTATAGTCGGGCAGTAGTAGCCTAATATAGGAATAATTAGATAAAATTGCCCGTACTATGCCTGTATATAAATGTATGGGGAAATAAAGTAGCCGGACCCTAGCTATCCGGAGGGCTAAAAATGAGTTATAAAAACGATAAAAAGGGATTTCTGGAGAATAAGCATCTACGCTATATTATCGCTATTATGGCGTTATGCGCTCTTGTTTACTATTTGCCTGTCATCAGCGGTCGTCTAGGCTGGACAGGCGCTCAAGATTCCCTCAACAACCTCCATAATCTATACGGTATCGACTTCCTGGCTCTGGTATTCTTCGTGCCGGTAGTCTATTCGTCTTATATGCTTGGCGTCATACCAGCAATACTAACGGCTTTCGTATCCATGCTGATTTTGCTGCCTCACGCCATATTAATCGATGCCTACCCTAATGCCCTATTCAAACCTACAGCTTTCGTCATTATCCTAAGCGCCGTAGGTGCGGTAGTCGCCATGCTGCAAAAGAGCGACCGACAACACCACCAGAGGATAAAAGAGATGAAATGCCTTTATGACATTGGTAAAGCAGTATGGGATAGCAACTCAATAGATGAATTCATCGGCAAAGCGGTTATGATGATTCCGCTGGCAGCGCCAATTCCGGAGGAAACCAGGGTCAGCATCACTTACCACGACCAGGTATATAAAAGCCCGGATTTCGAAAAATTATCGAATAAAACTACCGAAGACCTGATAGTCAACGGAGAAAAAGTCGGCACGCTGGATATTTATTCCGCCGGCGATAATCCCTATACCAAGAAGAAAAACCACCTATTAAAGACCCTGGCAGAGCGTATTGGTGGCGCTATCCGCCAGGTTGAGTTGGAGCAGTCGCTCCGCGGTTATTACGAGCAGCTGGAAAAAGAAGTAGATATTCGCACTAAAGACCTGGAACAGGTTCAGGAAAAACTTATCCGTTCCGAGCGTTTAGCCGCCGTCGGTGAGTTGGCTTCAGGGGTAGGACATGAGCTGCGTAATCCCTTAAACGTCATCAGGAATTGCGCCTACCTGTTAAATATGGCGCTAACGGAAAAGAGTGATGAAGAAGCGTCTAACACATTAAAAGTCCTGGATAAGCAAATAGATATCGCCAATAAAATAGTCACCGACCTGCTGGATTTCACCCGCATCAAGCCGCCATCACAGGTCAGGGCTAACGTTAAAAACTTAATCGAAGAAAGCATGTCATGGATAACTGTTCCGGAACACGTTAATGTCAACGTAAATTTAAACGGTCATCCGAAAACCATCAGAACCGACCCCGAACAGATGAGCCGTGTATTTTCTAATATCATATCTAATGCAGTGCAGGCGATGAACGGGAAAGATGGCGAAGTGAATATCTTCACCGACGCTGATGATGATTATATATCAATTCTCTTCCAAGACACCGGCTGCGGCATACCAGAGGAAAATTTGACGAAGATATTTGAACCGCTTTTCACCACCAAGCCGAAAGGCATTGGATTAGGGTTAGCTATTTCGAAAAGACTGGTGGAACAAAATGGCGGCAAGATTGAAGTAGCCAGCCAGGTGGGTAAAGGTACAACCTTCACCGTAAAATTACCGATTGAGAAAAGGAGATAACCTAAAATGAACGACAAACCGACGATCCTCGTAGTTGATGATAATCAGGACCTTCTCGAAACTTTTGCCATGATTTTAAAGCGGCGCGGTTATCACGTCCAGACGGCGGTTAATGGGTCATCTGCCGTGAATAAATTTAAAGAGCAGAATTTCGACGTTACGCTTATGGATATCGTGATGCCGGAGATGGACGGCGTGGATGCTTTTAAGAAAATAAAGGAAATACAGCCGGAAGCGCCCATTATCTTAATGACCGCCTACTCTGATGAGGAGCTGATTCAGAGCGCTAAGGACGAGGGAGCCCACCAGATAATGCATAAACCGATACACATCGACCAGCTTATTGCACTGATTAACGAGGTCGCCGGTGACCAGCCTATTCTCATTGTGGATGACGACGCTGATATCTGCGAGACTTTGACTAAAGTCCTGGAATCGCAGGGATACAACGTGGTAACAGCCGCCAGCGGTGAAGAGGCGGTTTCGAAGTCGAAAGAAAGAACCTGCCAGATGGCTTTTATTGATGTTAAACTGCCTAAGATTGACGGACTGGAAACACTCCTGCAACTAAAAGAAATTAACCCGGATATTTTTGTGATTATGATGACCGGTTTCCGCAACGAAGTGAAAGAAGCATTGGATAAAGCCCAGGCAGCATCAGCTATAACCTGTCTTTATAAACCATTTGACCCTGCCGAGGCAGCCCGCCTGGTTAAAAAGACGATTAAGAAGAATCATACAGGAAAATAAATGAAGGCTAATGAAAGCATACTAGTCGTAGATGATGACCTCGATTTTCTGGATGTCATCCAACAGATACTGGAAAAGAAGGGATATAAAATAAGCACTGTCCCGACAGCGGGAGAGGCTATATCTCTATTGAAGGAGCATTTTTATAATGCTGCCATTCTGGATATCAGCCTACCCGATGCCGACGGTACGGAGCTGTTACCTAAAATATTAGAAATGCATCCGGACATAATAGCGATAATGTTAACTGGTCATTCTTCGGTACAAAACGCCGTGCAGTCATTAAACCGAGGCGCTTTTTCCTATCTGGAAAAGCCGCTGGACCCGGATAATCTCCTCACGGTAATTAATCGAGGTATGGAAAAGCAGCGTCTTGTTTTTGAAAACCGCCAGCTGATGAGCGAGCTCGAAAGGCATAACCGCATTACCAATACCCTGCTTAGCATTTCCCAAACGGTAGCACAGACTCTAGACCTGCAGAAAATAGTCGATTCGGCTCTGCAAAAGGTGACCGAGTGCACCGGCTTAGAAGCGTGCTTTATTTACCTGCGGGATAGAAATATTTTAAAGCTTAAAGGTCACCGTGGACTGTCCATTAACACAGCGGCAGATATGCCTCAAGAGCTTTCAACTACCTCGGGAATATTCAGTAATTTAATAGAGCAGTCCGGGCCCATTATTATAGAAGACTTGAAAAACAGTCAGGAGACATATTTAAAGTTCTTAAGTGATTTTGGTTACCGCTCTTTCGCCGGCGTGCCCTTAACGATTCTGGGCGAGAATATCGGCCTGCTGGGAATAGCGACTGATTTCAACCAGAGTTTCAATCCCAACAACATCGAGCTGCTCACTGGAATCGGTAGGGAAATCGCTATTGCCGTCAGGAACGCCCAACTTTATGAGGATGCCTCCAGCGCTAAAGCTTTAAGGGAGCTGGATGTTATGCGTACCGAATTCCTGGCTAATGTATCACATGAATTACGCACTCCTCTGGCAGTGATTAAAGGCTCGGCTAATAGTCTGCTGCAGCCGGATGTTATTTTCGACGAGCAGACGCGACGTGAGTTTCTGGTATCGATTGATAAAGACGCGGATACACTAACCCGCCTTGTAGACGACTTGCTTATGGTATCACGTCTCGAAGCTAATGCCCTGGAAGTCAGGAAAAAACCGCGTAAACTTAGCGATGTGATATCCGCGATTAAAGATAGATTGGATAACCTGACAATTAAGCACCACCTTCACATTAATATCTCGGACGAAATACCTTCGATAAATATCGACGAAGGGCGTATCGGCGAGGTCCTTACTAATCTCGTGGAGAATGCCGTGAAATTCTCCGATGATGATTCCAACATTTATATCAAAGCGGTGCAAAAACCCAAGGAGGTCATTATTAGCGTTGCCGATGAAGGCGTTGGTATCCCTCCGGAATTACACCAGAAAATATTCGAGAGATTCTTCCAAGGGGACGGCCGTAAAGCCGGGCGACGCAAGGGTACCGGTCTAGGGTTAGCCATTTGCCAGGGTATTATCGAAGCTCATGGAGGTAAAATCTGGGTAGAAAGTAAACCTGGCGAAGGGGCGAAGTTTATCTTCAGTCTACCGCTGAAGTAAAGGGGGAACAATTATGGATAAGAAAAGTATATTAATTGTGGACGATGACCCAGCGATATTAAGGCTATTGAGCACAAATCTCAAAGCACGCGGTTATGAAATTTTCACCGCTACCAATGGCGAAGAGTCGCTGGATGCCGTCCAAAAAGACTTTATTGACCTGATTATTCTCGACCTGATGATGCCTAAGATAGACGGCGTCGAGGTATGCCGTCGTGTCAGGGAATGGTCGGATGTGCCCATAATAATACTTAGCGCTCGCGGCGATGAGAATGATAAAGTGAAATGTCTCGAGCTAGGCGCGGACGATTACCTGACTAAGCCCTTCGGCATCGCCGAATTGATGGCTAGAATCAAGACCGCCTTCCGGCATCGCGGCGACCCCACGGTTGCTCCCGCCCAATCTTCTTTTACTTATGATGGACTGGAAATTAACTTTGCCAAGCGGCGTGTCACCGTTAGCGGCAAAGAGATAACGCTTACTCCCACAGAGTTCGCCCTGCTGCAGCACCTGGCGGTAAACTCCGATAAAGTGTTGACGCATAATATGTTGCTGCAAAGCGTTTGGGGCAACGAATACTCCTCGGAAAAAGAGTACCTGCGAGTGTTTGTGGGGCGACTGCGCCGCAAGCTGGAACCCGACCCCAAGAACCCTAAATATATCCAGACCATCCCTGGCGTCGGCTATCATATGGCGACGACAACCGCGGCTACAACCTAGTAACCTGAAATCTCATTGAAATCTAAGGGGGGCTTGAAAAAGTCCCCCTTTTTTATTTGCCTCGACCCCCTATTTAAGAGTACAATCAGTTAAACATTTGTTACATATTTCTAAAGGAGTAATTCATGGACGTTAAACAAATAGAAGCCAAAATCAAGGAACTGGAAAAGAAGGTCGGGCTATTAGAAGACGTTAACGAGGTTAAAAGGCTGCAGCGCGCTTACAGCTATTACGTCATGCATATGATGCGCGATGAAATAGCCGACTGCTTTGCCGACGACCCGAATGTTACCCTGCGCTGGCTGGAAGGCACCTGGAAGGGCAAGAAAGGCGTCAATCGCTACTTTGGCGTCGGTACAGACCGACCGGAACCGCCGCCTGGCTTCTTGCATCAGGTAATGCCTATTGCGGGTGTGGTGGACGTCGACCCTGACGGGAAACACGCTAAAGGACGCTGGTATTCCTTCGGTGGCGTCGCCGTTCCCGACCAAAAAACCGGTAAAACCTCTCCCTCCATCGTCGGCGGTCTATACGAAATCGAATATATTAAGCAAAAAGGCGTCTGGAAGATGTGGAAAGTGGACTGGATAATACCCGTAAACATCAAAATATCGTCCGAATCATGGACGACGGTGGAAGACCTTGGAAAAATGATTGAAAGCTTTAATGCCCCGGGTTCTGATGTCCCGGCGATGAAAGGCGACCCGCGGTTTGTGTCCGGCTACATCTTCCCCTTCCACTATAACCACCCGGTTACCGGCAAACCGACTTCCGAAAAAGCCAAGAACGTCAAGCTTTTATCCAACGTAAAAGCCGCGGCAAAAATCGCCAAATCTACACTGGCGACTAAACCTAAAACTAAATCCAAGAAGAAATAATTCCATCCCCCGTGTTTTAAGGAGAAAAATGGCAGCGAAAACTAAATACGGAAAATGTATTCATACCACGGATCTAATCAGAGAAATAGCACATTACACCGGCAAATCCATCGTGGCGCATGACGGTGAGTTGGATGCAGATTGTTCTATCGGCTACCACTGTATCGCCAAACCGATGTCCTTCGACATTGTTCACGCCCACGATTTCCCGGAGATGCTTTGTTTTATCGGCGGTAATCCGCTGGATATTACCGACTTCGGGGCGGAAATCGAGTTCACATTGGGTGGGGAAAAAAACAAGATAAACAAACCGGCGGTGGTTTCCATCCCGGGTGGAGTAAAACACTGCCCTATCGTCTTCACGAAAGTCACTAAACCCCTCATCTTTTTAGAGATATCGTTGACACGCATTTGGAAACCGAGTGGTCCACCCCCCAAAAAGAAACCGTTAGCTTTAAAGAAAAGGAGTAAATAGAATGGCTGAATCGAAATATAGTAAATACATCGTTTATGAACCCCCACCACCGCCGAAAGATAGTAAGCCTTTCCCACAGCCTAAACGCCTGGTAGAGGCGCGCGCGAAAGGCAACTACTTCGATGGCACATGGCTATTCGCCCTGGATAACCGCATCGCCGAAGGAGCTTTTTATACTAACTGCGTCTGGCTGACGAAAAAGTACGGCGCCGACCCGCTGGATATCGAGATAGCCCATACCCATAACTTCGACGAAACGCTGGGTTTCGTCGGCACGGTGCCGAACGACCCTCATGCGCTGGGCGGTGAACTGGACCTCTGGCTGGAGGATGAGAAATTCACCATCACCAAAAGCTGCCTTATTTATGTTCCCCGGGGCATGAAGCACCTGCCCCTGACGCTGAAGAGGATTGACTACCCTATCTTCTTCTGGACGGCCGGCAACGGCACCGATTATACCAGGTCTTCCGGCAATGAGGATTTCGTATAATAAGGAGTGCAAGATGGCTAAAACCAAATACGGTAAATATATCTTAAAGAACGCTTTTAAGAAGCACCACCAGCTGGAGGGACTTTCCGCTGGCGGCGATGAGATGGGTGTTGACTGCATTCTGACGCACCATGTTTTTTACAAGCCGGAATACGTCCTTAAAGAACCGCACTTCCATGATGACTTTGTGCAAATACTCTGCTTTTTAGGGACGAATCCAATGGACGTACGTGATTTTGGCGGGGCAGTAGTTGAGCTCTGCCTGGGTAAGGAAAAGGAAAAGCATATCATTAAATCCCCGGTAATCGTCCCTATTCCTAAGGGATTGTCTCACGGGCCGCTTTACTTTAAAAAACTCCCCAAACCCATTATCTTTCTAGAGATTATGTTAACTCGCCAGTATCATAGTAACTTACCACCTCCAAAAGCCCTGATGAAAGGAAAGCCGAAAACCAAGGCTAAAACCAAGAAATAGCTAAAAAAAGTACTGTCATTTTGCCCTATTTACGTACGTTTTATTAGTATTTGGTACATTTTTTACGTTTGCCTGAATCTGCCATATCATTAACAAAGTATTTATCTTATAATCGCCACGGTTTATGCTCTGTTTATCGGCGCGATGTTAATCTTATAGTGAAAATTCAAGCAATCACTTAAGGAGATTAACATGAGTCCGAAAACAAAAATTCTTGCTATTAGCCGTGACCAATCGCTAGTTAATCTACTCCAGAGAGAGCTTAATGATGGTAATTATGAAATAGTCTGTAGCGAGCGTACCGGCCTTGATCTCAAGGATGTTCTGGATGCAAAATGCCCGGAATTCATCATCCTTGATATCGAAATGCCGTCGCTGGATGGCATCGGTACTTGTTTACAGCTCCGCCAATGGACGCAGACCCCCATCATGATGCTTAGTACCTGGGGAGCTACCGATGATACAGTTAGAGGACTCAATCTTAGCTCTGATACTTACCTGACCGAGCCTTTTGATATCGATACGTTGAAAAAGAGGATAGAAGCTACATTAAATCGTTCAGTCCCGGAATTCTCGACCAAGATACATATAAGCAATAACTAATAAACAAAGTCGATAATATAGAGTTTTAAGGGCTTAGAATTCACTAAGCCCTTAATTTTTACCAGTTATCCCTAGCTCAAAATTGGATGCTACCACCCTTGTCTAATATTTACATTTTGTTTACACCTTTGTCCCTTCTGTTTATGTCTTGTTTCTCGATTTAGCTATAAACTGGAAATACCATGATAAAAGAGATACTTTTTGCCTAAATAGCTGTTAGAAAAAATACAGTGTTAGGAGGGAGTAATATGATTATATTGTGGATAAGAAAAAATAAGACTGATAAGCAAAATAATATCGAGAAAAAAGGAGATACATCTTTCGAGGAACACGATGATATTATGAAAAAATTTCGTCTCGCCCATCCGGATATCATCGTAGATAATCCTAAAAGCCTCTTTGACGCAGAAGATAATCCTTTGCAGCCCATTCAGCAGATAAAACTCTGGGAGAACGTCCAGAACTAACGACTATTAACGAAATTTACAGCCAAAAAGCTCCTTGGCGTTGTTGGTGACCAAGGGGCTTTTCTTTTGTCATTAAGACCTATTAGCTTAGCTACGGTTGTTACTTTAGATTTCAAAATGATAAAATGGTCAATGTGGGCCGTTAGCTCAACTGGCAGAGCAGATGACTCTTAATCATCAGGTTGGAGGTTCGAGTCCTCCACGGCTCACCACCAAGCTAAAAGGGGCTTCAGTATCGGGGCTATAACACTCTTGAGAGTGGATGACTCAAGAGTTGATTATTCAGGCGGACGGGCAAAAAATGTATCATGGTCACAGAACTAAAAACCAGAACCATCTCCCTGGACGGGCTCATCGACGCCTTCTTGGCGGCGTCATCCCAACTCTCCCCCAACACCCAGCGCTTCTACCAAAACTGCCTAAAGCATCTCAGCTGGTACGCCCACAAGTGCGGCTGGCCAGAGGCGGCCGCGGAAATCACCCGCGACCACGTCCGCCAGTTCCTTAACTACGTCAGCGGCAACGACAAACGCTGGGGCCTTACTGACCCCACGCGCTCCTCGTCCCGCCGGGCCCACCCGGCTACCGTCCACGCTTACGGCCGGGCAATCAAGCGGCTGTTCCGCTGGGCGTCCGACGAGGAGGATTACCTCACCGAAAACGGCATCTGGCGGCTCAAGCTCCCCGCACGACACATCCGCCAGGTGGAGCCTTACACCGACGCCGAGGTGCTGGCCATGCTCGAGGCCTGTGAGGAGGAGTACCGCTTCCGGTCCCGCTTCCTCGGCTCCCGCAACAAGGCCATCATCGCCTTTTTCTGCGATACCGGGATAAGGCTCTCCGAGCTGGCCGGCATCAAACTCTCCGACCTCCACTCGTCCCTTAAGCATCTTCGGGTGACGGGCAAGGGGTCGAAGACGAGGGTGGTCCCCCTGCAGGGTGAGTCGATGAAGGCGCTCAACCGTTACCTGACGCACCGTCCCGAGTCGGATTCGGACTGGCTCTGGCTCTCCGAAGAGGGCAAACGGCTGACGGCGGAGTCCATCACCACCATGGTCGAGCGGCTGAAGAAGCGGGCCAGGGTGGGAAGCGACGGCCTGGTCCACCGCTTCCGGCACTACTTCGCCACCCGCTACCTTGAGGCCGGGGGCAACCCCAACTCGTTGCGGCTAATCCTGGGGCACGAGAGCTTCGACATGGTGCTGCACTACACCCGGCTGGTCAACGCCCGCCGCGCCGTCAGTGAGGGCGAGCAGTTCAGCCCGCTGAACAACCTCTACCAGGGGCGTAACGATAACCACAACAACGACGGCTGGGGCTGGCGCCGGTCGAACGGTCATTGACACTGCGGTCGACAAAAGAATAATATTGTTATGCGCTGACGGCGCTACCGAATGTGTTGAGAATGGGGCAAGGTACGGCTGCTACCGAGTGGCGTTTACCACAGGGCAGTAATACACGGAGAGGCGAACCTGTAGAAAAACGGCAGCCTAGGACACAGGGAAGTAATCCGGCGCCGTAAAAGCCGGCGGTAAGTCCTCTCTCAAAGCCCCAGAAATGCCCGTAGAGGAGGTCGGGGTGATATGTCTAGGACAGGCATAGAGAAGGCGGCTGCCTGGCTGGCTGACCGGGTGGCTAATAAGGTGGCCGGGGCTCTGATGAAGGCCGGGTTTGACCGGGAATTCGCTCATACCCTGCTCAGGGCTTTTAAGGAACAGATCGAGAAAACGGGCTTATAAATAGAACAGAGCTGCGGCGACAACTCTATTCCGGCTCATCGCTATAGAGCTTAGTCCCTCCCCCATTTTTGCTGATGCTGAGCAATGTCGCTCCCGAATCAACGCATTTAGCTATAGCTTGGTCGCTTCCGCAGATATAGGCAAGCAGCTATTTGTCGTAAAATAGTACCCTCGTTCCTTCATTTGGAAGGTCAAGCGGAAGATGTGGTAAAACTAATAGGCTGAGGAGCTTTTTAACACTGCCTCTGTCTGAAACTCTTTTTCGCTATCCTCATATCCGGATACAGGGCATTTGAACGCCATCCCGTCACCTCCTTATTCTATGGCGAGTCGGACTGGACTCCAACTGTGACTCGCTTTTGACTCAAATGGGGTATTCCAAATAGACTCGAAGTGGGACTCCAAATGAGTTGTGCCTGAGACTCTGGCCAGACTATGAACCGACCATGTCGGCTATCGTTAAGCAGAGCTAAGCCGAGCAAAACCTTTGTTAGATGGGTTTAGAGGGAGTGAAATTCAGTCTCTGGGTGAGAGATTGTATCAGGGTAAGTCTGAGGGTAGTCTGGGGACTCTGGCGTAGCTGAAATTTGAGACCCTAGCGAGACTCTAAATTTTAATGAGAGGGGAGGTGGTAAAAATGAAAGAAACCTATCAGTACCCAGCCGGGGGTTGTAATCACCCTCCGTTCAAGACTCCCCAGACACTACGAAGCCATATCCGAAACACTCCCTGGATTTTCCGGAGGATAAAGGCCCGGCCAGGGAAGTCCCCATTGTTGGGTAGGACCCCCCTATACTACTGAACTGGTTAGGGGTAAGCGTACCGACATCATGAAGGAGGCCAGCTACGGGGCATACGACAAACTAGCTTTGAAACAGTCCAAGTCCATAGCTACAGTCAACCTTTCGCCACCACGCCGTCCTGCGGGCAACGACATTTTTCCCCTCGTCGTTTTTATCATAAAAGCATAAATGTCGGAGTTTTTACAAGGCTTTAGGAGTGGGTTTGTCGCTTTTCCCACGATGAATGATTTTTGCTTTGTCGCTAACAGCTCGGGGAATCATCAGGTTAATTTAATGAAAAAGGCATCAAACCTTTTAATCGGAATTTCCTAAGATAAAGTGATGATAGCCCCTCCAGAATTGTGGATGGCCAACTGCACTAATCCGATGTTTTGTGTTACGAGGTAACATTTCAAGCGACTGTGTCCTCGTACCTTGTACTGGTTTCACGCCCTTAAAATAAGTTAGGCTAATGATATTCCACTCTTAAATTCACACTACATGTAAGTATTCGCATCTTGCCCCTACGCTTTGGTAGATAGTCATTTAATGGTGACCGTGGCTCCGGTTGGAATGAAGACACGACGCGGGACCCACACCACAACTTTGATACCCCATTTTTCGATCACTCCAAATGTTGGTTCCGGTAGTAGCTTTACACAGTTGCGGGCTAGATTCACCGACTCTACTGCCACATCATCAATAAGACTTCCAAGCGAGTCAGTCTTTATATTAGCCATATTGGTCAATGGCGTTCGGATTAGGAGATTACCAGCTAGTCTGCTTAAGCAGCTTACAAAAATGGTGCTTGCTAGATGTTGAAGGTCTCTATTCTTCTTCTCGTTTCCTCTAAGGTACGGAACGAGAATCATTTCTGGGCTAACCGTGTTGAAGAGAGCCACTATTGCAGCTACAGAGTCGCCTGCACCAGTCTCCTGAATTTGCTCTGATTTTGGGAATGTGTATTGATCAAAAAGGCTTTGCTCGCCGTTATCTGAAAGAATTGAAGTAAAGCAAGCGATTGGCTCTTTGTTCATACCTATAATTAGTCCTCCATCTGATCCAAAGCTGATTGGACAGGCAAAGGAAAACCCCTCCGCTTGTTGGAAAAATGGATTATGGCGGGAGAATAAATCAATTGAGTTGTCCAGAATCTCTAACGCACCAGGATCAATTATGCCTGTGTCGGTAGTCAATGGGGAGGGGAATTTAGGTGTCTCTGTTTTATCCAACTCAGTTCCGCGAGCACGTGATAGCATGAGCTTGCAAACCTCACCAGCTTCTTCTTTATTCATGGGTAATAGGGCGTTGTTTCCATAGGCACTAATTGCTACTTGTCCACGGAGAGCCGTGGAAGCGTTAATAACATAAGCATAAGGAGCCATAGCATGGTTAGGGAAAATCTGAAAGAAGGAGTCCGATGAGATAAAACATGTAGCAGAGCGGAATAACCTTCCGAACTGGGCGTTATTTCCGAGCAAGGCAAGTAAGGACCCATAAGTTTCCTTTGGTTCTGAAGTGATGGGCATTATTCCGTGTCTACCGGCCTGCTCATAGGGAAAGTGAATGGCGAACCGATCAGGTATTTCTAAGGGATAGATTTCGACTCGTTGTTGGAAATGAGCAGCTGTTTCGTTGTTAAGTCTTTGAAAGGGGTGACTGCTGGATGCAACGGTAATTAACAAATTATTGCTATCGAATGATGGATACTCACGGGATATAGCTTCAATAAGCACTAGTGTATCAATTAGCATATTTTGGATGTTTCCCCCGTCATCGATAGATGTTCTACTGACAGCCCCAAATATATCTTGGATGCGCAATTCCTTATTATAATCAGTTAAACCTAAGGGAAGAGTAAGGTGAATTGCTGGTCGCACGCGAGGAGTAGGTGAGCCTAATGAGCTTCCTATTAATTCACAACTCAGATTCCCCTGCTTATCTATATTAAAAGTTGTCAATTCCCCGGTAAACTTGTCAATTCGGGGGGGTAGGAACGAATACTTATGTAGATATTCGCGTAAATCACCCATCGTTTGCGCCAGATCTTCAAGATCAAGAGGTAACTTGATATCAGTGACCTTTTGTGAGACAAAAAGCATATGAGGCTTTCGATGAACCATATTTTACCCCCTTCTATTTCGAGTATCTAAAACCTACACCGGCTGCCAACCATCATCCGGAATGTGCGTTAATTTATTTTATCCTTTTTTACAGATGGTCAAAAGTTCCAGCCTGGGGGGGGGAAATGCTCTAGGGTTTCTTGTAAAGAGTCATTCATTTGTATGTTCTTATCGCACTGACCAAATCGCCAACCGACATTTCCATTCGATTCATTCCATGTATCTTGTCTCAGTTGGCAGTGAGGTGTTGCAGTCATTTTTACTTCGTTCTTTGCCGTATTGTAGACTCATCTTGTGTGAGTGTCAAGGCTGCTCAGCATTATATAAACTATCCAACAATTTGACAAGGAAAATCCAGTTCATTATCGCATAGACAGTATAGCCGACTGAAGTCGTGGTGGACTACGCTGTAAACAAAATGGACATTTGTTCAGTACGACGGGGAGACGGGGTAGGGTCGAACTCCATCTCACTGAAATATTCTAAGCCTGTTAAGACAGAGGAGAGGGCTGAGGTAATTTTTCAGGTTTAAATATTTCAAGAAATTAAGGACTCTCTAATACTTCGAAGCCCCTATCTCTTCCATCTTGCCGGTGACAACGAAGACTACCCGTTCGCAAATATTAGTGACTCTATCAGCGCTGCGTTCCAGGTTATGCGCTACCCATATAAGGCGGGTTGCTCTTGTAATCGTTTTTGGGTCTTCCGCCATGAAAGTCAGCAACTCGCGGAAGACCTGGTCATAAAGCTGGTCGACCATATCATCCTCGGCACTGATTTTCTTAGCGGCTTCGGCATCGCGGTTAACGAAGGCGTCCAAGCTACGGCGCAGCATATCTACTGTCTGCTCCGCCATACGGGGAATATCGATAAGTGGCTTTAATGGTGGTTCATCGCCAATCATCACGGCTATTTTAGCAATGCCCTCGGCATAGTCGCCAATCCGTTCCACCTCGGATACGATATTCAGCACTGCCAGGATAATACGCAGGTCACTTGCCATCGGCTGTTGCGTGGCGATAAGCTCCACGCACTTCTCTTCGATTTCAAAACGTTTTTGATTTATCTTTTTATCATCCGTCACTATCTGATGTGCTAAATCAAGGTCCCGGTTCTTTAGTGCATCGATAGAACGTGATATGGCTTTACTCACCATGCTGCCCATCGCTAGGATATCGTCCTGTATTTCCCGTAGTTTTTTATGAAAGGCTGTTCTCGTTTCCATGTTGACCTCCTAGAACTCTAGCCGAACCTTCCGGTAATATAGTCTTCAGTACGTTTGTCTTTTGGATTGGTAAATAGCTGGGCTGTTGGTCCATACTCCACGAGCACCCCAGCTCTATCTGGCTCCATCATCATAAATGCCGCCGTGTCCGATACCCGCGCCGCCTGCTGCATATTATGGGTAACGATGATGATAGTGTAATCCGTGGCCAGGTTACGCATCAAGTCCTCGATCTTTAACGTTGCCGCAGGGTCGAGGGCGCTGCACGGCTCATCCATTAAGATTACTTCCGGTTCTACCGCCAGTACCCGTGCGATGCAAAGACGCTGTTGCTGTCCGCCAGAAAGAGCCAAGCCAGACTGCCCCAGTTTGTCTTTAACCTCGTCCCACAACGCCGCCTGACGTAGGCTTTTTTCGACGATTTCCGTAAGCTCACCGTGGTTTTTAATACCGTGCCGCTTGGGACCGAAAGCCACGTTCTCAAATACCGACATCGGGAAGGGGTTGGGCTTCTGAAAGACCATCCCCACCCGCTTCCTTAGCTCAACGACGTCGATTTTTGAGTCGTAAATAGGAATACCATCCAGCTCAACATTCCCCTCCACTTTAACCCCGGGGATAAGATCATTCATACGGTCAAATAGACGCAGCAGCGAGGACTTCCCGCAGCCTGACGGCCCGATAATCGCCGTAATAGCGCACGATGGTATATCCAGCGTGACATTCCTTAAGCATTGGAAAGACCCGTAGTAGAGATTAATATTCTCCGCTTTGAGTTTGGTGACGCATTTGTCTGCGGGCTTAGTAGAAATATCCGGCACATTAAGTTTAATATTCATAACTATTTCCTCTGTCTTGTTTTAATTCTTATAGCTGCCGCCAAGATATCGAAGGAAAGCACTACGAAAAGGAGTACTAGCGCCACGCCCCATACCGTTTCTTTTGGCATGTTGGGGACATGGGCAGCGACTGTATAAAGGTGGTAAGGCAGCGCCATAAACTGGTCTAAAGGTGACTGCGGTAGAGCCGGCAACAAGAAGGCTGCCCCTACTATCAGTATCGGCGCTGTTTCTCCGGCGGCGCGGCTTATCGCCAGCACCGCCCCGGTAATGATGCCCGGCATAGCCTGCGGTAAAACAATATGCCTGACCGTCTGCCATTTGGTTACACCAATGGCGAGACTGCCCTCTCTATACTCCCTCGGTACAGCTAATAGTGCCTCTCTCGACGTGGTAATGACCATCGCCAGCGCCTGGCACGCTAAAGTCAGGCTGGCAGCGAGCAGCGATAGCCCGAAGTGGAAAGCCAGCACGAACACACTCAACCCGAAGAGTCCGAAGACGATGCTGGGCACACCTGCTAGGTTCACGATAGCTAAATTAATAAGCCGGGTCAGCCAGTTATCCCGCGCGTATTCTGTTAGGTATATCCCTGCCAGTACCCCTATCGGCAGGGCAAAAGCAAGGGTGCCAAGCATCAGGTAAAAAGTGCCGATGATGGCAGGTAAAATGCCACCCTCCCTCCCTGCCTGCGATGGGAACTGAACCAGAAAGTCCCAGGTTAATGCGCCGCCTCCTTTGACGATGGTATAGATAATAATAAACAGCACCGGCGTCACGGCAATAACTGTCGCCAGCGTTAGGAAAGTAAAGGCGGTGCGCTGTGATATTTTACGTGAGCTGTATGTCGTCATCAGTATCTACCTCGAAAATTTCCTTTTCTGACGTTCCAGCACTCTTTCGGCGATGATATTTACCCCTAGCGTTAAAATAAATAGGATAAGACCGATGGCGAAGATGGCTTGATATTGCACCCCGCCGCGTACAGCGTTGCCGATACTGTTGGCAATGGCCGCAGTCATCGCGGTCATAGGGTCGGTAGGTGAGGCCGGTACCGCCAGGGCATTGCCGGCAACCATTAAGACCGTCATTGTCTCGCCGATAGCTCTACCCACCCCCAGCATGATGGCGGCAGCGATACCGGATAATGCGGACGGTATACAAACGTGCCATATCGTCTCCCATTTCGTCGCTCCAAGTGCATATGACGCTTCTTTGTATTCTCTTGGCACAGCATGTAAAGCGTCCTCAGAAACACTGACAATTATCGGCAGACTCATTAGCGAGAGCATGATGGCGGCAGTCAGTCCGCATAGGCCGGTGTTCAGATGAAATAGACTCTGGACGAATGGTGAAAGCAGCGCCAGCCCGATAAACCCCATCATCACCGACGGTATGCCAGCCAGTATTTCAATGATGGGTTTCACTGTCTCGGCGACTTTAGGGGGCGCTACCTCGGATAAATAAGCCGCGCAAGCCACGCCGATGGGGACGGCTACAATGGTCGATATTAGAGTAATCATTAAGGTGGATACGAAGAATGGTGCGATACCGAAGACCGGCGGATCGGCATATGGGTACCAGTGTGTGCCGAAGAGGAAATCCCAGGGTTTAGTATTAGCGAAGATAGGCAAACCTTCTTTGAGAAGTATAAATATAATGCCCAGCAGGACTACTATCGTTAACATTCCTGCCAGGAATATCCAGCCCTCGATGACTCTTTCGCCCAACCGCAGCCGCCACCCTAGTCCCTTTTTTGAGACTCCAGCGGCGGTGGGGGCAGTATTTTTTTTCTGCATTATCTTTTTTATTCTACTTTATTTTGACAACGGTACGAAACCAGCGGTGAGCACTTCCTGTTGTCCTTCTACGGATAGACAGTAATCGATGTAAGCCTTGATTACGCCGTTGGGCGTGCCGTTAGTATAGTAGAACAGCAGGCGGGAGATTGGGTATGTATTATTCAGGGCTGTTTCCACGCTTGGTTTTACTGCCGCATCATTAGCGGTTTTCTTTATGCCGAGGGCTTTGACCGTGTTGTTCAGGTAGCCAAGCCCGGAGTAGAAGATAGCATTAGGATTGCTGGCAACCTGTGATATGCCTTCCTCGGTAGAGGGAAGCATCAGCACTTTACCGCCGTATTGCAGCGTCTTATCTGCGGTTGCCATACCCGCCATCTGCACTACCTCTTCCAGGAAGTAGGCGAAGGTGCCAGAGTTGCTATCACGGGAGAAGACGACTATCGGCGCATCGTTACCGCCGAGCTCTTTCCAGTTGGTTATCTGGTTGGTGTATATCGCCGAAAGCTGGGTGAAGGTCAGCTCTGTTACCGGGTTGGAGGGGTTGACGACGACGGAGAGAGCATCTGTAGCGACCTGTATTTCATAGGGATTCACGCCTTTTTCCTTAGCCTGGTTATTTCTGCGGGTTTAATCGCGCGGGATGCCTGACAGATATCCGTGGTGCCGTCGATGAGGGCGGCGATTCCGGCGCCCGAGCCGGGGCCGCTAACGGCAATACTGACTTTGGAATTCGCTTTCATGAAGTTCTCCGCCCAAACCGCGCTTAAGGGCGTGATGGTGTTGGAGCCGATAACTTTGAATGAGCCGACGAGGATGGTGTTTGTCGCTGTTGTTGTTGCGTCGCAGTAGTGGTTGCAGTAGTTGTCTGAACTGCTGTTGTTGTGGCAGTTGTGGTTCGTGCTACTGCAGCCTGTCAAAACCAGGACTGCTACCATTACCAGTGCCAGGGGTAAGAACCATTTCTTTACAATTTTGAACAATTTTTTCTCCTTTTATTTTCTATTTCAGTTATTTATTGCTGCCACTTCTTCGAGATACTCTGCGATGAGATGGTGCCCACTTAAAGCTTCGGGGTGCTCGGCTATGAGGTGTAAAACTGCTTCCGCCGTGGTGATATTTGTCGCTAAAGGTACACTGTGTGCATCGCAGATTCTTAGCAGGGCGGATACATCTGGCTCGTGAGGATGAGCAGTGAAAGGGTCGCGTAGGAAAATAACTGCATCAACGTCTTCATTAGCTACCATAGCACCTATTTGCTGGTCGCCGCCCAGCGGGCCGCTCTGCATAAGCCCGTACCGGTATGTTGAGTTTTTTCCATGATGAGTTGCCCTGTACTTCTGGTCGCCACCAGTCTAGATCTGGAAAACTCATCTTTATGCGCCTTAACTAACTGCACCATATCTTCTTTTTTGGCATCATGGGCAATAAGAGCCAGGGTAAATTTCTTCATCTTTTCATTCCTTTTGCTTGATTTAATCATATCTTTCT